>NZ_AVCJ01000001.1 GCF_000743535.1 Arenimonas donghaensis DSM 18148 = HO3-R19
CGCGCCGAGGTGCCGGAGCGCCTGCCGCTGGTCGAGGTGCCGCGGGCGCGGGTGTCGCCGCTGCCGGGCCGGGAGATCCAGGCACTGGCCGCCGGGCTGGCGGACGAGCCGTCGGCCCGGCCCTGGCCGCGCTCGCCGCTCGCCCAGGACGAACGGGCGCTCGAGGCCTACCTGGTCCGGCACAACGCCATGATGGCCGCCGACGGCCTGGGCGGCTTCATGCCTTACGTCGACGTGGTCGCCCACGGTGAACCGGGTGCCGGCGGCGACGAAGCGGACGAAGCCAGCCGCCAGTGAAACGCGTCCTGCTGACCGCGCTGCTCTGCCTGCTCGCCCCGGTTGCCCTGGCGGCGACGGATGCGGCAGCCTGGCTGGCACGCGTGGGTCCGGCGCTGCGTGGCCTCGATTACCAGGGCACCCTGGTGGTGGTCGCCAATGGCCGGGTGGACACGCTACGGGTCCACCACCGCGTCGACGGTGGCCGCGAGCGCGAGCGTCTGGTGGCGCTCAGTGGTCCGCCGCGGGAAGTCATCCGCGACGGCAGCCGGGTGATGTGCATCGGCACCGGCGAATCGCCGGTGGCCTACGACATGGGCCAGGCCGGGCGCTGGAGCGAGGCGCTGGCGGTTTCCGAGGCCGTGGGCCTGGCGGGCTACCAGGCGCGGCTGGGTGGACGCGGTCGCGTCGCCGGCCACGCCGTGCAGCGGGTCGAAGTGCTCGCCACCGATCCCTGGCGCTATGGCTACCGGCTCTGGCTGGAAAAGCGCAGCGGCCTGCCGCTGCGCGTGGACCTGCTCGACGGCGAGGGTCGTTCGATCGAACAGGTGGCCTTCACCGACATCGCGCTGGACCAGCGTCCCAGCGACGCCGACCTGGCGCCATCGGCACCGGCCGCGCTCGAGCGCGTCTCGCCGCTGCCGGCGCCGACGGGCCAGGCGCTGGGTTGGCAGGTCCCGGCACCCCCCGCCGGTTTCCGGCTGCGGGCAACCCGACCCCTGCCCGACGACGGCGTGCACCTGCTCTACAGCGACGGCCTGGCCAGCGTTTCGGTCTATGTCGAGCGCGTGGGCAGCGGCCTGCGCGGCGATGCCCGGCGCCAGCGCGGCGCCGTGCATGCCCGCTCGTTCTGGCTCGATGGCTGGCAGGTGCTCGCCATCGGGAAGGTGCCGGCGTCGACGGTGGACCGGTTCGCCCGGACCGTGCGCGCGGTGCCTGCCGATGGCTGAACGCGACGCCGAAGTCCTGGGCGTGCGCGGAAAGCGGCTGTCGCTGCGCTTGCTCGGCAGCGCCTGCGATGGCTGTGCCGGTGGCTGCGGCGGGCGCTGCAGCCTGTTCGCCGGCGCCGGCGACCATGGCTTCGAGCTCGACGTCGAGGATGCCGGCGATTTCCCCCCGGGTCGGCGCCTTCGGCTGCGCATCGACGACCAGGCGCTGCGCCGGGCCGCCTGGCGCGGCTACGGCCGCGTCCTGCTGGGCTTGCTGGCGGGCGCGCTGCTGGGCCATGCGGTGGGGCTTGCCGTCGGCGGGTACGCGAACGTGCTCACCCTGGCGGGTCTGCTGACGGGAACTTTGCTGGCCGCGCGCGTTTCAAAGCCGCACCTTCCCGAGCCGGAAATCCTGGCCGCCGGAACCGAAATCCATTTGCCTGCACAAGGAAAAACACGCCCATGAAAACGCTGCATTGCCGTGCCCTCCTGCTCGCGCTGGCGCTTGGCGCCTCGCCCCTGGTGGCATACGCCCAGGCGCGTGAAGCGCCTGCGCCCGGCGGAACGCTGCCGACGCCGGTGGTCAACCTGCCGGACTTCACCCGCCTGGTCGAAGCGGTCGGGCCGGCAGTGGTGAACATCGAGGCCAGCAGCGAAGGCAGCGGCGACCCGGAGCAGGCTGCGCGCCGCGGCGCCGAACCGATGCCGGAAGACATGCCGGAATTCTTCCGCCGTTTCTTCGGCCAGCCCGGCATGCCGGGGCAGCCGGGCATGCCCGACCGGATGCCGCGCGGCGGCACGTCGCAGGGCTCGGGTTTCATCATTTCCAGTGATGGCTACGTGCTGACCAACCACCACGTGGTCAGCGGCGCCGACCGCATCGTGGTTCGCCTGAGCGACCGCAACGAGCTCGAGGCCGAGCTGGTGGGGTCCGACCCGCTTTCCGACGTCGCCCTGCTCAAGGTCGACGGCAAGAACCTGCCGGTGCTCAAGACCGGTGACTCGCGCAACCTCAAGGCCGGCCAGTGGGTGCTGGCGATCGGTTCGCCCTTTGGTTTCGAACACTCGGTGACCGCCGGCATCGTCAGCGGCGTTGGCCGGCGTTCGCTCGACCCGAGCCAGCAGTACGTGCCCTTCATCCAGACCGACGTGGCGATCAACCGCGGCAATTCCGGCGGTCCGCTGCTCAACACCCGCGGCGAGGTGGTCGGCATCAACTCGCAGATCTTCTCCAACTCCGGTGGCTACATGGGCGTGAGCTTCGCGATCCCGATCGAGGTGGCGATGAACGCGGTGCGCCAGCTGCGCGAGACCGGCACGGTCACCCGCGGCCAGCTCGGCGTGCGCATCCAGGACGTCGACCGTGGCCGCCTGGCCGAGCTGGGGCTGGACCGGCCGGTCGGTGCGTTCGTTGATTCGGTCGAGAACGGCAGCGCCGCCGACAAGGCCGGCATCCGCCCGGGCGACGTGATCACCCGCTTCAACGGCCGCGAAGTGCTGCGTTCGGCGTCGCTGCCGCCGATGGTCGGGGCACTGCCACCGGGCAGCCGGGCCACGGTCACCGTGATGCGCGAAGGCAAGACGCGTGAGCTGGTGGTCACCCTGTCGGCGCTGGACATGGCCGCGATGGGTTCGCCGGGACCCTCCGGTCGCCCGGCCGCGCCCGAGGCAGCGGCCAACCCGCTGGGCCTGGAAGTCGAGGCGCTGGACGCCGCCGCGCGCTCGGCCATGGGCCTGGGCGCCGGCGAGGGCGTGCTGGTGTCGCGGGTGACCGGCCTGGCGGCGCGCCAGGCCGGGCTGGCCCCGGGTGACGTGGTGCTGCGCGTGGGCCAGGACGAGGTCGGCTCGGTGGCCGAGTTCAAGGCAGCCACCGAAGACCTGGGTCCGGGCGACGAAGTCCGCCTGCTGGTGCGCAATACCCGCAGCACCGGCTTCGTCAGCTTCGTGCTGCGCTGACCCCCGGTCGCCCCGGCCGGCCCATCCGGGCCCGGCCGGGGCCGCTGTGCGATAATGGCCCGTTTACAGCCACGAACCGGCAACCAGACCGCCCCGCATGCAGCTCATCCGCAATTTTTCCATCATCGCCCACGTCGACCACGGCAAGTCCACGCTCGCCGACCGCATCATCCAGATCTGCGGCGGCCTGCAGGCGCGCGAGATGGAGGCCCAGGTACTGGACTCGAATCCGATCGAGCGCGAGCGCGGCATCACCATCAAGGCCCAGTCGGTGTCGCTGCCGTACACCGCGAAGGACGGCAAGACCTACCAGCTCAACTTCATCGACACCCCCGGCCACGTCGACTTCAGCTATGAAGTCAGTCGTTCGCTGGCCGCCTGCGAAGGCGCGCTGCTGGTGGTGGACGCGGCCCAGGGCGTCGAGGCGCAGTCGGTCGCCAACTGCTACACCGCGGTCGAGCAGGGCCTGGAAGTGGTGCCGGTGATCAACAAGATCGACCTGCCCACCGCCGACATCGACAAGGTGAAGGCCGAGATCGAGGCCGTCATCGGCATCGACGCAGAAGACGCGGTGGCGATCAGCGCCAAGACCGGGCTGAACGTGCAGGACGTGCTCGAGGCCATCGTGCACCGCATTCCGCCGCCGAAGCCGCGCGACACCGACAAGCTGCAGGCGCTGATCATCGATTCCTGGTTCGACAACTACCTGGGCGTGGTCTCGCTGGTGCGCGTCATGCAGGGCGAAATCAAGCCCGGCGACAAGCTGCTGGTGATGTCCACCGGCCGCACTCACCAGGTCGACCAGGTCGGCGTGTTCACGCCCAAGCGCAAACAGCTCACCAAACTCGGTGCCGGCGAAGTGGGCTGGATCAACGCCTCGATCAAGGACGTGCACGGCGCGCCGGTCGGCGACACGGTCACCCTGGCCAACGACCCGGCGGCCAAGCCGCTTCCTGGCTTCCAGGAGATGCAGCCGCGCGTGTTCGCCGGCCTGTTCCCGGTGGACGCCGACGATTACCCGTCCCTGCGCGAGGCGCTCGAGAAGCTGCGGCTCAACGACGCCGCGCTGCGCTTCGAGCCGGAGAGCTCCGAGGCCATGGGGTTCGGCTTCCGCTGCGGCTTCTTGGGCATGCTGCACATGGAAATCGTGCAGGAGCGCCTGGAGCGCGAATACGACCTCAACCTGATCAGCACCGCACCGACGGTGATCTACGAGGTGCTGGCCACCGATGGCAGCATCCTGCCGCTGGACAACCCGTCCAAGCTGCCGCCGGTGAACAAGATCGACGAAATCCGCGAGCCGATCATCCGCGCGAACATCCTCACGCCCGAGGAATACATCGGCAACATCATCAAGCTCTGCGAGGAAAAGCGCGGCCGGCAGATCGGCATCTCCTACCTGGGCTCCCAGGTGCAGATCAGCTACGAGCTGCCGATGGCCGAAGTGGTGCTGGATTTCTTCGACCGCCTCAAGTCGGTTTCGCGCGGCTACGCGTCGCTCGACTACCACTTCGAGCGATTCGAGGCCGGCCCCTTCGTGCGCCTGGACACCCTGATCAACGGCGACAAGGTCGACGCGCTGTCGCTGATCGTTCACCGCAGCCACGCCGACCGGCGTGGCCGGGACCTGTGCGAGAAGATGCGCGAACTGATCCCGCGGCAGATGTTCGACGTCGCCATCCAGGCGGCGATCGGCTCGCAGATCATCTCGCGCTCGACGGTCAAGGCGATGCGCAAGAACGTGCTGGCCAAGTGCTACGGCGGCGACGCCACGCGCAAGAAGAAGCTGCTCGAGAAGCAGAAGGAAGGCAAGAAGCGCATGAAGCAGGTCGGCCGCGTGGAAATCCCGCAGGAAGCCTTCCTGGCCGTGCTGACGGTGGACAACAAGTAAGCGGCCCCCGCCGCGAGGAACCCTGACGCGTGAAAATCGACCTGGCACTGATCCTGACCTCCCTGGCCGCGCTGACCGGCCTGATCTGGCTCATCGACCGACTCTTCTTCGCCCGCAGCCGCAAGCTCATGCAGGCCGAAGGCGAGGACGTGCAGGAACCGGTGGTGGTGGACTACGCCCGGCAGCTGTTCCCGATCATCCTGATCGTGCTGCTGCTGCGGAGCTTCCTGGCCGAACCCTTCCGCATCCCGTCCAGTTCGATGATGCCGACCCTGCTCGTGGGCGACTTCATCCTGGTCAACAAGTTCGCCTACGGCATCCGCCTGCCGGTGGTGAACACCAAGGTCATCGAGGTCGGCGCCCCCAGCCGCGGGGACGTCGTGGTCTTCCGCTACCCGGGCATGGGGCCGGACGACGACCGCGCCGGCGCCGACTACATCAAGCGCATCGTTGGCCTGCCCGGCGACCACATCGCGTTTCGCGACCAGGTGCTGTACGTCAACGGCGAACCCGTGCCCAAGCAGGCCGACGGCTACTACGTCGGCGCCGGCCGGGAAGGCCGGAAAATGACCGGCGCGACGCGTTTCCGGGTCGACCTGGACGGCCGCGAGCACCTGACCCTGGAAACCAGCCCCTTCTCCAGCCCGCGTGCGGAAGGCGAGTGGGAAGTGCCGGCCGGCCACTATTTCGCCATGGGCGACAACCGCGACCGCAGCGAGGACAGCCGCTACTGGGGCTTCGTTCCGGAGGAAAACCTGGTGGGCAAGGCCTTCGCGGTCTGGCTCAACTGCGAGGGCTGGTTCTGCTCGGGGGCGTTTGACTACACCCGGATTGGCGATACCATCCGCTGAATGGGGCAGCCCCCGGGGGAGTGGACATGGTTAGCAAGCCGCGTGGCATAACGTTGATGAGCTTCTTGATCGTCTTGGTGGTGGTTGGTTTCTTCGCCCTGGTCATCATGAAGCTGTTCCCGATGTACAGCGAGTACTACAGCCTCAAGGGCGTCATGGAGGAGTACGCGGCCCAGCCGAACTCCGCCGCGAACTCGCCGACGCAGATGTACAACGACCTCGAACGCCGTTTCGGCATCGCCTACATCGATTCGGTCGAGCGAGAGCACATGAAGGTCACGCGCAGTGGCGGCGTCAGCCAGCTCAACATCGCCTATGAAGTGCGGGTGCCGCTGTTCGCCAACCTCGACGTGGTCGGCAAGTTCGACAACACCGTCAACCTGAGCGGCCGTTCGAGCGAGTGACCGACCGGCTCGGCCACCGTTTCGAAAAGCCCGAACTGCTGCAACAAGCCCTCCGGCACCGCAGCGCCGGATCGCCGCACAACGAACGCCTGGAGTTCCTCGGTGATGCCCTGGTCAACCTGGTCATCGCCGAGGCGCTCTACCAGCGTTGGCCCAAGGCCGACGAAGGCACCCTGACCCGCGCCCGGGCCAGCCTGGTGCGCGAATCGTCGCTTGCCGAGCTGGCGCGCCGCCTGGAACTGGGCGCGCGCCTGGAGCTCGGGCCCGGCGAGATGAAGAGCGGTGGCCACCGCCGCGATTCGATCCTTGCCGATGCGGTTGAGGCCGTCATTGGCGCCATCCACCTCGACGCGGGCTTCGAGACCTGCCGCGAGGTCGTGCTGGGCTGGTTCGAGCCCGGCCTGGCCGAGCTGCCCACCGGCAAGGCGGAGAAGGACCCCAAGACCCGCCTGCAGGAATGGCTGCAGGCGCGCCAGTTCCCGCGTCCGAACTACCGGTTGCTGGAAACCACCGGCGACGACCATGCCCGCGTCTTCCATGTCGCCTGCGAAACCGCCGAACCCCCGCTGAAGGAACAGGCCGAGGCCAGCTCCCTGCGCGCCGCCGAACAACTCGCCGCCGAACGTGTGCTGGCGACGCTGGAGAAAAAGTGAGCCCGTCCGATTCCACGCAAGCCCCGTTTCGCGCCGGCACCGTCGCCGTCCTGGGCCGCCCCAACGTCGGCAAGTCGACCCTGGTCAACGCCCTGGTCGGCGCCAAGGTCAGCATCGTGTCGCCGCGGCCGCAGACCACGCGCCACCGGCTGCTGGGCATCGCCAGCTTCGACGCGGGCCAGCTGCTTCTGGTGGACACGCCCGGCATCCATCGCGAACAGAAGCGCGCGATGAACCGCATGATGAATCGCGCCGCCCGCGGCGCGGTCGAGGGCGTGGACGCGGCCGCGCTGGTCATCGAGGCCGGACGCTGGACCGAGGAGGACGGGCTGGCCTATTCGGCCCTGAACGCGGCCGGCGTGCCGGTCGCGCTGGTGGTGAACAAGGTCGACAAGATGGCGGACAAGACGGAACTGCTGCCCTTCATCGCCGAAGTCACCCGCGAGCGGGTCTTCGCCTCCGTGCACCTGGTTTCGGCGCTCAAGTCCAAGGGGCTCGACGTCCTGGTCAAGGACCTGCTGCAGCTGATGCCGGCGTCGGCGCCGATCTACGGCGAGGACGAGATCACCGATCGCAGCGAACGATTCCTGGCCGGCGAACTGGTCCGTGAGCAGCTGATGCTGCGCCTGGGCGAGGAGCTGCCGTACTCGACCACGGTCGAGATCGAACGCTTCGAGGAAGACGGCGAGATGCTGCGCATCGCCGCCATCGTCTGGGTCGAGCGCGAGGGCCAGAAGCCGATCGTCATCGGCAAGGGCGGTGAACGCATGAAGGCGATCAGCACCGGCGCCCGCATCGGCATGGAAAAGCTGTTCGGCCGCAAGGTGTTCCTGGAAACCTGGTGCCGGGTGCGCGAGGGCTGGTCGGACGACGAGGCCGCGCTGCGGCGCTTCGGCTATTCGGACTGAGCCATGCGCGTGCTCGCGCAGCCGGCCTTCGTGCTGCATGCGCGCCCCTGGCGCGAAACCAGCCTCATGGTCGAACTGCTGACCCGCGACCACGGCCGGGTCGGCGTGGTCGCACGCGGCGTCCAGGGGGCCAAGCGGCATCCGCTGCGGGCCGCCTTGCAACCGCTGCAGCAGCTGCGCGCTGACTTCCTGCCCCGGGGCGAGCTCGCCCGCCTGCTCCAGGCCGAGGCGGTGGATGCCGCCCCGCGGCTGGCCGGCGATGCTTTGATGGCAGCCTTTTACGTCAATGAACTGGTGCTGCGGCTGCTGCCCCGCAATGACCCGGCGCCCGAACTCTTCGAACGCTACGGGGAGCTGCGTGGCCGCCTGGGCGACGCCGGCGGGCCCGCCTGGCAGCTGCGGCGGTTCGAACGCGACCTGCTCGACCTGCTCGGCTACGGGCTGTCGCTGGAGGAAAGCGAGGAGGGTGCGCCGCTGGATCCGGCTGCGCGCTACGTGCTCGATGCCGAACGGGGCGCCGTCCGCGACCGCAGCCACGCACCGGGCTCGACCTCGGGTGCGGCGCTGCTTTCGCTGGCCCAGGACCGGCCGCCGCCGCCGGAGCAACTGCAGGAGCTGCGTGGCGCCCTGCGCGGCGTGCTGGCCATCCACCTGGGTCCGCAACCGCTCAAGTCCTGGGGCCTGCTGTCGGCGCTGGCGCGCCTGGGCCGGGACCAGGACATCAGCCGCTAGCCAGCAGGCGCTGCGAACAATCCTGGAAACGCTGCAGCGCCCCGGCATCGCCGGGGGCGGCGTGCAGGGCCCGGACGGCTCCCAGCAGCGGCAGCGCACCGACGAAACCGCAGCTGGCCTTGAGCCGGTGCAGGTGCGCGCGCGCGGCGGCCTCGTCGCCGGCACGGCAGGCCGCCAGCACCTCGTGGCGCTGGAGGGGCAGCTCGTCCAGGAACAGCCTGCGCAGCGTTTCCAGCGCGGTCGCCTGTCCGGCCACCGCGGCCAGGCCGGCGGCATCGTCCCAGGGTGGCAGCAGCCCGGCCGGCAACCAGGCGGTGACGGCCGCGCGCAGTTCGGCCAGGGCCAGCGGCTTGGCCAGGACCCGCGCGAAACCCGGCGCCGCGGCCTGGGGGTCGGCGCTCAGCGCCAGGGCCGGCGTCGCCAGGCCCCGGTCCCGCAGCCGCGCCAGCAGTTCGTCGCCGCGGCCATCGGGCAACTGCAGGTCGAACAGCCACAGCGCATGGCTGTCCCGTGCCGCCAGCGCCTCGGCCTGGGCAAGGGTCGACGCGTGGTCCACGTGGGCCGGCAGCGATTCCAGCCCGGCACGCAGCGCGGCGGCGCTGGTGGGGTCGTCCTCGAGCAGCAGCAGGTTGGGCAAAGGCACTATGCTGGCCAGCATGCGGCGACCGGTTCGACTCGGCAAGTTCCTCTGCGGCGCCTGGCTGCTGCTGGCGCTGGTGCCCGCGGCTGCCAACGAACTGCAGCTGCGGATCGGCGCCGTGCACAACGACGCGGCCAGGTTGGAGCAGGTACGGGTCAGCCTGGACTGGCCGGCGGGAGCGGCCTCCGGCGAGCTGACCTTGCAAGCCGCACGGCTGCAGGTGCCGGCCATGGGCCAGGACCTTCGGTCGCTGCGCTGGCGTTGCCCGCTGTCGCTTGCGGACGATGGCCAATGGCGATGCGAAGGCCCGGTGGACAGCGCCGGTGGTGCCGGCGCCCTGGCGGTGTCGCTGTCCCCGGCGCAGATCGACGCCATGTTGTCGGCCCGCGGCAGCCAGCTCGATTACGCCTGGCGCGCCGGCGCACCGGATCGCCACCAAGTCGACCTCAAGGCCGTGCCCGTGGCGTGGCTGAAGGCGTTCCTGGCGACGATATGGGAAGACGGCCAGTGGTCCGGCGGGCGCCTTGACGGTCGGGTGTCGGTCGGCACGGGCGGGGCCGTGTCGGTGCAGACCGACCTCAGGCTGCGCGAGGTAGGGCTGGAAACCCCCGATGGCTGGCTGGCCGCGGCCGGCATGCAGGGGCGCCTGGAGCTGGACTACGACGGGGCCGGCCCCCGTCCGCGTACTGCCGTGCGCTACACCGCCCGCGGCGGCGAGTTCCTGGTCGGCAGCCTCTATGTCCCGCTACCGCAATCAGCCGTGCAGGTCGACGTCGAGCTGCTGCCGGGGCAGGGCGGCGGCTGGGAGGTCCCGCGCTTCGGCTGGCGCGACGGCGACGTGCTCAAGGCCACCGGTTCGGCGCGGCTGGACGCCGGCAATACGCTTTCCGACCTCGAGCTGAGCCTTTCCCTGGACGAACTCGCGACGGCGCGTGACCGGTATCTGAGCGGATTCCTGGCGCCGGCGGGTTTCGCCGACCTGGTGCTGGCCGGCGGCGTGCAGGCCCGCTTGCGCATGGCCGACGGCCAATGGCAGTCGATGGCGCTGGGTTTGCAGCGGCTCAACGCCATCGATCCGCGCCAGCGTTTCACCCTGGCCGGGTTGCACGGCAACCTGCACTGGCAGGCCGGCGGCGACGCCGAACCCGGGCAGTTGGCCTGGGACAGCGCGGCGCTGTTCGGCATTGGCCTGGGCCATGCCCGGCTTGGCTTCACCAGCGATGGTGGCCAGTTGAAGCTGCGTGAGCCGGTGTCGATCGCGGTGCTGCAGGGCCAGCTGCGCCTGGACCACCTGCGCTGGCAGCCGCCGGCCGGCGACCAGGGCATCCGCTTCGCCTTGGGCGCCACGCTGCAGGACCTGGACCTGGGCAGCCTGTCCCAGCGCCTGGGCTGGCCGCCGTTCGAGGGAAGCATCAGCGGCCGCATTCCCTCCGCACGCTACCAGGCCAACGTGCTGACCCTCGACGGTGGGCTCACGATGCAGCTCTTCGACGGCACGGTGGCGCTGTCGAGCCTGGAAATGGAGCGCCCCTTCGGCGTCGCGCCGACGCTGTCGGCCGACGTGGTGATCGAAGACATCGATCTCGAGCCGATGACCGCGGCCTTTGGTTTTGGTTCGATCACCGGCCGGCTCGACGGCCACATCCAGGGCCTGCGCATGGTGGACTGGTCGCCGGTGGCCTTCGACGCCCGGCTGCAGTCCGACCCGGACTGGAAAGGGCGCCGCCGGATCAGCCAGCGCGCGGTCGAGGACATCTCGAAGGTCGGCGGCGGCGGCGGACTGATGGGCGGCCTGCAGGCCCAGGCATTGCGGTTGTTCGACGACTTCCGTTATTCCCGCATCGGCCTGGCCTGCCGGCTGCGCGACAACGTCTGCCTGATGGACGGTGTGGATTCAGCCGGCGATGGCTATACCATCGTGCAGGGCGCGGGATTGCCGCGCATCCAGGTGGTGGGATTTCGCCGCCGCGTCGACTGGCCCACGCTGGTGGACCGCCTCAAGGCGGCCACCGAGGGGCAAACCCCGGTCATCCAATGAAGGAGAAGACAATGGGCAAGAACTTCAAGCGGCTGCTGGCGGCCCCCCTGGTGGCGCTGGCGGTCTTCGCGCTGGGCGCCTGCGTCACGATCAACGTGTATTTCCCGGCGGCGGAGGCCCAGCAGGCGGCCGAGGAGTTCGTCGAGAAGGTGCTGGGCGAAGACGCTGCCGGCGCAGCGGCGGAAGGCGAGCCGCAGGCCTTCGCGCCGGCGCCGCGTCCGCGCTGGAGCCCGATGTCCCTGCTGATCTCCCAGGCCCATGCCCAGCAGGCGGACATCACCATCCGCACGCCGGCGATCCAGGCCATCCAGGACCGGATGGCTGCGCGCTTCCAGTCGGGCCTGCAGGAGCATTTCAACGCCGGCGCGCTGGGGTTCGGCAATGATGGCCTGGTGGTGCTGCGCGACCCGGGCAAGGTTGCGCTCAAGGACCGCGTGGCGGTGAACCAGATGGTGGCGGAGGAAAACCGTGACCGCAACGCGGTCTACCGCGAGATCGCCGTCGCCAACAACCACCCGGAGTGGGAAGGCCAGATCCGCGAGACCTTCTCGCGCCAGTGGGTGGCCAGCGCCCGCGCCGGCTGGTGGTACCAGGCCGCCGACGGCAGCTGGAAGCAGAAGTAGCCGCGCGCACCCGGGGTGCAAGCGTCTGGGGCGCGGATTTGCGACAATCCGCGCCCCATTTGTTTCTGGCATCACCCGTGGCCCGGAAAGGTTTCAAGCAGCGCCCTCCCTTCGAGATCCAGATCACCGACCTGAGCCATGACGGCCGCGGCGTCGGCCGCCGGGAGGGCAAGACCGTGTTCGTGTCCGGTGCGCTGCCGGGTGAAACCGTGCAGGTCGAACAGACCGGGCGAAACCGCCACTTCGACGAAGGCCGCTGCCTCGAGGTACTTGTCGCCTCGCCCGACCGGATCGAGCCACGCTGCCCGCATTTCGGCACCTGCGCCGGCTGCGTGCTGCAGCACCTGGCCGAACCGCGCCAGATCGCCGCCAAACACGGCGTGCTGATGGACAACCTGCAGCGCATCGGCCACGTCGAGCCGCGCACGGTGCTCGAACCGCTGGTCGACAAGGCCTGGGGCTACCGCCGGAAGGGCCGCTTCTCGGTGCGATACGTCGAGAAGAAGGGCAAGGCCGTGGTCGGTTTCCGGGAAACCAACCCGCGATTCGTGGCCGACCTGTCGGTTTGCCACACCGTCATCCCGGAAATCGGCGACCGCCTGCCCGAGCTGGCCGCGCTGGTGGACAGCCTGGACGGCAAGCGCACGCTGCCGCAGATCGAATTCATCGCCGGCGAGCAGGGCGTGGCGCTGGTGTTCCGGCACCTGGAGCCGCTGTCCGGGGAAGACCGAGAGCGCCTGGTCGCCTTCGCCCGCGCCACGGGCTTCGCGGTGTTCCTGCAGCCTGGCGGCATCGAATCGGTGCACGCGCTCTGGCCGGAGCAGGTGGACCTGTCGTTCGCCCTGCCGGACTTCGACCTGCACCTGGCGTTCCGGCCGCTGGACTTCATCCAGGTCAATGCCGGCCTCAACGACAAGATGATCCGCAAGGCCATCGAACTGCTCGATCCGCAGCCCCAGGATCGCGTGCTCGACCTGTTCTGCGGCCTCGGCAATTTCACCCTGCCGTTGGCGCGCCGTGCCGGCACCGTCGTCGGCGTCGAAGGCGACGCCGGCCTGGTGGCGCGGGCCCGCGACAATGCCGCGCGCAACCAGGTCGGCAACGTCGAGTTCCATGCCGCCGACCTGGCCAAGGACCTGGCCGGGGAGCCCTGGATGAAGGCGGGCTTCGACAAGCTGCTGCTGGACCCGCCGCGTGCCGGCGCCGCCGAGGTGCTGGCGCAGCTGCCGCTCAAGGGCATCCGCCGCATCGTCTACGTCTCCTGCCACCCGGGTTCGCTGGCGCGCGACGCCGGCTTCCTGGTGCGCGAGCGCGGCTACACGCTGGTGGCCGCGGGTGCGATGGACATGTTCCCGCAGACCGCGCACGTCGAATCGATCGCGCTGTTCGAGAAATAGGCCATGGGCATCGAGATCGAACGCAAGTTCCTGCTGGCCGGCGACGGCTGGCGCGCGTCCGTGATCCGGTCCGTGCGCATGGCCCAGGGTTACATCAACGACATGGCGGCCCTGCGCGACGGGCGGCAGAACGCCTCGGTGCGCGTGCGCATCGCCGGCGACGCGGCTTTCCTCAACCTCAAGTCGCGCGAAGCCGGGCACACCCGGCAGGAATTCGACTACCCCATCCCCGTCGCCGACGCCGAAGCGCTGCTGGCGCTGTGCGTGGGCGGCCGGATCGACAAGCTGCGGCACTACGTGGGCCACGGCGGCCATACCTGGGAAGTGGACGAGTTCGCCGGCGACAACGCCGGCCTGCTGGTCGCCGAGCTCGAGCTGGCTTGCGCCGACGAGGCCTTCGACCGACCGGCCTGGCTGGGCCGCGAGGTCACCGACGAAACACGGTGGTACAACCTGGCGCTGGCCGAGCGCCCGTACTCGCGCTGGAACGCGCAGGAGAAGAACTGATGCTGGTGATTGGACTGGGCGGCCTGGTGCTGTCGGACGAAGAGCGCGACTGGCTGCAGCATCCGGCGGTGTCGGGCGTCATCCTGTTCAAGCGCAACTTCGCCTCGCGCAGCCAGGCGGGCGAGCTGTGCCAGGCCATCCGCGAAGCGGCCCCGCGCCCGCAGCTGCTGTGCGTGGACCAGGAAGGCGGTCGCGTGCAGCGCTTCCGCGAAGGGTATTCCGAGCTGCCGGCGCTGGAGGGTTTCGGCCGCCTGCATGGCCAGGACCGCGACGCGGCCCTGGCGCTGGCCCATGAACACGCCTGGCTGATGGCCAGCGAAATCCTGGCCACCGGCCTGGACCTGAGCTTCGCGCCGGTGGTGGACCTGGGGCGCGGCAACCTGGCCATCGGCAACCGCGCCTTCCACGCCGACCCGGTCATCGTGTCCGACTTCTGCCGCGCCTACGTGGCCGGCCTGCACGAGGCTGGCATGGCCGCGACCATCAAACACTTCCCGGGCCATGGTTCCGTGCTCGAAGACACCCACTTCGACGACGCGGTCGACCCGCGTCCGCTGGCGGACCTGCAGGCGCTGGACCTGCTTCCCTTTGCCGCCGGCATCGACGCCGGCGCCGAAGCGGTGATGATGGCGCACGTGAAGTACCCGGGCGTCGCTCCCGAACCGGCGGGCTATTCGCCGCGCTGGATCGGCGAGATCCTTCGCCGGGACATGGGCTTTGGCGGCATCGTCTTCAGCGACGACATCGGCATGGCCGCCGCCGAATCCGCCGGTGGCGTGAAGTCCCGCATCGACGCCCACCTCGACGCCGGCTGCGATGCGGTGCTGGTGTGCGCGCCGGCGCTGGTCGCCGATTCCCTGCAGGCGGTGAGCTCGCGCAAGTCGGCGCCCACGGACCTCCTGGCGCCGCTGTTCGCGCGCAAATCGCCGGCCTGGGACGCACTGCTGGCGGACGCACGTTACGATGGGGCCCGCGACGCGCTTGCGCGCATCGAGCAAGGAGCCAGCTGACATGTCCCACGACCTCAAGGACGCGCTCGCACGGTCCGACCAACTGTTCGATCGCGACGCCCTGGAAGCCGGCATCGGCCGCATCGCCGCCGAAATCGACCAGGCCTATGCTGACGATGGCGACCACGGCGACCGCCCGCTGCTGCTGACCGTCATGCACGGCGGCCTGCCGTTCGCCGCGCAGCTGGCGATGGCGATGAAAACCGACCTGC
Source organism: Arenimonas donghaensis DSM 18148 = HO3-R19 (assembly GCF_000743535.1). GTDB lineage: Bacteria > Pseudomonadota > Gammaproteobacteria > Xanthomonadales > Xanthomonadaceae > Arenimonas > Arenimonas donghaensis. The sequence goes on from NZ_AVCJ01000001.1 coordinate 15,028, forward strand.
AGTTCGATTACCTGCACGCCACCCGCTACCGCGGCGCCACCGAAGGCAGCGGACTGGAGTGGCGACACCGCCCGGCCACACCGCTCAAGGGCCGGCGCGTGCTCGTCGCCGACGACATCCTGGACGAAGGCCACACGCTGCGCGCCATCCTCGACTGGTGCCGGGAGCAGGGTGCCGCCGAAACCCGCGTGGCGGTGCTGGCGCTGAAAGTGCACGACCGCCGCGTGCTCGGCGTCACCGCCGACCACGTCGCGGTCGAAGTCCCTGACCGCTACGTCTATGGTTATGGCATGGACTACTACGAGCAGGGCCGCAACCTGCCGGGCATCTACGCGATCAAGGACTGAACCATGTCGGGAATCGAGCTCGCCGTCATCGGCGGCACCGGCCTTTATCGCCTCGCGGCGCTGTCGGACGTCCAGGCGGCGGAGGGCGAAACCCCCTACGGCCCGCCGTCCGGTCCGGTGCGCATCGGCCGGCTGGCCGGCCGCCGGGTCGCGTTCCTGGCCCGCCACGGCGAGGGGCATTCGCTGCCGCCGCACCGGGTCAACTACCGCGCCAACCTGTGGCGCCTGAAGGAGCTCGGCGTGCGTCGGGTGCTCGCCGTCAACACCGTCGGCGGCATCACCGAGCGTTATGGCCCGCAGGTGCTGGGCTTGCCCGACCAGCTGATCGACTACACCCATGGCCGTGACGCCAGCTTCTGGGACGGCGAGGGCGGCGAGGTGCTGCACGTGGATTTCGGCGACCCCTACACACCGTCGCTGCGCGCCGCGGTGCTCGCCGCCGCCGGACGTGCCGGCGTCGCCGTGGTGGACGGTGGGTGTTACGGCGCCACCCAGGGGCCGCGGCTGGAAACGCGCGCCGAAATCGCCCGCATGCGCCGGGATGGCTGCGACCTGGTCGGCATGACCGGCATGCCCGAGGCCGGGCTGGCGCGCGAACTGGGCCTGGACTACGCCTGCCTGGCGATCGTCGCCAACTGGGCGGCCGGCTGCGGTGATGCCGGGGAGATCACGCTCGAGGAAGTGCTGGCCAACGTCGAGGCCGCCAGTGCCGGCCTGCCGGCGGTGCTGGAGGCCCTGCTGGGGTGATTGTCAAGCGTTTTGCTGTTGTTCATACTCGGCCCGTGCACGGGACCGGGGCATCGGCACACGGGGCACGCTTGTTCTAACAGCATGTGAGGTCACTACATGAGTTTCGGTACCGTGAAGTGGTTCAACGACGCCAAGGGGTTCGGTTTCATCGCGCCTGAAGACGGCAGCGCGGACGTGTTCGTGCACTTTTCCGCCATCAGCGCCTCGGGCTTCCGTTCCCTGCAGGAAGGCCAGCGGGTCAGCTTCGAGGTCGTGCAGGGCCCGAAGGGCTCGCAAGCCGCCAACGTCGTTCCAGCCTGAACCACGCAAACCTGTTCGACCCGAAGCCCCGCCCGCGCGGGGCTTCGTTTTTTCAAGGGTTGCCATGACAGCACTGGACATCGCCATCGTGGGTTACGGCAGCGGCGGCCAGGCCGCCGCGCTGGCCCTGTCGCGCGACGGCCATCGGGTGGAGGTCTTCGAACAGGCCCCGGCCCTGCGTCCGGTCGGTGCCGGTTTCCTGCTCCAGCCGACCGGGCTGTCGGCCCTGTGGGAACTGGGCTTGCTGGCGCCGGCGCTTTCGCTCGGCCGGCGCGTCGACCGGCTGTTGGGCGAAAACCACGCCGGCCGCCCGGTGATGGACATGGCCTATGCGGACCTGGATCGCCGCCTCTTTGGACTGGGCCTGCAGCGCAATGCCTTGTTCGAACTCCTGCGCGAGGCCTGGCCCGGTGCCGCCGGCGTGCGCACCGCGACGCGCATCGCTGCGCTGGCGCCAGGTGGCCGTGAACTGCTGGACGAATCCGGCGGCCGCCACGGTCCCTACGACCTGGTGGTCGCTGCCGATGGTGCGGCCTCGAAGCTGCGGGCGGCGGTGGGCAAGCCGCGCCTGGACAGGTCCTATCCCTGGGGCGCGCTCTGGTGCCTGCTGCCGGAGGCCGGGTGGCCGTGGCCAAACCAGCTGCGCCAGTGCTACCGGCAGGCGCGCGAAATGGCCGGTATGCTGCCGGTGGGCGGTCGTCCCGGGGATCCGACCCCGCGACTGAGTTTTTTCTGGAGCCTGCCGGCGGCGGCCTTGCCCGATTGGTCGCGCGAAGGCCTGGCCGGCTGGAAGGCGCGGGTGGTCGCGCTCTGGCCGGCGCTGGCGCCGATGCTCGAACCGATCCAGGCGCCGGAACAACTGGCCCAGGCCCGCTACCGGGACGCCATTCCCGGCGCATGGTCGCATGGCCGCCTGGCGCTGCTGGGGGACGCCGCCCACGCAATGAGCCCGCAGCTGGGGCAGGGCGTGAACATGGCGCTGCTCGATGCGCTGGCGCTGCGCGATGCCCTGCGCCGCGGGCCTGGGGTCGAAGCCGCCCTGGCTGCGTACGGTGCTTCGCGCCGCCGGCACGTGGCGATCTATCAGTTCTGGAGCCGCTGGCTGACGCCGGTGTTCCAGTCAGACGCCGATGCGCTGGCCTGGCTGCGGGACCGCGCGTTCCTGCCCCTGGGCCGGCTGCCCGGCGGCCGCGGGCAGATGCTGCGGGTGCTGGCGGGCACGCAGCACGGCTGGTTCGGCCGGCACGCGCTTCCTGCCGGTTTCCTCGAGGCCCTGGACTGACTTCAGGCGCCGGACGGAGCGTGGTCGAACTGCAGCCGCGCCAGGTCCGCGTACAGGCCGCCGCGCGCCAGCAGTTCGGCGTGGGTGCCCTGGGCGACGATGCGTCCCCGGTCCATCACCACGATGCGGTCGGCCTTGAGCACGGTGGCCAGGCGATGGGCGATGACCAGGGTCGTGCGGCCGCGCATCAGGCGCTCGAGGGCCTGTTGCACGGCGCGTTCGCTTTGCGCGTCCAGCGCGCTGGTGGCTTCGTCGAGCAGCAGCACCGGCGCATCCTTGAGCAGGGCGCGGGCGATCGCGAGGCGCTGCTGTTGGCCGCCCGACAGGCGGGCGCCGCGTTCGCCCAGTTCGCTGTCGTAGCCCTGCGGCAGCGCCGACAGGAAGTCGTGGGCCTCGGCGCTGCGGGCGGCGGCTTCGATGTCGGCGTCGTTGGCGTCGAGGCGGCCGTAGCGGATGTTCTCCCTGGCGGTGGTGCCGAAGATGACCGGATCCTGCGGCACCAGGGCGATTTGCGCACGCAGCGACACCGGGTCGAGCTGGCGCAGGTCGTGGCCGTCGAGCGTGATGCTGCCGGCCTCGGGGTCGTGGAAGCGCAGCAGCAGCTGCAGCACCGTGCTCTTGCCGGCGCCCGAGGGACCCACCAGGGCGACGGTTTCGCCGGGCTGCAGGTCCAGGTCGAAATCCTCCAGCGCCGGTGCGTCGGGGCGGGTGGGGTAGTGGAAGCGCACGCCGCGCAGGCGGATATGGCCCTGGACCGGCGTAGCCAAGGGTTCGGCCCGCGCCGGCACCGGCAGCACCGAGCGCTCGCCCAGCAGTTCGGAAATGCGGGCCATGCCGCCGGCGGCGCGCTGGACCTCGGTCCAGACTTCCGCCAGCGCGCCGACCGAGCCGGCGCCGATCAGGGCGTAAAGCACGAACTGGCCGAGCGTGCCGGCGGTCATTTCGCCGGCGATCACGTCGCGGGCGCCGACCCACAACACCGCCGTGATCGAGCCGAAGACCAGCACGATAACGATGGCGGTCAGCATCGCCTGCAGGCGGATGCGTTTGCGCGCCACGCCCAGGGCCAGGGCCACGGCCTGGTGGAAGCGCCCGGTCTCGTAGGATTCGCGGGCATAACTTTGCACGGTGTGCATGGCGCCCAGGGTCTCGCCGGCGCGGGCGTTGGCGTCGGCGACACGATCCTGCGCGGCCTTGGCGACGCTGCGCACGCGGCGGCCGGAGAACGCCATCGGCAGCACGATCAGCGGGATACCCAGCAGCACGAACAGCGCCAGCCGCGGGCTGGTGACCGCCAGCATCACCGCGCTGCCGAGCACCGTGATGCCGCTGCGCAAGGCCACCGACATGCTCGAACCGACCACGCTGCGCAACAGCTCCGCGTCGGCGGACAGGCGCGAGAGCAACTCACCGGCACGGGTGCGTTCGAAGAAGGCCTGGTCCAGGGACAGCAGGTGGGCGTAGAGGCCTCGCCGCAGGTCGGCGACCACGCGCTCGCCGAGCAGGGTGACGAAGTAGAAGCGGGCTGCCGTGGCCAGCGCCAGCGCCACGGCCACCGCGAACAGCAGCGCGAACCAGCGGTCGATCTCGCTGCCGGCGCTGAAGCCCTGGTCGATCATGTGCCTGACCGCCACCGGCAGCGCCAGGGTGGCGCTGGAGGACAGCGCCAACGCGCCCAGCCACGCCGCCACCAGCCCGCGGTGCGGGCGCACGAAGGGCAGCAGGTCGCGCAGCGAGTTGACGGGCGGTTTTTCCGCCGGGCTTGGGTTCATGGGGCCGGGGTCTCGATCCGTTGCAGGCTGGCGGTGCCGCGACTGATGTCGCGCAGGCGTCCGGCCAGGGAGTCGATAGTGTAATCGGGCAGGCGCACCCGCAGTCGCAGGCCGCTGGTGGCGAAGCTCTCATCGAGCTTCTGGCCACCAAACTCGGCGAGCAGGCCATGCACGGCATTGGCGAGCTCGAAGCCGCAGGCCAGTTCCGCCTCGCACCAGGGCACCAGCTCACGCCGCGGCGCCGTGCGCAGGCATTCGGCCGCGGCGCCGCCATAGGCACGGATCAGGCCGCCCACGCCCAGGTTGGTGCCGCCGTACCAGCGCGTCACCACCACCACGACCTGGTCCAGGCCCTGGCCCTCGATGGCGGCCAGGATGGGCCGCCCGGCGCTGCCACCGGGCTCGCCGTCGTCGGAGGAACGATACTCGGCGCCGATGCGATAGGCCCAGCAGTTGTGCGTGGCCTGCGGGTCGGACACCGATTGCAGCCAGGCCAGCGCCGCGTCGGGGCTGTCCGTCGGCGCGGCCCGGGCCAGGAAACGACTGCGTTTTGCTTCCAGCTCGAATTCGGCCGGACCCGCCAGCGTCTGCGACACGCTCACGGCCGGAACGCGGCCAGGTCGGGCGGCAGCGGCAGGTCCGGATGGTCGCGTTCGAAGCGGCGAAGGCTGGCGCTGGCACCGGCGCGATCGCCCTGGCGCACGCGCTCGCGGATGCGCTCGAGCCAGGCTTCGGCGTCGAGCCGGGCGTCTTCCTCCACCGGCGGCAGCACGTCGTCGGCGCTGAAGGCCGAGGGCAGGGGGTCGGCGCTGTCGTCGGTTTGGGGCCTTGGCGTCGACTCGCCGATCGGCGCCGGCGCCACGCTTTGGACCTCGCGACTGCGCGTGGGTGCCAGGGCCTGGGCCGGCGCGGCCACGGCTTCGGCGGCATCGGATCGTGCCGCCTCCCGGCGGTCGCTGGCGACGGCGCGTGGGGCGGGCGGGGGTGGCGGGGGCGCCACGAAGGCCTCGGCGGGTTCGGGAGCCGATGCCGGGGCCGCCGGCGCCTGGCGGCGTGCGGCCGGGCTTTCCGGCTTGGCCTGCGGGACCGGTGCGCCGGCATCGGCTTCGGCTTCCGCTTCCGCTTCCGGCATGCGTTCGAGCCGCGCGCCGCCCAGTTCGGGCTGGCCCGGTCCGTCCGATGCCTCGGCGGGGGTTTGCGCCGGCACGCCATCGGGCAGGCTCTCGCGGCCAAGGTCCAGCTGCAGCCCGATACCGACCGCCAGGACCGCGGCGGCGGCGGTGCCCAGCGCCCAGCCCGGCAGGCCGCGCCGGCGATGCCGCGCCCGTGACGATCCCGAGCTCGCGTCGCGGGCCGCCGCCAGGATGGCGGCGTCCACGCGCGGCGAAGGCTCACCCCCCGGCAGGGCGCGCAGGACCTTGGCCAGGTCGGCTTCGTCGTCCTGGAGCGTGTCCTTGCGCGGGTCCTGCGGGGTTTTCATCGTGAGGCGTCAGTCCTGGCTGATCTGGATGGCGGGGGCGGGCGCCGGGGCCAGCGAACGGGCCTGCGCGACAAGCTGCAGGAATTCACCGCGATAGCCCCAGGGGTCTTCGCCCCGGGCGCCGCGCGCCAGGCTTTCCACCTGGTCCCAGCCGAAGCCCGACATGTTACGCCCCCCGCGCAGCAGGTCGGCGTAGGCCGCCACTGCCGCCGCGAAGCGCAGGCTTTCCCCGGGCTGCCGGCGAAGGTCGGTGCGGCGGATGGGCTGCTCGACCAGCACGCTGGTGGCTTGCCCCGGCTGCTTGTAGCGCAGCTTGAGGAAGGCGATCTCGCCGGTGCCGGTGGCGGCCGCCGGGGCGGATGAATAGCGCAGGGCGTCGCTGGACTCACAGCCCATGTCCACCAAGCAAAGTTCGTACAGCGCCGTGACGTCGTGGCCGGCACCGATCTCGCCGGCATCGACCTGGTCGTTGTTGAAGTCCTCACGCGCGAGCTGGCGGTTCTCATAGCCCACCAGGCGGTATTCGGCGACCTGGGCCGGGTTGAATTCGACCTGGATCTTCACGTCGCTGGCGATGGTGAGCAGGGTCGAGCCCATTTCCTCGACCAGCACCTTGCGGCCTTCCATCAGGTTGTCGATATAGGCGTGGTTGCCGTCGCCGACATCGGCCAGTTTTTCCGCCAGCGCATCGTTGTAGTTGCCCTGGCCGAAGCCCAGCGTGGTGAGCGCGATGCCCGACTTGCGACCCGCCTCGACCTTGGTTTCCAGTGCCCGCGGATCGAAGATGCCGACGTTGAAGTCGCCGTCGGTGGCCAGGATCACGCGGTTGACGCCGTTTTCCACGAACGCCTGCCGGGCCATCGCATAGGCCAGGTCGATGCCTTCGCCGCCGTTGGTGGATCCACCGGCCTCCAGTCGCGACAGCGCCGCCAGGATTTCGCCGTGGTGGTCGCCCGGCGTCGGCGGCAGTACCAGCCCGGCGCTGCCGGCGTAGACCACGATCGACACGCGGTCCTGGGCGCGCAGGCGCGGCACCATCTGCCGGAAGCTCTCCTTGAGCAGGGGCAGTTTGTCGTCCGAGCCCATCGAGCCCGAGGTGTCGATCAGGAACACCAGGTTGGCGGCCGGGATTTCACTGCGTGCGACCTCGTAACCCTTCAGGCCGACCTGCATCAGCACGCGCTTGCCGTCCCATGGCGCGGGCGCCAGCTCAGTACTGACCCGGAACGGTTGGCGACGGTCAGTCGGCGCCGCGTACCCGTAGTCGAAGTAGTTGATCATTTCCTCGACGCGCACCGCGTCGCGCGGCGGCAGCTGGCCCTGCACCAGCATGCGCCGCACGTTGCTGTAGCTGCCGGTGTCGACGTCGATGGAAAAGGTGGACACGGGCTGTTCGGCGGCACGCACGATGCCGCTGTCTTCGAAGGCCGTGTAGTTCTCGGTGTTGCGCTCCACTGGCGGCGCGGGCATGGCGACCGTCGGCGCCGGCGGCGGGGCCATCAGCGCCTGGGCGGGCAGCCGGGATCCCGTCACTTCGATCGCTTCGAGTTCGCTGCGCTTGGAGCGGTCGCGGGCCTGTTCGCGGGCGACCGAATCAGCGGCGGCGGCTTGCCCGGCGAATTTTTCTTCGACGTCGGGGGCCTCAGCGGTCTTGTGGGCACAGCCGGCGGCGATGGCGAGGGCAAGGGTGGTAAGGACGATCTGGCGCATGGAGAGACTCCGGTTGGGAAGGGCAAGGCTTCCAACGCGCCAGGGGTGGACATGGGGTTGATGGCTCATGGCCGCAGCCTCGCGCGCAGTTTGTCCATGGCATAGCGCAGGCGTGATTTGACGGTTTCGCGGCCGACGCCGGTGATCTCGCCGATTTCCTCCAGGGTCAGCTCCTGTTCCAGGCGCAGCAGCAGGACTTCGCGCTGGTCGGCCGGCAGCTCCTCGAGCGCCAGCTGCAGGCGCCGACGCTCTTCGAAGGCGGAAAGCTGGCGCTCCGGGCTGTCGGGGTCGGGCAGCTGTTCGGCCTGCTCGCGTGCATCCTCGGGCGCATCGGGCCGGTGCGACTTCGCCCGCCAGTGGTCGGCCAGGCGGTTGTGGGCGATCTGGTGCAGCCAGGTGCTGAACTTCGCGTCGGGGCGGTAGCGCTCGCGGGCGCTGATGACGCGCTGCCAGACGTCCTGGAACAGCTCCTCGGCGAGGCTGGCGTCGCGCAGCTGGCGCTGCAGGTGCCGGAACAGGCGCAGGCGGTGGCGGGCGTAGAGGGTCTCGAAGGCGCCGCCATCGCCGGCCCCGAAGGCCAGCATCAGATCCTCGTCGGTGGGCTCTGCCTGCATGGGCCGAGGGTACGGCCTTTCACGGGGAGGGTGAAGCGGGTCCGGGCGGGTTCACGGACCACGTTGTACATTGGCGTAATGGGGGCCCGCGACATCTCGTCCGACACCTTCCTCGCCGGGGCCAGCGACCCGGCGGGCGGGTGGCTGCGTCCGGGAAGACCCTTGTTGGTCGGCCTGGCGGTGCTGGCCCTGGGCTTGTATTTCAGCGTCAGCACCACCCAGCTCGAGCGCGACCGCTACCTGAGCGAACGCCAGTCCCGGGTGCAGGGCGAGCTTTCGGACTTCCGCGCGCGGCTCGAAACCCAGATCTACGCCCAGGTCGGGCTCATCCGCGGGTTGGCGGTCCAGGTCGTGCGCCAGGAAGGCATTTCCGACGCGGAATTCAAGGCCATCGCCGCCGAGCTGGTACGCGGCCAGCCGCAGATCCGCGACCTGAGCCTGGCCCCGGGTTTCGTCATCGGCTCGGTTTACCCCGAGCGCGGCAATGAAGCCGCCCTGGGCTTGGACCTGCTGGCCGATCCGGTGCAAAAGCAGGCCACCCTGCGTGCCATCCGCGAAGACGGCCCGCTGCTGGCCGGCCCGTTCGAACTCAAGCAGGGGGGGCGCGCGCTCGCGATCCGCCTGCCGCTGTGGGTGGACCGCGAAGGCGTGCCGCGGCTCTGGGGCGCGGTGAGCCTGGTGCTCGATTACGAGCAGGTCATGGCCGACGCCGGCATCGGCAGCCTGGAGAAAGACCTGCGCCTGAGCATCGTCGGGCGCGATGCCGCCGGTCCGGGCGGCGACATCGTGCGCGGCGTGCGGTTGCCGCCCGGCTCCGGCGCCGTGCGCGTGCCCGCGTTCCTGCCCGGGGGCAGCTGGCTGATTTCGGCGATTCCGCAGGAGGGCTGGGATGCCCGTGCCTGGTGGCAAATGCCGGGGTTCCCGATCCGCCTGGGCCTGAGCCTGCTGGCGGCACTGGCCACCACGCGCATCCTGCACGACCGGCAACGCATCCGGCGGCTTGCCGGCCGGGACGCCCTGACCAACCTGCCCAACCGGCGACTGGCCATGCATTACCTGGGTCGCCTGATCGCGCGGGCGCGCCGCGGCGACGGCCGGTTTGCCCTGCTCAGCTTCGACCTCGACGGATTCAAGCCCGTCAACGACACCTACGGCCACGCCGCCGGCGACCTGCTGCTCGCCGAAATCGGCCGGAGGCTCAACGATTCGGTGCGGCCCGGCGACCTGGTCGCGCGCATGGGCGGCGACGAGTTCCTGGTCATCGTCAGCATCGACAACGGCGACGACGAGCCCTGGCTGCGCGCCGTGGCCGAACGCGTGCAGGCGGCCATCAGCCGGCCGGTGCCGATCGAAGGACATTGGGTGGTGGTGGGCGCCAGCATCGGCGTCGCCCGGTTCCCCGAGGACGGCGACGACTCGGAGAACCTGCTGCGACGCGCCGACGAAGCCATGTACCGGGCGAAGAACGGCCGCGCCGCGGGCGTCGAGTTCGCCCGGCCGCTGGCCCTGGGCCGGGCCCCGGGCGCCGTCGATTAGTCCTCGCGCGGTTCGACCCTCACGCGAAGTTCGCCGTCCGCCAGGCGGGTCCTGAGCGAGTCGCCGGCGCGGGCGTCGGCCGCGCGACGCAATACCTGTCCGCTGGCGTCGAAGACGATCGCGTAGCCCCGGCCCAGGGTGGCCAGCGGACTGACGCCCTCGAGCGCGCGGGCCAGACCACGAAGCTGCAAGCGCCGCGGCTCGAGCAAGCGGGACGGCATGGCATCGAGACCACGCCTGGCCAGGCCGAGCCGATGGCTGAGGGCTTCGAGCCGGCGCCGCGGATGGGACTGGTCGAGCCGGCGCAGCGCGCGCGCGAGCCGCTCGCTGCGCCCCGTGGCCGGCGTGCGCCAGCCCTGTTCGAGGCGGTGGCGCAGGGCGTCGAGCCGGTGCCGTCCGCGCTCCAGCCGCAGCTGCGGGCGCAGGGCCTGCAGCTTCAGGAACGCCTGGTCGAGCCGCTGGGCGCGGGCGCCCAGCCCGCGGGCCAGCAGCGCCTCGAAACGCTGGCGATCGCGGCGCAGGCGTTCGGCGAGTTCGGCGCGGTCGGGTACCACCAGCTCGGCGGCCGCCGACGGCGTGGGCGCGCGCAGGTCGGCGGCGAAGTCGGCGAGGCTGACGTCGACCTCGTGCCCGACCGCCGCGACCACCGGCACCGGCGAGGCGGCGATGGCACGTGCCAGGGCTTCGTCGTTGAAGGCCCAGAGGTCTTCGAGCGAACCCCCGCCACGGGTCAGCAGCACCAGGTCGTAGCGGCCGGAGCCAGCGGCGCGCCGCAGCATGTCCAGGATCTGCGCGGCGGCACCTTCGCCTTGCACCGGCACCGGCAGCACATCCACTTCCAGCAGCGGGAAGCGCCGCGCCAGCACGCTCAGCACGTCGCGCACCGCCGCGCCGCGCGGCGAGGTGACCACCGCCAGCCGGCGAACGAAGGCGGGCAGCGGCCGCTTGCGCGAGGTGTCGAACAGGCCCTCGGCGGCCAGGCGCGCCTTGAGTTCCTCGAAGGCACGCCGGAGGGCCCCTTCGCCGGCTTCCTCCAGGTGCTCCAGGACCAGCTGGTAGTCGCCGCGGGCTTCGTAGAGGGTCAGCCGGCCACGCGCCAGCACCAGCATGCCGTCGCGCGGCGCGAAGCGCAGGCGGGCGGCATTGGACCGGAACAGGGCGCAGCGCACCTGGGCGCGGGCATCCTTGAGGGTGAAATAGGCGTGGCCCGAGGCCGGCCGGGAGAAATTGCTGATCTCGCCCTCCACCCAGACCTGCGGGAAGCTGCCCTCAAGCAGGTCGCGCGCCAGCGCATTGAGCTGGGACGGGCGCAGGACCTGGCGTTCGCGGGCTAGGGTGGACATGGCTCGGGCCGGGGAGGGCCCCACAGGATACCCGCTGCCGTTCACCCTGGGGGTGGGGCCGGCCCGCGAGCCGGTCTAAACTGTTCGCGCCACGAGGACTCCGAATGAGCGAAAGCTACCGCCGCCTGTGCCAGGACCTGCCGCCCACCGCCGGTGGTCCCGTGCGTTTCCCGGCCGAACCGAAAAAGGTCAAAGCCTGGGTCGCGGCGTTGCCGCGGGCCAACCCGCAGGCCGCCGAGCAGGAAATCGCCCGCGCCCTTGAAGGGCTGGCCGGCCAGCGCCTGGACGGCGGGAAGCGCCTGGCGGCGCTCGAAGAGGTGCGCGGCACCGCACTCGAGGCGATCGTCCTGCTCGAGCGTGGATTCCAGGGCAGCTCGCTGCCCTTGCCGCCCGACCAGGCGCGCGCGGCTTCGGTCGCCGGCCAGTTCCACCTCAATCTGGCCATCGGATACCGCCAGGCCGCCTGCGAACTGTGCGCCCCTTCCGGCAGCGTGCCTTTCCTCCGTGGGTCCAGCGTGCTGTCGGCGCTGGAACGCTCGGCCTGGCACTACGTGCGTTCGCTGGCGCTGGCCTGGCGCGTCTACCGGCCGGCGCCCGCCGGCGCCTGGCAGGGCCTGCACCGGCTGCACCGCTTCGCCAGCGCGCTAAAGCTCGAGCGCAAGACCACCGAGGACAAGGCCGCCGGCGGCGCCAACGACGTGCACACGCTTTACATGCAGGCCTTGCTGATGGCCTCGGTGAATCCCTACGCCTTCGCGCAGACTGAACAGGATGCGCTCTGGCCTGCCACGCGCGGTTATGCGGCGCGCTGTGGCCTGCTCACGCACGCGCCCGAGGGCATCGCCCCGGTGGTGCCCAACGACGCCGACCGTGGCCCCGGCGCCGGTGGCAGCGACGAATCGCCGTCGACCTGGCTCGACCTGGCGCCGTTTGCCGAGGACGTCGAACGCGCCCTGCGCCGCGTGCGCGACGGCCAGGGCGAACTGGCGCCCACGCCGGGACTGTCGGTGCCGGTGGGCAACGACCTGCTGATCCGCCTGCATCGCGCGTTCGGCCAGATGGCCGCACGCGGCCTGGTGCGGCTGCCCGCCGGGCATTCGCTGGACACCGTGCTGGGCCTGAGCGGCCTGCACTACCTGCTGGCCGGGCAACGCGATTTCGATACCTTCATGCGGCAGTCCGCCCAGGGCACCGTGCACGTGATCGCCGGCGCCGCCTGGACCCAGGGCAGTGCCTCGATGACCAAGCTGCCGCGCTTCAGCGCGCGGGTGCTCGACCAGAGTCTCGGTGGCTATCGCATGGCCTGGGACAGCGCCGAGCAGGCGCGCGCGAAAGTGGGCGAGTTGGTCGGCCTGGGCTTCGGCGAGGACCAGGACGACACCGACTGGATGGTCGGCGTGATGCGCTGGTTGCGCTATGAAACCGACGGCAGCCTGTCGGCGGGCGTGGAACTGCTGTCGCGGCGCTCGAGCCCGGTCGCCCTGCGCGCGGTCAGCCCCGATGGCGGCAGCCGCCAGGTCCAGCGCGCCGTCGAGGTTTTCCCGATCGACGGCACCCCGGGGCGCTGCTTCGTCTGCAGCGCGTCGATCGAGGCCGGCAGCCGGGTCGAGGTGATCCACGACTCGGCCAGCCACATTCCCGAAGTCGGCATGCGCGGCCCCGACCTGCTCGAGGAGGTCGAGGTGCTGCTCAATGCCGGCGACTACGTCCTGCTCGGTGAACGACTGCCCGAGGCCGCGGTGCCGGACGACAGCGAGTCCAATGACGCCCTGGAGGGCGAACCGGCATGAGCGAAGCCAAGGCGATGCCGCGGCGCGGCACCCGTGCCGTGGCGGTCGGACCGGTCCGCATCGGTGGCGGCGGGCCGATCGTCGTGCAATCGATGACCAACACCGACACCGCCGACGTCGCCAGCACGGTGAAGCAGGTGGCCGAGCTCTGGCGTGCCGGCTCGGAGCTGGTGCGGGTGACGGTCAACAACCCCGAGTCCGCCGCCGCGGTTCCGCGCATCCGCGACAAGCTGGACATGATGAACGTGCCGGTGCCCCTGGTCGGCGACTTCCACTACAACGGCGACCGCCTGCTCGCGGCCGAGCCGGCCTGCGCCGAAGCGCTGGCCAAATACCGCATCAACCCGGGCAACGTCGGCTTCGGCAAGAAGCGCGACACCCAGTTCGCGGCCATCGTCGAGAAGGCCATCGAGTTCGACAAGCCGGTGCGCATCGGCGTGAACTGGGGTTCGCTCGACCAGGCCCTGGCCGCGCGCCTGATGGACGAAAACGCCGCCCGCGCCGAACCCTGGGACGCGGCCCGGGTGCTGCGCGAAGCCCTGGTGGTGTCGGCGCTGGAGTCGGCCGAACGCGCCGTGGAAATCGGGCTGGCGCGCGAACGCATCGTGCTCTCGGCCAAGGTCAGCGGCGTGCAGGAGCTGATCGCGGTCTACCGCGACCTGGCGGCGCGCTCTGATTTCGCGCTGCACCTGGGCCTGACCGAGGCCGGCATGGGCAGCAAGGGCATCGTCGCCTCCAGCGCCGCGCTGGCGGTGCTGATGCAGGAAGGCATCGGTGACACCATCCGGATTTCGCTCACGCCCGAACCCGGCGCCGCGCGGACGCTGGAAGTGCAGGTCGCGCAGGAACTGCTCCAGACGATGGGCCTGCGTGCATTCACGCCTCTGGTCACCGCCTGCCCGGGCTGTGGCCGCACCACCAGCGAGTTTTTCCAGGTGCTGGCGCAGAAGGTGCAGGAACACGTGCGCGGCCAGATGCCGGTCTGGAAACTCAAGTATCCGGGCGTCGAGAACCTGTCGCTGGCGGTGATGGGCTGCGTGGTCAACGGTCCCGGCGAGTCGCGGCATGCCGACATCGGCATTTCGCTGCCGGGCACCGGCGAGGCGCCGTCGGCGCCGGTCTTCATCGACGGCCAGAAGGCCATGACCCTGCGCGGCGAGAACATCGCCGATGACTTCGTCGGCGTCATCGACCAGTACGTCGCGCGTCGTTACGGCGGGGGCGCCGCCTGAGCCGGCGGGCTTGGCTGGCGCGCCACGGGCGTCGCCTGCAAGCCCACGCGCCGGCCCTGTGGCGCGGTACCCGGCGCCTGCTGGCGCGCCGCTGGCGGCGCATGTTGCTCGTGTTCCTGGGCATCGCGATGCCGCTGTCGCTGTTCTCCGAGCTTGCCGAGGAAATCCACGGGGCCGACCTGCTCGGCTTCGACGAGGCGCTGCTGCGCCGGGCCGGGCAATCGGCCTCGCCGGCGCTGGACCAGGCGATGCTGCTGGCCAGCGACCTGGGCTACGCCTGGGGCGTCGTGCCGCTGGTCGTGCTGGTGTTCGCCGGCCTGCTGTTGGCCGGCCACATCCGGCGGGCCACCTACTTCGGCATTGCGGTCGGCGGTTCGGCGCTGCTCAACCTGGTGGCGAAGGCCGTCTTCGTCCGCGAGCGCCCGTCGCTGTGGCTGTCGCTGGCGCCGGAGCATAGCTACAGCTTCCCCAGCGGCCATGCCATGGGTGCGATGAGCCTGTCCGCGGCGATCGTGCTGATGCTCTGGCACACCCGCTGGCGCTGGCCGGCCCTGGTGCTGGGGCTGGGCTTCACGGTGTGGGTCGGCAGCTCGCGGGTGTACCTGGGCGTGCATTACCCCTCGGACATCCTGGCGGGCTGGGCGGCGGCCCTGGCCTGGGTGTCCGCGGTCTACCTGGTGGTGCGGCCCAGGCACGGTGGCCAGCGCCCGGCGCCCGCGCAGGCGGGCGCGGACGACGCCGGCTAGGCTTCGACGCAGACCCGGTTGCGGCCTTCGTCCTTGGCCCGGTAGAGGGCGTTGTCGGCGGCCTGCATCAGCGGACTGCGTTCTTCGCGTCCCGGTGCCAGGCTGGCGATGCCGATGCTGATGGTCATCCGGTGCGGTACGTCGCCCACCATGAAGACGTCCTCGGCCACGGCCTCGCGCAGCCGTTCGGCGAAGGCGCGGGCGGCCTCCAGGTCGGTTTCCGGCAACATCACCGCGAACTCCTCGCCGCCGATCCTCGCGGCGACGTCTTCGCCGCGAACGAAACGCCGGACGATGGCCGCCAGCTGGCGAAGCACGTCGTCGCCGGCGATGTGGCCGTACTTGTCGTTGACGGGCTTGAACTTGTCCACGTCGATGATGCACATCACCAGCGGCCGGCCGTGCCGGGTGGCCCGGGCGATCTCGCGGTCCACGGCTTCGACGAAATGCCGGCGGTTGTAGAGTTCGGTCAGGCCATCGCGCGTCGCCAGTTGGTAAACCTCCTGGTGATAGCGCGCCTCCACGCTGGAGTGGCTGATGAACTTGAGGATGCACTCGCCCAGGGTGATGTGGTCGCCGTCGGCCAGTTCGGCGCGGGTCACGGCCACGTCGTTGACCCGGGTCCGGTTGGTGGCGCCCATGTCGGCGATGTAATAGCTGTCGCCGTCGCGCCAGATCCGGCAGTGCCAGCGCGACACCGAGTTGTGCGGGATGTGCAGGTCCGATTCCGGCGAGCGGCCGATCACCACCGCCGCCTCGCCCAGGTCCGCGCGTTTGCCCAGGCCTTCGCCGTGGATCACCACCACGCAGGCGGAGCGCGGCGCCGACCGGCGGGGTCCGTCGCTGAGCAGCGTGCGTTGGGTGATGCAGGTCTTCTCGGTCTGGCGCATGGGAGTCAGGCGGAAGGATTGGGCCGAGTTTAGCGGGTTGCCGGGCGCCATGTTCGCGCTGGGCTAGACTGGGCCCAGCAAGGGGGAGGGGCATGGGCGGCATCGAAGACGACGACCTCGCGCCGACCGAAGGGCTGCCGACACGGGCCGGTCCGGGCGAACCGCCGGCCGCGGGCGCGGCGCTGGCGCCGGGGGCGCGGCTGGGGCGCTACCGGATCGACGGCGTGCTGGGCCGTGGCGGCATGGGCGAGGTCTACCGGGCCAGCCAGCTCGAACCGGTGCGCCGGACGGTGGCGATCAAGCTGCTGCACGCGCGGCGGCTCGACGCCCGCCACCTGGCCTACTTCGAGGTCGAGCGCCAGCTGCTGGCGCAAATGAAGCACCCGGCCATCGCCCAGGTGTACGACGCCGGCGCCACCCCCGAGGGTTTCCCGTTCTTCGTCATGGAGTTCATCGAGGGGCGTCCGCTCACCTCGTTCTGCGAAGAGCACGGTTTGTCCCTGCGCGAACGCCTGGCGCTGTTCATCCGGGTTTGCGAGGGCGTGCAGCACGCGCACCAGAAGGGCGTCATCCACCGCGACCTCAAGCCCGGCAACATCCTGGTTTCGGAGGTGGACGGCCGGCCGCTGCCCAAGATCATCGACTTCGGCATCGCCACGGCCGCCAGCCGCTCCCTGGCCGCCGGCGAACGCGCCGGCGAGCTCGAGCGCGCCGGCACGCCGGACTACATGAGCCCCGAACAGGCCGGGCTGGAGGGCGTCGAGGTCGATACCCGGTCCGACGTCTATTCGCTTGGCGTGCTGCTCTACGAACTGCTGGCCGGACGCCGGCCCGGCGTCGGGGAAGACAGCACCGCAGTGGCGCATACCGCCAGCACCACCATTCGTCCCCCCTCGGCCCAGATCGAGACCCTGGCCCCCGGCAGCGCCTCGGCGCGTGCGGGACAGCTTGGCCTGAGCAAACCGCGGTTGCGCCGGGTGCTGCGGTCCGAGCTCGACTGGGTCGTGCTCAAGGCCATGCGCCGGGATCGCGCGGAGCGCTACAGCTCGGCGGCGGAACTGGTCCAGGAACTGCAGCGTTTCCTCGAGGACCGGCCCCTGCAGGCGGTGCCGCCCAGCCGGCGGTATGTCCTGGGGAAATACCTGCGCCGGCACCGCCTGGGCCTTGCGGCCGCGGCGTCGGTGTCGCTGGCCGTGCTCTCCGGCCTTGCCGTGTCCCTGTACAGCCTCCAGCAGGCGCGCGAGCAGCGCGAGCTGGCCGAGCAGCGCAGCGCCGACCTGGAGCGGGTGACGGCGTTCCAGCAATCCATGCTCGAAGACATCGACGTCGAAACGATGGGGCAGGGCATCGCCTCGAGCCTGCGCGACCAGGTGACCAAGGCCGCCCCGGCCACCCTGCCGGCGTTCGAACAGGCGCTGGCGGCGACCAGTCCGCCGGACCTTGCCCGGGAGCTGGTTGATCGCGAAATCCTGGCCAGCGCCCTGCTCGCGATCGAGCGCGACTTCGCCGACCAGCCCGGCCTCGCCGCCGAGTTGCGCAACGCCATCGGCCAGGTGCAATTGGCCTTGGGCCTGCCCGCGCAGGCATCAAAGCAGTTCCAGGCAGTGGCGGACTTCCACGAGCGCGTGCACGGGGCGGCCGCCATTGAAACCCTCGCCGCACGCAGCCTGCAGGCCGATGCCATGGCGCGCGACGGACGTCCGGACGAGGCGCTGGCGCTCGTGGAACGGATCCTCGGTGACGCGGCGTCCTTGCCGGACGGCGCCGACGTGCGCCTCGATGTCGAAAGCCAGCAGGCAAGCCTGGTGTTCGTGCTGGGCGACCGCCCCAGGGCCCGGGCGATGCAGCAAGCCCTCTACGACCGCGAACGGACGCGGCGCGGGGCGGATGATCCGAAACTGCTGATGCTGCTCGACGAGCTGGGCCTGAGCCGGGGGCGCATGGGTGAAATCGCCGAGGCCCGGGCCATCTTCGAAGACCTCTACGCTCGCCGGCGCGCATCGCTGGGCCCGGAACACGAAACCACGCTCAACACCATGGGGCGACTGGCGGTGATGCGGGCCATGGACGGGGACCTGGCGCCGGCCGCCCAGCTGCAGCGCGAGCGGGCCGGGATAAGCGCCCGCAAGCTGGGCGCCGAACATCCGGTCACGCTGTCCGAGCGCGGCAACCTGGCGAACATGCTGCTGGGGCTGCGCCAGTACGAAGAAGCCGAAGCGCTGATGCGCTCGGTCCTGGAGGCCAGGCAGCGGCTCTATGGCGACGACGCCGCGGTCACGCTGCGGACCAAGCTCAACCTGGCCTCCCTGCTGGCGCGACGCCGGCAATTCGAGGAGGCCCTGCGCATGGAAGATGAGCTGCTGCAGGCCCGGCGCCGGCTGCTCGGGCCAGAGCACCCGGATACGGTGTTCCTCGAGGTCAACCACGCCAGCACGATGCATCGCGCCGCACGGCCGACGGCGTCGGTGCAGGCGCAGCTGGACCGGGCCCGGCCGCTGGCCGTCCGCGTGCTCGGGACGGCGCATCCGCAGACGGTCATGGCGGAGATGATGCAGGGCCTGGTCTGGCTGCGAGCGGGCCAGCTGCCGCAGGCCATCGGCCAGTTCGAGGCGCTGCGGGCACGCGCCGAAGCCGGACGGGAGCCGGGCGACGAACCCAACGCACGGCTCGGCTGGGCCCTGGCCCAGGCCCTGGACCGCGCAGGCAACCCAGACCGGGCACGGGCGGTCCTGGCCAGCGACGTGCAATGGTTGCTCGACCTGCCCGCCGACCAGCGCGAAGCCCGGCACGAGGACGTGCTTGAGTTCATCCAGGAGGAAACCGCGAACCGCGCCGACCGTCCACCCGGCGGCTAGCGCGGTGTCGGCGTTTCCGGATTGATCTCGGGGTCGGTGACCGCCTGCCGGGCCAGCTTGGCTTCGCGGCGGGCGATGTAGACGTTGGACCCGAAGATGATGGCCGCGCCGAGCACGGTCCAGCGGTCCAGGGTTTCACCGAACAGCCACCAGCCAAAGGCGCCCACGACCAGGATCTGCAGGAAACTGATCGGGGTCAGCATCGAGGCGTCGCCCAGGCGCAGGGCGCGGGTCCAGAACATGTGGGCGATGCTGCCCAGTGAGCCCGCCAGCACGATCCACAGCCAGGTGATGCCGGCTGGCGTTTCCCAGACCATCAGGGCCGGCACCAGCGACATCGGTATCCACAGCATCGTCGTCCAGATGACGATGGCGTCGGGATGTTCGGTGCGCGAAAGGAACTTGATGCTGATCGCCGCGCTGGCGCTGGCGACCGCCGCCAGCAGCGCCACCAGGCTGCCGGTGGTGAAGGATTGGCTGCCCGGCTGCACGATCAGCAGCACGCCCAGGAAACCGACGATGACCGCCGTCCAGCGTCGGGCCCGCACCACTTCGCCCAGCACGATGACCGCGGCGATGGTGACGAACAGCGGCGTCGAATACGACAGCGCGATGGCCTGGGCCAGGGGCAGGTTCACGATGGCCCAGAAACCCGCGAGCATCGACACCATGCCGATGCTGCAGCGGCCGATGTAGAAACCCAGCTTGTCGGTGCGCAGCAGCGAGGGCCCATGCCGGAACAGGATCGGCAGCAGCACCACGAAACCGAAGAAGTTCCGGAAGAAGGCGATTTCGAACGGATGCAGTTGTTCGGACGCCAGGCGGATGCAGACCGCCATGAAGCCGAACAGGACGGTGCCCAGCGCCATCAGCCCGACGGCGCGGGTGACCTGCGAAGCCTGGGCCGGGGCGGCGTTCACCCGGTGGTGAAACGGGCGCCGATGATGCGCGGTTCCGGCTCGAGCGCGACGCCGAAGCGGTCCTTCACCGAAGCCGCGATGCGTCGGGCCAGGTCCAGCAATTGCTGGCCGGTGGCCTGGCCGTGGTTGACCAGCACCAGGGCGTGCTGTTCGGCGACGCCGGCGTCGCCTTCGCGCCGGCCCTTCCAGCCACAGGCTTCGATCATCCAGGCGGCGGACAGCTTGTGCGCGTCGTCGGCGCCCGCGAAGACGGGCAGGGCGGGGTGTTGGGCTTTCAGCGCCGCCGCCGTGCCGGCGTCGACCACGGGATTCTTGAAAAAGCTTCCTGCATTGCCCAGCAGCGCCGGGTTGGGCAGCTTGCGCGTGCGCAGGCGGCTGATGGCTTCGGCGACATGCACGGCGCGCGGCGTGTCCACGCCCATGGCGGCCAGTTCCTCGCGCACGCCGGCATAGTCGAGCCGCAGCTCACGCTGGCGGGGCAGTCTCAGCTCGAGCGCGGTGACCACCCAGCGTTCGGGCTCGCGCTTGAACAGGCTGTCGCGGTAGCCAAAGGCGCAGTCGGCGGCCGGCAGGCGCTTGACCTGGCCGGTGTCGCGCTGGAACGCCTCGACGGCCTCGACGAACTCGCCGACCTCGACGCCATAGGCGCCGATGTTCTGGATCGGCGCGGCGCCGACCGTGCCCGGGATGAGGGCCATGTTCTCCAGGCCACACAGGCCGCGCGCGAGCGTCCAGCCGACCAGGTCGTTCCAGTTCACGCCCGCTTCGGCGCGGACCACGGCGGTGTCGCCGTCGTCGCGGATGATCGCCACGCCGGCCATGGTCAGGCAGATGGCCACGCCCGGGAAATCACCGACGAACAGCAGGTTGCTGCCTTCGCCCAGCACCAGCACCGGGCCGTCGCGCAGCATGGCGAACTCGAACAGTTCCGCCAGCGCGTCGGCGCGCGAGACGTCGGCCATCATCGCCGCGCGGGCGGCGACACGGAAGGTATTGCGGCCAGCCAGCGAGACCGAGTCGGCCAGCTGGTAGCCGCTCACGCAACGCCCTCGCGACGGCGGCGCATGGATTGCACGCATTCGCCGATGAGCTCCGGTCCGCGGTAGATCAGGCCGGTATAGAACTGCACCATCAGTGCGCCGGCGGTGATCTTGCCGGCGGCGTCGGCACCGCTGAGGATGCCGCCAACGCCGATGATCGGGATGGATTCATCCAGGCGTCCGCGCAGTCGCCGCAGGACCGCAGTGGACTTGCCATACAGGGGCGCGCCGGACAGGCCGCCGGCTTCATGGGCGAAGGCGTGGCCTTCCACCGGCAGGCGGTCGAGCGTGGTGTTGGTGGCGATCACGCCGTCCACCTTCAGGTCGCCCAGCACGCGGGCGCAGGCGTCGACGTCGTCGTCGGACAGGTCCGGCGCGACCTTGACCAGCATCGGCACCCGCTTGCCATGCTGGGCGCCGAGTTTTTCCTGGGCTTCGCGCAGCTCGCCGACCAGGCGGCGCAATTGCTGTTCTTCCTGCAGTTCGCGCAGGCCGGCGGTGTTGGGCGAGGAAATGTTGACGGTGACGTAGTCCGCCAGCGGATAGACGCGTTCCAGGCAGTACAGGTAGTCGTCGGCCGCGTCTTCGTTGTGGGTGTCCTTGTTCTTGCCGATGTTGATGCCCAGCAGGCCGTGCTTGCGGCGCGCGCGCGAGACGTTCTTCACCAGCGCATCAACGCCCAGGTTGTTGAAACCCAGGCGGTTGATGACGGCATTGTGCTCGGGCAACCGGAACATGCGCGGGCGCGGATTGCCTTCCTGCGGTCGCGGCGTGGTCGTGCCGACCTCCACGAAGCCAAAGCCCAGCGACAGCAGGGCGTCGACGTGGTTGCCGTCCTTGTCCAGGCCGGCGGCGCAGCCGACCGGATTGGGGAAGACCAGGCCGAAGGCCTTGGTCGGCAGCGGCTTGGGCCGGCCAGCCAGCAGCGGGCTCATGCCCATGCGGTAGGCGGTCTCGATCGCGCGAAGGCCCACGCCGTGGGCCTGTTCCGCGTCAAGGTGGAACAGGAAGGGTCTTGCCAGCGAATACATGCGGCCTGCCTGTCAGAGTTGGCCGCTGATGCCCAGTACGGCCAACAACGCCGCCAGGCCACCCAGGAAGACGACGAAGACCAGCACGGTCAGCACCGAAATGGCGACGACCAGCCAGCCCAGCACCAGGCCGGCGATGGCCAGGCCATCGCCGTCCACCTGGCCGTTGGCGCGCCGGATCTCGGCACGGGCCATGTGGCCCGTGACGATGGCAACGAGGCTCCCCACCAGCGGCAGGAAGGTCCAGCCCAGCAAACCGCTGACTAGGCTGGTGATCGCAAGGGCGCTGGTTTGCCGTGGAGCCATGTTCATGGACGTAGCCTCAGAGGTCGAACTTGATGCCCTGTGCCAGCGGCAGCGCGTCGGAGTAGTTGATGGTGTTGGTCTGGCGGCGCATGTAGACCTTCCACGCGTCGGAGCCGGATTCGCGGCCACCGCCGGTTTCCTTTTCGCCGCCGAAGGCGCCGCCGATCTCGGCGCCGGAGGTGCCGATGTTGACGTTGGCGATGCCGCAATCCGAACCCCAGGCGGCCAGGAACTGCTCGGCGGCCTTGAGGTTCTGGGTGAAGATCGCCGAAGACAGGCCCTGCGGCACGTCGTTCTGCATGGCGATGGCCTCGTCCAGGTCGGAGTAGGGCATGACGTACAGGATCGGGGCGAAGGTTTCGTGCTGCACGATCTCGTCGCTGTTCTTCAGGCCGGTGATGATGGTCGGAAGCACGAAGTTGCCCGGGCGGTCGAGCGCGGCACCGCCGGTTTCAACCTTGCCGCCGGCGGCCTGGGCCTTCTTGACCGCGTCCAGGTAGGCCTGCACGCCGTCCTTGCTGTTGAGCGGACCCATCAGGTTGGCCGGGTCGGTCGGATCGCCGATCTTCTTTTCTACCTGCTTGTAGCCGGCGACGAGCTTGGCCAGCACGTCGTCGAAGATCGATTCATGGATGAAGGCGCGACGGGTCGACGTGCAGCGCTGGCCGGCGGTGCCGACGGCGCCGAAGACGATGGCCGGGATGGCCAGCTTCAGGTCGGCGGTGGCGTCGACGATCATGGCGTTGTTGCCGCCCAGCTCGAGCAGGCTGCGGCCCATGCGGCGGGCAACGCGCTCGCCGACGTGGCGGCCGACCTTGGTCGAGCCGGTGAAGCTGATCAGCGGGATGCGCTTGTCGTCGACGAAGGCCTGGGCCAGGTCGGTGCCACCGTCGTTGAACAGGAAGAAGATGTCCGGGAAGCCGCCCTTGCGCAGCGCTTCGTTGCAGATCTTCATCGAGGCGATCGCCGACAGCGGGGTCTTGGGCGAGGGCTTCCAGATGCAGATGTCGCCGCAGACGCCGGCCACGAAGGCATTCCATGCCCAGACCGCGACCGGGAAATTGAAGGCCGAGATGATGCCGACGATGCCCAGCGGGTGGTACTGCTCGTACATGCGGTGGCCGGGACGCTCGGAGTGCATGGTCAGGCCGTAGAGCTGGCGGGAGAGACCGACGGCGAATTCGCCGATGTCGATCATCTCCTGGACCTCGCCGTCGCCTTCGGGCTTGGACTTGCCCATTTCCAGCGCGACCAGGGAGCCCAGGGCGTCCTTGTGGGTGCGCAGCGCGTCGGCGCACAGGCGGATCGCCTCGCCGCGGCGCGGGGCCGGGGTGCTGCGCCAGACCTTGAAGGCGGCCTGGGCGCGCTCGACGATGGTGTCGTAGTCGGACTGCGAGGACGCATAAACCTTGCCCAGCACCTCGCCAT
This sequence comes from Arenimonas donghaensis DSM 18148 = HO3-R19, assembly GCF_000743535.1. Classification (GTDB taxonomy): domain Bacteria; phylum Pseudomonadota; class Gammaproteobacteria; order Xanthomonadales; family Xanthomonadaceae; genus Arenimonas; species Arenimonas donghaensis. The sequence goes on from NZ_AVCJ01000001.1 coordinate 38,400, forward strand.
TGCCCGGGTTGACCGGCTCGATGACGCCGGCATCGCGTGTCTGCGACCACTCGCCGTGGCCGAGGTAGGTGCCGGATTCCTGGCCGGAAAGGCCAAGGGCGGAAAGGACTGCGTGGGTCATTGAATACTCCGGAAACGGGGGCCGTGGTTCGGCCTTTGGAATGGCGACCCCGACACGATTCGAACGTGTGACCTTCCCCTTAGGAGGGGGATGCTCTATCCAGCTGAGCTACGGGGCCATGCGGCCCGCCGGGGCGGGCCTGCGGCTTAACTTCGAGATTGTCTCATGGGGGGCAGGGGCGGGGCCAATCACGGGGATTGCCCAGGTCCCGATGGTTGCCTCCTGGACGCGGCGCCGGCCGGGCCCGGTCGTTCCTTACCAAGCCGCTCGTCCCGCCGGGTTTCAGCCGTTGCACCATCCGCAGCCGAGCAGGTAGCGGCCAGGGGCGAGCTCGTGCAGGCCGACCATGTCGGGACAGTCGGCGAAGGCGCCGTCCTGGGCGTCCTTGCCGGCCGGGCGCACCCAATCGGCAATGGCGGCGGGATGACTGGTCCGTGGCTGCAGTCCCAGCGACTCGATGGCCGCCCCGGCGTCGCCCTGGACGTGCGCGTAAACGAGTGCGCCGAAGCCAGGGACCGGGGGATCGAAGGACAGGGTCACGGATCGGACCTGTGCATTGCCGTTGCCGATCGGCAGCGCCAGGGACGGCGAGAGTCTCACCTCTATCCGCTCCTCCAGGCCGTCCCGCCCATTGCTGAGGACGGTCATGCCGTCGGCCGCGGCGGCCTCGGGCCCGGCGGCGAGTTCCCGCAGGACGCCAAGCGGGTCGGGTACGTCGCAAAGCAGGGCAGCCACGAGGGCAGACCGCGGCGAAACCGGTATCGGCGTCCTGATCGGTCCGGCCGGATCGGGAGGCACGCCGGGGGTTTCGGCGCGACCCGGCGAACCACAGGCCAGCAGCGCTGCCGACAAGCCGGCGAGCACGAAGGCGAGGACCGTCGGCAGTCGATTCATCGGCATGGATCCGGACTCCGGCAAGGGTCGCCGATCCAGTATGGGAGTCGCCGGAGGCACGGGGCAAGGCGCGACGCAACGAAAAAGGGCCAGGATTGCTCCTGGCCCTTTCCGGAATTCGTGGTGGAGAGGATGGGGATCGAACCCACGACCTCATCGATGCGAACGATGCGCTCTCCCAGCTGAGCTACCCCCCCACGGAAGGTCGGGAAATTATAAGGACATGTGGCGGCGAAGGCTAGCCATTGGCCAGCAGGGGCTCCAGGGCCGGTGCCAGGAGCTCGCGGCGCCACCCGGACAGGGCATCGGGCCAGCCGCGGCCGGAAAGCAGGGCCTCAAGGTGCTTGCGGGAGCACAGCAGGCCTTCGGGCAGCCCATGTTCGGCGGCAAGGGTGGCCACCGCCTGCTGCATGGCCTTGACCCTGGCCTTGTCCAGGCTGTCGCCCAGGGCCAGCGGCAAGTCGGTTTCGCCGTCGGCCAGGGGCGGTGACAGCACGTCCCAGAGCTCGCCGCGGGCCTTGCGCGGTGCCTTGGGGTGGCGGTCGAGCGTGGCGTGGAACTCCGAGAGGCTGCGGGGCGGCCGGCGTGCCAGCGCCACGGCCAGTTCATTGTCCAGGACCCAGCTCTTGGGCTTGTCGCTGCGACGCGCCTGGCCCTCGCGCCAGCGCAGCAGCCGCACCAGGCGCGCCTGGCCTTCGGCATCGAGCGACTGGGCGCTGCGAACGGCCAGGTGCGGCCAGGGATCGTCGGATTCATCGGCGGCGTTGTGCAGCGCGCGTTCGGCGTCCTGCTGCAGCCAGGCGTGGCGACCGCGCTCGGCCAGCTCCCGGTCCAGGAAGGCGTGCAGGGCATGCACATGGCGAACGTCGTCGGCGGCATATTCCTTCTGGGCATCGCTCAGCGGCCGGCGCAGCCAGTCCGACCGGGTCTCGCCCTTGGCCAGCTGCACGCCGGTCACCTGTTCCACCAGCTTCTGGTAGCCCAGGCCGGCGCCCAGTCCGCACATCGCCGCCGCGACCTGGGTGTCGAACAGCGGTGCCGGCAGGGCGGCGCAGCCGCGCTGCAGCGCCTGCAGGTCCTCACTGGCGCTGTGCATGACCTTGGTGACCGAAGCGTCGACCAGCAGCGGCCGCAGGGCCGCGTCCATGCCCGGGACCAGCGGGTCCACCAGCAGGATCTCGTCGGGCACCGAAAGCTGCACCAGGGCCAGCTGCGGGTAATAGGTGCGTTCACGGATGAATTCGGTGTCCAGCGCCACCAGGGGCTGGCCGGCCCAGCGGGCGAGGCGTTCGGACAGGGCGTCGGGGCGGTCGATCCAGGAAGTCACGGGGGTCCATTTGGTTGCCAGGAGCCGGCACCTTAGCCTAAGTTCGGCTCGCCAGACCGAACCGAGGCCGAAGGGCGCCCGCGCCCGAAGATGATGACCAAGCTCGCGAGAATCCTGCCGGTCGGACTGCTGGCCGCCCTGCTGCTCGCGGCCTGCGGCGGTGAGTCCGAATCCGACCCGACCACTGCCGGCACCCCGGCGGCGCCGGTGACGGTCGACCCCGAAGAGCTCGAGCGCGAGGTGGTGCTGGCGCCGAGACCGGAGGAAGTGGACGTGCCGGCCTGGACGCCGGACGTTCCCGCGGTCGCCGGCGACGGCATCCGCCGGGCGCTGGCCGCCGCCAGGGACGCGGAGGCGCAGGGCCGGCTGTTCGTGCCGCCGGCGGACCTGGCCGGCGTGCCGCCGGCGCAAACCGCCCCGGACGCGCCGGGTGACGTCAGTGCCGAAGCCGCACCGGCGCCGGATCCGGAGCCGGGTGCCATGGAATGGCTGCTGGGCGTGCTGGCGACCGACGGGGACAACGCAGAAGCGCTGGCTGGCGTGGAACGCATCCTGGCGGAAGTCCTGCGTCGCGGCCGCGTCGCCCTGACCGAGGGGCGCTTCGTGGACGCCGAACGTGCCGAGCGGCTGGCGGCGCGCGCCCAACCGCAGCATCCGGACCTCGCGGCTTACCGCGAGGCACTGGCCGCCGCACGCCGGGCACAGGACGCGGTGCACCTGGCCGAAGCCCGCGCCGCGGCCAACCGCATCTTCAAGCCCGAAGGCGAGGGTGCGGTGGCGGCCTACCGCAGCGCGCTGCGCGCATTCCCCGACTACCTGCCGGCCAGCGACGGCCTGGCCAGGCTGCAGGCGCGGCACCTGGACCGCGCCCTTGCCGCGGCCCAGAACGGCGACTACCCGGCCTCCGAACGCCTGCAATCGGAGGCCGCCCGCATCGTGCCCGATTCGGCGGCCATGCAGGACATGCTGGCGCGCATCGTCGAACTGCGCCAGGCACGCACCGAAACGCTGCTCGCCCAGGGCCACGCGGCCGTGGACGCGCTCGACCTGGAGCTGGCGGCGCGACGCCTGGAAGAAGCCGAACAGGTGTCGCTGCAGGCGCAGGGCCTGGACAGCCTGCGCGAACGCATCGAGCTGGCGCGCCACTACGGGCATTTCCGTCCCGGCCAGGTGTTCCGCGAACCGCTGGCCTCCGGCGGCGAGGCACCGGAGATGGTGGTGTTGGCCTATGGCGAGTTCAGGATGGGGTCGCCCGAGGACGAACGCGGACGGCTGGAAAACGAAGGCCCGCGACACACGGTTTCGTTCGAGCGCGGCTTCGCCATCGCCCGCAACGAAACCACCGTGGCCGACTTCCGCGCCTTCGTCGAAGCCAGCGGCCATCGTTCGCTGGCCACCCGCCGCGGTCGCTCCACGGTGTACGACGAGAAGGGCGGGGTCATGGGTGAACACGGCCGCGTCGACTGGCGGCGGGACTACGCCGGCGCCCCGGCCAAGCCCGACCTGCCGGTGGTGCACGTGGCCTTCGAAGACGCCCAGGCCTACGCCGCCTGGCTATCGGCCCAGACCGGCCAGCGCTACCGCCTGCCCAGCGAGGCGGAGTTCGAATATGCGCTGCGCGCGGGACGCGACGAAGCCTGGCCCTGGGGCAACGGGACGCCGACCCGCGTGGTCGGCAACCTGACCGGCGACGGTGACCAGTCGCGGCTCAAGCGACAGTGGGCGAACGCGATTCCCGGCTACGACGACGGCCACTGGGGGCCAGCGCCGGTGCGCAGCTACCCGGCGGAAGCCTTCGGCACCTTCGACCTGGTCGGCAACGTCAGCGAATGGGTGCTCGACTGCTGGCACGACAGCTACCGGCGGGCACCGCGCGACGGCAGTGCCTGGGTCAACCCCGGGTGCAGCGACCGGGTCATCCGCGGCGCGTCCTGGGCCAGTTCACTCGATCGCGCGCGCTCTGCCTACCGCCAGTCGACGCCGGCCGACACCACCAATGCCCGGCTGGGCTTCCGGGTGGTTCGCGAACTCTAGGCGCGGCGCGGGGCCGTCAGCGGGCGCGGGATTTCGGCGTGCGCGTCGTCTTGCGGGCCGTCGTGCCGGACACACCGCCGCCGCTGCCCAGGCCCTGCTGGAAGGAACGCCAGATATCGAGGTTGCGCTCGGCGAGCTGGTTGAGCAGCGCCCAGGGCGCCTGGCCGACGAGCTGGCCGATCTGGCCGCGGATCTGCTGCTGCTGTTCCAGGAAGAACTGCAGGCTGCGCTCCAGGAAGCTGCCCAGGTGGCCTTGCATCGAGTCGCCGCGGAAGCGGATGACCTGGGTCAGCAGCTCGGTGGTGAAGATCGGCTGCCCGTGCTCTTCGTGCTCGGCGATGATCTGCATCAGCACGGGCCGGGTGATGTCGTTGCCGCTGCGGGCGTCGCGCACCACGAAGTTTTCGCCGTCCACGATCAGCTGGCGGACGTCCTCAAGCGTGACGTAGCTGGAAATCTCGGTGTCGTAAAGGCGGCGGTTCGGGTACTTCTTGATGATGCGGACATGCGACATGCAGGGCACCGGAAGTTCGCGACGGCAGGCGGGCTCCGGAGCATCCCCCAGCGGTCGCCGGGATGCAAGCAAGCGGCCCGCGGCCTTCACGCGCCTGCGACCGGGGCGAGCGGGCGCGTGCGCGGAATGCGATCCGGGTCGAAGTGGGGCAGTGCCGCCACCAGCGCATCGGCGGCGTGCCCGGCGCGGGGCAGGCATCGTGGCTCCTGGCCCAGGAAGCACCAGGCCGCGTGCAGTGCCGGCAGGGGCGCCTGCGCATCGACGGGCAGGGCGGCCAGCGACTTGCCGAGCTTGAGACCCTGCTCGTCGAGCACCAGCGGCAGGTGCGCGTAACCCGGCGTCGGCAGGCCCAGGCAGTGCTGCAGGTAAATCTGCCGCGGCGTGGAATCGAGCAGGTCGGCGCCGCGCACGACATCGGTGATGCCCTGCGCCGCGTCGTCGACGACCACCGCCAGCTGGTAGGCCCAGAAACCGTCGGCCCGGCGCAGCACGAAATCGCCGACCTCGCTTTCGAGGTCCTGGCTGAATTCGCCCTGGATGCGGTCCTGGAAGCCAAGGCGTCCTTCGGGGACGCGCAGGCGCACTGCCGGCGATCGCCTGGGCCGGGGCCTTCCCACGCAGCGTTTGTGAATGCCGGCGACCGCCGCCAGGTCGCTACGGCTGCAGTGGCATTCAAAGGCATGGCCAGCAGCCAGCAGGCTGTCCACGGCCGCCGCGTAGGCGTCGCCGCGGGTGGACTGGACCCAGGGGACGGCGTCCGGCACCAGGCCGAATCGCTCGAGCGCGGCGCACTGCTGCCGGGCCGCGCCGGGAACTTCACGCGGGGGGTCGAGGTCTTCGATCCGGACCAGCCACTGGCCGCCGGCCCGGCGCGCGAACAGCCAGCTGCCCAGCGCCGCGACCAGCGAGCCAAAGTGCAGCGGACCGGTCGGCGAGGGTGCGAAGCGGCCCCGGTAGGGCGGGTCTGGGTTCATCACGACTTGAATTTAACCGTCACTGAGACAATTTAACCCCAGAACGGCGGCGAAGCCGCCATCCCCACGAGAGAGACCCCATGTTCAAGCGAGTCGGACTATTCATTGCCACCAACCTCGCGGTGCTGGTGTTGCTGGGCATCGTGATGAGCGTGCTGCAGAACGTCTTCGGCGTCACCCTGGGCAACAACGGCGCGCTGCTGCTGTTCGCGGCCGTGTTTGGTTTCGGCGGCGCCTTCATTTCGCTGGCCATTTCCAAGTGGATGGCCAAGCGCAGCACCGGCCTGCACCTGATCACCGAACCGCGCAACGAAGGCGAAGCCTGGCTGCAAGCCACGGTGAAGCGCCAGGCCGAAGCGGCCGGCATCGCGATGCCCGAGGTGGGCATCTACGATGCGCCGGAGATCAACGCCTTCGCCACGGGCCCGAGCCGCAACAACGCGCTGGTGGCGGTGTCCACCGGCCTGCTTCGCAGCATGACCCGCGACGAGGCGGAGGCGGTGCTGGCGCATGAAGTCAGCCACGTGGCCAACGGCGACATGGTGACGATGGCGCTCATCCAGGGCGTGCTCAACACCTTCGTGATCTTCCTGTCGCGCATCGTCGGCCGGGTCATCGACGCGGCGCTGAGCGGCAACCGGGACGGCGGCACGGGCCCGTTCTACTTCATCACGGTGCTGGTGCTGGACGTCATCTTCGGCGTGCTCGCCTCGGTGGTGGCGATGTGGTTCAGCCGCTGGCGCGAGTTCCGTGCCGATGCGGGCGGTGCCCGCCTGGCCGGTCGCGAAAAGATGATCGCCGCGCTCGAGCGGCTCAACCAGACCTACGGCCAGACCACCTTGCCGAGCGAAGTCCGCGCCTTCGGCATTTCCGGCGCGGTCGGCCACGGCCTGCGCCGCCTGTTCATGACCCATCCGCCGCTGACCGAGCGCATCAACGCCCTGCGCAAGATGCCTGCGACGATCTGAGGGTGGTTCAGCCGAAGTCGTAGTTCATCTGCGGGCCGGGGGTGGCCAGGAAGTTGCCTTCGACGAAGTCGACCCCCATGCCGAAGAGCACGCTCATGGTGGACGCATCGGAAACGAACTCCGCCAGCGCCAGCTTGCCTTCGGCGTGGGCCTTTTCGACGATCCCGCGCACCTGCTTCTGAACGTCCGGGTTCTTGCCCAGTTCGGTGATGAAGCTGCGGTCGATCTTGAGGATGGCCGGGTCGAAGTGGGTCAGCATCTGGAAGGAGTTCAGGCCGGTGCCGAACTGTTCCAGGGCCAGCCTGCAGCCCATGGCCGAAACCGACTTCTGGAACGACTGCAGTGACTTGAGGTGGGTGAACACCTTCGATTCCGGAATCTGCAGCACCAGGCGCTCGCCGGCCACGCCATGGGCCTTGAGCTGTTCGGCGATGTGTTTTTCAAGGCCACCTTCGACCAGCGAGGCCGGGGTGATCTTGACGAACAGGTTGGTGGTCTTGCCGGCCTTCTCGCGTTCGGCGATGACGCCGATGGCGTGGCTGATCACCCAGCGGTCGATGTCGTCGAGCAGGCCGTGTTCTTCGGCGATGGCCAGGTAGGTGACCGGCGGGATCACTTCGCCGCTCGGCCCCTTCATCCGCAGGTAGACGTCGTAGTTTTCTTCCTCGGCGCCGGTGAGGCTGATGATCGGCTGGTAGTGCAGCACGAACTGGTCGCCGGCCAGGGCTTCGCGGATGCGCAGCACCCAGGCCTGGATGCGCTCTTCCTCGGCGCGGTCACGAGCGGCCGGGTCGAAGATCTCGATGCGGTTGCCGCCCATGCCTTCGCAGGACGCCAGGCACTGGCTGGACTTGCCCATCACCTGGGTGACCGAGGCGATGCGTTCGCCGATCTGCACGCCGCCGACGCTGACGCTCAGGTTCACCGAACGCTCGCCCAGCTCGAGGATGTGGTCCTTGAAGGCCTCGCGGATGCGTTCGGCCTGCTTCTGGCTCTGGTTGTGGTCGTGGGCCAGGCACAGCACGGCGAAACCGTGGTCGCTCATGCGCGCCAGCATCGTGTCCTTGTCCAGCGCGCCGGTGAGCCGGTCGGCCACGCCCTTGATCAGTTCGTCGGCGCCGGCCAGGCCGATCTCGGCCAGCAGGTTCTCGTAGTGGTCCGGTTCCACCAGCAGCAGGGCCTGCTTGTCCTTGCCTTCGGTGGCGCGCATCACGGCGGCTTCGAGCTCGCTCATGAAATGCTGGCGATTGAACAGGCCGGTGAGCTGGTCGCGCTGGCGAAGGGTGTCGAGCTCCTTCACCATTTCCGCGTCCACCGCCTGCTGGCGGAAGACGATCTGCAGGCAGTTCTCGCCTTCGTAGGTGGCCGGGGTGAACTCCATCACCGCGTCGAAGACGCTGCCGTCGGCGCGCTGGGCCTGCAGTTCGAGCTGGCGCGGCGGCGCTTCGCCCTTGCTCATCTTCTTGAGCAGCTGGCGGAAGGTGTCGGCGTGCGCCGGCGCGACCAGGTCGAGCACGGTCAGGCCTTCGATTTCCTCGAAGTCCTCGAAGCCGAACATTTCCAGGTAGGCGTCATTGGCGCGGATGTGCATGCCCTCGTGCACGTAGGCGATCGGGTCGCGCGAGGAGGCGATGAGCGCATCGCAGCGGCGCTCGGTTTCGCGCAGCGAGGCTTCCAGGTGGCGCAGGCCACGGCGCGCCTGCAGCGCGGAGAACTCCGAGCGCACCACCGCCTGGATGTGTTCGGCGCGGCCACGGATGGCGACGTCGCGGGTGCCGGCGGCCAGGGCCGCCAGCGCCACTTTTTCGTCAAGCGTGGTGACCGAGGCGATTACCGGGATGTCCTTGCCGGTGGCGGTGACCCGCTCGAGCACGGTGGCCAGTGGCAGGTACTTCGCTTCAAAGGCGGCGATGACGATGTCGGCGCTCTGCTTGGCCAGCAGTTCGACCAGTTCGTCTTCGGATTCGGGGCGCTGCGGACGCACCGCCATGCCCCCGTTTCGCAGGTGGCTGATGATTTGTTCGGCGTCGTCCAGGCGGTCTTCCACCAGGAGCAAACGGATCACGGCATCCTGCTGTGCCATCCGGGGCACTCCTTTACGTATCAATGGCTTGCACGGGGGGATTGAGACAATACCAGAATGCCGCCGGGGGCAACATCCTGTCCGAAGGTCCGGCCTTGGTTCTACAACGGGGTCTTGGCCGGTGCCCCGGCCACTTCACGGACCAGCCTGGGCACCAGGTAGCCCGGCAGCGAGGCGGCGAGCGCCTCGTGCAGTTCGCGGGCCCGGTCGTCCGGGACTTCGAAGTGCGCGGTGCCGGCGACGCGGTCGAGCTGGTGCAGGTAGTAGGGCAGCACGCCGGCGGCGAACAGCCGCTCCGAGAGGCCTGCCAGCGCCGGCAGCGAGTCGTTGACGCCGCGCAGCAGCACCGCCTGGTTGAGCAGGTGCGCGCCGGTGTCGCGCAGGCGCGCCAGGGCGGCGCTCACGTCCTGGTCGATTTCGTTGCCGTGGTTGGCATGGATGACCACGACCACCGGCCAGGGCAGGCCGGCCAGCCAGGCCTGCAGCTCCTGGTCCACGCGCTCGGGCAGGACCACGGGCAGCCGGGTGTGCAGGCGCAGCCGGCGTACGTGCGGCAGCCGGGCCAGGGCGGTGGTGAACTCGGCCAGCTTGGCGGTGGACAGCGACAGGGGGTCGCCGCCGGACAGCAGCACCTCGCTGACGCTGGTGTCGGCGGCCAGGTAGTCCAGGGCTTCGCGCCAGTTGGCGGCGGCCGCCGTCTGTTCGGCGTAGGGGTAATGCCGCCGGAAGCAGTACCGGCAGTGCACGGCACAGCTGCCGGTGGCCACCAGCAGCACCCGCCCCTGGTATTTGTGGATCACGCCGGTGCCACCGCCGGCCGCCAGGTCGCCGACGGCGTCCAGGCCGAAGCCCGGTACCTGCCGGTCCTCGTCGTCCAGCGGAAGAACCTGGCGCAGGAGCGGGTCGTGCGGGTCGCCATGGCGCATACGGCCGACGAATCCCCGGGGAACGCGCAGCGGGAACTGGCGGCCGGCTTCCGGCGACAGGCGCCCGGCCAGCTCGTCCAGGCCCAGCAGGCCCAGCAGTTCGGCGGGGTCGCGGACGGCCTCGCGCCATAGCTGCTGCCACCGCCCCGGCGGGGCGGACGGTTCAGGCTGCAGGGTAGGGGCGGGGGCGGTTATCATAGGCGGCTATACCCATTGTAACCGCGACACTCAGGAGCAACGCATGGCCAGCTATGGCATGAACGACGTCAAGAACGGCATGAAGATCATCGTCAACGGCGAGCCGTGCGTGATCACCGACACCGAATACGTCAAGCCGGGCAAGGGCCAGGCCTTCACCCGCATCAAGTACCGCTTCATCAAGTCCGGCCGTACGGTCGAGCTGACCATGAAGGCCACCGACAGCCTCGAGGCCGCCGACGTCGTCGATACCGACATGCGTTTCCTGTACGCGGACGGCGAGTTCTGGCACTTCATGGACCCCGACACCTTCGAGCAGGTGCAGTGCGACGAAGCCGGCATCGGCGACACCCGGAACTACCTCAAGGGCGAGGAAGACTGCGTGGTCACCCTGTGGAACGGCACCCCGATTTCCGTGCAGGCGCCGAACTTCGTCGAGCTCAAGATCGTCGAAACCGATCCGGGCGTGCGTGGCGACACCTCGGGCGGCGGCGGCAAGCCGGCCAAGCTCGAGACCGGTGCGGTGGTGCGCGTGCCGCTGTTCGTCAACCAGGACGAAGTGATCAAGGTGGACACCCGCTCCGGCGAGTACGTCTCCCGGGTCAAGTGACCTGATGACGACGAGTACCGCGCCGCAGGCCTGCGACCTGCTGATCGAAGCCGGCTGGGTGGTCCCGGTCGAGCCGGCCGGCGTGGTGCTCGAAGACCATGCCGTGGCCATTGCTGGTGGCCGCATCCTCGCGGTGCTGCCGCGCGAACAGGCCCGGGCACGCTACAGCGCAGCCGAGGTCGTGTCGCGACCCGGGGCCGCGCTCATGCCCGGCCTGGTCAACAGCCACTGCCACAACCCGATGACCCTTCTGCGCGGTGTCGCCGACGACCTGCCGCTGATGGTGTGGCTGCAGGAACACATCTGGCCGGTCGAAGGCCAGGTGATCGGCCCCGAGTTCGTCGCCGACGGCATCGAGCTGGCCGTGGCCGAGATGCTGCGCGGCGGCACCACCGCCTGCGCCGAGAACTATTTCTTCCCGGACGTGCAGGCCAGCACCTATTCGCGCCTGGGGTTCCGGGCCATGGTGGGCCTGCCGGTCATCGACTTCCCGACCGCCTGGGCGCGCACCCAGGACGAATATTTCGACAAGGGCCTGGAAGTGCACGACAACTGGCGGCGCGATCCGCTGGTATCGCTGTGCTTCGTGCCGCATGCGCCCTATACGGTCAACGACGCGGCCTTCGAACGCATCCGCATGCTGGCCGACCAGCTCGACCTGGTCGTGCACTGCCACATCCACGAAACCGCCAACGAAAACGTCGAGGCGATGAAGACCCATGGCATGCGCCAGCTGGCGCGGCTCGACCGCCTGGGCCTGGTCAACGACCGGCTGATGGCGGTGCACATGACCGACCTGACCGACGGCGAGATCGCCCTGTGCGCCGAGCGCGGCGTGTCGGTGGTGCACTGCCCGGAATCGAACCTCAAGCTGGCGTCGGGTTTTTGCCCGGTGGCGAAGCTGCAAAAGGCCGGCATCACCCTGGGAATCGCCACCGACGGCTGCGCCAGCAACAACGACCTGGACATGTTCGGCGAGATGCGGACCGCGGCGCTGCTGGCCAAGGGCGTGGCGGGTGACCCCTCGGCGCTCGACGCCGCCAGCGCCCTGCGCGCGGCGACCCTGGGCAGTGCCCGGGCCATGGGCCTGGGTGACGCGATCGGCTCGATCGAGCCCGGCAAGCTCGCCGACCTGGCCTGCGTGGACCTGTCGCCGCTGGAAACCCAGCCACTGCACAACGTGATCTCCCAGCTGGTGTACGCCACCGGCCGCCACCAGGTCTGCGACGTCTGGGTCGCCGGCAAGGCGCGTGTCGCCGGCGGCAGGTTGCTCGACCTCGATGCCGACGCCATCCGCGCCAAGGCCAGGCGCTGGCGCGAGCGCATCGCCGGCCTGCGGGGCGGCGCATGAACGGCGCCGCGGCCAATGTCAGCCAGGCCGAGCTCGACAAGTTCGGCGCCCTGGCGCGGCGCTGGTGGGACCCGCAGGGCCCGCAACGGCCGCTGCACGAACTCAACCCGGCGCGCCTGGGCTACGTGCGCGAGCGGATCGACCTGGCCGGCGCCCGGGTCCTGGACGTCGGCTGCGGCGGTGGCCTGCTCAGCGAGGCGCTGGCGGCCGAAGGCGCCCGCACCACCGCGCTCGACCTCGCGCCCGAACTGATCGAGGTCGCCCGCCTGCACCTGCTCGAGTCCGGCCTGGACGTCGACTACCGCCTGCAATCCGTCGAGTCGATGGCGGCGGAAATGCCCGGGCACTTCGACGCGATCACCTGCATGGAAATGCTCGAGCACGTCCCGGACCCGGCATCGGTGCTGCGCGCCTGCGCCCGCCTGCTCAAGCCCGGCGGCCGGTTGTTGCTCTCCACGCTCAACCGGACGCCGGCGGCATTCGCCCTGGCCATCGTCGGCGCTGAATACATCGCCCGCCTGCTGCCGCGTGGCACCCACGACTACAAGCAGTTCATCAAACCCTCCGAGCTCGGCGCCTGGCTGCGCGCGGCCGGCCTGTCCCTGCAGGACGTCAGCGGCCTGGCCTACGACCCGGTTCGGCGCAAGGCCTGGGTCGGCGGCCCGACGGCGGTGAACTACCTGGCCTGCGCGGTGAAACCGGAATGAGCCTGCCGCCGGCGGTGGTGCTGTTCGACCTCGACGGAACCCTGGTGGACAGCGCGCCCGACCTGGCCGCCGCCGCCAACCGGGTACTGGCCGACCATGGCCGGCCGCCGGTGCCCTACGAACGCCTGCGCCAGGTCGTGTCCAAGGGCGGCCGTGCCATGCTGGCGGTGTCGTTCCCGGACCTGAGCGAACCGCAGCGCGAGCCGCTGCTGCCGGTGTTCCTGCGGTATTACGGCGAGGCCCTGGTCCGGGAAAGCACGCTGTTCGACGGGGTCGAGGCCTTGCTGGCGGCGCTGGACGCGCGCGGCATCCGCTGGGGCATCGTCACCAACAAGCCCGAAGGCCTGGCCCGCGGCGTCGTCGAAGGATTCGGCTGGCGCCGCCGTTGCGCGGTGCTGGTGGGCGGCGACACGCTGCCCACGCGCAAGCCCGACCCGGCCCCCCTGCTGCACGCCTGCGCGGCGCTGGACGTGGCACCGGCACGATGCCTCTACGTCGGCGACGACCTGCGCGACGTCCAGGCCGCGCGTGCCGCCGGCATGCCGTGCGTGGCCGCCCTGTGGGGCTATCGCGAAGATGGCGACGATCCGCTGCGCTGGCAGGCCGACCACGTCTCGGCGCACGCCAGCCAGGTGCTGGAACACCTGCCGTGAACAGCCCGCGCACCGACGCGATCGAACACTTCGTGGCCAAATGGCAGCGGCGCGAGCCGGAGATGGCCCAGGCCGAGGTCTTCTGCCCGCCGGCGCTGCGCCAGCGCTACCGCGCCTGGGGCGCGCTGCTGCATGAACTGCGCGAGGCCGCCTTCGAACTCTCCGACGCCCGCGTGGCCGAGGTGAAAGGGCAGTGGTGGGCGGAAGAGTTGCTGGGCCTGGCCGAAGGCCGCAGTCGCCACCCGGTGACGGCGCCGCTGCGCGAAGTCACCGCACCCTGGCAGGCGCTGGTACACGCGCTGCTGGCCTTGCCGCAGCACGACGCGCGCCCTGGCGACACCCCGGCCGCGCTGGCCCGGCTGGCGCCGCTGGCCGCGGCGATCGCCGCCACCGAAGCCGGCGTGTTCGATGCCCGGCCGGCACCGCAGGACGCCGACGCGGTTGCCGTGCACCTGCTGCTGTTCCGCCTGCCCGAGGGCCTGGCCAGCGACGACCAGGCCGGCCTGCCGATGCGCCTGTTGGCGCGGCATGGACTCAGCGCCGCCGAGGTCGCGGCAGGGCAGGGTGACGCCCTGCTGCGCGACTGGGCGGCCGAACTGCTGGCGGCATCGCCGCCGGCGGATACGCACGACAGCCAGTTCCGTCGGCTGCGGACCGGCTTCGACCGTGCCCGGCTGGCCCGGTTGGCCAAGGGCCGCGGTTTCGATCCGCCGGGCCCCTTCGCCACCCTGCTGCGCGCCTGGCGACTGGCGCGCCGCCCCTGAAATGCAACGTTGCGTCGCGATGCCCTGAATGGGGCCCGGACTTGACGTAGCCTGCACTACCCCCCACCTAGCGTGTTCGCAATACCGGAAAGGAGAGCCACCTTGGCCCCGAGCAACCTCGACAACACCGCCCGCGTCCTGCCCGACGTGGCCAATGAACCCCGCGCCGCCCTGGCCGGCGCGCTGGACTGGGTGGGCATGGGCGAAATCGAGATGCCGGTGACGCTGGTCGGCGACGGCGGCCGGCAGTCCACCGCCGCCGCGCGGGTGAACGCCTTCGTCAACCTGGCCCAGCCGGACGTGCGCGGCATCCACATGTCGCGCCTGTACCTGCACGTGGACAAGTTGCTTTCCAGCGAACCGGCCACGCCGACGTCGCTGCGGCGGCTGCTCAAGGAGTTCCTCGACTCGCATGCGGGGCTGTCGGACCGGGCGATGGTGAGCCTGCGCTTCGAGCACCTGGTGCGGCGCCCGGCGCTGGCCAGCGACAACAGCGGCTGGAAGGCCTATCCGGTCACCATCACCGCGGTGATGGACCGGGGCCATTTCGCCGTGGAACTTGGGCTCTCGGTGGCGTACTCGAGCACCTGCCCGTGCTCGGCGGCGCTGGCGCGCCAGCTCATCCAGGAACAATTCGAGGCTGATTTCGCAGCGGGCAAGCCGCTTGACCGCGACGCCGTCCTGGCCTGGCTGGGCACCGAGCAGGGCATCCGGGCGACGCCGCACAGCCAGCGCAGCCACGCCGAAGTCAAGCTGCGCCTGGTGCCTTCGTTCCAGGACTTCCCGGTCATCGATGCGATCGACCGCATCGAGGCCGCGCTCAAGACCCCGGTCCAGACCGCGGTCAAGCGCGTGGACGAACAGGCCTTCGCCCTGCTCAACGGACAGAACCTGATGTTCTGCGAAGACGCCGCGCGCCGGATCAAGGCGGCCCTGCAGGACGACGAGCGCATCAGCGACTTCTGGCTGCGCGCCTCGCACCTGGAAAGCCTGCATCCGCACGACGCCGTGGCCGTGGCCACCAAGGGCGTCGCCGGCGGCTATTCGGCACTGCCGGAAGGCCTGGCGCCGCGCTGACGCGGCGCCCGGTGCCTGGGGCTAGTTGCAGTCCAGGCCGGTGGTACGACCCAGGCGCTCGAGGTTGAGCACCTGGGTGCCGTCGGTGCCTGCGAGCTCGGCCACCGCGACCTCGCAGCTCACCCAGGTGATGCGGGCCTGGCCCCAGGTCGGCCGCTGGATCGCCGCCGGGTCGAGGCCATTGAAGCGGCCGCCGCGGGTTTCGTAGAGGTCGAAGGTGATTTCCTGGCCGAAGTCCCAGGCCCCGTCACGCTGGCCGACCAGGAAGATGTTGTCGCCGTTGTCGCGATGGCCGTAGAAGAACAGTAGCGCGGTATTGCCGTTGATCCACTGCAGCTCGAAGCCCTGGCCCGATGTGGCGGGTTCGAACCAGGCGCCGATCAGTCCGCGCATGTCGGCGATGGCGGTGGTGGTGTCGCCGACGCGGAAGAAATGCCGCTTCGTCTCGCCCTGGTAGGTGGCCTCGAAGGTCCACTGGCCGTGGGGCGCGTTGGCGGGTAGCTGGTTGTTCCAGTACCAGTAGCTGGCGTTGTAGACCGAGGGCGCTCCCTGGTCGGCCGAATCGAAGTTCCAGGCGGTGAATACGCTCTGGTCCGGTCGCAGCACCCGGAACTGGGTGACCTGGCCGCGCGCCTGGTCGCGGTAGGCCGCCAGCAGCGTGATCGGATCGCCCGGCTGGAAGTGGTCCTTGTAGCGCGGCACGTCGGTGTTGTGCTGGATCACGCCCACCTGCGGGCAGCCCAGCAGGGTGGGTGCGGCGGCGTGGGTGGAAACCTGGTTGATCTTCGAATCGCGGTAGGGACGCTGGTCGAGCCAGCCGGACGCGACGTTGTTGCAGGCGCCGGTGTGCGGCTCGATGACCGCCGCACCGGCGGTTTCGTTGGCGCGGATCTCCAGGTGCAGGTGGGGGCCGGTCGAGATGCCGGAGCTGCCGACCTTGCCGATGACTTCACCCGCGGCGATCGCCGAGCCGATCGGGCGCGTGGTCACCGACCCGGTCTTGAAGTGCAGGTAGCGCGCGACGGTGCCGTCGGCATGCAGGATGATCGCGTAATTGGCCGTGTCGGGCGCGTTCAACGAGCACGAACGGTCGTTGTTGCCGTCGCCGCGGCCGACCAGGGTGCCCGGTGCGACGGCGCGGACGTCCACCACGCCCCCGTCCATCAGGTGCCAGGCGAAGGGCCAGATGAAATAGTCGATGCCCCGGTGGTTGTAGCCGCTGTTGGTGTCGTAGCTGCGGGTGCCGCAGGTGTAGTCCTGGACCCGGTTCGGGTAGGCCGCATCCAGGTCGACGTAGTTGGAGATGCCATGCAGGTCGGTGCCGGCACCGTCCACCGGGCCCAAGGGCCAGACCAGGCCCGCCACCTTGGGCCGCGCCTGGGGCAGGCGGCCCTCGCTGCGCAGGCGGGCGATGTTGGCGATGGTTTCCTCGGCCAGGCGGGCGTCCATGGCGGCGCTCACGTGGTCGGCGATATCACCGTCTTCCAGCGCGTGGCCGCCATCGGGCCGCGTGGCCTGCGCAGGCATCGCCAGCAAGGCGGCGAGGGCGAGAAAGGCGAGGCTGCGCATCATGGTGGGGTTCCTCTGGATCCTTGCGGCGATCATACGCCGCGTAGCGGCGCCGGGCCGGGCGATCACTGGCAGTCCAGGCCGTCGGTGCGGCCGAGCCGTTCGAGATTGAGCACCTGGGTGCCATCGATGCCGTCGAGTTCGGCCACCGCGGTTTCGCAGTTGACGAACGTGATGCGCGCCTGGCCCCAGGCCGGGCGGGTGATGTCGTCGGGGTCCAGGCCGGTGAAGCGGCCACCGAGCGTCTGGTAGAGGTCGAACACCACTTCCTGGCCGAAATCGAAGCGGCCGTCGCGCTGGCCGAGCACGAAGAAATTGCGGCCATCGTCGTGGTGTCCGTAGAAGAACAGCAGCGCCGTCTGGTCGTTGAGCCAATGCAGTTCGAAGCCCTGGCCCGATGTCGCCGGTTCGTACCAGGCGCCGACCAGGCCACGCATGTCGCCGATGGCGCTGGTGGTGTTGCCCACGCGGAACGCATGGCGCGTGGTCGTGCCCTGGAACTGCACCTCGTAGGTCCACAGTCCGTGCCGCGCGTCGGCCGGCAGCAGGTGGCTCCAGGTCCAGTAGCCGCCCGTTACGTAGTCGGTGGTCACCTCGGGGTCGTTGGCGGTGTCGAAACTCCAGCTGGCGAATACCTGGCCATCGGCGTCGATGACCCGGAACTGGCTGGCCTGGCCGCGCTGCAGGTCGCGATAGGCCGCCAGGAAGGTCATCGACTCGCCGGGCTGGAAGCGGTCCTTGAACCGCGCGATCTCGGTGGTGTCCGGACAGGTGGGGTAGTGCGGGTCGGCGGAGTGCGTGGACAGCCTGAGCAGCCGGGGCTCGCGGTAGGGACGTTGGTTCGCCCAGGTCGAGGCGCTGGCGTTGCAGGCGCCCTGGTGGGCTTCGATCACCGGGGCGTTGACGTGGTTGGTGGCGCGCAGTTCGAAGTGCAGGTGCGGCAGCTTGGAAATGCCCGAACTGCCGACCTTGCCGATCACCTCGCCGGCGGCGATGGCGCTGCCGATGGGACGCGGGGTGACCGAGCCGCGTTTCATGTGCAGGTAGCGGGCGATGCTGCCGTCGGCGTGCAGCACGATCACGTAGTTGGCGTTGTCCGGGCCGTCCCAGTTGCAGGCGCGGTCGCTGGCGCCGTCGCGCTTTTCGATCAGGGTGCCCGGCGCCGCCGCGCGGATGTCCACCGGCGCGTTGTCCATCAGGTGCCAGGGAAACGGCCAGGGGATGTAGTCGATGCCGCGGTGGTTGTAGCCGGCCGCGGTGTCGTAGGTGCGCGTGCCGCAGGTGTAGTCGCGCAGCTGGCCGGGAAAGGCCGGGTTGAGGTCGACGAATCCCGAGGTCGCGTGCCATTCGGCGGCCGGCCCGGTGGCGGGACCCATCGGCCAGACCAGGCCGGACACCTTGGCGGCGGACTTGGCGGGCAGGCGGCCTTCGCGGCGCAGCATTTCGATGTTGCGGTCCACGGCCTCGACCATCCGGCGGTCGAGTTCGGCGGGGACGTGGTCCATGGCCGGTTCGGCGTCCAGCAGCTGGCGTCCCTGCGGCGTGGTGGCCGCGACCGGCGAGGCCAGGGCGGCCAGCAGGGCGCCCAGGGCCAGCAGACGGGGGAGTGCGGGACTCATGCGCGGGCTCCTGGCGACTGACGATCCAAGCATACGCCTCCCGCCGCGCTCATTCAGGCGGGGATGTCCCGAGCGTGCCGGCGGTTGCGGGCCATTTTTCCAGCACGGCCCGCGGATCCACGCGCACGCCGAACCAGTTCATGCCCCAATGCATGTGCGGGCCGGTGGCGCGGCCGGTCGCGCCCACCAGGCCGATGACCTGGCCGGCCTCGATCCGGTCGCCGACCGCGACGTCGATGCGGCTCAGGTGCAGGAAATTCGAGCTGACGCCGTGGCCGTGGTCGAGCAGCACGGTGCCGCCGGTCAGGTACAGGTCGGCGTCGGCGAAGGTGACCACGCCGGCCGCCGGCGCACGGATCGGCGTGCCCGAGGGTGCGGCGACGTCCAGGCCCGAGTGCGGTGAGCGCGGCGTGCCGTTGTAGATGCGCTGGCTGCCATAAACACCGCTGACGCGGCCCTTGAGCGGCCACTCGAAACCACTGGCGAAGTCGCTGCGGTCGTCGTCGCGCTCGCGGGCGGCGACCACGCCGGCCTGCTCGCGGGCGATGCGCGCGGCGATGGCCGGGTCCGGGGTGACGGTCTGCTGCGGGACGCCGTCCACGCGCTCGATCTTCCACTCGCGCCTGGTCACGGCCCGCTGGGCGGTTTCAAGGCGGCCATCGGGCAATTTCACCACCAGGCTGACCGGGCCCGCTTCGTCGCGACCGACGCCGAAGACGAAGCGTCCTTCCGGGTCCACGCGCAGCGTCGTGTCACCGTACGCGACCTCGCTGCCGGGCACGGTGCGGCCGATCACCAGGTCGCCCTGGGCGACGGCATCGGGCAGCTGCACGGGACTGGCGGCTGCGCCGGCCGCGAGCAGGGCCAGCAGCGCGAACAGCGGCCACAGCAGGGCGCGATCGATGGCGGGGAGGTCCGGCAGGCGCGACGGCTTCATTCGGGGTCTTTTTCCTGGTTCCAGGTCTCGGGGACCGGGTCGGGTCCGCCAGGGTGGAGGGGGTGGCACCTGGCGATGCGCCTGGCGCCGAGCCAGCCGCCGCGCAGCACGCCGAAGCGTTCGATCGCCTCCATCGTGTAGCTCGAACAGCTGGGATAGAAGCGACAACGCTGGCCCAGCAGGGGGCTGATGGCCACCTTGTAGCCACGAAGCAGCAGGAGGACGGGTTTTTTCACTGATTGCGCCGGCGGAGCCACCGGCATAAGGTTGCTGCTGGAGAAGGACTAGGCTATAACACGCCGCCTTCGAGCCTCAAGGAAAGAGAGGAATTGCCCTAGTGGCCGCTAAGAAACCAACCAAGAAGGCCGGCAAGCCGGCCGCCAAGAAGCCCGCCAAGGCGGCCAAGTCCTCCAAGTCCGCCAAGAAGCCGGCGGCAAAGGCCAAGGCGCCTGCCAAGAAGGCCGCCAAGCCGGCCGCAAAGCCGGTGAAGAAGGCGGCTGCCAAGGCCAAGCCGGTCAAGAAGGCCGCTGCCAAGGTCGCCAAGAAGGTCACCAAGGTCGTCAAGAAGGCCGCCAAGGCGGTCAAGCCGGCCGCCAAGCCGGTCAAGAAGGCGCCTGCCAAGCCGGCCAAGAAGGCTGCGAAGCCGGCTGCGAAGCCGGCCAAGAAGGCCGTCGCCAAGCCGGCGCCGAAGGTTGCGCAAAAGCCTGCCGCCAAGGCCGTGGCCAAGCCAGCGTCCAAGGCCCCGGCCAAGCCGGTCGCCAAGGCCGTGCCGCCGCCCGCCCCGGCCGTCAAGCCGGTCCGGCGCAGCAGTGGCGTCGTGGCTGGCTACGTCAAGCCGACCACCCCGCGTCCCGAGCGCATCAAGCCGGCGACTTCGCGGGCTGTCCGGGTGGACCTGCCGGCCGGCTACAAGCCCAGCAACAAAGAGGAATACATGGGCCCGATGCACCTGGAGTACTTCCGCCAGCGCCTGCTGCAGTGGAAGGAAGACCTGGTGGAGGAGTCCAAGCAGACCATCGAGAACCTCAAGGAAGAAGTGCGTGACGTCGGCGACGAAGCCGAGCGCGCCAGCCGTGAGTCCGAGAACAGCCTGGAATTGCGCACCCGCGACCGCTATCGCAAGCTGATCAGCAAGATCGACAGCACGCTCAAGCGCATCGAGGACGGCAGCTACGGCTATTGCGTGGACACCGGCGAAGAGATCGGCCTCGAGCGCCTCGAAGCCCGCCTCACCGCCGAGCGCACCATCGACGCCCAGGAGCGCTGGGAACACCGCCAGAAACAAATGGGCGAGTGATCCAGGTCGCGCCTTGAGTCAGGAAAAAGCCCCGGGAAACCGGGGCTTTTTTTTGGTCCGCCGTGGGAGGGGCTTCAGTCCCGAAAGGCGTCGGGACTGAAGTCCCTCCCACGGGTTCAGTCGTAGAAGCGCCAGTCCGCGCGCAGGTCCGAGGCCGGCACGTTGCCCGACAGCCGGGCCCGGACGGCGGCAACCGGCATCGGCCCGCCCTTGAGGATGGCGTCGTGGAACTCGCGTTCGGTCATCTTGCCCGAGACGACGAATTCCTCGTGCAGGGCGCGGAACTGCAGGCCGCCAATCATGTAGGCGATCTGGTAGAGCGGGCCATAGTCGCCGGCGAAGCTGCGGCGCACTTCGGCGCGCGCGTTCTCGCGCTCGTGGCCGACGCGGTCGACCAGCAGTTGCACCGCCTCGTCGGGCGACAGTTTGCCCAGGTGGAACCCCAGCGAGAACAGGATGCGGGCGGCGCGGTGGCTTCGCCAGAACAGCATGCCGATCTTGTCCTCCGGCGTCTGCGCGAAGCCGCGCTCGTAGAGACGGAACTCCCAGTACAGGGCCCAGCCCTCGGTCCAGAACGGGGTGTCGAACAGCTCCCGGTGCGTCTGGTAGCGGTTGTTGTAGAAGTACTGGAGGTGATGGCCGGGGATCAGTTCGTGGTGCACCACCGCCCGCGAGAAATGCCGGTTGTTGCCGCGCAGGGCCATCAGCTTCTTTTCGTGCGGCATGGTGTCGGTGGGGTAGGCCACCCAGACGTCCTGGCCGCCGAGGAAAAACGGCGCGGTCAGCTGGTACTCCGGCGACAGCATGGTCATGCGCCAGTCGCGCTTGGCCAGCTCGGGCACCGTCAGCAGGTCGTTGGCCTCGAGGTAGTGGACGGCTTCGTCAGCCAGTTCCACGACCAGCTTGGGCTGGTCGCCGGGTGCGGGGTGCAGGCCCTTCACCCGCTCCAGTGCCTCGCGCCAGTCCCTGGCGCCCATTTCGGTGGCGGCCTTGGCCAGTTCCGCCTCGCACCAGGCAAGCTCGCGTTCGGCCAGCGCCATCAGTTGTTCGGGCGTGTAGGGGATCAGCTCGTGCTGCAGGCCGGCGAGCAGTGCATCGCGGCCGATCGGGTCGCCGATGATGGTCTCCGGGTCACTGGCGCCGGCCAGCTTGTCGCGCAGCAGTTTGGCGTGGGATTCGAGCTGGGCGTCCAGCGCTTCGTAAGGCTGGCGGGTCCACCAGGTGAACTCCGGGTCGTAGCCGGCATGGAAACCGTGCCACTGCTTGAGGTCTTCGCGCACGCGCTCGAGCAGGCCGGCCGCGCGGTAGGCGACGATGGGCGTGGTGCCCAGGGCCTTGGGGTCTTTTTCCAGGCGGGCCTGCAGGTCGGCCAGGCGTTGGCGCGTGCGGTCGAGCGTCGTTGCCGTCGTCCGGCCGTCCGGGTACTCGAGGGCGCGGCGGGCCTCGGCCAGGGCGATCAGGTCGGAGACGCCCGGTAGCAGCGGCGCGGCGTCGGTGTAGCGGCCGCGCTGGAAGTCGAGCTGTTCGAGCCGGTAGGCCAGGTCGCGGCGGAACAGGGCGTGGTCGAGCCGGTCTTCGTCGGCCAGGCTGGCCGGGTCGATCTGTGCCAGGCGCTGCTGCCAATCGCCGTACAGTCGCCGCAAGGCCTGTTCGCGGCGCGGCCCGGCGGTGGTGTCGTGCACCCGCTCGAGGCTGGCCAGGTCGGCGCGAAAACGCGCCACCACCGGGGCCATCACCTGGGCCTGGGCCGGCATCTGTGCCAGCGGCGGGGCCAGGCTGGGGGTCGCGACGGCCAGGCCGGGAACGACGAGGGCGGCAGCGAGACAGCTGGCGAGCAGGCGACGAAGCGGCATGGCGTTTCCTTGGATCAGGCCGGCGCGTGCCGGCGGGCGGTGTCCTGGATGAACTGCAGCAGCGCGGCCAGGCCGTTGCTGCGCGTGGGGGAAAGGTGCTTGGCCAGGCCGATGTCGGCGATGTAGTCGGGCGTGGTGGCCAGGATTTCTTCGGCGCTGCGGCCCGAGTAAACGCGCAGCGCGAGGTAGATCAGGCCCGAGACGATGCTCGAGTCGCTGACGGCATCGAAGTCGAGCTCGCGGGCGTCGCCCCGGGCGACGATCCAGACCATCGACTGGCAGCCGTGCAGGCGGTGTTCCTCGGTCTTGAGCGCGTCGGGGAAGTCGGGCAGCTTGCGGCCCAGGTCGATCAGGTACTGGTAGCGTTCGGACCAGTCGCCGAAGAACGAGAACTCCTCGGCGATCGCGGCCTGGGCCTCGGCGGCGCTGGGTTCGGTCGGGCGCATCAGGCGCGCCTCCAGCGTACGCCCTGGGCCGTGTCCTCGAGCAGCACGCCTTCTTCGGCCAGCTGTCGCCGGATGGTGTCGGCGCGCACGAAATCGCGCGAGGCCTTGGCGGCGTTGCGTTCCTCGACCAGGGCCTGGATGCGGGCATCGTCGCCGGCATCGCCGCCGCGGTTGAACCAGGCTTCGGGCCTCTGCTGCAGCAGGCCCAGCAGCATGCCGCCGCCAAGCAGTTCGGCCTTGAGGCTGGCGCGGGCGATCGGAGACCCGGCCTTGCGCGCCTCGGTGGCGATGCGCGAAAGCTCGGCGAGCGCCGCCGGCGTGTTGAGGTCGTCGCACAGGGCAGCTTCCACCGCCACCGGCACGATGGCCTCGGTGGACGGCACGCCGGACAGGTCGCGCAGGGTGCCGTAGAGACGGTCGAGCGTGCGTACGCTTTGTTCGATGACGGCGTCCGACCACTCCAGCGGCTGCCGGTACTGGGCCGAGAGCAGCGCATATCGCAGGGCCTCGGGCGGATGTTTTTCCAGCAGCTCGTGCACGCGGGCGACGTTGCCGACGGACTTGGACATCTTGGCGCCGTCGAAGTTGAGCAGCCCGTTGTGCAGCCAGTAACGGGCGAACACCTGGCCGCCGTGGGCGCAGGTGGACTGGGCGATC
Source organism: Arenimonas donghaensis DSM 18148 = HO3-R19 (assembly GCF_000743535.1). Classification (GTDB taxonomy): domain Bacteria; phylum Pseudomonadota; class Gammaproteobacteria; order Xanthomonadales; family Xanthomonadaceae; genus Arenimonas; species Arenimonas donghaensis. The sequence continues at coordinate 61,979 of NZ_AVCJ01000001.1, forward strand.
TCGTTCTCGTGGTGCGGGAACTGCAGGTCGATGCCGCCGGCGTGGATGTCGATGCTGTCGCCCAGGTGGGCCTCGGCCATGGCCGAGCATTCGATGTGCCAGCCCGGGCGGCCGATGCCCCAGGGCGATTCCCAGCCGGGCAGGTCGGGCGTGGACGGCTTCCAGAGCACGAAGTCGCCCGGGTCGCGCTTGTAGGGCGCGACCTCGACGCGGGCTCCGGCCAGCATTTCGTCCGGGTCGCGGCGCGAGAGGCGGCCATAGTCGGGATAGCTGCCGACCGAGAACAGCACGTGGCCGTCGGCGGCGTAGGCGTGGCCGGAGGCGATCAGCCGCTCGATCATCGCGATGATGTGCGGGATGTGGGCGGTGGCATGCGGCGTGACGTCCGGCGGGGCGATGCCCAGGCCGGCCATGTCCTGGGCGAAGGCCTCGGCGAACTTGCCGGTGATCTCGCCGATGGCCACGCCCTGCTCGCGGGCGGCCTGGTTGATCTTGTCGTCGACATCGGTGATGTTTCGGGCGTACACCACCCGGCCGTAATGGCGGCGCAGCAGGTTGGCGAGCAGGCCGAAGACCACGTAGGGGCGGGCATTGCCGATATGTACGTAGTTGTAGACCGTGGGCCCGCAGACGTACATCGTGACCCGGTCCGGATCCTGGGGTTGGAAAACCTCCAGCTGTCGGGTCAGGGTGTTGTAGAGGCGCAGTTCCATGGCGGGGCAGGCAGTCAAAGTCCTGAGTCTAGCAAGCCAGACCCCCCGTTTAACGAAATTCTTAGGCAAGGGTTCAGCGTCGGGATGCTTGAATTCCGCCGTCCGCCCGGAGGTTTCCCCATGTCGTTCGCCCTGCGTCTGCTCCCCCTGCTGGCCCTGGCCGCCACCCCGGCCCTGGCCCAGTACCCGTCCGATCCTTACGAGCAGGAGGATTACGGCCAGTACGAAGCCGCGCCGGTGCCGGAAAACGTCAGCTATGGCTACGCCCAGGTGCTGCGTGCCGACGAGGTGACCCAGATCGTTCGCACCCGGACCCCGGAAGAGCGCTGCGACGGCGTCGAATACCGCCAGTCGGGGCAGACCACCGGCGGCACCGTGATCGGCGCACTGGTCGGCGCGGCCCTCGGCAACCAGGTGGGCAAGGGCAATGGCCGCAAGGCCGCCACCGTCGCCGGTGCCGTCGCCGGCGGTGCCATTGGCAACAACATCGCCCGCAACAAGGCCGAGGCCGAAGCCCGCGGCTGCCGCATCGTCGAGGTCGAGCGCGAGGAGCGCCAGGTCGTCGGTTACGACGTCGAGTACATGTACAAGGGCGAGAAGTACATGTCGCGCCTGCCCTACGACCCGGGCAATCGCCTCCGCATCCGGGTCGCTGTGACCCCGGACGAGACCGGCTACAGCCGCTGAGTTGCGGCCGTGCCGGCCCGCCGGCATACTCCTCCCCCATGACCTGCACCGCCCCCACCGCCGCCGTGATGACCTCCGCCTGGATGGCGGCGGGCATGACCTCGCGTGCGCGTCGACCGGAAGCCCACATCCACGCTGGGTAGCCGGGGGCGAGTGCCTGTCCGACTGAAAGCCCAGCCCCGTGCTGGGCTTTTTTGTTTTTCGCGCCTCCCGAACCTCCTTTTCACTCCATGGAATCCCCGATGAAGCACTTCCTCAACACCCAGGACTGGTCCCGCGCCGAGCTCGACGCCGTGCTGGCCGAGGCCGCGGCGTTCCGCCAGGGCAAGGCCAGCCAGGCGCTGAAGGGCAAGTCCATTGCCCTGGTGTTCTTCAACCCCTCGCTGCGCACGCGCACCAGCTTCGAGATCGGTGCCTTCCAGATGGGCGGGCACGCGGTGGTGCTGCAGCCGGGCAAGGATGCGTGGCCGATCGAGTTCGAGCTGGGCACGGTGATGGACGGCGAGGCCGAGGAGCACATCGCCGAAGTAGCGCGGGTGCTTTCGCGCTACGTGGACCTGGTGGCGGTGCGGGCCTTCCCGAAGTTCCAGGACTGGTCGGTGGACCGCCAGGACACCGTGCTGCGCAGCTTCGCGAAGTATTCGACGGTGCCGGTGATCAATCTCGAGACCATCACCCATCCCTGCCAGGAGCTGGCCCACGCCCTGGCGCTGCAGACGCACTTCGGTACGCCGGACCTGCGCGGCAAGAAGTTCGTGCTGACCTGGACCTACCATCCCAAGCCGCTCAACACGGCCGTGGCCAATTCGGCCCTGACCATCGCCACGCGCCTGGGCATGGACGTGACCCTGCTGTGCCCCACGGCCGAATACGCCCTGGACGAGCGTTACCTGGGCTGGGCCCGCGACAACGTGGCGGAATCGGGCGGCAGCTTCCGGATGAGCCACGACATCGAGGAGGCCTACACCGGCGCAGACGTCGTGTACGCCAAGAGCTGGGGCGCGATTCCGTATTTCGGCCGCTGGGACCAGGAAAAGCCGATCCGCGACGCGCACAAGCACTTCATCGTCGACGAAGCCAAGATGGCGCTGACCAACCGCGGCGTCTTCAGCCATTGCCTGCCGCTGCGCCGCAACGTCAAGGCGACCGATGCGGTGATGGATTCGCCGCAGTGCATCGCCATCGACGAAGCCGAAAACCGGCTGCACGTGCAAAAAGCCGTGATGGCGGCGCTGGCCACGCAGTAACTCCCCTTTTCCCGCCTTTCCCTGCACGGGGAGGGGCTTTCCAGAGAAATTCCCCATGTCCGACAAGCACATCGTCCTCGCGTTTTCCGGCGGCCTCGACACCAGTTTCTGCGTGCCTTACCTGAAGGAGCGCGGCTGGGCCGTGCACACCGTCTTCGCCGACACCGGCGGCGTGGATGCCGACGAGCGCGCCTACATCGAGGCGCGCGCCGCCGAGCTCGGCGTCGCCAGCCACGTCACCGTCGATGGCGGGCCGGCGATCTGGGACGGCTTCGTCAAACCCTTCGTGATGGCGGGCGAGGGCTACCAGGGCCAGTACCCGCTGCTGGTGTCCGACCGCTACCTGATCGTCGACGCAGCCCTCAAGCGTGCCGGCGAGCTGGGCACGCGGGCCATCGCCCACGGCTGCACCGGCATGGGCAACGACCAGGTGCGCTTCGACCTGGCGGTGAAGGCCGCCGGCGACTACCAGATCGTCGCGCCCATCCGTGAAATCCAGAAGGAACACACCCAGACGCGCGCTTACGAGCAGGCCTACCTGGAAGAGCGCGGTTTCCAGGTGCTCGCCAAGCAAAAGAGCTACACCATCAACGAGAACCTGCTGGGCGTGACGCTCAGCGGCGGCGAAATCGACCGCTGGGAAATCCCGGGCGAGGGCGCCCGCGGCTGGTGCGCACCGCGTGCCGAGTGGCCGGCCGATGCCTTGCAGGTGGCGATCACGTTCAAGGCGGGCGAAGCGGTGGCCCTGGATGGCCAGGCCATGCCCGGCGCGAAGCTGCTGGCGACCCTGAATGGCCTGTTCGGCAAGTACGGCGTCGGCCGCGGCATGTACACCGGCGACACCACCATCGGCCTCAAGGGCCGGATCATCTACGAGGCCCCGGGCCTGGCCGCGCTGCTGGCCGCGCATCGCGCGCTAGAAGAAGCCGTGCTGAGCAAGCACCAGAACCGATTCAAGCCGGACGTGGCCCGCAAATGGGTCGAGCTGGTGTACGAGGGTTTTTACAACGACCCGCTCAAGGCCGACCTGGAAGCCTTCCTCGTCTCCAGCCAGCGCTGCGTCAACGGCGAGGTGGTGCTGCAGACCCAGGGTGGCAAGGTCGATGCCGTGGCCGTGCGCAGCCCGCACCTGCTGCACGCCAAGGGCGCCACCTACGCCCAGTCCGCCGACTGGGGCGTCGAAGAGGCCGAAGGTTTCATCCGCCTGTTCGGCATGTCCAGCACCCTGTGGGCCGAGGTCAACCGCAAGTGAGCGCATTGCTTCCCGACGTCCTCAAGCACCTCGAAGCCCTCGTGGCTTTCGACACGCGCAACCCGCCGCGCGCCATCGGCACCGACGGCATCTTCGACTACCTGCGCAGCCAGCTGCCGGGCTTCGAGGTCCGGGTCACCGACCACGGCGCCGGCGCTGTTTCGATGCTCGCGGTGCGCGGAAATCCGAAGCGTGTTTTCAACGTGCACCTGGACACCGTGCCCGGTTCGCCGCACTGGAGCGCCGATCCACACGTGCTGCGCGTCACCGACGAGAAAGCCATTGGCCTGGGCGCCTGCGACATCAAGGGCGCCGCCGCCGGCCTGGTGGCGGCCGCCAACGCCACCACCGGTGACGCCGCCTTCCTGTTCAGTAGCGACGAAGAAGCCAACGATGCCCGCTGCATCGCCGCCTTCCTGGCCAGCGACCATGGCTTCGACGAGGCAATCATCGCCGAGCCGACGCTGTGCGAAGCGGTTCTGGCCCACCGCGGCATCAGCTCGGCGCTGATGCGCTTCCAGGGCCAGGCCGGCCATGCGTCCGGCGCCGATGCTTTTGAACTCAGCGCGGTGCACCAGGCGATGCGCTGGGGCACGCGCGCGCTCGAGCATGCCAAGGCGCAGTCCCATGCCCGCTTCGGCGGCCTGACCGGCCTGCGCTTCAACATCGGCCGCATCGAGGGCGGCATCAAGGCCAACATGATCGCGCCGGCCGCCGAGTTGCGCTTCGGCTTCCGGCCGCTGCCGTCGATGGACATGGACGGCCTGCACGCGCGGTTCCGCGAACTGGCCGACGCCAAGGCGCTGGCCCACTACGAAGAAACCTTCCGCGGCCCCTCGCTGCCTGCCGGCGACGTCGCCCGCGCGGAGGAAAAGCGCCTGGCCGCCCGCGACCTGGCCGACGAGCTCGGCCTGCCGATCGGCAACGCGGTCGATTTCTGGACCGAAGCCTCGCTGTTCTCGGCGGCCGGCCTGACCGCCTTCGTCTACGGCCCGGGCGACATCGCCCAGGCCCACACCGCCGACGAGTGGGTGGCCCTGGAACAGCTGGCCACCGCCGCCAACACCTACCACCGCCTGCTGGAGCAAACCGCGTGACCGAGATGCGCACCACGATCGTCCGCCTGCTGTCGAACATGGCCAGCGCCAAGGAGATCCAGCAGTACCTCAAGCGCTTCTCGCAGGTGGACGCGGCGCGCTTCGCGGTCGTCAAGGTCGGTGGCGCCATCCTGCGCGACGAGCTCGATGCGCTGGTGTCCTCGCTGTCCTTCCTGCAGCAGGTCGGCCTGACGCCCATCGTCATCCACGGCGCCGGTCCCCAGCTGGACGAGGAAATGACCGCCGCTGGCATGGACAAGAAGATCGTCGACGGCCTGCGGGTCACCGACAGCGCCGGCCTGGCCGTCGTGCGCCGGGTCGCCCAGCGAGAGAACCTGCGCCTGGTCGAGGCCCTGCAGGCCCAGGGCGTGCGCGCCACGTCCATCACCGCCGGCGTGTTCGAGTGCGGTTACCTGGACCAGGCGAAATTCGGCCTGGTCGGCCAGGTGCAGCGCGTGGACGAGGCCGGCATCCAGGCGGCGATCAAGGTCGGCTCGATCCCGGTCATCGCTTCGCTGGGCGAGACCGCCGGCGGGCAGATCCTCAACATCAACGCCGACTGGGCCGCCAACGAACTGGTCAAGGCGCTGCAGCCGTACAAGATCATCTTCCTCACCGCCACCGGCGGCCTGCTCGACGGCGACGGCGAGGTGATCGACTCGATCAACCTGAGCACCGAATACGAAACCCTGCTGGCCCAGCCCTGGTTGCACTCGGGCATGCGGGTGAAGATCGAGCAGATCCACGACCTGCTGATGCAGCTGCCGCTGTCGAGCTCGGTGTCGATCACCCGGCCCGACCAGCTGGCCAAGGAGCTGTTCACCCATCGTGGTTCGGGAACCCTGGTGCGCCGCGGTGAAAAGGTGCGCAAGGTAACCCGCTGGGACGAAATGGATCCCGAGCGCCTGCGGCGGCTGGTCGAGCGTGGTTTCGGCCGCAAGCTGGCGCCGGACTATTTCGAGACCACCAAGCTGCTCAAGGCCTACGTGAGCGAACACTACCGTGCGGCGCTGCTGATCACCGACGAAGATGGCCTGCCGCACCTGGACAAGTTCGCCGTCAGCGACGACGCCCAGGGCGAAGGCCTGGGCCGCGCCGCCTGGCAGGTGATGCGGGACGATACGCCGGCGCTGTTCTGGCGCGCCCGCGAAGGCAACCCGGTGAACGACTTCTATTTTGCCGAAGCCGACGGCTGCCTCAAGGGCGAGACCTGGAACGTGTTCTGGTACGGCCTGGAGGGCTGGGACCAGATACGCTACGCCGTGGACCATTGCCTGGCCCGCCCGGCCACCCTCAAAGGTTGAACATGCAGAACCTGCACTGGACGATCCCGCCGATCCTGGAAGGCCACCACGTCAAGCTCGAGCCGCTGCAGCCCGGGCACGGCGAAGAACTGCTGGCCGCGGCCGCCGACGGCGAGCTGTGGAACCTCTGGTACACCTCGGTGCCCAGCAGCGAAACCGTGCGCGGTTACCTCGCCCGCGCCATGGCCGAGCGCGAAGCCGGCATCGCGATGCCCTTCCTGGTGCGCGACGCCAGCGGCGAGCCGGTGGGCAGCACGCGCTATTTCCGCATGGACCCGGTGATCCCCAGCCTGGAGATCGGCTACACCTGGTATTCGGCGCGGGTGCAGCGTTCGGCCCTGAACACCGAGGCCAAGCGCCTGCTGCTGGGCCATGCCTTCGATGCCATGGGCTGCAGCGTGGTCGAGCTTCGCACCCACGTCATGAACCATCGCTCCCGCGCCGCCATCGAGCGCCTGGGCGCGCACTTCGACGGCATCCTGCGCCGGCAGATGCGCATGCCCGACGGCCACCTGCGCGACACCGCGGTGTATTCGATCCTCGACACCGAGTGGCCGGTGGTGCGGCGCGGCCTGGACTTCAAGCTCGAGCACGGGGGCAGGGCATGAGCCACCGGATTTCCCTCGGCCTGGTGGGCGCCCGCGGCCATGTGGGCGCCGAGCTGATCAAGCTGGTCGTGGCGCACCCTTGTTTCGAGCTGGCCTTCGTATCGTCGCGCGAGCGCGATGGCCAGCGCCTGGCCGACCACGAGCCCACCTACGCGGGTGGACTGCGCTACGCCAACCTCGATCCCACTGCGGTGGCGGGGCAGGGCGTGGATGCCCTGGTGCTGGCCCTGCCCAACGGCATGGCGGCGACGTTCGTGGCCGCGCTGGACGCCGCCAGGGCCGACCCGGTGGTGGTGGATCTGTCCGCCGACTACCGTTTCGACGATGGCTGGTATTACGGCCTGCCGGAACTCAACCGCGGGGTCGCCGACGGCGCCCGCCGCATCAGCAACCCGGGCTGTTACGCAACGGCCATGCAGCTGGCGCTGGCGCCGCTGCGCGACGCATTGGCCGGCCCGGCGCAGTGTTTTGGTGTCTCCGGCTACAGCGGTGCCGGCACCGGCCCGTCGGACAAGAACGACCCGGACAAGCTGCGCGACAACCTGATGCCGTATGCGCTGGTGGACCACGTGCACGAGCGCGAGGTCACCCGCCAGCTGGGCCACGTCGTGGAGTTCATGCCGCACGTGGCGCCGCATTTCCGCGGCATCACCCTGACCGCGAACATGCACCTGGAACGGGCCTTCGACCGCGACGAAGTGCTGGCGCGTTTCCGCGATGCCTATGCCGACGAACCGCTGGTGGACGTGCTGGACGCTGCCCCGTGGGTCAGCCGCATCGCCGGCCGCCATGGCGCCGAAGTGGGCGGCTTCACCCTGTCGGCGGACGGTCGGCGGCTGGTGGTGGTGTCCACGCTGGACAACCTGCTCAAGGGGGCCGCCACGCAGGCCCTGCAGAACCTCAATCGGGCCTTCGGCCTGCCCGAAACCATGGGAATCGATACATGAGCGACCTGCTCTGGCAAAAACCCGGCGTGCAAGTCGACCCGCGCATCCAGGCGTTCCTGGCCGGCGACGACGTGGTGCTGGACCGCGAGTTCATCCAGGACGACATCACCGCCTCGGCCGCCCACGCGCGCGGGCTGGCGCGCATCGGCATCCTGACTGCTACGGAATGCGACGATCTGTGCCGCGAGCTTGGCACGCTGTCGGAAGACCTGAAGTCCGGCGCCTTCGTGCTCGACGACCGGTTCGAAGATGGCCATTCGGCCATCGAATCACGCCTGGTCGAGCGCCTGGGCGACACCGGCCGCAAGATCCACACCGGCCGCAGCCGCAACGACCAGGTGCTGGTGGCCACCCGCCTGTGGCTCAAGCGCAAGCTGGGCGAGCTGCAGGCCCTGTGCCGCGAAACCGCCGACGTCTGCCTGCAGCGTGCCGAAGCCGAACCCCTGCCCATGCCCGGCTACACCCACCTGCAGCGCGCCGTGGTGTCGTCCACCGCCATGTGGTGGGCCGGCTTCGCCGAAGCTTTCATCGACAACGCCGTGCGCGCCAAACAGGCCCACGACTGGATAGACGCCAACCCCCTGGGCACCGCCGCCGGCTACGGCGTGAACCTGCCGCTGGACCGCGAGGGCAGCACGAAGGAACTGGGCTTCGCCCGCATGCAGGTCAGCCCGATCTACGCCCAGCTCAGCCGCGGTAAGTTCGAGATCGCCGCCGTCGACGCGCTCGGCGCGGCGGCGCTCGACCTGCGTCGCCTGGCCTGGGACCTGAGCCTGTTCACCACCGCCGAGTTCGGATTCGTGAACCTGCCGGCGCAATACACCACCGGCAGTTCGATCATGCCCAACAAGCGCAATCCGGACCTGGTCGAGTTGCTGCGGGCGACTTACGCCAGCATTGCGGCCTCCCGCACCGAACTCGAACAGCTGCTGTCGCTGCCCAGCGGCTACCACCGCGACCTGCAGTTCACCAAGGGCGCCCTGTTCCATGCCTTCGGACGCGGCCTGGGCGCGATGGCGCTGCTGCCTGACCTTTTACGCGGGCTGGAATGGAATACCGAGCGACTGGCGAAGGGATTCGATGACGGCATGTACGCCACCGACAAGGCGGTCGAGATGGCGCTCTCCGGCCTGCCGTTCCGCGAGGCCTACAAGCAGGCAGCCGCCGAACCCCTGCCCAGGGCGGGCGCCGATCCGCAGGCGAGCCTTGACGCCCGCAGTTCCCCCGGTGGCGCGGCTGCACTGGGACTGGCCGCGCTGCGGCAGCGCCTGGCGGCCGGCTGACGCGTTCGGGAGACGCACCGATGGCTGAATCTGCACAGGCCGGATCCAGGCAGGGCGCAGGCGGGCCTGTACTGCTGCCGATGGCGGGCATCTACCTGGCGGTGATGGCAGCCCAGTTCATCAGCCTGGCCTTCGGCCGCCTCGACGCCGGGCAGAGCCTCGCTTCGATCGCCCTTCCCAGTTTCGTGTTCCTGACCCTGCTGACGTTGCCGGCGTGTTGGGTCGGGGTGGTCGCAGGGCGCCAGTTGGGACTGGGCATCCTGCGAAGCGGCGCGGGCTCGGGAGGATCGGCCGGCGGCGTGGGACGCGGCATCGCGCTCGCAAGTGGGCTCGGCCTCCTGCTCGGTGGCGTCTTGCTGGCTCTGCGCTTCGCTTGCCAACCCTACCTTCCGCCGGAGCTCCCCGAGCTCGGCTTTCGCGGCGTCGGCGGCGGACTGGCGGTTTCCGTGGGCGCCGCCGTCGGCGAAGAAGTCTGGTTCCGGTTCGGGCTGATGTCCGCCTTGCTCTGGGTGGCCGGCCGCGTCTTGCGCGTCGGCGCGCTCCGCGATGCCGTGTTCTGGCTCGTGATCGTCCTGGCATCGATGGGCTTTGCCCTGGCGCATCTGCCGCAGCTGGTCTCGTATGGCGCTTCAGCGCCCTTCGCCGTCGGGGCGACGATCGCGGGAAACGTTGCGGTCGGAATCCTCTATGGCTGGTGTTTCTGGCGCTTGGGGCTGCTGGCAGCCATCGCGGCCCACTTTTCCGTCGACCTGGTCTTGCACGTGATAAGCGCGCTGATCGTCTGAGCGGCCTCGACCGGCTCATCGTGGCGCTCGATGCGCAGGCTGCATTCGGCTGAAGCCGGGGATTGCCGGCGATCAGGTGGCGTCCGGAGGTGGCGATGGTTCCCGGTTTCTCCAGCGCGTGAACCACGCGAAGAGCGGTATCACCACGCCGAGCGGCGCATAGACCCAGCCCGCAACGGGCATGGCATGCGGCATCGCGGCAGCGACCGCCGTCGAGAGCAGGCCCGCCGTGAAAAGGACGCACCATGTGACGATTTCCACCTTGGTTTCGACCCGCTCGGCATGGCTCAGGCCCAAGAGCGCACGGCGTCGCCAGGCGTGCACGTTCAGCAGCACGATGCTCGCGGACATGGCCATGAATCCCACGCCATAGACGACGAACATCCGGTTGACGTCCTCACGTCCGGTCAGACCCAGCGTATCGAGCTCGGGGCCCACCGGCAGCCCGGTGAGCGTCGCGATAAAGCCCGAGAGCGCGCTGGTCATGTAGCGCAGCGGATAGACGAACAGCAGTACCGTGAAAACCAGCAGGCAGCTGAGGAGGATCGTATTGCTGTCATCGAGCCCGAAGCGTCGGCTCCAGCGGTGGTGGGCGTTCCAGAAGACCATGAGCAGGGTGGCGCCGAGCAGGAAGCCCGGCACATGCACCAGCGTGTCGGCCAGCGATTGCATGGTGGTCGGCGGATCAAGCGAAATGACGAGCAGCGTGAGCGCGAAGGCAAAGGCAGCATCGGTGAAAGTTTCGATGCGCGTCATTTCGCGTCCACGCACGCGAAAACCGTCCGGATCCCGATGCGCGGGCTGATGTGGATCGTTCATTGGCTGCGATCTCCCCTCGACAAGGCCTGGGGTGTCTCTCGACTCGGTGCCTGCATTCTTCCAGACATACTCAAGGCACGGCGAACCGCTGCGCCGAGGCTAGTCGGCCTTGGGGTGCCTGAGTACCTTCAGGGACACCGCCAGCACCAGGGCTGCACCCACACCCAGTACCGCCCACAGCAACCACCGCTGCCAGTCCTGGCCCCGCTTCGGCGCCAGGGCCGCTTCACCGCCGGCTTCCATCCGGATGCCCAACGTCGCGGGCGCGGGCGGGGTGCTGGAGGCTTCCAGTGCGGCCTTCACCGGGTAGTCGGCACGCTCGGCGCGCAGGCTGCCCGCGGCCAGCGTGTACGGGCCGGGGCCCTGGGCCAACAGCACGAAACGCTCGGGGCGGTAGCTCAGCAGCAGCTTGGGCGCCTTGGTGAGCGCGGGCTGGGTGGTGAGGCGCCACTCGCGGTCGCGGCGGCTGTCGATGTCGGGTGGCAGGTGCCGGACTTCGTCGCTGCCGCTGCCCAGGCGGAAGGCGGCGAAGTTGGCGACCGGACGCCACCAGTCTTCGCCGGGATTCTTCGAACCGATCTGGGTGGCGGCGACGGTGTTGGCGTCGGCCAGTTGGATGTCGGCGCGGGCCACGGCGACGGGGCCGGGGGACATGAAGTCGTAGACGCCCGGCTGCTGGGTGTAGGCGGTGCCGGTGAGTTCGAGTTCGATCCACGCGCGGTCGTCGCCGCTCTCGACACGACGTTCGGCGGACAGCGACGCCAGCGCCGGCCAGTTGCCGTCGCCTTCGATCGCCAGGCGCAGGTAGCGGGCGTCGGTGGCGGGGAATTCCAGCTGCAGGCGCTCGATGCGCAGGCCGTTGTCGTCCAGGGCGACCAGGGGCATGCCGCTGCCCAGGCGCTGCCAGTCGGCCAGGTCGTCGGAGGCGCTCAGGCGGACTCGCAGGTTCACCGGCAGCTCGGCGGTTTCGGCCAGGGCCACGTGCAGCACGGACACCGGCGGCGGCTCGTCGCCGCGGTCGATCAGCAGGTCGTGGCGTTCGTCGGGGACCGGCGCATCTTCCTGGGTGCGCAGGTCGAGGCCGCGCAGGCGGCCGCTGGCGTCGCGCTCCAGGCGCAGGGCCAGGCTTTCGGGCTGCCCGGCGGCAGGCAGGGGCACGCGCAGCCAGGGCACCGGGTCGCGCTTGGCCTCTTCAAGTTTCTTCGGCGGCCATGGCGCGAAGGCCACGGGTTCCCCATTGGCATTGAAGACGGCCAGGTCGCGCAGGTCGTTGCGGGTGACGTATTGCAGCACCTCGGCATCGAGCTCGAGCACGTAGGCCGATGCCTCGCCTTCGGTCTGGATGGGCCATTGCCAGGCGTAGTCCTGGGCGGTGTCGGCCGCGCCTGCGGCGGCGGCGAACAGGGAAGCCAGTGCGGCGGTAGTCAGGATGGAAAGGCGCATGCGCTTACTCCGAACGGGGTGGGGTGGGGGCGATGCGGCCAACGACGATCAGCAGCAGGCCCACGACCACGAAGGACACGATGCCGGCGATGTTGCCGACGAACTGGCGATCCACGACCAGCAGCTTGAGCAGCACCACGCCGAGCAGGCCAGCGCCCAGCCACCACAGTGCGCGATCGCCCCGGCGCGAGCCCAGGATCCAGACGGTCACGCCGGCCACGCACCAGGCCACGGTCAGGCTGGCCTGCGCCAGCGTCTCGCCCAGCAGGTCGGCCGACCAGGGCAGGTCGGCCAGCTGGTGGCAGGCACGCAGCACGCCCATGGAAAGCGTGAACAAGGCCGCGCCCGCCCAGGCCAGCCAGCCCAGCCGGTGCACGTCGCTGTGCGAACGCAGGAATTGCGCCGCGGTCACCAGTCCCAGCAGCAGGAACAGTTCCAGCGGGTTGAGCACCGGCAACCAGGGCAGGGGCGAGCTGTCACCCGCCAGGAAGTGGCCAAACAGCCAGCCCATGGCCAGACCGAACCCGGCCATCGCCAGCCAGGCGCTCCGCCAGCGCGGGAACTCACCCGCGACCGGCCAGCCGCCGATGTCGGGGCGTTTCCAGGCCAGCACGAACAGCACCGCCAGCGGCGCCAGCACCGCCGGCAACAACCAGCCGTCGGCCAGTCCTTCCCTGTCGCCAAGCACGCGCACCAGGGTGATGCCACCGGCCATCGCGACGGTGCTCAGCCAGGCCAGGTGGGCGAGGATCAGACCGAACGAGCGCGGCGCGCGCAGGGCCCGCAGCGTCAGCAGGGCGCCTGCCAGCAGCGGCCACCACAGCAGCAGCGGCCAGTCGAACAGCGTCGTGTCGTAATGGTCCTGCGAGAACAGCGACAGCGGCAGCAGCATCACCACCGAGGCGGCGACCGGCCAGGACAGGCGCGGCCAGACCATCGGCTTGCGCAGGGCGGCGGCCAGCGCGGCGGTCAGCAGGCAGAAGCCGGCGTAATACAACGCATCGAACTGGGGCGAGAGGTTGACCGCGATCTCGCGCACGCCCAACAGTACCCAGAAGCCCAGGCCGACCAGGAACAGCAGGATCTGCAGCACCCGCGACGCGCCGGCGCGCATGTAGAAGAACGATGCGCCCAGCCAGCCCAGGGCCAGCAGGCCCAGGTTCATGGCGTGGCCGTTGATCACGAAGCGGTCCGCCCGGTCGAAGCTCGATCCCAGGTTCCAATCAACGAGGCTGACCACCCACGCACCGCAGGCCAGCACCAGCAGCACCAGGCCGGACCAGCGCGTCAGGCGCCGGCCCTGGCGCAGGCCCAGCCAGACCATGCCCAGGCCCTGCAGGGCCCAGGCCGCGGACGTCCAGCGTGCGTTGAGCGCCAGCGGGATCGCCAGCGTGGCGAACACCACGCCCATGCCGGCGGCGCTTTGCGCCAGGTCGCGCAGGCGGGCATTGCGCGTGGCCCATAGCGCCAGCCCGGCGAAGATGGCGGCCACAACCACCGCGCTGGTGGCCAGGCCGAAACGGTCGCCTTCGAGCAGGCCCACCTGCATCGGGAAGGCCAGCAGCGGCGTACCGAACAGCAAGGTGCCGTCGACCTTGCCGTTCCTGCGGCGGCCCGCCAGCGCGTACAGCACCGGGATGGCGACGTAGAACAGGAAGAACAGCACCAGGAACGGTTCGACGGTCGCGAACAGCTCGGGCCGGTAGTACTTCGCGCCCCAGACGCCCCCGATGGCGAAGGTGAAGACAAAGCCCACCAGGTTCAGCGCCCGCCAGGGTTTTTTCCAGGCAATGGCGAACACCGCGGCGTTGAGCACGGCGTAATAGCTGAAGAGCGCCACGTGGTTGCCGGTGCCGGTGGACAGCAGCACCGGCGCCAGGTAACCGCCGATGAAACCCAGCACGGCCAGGGCCGGCGCGTCCTGTTTCACCGCCAGCACGCTGGCGCCAGCGACCAGGATCACCACCATCGCGAAGGCCGGCATGGCAGCCAGCACCTCGTAACGTCGGAAGGCCGCGAACACCACCAGCAGCAGGATGCCGATGGCACCGCCCTGCAGGCTCAGGCCGAAGGCCGGGCGCTCGGCGGCGTTGCGCAGGCCCCAGATCAGCAGGGCGATGGCGGCCGCGGCGATGCCCGCCAGGCGCAGCTCGATCGGCACCACCAGCCAGCCGGCGTCGGCGGCGTACTTGATGCCCGCGGCGACGCCGAACATCAGCACCAGCACGCCCAGCTTCACCGGCACGTTGCCTTCGAACAGCCAGGCCTTGGCGGCCAGCACGGCACGGGTGAGGGGGTCGGGTTCGGCCGGTTCGGCCGGAGCTTCGACGCGTGGGGCCGGCGCGGTCGCGGCGACGGCGCGGGCGGCTGCGGGTCCGGGCTGGCCGGGGATCGGCGGCGGCTGGCGCACGCCGGAAGCCGGGGCGGGCGCTGGCGTCGTTTCGATGGGGGCGGTGGACGTCGGTCCGGGGCCGGGCGAAACCGCCGGGGCATCCACTTCAGGGCGGGTGCCCGTGCTCGAGGCTTCCGCTTCAGGCATGGCGGCCGGGGCGGGGCGGGCCTGGGCAGTGGCCGCCGCGGTCTGGCCACGCAGCGCGGCCATCTGTTGTTCGAGCTGGCCCAGGCGGCTACGCAGGCGGAGCAGGGCGCCAAACAGCGCGCCGAGACCAGCGCCGGCCAGGAACCCGAAGAACATGCGGCTTTCGTCGGCGACCAGGGCGCCCAGCAGCGCGCCAATGAAACCCAGGATCCAGCTCATCCGTTTCCCCGACGGTGTGGTTGCGGGGAGTGTAGCGGAGGTGTGAAGGCAGCCGGCAAACAAAAAGGCCGCACGAGGCGGCCTTTTGGGTTCGATTGGTCGGGGAGACAGGATTTGAACCTGCGACTTCTACGTCCCGAACGTAGCGCTCTACCAGGCTGAGCTACACCCCGAGGGATCGAGCCGGCAATTCTAGGGACTCGGGCCCGATTCGGCAAGCCCGACGTGCCGGGTGGGTCCGGCGGGGCGCGCCCGGCGGGCCGCAGCCGCTAGAATGCGGCGGTTCGCCCAGGAGTGCCGTCTTGATCAAGCCCCGCACCACGCCCGGGGTCATGGAGCTGCTGCCCCGTGACCAGATTGCCTTCCAGCGCATGCTGGACGTCATCCGCCGCAACTATGAACGTTTCGGCTTCCTGCCGGTGGAAACGCCGGTGTTCGAGCTGTCCGAAGTGCTGCTGACCAAGACCGGCGGCGAGACCGAGCGCCAGGTCTATTTCGTGCAGTCCACGGGCGCCCTGGCCAATGCCGCCGAAAGCGACGGCAGCCAGCCCGAACTGGCGTTGCGCTTCGACCTCACCGTGCCCCTGGCCCGCTACGTCGCCCAGCACGAACACGACCTGGCCTTCCCGTTCCGGCGCTACCAGATCCAGCGCGTCTACCGCGGTGAACGCGCCCAGCGCGGCCGCTTCCGCGAGTTCTACCAGTGCGACATCGACGTCATTGGCAAGGACACGCTCAGCGTGCGCCACGACGCCGAGATGCCCGCCGTCATCCACGCCGTGTTCTCGGAGCTGGGCGTCGGCGAGTTCACCATCCAGCTCAACAACCGCAAGCTCCTGCGTGGTTTCTTCGAAGGCCTGGGCATCGCCGAAGGCGAACGCCAGGCGCTGGTGCTGCGCGAGATCGACAAGCTCG
Organism: Arenimonas donghaensis DSM 18148 = HO3-R19; assembly: GCF_000743535.1. GTDB lineage: Bacteria > Pseudomonadota > Gammaproteobacteria > Xanthomonadales > Xanthomonadaceae > Arenimonas > Arenimonas donghaensis. Next base: position 77,837 of record NZ_AVCJ01000001.1, read on the forward strand.
ACAAGCGGGGCGCGGACGCCGTGCGCGCGACACTGGTCGGTCCGGATTTCGGCCTGGCCGACAATGTCGCCGACAGGATCATGGCCTTCGTGCAGGTGCGCTCGAACTCGCACGCCGACGCGCTGGCGCGGCTGGACGCACTGGGCAGCGGCAACACCACGCTGGCCGAAGGCGTGGCCGAGCTGCGGGAGGTCATCGGGCTGCTCAAGGCCCAGGGCGTGCCCGAGACCGACTACGCGGTGAACTTCTCGATCGCCCGTGGCCTGGACTACTACACCGGCACCGTCTACGAAACGACCCTGGACGCGCACCCGCAGATCGGCTCGGTCTGCTCCGGTGGCCGCTACGAGAACCTGGCCAGCTCCTATACGAAGTCCCGGCTCCCCGGCGTCGGCATTTCCATCGGCGCCACGCGCCTGTTTTTCCAGCTGCGCGAGGCCGGCATCCTGTCCACGGCGGAAAGTTCGGTGGACGTCATGGTCGGCCTGATGGACGAAGCCCGCCTGGCCGATTCGCTCGACATCGCCCGCCAGCTGCGCGGCGCCGGCATCAATGCCGAAGTGCAGATGGAAGCCAAGAAGCTGGCCAAGCAGTTCCAGTACGCCGACAAGGCCGGCATCCGGTTCGTTGTGCTGTACGGCGAGGATGAAGCCGCGCGCAACGTGGTCACGGTCAAGGACCTGCGCGCCAAGGAACAGTTCGAAGTCGCCCGCGACGACCTGGCCAGGACCTTGCGGGTTGAAATCGAACAGCAGCGCGCCATGGGAGGCGTCTGACATGAAGCCCATCACCCTCGACGGCCGCAGCCTCAACCGCGCCCAGGTGGCCGAGATCGCGCACGGCGCGCCGGTCACGCTCGACGCCGGCCAGATGAAGGCGGTGCAGCGCGCCGCCGACTTCCTGGCCGACCAGGTCAAGAAGCAGGAGCCGATCTACGGCGTGTCCACCGGCTTCGGCTCCAACGCCGACAAGCTGCTGGGCTCGCGTCGCGTGCGCCAGGGCATGCCCGGCGCGGTGGAGACCGGCGAAACCGTGCTGCAGGAATTGCAGCGCAACCTCATCGTCACCCATGCCGTTTGCGTGGGCGAACCGTTCGCGCCCGATGTCGTGCGCGCCATGCTGGCGATCCGCATCAACACCCTGATGATGGGCCACTCGGGCATCCGCCCGCAGGTCCTGGAAGCGCTGGCGGCCATGCTCAACGCCGGCATCGTGCCGGTGGTGCCGCGCAAGGGCAGCGTCGGCGCCAGCGGCGACCTGGCACCGCTGTCGCACCTGGCCATCGTGCTGCTCGGCGGCGGCGAAGCCTTCTACGACGGCCAGCGGCTGCCCGGTGCCGAGGCCCTGGAACGCGCCGGCCTGCAGCCGGTGACGCTGTCGCACAAGGAAGGCCTGGCGCTGAACAACGGCACCGCCCAGATGCTGGCCACCGCCGTGCTGGCGATCGAAAAGCTCGAGGACCTGCTCGACACCGCTGATCTCGCCGGCGCCATGACGCTCGACGCCTTCGCCGGCCGCCTGCGCGCCTTCGACCCGCACGTGCACGCACTGCGCCCGCATCCGGGCCAGGTGCACGTGGCCAGGCAGCTCCAGCGACTGCTGGCCGGCTCGACCCTGTCCGACATCGCCTACCACCTGGTGCCGAAATTCCGTTCCTGGCAGCCCGAGAGCTGGCAGGACGAAGAGCAACAGGCCCTGGGCTTCGACATCGGCTGGGACTGGGTGCCGCTCACCCAGCGCCATGGCCGCGAACGCTTCTACCAGCGGTTCCGGCCCTTCCGGGGCGGCAAGAAGCACCAGCCGCAGGACAGCTACTCGCTGCGCTGCATCCCGCAGGTGCATGGCGCCGTGCGGGACGCGCTGGAACAGGCCAAGCGCGTGATCGACATCGAGCTCAATGCCGTCACCGACAATCCGCTGCTGTTCCCGGGGCTGGAAGGCGCCAGGGAGATCGAAGACCAGGTGGTCTCGGCCGGCCACTTCCACGGAATGCCGCTGGCGCTGGCGATGAGCTACCTCAAGGCCGCCATCCCGGTGCTGGCCTCGATCTCCGAGCGGCGCCTGAACAAGCTGGTGGATCCGGCCACCAACGATGGCCTGCCGGCCTTCCTGATCGGCAACGAAGATGGCACCGAAAGCGGCTTCATGATCGTGCAGTACACCGCCGCCGCGCTGGTGAACGACCTGTGCAGCCGCGCCCACCCGGCCAGCGTGTATTCGGTGCCGACCAGCGCCAACGCCGAGGACCACGTATCCATGGGTGCCAACGAAGGCCGCCACGTGCTGGAGATGGTGGAGGACCTGGCGCATGTGCTGGCGCTGGAGCTCTACACCGCCGCCCAGGCCCTGGATTACCGCCGCGACATGATCAACGCCGCCCGCGCCCTGGCGCGCGCCGCCGACGCCGAGGGACTGGCGGCGAAGGTGCAGGGTGCGCCGCTGCCCGGCCATGCCGACCGGGTGCCGTTCCTGGAGGAAGTCGAAGGCCTGCGCCGCGAGCTGGCCGAGTCGGCCGAGTTCGAACCCGGTGTCGCCGTACGTGCCGCCTGGGCCGCGCTTCGCGAGGCGATTCCGTTCATGCCGCGAGACCGGGCGATGGACGGTGACGTCAACGTCGCCGTCGAACTGGTTCGCCGCGGCACCCTGCTGCGCGCCGCGCGCCAGGCCCTGGACTGACCGTGTACCCCTGTGGGAGGGACTTCAGTCCCGAAGCCTTTCGGGACTGAAGTCCCTCCCACAGGGCGGCTGCGAACTACCCGGTGACGTCTTCGGCCGCGTGCACGCAGTTGCGGCCGCGGTCCTTGGCCGCGTACAAGGCATCGTCGGCGCGGAGCAGGGCGTCGTCCACGCCCAGGCCATTGCCCGGGCGCAGCACGAACACGCCGATGCTGGCGCTGATGCCGATGTTGCTGCCGGCGTAACGAACCGGCTCGCTGCAAATGCGCACCCGCAGCTGTTCCGCCAGGTGCAGCAGGCGGTCGCCGGCCATGTCCGGCACGACGGCGACGAACTCCTCGCCGCCGAAACGCGCGATCACCGCGCCGTGCACCGACAGGCTGTCGGTGAGGCAGCGGCCCATCCAGCGCAGGCATTCGTCGCCGGCCAGGTGGCCATGGGTGTCGTTGACACCCTTGAAGTGGTCCAGGTCGATGAGCAGGACACCCAGCGGCTGCCGGTGCTCGGCGGCGTGGTGCATCTGGTGTTCGAACAGGTCGCGGAAATGCCGGCGGTTGAACAGCCCGGTCAGGGCATCGCGGCGGTTGGATTCACGCAGGCGCTGGTTGGCTTCGGCCAGCTGCTCAAGGGCCGTGCTCAGTTCGGACGTGCGCCGGGCGACGTGGCGTTCGAGCTGTTCGTTGTGCTCGCGCACCAGCACCTCGTTTTCCCCGCGCAGCTTGGCGTAGCGGTAGGCCAGCGCGAACGAGAGCAGGATCATCTCCAGCGCCGAACCGATCTGGATGCCGTATTCGGTGAGGAAGTTCTTGGGCAGCAGCCCGAAGGAGACCGACGCGTAGAGCGCGGTGCCGAACAGCAAACAGCCCCAGGCCAGCAGGAAAACCTTGGCCGGCGCATAACCCCGGCGCAGGGAGATCAGCGCCAGCGCCAGGATGAACAGGGCGCCCGGGAAGACGGCCAGGGTCATCGGCAGCACGACCGCGCGGTAGGGCAGGACGAAGGAGCCCAGGCCCATCAGGAGGTAGAAGGCCATGACCCCCAGGGACACCCGGTTGGCCCAGGGAATGCGCTCGGGAAGTTCCAGGAAGACGCGGCAGAACTGGTGCATCGCGACCTGCGAAATCGCCATCGACAGCGGGATCGAGTGGTTGGCCAGCCACGGTGAATTGGGCCAGAAGTACTCGAAGGACAGGCCGTTCAGGCACAGCACTACCAGGCCGAAACCCGCGACGTGGAACATGTACCAGAAGTGGCTGGCATCGCGCAGCGACAGCCACAGCACCAGGTTGTAGCAAAACAGCGCCACCAGGATGCCGTAGAACAATCCGATGCCGAACTGGGTGTCGCGTTCGCGCTCGGCGAAGGCGGTTGGCGTGTACAGCACCAGCGGCACCTGCATCGAGCTGCGGCTCTGCACCCGCATCAGCAATTCCACCCGGCTGCGCTGGGGCAGGTCGAGCCAGAAGTTCGGCTGCCGGTAACTGATGCTGCGCGCCGAAAAGGGCAGGTTGTCGCCCGAGGCCATGTGCTCGACCCGGCCGTCCGGGTAGCGCAGGTACAGGTCGATGTTGTCGAGCAGCGGGTAGTGCAGCACCAGCAGCCAGCGTCGCAAGCTGGGGTGCGCGTTGAAGACTTCGGCGTGGAACCAGTAGGCGCCCTCGGTGAAGCCGAACGCGTCGCTGCCGCCGGGCAGGGGCGCGAACTCGCCGCGCCCGGCGCGGGCAAACATGGCCGTGGCGTCGGCGCGGCCGTCGGGGTCGACGAAATAGCCCAGGTGGGGCGTCAGGGGGAGCTGGTCGGAGTATTCGTCCAGTTGCGCTGGCTGGGCCTGGGCCATCGAGGCCATGGCGACCAGCAGCAACGCCAGGAACACCGATATTGGACGCATAGCCGCCGAATTCCCCCGAGTCGGCCCAACTCTAGACCGCGTGCGCAGGGATGACCAGCCGAACCGACCCGCAAAAGGCGCTTGACAATGTAATAGCGCGTTATTACATTGGCCGCCCATGAAGCGCCGCGATCCCGCCACCCGCCCCGACAACGCCGACCTCGACGCCCTGGTCGCGGCTTTGCTGAGCCTGCGGGCACCGGCCGAGCTGCGGGCCTTCCTCGAGGACCTGTGCACGCCCGCCGAACTCGAGGCCCTGGCCGACCGCTGGCGGGTCATCCCGTTGCTGCAGCAGGCGGTTCCCTACCGCGAGATCCACGAGCGCACGGGCGTCAGCGTCACCACCATCGGCCGCGTCGCCCGCTGCCTCGAGCGCGGCGCCGGCGGCTACCGCCTCGCCGCCGAACGCCACGCCGACACCCTGCCGCACGACGCGGCGCACTGAATTCCCCTTTTACCGACCCGGAGGGCGTCATGAGGACGCACGACCGCCTGCGCATTGCCATCCAGAAATCCGGACGCCTGTCCGACCCCGCCCGCGACCTGCTCGCGCGCGCCGGCCTGGCGTTCCGGGAAAGCCGCGACCGGCTGTTCTGTTATGGCGAATCCCTGCCCATCGACCTGCTGCTGGTGCGCGATGACGACATCCCCGGCCTGATCGCCGAAGGCACCTGCGACCTGGGCGTGGTCGGCCAGAACGTGCTCGAGGAGCAGGCGCTCGAACGCGCCGCCAGCGGCCAGCCGGAGGCCTACCGCGCCATCCGCGAGCTGGGTTTCGGTCGCTGCCGGCTTTCGGTGGCCGTGCCCAATGACTGGGACTGGCCCGGCCCCGGACGCCTGGCTGGCCTGCGCATCGCCACCAGCTATCCGCAGCTGCTGGCGCGCTGGCTGGCGGCACAGGGCGTGGCGGCCGATCCGGTGGTGCTGTCGGGCTCGGTGGAAATCGCGCCGCGCCTGGGCAAGGCCGAGGCCATCTGCGACCTGGTGTCCACCGGCGCCACCCTGATGGCCAACCAGCTCAAGGAAGCCGCCAAGGTGTTCGAGAGCCAGGCCGTGCTGGCCGCGCCGGCCCAGCCCTTCGGCGATGCCCGCGCCGAACTGGCGGCGATGCTGCTGCGCCGCCTTGACGCGGTCCTGAGCGTGCGCGCGAGCAAGCTGGTCCTGTTCCAGGCCGCGCGCGACGCGGTGCCGGGCCTGATCGAACTGCTGCCCGACGCCGAACCGCCCACCGTGATGGCCATCGAGGGCCAGCGCGACCAGGTCGCCCTGCAGGCCCTTTGCCGCAGCGCCATGACCTGGCAGCGGCTGGAAGACATGAAGCGCGCCGGGGCCACGGGCCTGCTGGTGCTGCCCGTGGAGCAGATGCTGGCATGAAGCGACTGGACTGGACATCGATGGGCCCCCAGGCCCGGGAGCGCGCCCTGGCACGCCCCGGTGGCAGCGAGCAGGGCGAACTGGAAACCGCGGTGCGCCGCGTCTTCGGCCAGGTGCGTGAAGACGGCGACGGCGCCCTGCGGGCGCTGACCCGCCGCTTCGACGGCGTCGAGCTGGCTCAGTTCGCGGTGGACGACTACGAATTCGCCCACGCCGAAGCGTCCCTGGACCCGGCGCTGCGCGCTGCCATGGTCGAAACCATCGCCCGCCTCGAAACCTGGCACCGCGCCGGCATGGGCGCGGGCTTCGAGGTGGACACCGCTCCCGGCGTCGCCTGCGGGCGGATGCTGCGGCCGATAGCGCGGGTCGGGCTGTACGTGCCGGCCGGCTCGGCGCCGCTTCCGTCCACCGCGCTGATGCTGGGCGTGCCGGCGGCGCTGGCGGGTTGTCCGCAGGTGGTGCTGTGCACGCCGCCACGCGCCGACGGCCGCGCCGACCCGGCGGTGCTGGTGGCGGCGAAGCTGTGCGGCATCGACCAGGTCTTCAAGCTCGGCGGCGCCCAGGCGATCGCCGCGATGTCGCTGGGCACCGACTCGGTGCCACGCTGCGACAAGCTGTTCGGACCGGGCAACCGCTACGTCACCGCCGCCAAGCAGCACGCGGCGATGATGGCCGGCGGCCCGGCCATCGACATGCCCGCCGGCCCGTCGGAAGTGCTGGTGATCGCCGATGCCGGCGCACCGCCGGTGCACGTCGCCGCCGACCTGCTGTCGCAGGCTGAACACGGGCCGGATTCGCAGGTGATCCTGGCCACCAACTCGGCGGCGCTGATCGATGCGGTTGACCACGAGGTCCGCAGCCAGCTGATGGCACTGCCGCGCCGCGAGATTGCCGGCCAGGCCCTGCAGCACGCCCGCCTGTGCCTGGTCGCGAACCTGGACGAAGCCTTCGCGCTGTCGAACGACTACGCCCCCGAACACCTCATCCTGGCCCTGCGCGAACCGCGGGCCTGGCTCGACAAGGTCGAAAGCGCCGGTTCGGTCTTCCTGGGCGATTACGCGCCAGAAGGCCTGGGTGACTACTGCTCGGGCACCAACCACGTGCTGCCCACCCACGGCGCCGCGCGTGCCTGGAGCGGCGTCAGCGTCGCGAGCTTCCAGAAGGCGATCAGCTACCAGGAAGTCAGCCGGGAAGGCCTGGCCGCCATCGGCCCGGCGGCGGTGACGATGGCGCGTGCTGAGGGCCTGGAAGCCCATGCGCAGTCGGTGCTCCGGCGCCTGGAGGCGTCGGCATGAGCGCGCTGCTCGAGCTGGTTCGCGAAGACCTGCGGGCGTTCGCCGGTTATGCCTCGGCGCGCCGCAGCGGCAGCAACGGCAGCATCTGGCTCAATGCCAATGAAAGCGCCTGGCGCAATCCCGCCGACGGCGGCCTGGGCGTGAACCGCTACCCCGAGCCCCAGCCCGAGGCGCTTCGCAGCCGGCTGGCATCGCTGTACGGCGTGCGCGCCGAGCAGGTGCTGGTCGGCCGCGGCAGCGACGAAGCCATCGACCTGCTGGTCCGCGCCCTGTGCCGGCCGGGCCAGGACGCAGTGGTGATCGCGCCGCCGGTGTTCGGCATGTACGCGGTCAGTGCCCGCCTGCAGGGCGCGCCGCTGGTGGACGTGCCGCTGCGCGACGGCGGCAACGGCTTCGAGGCCGACCTCGACGCCATCGCCAGTGCGGCCATCGCCCACGGCGCCAAGCTGGTCTTCATCTGTTCGCCGGCCAATCCGACCGGGCAGTCCATTGCCGCCGGCGACCTGCGCGACCTGGCACGGCGACTGGCCGGGCGGGCCCTGGTGGTCGTCGATGAAGCCTACGGGGAATACAGCGACCAGCCCTCGCTCGCCCGCGACATCGACGCGCAGCCCAACCTGGCCGTGCTTCGCACCCTGTCCAAGGCGCACGCGCTCGCGGCGGCACGCATCGGCTGCCTGCTGGCCGACGCCAGCCTGGTGCAGGTGCTGCGCAACTGCCAGGCGCCGTACCCGCTGCCGTCGCCCTGCGTGCAGCTGGCCCTGGCCGGCCTGTCGGAACCCGCGCTCGCCCTGACCCGCCAGCACGTGCAGACGGTGCGCGGCGAGCGCGAACGCCTGCGCGCGGAGCTGGCCGCGTGCCCCGGCGTGCGCCGGGTCTACCCTTCGCAGGGTAATTACCTGCTGGTGCGTTTTGAAGATGCCAGCCTGGCCTTCGCGCGCCTGCTGGCGGCCGGCGTGGTGGTGCGCGACATGCGCGCCTCGCCGCAGCTGGGCGACGCGCTGCGCATCAGCATCGGCAAGGCCGAGGAAAACGATGCGGTGCTGTCGGCGCTGCGGACGGGGAGGGCGGCGGCATGAGTGGCCAGCGCATCCTGTTCGTCGACCGCGACGGCACGATCATCGAGGAGCCGCCCGATTACCAGGTCGACGCCCTGGACAAGGTCCGCTTCGTCGAAGGCGTCATCCCGGCCATGCTGCAGCTGCGCGACGCCGGCTGGCAGTTCGTCATGGTGACCAACCAGGACGGGCTGGGCACGGCGTCCTTCCCGCGCGAACAGTTCGAGGCGCCGCAGGCGCTGGTGCTGCAGGTGCTTGGATCGCAGGGCATCGTCTTCCGCGACATCCTGGTGGACGAGAGCTTCGAACACGAGAACAAGCCCACCCGCAAGCCGGGCCTGGGACTGCTGATGCCCTACCTGCGCGACCGCTCGATCGACCTGGAGAATTCGGCCGTGGTCGGTGACCGCGAGACCGACCTGCAGCTGGCCCGCAATCTCGGCTGCCGCGGCTTCCGCCTGGCGCCGGGCCCGGACACCTGGGCCGGCATCGCCCATGCGCTCGCCGCGGCGCCGCGTACCGCGGTGGTGGAGCGCACCACCCGGGAAACGCGCATCCGCGTCGCCGTCGACCTCGACCGGCCGGCGGAGCCGAAGGTCCGGACCGGCCTGGGCTTCTTCGACCACATGCTCGAACAGCTCGGCAAGCACGGCGGCTTCGCGCTCGACCTGCGTTGCCAGGGCGACCTGCACATCGACGAACACCACACCGTCGAGGACTGTGCCCTGGCCCTGGGCCAGGCGCTGCGCGAGGCGCTGCAGGACAAGCGCGGCGTGAGCCGGTACGGCGACTCGGTCGGCCGCGGCGCCATCACGCTGCCCATGGACGAAACCCTGGCGGGCGCGGCGGTGGACCTGTCCGGCCGGCCCTACTTCGTCTTCGAAGGCCAGTTCGGCCGTAGCGAAGTCGGTGGCCTGGCCACCGAGCTGGTGCCGCACTTCTTCCGCTCGCTCGCCGACGAGGCGCGCATCAGCCTGCACCTGCGCGTGCAGGGCGAAAACACCCACCACCAGGTGGAAGCCTGTTTCAAGGCGGTGGCACGCGCGCTGCGCAAGGCCATGCGTCGCGAAGGCCGGGAGCTGCCCAGCACCAAGGGTGTGCTGTGAAGGTCGTGCTGGTGGATGCCGGCGGCGCCAACCTCGGGTCGGTGCACTACGCGCTCGGGCGCCTGGGCATCAAAGCCCGGGTGAGCGGCGACGCGGCCGAGATCGCCGCCGCCGACCGGGTGATCCTGCCCGGCGTCGGCGCGGCCGGGCCGGGCATGGCGCGTCTGCGCGAACTGGGCCTGGTCGAAACGCTGCGCCGGCTGGACAAGCCCCTGCTCGGCATCTGCCTGGGCATGCAGCTGCTCTACGAATCGTCCGAAGAAGGCGGCGTCGATTGCTTGGGCCTGCTGCCCGGCCGCGTGCAGCGGATGCCGGCGGCGCCGGGCCTGCGCGTGCCGCACATGGGCTGGAACCGGCTGCAGCGGCGAACCGACAGCCCGCTGCTCGAAGGCATTCCCGAAGGCGCCCAGGTGTATTTCGTGCACGGCTATTGCGCGCCGGTGGACGCCAGCTGCCTCGCCAGCAGCCAGCACGGTGAGGCGTTCGCCGCCGTCGTGCAGCGCGGCCGCGTCGCCGGCGCGCAGTTCCACCCGGAACGCTCCGGTCCCTTCGGCTCCCGCCTGCTGGCCAACTTCATCGAACAGGGTTCGTGATGGACACCTTCACCGTTTATCCCGCCATCGACGTGCGCGAAGGCGCCGTGGTGCGTTTGCGCCAGGGCGACTACGGACAGGAAACCCGCTACCCGGCCGACCCGTTCGCGCTGGCGGCGCAGTACGCCCGGGCCGGCGCCCGCTGGCTGCACCTGGTCGACCTCGATGCCGCCCGCGCCGGCGGCTACACGCTGGCGCCGCTGTTGCGGCGGCTCAAGGCCGAAACGCCGCTGCAGGTGCAGACCGGCGGCGGCGTGCGCGCCGAAGCCGACGTCGATGCGCTGCTCGAAGCCGGGGCCGACCGCGTCGTGGTCGGGTCGCTGGCCGTGAAGGAACCGGGCCGCGTCGCCGCCTGGGTGGCGCGTTACGGCGCTGCGCGACTGACGCTGGCGCTCGACACGCGACGCGATGCCCAGGGCCGCTGGCGCCTGCCGGTGCACGGCTGGACCGAGGAGGGCGGCAAGGAACTCGACGTCCTGGCCGCCGCTTATGACGAAGTCGGCCTGCGCCACCTGCTGTGCACCGACATCAGCCGCGACGGCATGCTGTCGGGCCCGAACATCGACCTGTACCGCTACCTGTGCCAGCGCTTCCCGCGGCTGGCGGTGCAGGCCTCAGGCGGCGCCCGTGACCTCGCCGACGTCACCGCGGCCCGCGAGGCCGGCTGCGGCGGCATCGTGCTGGGCAAGGCCTTGCTCGACGGCAAGCTCGACCTGGGCGAAGCGCTGGCGGAGGGTGCGCCATGCTGAGCCGCCGGCTGATCCCCTGCCTGGACGTGCGCGATGGCCAGGTGGTCAAGGGCGTGCAGTTCCGTGACCACGTGGTCATGGGCGCGATCGAGGACCTGGCGCTGCGCTATCGCGACGAAGGCGCCGACGAACTGGTGTTCTACGACATCACCGCCAGCCCCCAGGGGCGCGGCGTCGATGTCGCGTGGGTGGAGCGCGTGGCCCGTTTGCTGGACATCCCGTTCTGCGTGGCCGGCGGCATCCGCGGCGTCGAACAGGCGCGGGCGGTGCTGCATGCCGGTGCCGACAAGGTGTCGGTGAACACGCCGGCGCTGGACCGCCCGGCGCTGGTGTCCGAGCTGGCCGCTGAATTTGGCGTGCAGTGCGTGGTGGTGGGCATCGACAGCCTGCGCGATGACGACGGTGAATGGCGGGTGCGCGCCTACACCGGCGACCCCGACCGGACCCAGGCGCTGCCGCGCCGCACCCTGGACTGGGTGCAGGACGTGCAGGCCCTGGGCGCGGGTGAAATCGTACTCAACTGCATGGGCGCCGACGGCGTGCGCAGTGGCTACGACATCGAACAGCTGCAGGCCGTGCGTGCCGTCTGCCACGTGCCCCTGGTGGCATCCGGGGGTGCCGGCGAGTCCGCGCACTTCGCCGCGGCGTTCGAACAAGCCGACGTCGACGCGGCCCTGGCCGCCAGCGTCTTCCACGCCGGTACCGTCCGGATCCGGGATCTGAAAGCTACGCTGCGCCAGCGCGGCATCGAGGTGCGAGATGACGCCTGAACAAATCGAGACGCTGGCTTGGGACAAGCAGCAGGGCTTGTTGCCGGTCATCGTCCAGGACGCCGACAACCAGCGCGTGCTGATGCTGGGCTACATGGACCGCGCCGCTTTGGCCGCGACCCTGGAAACCCGTCGTGTCACCTTCTACAGCCGCAGCAAACAGCGTCTGTGGATGAAGGGCGAGTCCAGCGGCGACGTACTGGATCTGGTGTCGCTGGAAGCCGATTGCGACGCCGACACGCTGCTGGTGCAGGCGCGTCCGGCCGGCCCGACCTGCCACCTGGGCCGTACCAGCTGTTTCCCGAGCGCACCCGGCGGATTCCTGCCCGAACTCGACGCCCTGGTGGCACAACGCGAACGTGAGCGCCCCGAAGGTAGCTACAGCACGCGCCTGTTTGCCGACGGCACCCGCCGCATCGCCCAGAAGGTGGGGGAAGAGGGCGTGGAAACCGCACTGGCCGCCGTCGCACAGGACGATGCCGCCTTGCTCGGCGAAGCCGCCGATCTCGCCTTCCACCTGCTGGTGTTGCTGCGTTCGCGTGGTCTGGGCTGGTCCGATGTCGAGGCCGTGCTGCGCGAACGCCACGCTGCGGCTGCAGGCTGAGGGCAGGCAGGCAATAATGCCGGCTCCCGACCTGGAGCCCGGCATGCGAGCACTTCTGGTTTTTTTGCTGGTGACCTGCGCTGCCATGCCTGAAGCGCTGCACGCGCGGGCCTGCAGGGCCGGCCTGGTTTTCGAAGACCGCGACGGGGATGGCCAGCAGGGCGAGGGCGAGCCGGGGCTGGCCGGCATCGCCGTTTCCGACGGGCAGCGGATCGTTCGTACGGACACGCTGGGCCGCTGGAAGCTGCCGCTGGCGCACGGGCCCAGCGTGTTCGTGATCAAGCCGCCCAGCCATGGGCTGCCGACCGGCGCCGACGGCCTGCCGGCGTTCTGGCGTCCCTTGCCGCGCAGGGGTGACGAGTCTGCGCCGGATGTGGATTGCGCTGCCTTCGCGCTGCGCCCCCGTGCCGCTCCGGCTCCCGAACCGCTGAAGGTTCTGTTGATGGGCGACCCGCAGCCCAAGACGCTGGTCGACGTTGTTTATTACGAGCGCGACATCGTGGCGCCGCTCGTGGTGGCCGCCGATGGCAATCCCGTCGCCGACCTCGGCCTGACCCTGGGCGACGTGGTCAGCGACGACGCCTCCCTGTATCCGCGGATGATCGAACTCACTGCGCGCCTGCGTACGCCCTGGCTGCACGCCGCGGGCAACCACGACCTGGATTTCCAGGCCATGGGCGACGTCCGTTCGCTGGACAGCTTCCATCGCCACTTCGGCCCGGACACGTTCGCCTGGGAAGAACCGCAAGCCAGCTTCATCGTGCTCGACGACGTCATCTACCAGCCCCGGGCGGGCAAGCCGTACATCGGTGGCCTGCGCAGGGAGCAGTTCTTCTTCCTCGAGGCCTACCTGGCGACGGTGCCGCGTGATCGCCGCCTGGTGCTGGTCGCGCACATTCCATTTTTCGACGAGCCTGGTCGCGAAACCTTCCGTCAATCAGACCGTGAGCGCTTGTTCGCGATGCTGGAACCGTTCGAAAACGTCCTGCTGCTCACCGCCCACGGCCACGTGCAGCGCCACTATCGCCACGGGCCAGCCGACGGCTGGCACGGCAGCGAGCCGCTGCACGAGTACAACGTGGGCGCCGCCTGCGGCGGTTACTGGAGCGGCGAAAAAGACGCCGACGGCATTCCCGACGCGCGCATGTCCGACGGCACGCCCAACGGCTACGCCCGGGCCGAATTCCGCAGTGACGGAAGTTACGGCCTGTTCTGGCAGGTCGCGCGCGGCGGCGACGCGGCCATGCACCTGCACGCGCCCCGCGTACTGCGCACCGGTTCCTACCCGGCGGCGGGCGTTTACGCCAATGTCTACATGGGCGAGGCCGACACCCGCGTTGAATTCCGCATCAACCAGGGCCCGTGGCGCCCGATGGCACGCACCGACGAGCCCGACCCGGCGCTGCGCCGCGAGAACCTGCTCGACGACGCCACCAGTATCCTGCGTGGGTACGACCGTCTGCCCGAAGCCGAGGCCACGACCCACCTGTGGCGGGCAACGCTGCCGACGGATCTGGGTGACGGGGACCACGCGGTGGAAGTGCGCGCCTTCGACCGCTGGCGCGGCGAGGTCCGCGCGTCCACGACCTATCGGCTGGTGGACGCGTCGCCCTAGGGCGTTATGGCGGTGAAATCCTCGACGCGTTGATGGCCGTGCGTGGCCTCGCCCAGGCGCGGGGCAGGGTAGTCCTGACGCCGGTCCACCAGCACGGTGTCCAGGCCGGCCTCGCGCGCGGCATCGAGTTCTTCCACGACGTCCGACAGGAACAGCACCTGCGCCGCCGGCACGCCCAGGGCTTCGACGATGCGCCGGTAGCTGGCGGCCTCGCGCTTGCCGCCCATCTCGGTGTCGAACCAATTCGAGATCATTCCCCTCAGGTCACCGGCGTCGGAGTGTCCGAAGAAGAGATGCTGAGCCGGAACCGATCCCGACGAATAAACATTGATCGAATGCCCCGCCGCATGCCAGGCCCGCAGCGCGTCCACCGCGTCCGGATACACGTGCGCCGTGAAGTCCGCCTGGCCGTAGCCGTCCTTCCAGATCATGCCTTGCAGGGCTTTGAGTGCGGTGTGCTTGCGGTCCTGGTCGATCCAGCCCTGCAGGGTCTCGACGATCATGTCGTCCTGGCACAACCCGCCGCTTTCGGCCGCGACCTGGTCGAGCCACTTGCGTACGTCCGGCTCGTGCCCGCGGGCCGCCACGAACGCCGGCAGCGCCCGCCGGGCGTAGGGAAACAGCACGTCCTTGACGAACGAGATGCTGGACGTGGTGCCTTCGATGTCGGTGAGGATGGTTTTCATCCCGCCTGGCCGGGCTCGTAGCGGGGGAAACGCCGGGCGATGTCGGTGCCGGTGAAGTGGCCGACCCAGCCATCGGCTTCGGTGAAGAAGCGGATGGCGATGAAGCTCGGCTCCGGACCCATGTCGAACCAGTGCGTGGTGCCGTCGGGCACGCCGACCAGGTCGCCGGCCTCGCAGCGGATTTCATAGACCTTGTCGTCCACGTGCAGCGAGAACAGGCCCGAGCCGGCGACGAAGAAACGCACTTCGTCTTCCTTGTGGTAGTGCTCGTCCAGGAACTTGGCGCGGGCCGCGTCCTTGGCCGGGTTGTCCGGCGAAATCGACACCACGTCGACGCTGTTGAAGCCGTTTTCGGCCACCAGGCGGTCGATGTCGGCGCGGTAGGCAGCCATCACCTCGTCCGGCGAGGCGCCGGGCTGAAGAGGCGCACTGGCCTGCCATTGTTCGAAGCGCACGCCGATGGGCGCCAGGCGGGCGGCCATTTCTTTCTGGTCTTCGGTCACCGACAGCGGGGTGGCCGGATCATCGTGCTTGAAGATCCGAAGGCGGCTCATGATTGCAGTCTCCTCAGGTCGAGTTCGCAGGACAGCAGGAATTCGAAGGCTTCCAGGTGCCGGCGGGCCTCGGCCATGTCCTTGCCCCAGGCATAGAGCCCGTGGCCATTGATCAGGTAACCCCACATCGGCTGCTGGTCGAGCAGGGTTTCGACCCACCCGGCCAGTTCGTCCATGTCCTGGGTGTTGGGCAGCACCGGTACGTCGACCGCCATCTCGTGGGTCTGGTTGCCGGCGAAGGCCTTGAGCAGTTCGTAACCCTCCAGGTGCACGTGGCCCTGGGGCGCATACAGGCGCGAGGCCACCGTCTGCACGTGGGAATGGGTGTGCAGCACGCAGCCTACGTCCGGGTAGCGGGCATAAAGCTGGGTATGGAGCAGGGTCTCCGCCGACGGGCGGTGCTCGGTGGCGACGGGCTTGCCGGCCAGGTCCACGACCATGATGTCCGAGGCCAGCAGCTTGCCCTTGTCGCGGCCGGACACGGTGATCGCGGCATGGCGATCGTCCAGGCGCATCGAGAAGTTGCTGCTGGTGGCCGGGGTCCAGCCCAGGGCGGACAATTCGCGGGTGGCGGCGACGATTTCGTCGGCCCGGTTGGCCAGTTGGGCCGGGTCGTAGGGCAGGGTGTTCATGGGGCCAAAGTTTAGCCGAAGGGGCCCCCCGTCGTCGGCTTGACCTGCATCAACACGGCATTCACCTGTCCGGCGTAAACTGCGCCCAGCCATCGGAAATCCTCCGTAGCCAAGGAGTCCCCATGAACACCCCGAACACCTCCCGCCGCGGCTTCCTGGTCAAGGCCGCCCTGTTTGCCGTCGCCGCCCCCTTCGTGGCCCCGGCCCTGGTCGGCCAGGCCTACGCCCAGGAGCTCAAGCCGCTGCCGCTGGACAACCCGCAGGCCAAGGCCCTGGCCTACGCGCTGGATGCCTCGGCCGTGAAACACCCGAGCTACAAGCCGGGCAGCAACTGCGCCAACTGCCAGTTCTTCACCGCCGCCAGCGGCGCCTGCACGCTGTTCCCGGGCTTCTCGGTGCCCGCGGCCGCCTGGTGCAGCGCCTGGGCCAAGAAGGCCGCCTGAGCCACGCCTCTCCCGGCCGTCTCGGCCGGTGAGACGCCCCGGAGGCTAGAATCCCCGGCATCACCAGATGCCGGGGTTTTCTTTTGTCCGCAACACAGCTCGTATTCCTTCTGATCGGCGTCCTGGCCGGTGCCGCGCTGGCTTTCGTCGTGGTTTCGGCCGGGGCCCGGCGCCAGCGCGAGGCCCAGCAGGCCGAACAGCGCGAGGACCGCGCCCGGCTCGAGGCCGAACTGCGCGACCAGCGCGCGGCCCGGGACGCCAGTGAAACCCGCGCCGCTGCCGCCGAAGCCCGCGCCGCCGCGCTCGAGGCCCGCCTGGCGGCCGAGCAGGCCGCCGCCGACCAGCGCTACCGCGACCTAGAAAGCGCCCGCGAACGCCTGAAGTCCGAGTTCCAGGCCCTGGCCGCGGAAATCCTCGAGGACAAGTCAAAACGTTTCGGCGAACAGAACGCCAGCCAGCTGGGCCAGTTGCTCAACCCGCTGCGCGAGCAGCTGGTGGATTTCCGCAAGGTCGTTTCCGACACCTACGAAAAGGAAGGCCGCGAGCGGGTCACCCTGCAGGCCGAACTCAAGCAGCTGCTTGAACTCAACCGCCAGCTCAGCGACGAGGCCGGCAGCCTTACCCGCGCCCTGACGGCCGACAACCGCACCCAGGGCTACTGGGGCGAGCTCAAGCTCGAACGCCTGCTCGAAAGCGCCGGGCTCGAGAAGGGCCAGCAGTACCTCACCCAGGAAAGCTTCAAGGACGAAGCCGGCGACCGATACCGGCCCGATGCCGTGCTGCTGCTGCCCGAGGAGCGCCACATCGTGGTCGATGCCAAGGTGGCGCTGCTCGACTACCAGCGCGCCTGCGCCACCGACATCGACGACGGCGAGCGCGAACGCTTCCTGGGCCAGCACACGGCGGCGCTGAAGAGCCACGTGCGCGAGCTGGGCGACAAGGACTACAGCCGCCTCAAGGGCCTCACCAGCCCCGACCTGGTGCTGATGTTCGTACCGGTGGAAGCGGCCTTCCTCGAAGCCCTGCGCCGCGACCCGGGCCTCTACGACTTCGCCTTCGGCAAGAAGATCATCCTGGTCGGGCCCAGCAACCTGCTGGCCTCGCTTCGGCTGGTGGCGCAGATCTGGCGCACCGAGGCCCAGACCACCAATGCCCGGGCCATCGCCGACCGCGGCGCGGCCCTGTACGACAAGTTCGTCGGCTTCACCGAGGACCTGGGCAAGGTCGGCGAGCACCTCGAGCGGGCCCAGAAGGCCCAGCACGACGCCGTACGCAAGCTGGCCCAGGGGCCCGGCAACCTGGTGCGCCAGGCCGAGATGCTGCGCGACCTGGGCGTGGCGCCCACCAAGAAGCTGCCGGCGGCGCTGAAGGACGCGTCGCTGCCGGACGAGGGTGGGGGCCCGGAGGACGTGGAAGCCCCATAACCCCCTGTGGGAGGGACTTTAGTCCCGAAGGCTTTTCGGGACTGAACTCCCTCCCACAACGCCACCTGGGCGGCCCTTCACGCCAGCCTGTGGGCAGCGGGGCACCGCTCGGGTTAGGCTGCGCGCTGGCTTGGGAGGAGCTGCAACAATGCTGAAACGCCTTTTGATGGTCGCCATGATGTGGCTGGCCGTGGGATCCGTGGCCGTCGCACAGGAGGCCGTCGAGGGGACGGTCGCCGAACCGACCACCGCCGAGCGCATCGACGCGACGGTGCGGCCGATCGCCGACGCCGTGTCGCGGGCCATCTTTTTCGAAGTGCCGGTCGGAGGCGTGGGTTTTCCGCTGATCGTAGGCTGGCTGATCCTGGCCGGTTTCATCTTCACGATCTATTTCGGCTTCATCAACGTGCGTGGTTTCAAGCACGGTTTCGACCTCATCAGCGGCAAGTACAGCGATCCAAAGGCAAAGGAAGCCGGTGAAGTCAGCCACTTCCGCGCGCTCACCTCGGCGGTGTCCGGCACGGTGGGCCTGGGCAACATCGCCGGCGTGGCGGTGGCGATCACCATCGGCGGCCCCGGTGCCACCTTCTGGATGATCCTGGCCGGCCTGCTGGGCATGAGCTCGAAGTTCGTCGAGTGCACCCTGGGCGTGATGTACCGCCTGGAAAAACCCGACGGCACGATCTCGGGCGGCCCGATGTACTACCTCAGCCGCGGCATTTCCGAGAACTATCCGGGCCTGCGCCTGTTCGGCAGCGCGTTGGCGATCATCTTCGCCCTGTGCGCCATGATGGGCGCGATCGGCGCCGGCGCCATGTTCCAGGCCAACCAGGCCTATGCGCAGATCGAGAACGTCACCGGCGGCATGACCAACGGCAGCCTCTGGTTCGGCCTGGCGTACGCCATCCTCGGCGGCATCGTCGTGATCGGCGGCATCACCCGCATCGGTTCGGTCACCGCCCGCCTGGTGCCGACCATGGCGGCGCTGTACGTGGTCGGCGCGCTGTTCGTTATCTTCACCAACTTCAGCCAGGTGCCGGCGGCGTTCGGGGCGATCATCGACGGTGCCTTCACCGCCGAGGGCGTCACCGGCGGCGTGATCGGCGCGCTGATCCAGGGCTTCCGCCGCGCCGCGTTCTCGAACGAGGCCGGCCTGGGCTCGGCGGCCATCGCGCACTCGGCGGTCAAGACCAAGGAGCCGCTGACCGAGGGCTTCGTCGCGCTGTGGGAACCGTTCATCGATACGGTCGTCATCTGCACCATGACCGCGCTGGTGATCATCATCACCAACCAGCACATCGTCGGCGGCGCCGACGGCGTGCAGCTGACCTCGAACGCGTTCGCGACGATCGGCGACTGGACGCCCTATGCGCTGGCGGTGATCGTGCTGCTGTTCGCGTTCTCCACGACCATCACCTGGGCCTACTACGGGGCCAAGGCCTGCAGCTTCCTGTTCAAGGAATCCAAGGTCGCCCTGTACGGCTTCAAGTTCTTCTACCTGGCCATGGCCGTGGTCGGCTGCACCATGCCGCTGGGCAGCATCGTCGACATCGCCGACGCCCTGCTGTTCATCATGGCGATCCCGAACCTGATCGGCGTCTACCTGCTGATGCCGGTCGTCAAGAAGCACCTGGACGCCTACTGGGCCCGCCTCAAGTCCGGCGAAATCAAGAAGTTCGCCTGACCCCCGGCACCCTCTGTGGGAGGGACTTCAGTCCCGAAAGAACGGCCCGCGAAAGCGGGCCGTTCGTTTTTCCATGGAGGGGGAAGCCGGGGCGTCCGCGGACGCGGTAGTCTGTGCGCATGACTCCCAGGCAAGTGGTTCGCTCCAGGTGCGAAAAGGCGCTTTGGCTTTTGCTCATCGTGCTTGCATTGTTCATCGCGCTGGCGCTCATCAAGCCAGCTCCGCCTGCCGGCTGGATCGGAGGTGTCCTTTTCCTCGTCTTCGCCGGTGCGGCGACCTACGCGAACTGGGTCATTGACTGCCCGAAATGCCAGGTTCCGTTTGGTCAAATGGTCTGGCAGGTGTCGTTTCCAAGCATCGGCCTGATGCCGATCAAGGTTTGCCCCCATTGCGCCCTGGACCTGGACAGCGAATGGCCCTTGCGTCGGGACTGACGGGTCGTTCGAACTGAATCGGGGTCCGCAACAAAAGCGGCCCGCTTTCGCGGGCCGCTTTTCGGGACTGAAGTCCCTCCCACAGAGGGGAGGGTGGGCGGTCAGCCCAGTATCTTGGCGGCCAGGACGATGAGCACCAGCACCGGGGCGATGATGCAGATCAGGAAGCGCCAGACCTGGTAGCCGCGGTCGCCGAGGTGGGACAGCTGGTCACGGGAGATCTTGCGGCTGAGCGTGTAGCCGGCGAACAGCGCGATCAGCAGGCCGCCGACCGGCAGCATGATGTCCGAGGCGACGAACTCGATGGCGCCCTGCAGGTCGCGGCCGAACACGCGCACGTTCTGCCAGACGTTGAAGCCCAGGGCCGTCACCAGGCCGATGGCCCAGATCACCAGCGCCGCAATGACTGCCGACTTCTTGCGCGACAGGCTGCCTTTTTCGACCAGGAAGGCGGTCGGTGGCTCGAGCAGCGAGATCGACGAGGTCCAGGCGGCCACGAACAGCAGGCCGAAGAACGCCACCGCGTACGGGATGCCGAAGGGCATGTCGTTGAAGGCCAGCGGCAACGAGGTGAAGATCAGGCCCGGGCCACCGCCCGCCGGATCCAGGCCAAAGGCGAACAGCACCGGGAAGATCGCCAGGCCGGCCAGCAGGGCGATGGTGGTGTCCATGCCGGCCACCGTGACCGCCACCCGCGGGATCGAGATGTCCCGGGGCAGGTAGGCGCCGTAGGTCATGATTCCGCACATGCCGAGGCTGAGCGAAAAGAAAGCCTGGCCCAGCGCGGCGAGCAGGGTGTCGCCGGTGACTTCGCTGAAGTCGGGCTTGAACAGGAACTCGAAGGCCTGGCCGATCTTGCCGGTGCTGACGCCGTAAGCCAGCAGGCCCAGCAGGATCAGGAACAGCAGCGGCATCAGGAACTTCACCGCACGCTCGAGGCCCTTTTCCACGCCCATCGCCACCACGCCCACGGTCACCAGCATGAAGACGCTGTGCCAGAACACCAGGGTGGTCGGGTTGGCCAGCAGGGTGGTGAAAGTGGCGCCCGGGTCGGTGATCGGCGCGCCACCGAAGATCTGCGCGACGTACAGCCAGGCGTAGTGCAGGGTCCAGCCGCCGACCACGCTGTAGAAGCTGAGGATGGCGACCGCGGCGAGCATGCCGATCCAGCCGATCACGGTCCAGCCGCCGCTGTGGCCGCCTTCGCGGGTGAGCTTGCGCAGCGTGTTCACCGGGCTCATCCGGCCCTGGCGACCCATCAGGATCTCGGCCGCCATGATCGGCAGGCCGACCAGCAGGATGCAGCCCAGGTAGATCAGCACGAAGGCGCCGCCCCCGTTGTCCGAGGCCAGGTAAGGGAAGCGCCAGATGTTGCCCAGGCCCACCGCCGAACCGCTGGCGGCCAGGATGAAGGCCAGACGCGAGGACCACATGCCGTGGATCGAGTTGTTATCCATCGTCAATCTTCTTCTTCGGTTAGTCGTGGGAGGGGCCGGCGCGGTGCTGGATGGCCACCTGGGGTTTGGTCTTGAGGATCTTGAAGCCAACGTAGGCCAGGATGCCGGCGATCACCGGATTGACCAGGTTGAACAGCGCGTAAGGCAGGTAGTCGAGCGTGGCCACGCCCAGCGTCGCGGCCATGTAGGCGCCGCAGGTGTTCCACGGAATCAGCGGCGAGGTGATGGTGCCGGCGTCCTCAAGGGCGCGCGAAAGGTTTTCCGGCGCCAGGCCGCGCTTTTCGTATTCGCTCTTGTAGATGCGGCCCGGCAGCACGATGGCCAGGTACTGGTCGGCGGCCAGCACGTTGGTGCCAAAGGCGGTGATCAGGGTCGCGACGATCAGCGAGCCGGTGGAGCGGGCCATCTTGAGCACGCTGCGGATCAGGCGCTCGAGCAGGCCGACCTTGTCCATCACCGCGCCGAAGCTCATCGCGCAGATGATCAGCCAGACGGTGTTGAGCATGCTGGCCATGCCGCCGCGGTTGAGCAGGTCGTCGACGGCGGCGTTGCCCGATTCACCCTTGTATCCGTCGAACAGCGCCGTCCAGGCGCCCGAAAGCAGGGCCATCGGCCGCGCCAGGTCGTCGTTGCCGGCCAAGGCGACCACCAGCTCGGGCTGGAACACCACCGCGAAAACGGCGCCGAGCAGGGCGCCGATGAAGATGGTCGGAAACGCCGGGAAGCGCTTGATCGCCAGCGCAAACACCACGACCAGCGGGATCAGCAGGTGCGGACCGAGGTTGAACTGCTTATCGAGTTCGGCGGAAAGATTGCCGAAGCCCACGGCGGCATCGCCGGCGACCGCGCCGACGGACAGGAAAGCGAAGCCGACCAGGGCGATGGCCAGGCTGGGCAGGGTGGTCCAGGTCATGTGCCGGACATGGGCGAACAGCTCGCCACCGGCGGCCGCCGGCGCCAGGTTGGTGGTGTCGGACAGCGGCGACATCTTGTCGCCGAAATAGGCGCCGGAGATGATCGCGCCGGCGGTGATCGCCACGTCCAGGCCCAGGCCCTGGGCGACGCCGATCAAAGCCACGCCCAGCGTGCCGGCCACGGTCCAGGAGCTGCCGATGGTCAGCGCGACGACAGCGCAGACCAGGCAGACGGCCGGATAGAAGAAGGATGGGTGCAGGATGGCCAGGCCGTACTGGATCATCGTCGGCACGGCGCCGGAGAGGATCCAGGTGCCGATCAGGGCACCGACGGCCAGCAGGATCAGGATGGCCGTGGTGGCGATGGAGATGCCGCTGATGAAGGCGTCCTGGATATCGTCCCAGCGCATGCCGTTGCGCAAGCCGACCAGGGCGGCGATGCCGGAGGCCAGCAGCAGCGAGATCTGGTTGGCGCCGTAGGACGAGTTGTCGCCGTACAGGTAAACCGCCAGTGGCAGCAGGATGAACAGCGCCAGCAGCGGCAGCGAGGCCTGCAGCAGGCTCGGTTCGCGGCCCGTGCGGACCGGCGGGTGGTCGGACATGAACGCTCTCTCCCCAGAGGTTATCGCCCGAGTTTACCCGAGCCCGCCGGCCGCCGTGGGTAGACTGATGGCCTGTCCCAACCTTCCCGGAGCACCATGACCCCCGCCTTCGACCTGGCCGCCGCACTGGCCGACTATCGCCGTCGCCACCCCGGGGAGTCGGCGGTGGTGGACCTGTTCCAGGGCCTGCTGGCCGATCCGGGGCCGATCTACGAGCGGCGCCGGCTGGGCGGCCATTTCACCGGTTCGGCCTGGCTGGTGGACCGGACCGGCGAGCGGGTGCTGCTGACCCATCACCGCAAGCTCGGGCGCTGGCTGCAGCTGGGTGGGCATGCCGACGGCGACCCCGACCTGGCGGCCGTGGCGCTGAAGGAGGCGCAGGAGGAATCCGGGCTGGCGGACCTGGTCGTCGAGCCGGCGGTGTTCGACCTGGACCGGCACGCCATCCCGGCCCGCGGCGAGGTGCCGGAACACTGGCACTACGACGTGCGATTCGTGGTGCGGGCGACGGGCAGCGAGGACTTCCTGGTTGGCGAAGAGTCGCTGGACCTGGCGTGGAAGCCGGTGCGTGACATGGCTAACGACCCCGGCGCGGATGAGTCGCTGCGCCGCATGGCGCGGAAGTGGCTTTTCGGGACCTTGTAGGAGCGCCTTCAGGCGCGAATCTTTTTGCCTTTGCCTTTGGCAAAGAAGAAATTCGCGCCTGAAGGCGCTCCTACATGTCGTTGGCTCAGGCGCGGCCGGCGAACTCGCCCGTGGTCGTGTTCACCAGGATGCGCTCGCCGTTGACGATGTACTCGGGCACCATGATTTCCAGGCCGGTGCTGAGCCGGGCCGGCTTGGGCCGCTTGGTGGCGGTGCCGCCCTTGAGTTCGGGCGGGGTCTCGACCACTTCGAGCTCGACGCTCGGCGGCAGCTGCACGGCCACCGGTGCGTCCTCGATCAGCTGCACGTAGCAGTCTTCCAGGCCGTCGGTGATATAGCCGGCGGCGTCGCCCACGACATCGGCGTCGAGCTGGTAGGGCGTGTAGTCCTCGGCGTCGAGGAAGACGAAGGCCTCGCCGTCCTTGTAGCTGAAGGTGCTGGCGCGACGGGTCAGTTCGACCTCGCGCAGCTCGTCGTCGGCGCCCTGGCTGAGGTCGTACTTCACCCCGCCGGGCACGCTGTACATGGTGAAACGGAACTTGACGTTGCCGCCGCGGCCCTGCGGCGAGCTGCGTTCGATGTCGCGGACCTGGTAGACGGTGCCGTTGTACTCAACGACGTTGCCCTTCTTGATGTCGGAAGCTTTCATGGATTGGCTCGGTGGGTTTACTTGGGGGCCAGGCGCACGGCGCCGTCGAGGCGGATGGTTTCGCCGTTGAGATAGCGGTTGGACAGGATATAGGCGACCAGGTCGGCGAACTCTTCCGGCCGGCCCAGGCGCGACGGGAACGGGATGGACGCCGACAGCGACTGCTGCACCGATTCGGGCATGCCGTCGACCATCGGGGTCCAGAAGATGCCGGGCGCCACGGTGTTGACGCGGATGCCGAAGCGGGCGAGCTCGCGCGCCATCGGCAGGGTCATGCCGACCACGCCGCCCTTGGAGGCGGAATAGGCGGCCTGGCCGATCTGGCCCTCGTACGCGGCCACCGAGGCGGTGTTGACGATGACGCCGCGCTCGCCTTCGTCGCCGGCGTCGTTGTGCTGCATCAGGTCGGCGGCGGCCTTGGCGACGTTGAAGCTGCCGACCAGGTTGACCATCACGGTCGTGGCGAAGTTCTTCAGGGGCATCGGCGCCTCCTTGCCCAGCACGCGGCCGGCACCGAGGATGCCGGCGCAGTTCACCGCGGCGTTGAGGCCACCGAGGAAGGCCTTGGCTTCGGCGAGGTTGCCGGCGACCTGGGCCTCGTCGGTGACGTCGGTCTTCCAGTAAGCGGCCTTTTCCACGCCCAGCTCGGCCACCGCGTCCGCGCCCTTGGCGT
Source organism: Arenimonas donghaensis DSM 18148 = HO3-R19 (assembly GCF_000743535.1). GTDB lineage: Bacteria > Pseudomonadota > Gammaproteobacteria > Xanthomonadales > Xanthomonadaceae > Arenimonas > Arenimonas donghaensis. The sequence continues at coordinate 102,362 of NZ_AVCJ01000001.1, forward strand.
CGTTGATGTCGAGCAGGGCGACCTTGCCGCCGCCGGCCACCAGGTGCCGGGCCACGGCCAGGCCCAGGCCGGAAACGCCGCCGGTGATGACGGCGCGGGTGTCTTGGATCTTCATCGGTGCCCCCAGGGGAATGCGAAAGCCGGGATTTTACCCGTTTGCACGCCCCCTGTAGGAGCGGCTTCAGCCGCGAATCTCTTGACTTTGCCTTTGGCAAAGAAGGACTTCGCGGCTGAAGCCGCTCCTACAGGGAGCTGGCGGGCTGGCCGGTCTGGCGCAGGTAGGCGGCGAAGGCGTCCGGGTCGAGGGCCGGGCTGAACAGGAAGCCCTGGCCGGTGCGCACGCCCAGGCCCATCAGGAAGTCGCGCTGCACGCTGCTTTCCACGCCCTCGGCGACCAGGTCCAGGCCCAGGGCCTGGGCGATGCCGGCGACGGCCTGGCAGATCGCCGCGTCCGACTCGTTGCCGGGCACGCCCCTGAGGAAGGGCTGGGCCAGTTTCAGGCCGTGGATCGGCAGCCGGCGCAGGTAGTTCAGCGCGCTGTAGCCCTCGCCGAAGTCGTCGATGGTCAGCACCACGCCCAGCTTGCGCAGGCCTTCGAAGGTGCGGTGGGTGTCGGGCGCGTCCTCGATCAGGACGCGCTCGGTGAATTCCAGCTCAAGCAGTTCGCCCGGGAGTTGGTTTTCCTGCAGGCAGGCTGCAACCAGCGGTACCAGGTCCTCGGTGAGGAACTGGCGGTAGGACACGTTCACCGCCACCCGCGCCGGGGCCAGTCCGGCCTTGCGCCAGGCGGCCATCTGCCGGCAGGCGGTCTGGATGACCCAGCCGCCGATGCGCACGATGTCGCCGGTGGTCTCGGCGTGGTTGATGAAAACCTCCGGGCTCAGTTCGCCCAGGGCATGGTTGCGCCAGCGGATCAGGGCTTCGGCCGATCGCACGTGGCCATCGGCGAGGTTCACCAGGGGTTGGTAGACCAGCCGGAATTCGCCGTTGTCCAGGGCCTTTCGCAGCTGGGCCTCGACCTGGACGCGGTCGTGCTGCTGCCGGGCCAGCTCCGGGGTGAAGGTCTGCCAGGTGTTGCGGCCACGGCGCTTGGCGTCGTACATGGCGGCGTCGGCGTTGTTGACCAGCTGCTGCACGGTGGCGCCATGTTCCGGGTAGCGCGCCAGGCCGACGCTGGTGGTGATGGTGAATTCCTCGCCGGCGTAGCGGAAGCTGTCGCCGAAGGCCTGCGTGATGCGCGCCGCCAGCGCCTCCGCGGCGCCGGGATCGTCCTTGTTGCTGGCCAGCACCAGGAATTCATCGCCGCCGAAACGCGCCAGCACGTCGTCGTCGCCGGCGCAGCTTTCGAGCCGCCGCGCGGCGTTGATCAGCAGCTGGTCGCCGGCGGCGTGGCCGAGCAGGTCGTTGACCAGCTTGAAGCGGTCGAGGTCGATGTAAACGACGGTCAGCCCTTCTTCGCCCTCCATCACCCGGCGCTCGAGTTCGGTCAGTACGCCGTCGCGGTTGAACAGCCCGGTCAGGGCGTCGGTGCGGGCCTGGCTGCGCAGGGCTTCCTCGATCTGCCGGCGCTGGTTGATGTCCTGCAGGATGCCGGTGATGCGCGCGGTCATCGGCACCCGGCTCTCGGACTGGCCGATAAGGCGCGCCCAGTGCGAGCGGCCGTCGGGGCGGCGCAGCTGGACCTCCATGTCGAAGGCGCCGCCGTCGCGCAGCACGCTCTGCAGGGCCTCCTCGACCCGCGGCCGGTCGGCGGGCACGACCTGGGTCAGCGCCTCGCGCAGCGTGCGTGGGGGATCGTCGCGCCGGCCCAGGATGCGCAGCGCTTCATCGGTGAAATACAGGCGCTCGCGGCCGCCGTCCCATTCCCAGCCGCCGATGCGGGCCAGGGCCTGGGTGCGCAGGAACAGCGCGCTGTCGCGCTTGAGATCGGTGACGTCGGAGAACAGCGAGATCACCCGGTAGGGCGTGCGTTCGCCGGGCCGGAACTGCGGCACCGAGGTCGCCGACAGCCAGGTCAGCTGCTTGCGGCCGGTGTGGTACACGCCCATCAGGGTGGATTCGATGATGCGTCCGGTACGCGCCGCGCGCATCACCGGCATGTCGCCGAAACGCAGCGGCCAGCCGCGGTGGTCGACCACGCGCCAGTCCTGCCAGCGCAGGCCGGTGACGATGTCCTCGTCTTCGGAAAGTCCCAGGATGCGCATGGCGGCGGCATTGGCCGACAGCACGTTGCCTTCGTGGTCCTGGATCATCACGCCCTTGTCGATGACCGACAGCAGGGTGTTGAGGTTTTCCTCGGCCTCGCGCCGGCCGGTGAGGTCGCGGGCCACGGCGATGACGAACTGGTGCGGGCCGTCCTCGAAGCGCGCCGAGTGCACTTCCACGGGGAAGCGGCTGCCGTCGGCACGCTGGTTGTAGACCTCGATCACGTGCGTGCGCTTGCGGGCCAGGGTCTCGAGCACCGGCACCATGTGGTCGGCCGGCAGGTCCGGGTTGATCACGTGCACCAGCTTGCCGACGATTTCGTCGCGGGGCAGGCCGTAGGCCTGTTCGCCGGCGGTGTTGAGGTCGATGATGCGGCCCTCGGCGTCGATCAGGCTGACCGGGTCGGGCACGGCGTTGAACAGCTTGAGGTAACGCAGGCTGGCGCTATCGGCCTCGCGGCGCAGTTCGTGCAGCGTGGCCAGCAATTCGGACAGCAGCACCGGGTCGTCGCAGCCACGGCCTTCGGTCAGCAAGGCCTCGAGCTGGGCCAGCATCGCCTCGTCGTCGTGCCTGGCCTCGTCCATGCGGTCTCCCCAAGAACCGAACCCCGAGAATACACTGCGTCATTCGGTGTTTGTGGGAGGGACTTCAGTCCCGAATCGCTTCGGGACTGAAGTCCCTCCCACAGGATGCGTCGGTTACAGCGGGGCGGCGAGGGTCACCTTGCTTCCGGAGCTGCGGCCCAGCTTGCCGGCCAGCCAGCGGCCCGTCTCGACCAGCTTCGCCAGGTCGACACCGGTGGCCACGCCCAGGCCTTCGAGCATGTAGACGACGTCTTCGGTGGCGACATTGCCGCTGGCCCCGGGGGCGTAGGGGCAGCCGCCGGTGCCGGAGACCGCGGCGTCCACCACGCCCACGCCGTCTTCCAGGCAGGCCAGGATGTTGGCCAGGGCCTGGCCGCGGGTGTCGTGGAAATGCACGGCCAGCGCCGCCATGGGGACCTCGGCCGCGACGGCGCGCAGCATCGCCCGGGCCTTACCGGGAGTGCCGATGCCGATGGTGTCGCCCAGCGACACTTCGTAGCAGCCCGCTTCGTGCAGGCGACGGGCCACGCGAACCACGTCGGCCAGCGGCACCTCGCCCTGGTAGGGGCAGCCGAGCACCGTGGACACGTAGCCGCGGACCTTCACGCCGTCGGCGCGGGCGCGTTCCAGCACCGGCAGGAAACGTTCGATGCTCTCGTCGATCGAGGCGTTGATGTTCTTGCGGTTGAAGGCCTCGGAAGCGGCGCTGAACACCGCCACTTCGCTGGCGCCGACTTCGCGGGCGCGTTCATAACCCTGCAGGTTGGGCACCAGCACCGGGTAGGCGACGCCGGGGCGCTGCGTGATGCCGGCGAACACCTCGGCGGCATCGGCCATCTGCGGCACCCACTTCGGGCTGACGAAGCTGGTGGCCTCGATGCAGCGCAGGCCGGTGGCTGAGAGCCTGTCCACCAGTTCAATCTTGTCGGCGGTCGGGACCAGGGTCTTTTCGTTTTGCAGGCCGTCGCGCGGCCCGACTTCGACGATGCGGACCTCGGCTGGCGCGCTCATTGCCCGGCCTCGAGCGTCAGCAGCACGGCGTCGGCTTCCACGAACTCGCCTTCGCTGGCCTGTACCTTCTCGACGGTGCCCGCCCGCGGCGCACGCAGGCTCAGCTCCATCTTCATCGCCTCCATCACCAGCAGTTCCTGGCCTTCTTCGACGGCCTGGCCGGCCTGGGCCTTCACCACCACGACCCGGCCGGGCATCGGCGCGGTGAGACGGTCGGCGCCGGCGCCGGCTTCGCCCTGGTCGAACAGGAAAGCCGGCACGCGCTCGAGCGGGTAGCGCTGGTCGCCGTCGTGCACCAGCACGCGCGCGGCGTCGGCGCGGGCGCGCACGCGATGCTGCCGGGCATCCACGCGTGCGACCAGGCGGCCGGCGACGAAGGCGGCGCCTTGCACGCGCAGGGACAGGCCGTCCGCGCCTTCAAGCGCGTAGTCGCCGGCACTGCCGTGGGCGCGCAGTTCCAGGCGTTCGCCGCGGTAGTGGAAACACAGCAGGCGCTCGCCGCCGTGGCCCAGGCGCCAGCCATCGGCGATGCCCCAGGGCGAAGACGGATCGTTGCTGGCGGCGGTGGCGGCGTGCGTCGCGGCTTCGTCGTGCAGCAGGCAGGCGGTGGCGGCCAGGGCCAGCAGGTCCGGCAGCAGCGGGTCTTCCTTGGGCAGCACGTCCTCGAGATGGCGGTCCAGGTAGGCCGTGTGGATGGTGCCTTCGACGACCTCGCGGTGGCGGACCAGCTTTTCCAGGAAGGCGATGTTGGACTTCGGGCCGACGACCTCGCAGTCGGCCAGGGCCTCGCGCAGGCGGGCGAGGGCACGCGGGCGATCGGCGTCGTGCACGATCAGCTTGGCGATCATCGGGTCGTAGTGGATCGTGACGGTGTCGCCCTCGACCACGCCGGTGTCCAGGCGCACGTGGGCGCTGGCGTCGGGAAGTCGCAGCACCTCGAGCCGGCCGGAGCCCGGCAGGAAACCCTGGGACGGGTCTTCGGCGTACAGGCGCACTTCGATGGCGTGGCCCTGTCGCGTGATGGCGTCCTGGGCCAGCGGCAAGGGTTCGCCGGCGGCCACGCGCAGTTGCCACTCCACCAGGTCCAGGCCGGTCACCAGCTCGGTGACCGGATGTTCGACCTGCAGGCGGGTATTGATTTCCATGAAGTAGAAATCGCCCTGCGGGCCCACGATGAATTCGACGGTGCCGGCGTTGACGTAGTCGATCGCGCGGGCGGCTTCGACCGCGGCCTGGCCCATGCGCTCGCGCAGTTCCGGGGTGACGAAGGGCGAGGGCGATTCCTCGACGACCTTCTGGTAGCGCCGCTGGGCCGAACATTCGCGTTCGCCCAGGTGGATGACCTGGCCGTGGCTGTCGCCGAAGACCTGGATCTCGATGTGGCGCGGCGTTTCGACGAAGCGTTCGAGCAAAACGCGGTCGCGGCCGAAGGCGCTGGTGGCTTCGCGCTGGCAGCTTGCCAGCGCCGCGGCGAATTCCTCGCTGGCGCGCACGATGCGCATGCCCTTGCCGCCGCCACCGTGGGCCGCCTTGATCATCAGCGGGTAGCCGATGCCGTCGGCTTCGCGCTGCAACAGCGCCGGATCCTGGTCTTCGCCGGTGTAACCGGGCACGACCGGCACGCCGCGCGCCTGCATCAGCTGCTTGGCGCCGGCCTTGCTGCCCATCTTGCGCATGGACGCGGCCTTGGGCCCGATGAACACCAGCCCGGCGGCCTCGACGGCTTCGGCGAAGTCGGCGTTTTCGCTGAGGAAGCCGTAGCCCGGGTGGATGGCCTGGGCGCCGCTGAGGCGGGCGGCCTCTAGGATGGCATCGCCGCGCAGGTAGCTGTCCTGCGGCCGCGGCCCGCCGATCGGCCAGGCCTCGTCCGCCAGCCGGGCATGCTGGGCCCCGGCATCGGCCTCGGAATAGACGGCGACCGTGCGGATGCCCAGCGTGCGGCAGGTGCGGATGACCCGGCAGGCGATTTCGCCGCGGTTGGCGATCAGTACTTTTTCAAACATTTGGTTTCTGGCCACGTAGCAATACGGAGTCGGCGTCCCGAGTGTACCCGGCGCCCGGTCAGGACCACGAAGGCCGGCGCTTTTCCAGGAAAGCGGCCAGGCCTTCCTGGCCTTCGGGGGAAACGCGCAGGCGGGCGATGAGCGCGGCGTTCTGCATGTCGGTGGCGGCGGCGGATTCCGGGCTCATGCCGGCCATGCGCAGCGCCAGCTGCTTGGCTTCACGCTGGGCCAGGGGGCCGCCCTTGAGCCAGAAGTGCAGCGTGCGATCCAGGCGCTCGTCGAGCTGGTCGGGCGCGGTGGTTTCGTGCAGCAGGCCGATGGCCCGGGCTTCGTGGGCCTCGATGATTTCGGCGCCGGTGAACAGGCGGCGCGCGTGCCGGCCGCCGATGGCCTGCACCACGTAGGGGGAGATCACCGCCGGCACCAGGCCGAGCTTCACTTCCGAGAGCGAGAACTTGGCCGTATCCACGCCGATGGCGTAATCGCAGCAGGCGACCAGGCCGACGCCGCCGCCGTAGGCCGAACCGTTCACCCGGCACAGGGTCGGCTTGGACAGGAAGTTCAGGGTGCGCATGAGCTTGGCCAGGCGCAGGGAGTCGTCGCGGTTCTCGTCCTCGCTGGCCTGGGCCATGCGGCGCATCCAGCCCAGGTCGGCGCCGGCCGAGAAGGTGGCGCCGTCGCCGGTCAGGACCACGGCGCGCACGCCGGCGTCGGCGTCCAGGGCTTCCAGGGCGCCGGTCAGTTCGGCGATCAGCTCGTCGTCGAAGGCGTTGTGGACGGACGGGCGGGCCAGGGCCAGGCGGGCGACGGGGCCGTCGCGGTCGAGTCGGATGGCGGAGGTCATGCGGGCTCCTTCAGGCAAGCGGCCATGATAGCGGCTGGGTTCCGGTCGCCGGCACCCCGGGCGGCTGTCGCGGCGGCCGGGAACGGCTTATAATGCGAATCATTCTCACCTGAGCCGCCGCCCATGGTCCTGTCCGATCTGCCCACCGGCAATGAAGCCATCGTCTCCGACGTGCACGACGCCGGACCGGGCGACGCCGTCGCGCGGCGCCTTCGCGACATCGGTTTCGTGCCCGGCGAAAGCGTTCGCCTGCTGACCCGCGGGCCGCTGGGCGGCGAGCCGCTGCTGGTGCAGGTGGGCTTCACCCGGTTCGCCATGCGCCGGCAGGAAGCCGCGCGCGTGAAGCTCGAGGTCGCGCCGGCCCAATGAGCGCGCTCAACATCGCCCTGGTCGGCAATCCCAACTGCGGGAAGACCGCGCTGTTCAATCGCCTCACCGGCAGCCGCCAGAAGGTGGCCAACTACGCCGGCGTCACCGTCGAGCGCAAGGAAGGCCAGTTCCGCACGCCGGCCGGACGCGGCGTGCGCGTGCTGGACCTGCCGGGCGCCTACAGCCTGGATGCGACCAGTCCCGACGAAGCCATCACGCGGGCGGTCTGCCACGGCGAACTGCCCGGCGAACCGGTGCCCGACGTGCTGGTGTGCGTGGCCGACGCCACCAATCTGCGCCTGCACCTGCGTTTCGCGCTGGAAGTGCGGCGACTGGGCAAGCCGATGGTGCTGGCCCTGAACCAGATGGACCAGGCCCGGCGCCGCGGCATCGTTATCGACGTGCCGGCGCTGCAGGCGCGCCTGGGTATTCCCGTGGTCGAAACCGTCGCGGTGAAACGCGATGGCGCTGCCGCCTTGCTGGCGCAGCTCGATGACGCCGCGCCCACGGCCCCCGAGCCGGGCGACGACCAGGGCGACCTGCATGCCCAGGTGCAGGCCCTGCTGGCCGAAGCGGTGACCATGCCCGACCGCACTAGCCGCCTCGACGAGCGTCTGGATCGCTGGCTGCTGCACCCGGTGTGGGGGTTGGTGATCCTGGCGGCGGTGATGTTCCTGATGTTCCAGGCGGTCTTCAGCTGGGCCGGGCCGCTGCAGGACACGCTGGCGGGCTGGATCGGCCTGCTGGGCGAAACCCTCGGCGGGCTGCTGCCCGACGGCGCACTGCGCAGCCTGGTGCAGGACGGCATCTTCGCCGGCCTGGGCACGGTGATGGAGTTCCTGCCGCAGATCCTGCTGCTATTCGTCTTTATCCTGGCACTGGAGGAATCCGGCTACCTGCCGCGTGCGGCCTTCCTGCTCGACAAGCCGATGCGTGCCTGCGGCCTGACCGGGCGCAGCTTCATCCCGCTGCTGTCGAGCTTCGCCTGCGCGATCCCCGGGGTCATGGCCACGCGTTCGATCCAGGACCCGCGCGATCGCCTGGCGACGATCTTGGTGGCGCCGCTGATGACCTGTTCGGCGCGGCTGCCGGTGTACGCACTGCTGATCGGCGCCTTCATTCCCGACCAGTCGGTGTGGGGCGTGTTCAACCTGCAGGGCCTGGTCCTGTTCGGGCTGTACGTGGCCGGCATCGTCAGCGCGATGGGCGCGGCCTGGGTCATCCAGAAGGTGCGCCACACCGAAGGCGAACACGTGCTGCTGCTCGAGCTGCCCAGCTACCGGCTGCCGAACCCGCTGGACCTGGGCATCGGCCTGTGGGAACGCGCCAGCATCTTCATGCGCCGGGTCACCGGCATCATCCTGTCGCTGACGGTGCTGCTGTGGTTCCTGGCCAGCTACCCGGCGCCGCCGGAGGGCGCGACGCTGCCGGCCATCGACTACAGCCTGGCCGGGCGTATTGGCCACTGGCTGGAACCGATCTTCGCGCCGATCGGCTTCAACTGGCAGATCTGCATCGCGCTCATTCCCGGCCTGGCCGCGCGCGAAGTGGCGGTGGCGGCGCTGGCGACGGTGTACGCGCTGTCGGCCAGCAACGACAGCGAGGCGATCACCCAGCTCTCGCCGCTGCTGGCCGCCGACTGGTCGCTGGCCACGGCGCTGTCGCTGCTGGTCTGGTACGTCTACGCGCCCCAGTGCCTGTCCACCATCGCGGTGATCAAGCGCGAAACCAACAGCTGGAAGCAGGCGGGGTACGCCACGGTGTACCTGTTCGCGCTGGCCTACCTGGCCTCGCTGATCACCTACCAGCTGACCGCGTGGCTGATGTCATGATCCGTCGCCAGACGACGCTCGGGAGCCTTCCATGAGCCCGCAGCTGCAAGCGCTGTTGGTGGCGATGATCGTGCTGGCCTGCAGCCTGTCGCTGCTGCGCCGCCTGGCGCCACGCACGGCCTGGCAGGCGCAGGCGCGGCTGTCGTATTTCCTCGAACGCAGCGACCGCCCGGCCTGGCTGCGCCGCCTCGGCCAGTCCCTGCGCCCGCCGATGCAGGCCAGCGCCGCCGCCTGCGGCACCGGCGGCTGCAACACCTGCAACACCTGCAAGTAGCACCTTGATCTCTGTAGGAGCGCCTTCAGGCGCGAATCTTTTGACTTTGCTTTGGCAAAGCAAAGCTTCGCGCCTGAAGGCGCTCCTACAGGAGGGATGTGTCGGTGAGCCAGGCGGCGTCCCAGAAGGGGTAGTTGCCTGCGCGATCCGCCAGCCCGGCGCGCAATGGGTTTCCCACGAGGTAGCGGGCTACGGCGCGCAGGCATTCATCGTTCCTGATGGCCCGGTCATGGAAGCCTCGGGACCATAGGGCACCTGTGCGGCCTGTCATGAGGTTGAAGCTTGAAGCGGTTGCGCCCTTTGCCTGTCCAACAACCTTGGACAACTCGCCGGAACATTCAAGCACCAACAGGCCATGCCAATGGTCGGGCATCAGCACCCAGGCCATAAGCCGGGCCTTCGGCCAAGTCGAGGGTTCGCTGACCAGGCGGGACATGGCGGCACCTGGCTCCCAATCCCTGAAAACCCGCTCGCGCCGATGCGTGGTGAAGGTCAGGAAGTAGGCTTGCCCACTCAAGGAGCGACGGCCTTTGCGGAGCGACGCCTGGCCCGGTGTATTCAGGAGGAATGGCATGCCACCAGCATGCAGCGCCACCTGCCAGGAGCCCATCGGAGCCCATCCACATTTTTTGTAGGAGCGCCTTCAGGCGCGAAGCTCTGCTTCGCCAAAGCAAAGTCAAAAAATTCGCGCCTGAAGGCGCTCCTACAGGGGTGGGGCCGGGTTACATGCGGAAGACGCCGAAGCGGTCTTTTTCGATGGGGGCGTTGAGGCTGGCGGAGATGGCGAGGCCCAGGACGCGGCGGGTGTCGGCGGGGTCGATGATGCCGTCGTCCCAAAGGCGCGCGCTGGCGTAGTAGGGGTGGCCCTGGTGTTCGTACTGGTCGCGGATGGGGGCCTTGAAGGCTTCTTCCTCGTCGGCGGACCAGGTCTTGCCGGCGCCTTCGATGCCGTCGCGCTTGACCGTGGCCAGGACGCTAGCGGCCTGTTCGCCGCCCATCACCGAGATGCGGGCATTGGGCCACATCCACAGGAAACGGCCGCCGTAGGCGCGGCCGCACATGGCGTAGTTGCCGGCGCCGAAAGACCCGCCGATGACCACGGTGAACTTGGGCACGTGGCTGCAGGCCACGGCGGTGACCATCTTGGCACCGTCCTTGGCGATGCCGGCGTTTTCGTATTTCTTGCCGACCATGAAGCCGGTGATGTTCTGCAGGAACACCAGCGGGATGTCACGCTGGTTGCACAGTTCGATGAAGTGCGCGCCCTTGAGCGCGCTTTCGGCGAACAGGATGCCGTTGTTGGCGATGATGCCCACCGGGTAACCGTGGATGTGCGCAAAGCCGCAGACCAGGGTCTTGCCGTAGCGCGCCTTGAACTCCTGGAACTCGCTGCCATCGACAACGCGGGCGATGACCTCGCGGATGTCGAAGGGCCGGCGGGTGTCCTTGGGGATGACGCCGTAGAGCTCTTCAGCCGGGTAGAGCGGTTCGCGCGGCGGCAGCACGGCCACCGGCAGCTGCTTGCGCCGGTTGAGGTGCCGGACCACGTCACGGGCGATCTGCAGCGCATGGCGGTCGTTTTCAGCGAAGTGGTCGGCGACGCCGCTGACGGACGTGTGCACCTCGGCGCCGCCAAGTGATTCGGCGTCCACCACTTCACCGGTGGCGGCCTTCACCAGGGGCGGGCCGCCCAGGAAGATCGTGCCTTGTTCCTTGACGATGATCGATTCGTCGCACATCGCCGGCACGTAGGCGCCGCCGGCCGTGCAGCTGCCCATCACCACGGCGACCTGCGGGATATTCTTCGCGCTCAGCCGGGCCTGGTTGTAGAAGATGCGGCCGAAGTGCTCCTTGTCCGGGAAAACCTCGTCCTGCAGCGGCAGGAAGGCGCCGCCCGAATCGACCAGATAGATGCAGGGCAGGTGGTTTTCCAGCGCCACTTCCTGGGCCCGCAGGTGCTTCTTGACCGTCATCGGGAAGTAGGTGCCGCCCTTGACGGTGGCGTCGTTGGCGACGACCACCACCTCGGTGCCATGCACGCGGCCGATGCCGGTGATGACGCCGGCGGCCGGCGCGGCGCCGTCGTACATGCCCTCGGCGGCCAGGGCCGACAGTTCGAGGAAGGGGGAGCCGGGGTCGAGCAGGGCGGCGATGCGCTCGCGCGGCAGCAGCTTGCCGCGTTCGGTGTGCTTCTTGCGCGGCTTCTCGCCGCCGCCCAGGGCGACCTGGGCCAGACGCGCCTCCAGGTCCTGCACCGCGGCGCGCAGCTGCGCGGCGTTGTCCTGGAAGGCCGGGTCGCGGGGATCGATGTGGCTGCTGAGGATGCTCATGCGCTCGGTTCTTGGGGCAATCCCCCGAGTTTAAGCGCCCCGGCAAAAAAAAACCGCCGGCACGGGGCCGGCGGTTTCCTTGGCGACGCTGCGGGGATCACTCCTCGCCGGCGGCGGCCTCTTCGTCGGTGGTGATGGCTTCGTCGGCGTTCTCGGCGGCTTCGTTCGCCGCGTTCTCGATGGCGTCACCGGCATTTTCCATGGCGTCCTTCATTTCGTCGCCGGCTTCTTCCATCTCGTCGCCCATTTCGTCCATGGCGGCGTTGGCTTCGGCAGCGGCTTCTTCCATGTTGGCTTCGGCGTTGGCGGCGGCGGCCTCGGCGATGTCACCGGTTTCTTCGGCGGCGTTCTCGATCGCGGCGCCGGCTTCGTCGGCTTCCTGCTCGGTCTGCGGGCTGCAGGCGGCCAGGCCGAAGGCGAGGGCGATGGCGGAAGCAAGTGCAAGGGTCTGGGTGCGCATGTCTGATGTTCCTTTAATTATGGTTTTCGCGACCAGTGTCGGTCGCCGTTGGGCAGCATACCCGTGTCGAAGGGCAAGTGCGATTCAGTGCTGTATCAGTCGTTGCCTTCGGCGGCTTCGTCGGCGGCCTGTTCGGCCACGTCCGCAGCTTCCTCGGCGATGTCTTCGGCCTGCTCGGCCATGTCGGCAGCAGCGTCGGCCATTTCCTCGGAACCCGCGGCAACCGCGTCGGCAGCGGCGTCGGCAGCGACGTCGGCTGCGTCAGCAGCGACTTCGGCCGAGCTGGCCGCGGCATCGGCCGCAACTTCGGTGGCAGCGTCGGTGGCTGCCGCGGAAGCTTCGGCGGCCTCCATGGCCGCGTCGTCGGCGGCCGCGGCGGCGTCTTGAGCTGCATCGGCCGCCTGCTCAGCTTGGTTGGAGCAGGCTGCCAAGGCCAGGCCGAGGGCCGTGGCGAGCAGCATCTTGTTCAGGGACATGGATGAATTCCTCGTCTGGACGTAGGGAAAACAAAACGTGTTCGGAATGAACACGCCGACAAAATCATGTCAGGAACTGAACGGGAGTCAAGCGGTCGCTTGTTTTAACTAAAATTGAACGAATTACTGATCAGGACTAAACAAGCCCTGTGAACGGGCGCCCCGCGGTGCGGGGCGCCCCGGCGCTCAGGCGAGTTCGATCGCCAGCGCGGTCGCTTCGCCGCCGCCGATGCACAGGGCGGCCACGCCGCGCTTGCCGCCACGGCGCTTGAGCGCATTGACCAGGGTCACCACCAGCCGGGCGCCGGAGGCGCCGATGGGGTGGCCCAGGGCGCAGGCGCCACCGTGCACGTTGAGCTTGTCGTGCGGCACGCCCAGCTCCTTCATCGGGGCCATGGCGACCACCGCGAAGGCTTCGTTGACCTCGAACAGGTCGACGTCGCCGACCTTCCAGCCGGCCTTGTCCAGCACCTTCTGGATCGCCGTCACCGGGGCGGTGGTGAACCACTCGGGCGCCTGGGAATGCGTGGCGTGCGCCACGATGGTGGCGATCGTGGCCAGGCCCTGGGCCTTGGCGGCTTCTTCCGAGGCCAGCACCACGGCGGCGGCGCCGTCGTTGATCGACGAGGAGGCCGCGGCGGTGATGGTGCCGTCCTTCTTGAAGGCCGGGCGCAGGGTCGGGATCTTCTCGATGTTGCAGCGGCCGGGCTGTTCGTCGGTGTCGAACACGACGTCACCCTTGCGGCCACTGACGGTGACCGGGGCGATTTCGTCCTTGAACGACCCATCGGCCTGCGCCGCCAGGGCGCGGCGCACGGATTCGGCGGCGTAGGCGTCCTGCTCTTCGCGGCTGAAGCTGTACTTTTCGGCGCACTTCTCGCCGAACACGCCCATGGCCTGCTTGTCGTAGGGGTTGACCAGGCCGTCCCAGGCCATGTGGTCGAGCATCTCGGTGCTGCCGAACTTGGTGCCGGTGCGCGAGTTCATCAGCAGGTGCGGCGCGTTGGTCATCGACTCCATGCCGCCGGCGACGACGACGCTGGCCGAGCCGGCCTTGATCAAGTCGTGGCCCATCATGATGGCCTTCATGCCCGAGCCGCAGACCTTATTGATGGTGGTGCAGCCGGCGGAGATCGGCAGGCCGGCGCCCAGTGCCGCCTGGCGGGCGGGGGCCTGGCCCAGGCCGGCGGGCAGCACACAGCCCATGATGACTTCATCGACCTTGTCGGCGGCGATGCCGGCCTGTTCAACCGCAGCCTGGATGGCGGTGCTGCCCAACTGGGTGGCGGGCACGCCGGTGAACTGGCCCAGCAGGGCCCCGAGGGCGGTGCGCTTGGCACCGGCGATGACGACCTTGGACATGACGACTCCGGGAGGTGTGGGGAATTCCCCATTATATGCCGCCCGCCAAGCCCCGGTAGGAGCGGCTTCAGCCGCGAAGCTTCTGATTTCGCCCTGGTTGCCGGGCCCTGGAAAAGATTCGCGCCTGAAGGCGCTCCTACAAGGGGGCGCTCAGCCGCGGTCTTCGAACAGTTCGCGGCCGATCAGCATGCGGCGGATTTCGTTGGTGCCGGCGCCGATGGCGTAGAGCTTGGCGTCGCGCAGGATCCGGCCGGTGGCGTATTCATTGATGTAGCCATTGCCGCCCAGCGCCTGGATGCCTTCCAGGGCGACCTGCACCGCCGACTCGCTGGCGTGCAGCAGGCAGCTGGCGGAATCGACCCGGCTGGCGTGGCCGGCGTCGAAGTCGCGCGCCACCTGGTAGGCGAACGCCCGGGACGACTGCAGCGCGGTATACATGTCGGCGATCTTGCCCTGCATCAGGCCGAAGGTGCCGATGGCCGCGTCGAACTGCTTGCGCTCGCGCACGTAGGGCAGGGCGATGTCCAGCGCCGCCTGCATCAGCCCCAGCGGGCCGCCGGTGAGCACCAGGCGCTCGGTGTTGAGGCCGCTCATCAGGACCTTCACGCCCTGGTTCACTTCGCCCAGCACGTTTTCCGCCGGGATTTCGCAGTCCTCGAACACCAGCTCGCAGGTGTTGGAGCCACGCATGCCCAGCTTGTCGAGCTTCTGGGCGGTGGAGAAACCCTTCATGCCCTTCTCGACCAGGAAGGCGGTCATGCAGCGCGAGCCCGCGTCCTTGCCGGCGGTGCGCATGTAGACCACCAGCACGTCGGCCTCGGGGCCGTTGGTGATCCACATCTTGTTGCCATTGGCGACCCAGACGCCGTCGCGAAGTTCGGCGCGGCAGCTCATCGAGCCGACCACGTCGGACCCGGCGCCCGGCTCGGACATCGCCAGCGCGCCCTTGGACTCGCCGCTGCACAGCTTGGGCAGGAACTTGCGACGCTGCTCGTCGCTGCCGTTGGCGTAGAGGTTGGCCACGCACAGGTTGCTGTGCGCGCCGTAGCTCAGGCCGACCGAACCCGAGGCGCGGGAGATTTCCTCCATCGCCACCAGGTGGGCCAGGTAGCCCATGTCCGAGCCGCCGAATTCCGAGGGCACGGTCAGGCCCAGCAGGCCCATCTCCCCCAGCTTGGGCCACAGGTCCTGCGGGAAGGCGTTGTCTTCGTCGATCTGCGCCGCCCGCGGGGCGATCTCGCTGTCCGCGAAGCGCCGGACGGCGTCGCGCAGGGCGTCGAGGTCTTCACCGAGGGGGAAAGGGCGCATGGACGACTCCGTGTCTGTGGGTAACGCAATGATGACCGGGCCGCCGTGGCGGCCCGGTCAAGGCCGGGCTCAGTTGCCCCGGCGGCCCTGGAAGCGCGGCGCGGCGGCGCCCAGGTGCGGCAGGCGCAGCTTGCCGATGGCGGTGATGCGCTCTTCGGCCATGCGGTCGGCGGCCTTGTAGGTCGGGATCTTGTCGCGGTCGGCGATCTCGAAGATGCGGCCCAGGTTGTAGTAGATGGTGCGCATCATGCGCATGGCGCGCTCGCGGTTGTAGCCGTCGATCTCGAGCGAGACGTTCATCAGGCCGCCGGCGTTGACGGCGTAGTCCGGGGCATAGAGCATGCCGCGCTTTTCGAGCTCGACGCCGATTTCGTCGTTGGCGAGCTGGTTGTTGGCGGCGCCGCAGATGACCTTGCACTTCAGGCGCGGCAGGGTCTGTTCGTTGATGGTGCCGCCCAGGGCGGTCGGCGAGTACACGTCGGCGTCGACGTCGTAGATGTCGTCCAGGGCCACGGCCTCGCAGCCGAACTCATCGACGGCGCGCTGCACGGCGGCCTTGTTGATGTCGGTGACGAAGACCTTGGCGCCGCGCTCGCGCAGCAGCTTCACGAATTCCATGCCGACGTGGCCGACGCCCTGCACGGCGTAGGAGTACTTGCCCACGTCTTCGTCGCCGAACTTCACCTGCAGCGAGGCCAGCAGGCCCTGCAGGGTGCCGTAGGCGGTGAACGGCGACGGGTCGCCCGAACCACCGTGCACCTGGTGCACGCCGGTGACGTAGTCGGTTTCGCGCAGCACGTATTCCATGTCGTTGACGTCGATGCCGACGTCCTCGGCGGTGATGTAGCGGCCGCCCAGGGAGTTCACGAAACGGCCGAAGGCGCGGAACAGCGCTTCGGACTTGTCCTTGTTCGGGTCGCCCCAGATCACCGCCTTGCCACCGCCCAGGTTCAGGCCCGACACGGCCGCCTTGTAGGTCATGCCGCGGCTCAGGCGCAGCACGTCCTTCAGGGCCTCTTCCTCGGAGGCGTACGGCCACATGCGCGTACCGCCCAGGGCCGGGCCCAGCACGGTGTTGTGGATCGCGATGATGGCCTTCAGGCCCGCGTCCTTGTTGTGGCAGAACACCACTTCCTCGTGGTTCGAGGTCGAGATGGTTTCGAAGATCATGGAAGGCTCCGGTCTGGCGGACTGCGCGGGGCCGGGGTCGGCGCCTCGTGCGATCAAACTTGAAATAAAGCCCGCAAGTTATTGAATTTAATGGCCTGCAATATGCAATCGCAGGGCCTCGCCGGCTGGCGGCGCGGCGTAGTGTAAAGCAAACGCTCTAGCCGGGCAGGGCCGTGCGTGGCGGGTCGCCCGGGTACGTCCGTCGGCCAGGACGGACCGTCCGGCGGTGGCGCCGCAGCGGCATGGCCGATGCGCCCCGGTCCCGGCGTTGGTCTAAGTGCTTGGCGGTTTTGTCTCTCCCCGGAGAACCGCCAGCCTCCAACCCTAGAGCAGGGTTCGTTGGGCGACCACCGCGTGGTCGCCCTTTTTTTTTGCAGTTCTCTGTGGGAGGGACTTCAGTCCCGAATCTTTTGATTTTCGGCCTTTGGCAAAAAAGCTTCGCGCCTGAAGGCGCTCCTACAGGGTTCAGGGCCTTGGTTTAGACTGCCGGGCATGGCCGAATCCACCCGCGTCGACGATCTGCCCGGCACCTTTGGTTATGGCGCCGGCGTGCTTTACGGCCTGCCGCAGCCGCCGCGCTGGATGGGCGAGGTCGGGCCGGACCTGAGCAAGGTGCTGCTGCTGATGGCCGGCGGTGAGCTGCTCTACGGCCACCTCACCGGGCTCGACTGGGAAGGCGGCAACGTGCTGCTGCGGGCCAAGGACGAGACCCTGGTGCACCCGCTGTCGGACCTGCGCGGGATCCTGCTCAGCGGCGAGGCCCGGCTGGGCCGGGCGCCGGTGGCACCCGTCGGCACCCTCACCAGCACCCTGAACTACCGCGACGGCGGCGACTGGATGCTGCAGGCGCACGCGGTGCACGTGGACCTGTTCGGCGCCGGTTTTTTCACCATCGCCGAGAGCCGGCTGCAGGCCGTGTTCGTGCCCTGGCGGGTGCTCACCGACAACGAACTGAAGCTGCGCTCGGGCCTGTCCGACCACCAGCGCGCCCGCATCCAGCGCGAGGTCGCCTTCCGCCGCGGCGCCGACATCGACCGCCTGGAAAAGGCCAGCCTGAGTCGCGTCCCGGGCGAGGTTCGCGACGATGCCGACGTCCGGCGCAGCGCGTTTGCCAAGGCCTTCTGCAAGGCCCTGGGCGGTTGAGCACGCCTTGACGCATTGCCAGCGCCGGCACGCTTGCCGGACACTTCGCCCATGACCACCGATGACGCCCTGGCCACCTGGCAGGCCGCCGAACAGCTGCGCGCGCGCGGCCAGGCGGTCCAGGCCGGCGAGGCCTACACCCGCCTGGCAACGCACCCGGACTGGGTCGCGCCGGCCCGCCTGCGGCTGGCCCAGGGCGCCCTGGACCGGGGCGACCTGCGCGAAGGCGTGGCCCAGGCGCTGCTGGCCCGCGACGCCGACGAGTCCGACCCGGTGGTGCTCGAAGCCATCGTCGACCTGCTGTGCCAGGTTGGCGAACTCGAGGCCGCCCTGGCGTTGGCGCAGTCGCCGCCCCTGGTCGAGGCGCCGGACCCGGCGGTGCAGCTGGGGGTGGGCCAGCGCCTGCAGGCGCAGAGTTTCCCGGTGCAGGCCCAGGCCTTCCTGAAGCGGGCCCGCAAGCTGGGCGCGGACAGCCCGGAACTGCATTACCAGCAGGGCCTTTCGGCGCTGTACGCCGGCGAGCACGACGCCGCCGAAGCGGCCTTCGAAGCCTGCCTGGCGCGCCAGCCGCTGCACGGCGGCGCGCACCGGCAGCTGGCCAAGCTCTGCCGCGCCACGCCGGACAAGAACCATGTCTCGCGCCTGCGGGCCGCGCTGGCGGCGATGCCGGCCGACTACCCGGACGCACCGCCCCTGCACTACGCGCTGTTCAAGGAACTCGACGACCTCGGCGACATCGACGCCGCCTGGCAGGCGCTCGAGGCCGGCATGCGTGCCCGCCGCCAACAGGTGGCCTTCGACCCGGCGCAGGAACAGGCCGTGTTCGACCGCCTGATGCAGGTGGACGGGCAGGGCGCCGCTGCCGTGGCCGACGACGGCCCCGCGCCGGTGTTCATCCTGGGCCAGCCGCGCTCGGGCACCACGCTGCTCGAACGCATCCTGGCCGGCGCCGACGACGTCGCCGACGCCGGCGAGCTGCGCGACTTCGGTTTCCAGGTGCGCTGGTGCTGCAACCGGATGGGGCGGCCCGGCCCGGACCTGGCCCTGCTGGAGGCGGCCGCGAACATCGATGAGGCCGAGCTGGGCCGGCGCTACCTGTCGCACACGCAATGGCACGCCGGCGGCAAACGCCTCTACACCGACAAGCTGCCGGCCAACTTCCTGTGGCTGGGCCACATCGCCCGGGCGCTGCCGCAGGCCAGGTTCCTGCATCTGGTGCGCGACCCGATGGACGTGGGCTTTTCCAACCTCAAGGAATTGTTCGCCGACGCCTATCCGCACAGCTACGACCAGATCGAGATGGCCGGCCACCTGCGCCGCTACCAGGCCTTGATGGCGCACTGGCACGCGGCCTTCCCGGGCCGGATCCTGGACGTGCCCTACGATGCGCTGGTGACCGAAACCGAGGCGACGGCGCGTCGCGTCTTCGCTTTCCTGGATTTGCCCTGGCAGCCCGGCGCGGCCGACATCGCCGGCCGCACCGGCGCCGTCGCCACCGCCAGCGCCGTGCAGCTGCGCGAACCGGTTCACGCCCGGTTCCTGGGCCAGTGGCGACGCTACGAAACCCGGCTGCAGCCGATGCAGCAAGCCCTTTCCCTTGAATCCTGACCCACGGAATCCACCATGCGCACCTTGCTCCTGCCCCTGCTGCTTTCCCTTGCCCTGACCGCGAACGCCGACGACGCGCCGGCCGGCGCCGCCGCGTTCAAGCAGGGCCAGTCGCTCTACGACAAGGGCAAGCAGGCCGAAGGCCTGGCCAAGCTCGAAGCCGCAGCCGAGGCCGGCCACGCCCCGGCCATGGCGATGCTGGGCTGGCTGTACATGAACACCGCCGAAGGCCTGCCCGAGCGCGACGTCGAACGCGGCCTCGCCTACTACCGCCAGGCCGCCGAAGCCGGCAATGCCGAAGCGGCCAACAACCTGGCCATCCATTACACCCACGCCATCGGCGTGCCCCTGGACAAGACCCTGGGCCTGCAGTGGTTCCTGCGCGCGGCGGCGCTGGGCCATGCCCCGGCGATGACCTCGATCGGCCTGTTCCACGAAACCGGCACCGTCGTGCCCGCCGACCCGGCGCAGGCGCAGGACTGGTACCACAAGGCCGCCAAAGCCGGCGACGCCCAGGGCATGTACAACCTGGGCATGTTCCTGGCCCGTGGTGTCGCCGGCCCGGCCGACCCCGAGCGTGGCCGCAAGTGGCTGCAGGCGGCGGCCGACAAGGGCGAGCCGGCGGCGAAAGAAGCGCTGGCCAGGCTCGAGGCGGGCGAGCCGTTGGTGCCGGCCTCGGCCGACGCCGAGGGCGAGCCCGCGTCCGAAACTGGCCAGGACGCCGGTTCCGACTAAGCCCGGGCGCGCCGGGGCGGCGCGGGGCGGGGGTTAGGGCGGACCATACGGTCGGCGCTACAATCGGGCGTATCCGTCTTTCGTTTGCGAGACCGCCCCATGAGCACGCCCGCCAACCAGCTTCCCGACCGCGATCCCGAGCGCAGCCCGCTGCGTTTCGTCACCGCCGCCAGCCTGTTCGACGGCCACGACGCCGCGATCAACATCATGCGCCGGCTGATCCAGGCGCAAGGCGTGGAAGTGGTGCACCTGGGCCACAACCGCAGCGTCGAGGACGTGGTGCGGGCCGCCCTGCAGGAAGACGCCGACGGCATCGCGCTGTCGAGCTACCAGGGCGGCCACACCGAATACTTCAAGTACATGGTCGACATGCTGCGCGAGCGCGGCGCCGGCCACATCCGCGTGTTCGGCGGCGGCGGCGGCACGATCACGCCCGAAGAAATCAGGGAGCTGCAGGACTACGGGGTCGAGCGCATCTACCACCCCAACGACGGCATGCAGATGGGCCTGGTGGCGATGATCGAAGACCTGGTGCGCCGGACCCGGGAAGCCAAGGACAAGCGGGCCAAGGGTGAGCCGGCCGACGGCAAGGGCAAGTCCGCCAAGGCCAGGAAGGACAACGGCATCAGCCCGCGCGTGGACATCGACGACGAAATCGCCGTCGGCAAGATGCTCACCGCGCTGGAACAGGAAGCCATCGACGAATCCCAGCTGGCCTCGATGCGCAAGGAATGGCAGCTCGCCGGCGGCAAAACCCCGGTGGTCGGCCTGACCGGCACCGGCGGCGCCGGCAAGTCCAGCGTCACCGACGAGCTGATGAACCGGTTCCTGCAGCACTTCCCGGAGATGCGCATCGCGGTGATCTCGGTCGACCCGACCCGCCGCCGCACCGGTGGCGCGCTGCTGGGCGACCGCATCCGCATGAACTCCCTGCGCAGCCCGCGCGTCTTCATGCGCTCCATGGCCACCCGCCGCCAGCACGTGGCCACCAATGCCGTGCTCAAGGACTGCGTGGCCTTCCTGCGCGCCCAAGGCTACGACCTGGTGATGGTGGAAACCGCCGGCATCGGCCAGTCCGACTCCGAGATCGTCGACCTGGTCGACTTCCCGGTGTACGTGATGACCAGCGACTTCGGCGCGCCCAGCCAGCTCGAGAAGATCGACATGCTCGACTTCGCCGAGCTGGTGGTGCTCAACAAGTTCGACAAGCGCGGCGCCGAAGACGCCCTGCGCGACGTGCGCAAGCAGTGGAAGCGCAACCGCGTCGCCTTCCAGATGAAGGACGAGGACGTGCCGGTCTACCCGACCATCGCGAGCCAGTTCAACGACCCCGGCGTCACCTGGATGTTCGCCAACCTCTGCCGCCTCTTGAGGGAAAAGCTCGGGACTAAAGTCCCTCCCACAAAGGACGGCGACTCCCCTGTGGGAGGGACTTCAGTCCCGATAGGCTCCAGCCGCTGCGACTTCGCCCCCGAAGCCGACGTAGACGAAAAATCCCCACGCGCCACCGTCCTGATCCCCGGCAACCGCACCCGCTACCTGGCCGAGATCGCCGAGCAGGGCCGCCAGGTCAACGCCAGCATCGAAAAGCAGGCCGAAGCCGCCGAGCGCGCCCAGCACTACTACGAATCCCTGCGCGAACTGGGCGACCCGGACCTGCCCAAGCCGCTGGAACTGTTCGACCCGCACCACCTGGTGGTGCCCCAGCCGGGCAGCAGCGGCGCCCAGAAGGACGCCGCGCAGTGGCCCGACTGCGGCGAACGCCGCCAGGGCCTGCCGGACCGCCGCAAGATGGTGTTCCAGTGGGAGCGCCGCCAGGGCGCCGCCAGCGGCGACAACCCGAACGCGCCGCAGGTCAGCGTCGACCGCAGCCTGGTCACCCTGCGCCAGCGCTACAACGACGCGGTGAAGGCGCTGAGCGCCAATTCGATCAACCTGCTGCGCGAATGGCCCGAGCGCCTGAAGTCGATCACCGAAGAGGTGACCGAATACACCGTGCGCGGCAAGGTCATCCGGGTCGAGAACTACCGCGAGTCCCTGAGCCACCAGAAGATCCCGAAGATCGCCGGCCCGCAGTGGAAGAGCTGGGGCGAACTGCTGGTCTTCCTGGGCAAGGAAAACCTGCCCGGCCATTACCCCTACACCGGCGGCGTGTATCCGTATCGCCGCACCGGCGAAGACCCCATCCGCATGTTCGCGGGCGAGGGCACGCCCGAGCGCACCAACCGCCGCTTCCATTACCTGAGCAAGGGCCAGCCGGCCGCGCGCCTTTCCACCGCTTTCGACTCGGTCACGCTGTACGGCGAAGACCCGGCCGAGCGCCCGGACATCTACGGCAAGATCGGCAACTCCGGCGTCTCCATCGCCACCCTGGACGACATGAAGAAGCTGTACTCGGGCTTCGACCTGTGCGCGCCGACCACCAGCGTGTCGATGACCATCAACGGCCCGGCGCCGATGATCCTGGCGATGTTCATGAACACCGCCATCGACCAGCAGGTCGAGAAGTACCTGCGCGAAGACCAGAAGCGCTGGGACGACGCCCACGCCAAGATCGAGAAGTTCTTCGAAGGCAAGAAGCGCCCCGAATACAGCGGCGAAGTGCCCGAGGGCAACGAAGGCCTGGGCCTGGGCCTGCTGGGCGTCACCGGCGACCAGCTGGTGGACGCGGAAACCTACGAGCGCATCAAGACCCAGACCCTGGCCACCGTGCGCGGCACCGTGCAGGCCGACATCCTGAAGGAAGACCAGGCGCAGAACACCTGCATCTTCAGCACCGAATTCGCCCTGCGCATGATGGGCGACATCCAGCAGTACTTCGTGGACAACAAGGTCCGCAATTTCTACTCGGTGTCCATCAGCGGTTACCACATTGCCGAAGCCGGGGCGAACCCGATTTCGCAGCTGGCCTTCACGCTGAGCAACGGTTTCACCATCGTCGAGTACTACCTGGCGCGCGGCATGCACATCGACGACTTCGCGCCCAACCTGAGCTTCTTCTTCAGCAACGGCATGGACCCGGAGTACACCGTGATCGGCCGCGTCGCCCGCCGCATCTGGGCAAGGGCAATGCGCGAACGCTACGGCGCCAACGAGCGCAGCCAGATGCTGAAGTACCACATCCAGACTTCCGGCCGCAGCCTGCACGCCCAGGAAATCCAGTTCAACGACATCCGCACGACCCTGCAGGCCCTGTACGCGCTGTTCGACAACTGCAACAGCCTGCACACCAACGCCTACGACGAAGCCATCACCACGCCCACTGAAGAAAGCGTGCGCCGGGCCGTGGCCATCCAGATGATCATCAACAAGGAGCTGGGGCTGAACTTCAACGAAAACCCCTGGCAGGGCAGCTTCGCCGTGGAGCAGCTGACCGACCTGGTGGAAGAGGCCGTCTACAAGGAGTTCGAAGCCCTAAGCGAGCGCGGCGGCGTACTGGGCGCCATGGACACCATGTACCAGCGCGGCAAGATCCAGGAAGAAAGCCTGTACTACGAGCACAAGAAACACGACGGCAGCCTGCCCCTGGTCGGCGTCAATACCTTCCTGCCCAAGGACCACGCCGGCGAGGTAATGACCGAGATCGAACTGATCCGCTCGACCCCGGAAGAGAAGGGCGCCCAGATCGCCAATGTCCGGACCTTCCAGGCCGCGAGAAATTCTCTCAGTGCCCCCGCCACGGCGTCTTCCGGCGCGAAAAACCCCCTAAGCTACCTCCAGACCACCGCCCGTGACCGAAAGAACATCTTCGCCGCGTTGATGGAAGCGGTGAAGACCCACAGCCTCGGACAGATCAGCCATGCGCTCTATGAGGTGGGTGGGGAGTATCGGCGGAATATGTAGCTTAGCGTTCGACTGCAAGAAGAGGTTGATGTGACTGAGAATCCAGCATTTCATCTCAATGTGGAAGTTGGACTCCAAGAGCCAATTACCTTCGACACCCCGGGGAAATTCTCGCATTGGATACAAAGTGAGGCATCCCACTGGAAGCCCTTTAGTGAGGGCGGCGGGTACCACGAATCAGATGTGGTCGGGGATTTGGGGCAGCGAGGATCAGCGGAGCATGCGGCCGAGTGGTCAAACTATGCAGAGAGGGCAGAGCAGGCTGCATCAGCCTCTGATGCAGTCCGTGAGACCCTCATCTTCAGCCTCGCAACTGAGGTCTCTGAAAGGATACTTGCACACGAAATTATCTATTCCAGGAGCCAGCTGGGTTTTCGCATCATCTCGCTATTCGAGGTCGATGAGGCCGCCGCTAGAGTGCTGGTTGCAATAAGTACTGGTAGAGATATCAGTCGCGTCATACATCCGAGTAATCTTCGGCGCTTGTGGCGATCGATACCTAGAACACTTCTGGCCGGTAGCGAAGAGTCTCTGCGCACACATGCCGCACAAGGGGTTCGAGATATCGAATTGAGCGTCGCTGGCGCTAGAGATAAAGAGGAGGGCCTGGGGCGCACGTTGCGTCAAGCTAAGGAGGCCACTGCTGCAATGGCAGAGGATGCCGAAGTTTTGCTTAGAGAGCGACTAGAAGTCCTGAAAAGCGAAGCCGATGAGTTCCTGGGCAGTGTTCAGGAGGAGTGGACGGATCTTCGCGCGACCTATGACACACAGTTGGCCTTGAGAGCACCAAGGAACTATTGGAACGATCGCCGAAGGTCTCATCGTGTTGGTGCATCTATTTGGGGCGCGCTAGCCGCAATATTTGCACTTTTTATTGCATTTAGACTCGTACCACACGCTTCAGAAATGCTTATCGCAAAGTCGGCCACAATCGTTATTTCGGGGGCCACAAAATTGGATCTTGGTGTCATCCCTTTTTTACCCGAGCTATTTCAGATTGCTGTCGTCGGGTTCTTGTGCTTGTGGGCGCTCCGATTTTCGGTTCGGCAGGCCGCTGAACACCTCGGTCGACTTCAGGAAGCATCCATCCGGGTAACCATGGTGGAAACGTTCCTGGCGCTCTCGAACCCTAACCAAGAGAATCGAGCACTGGTAGACGAAGCGGACAGAGCCGTAATCGTTCAAGCCCTATTTCGCCCGGGGCTGGGTGAGGGAATCGATGATGCACCGCCAGTCCACTGGATCGAGGATGTCTTTCGCCGACTTCGGAAGCCATCTGACAGGTAGCCGTTTGTCGAGTTGCTGCTCTGTGACCGTCAAAATTCTCGCCAACCTGTGAACGCGGTAGGGCGCTGATCGGCGTGGAAGCGGGTAGGTGGGCGCCGTAATGGCCTACTCAGAATCCTTCCGATGGCCAAGAACGAGTCTCTGTTGCCTCTTTAGCTAACAGAAGGGGCAGGGAGGGATTAAGCCAGGCTCGATCGAGGCCCCCAAGTGCTCGCTGAGAATTTTTCAGCGCACCGCGCTTGACCTTCAAAACATCCTCACCGCGTATCTGGAGGTAGTGGAGACGATTCCATCATCTACCGCCATGGCTGCGGTCGGCCTAACCCACCGATCGGCTCGCTTACCGATCTGTCTCGAAATGAAATGCTGCTGAGGAAGGGAGTCGATGCAACTTGAGCGTGCGCGAATCAAGAACTTTCGGTCACTACGGGACGTGGAAGTGAACTTTGGCTCTCATACAGCGTTTGTCGGCGGTAACGGAGCGGGAAAGTCATCAATTCTAAAGGCAATTGAGAGGTTCTATTCGACCTCAAAGACGTGCGATCCCGACGATTTCTTTGGTCGTGATCAGGCGCAGGCGATTGAGATTGAACTGACGTTCCATCAGCTCAGCGAGCAAGAAGACGAAGCATTTGAGGGTCGAGTTCGCGAAGGAAAGCTGGTCGTTACTCGAATCTTCGATGGCGGTCCTTCAAGTGGGCGCTACCTCGGCGTGGTGCCACAGAATCCTGACTTCGTAGCGATTAGAGCGCAGTCAGCAGCTACCCCAAAGCGTGCTGCCTACAACACTCTTCGCGATGACCCGCAATACACCAACTTACCCATCGCGGGCAGTGCGGCAGCGGTAGATCAGGCGCTTCTTGAATGGGAAGCAAACCACCCAAATCAACTAGTGCTGTTGCACGACGACGGTCAATTTTTTGGATTCCAAAACAATAGCCGCGGAAAGCTTCAGCAGCATACAAGTTTTGTTTTTGTGCCGGCAGTGCGTGAGGCGTCAGCCGATGCGGCGGACGGCAAGACAAGCGTTATCGGGAGGCTTCTGGAACTAGTAGTGCGCAGTCAGATTCTCCAGCGAAAGGATGTCCAAGCGTTCAAGGCACAAATGACTCAAGCCTATCAGGCACTAGTTTCTGCCGAGAACATGCCTGAACTCGGATTGCTGGGTGAAACGCTAACTACCGACTTGCGCGAGCTATACCAGGACGCTGAAGTCACGCTGCGCTGGCGTGAGGTAGGCGAAATGCCGGTCCCGCTTCCAATGGCGGACGTGCTCCTCAAAGACGATGGATTTGGTGGTCCCGTGGATAGGCAAGGTCACGGACTGCAGCGCGCATTTATTTTCACTCTGCTACAGCATCTCGCGCGCACAGCAGTGCCAGACTCCGAAAATGCTCGCGCGGATGACGAAGCTGGTTCGGCTGCAGTCGTCGATGGCGAGGCGCAAGCACCGACCCTCATATTGGCGATCGAGGAGCCCGAGCTGTACCAGCATCCGACCAAGCAGCGGCATTTCGCAGAAGTTTTGCGGGGCCTTAGTAGTGGCACGCTCCCAGGAGCTCACGGTAAGACGCAGATCATCTTCGGGTCGCATTCACCGATGTTTATTTCAATGGGGAAGGCCGACGAGGTTCGACTTGCGCGTCGCGCTCCATGTGCGGACAGTGAGTTCAAGCAATGCAGCCTGCAAGCCCTGGATCTCGATGTCGTAGCTAAGACACTAGAGCGTGGTTGGAGGAAGCCCGCCGGCACCTTCAGTGCGCAGACGCCGATGCCACGGCTTCATATTCTTGGCATTGAATTGTCTGAAGGATTCTTCGCTAGTGGGGTCATTCTAGTTGAAGGGCGGAGCGATAAGGCTGCGCTAGAAGCAACGGCGAGGATGCTGGGTGTCAGTTTCGAGGCTGCGGGCATTGCCATTCTGTCGGCTGAAGGGAAATCCAATCTTGATCGCCCTTATGTCATATTCCGTGAGCTTGGGATTCCTACTTTTATATTGTGGGATTGTGATGGTCATCTGCCAGAAAACAAAAGGTCACCGGGCACTGATCTTGCGTTGATAAGGCTGGCCAGCCCAGGCGCTGAGTTTGATGCAGCTCCTAGCACTGATTTCGTTGGTGATTGCTACGCACATTTCAGAGAAACATTGGAGCTTAAGCTTGAGGATGAGTTAACTCCTGATGTCTACGCGGCCTGCCTTGCCGAAGCTTCTGAGCCTTTCGGCGTGTCGCCGGGGCCAGACACTCGGAAGATTCCTGAGATCGTGTATCAGACGCTCCTCAAAGCAAGGGATAGAGGCAAAGAGAGCCAAATGCTCCAAGATATTGTGCGAGCCGTTTGGCGCTTTCTTCGAGGAGAGGAAATCGCTGAGCCGCCAAAGAACTAGCTTGGTCAGTGTCGCCACATTTGTCGTTAGCTGATTCATTTCACCCGCTCCGATACGCCCGCACATTGTCCCCAGCAATCCGCATCTTCCGCGTTCCCTCTACCTCGCTCACCTTGTGATCCGGCCGCGTAATGGGCTCGGCGTCAACGGTCGTCTCGCGCTCGAAGGCATGCGACTTGTCGGTATTGCGGTAGTAGCGGTTGATGGCCCAGTACAGGCCGGCGGCGCCGGCGGGGTCGAGGGCGAGTTGCCAGAGTCCACTGGCGTCGCTCATCAGTTCATTCCTATCAGGGCGGCGATGACGGCCGGTTCAGTGAAGGTGCCGATGGTCAGTGCGGCCATCAGCAGCTTCCAGCGCTGGATCGGGATACTGCCCATGGATTCGCCAGTGCGGCCGTTCACTGCAATGTAGCGCAGCATGTGGCCGTTGGCGTCGGGCTGAGCGGCGTGTGGTCCATTGGCGGCCAGCCGCGATCTGGATAATCAGGCGACCCTGACCGACAATCTCGACAGCCCCAGCTTCCCCGGAAGTCCATGAATTCTCCTCAGTCTCCCGTTTTCTGGACGCCTGGCGCCTGGCTACGGAGTCTCTCTCATCTGATTCTGTGGGCCGGGGTGGTCATCGTGATGGGGCCGGTCATGCGCGAGGTGATGCCGGCCGTGCGTGGTCTGGAGTACCGGCTCCTCGCCGGGCTGAGTCTCTTTCTGGGTTTGGCTTTGCTTGCGTTGGTTCTCCATGAGCTGGGTCACTACCTGGCCGCACGGTGGCAAGGCTGCAGGGTGCTGAGTGTGCATCTGGGGCCGGTTGACCTGCGGCCGCAGCGGGGTCGTTGGCAATTTCGGTGGGTTGGCAGCGCCTCCTGGCTCTCCGGTGCGGTGATGGCGCTTCCTCGCATGGACAAGCCCTTTCGTACGCAGATGCTCTGGTACGTCAGCGGCGGCTCCTTGGCGGGTTTGCTGGTAGGTGCCTTGGCCGCATGGGCGGGCTGGGCAGGCGGTGATGCCGATTGGGCGGGGGTCCTGACGGGCTTCGGCGTTATCAATGTGCTCATCGGGGCCGCCAACTTGCTCCCTCTGGGCCCCATGACCGACGGAACGCAGCTTGTCAGGCTACTCAAAGGTATGGATCTGGGTCAGCCCGGCATGGAGGCGATTGAACTGAACATGCGGGCAATGGAAGGACAAACCGCAGACGAAATGCCCGAGCACCTGATGGAAGGACTGGAGCGTGAATCACCGCCGATGGCTCTCTGGTTTCGCACCTTCGCCGCATTGAACCGTCAGGACTGGGACGCCGTGCAAGCGCAGAGTGATTGTCTGGACGCCTGGGAGGCTTCCCTGGGTCGGTCGTCCCGTCCGGCTTGGGCTGTTTTCATAGGAGTTCTCCGCGGAGAGATGCGGTTCGTCCGGGGATTGCAGGGTGCCGGGTTTGTACCGGAAAAAGACGATGCTTTGCGCCGGGAGATTTGTCGGCTGCGTCCAGGTGTGGAAGACAGGCACCTGGCCTTGGTTCATGCGCTGGCAGGGGACACGGTCAAACGTGACAACGCGCTGGAGCGAGCGGAGCGGGAGTCCGAGTTCAACCCGGACCCTGCGTCACGAAAAACGGAACAACGGCTGCGGAACCTGGTTCGCAACCTTCCCATTGCCGAGAGGGCTGCCTGAGGGCCTGGAATTTTTCATTGACCGTTCTGGTCATGGCCAAGGCGAACGCCGCCTAGCGACCGGCCGGTCAGGGTGGGGCCGTCGTGCCTCAAATTCCCGGTGAGCTGAAGGCCGGTTGCGGGTTTGTCCAGCGTTTCACTTAGGATCGTGGCGGCTGGTGGAGCAGGCTATGGGTGCCAGAGTGGTTTGCGTATGGCTGGTCGTCGGGCTGGTGTCGGCCTGTACCTCGCAGGCACCCGAGGCGCCCGCAGTCGCCGCTTCAACCCCGGTCGCTTTGGGGCCGCCAGGCGATCCGGTAGAAGGCCTGCGTGTCGCCACTCGCGTCGGTTGCAACGGCTGCCACGGCGCCGACGCCGCCGGCCGGGTGTTCTTGGAGGACCCGGCGCAGGGCCTCATCGTCGCGCCCAACCTCACCGAACGGCGCCACCTCTACACCGACGACGGCCTGGCGGCCCTGCTGCACGAAGGCCGCACGCACGATGGTCATGTTCCCTGGAGCATGCCCATCCAGATGTTCCAGCACCTCAGCCACCAGGAGGTGCGGGACATCACCGCCTGGCTGCGTTCCTTGCCCGACGTCGCCGGAAGCGCCCCGGAAGCGTCCGCCTGGTCGCCGGAGCTCACAGCCACCATTGCCGACGGCAGCCACGAGTGGCTGCCCGACATGAAGCCCAGCCCGGGCAACGTGCCGCCCGCCGCACCGCCGACCGAAGGCCTGGCGCTGGGCCGCCACTTGGCATTCACGAGCTGCAGCGAGTGCCACGCCTGGGATCTGAACGGCTGGGGCGGCCCCACCGATGCGCCGAACCTGGTGGTCGCCAAGGCCTACACATTGGAGCAGTTCACTCGGCTGATGCGGACCGGCGAGGTCGCCGCGGGCGGGCAATCGGCCAGCGGCATGATGAGCAAGGTGGCGGCGTCCCGTTATTCGGTTCTGACGGACGCGGAGATCGCAGCGCTCAAGGTCTACCTCGACAGTCGCTGATGACCCTGGTGATGCCGAACCGGTGGGCGGGTTCGGTTAGGGTCATGCGGCAGTGGTGCAACCGTTCTTGATCGCCGACGGTCGCGTTTCAGTAGCCAAGCGAGGAAAGCGCTCCCGTCACGCGGGCGCGGGCTTTTTCGGACTGCATCGGAAACGCCCGGAAGAAGTCTTCGCTGCGCAGCGTCGGGTTGCGCGACGTTACGTTTTGCACCCAGGCCTGTGCCTTGGCAGGGTCGCCCGCCAGGCTGTTCGCCACCGCGGCAATCATGGCGATGAGCACGTGCGCCCCCGGCGAGCGCGCGGCGCGTTCCGCCCACGCGGCCGCTTCGGCATCTTCGCCTTGCACCATATGCGTGAACGCCCGCGTACCCACCATCGCGTAGTGCATCGGGTCGAGCGGACTCAGGCGCATGGCCAGGTCCACATGCTCGCGGCTTTCCAGGCTGCGGTCGGCCAGGGACTCGGCCCAGGCGCGGGCGTACAGGCCCTGCGCGTAGTGCGGGCTCAATGACGTCGCCCGCTCCAGCCAGCCCAGGCTGGTCTGCAGGTCGCCTTCGAGCCAGAAGGTGCGGCCCATGGCGAAGTTGACGAAGGGGTCGAGGGGGTCGAGCTCCACGCCACGTTCGGCGAAGCGGCGGGAGAGGGCGGTTTCGCCGGCGATGTCTTCGCTGTGCCGGAGGAAGGCGCTCTGGAAATGCACGAACGACAGCCCGGCGTGGGCGCGGGCGAAGTCCGGGTCCTTGGCGATCGATTGCTGGAACAGCGCCAGCGCCGCCGCATTGTCGGTGCGGTTGAAGCGGTACATGTGCTGCAGGCCCAGGTGGTAGGCCGCCCAGGCGTCTAGGTTTTCGGTGACCGACAGCCGCGCCAGCGTGGCTTCGTGGGCGGGGATGCGGATCTCCAGCGCCGAAAGCGTTTGCGTGCGGATCTGCTCGCGCAGCGCGTGCACCTCGTCCACCGGCAGGGTGAAGTGCTCGGCCCAGACCACGCCGCCGGTGCGGGTGTCGGTCAGTTCCACCATCGCCGTGAGTCGCGGCCCCGCCTGTTCGACGGTGCCGGACAGGTAATAGCGCACGCCCAGCAGGCGACCGATTTCGCCGGGGTCGGCTTCGGCGCCGCGCAGGCGGAACGAGGACTCGCGCGCGGTGACGAACAGCCAGTGCAGCCGGGCCAGGTCGGCGATCAGTTCGTGGGCCAGGGCGTCGGCCAGGGGCGCGTAGGGGCCCAGGACGCCCAGCACCCGGAAGGGCAGTACGGCGATCGAAGGGCGGGCCGGTGTCGTGGGGTCCTTCGCTTCTTTCGGTGCGGCGATAGTAATCGCGGGCTCGGACCCCACCACCCGCGCCTCGGCCACGAACCGGAAGCCCCTACGCTGCAGCGTGCGGATGAGACGCTGGCTGCGGCCGTCGTCGCCCAGGGCCTGGCGCACGCTCTTGATGCGGCTGTCGATGGCCGACTCCGACACCACGCGGCCGTCCCACACCTTGTCGATGATCTCGTCGCGCGACACCACGCGCTCGGCGTTGGCCACCAGCAGCGCGAGCAGGGCGAACACCTGCGGTTCCAGCGGCCGGACGACGCCCTCGGCCCGTAGCTCGAGCTTGGCCAGGTCCAGTTCGAAACCGTCGAAGCGGTAAATCATCGCCTGAGTATAGGCCTGCGATGGTCGCCGCCGGCCGGGGTTCGTTGGCGCCCCGGCAAACCTCCAGAACTTCTCCAGGAAATCGCCAAGCCTGCGACCGGGGCGGGTGGTGAACTGGCCTCCGCGGCATCCACCCCCGGGTGTCGCCACTGGAACCCCATCGCAAGTTTTACCCTCACAAGGAGATCCCCATGCCCCTGGTCACCATCGACGTCATCAAGGACGTCTTCACCCCCCAGCAGAAGCAGGCCCTGATCAAGCAGGTCACCGAAGCGGTGGTTGCCGTCGAAGGCGAAAGCCTGCGAGGCGTCACCTGGGTACGCATCAAGGAGTTCGAAGGCGGCGACTGGGCCATTGGCGGAAACGCCCTGGCCGCGGCCGACGTGCACGCCCTGGCCAAGGCCAACGCCGCCTGAGCCTTGGTGCGGCGGGTTATTCCAATAACGCTTCGAGCAAACCGGTGCCGGCCTGGTAAAGGTCCGCCGACCCTTCGGGGTCGGCGGGACCCTCCGGTCCCTGCCGCTGGCTGGCCCAGCGCAGGTGTTTGCCGTTGGCGGTGAAGGCCGGCGTGAAGTCCATGCCAGGCTGGTTGAACGGCGCCGACAGTCGGACCGCCGCCGACCAGTGCCCGCCCTCGCGCCGGACAGCGAACAGGTCCGGCTCGCGGCTGTCGCCCCGAATGCTCCAGAACAGGGCCAGCTGGCCGTCCGGCGAGAAGGTCAGGTCGCCCTGCACCAGCCCGTCGTTGAAGGGGGCTGGCATGGCCTCGGGGGCGTCCAGGCCCGTGTCGGTCACGCGTGCGCGGTAAAGCGCCATCTGCGCCGGGCCGCCGGGGCGCGTGCTGTTGAACACCAGCCAGCCTTGGTGCAGTTCAGGGCCCAGCTCCTCGCCGGGGCTGGACGCCATGGCGAGGTGCTCGGGTTCGCCAATCCGGCCATCGGTCACGGGTGCGCGCCACAGGTCCAGGTCCTCGCGGCCCGGCTCACGGGCGGCGGCGGGGCGGCTGGACACGAAATACAGCCAGCGCCCGTCGGGCGTCAGCCAAGGATCGGAATCGCGCCAGCGCGGGTCGGAAAACGGCGCCGGCTGCGGGTCGCTCCACTGGCCATCTTCTTGCCGTGCCACCCAGACCCGGGAATCACTGAAGTCGCCACGGCTGGAGCGTCCGAACACCAGCAGCTGCTCGCCCGCATCCGTGGACAGGTTGTAGTCGTTCGCCAGCGTGGACAACCAGCCTGCGCCCAATCGGACCACGGCGGGGTCATCGGGGAACACGCGGTTGGCGCCGGCCGCACTCGCGGTGGCCAGGGAGGCAGCGAACAACAGGATCAGGCGGGCGCGGGCCATGGAAGCAGGGCGGCTGTGGAAAGGCGCGCAGTCTCGGGCATCGCAGCGGCCGGGACGCCTGCCGGAGGTCAGGGTGCCGACAGGGGCGACCCGACGGATTCAGGTTTTGGTGATGCGGGGCTGGGTACAGTGATTTGAACCCCGACGCATCGGTTCGCGCCGATCCCGCTGTTTCCTGGCAAGGAGGACGAGATGCTGCTCGAGAAAATCAAGACGCCTGGCCTGTCCCATCTTTCCTATCTGGTCGCTTCTGGCGGCAAGGCGGCGGTCATCGACCCGCGCCGCGATTGCGAGTGCTACCTCGACATGGCACGTGCCAACGGAGTCGAGATCACGCACATCTTTGAAACCCACCGCAACGAAGACCTGGTATCGGGCGCGCCCATCCTCAAGGCGCTGACCGGGGCCCGCGTCCTGCACGGCCCCAACGCCGGCGGCAAGGTCACCTACGCCGAAATCGCCACCGAAGGCGATGAATTCGACATCGGTCAGCTGAAGATCCGCGTGCTCGAAACGCCCGGGCACACCGACGACCACCTCGCCTTCGTTCTCCACGACACCGCTTATCCCGAAGGCCCGGTCGGCGTGTTCACCGGCGATGCGCTGTTCGTCGGCGACGTCGGCCGCACCGATTTTTATCCCGACCGCAAACGCGAAGTGGCGGGTCTGCTGTACGACTCCCTGCAGAAGATCCTGGCACTGGGCGACCAGGTGATTCTTTACCCGGCCCATGGCGCCGGCTCGGTGTGCGGTTCCGGCATGGCCGAGCGCGAGTTTTCCACCCTGGGCCACGAACGCGCCAACAACCCGCGCCTGCAGTTCAAGAGCCGCGAGGCCTTCATCGACTTCAAGGTCGGCGAGAACCATTACCAGCCGCCTTACTTCCGGCTGATGGAGCGGCTCAACCTCGAAGGCGGCGAGCCGGCGCCGCGGGTGCTGCGGCCGCGGCGGCTGACGCTCAAGGAACTCGACGACGTGGCGGCGGACCATCTGGTTGACGTCCGCGAACCGCTGGCTTATGCGGCCGGCCACCTGCGTGGCGCCATGAACCTGCCCGTCGACATGATTCCGGCCTTCGCGGGCTGGTTCATCGGTGAAGGCGAACGCGTGGCCCTGGTGGCTTCCAGCGAAGACCAGCTCAAGGCCGCCATGACCCATCTCGTGCGCATCGGCCTGGACGACGTCGCCGGCGGCTATGTCGGCGTGGTGCCCGCCGCCGCGCAGGGCCACGACATGCGCTCGGTCCCGATGATCGGAACCGACGAGGTCAGGCAGCGCCTGGATGCGGGCGACGCGGGCTGGACCATGCTGGACGTGCGCGACGCCGACGAGCGATCGGAAAGCGCCATCGACGGCTCGATGCATATCTACGTCGGCGAACTGCACACGCGCTACCGCGAGCTCGACCCGGCGCGGCACTACACCCTGATGTGCGCCAGCGGCATGCGGGCCACGGTGGCCGCAGGTTGGCTCGCCAGCCGGGGCTTCGACACGCTGGACGTCTACCTGGGCTCGATGGGCGCCTGGAAGGCCGGCCGGGGCTGAGGGCGCGAAAGCCCTCCCGACGCGCAAGGCCTACCCGGCCGACAGAGCTTGGCTGACTAGCCAGTCCCCCGTCGCGCCGCCTCGATGGCGGCCACGTCGATCTTGCGCATCGTCTGCATCGCCGCGAACGCCCGCTTGGCCGCCGCGCGGTCCTTGCTGGTGTAGGCCTCGGTCAGCACGCGCGGGGTGATCTGCCAGCTCAGCCCCCACTTGTCCTTGCACCAGCCGCAGGCGCTTTCCTGGCCGCCGTTGTTGACGATGGCGTTCCAGTAGCGGTCGGTTTCCTCCTGGTCGTCGGTGGCAACCTGGAAGGAAAAGGCTTCGCTGTGCTTGAAGGCCGGGCCGCCGTTGAGGCCCAGGCAGGGAACGCCGAGCACGGTAAACTCGACGGTGATCACCGCGCCCTCCTCGCCGGACTCGTAGTCGCCGGGGGCATGGTGCACGGCCTTGACTTCGCTGTCGGGGAAAGTGGCCGCGTAGAAGGTGGCGGCTTCCAGTGCGTCGCCGTCGTACCACAGGCAGATGGTGTTCTTCGGGATCATCGGTACGCTCCTGGATTTGCCGGAGGGGCCATAATGCCGCCCTCGATAACCGGTTTTCCAGAATGCGCACGCCCACTCCCACCGTCTTCCGCCCCCTGGCCCACCAGGCCGCCACCGCCTGGATGCAGGGGCTGGCGTCCGGGAGCCGGGTGACGGGTTTCGAGGACGCCGCCAAGTTCGTTCTGCCGTTCCAGGGCCATCGCCTGAAAGCACGACGTGGGGGCAAGGGACCGGCGCTGTGGCTGGTGCACGGGTTTCCCACGTCCAGCCGAGATTGGCGCAGCCTGTGGCCGGCGCTGGCCGAGACGTATGAGCTGTTCGCACTGGACATGCTGGGTTTCGGGCGCTCGCCCAAGCCGCGGCGCTTCAAATATTCCATCGTCTCTTCAGCCGACCAGTGGGAGGCGCTGGCTGCCGCCACGGGCGTGCGCGAGGTCGCGGTGCTGGCGCACGACTACGGCAATACCGTGGTGCAGGAGCTGCTGGCACGCCAGCGCGAGGGCCGGCTGGGCTTTCGGATCACCTCGGTGGTTTTCCTCAACGGCGGGCTGTTCCCGGAAGCGACCCGGCCGCTGCTTGTCCAGCGCCTGCTGGCCAGCCCGCTGGGGTGGCTGCTGGTGCGCTTCACCGGCGAACGCCGGTTCACGGCCAGCCTGCAGCGCATCTGCGCACGGCCCTGGCCCAAGGGCGAGCTGGCCGAGGCCTGGGAACGGCTCAGCCAGGACGGGGGCAGGGCGGTGATGCCCAGGCTGCTGCGCTACATCGCCGAGCGACGCCGGCACCGCACACGCTGGGTCGGCGCGCTGCAACAGGCGGACGTGCCGCTGGCGCTGATCAATGGCCTGGAAGATCCGATCTCCGGCCGCAGCATCGTCGCCCGCTGGCGGGAACTGCTGCCGGACTCACCGGTGTTCGAACTGCCGGGCGTGGGCCACTATCCGCAGGTGGAGGCGCCGGACGATGTAGTGGCGGCGTTCCGCGAGTTCACCCGGCGCCTGTAGCCGCAAAGGGGGTGGCTACCTCCTGCAATCCACGTCGAACCGCCCCTCGGCCTGCTTTTCGATGCCTCGCATCGTGCCGGTGAAGTAGCCCGCGCCCTGTACCCGTTGGCGCTCGATCTGGAAGTTCATGCTGGCGTAGGCGGTCCAGTCGACCGTGCCGTCAGGCTTCTTGACGCTGGCGCCGGTCGGCTCCTGATTGCCGTTGTAGTCGATGACGATCTCGACCGCTTCGTCATCGGCGGCGTGGCCGGCGATGGCCACCACCGGGCCGGGGAGGACGCTGCACTGGACGTCCGCAATCACTTCCCAGGTACGGCCGTCGATGGTGATGGTGCCGGCCTTGTGGGGGCCGGTAGCCTCAGTCGGCGCCGGTTCCGGGGCTTGCTTGCATCCACCGGCAAACGTGGCGATCAACAGTGCTCCAAAAAATGCGTTCGTTCGATTCATGGCGTCCTCCGTTCAGGGCGACAGCCTACCGCGACCAAGCTGCCGCCAACCTGTACGACCGGCGGAGCCACCCAGCTCTTGGAGAAATGCAGGCCGCCGGTGCACGATGGCGCAACCGGCTGCATGCCGAGCGGAGTCGCCCATGAATACCGTCCGTGCGCCAAAAGCAATCGCCGCCTCCCTGGTCGACCTGTGGTCGCCCCACGTCATCGCCGAAATCGACGACAGCTACGTCAAGGTCGCGAAAGTGCAGGGCGAGCTGGGCTGGCATGCCCATGCCGACGAGGACGAGTTGTTCTTCATCCTGCACGGCCGGCTGCGCATCGAGATGGAGGCCGGCAACGTGGAGTTGGGCGAGGGTGAGCTGTACGTGGTCCCCAAGGGGGTGCGCCACAACCCGGTGGCCGAGCAGGAATGCCACATCATGCTGGTCGAGAGAAAGTCGACCTTGCACACAGGCGACCAAGTCACTGACAAGACCCGCAGCGTGGCCGAGCAGCTGCAAGGTTTGGGGTCGTAGAGCGTGGACGCATACGAACTGGCGCTGTTGCTTGTCGGCCTCGCCCTTCTCGGCGCCGCCTGGGTGCCGTACCTGACCAAGCGCAATCCGCTGACCTTCCCGATCCTGCTGGTGGCGGTGGGCGCGCTGGTTTACCTGCTGCCACTGCCGATGCCGGTAGTGGACCCGGTGCGCTTTCCGTTGGTGGCCGAGCACCTAACCGAGCTCACCGTCATCGTCGCCCTGGTCAGCGTCGGCCTGCGCATCGACACCCGCTTTGGCTGGCGGCGCTGGGCGCTGACCTGGCGGCTGCTGGGCATCACGATGCCACTGACCATCCTGGCCGGCCTGTGGCTGGGCCAGGCCTGGATGGGCTATGGCGTGGCCACGGCGATGCTGCTGGGCGCAGTGCTGGCGCCGACCGACCCGGTGCTGGCCGGCGACGTGCAAGTGCACGGGCCCGGCAAGGGCGGCGAAGACCCGGTGCGCTTCGGGCTGACCTCGGAAGCCGGGCTCAACGACGGCCTTGCCTTTCCCTTCGTCTGGCTGGCGGTGGCGCTGGCGCAGGCCACGGCGGGTGAGCCGTTGGACTGGACCCGCTGGCTGCTGCTGGACGTGCTGTGGCGCGTGATCGGCGGCGTGGCCATCGGCTGGCTGGTCGGCTACGCGCTGATGCACCTGATCTTCCGTATTGAAGACCAGCCGCGCCTTTCCGGCAGCGGCGAAGGCCTGATCGCGCTGGCGATCACCCTGATCGTCTACGGCGTGGCCGAGCTGTGCCATGCCTACGGTTTCCTGGCGGTATTCGTGGCGGCGCTGGTGGTGCGGCAGAAGGAACGTGACCACGACTACCACGACGTGCTCGACTCCTTCGCCCAGCAGTGCGAGAAGCTGCTGATGGCGGTGATGCTGCTCTTGTTAGGCGGCGCGCTCGCCAGCGGCATCCTGTCGGAGCTGACCGGGCGCGGCATCGTGTTCGCACTGGTGTTCGTGTTGCTGGTGCGGCCGGTGGCCGGCTGGCTGGGCCTGATTGGCGCCGATCTGTCGCGACGCGACCGCTGGGGCATCGCCTTCTTCGGCGTCCGCGGCATCGGCTCGCTTTACTACCTGGCCTTCGCGGTGAACCACGCCGACTTCTACGACGCCCGTGAGCTATGGGCGGTGGTCACCCTGGTGGTCGTGTTCTCGATCCTGCTGCACGGCCTGACGGCCAGTGGGGTGATGGGGTGGTTGGACCGGCGGCGCAAGCGCGCTTAGTTCGAGGAACCGGTAATGAAGACTGAAAGCGGCGATGTCCAATGGTTGAAGCGCAACATCAAGTGGGTACTGCTCCTGGGCTTCCTGGGCACGGTGATGATGGTTTCAGCCGCCGTCGCATCGATTGCGTATATGGTCATGTCCGCCTTCAGGGCTTCGGATCCGTACGTCTACGCGCTGTCCGAGGCAAGAGGGAATGAAGTCGTCGTCGCCGCGCTCGGGGATCCGATTGACGAAGGCTGGCTGGCGACAGGCAGCATTACTTCATCGAGCACATCGGGAACGGCTTCGCTGGCCATTCCCATCGCCGGGCCCAAGGGCGGGGCCACGATCTACGTGGAGGCACGCAAGTCTGCCGGGGCCTGGAAATATCGCGATCTCGTCGTTGAACTTAAGCCAAGCGGAGAACGGATCGACCTGCTCGCAGCCGACGAGTGACTGTCCCGCAGGCGTGCCCGGCCCGTTTCCCGTGACCACGCGTTCGCATCGCATGAGGCGCCGGAACAGGTGTTCGCCGCGTACCGAATAACAACTCAGTAAGGAAGCGGGGCGTACTGTGGTCCGGCAGCAGATGCAGGCTGGTGACCCCCACCCAGTAGCGTGATGCTGCATCCGGCTCCGGCCCCACGCGTTCCGCCGCACCCTATGGGGTCGCGGGCGGCGTGCCTTACCCAGGCCAAAGCCATGTCCCTTACGCCCCAATCCCTTGGCATCGTCGGCAGTTCCCGCAAGCCCGACGAGCGCCGCTTTCCCGTGCATCCCGACCACCTGCCGCGCCTGCCTGAAGCCGTGCGCCGGCTGATGGTGTTCGAGACCGGTTACGGCGAGGCCTTTGATATGTCCGATGCCCAGTTGGCGTCCCAATCGGGCGGCGTGGCACCGCGCGCGGCGCTGCTGGCGGAGGCCGGCACGGTGGTGATCGCCAAACCGACGGTGGCCGACCTGCAGGAAATGCGGGTGGGCGGCCAGCTGTGGGGCTACGTGCACTGCGCCCAGCAGCGCGCCATCACCCAGGCGGCCATCGACCGCAAGCAAACGCTGATCGCCTTCGAAGACATGTTCGTCTGGGGGCCGGATGGCCGCGTCGGCCGCCACACCTTCTACAAGAACAACGAAATGGCCGGCTACTGCGCCGTGCTGCACGCGCTGGCGCTCAAGGGCATCGATGGCCACTACGGCAACCAGCGCAAGGTGCTGATCTTCAGCTTCGGCGCGGTCAGCCGTGGCGCGATCTACGCGCTCAAGGCGCACGGCTTCCGCGACATCACCATCTGCATCCAGCGGCCCGACCATGAAGTGCGCGAGGAAGTGCTCGACTGCCACTACGTGCGCCTGGAAACCGGCCTGGCCGGCGAAGCCCGCATGATGGTGGTCGAACACGACGGCAGCCGCCGGCCCCTGGGCGAGCTGATCGGCGAAGCCGGCATCCTGATCAACGGCACCTTCCAGAACCCCGCCGCCCCGATCGACTTCGTCACCGAAGACGAAGCCGCCTGCCTGCGTCCGGGCAGCCTGGTCATCGACGTCAGCTGCGACGAGGGCATGGGCTTCTACTTCGCCAAGCCCACCAGCTTCGCCGACCCGATGTTCAAGGTCGGCACGGTGGACTACTACGCCGTCGACCACACCCCCAGCTACCTGTGGGAAAGCGCCACGCGCTCGATTTCCGCGGCGCTGGTGGTCTACATGGAATCCATGGCCCGCGGCCGCGAGGGCTGGGAACACGACGCCACCTTGCAGCGTGCCCTGAACATCGATCGTGGCGTGGTGCAAAAGCCGGGCATCCTGGCTTTCCAGGGCCGCATGGCGACCTATCCACACGGCCCCGTGGCCCAGGCGGCGGCCTAGCTCACCAGGCCCTGCCGATTGGCTCCGTTCCGGTCACGCCATCGCCATTTCGCCCAGCCCCTGCGCGGCTCGCGCCAGAACCGCTGCATCCAGTGCCTGCATGTCGGCCGGGAGTCGCTCGTTGGCTGCCAGTGCGGCCTTGGGCAATCGGCCGGCGGTGCGCGTGCCGATGGGCAGGTGTGCGGTCATCAGCAGCGAAGGCGCGAGCTTTTCGATGGCGCCGAAGCGACGTTCACGCAGCGCGGGGTCCAGGTCGGCCTGCCACGGCGCGTCGAGGGCGCCCCAGGCCACCATGCCGTTGCGCAGCGTGGTTTCGTCGACGTCGTCGAGGTTCGGCGTGACGTCGGGCAGCACGGCGCCGAAGCTGTCAACGGTGTACATGGCGCCGGCGTCGTCGATGAAGCCCAGGGTCTCCGGGGCATCGTAGATGGGCGGGCGCACGGCGCGCAGGCGGCGGTTGCCCAGGGTCAGTTCGTCACCCGGCATCACCACCTGGGTGCGGGAGACGTCCATGCCCGAGAGGCCCAGTTTGGCCTGGCCCAGCACGCCCACCAGCACCCGGGCGCACGGCGCCAGCTCCAGGATGCGCTGCAGGTTGCCGGTGTGGTCGGGGTCGGTGTGGCTGAGCCAGATCCAGTGGATGTCGGCGGGGTCGACCACG
Organism: Arenimonas donghaensis DSM 18148 = HO3-R19; assembly: GCF_000743535.1. Classification (GTDB taxonomy): domain Bacteria; phylum Pseudomonadota; class Gammaproteobacteria; order Xanthomonadales; family Xanthomonadaceae; genus Arenimonas; species Arenimonas donghaensis. Next base: position 143,031 of record NZ_AVCJ01000001.1, read on the forward strand.
CTGCCCAGGGCGTCGATAAAGGCGTCGCCGAACATGCCCATGCCGGTGTCCACCAGCATCGGCTCCCGCCCGGCGTGCAGGTAGGCGTTGTTGGCCAGCATGCCCAGGCCGGGAATGGGCGCCCAGCTGGGCAGGGCCCACCAGCCGGCGCTTAGCGCCTGGGGCGGGGTCATGAGGGGGGCGAGGGTGACGGAAGTCATATTCAATGAACAGGTGTGTTTAGGGAAGGGCAGCCTATTGGCGACCGCCCGGTCTTGTCAATACATTCGGTGAACAAATATGATTACCGAATGACACAAAAACGCAGATACAAGATGGGGCGCCGCGCCCAGGCGCAGGAGGAAACCCGCCAGCGCATCGTCGAGGCCACCATGGCCCTGCACGAGGAGGTGGGCCTGCGGGCCACCAGCATCTGCGCCATCGCCGAGCGCGCCGGCGTCCAGCGGCTTACCGTCTACCGGCACTTCCCGGACGATGCCGCGGTTTTCTCCGCCTGTACCGGGGAATGGAGCCGGCGCAATCCAGCGCCCGGGCCGGAGCTATGGCAGGGAATCGACGATCCGGCAAAGCGCGTTTCCGCGGCCCTGGCCGCGTACTACCGCTACTACGCCGGCACCCATCGCATGTGGTCGGTTGCGCATCGCGAGGGTCACGAAGTGGCCGTGGTTCGGCAGGTCCTGGTCGAATACGACCAGTCGCTGGCCGCGCTGGCCCGCTCGCTGGCGCCTGGCCGACGGGGTAGCAAGGCATACAAGCGTTCGGTAGCGACGATCCACCACGCGCTGTCGTTCCCTGCCTGGGAGCTGATGCAGCGCCAGGGCCTGGATGACGGCGAAAAGGTGGCGCTGGTCGCCGGCTGGCTGGTCGGCGCTACGGGCTGATCCGGAAGAATGCCCCGATGGGGGATACCCTCATCTTAAATTTGCGTGAAGCGTGAAAAACGCGGGGTGTTACCCTGAGCCTTCAGTCGCCGAAGGAGCCAGGATGCCGCAGCAACCGCCGCCGTTCGACGAAATGGGTTGGCCCGACGCCATCCGGCCGCCTTATTCGCTGATCGATGCCTGGCTCAAGTCCGCCACGGCCGATCAATTGGCGCTCAAGCGGCGCGAAGCGGAAGTGCTGTTCCGGCGCATCGGCATCACCTTCGCGGTGTACACCGAGGGCGGGGACGCCGAACGCCTGATTCCTTTCGACCTGATCCCGCGCGTCATGGCCCAGGCCGAATGGCAGCGGCTTCGCAAGGGCCTGGAACAGCGCGCCAAGGCGCTCAACGCCTTCCTGCACGATGTCTACCACGACCGCGACATCATCCGCGCCGGGAAGATTCCCGAGAAGCTGATCCTGCACAACGCCGAGTTCCGCCCGGAAATGAACGGGCTGGACCTGCCGGGCCACATCTATTCGCATATCTCGGGCATCGACATGGTGCGCACCGGGCCCGACGACTACTACGTGCTCGAAGACAACTGCCGCACGCCCTCGGGTGTGTCGTACATGGTCGAAAACCGGGAAGTGATGCAGCGGCTGTTCCCCGACCTGTTCCGGCGGGCGAGGGTGGCGCCGGTGGCGCATTACGCCGACGAGCTGCTCGAAACCCTGCGCTCGGTGGCACCGCCGAACTGCCACGGCGAACCGACCGTGGCCTTGCTGACGCCGGGCATCCACAACAGTGCCTACTACGAACACGCCTTCCTGGCCGACGAAATGGGCATCGACCTGGTCGAGGGCGCCGACCTGATCGTGCGCAACGACATTTGTTACATGCGCACGACGGCGGGCCTGGAGCGCGTGGACGTCATCTACCGGCGCATCGACGATGCCTACCTGGATCCGCTGGTGTTCCGCCCCGAATCGATGCTTGGCTGCGCCGGCCTGCACTTCGCCGAGCGCGCCGGCAACCTCACCATCACCAATGCCATCGGCGGTGGCATCGCCGACGACAAGGCGGTGTACATCCACGTGCCCGAGATGGTGCGCTTCTACCTGGGCGAAGAGCCGCTGCTGAGCAACGTGCCCACCTACGACTGCAGCAAGCCCGACGAGCTCAAGTACGTGCTCGAGCACCTGGACGAACTGGTCGTGAAGGCGGTCCATGGCTCCGGCGGCTACGGCATGCTGGTGGGGCCGCACGCGAGCAAGGCGCAGCTGCAGGAGTTCCGCGACCTGCTCAAGACCAAGCCTGAAACCTATATCGCCCAGCCGACGCTGGCGCTGTCCACGGTGCCCACCTTCGTCGAGTCCGGCGTCGCGCCGCGCCATGTCGACCTGCGGCCGTTCGTGCTGTCGGGCAGCGACAAGATGCGCGTGGTGCCGGGCGGGCTGACCCGCGTGGCATTGAAGGAAGGCTCCCTGGTGGTCAATTCGTCGCAAGGCGGTGGCACCAAGGACACCTGGGTGTTGGAGGAGTGATGCTCGCACGTACCGCCGGCGACCTGTTCTGGCTGGCCCGCTACATGGAGCGGGCCGACTACGTGGCGCGCCTGCTGCAGGTGGCCGGCCACATGAACGCCGTGCGCGTGGACGACGACCGCAGCAGCGAATGGGAATCGGCCATCGTCGCGGCCGGCTGCCTGGAGAGCTTCAACGAGGCCGGCGACACGCCGGACGAGGAAAGCGTCATCCGCTTCCTGGCCTTCGACCGCAGCAATCCCTCGTCCATCGTCAACTGCATCGATACCGCCCGCCGCAACGCGCGCTCGGTGCGCACCTCGCTGACCACGGAGATGTGGGAGGCCGTGAACGTGGCTTCGCAGGAACTGGGCAGCTTCACCGAGGGCCCGCTCGACGCCGACCGCCTGGCCGAGTTCCTTGAGTGGGTGAAGGCGCGGGTGGGCCTGTTCCACGGCGTCTGTTCGAACGGCATGCTGCGCCGGGACAGCTTCTGCTTCATCCGCACCGGCCAGTTCCTCGAACGGGCCGACAACACCGCCCGCCTGCTGGACGTGAAGTACCACGTGCGCCTGCCCGACGTCAGCGACGTCGGCGGCGTGGTGGACTACTACCAGTGGCTGGCCATCCTGCGCGTGGTCGGCGCCCGCCGCGCCTACCGGGTGCTGTTCAAGGGCCGGGTGCAGCCGGCGCACGTGGCCGAACTGCTGATCAAGCGCACGGTGTTCCCGCGCTCGCTGGCTTTTTGTTACGAACAGATCACCCAGCACCTGGACGCCATCCAGGCCCAAGACCCGGACCTGGCCGCCGACGCCCGGCGCCAGGCCCATGCCATGTACGCCCAGCTGCGATTCGCCCGCATCGAGAAGGTGATCGAAGACGGCCTGCATGAGTACCTCACCGACGTCGTCGACCGCACCCGCGACCTCGGCTCGGAAATCGCCAAGGGACATTTGTTCTGACCATGTTGCTGACCCTCTTCCACGATTCCCATTACCGCTACGCCGATCCCGCCTGGGGGGTCGCGCAGGCCTTGCGGCTGTGGCCCGCGCCCAGCGGCAGCCAGACGGTCAAGTCCTGGCGCGTGGACGTCAACGGCAAGCCGCTGCGCTCGACCTCGGTGGACGGTCTCGGCAATCCGGTGGCCAGCCACGCCATCGATGGCCCGGTCACCGAACTGCAGGTCACCGTGCGGGGCCAGGTGCAGACCCACGACCGCAGCGGCGTGCACGGCGACGACGCCGGCGGCCTGCCGCCGATGTTCTTCCTGCACCCGACCCCGCTGACGGCGCCATCGCCGGGCATCTGCAGCCTGGCCGACGCCGTGGGCGGGCAGGGCAGCACGCTCGAGCGCCTGCACCGCCTGGTGCAGGCCGTGCGCGACAAGGTCGACTACGTGCCCGACACCACCCACGTCGGCACCGTCGCCGCCGAGGCCTTCGAGGCCGGGCAGGGCGTCTGCCAGGACCACGCCCACGTGCTGATCACCGCGGCCCGCCACCTGGGCGTGCCGGCGCGCTACATCAGCGGCTACCTGTGCCCGATGGAACAGGAATCGGCGGCGGCCAGCCATGCCTGGGCAGAGCTGTTCATCGAGGGGCTGGGCTGGGTGGGCTTCGACCCGGCCAACCGCGTCTCGCCCGACGAGCACTATGTCCGGGTGGCCTGCGGCCGCGACTACCACGACGCCGCCCCCATGCGCGGCGTGCATCGGGGCGGTGGCGAGGAAACCCTGGACGTGGACGTCCGCATCACCCAGGGCACGCAGGGTGCACAATAGGCGTTACCCGCTTCAAAGGAGTCTCGCGTGACCTATTGTGTTGGCTTGCTGCTCGACAAGGGCCTGGTAATGCTGGGCGACACCCGCACCAATGCCGGGTTCGACAATATTTCCTGCTTCTCGAAGCTGCAGAAATTCCACGTGCCGGGCGAGCGCCTGATGGCGACGCTCACGGCCGGCAACCTGGCGATCTCCCAGGCGGTGCTCAATCTCGTCCAGGACGGCTTGCCCGATCCGGAGACCGGCAACGTCGAAACCATCTATACCGTGCCCACGATGTTCCGGGCTGCCGCCCTGCTCAGCGAGGCGGTGCGCAAGGTGCACCGCACCCACGGCGAGGCGATGAAGCAGCAGGACGTGTCCTTCGACGTATCCATCATGCTTGGCGGGCAGATCGCCGGGCGCACCCTGCGCCTGTTCCACATCTACGCCGCCGGCAACTTCATCGAAGCCACCGCCGATACGCCGTACCTGCAGATCGGCGAGCACAAGTACGGCAAACCCATGCTCGACCGCGCCGTCACCCGCGACACCAGCCTGATCGAAGGCGTGAAGCTGGCGCTGATCTCGATGGATTCCACGCTGCGTTCGAACCTCAGCGTCGGCATGCCGCTGGACCTGCTGGTCTACCAGAACGACAGCATCGACGGCGTCGTCGAGCAGCGCATCAATGAAGGCGACAAGTACTTCGAGATGATGCGCACCGAGTGGTCCAAGGGTCTTACAGAAGCGCATACGCGCATCCCGCCGCCGGATTGGCTTTCGCCCTAGGAGGCAGCACCATGGAGAAACTGGCCGACACCTTCTGGAACATCCGGGGTGTGTTCCGCGTCGTGGGCGTGCTCAACATCGGCACGCACATGTCCGTGGTCAAGCGTGACAACGGCAAGTTCGTGGTCATCGACGGCTGCGAGCTCGACGACGCCCAGCGCGAAGCGTTGCTGGCCCTCACCGGCAATGGCGAGAAGGTCGAGGCGGTGATGCACGTGCATCCCTTCCATACCCTGCACGTGGAAGCCACGCACCAGCTGTTCCCGAAGGCGACCCTGTACGGCACGGCGCGCCACCGCCAGAAGGCGCCGTCGCTGCCCTGGTCGGGCACGCCGGTCGAAGACTGGGGTGACGACCATCCGCTGGCCGACACCTTCAACCTGTCCGTGCCCGAAGGCGTGCACTTCGTGTCGGCGGACGAGCGCGTGCACGTGGCTTCGGTGCTCGTGCGCCACCGGCAAAGCGGCATCGTGCACGTGGACGACACCTTCAACGTGATGGCTGCCTCCGGCACCCTGGGCAAGATCCTTCCGCAGTCTTCGCTGCGCATGCACCCGATGCTGTCGCGTGCCCTGAAGCAGGAGCCCGGGGCCGCCGACGCCTACGCTGGCTGGGCGCGCTGGCTGGCCTCGGCCTGGTCGAAGACATCGATAGTCTGCGCCGCCCACTCGGCGGTACGCGAACTGCCGCCTGGCGGCTTCAAGAAGGAAGTCGAAGACGCGCTGCAGAAGGTGTCCGGCGTGCTCGACGGCCACCGCCGGCGCTACGGTTAGCCGGCATTAGCCCTGGCGCTGGTCCAGTTCGTGGTGGATAAGCACCACGCACTGGGAGGCAAACAGCATCGTCTTGCCCAGCGTTATCCGGGTCGCGCCCAGGCGGTCCAGGGTATGGAAGGTGTTCTTGGGCATCGGGATGTGGTCGGTCAGCAGGAAGCAGGGATTGGCGGGGAAGGCCTGGTCGCGGATCGGCTTGCCTTTCCTGTCCATCACGAACAGCGGCTGGGTTTGCGCGAGCTGCTGCACCAGCCGCTCGAAGCTGATGGTCTGCACGGTGACGCCGCTTTCCACCGGCCGGGTTTCTTCCTTGCCCATGCCCCGCGAGGCATCCAGGGCCTTGGCGACCTTGCCCAGCAGCGCCTGTTCGTTGAAGCCGTCGAATTCATGCATGGCGCTGGCTTCGAAGCGGATGCTGCGAGAAAAGTCCGCCGTGCTTTCCAGCACCAGGTAAACCACCACGTCGGGCCGGTGCGACTGGGCCACGAAGATGGCGTTCATCAGCGTGTGCGCCAGGATCTCGGCGTGGGCGTCGCCGCCGACCGAAGCCAGCAGCTTGGCGCTGTCGGTGGGGGCCGCCCGGGCCCGGAGTACGAAAGTCCGCATGGGGCTATTGTCTGCTATCCGGGGGCGCCGGCGCACGAAGACGCTATTTGATGTCGATCACCGGCCGGAAGCCGCCGAAGATCATCCGCGCCCCATCCAGCGGCATCGGGTTGGTCTTGGGGTCCATGCGCGGGTCCTGCATCATCTTTTCCATGCCGGCATCGCGGGTCGCCTTGTCGGGCCACTCGATCCAGGAAAACACCACGGTTTCGTCGTCCTTGCACTGCACGGCGCGCATGAAATCGGTCTGCTTGCCGGCGGGCACGTCGTCGCCCCAGCACTCGACCACGCGGGTGGCGCCGAATTCCATGAAAAGGGTGTCGAACGTGTTGGCGAAATCAATGAACGCCTGCTTGTTGGCATTGGGTACCGCGAGTACGAAGCCGTCGACGTAGCTCATGGGTTTCTCCTTGCTCACTCGCACGCCGTTGCGTGCCGTCGGGCAAGCCTACTGCCGCACACGGCCCGCCGGTAGTCCCGTCACGCACCGACCACGGCCAGTCCAGCCCGCACCGAGCCCCCGCGCGACCATCAATCGGGACTGACGATCGTCTCCTCGCCGGAAGCCACCGTGGCCGGCAGTTCGCGCGTGCCGATGCGAAGGGTGTACTGCCCGGGTGCCAGCTGGAGGGCCTGGCCGCCGACGACGCCCGAGGCTACGGCCTCGTTGCCGCGCAGCACGGTATACACGGCCGGCTGGGTGGCCTGGGAGATGCCGCTGGCCAGGCCGGCGGCGTCGGTGGCGGCGAAGTAGGCGCCGTTGCCCAGCCGGGCCCACTCGCGGAACTGCTGTTCGAGCGCGAACTCGTCGATGGCGAAGCCGACGATGTTGAGCGACACCTGGAAGCCCGCAGCCTTGAGTTTCGCGATGGCCGCGGCCGGATCGCCGCCGCAGGTTTCCTCGCCGTCGGTGACCAGCACCACGACGGCACGGCCTTCGACGCCGGCCAGGTCGTCGGCGACGGCCTCCAGCGATGCCCCGATGGGGGTCTTGGCCAGGTTTTTTGCCTCGATGCCGCGAACCGCCGCCGCCAGCGCGGCGCGGTCGAGCGGCGCCAGCGGCGACAGCAGTTCGGTGTCGCAGGCATCGGGCTTGCGATGGCCGAAGACGCGCAGGGCAACCCGGGTGCCGTCGGCGAGCTGGTCCTGCACCAGGCTCGCCAGCGCCTTGCGGGCGATGTCGATGCGGCGCTCGTTGCCCAGGCGCTGGAGCATGCTGCCGGACGCATCGAGGATCAGCTCCACGGCATCCGCCCCCTGGGCGCCCCCGCCGGCACCCGCACCGGCGGCACCTGCGGACGGGGACGACACGACACGCAGGGTGCCCGGCTTGGCGGCCGGCGTGACCCGCAGTGGCTGGCTCGCCAGCGTCTGGTCGGTGCGGCCGGTGAGGTAATGCAGCTCGTAGTCGCCGGGCGTGCGCGGGGCGCGCAGGTCCAGCGGATTGCCGCGCCGGGTGTAGGTGTACTCGAGGTACTTCTCCGGTTTGCCCGGCTCGGTCACGGCCACGTAGTCGAGCTCGTTGCCGGGCCCTGTCCACGTGACCTCGAAGGTGCTGCCGGCCTCGACGTTGGCGGGTGCCTGGACGCTGGCCTGGGCGGCTTGCACGGAGATGGGCTTGCGCGCCAGTACGCGGGTGCTGTCGGCGCTGACCAGGCGCACCTCGAAGTCGCCCGGGGTTTCCGGCGCCACCAGGGTGACCGAAGGTGCGCTGGTGTAGGCGAAGTGATCATAGGCACCCGTGGCGGCATCCGGCGCGACCACGGTCAGGAAGTTTCGGGCGTTGTCGGGGCCGGTCCAGCCGGCCTCGAAGGAGGCACCCATGGCCACGGTGGCGGGCGCGGTCACGCTGGCTTCGCTGTCGCCCACGCGCAGCGGGCGGCGCGCGAGCACCTTGTTCTTGTGGCCGGTCATGAAGCGCAGTTCGTAGTCACCCGGCGTGGTGGGCGTCGTCAGCGTCACCGTTCCCTTGCCGTCGCCTTCGGCATAGGCGTAACCGTCGTAATTGCCGTCGGCGGCGTCGGCCGGCACCAGGGTGATGTACTCGCGGTTCTGGCTGGGGCCCGTCCAGTCAATGCTGAAGGCGGTGCCGATGGGCTGTTCGTCGGGTGCCTTCAGGGACGCGCCGGGCTGCACGATTCTGATCGGCCGCCGGGCCAGGGTCGGGTAGGGCGACTGGGCGTCGAGCAGGCGCACTTCGTAGTCGCCGGCGCTGTCGGGCGTACGGATCTGCAGGCGCGGCTGGCTGGTGTATTCGTAGCTGTCGTAGCTGCCTTCGGCGGCGTCGGGCGCGACGATGGAGACGAACGCCCTGGCATCGACCTCGCCCACGACTTCGACCATCACCTTGCTGTCGAGGTTGGCTTGATCGGGGGCCTTGAGTTCGGTGGCCTGGGTGGCGGCGCTGGTCAGCAACAGCAGTGGCAGCAGCAGTGAACGCATGGGGGTGCCTGGGTGGAGGGGATGTCCGCGGATAATACGTAGCCGAGGCAGCGGACAGGCCAGGCAAGCAGTCACGCGCTAGACTGGCGGCGGCCAGGGCCACAGCCGATGTGCGCGCACGCATGAGCAAACCGAAGGTTCCCGGAATCGAAACATTCAGCGGCCCGGCCGGCGGTTGGCCGGCGTTGGGCGCGGTGGCGCGGGTCCTGAAGGACCAGATGGCCGTCGGTCGCGAAGCGGCTGCCTTGCGCAAGGTGAACCAGCCGGCGGGCTTTGATTGCCCCGGCTGCGCGTGGCCGGACCCCGCGCATACCTCGTCCTTCGAATTCTGCGAGAACGGTGCCAAGGCGGTGGCCTGGGAGGCGACCGGCAAGCGGGCGACGCCGGCGCTGTTTGCGGACCACACCGTGTCGCAACTTTGGGAGTGGACCGATCACGCGCTCGAGGACGCCGGCCGGCTGACCGAGCCGATGGCCTACGACGCCGGCAGCGACCGCTACCTGGCCATCGGCTGGGACGAAGCCTTCCGTCGCATCGGTGAGGCGCTTCGGGCATTGCCCAGCCCGGACATGGCCGAGTTCTACACCTCCGGGCGCACGTCCAACGAAGCCGCCTTCCTGTACCAGCTGATGGTGCGTGAGTTCGGGACCAATAACTTCCCCGACTGTTCGAACCTTTGCCACGAGGCCACTTCGGTGGCGCTGCCGCAGTCGATCGGCGTCGGCAAGGGCACGGTGACGCTGGACGACTTCGCGTTGTGCGATGCGCTCTTCAGCTTTGGCCACAACCCGGGCACCAACCACCCGCGCATGCTGTCGACGCTGCGCGAGCTGTCGCTGCGCGGCGTGCCGATCATCGCGGTCAACCCGCTGCGCGAGCGCGGGCTGGAACGTTTCGCCTCGCCCCAGCACCCGTCGGACATGCTGGGCGGGCAGGGCACGCCGATCGCGCAGACCTACCACCAGGTAAGGATCGGCGGCGACGTCGCCTTCCTCAAGGGCATGATGAAGTGGCTGCTGGCGAACAATGCGCTCGACCACGCCTTCATCGCCGAGCACACGACCGGCATCGAGGCCCTGTGCGCCGACCTGGACGCCACGCCGTGGTCGGCCATCGAGGCCGAATCGGGCCTGCCCCGCGCCGACATCGAAGCCGCCGCCCAGGTTTATGCCCGGGCCGAACGGGTCATCGTCTGCTACGGCATGGGCATGACCCAGCACCGTTTCGGCACCCGCAACGTGCACCAGATGGCCAACCTGCTGCTGCTGCGCGGCAATATCGGCAAACCCGGGGCGGGCATCGCGCCGATCCGCGGCCATTCCAACGTGCAGGGCGACCGCACCGTCGGCATCACCGAAAAGCCGACGCAGGCCCTCGCCGACGCCATCAAGCGCCGCTATGGCTTCGAATTCCCGGTCACCCACGGCCATGACGCGGTGGCGGCGGTGCAGGCGATCCGCGATGGCCGGTCCAAGGCCCTGGTGTGCCTGGGCGGCAACCTGGCGGTGGCGCTGTCGGACCCGCAGGCCACCTTCGCCGCGATGCGCAAGCTCGACCTGGCCGTGCACGTCGCGACCAAGCTCAATCGTTCGCACCTGATCACCGCGAAACAATCCTTCCTGCTGCCGTGCCTGGGCCGCACCGAAGTGGACCTCAAGGCCGGCGGGCCGCAGTTCGTCACGGTCGAAGATTCGATGTCGATGGTGCACGCCTCCCAGGGCGGCCTGAAACCGGCTTCGCCCCGGCTCAAGTCCGAGCCGGCGATCGTGGCCGGCATCGCCCGGGCGCTGCTGCCCGACAGCCAGGTCGACTGGGACCACCTGGTGGCCGACTACGACCGCATCCGCGACGGCATCGAGGCAGTGTTCCCGATCTTCAAGGACTTCAACCAGCGCGTGCGCCAGCCGGGCGGTTTCCGGCTTTACGTGGGGGCGTCGGTGCGGGATTGGGGCGGTCCCGGTGCCAGGGCCCGCTTCATCGTCTCGCCCGGTTTGAACGAGGACCTGCGCGTGCAGGGCGACGGCGTATTGACCCTGACCACGGTGCGGTCCCACGACCAGTACAACACCACCATCTACGGTTACAGCGACCGCTACCGGGGCGTCGAAGGCCGCCGCGACGTGGTTTTCGTGAACGCCGACGACCTGCGCGAGCGTGGCCTGGCGCCGGGGGACCGCATCGACATCGTGTCCTGCCTGCCGCCAAACGAAGCGGGGGGCGTGCGTGAAGTGCGCGGGTTCACCGCCGTCGCCTACGAACTGCCGCGTGGCTCCGCGGCGATGTACTTCCCGGAAGGCAATGCGCTGGTGTCGCTGGACTGCCACGATGCGGCGTCCGGGACGCCAGGCTACAAGTCCATCCCGGTGCGCATCCGCGCCGCCGTCGATGGCTGACTCGCCGGCGCGCCGCGAAGGCCTGGCCCAACGCCCGGTGCTGGACGTGCAGGGCGGGCAGGTGCAGGGCCGCCAGGACCAGCTGGCCGAAGAAGTGCCGGTGGCCCTGTCCTACGACGACGCAGCCTTTGCCGTGATGATGGCCTCGCCCGGCGACCTGGAGGATTTCGCCATCGGGTTTTCGCTCACCGAGCGCGGGCTGGCGCTGGACGAGGTGGTCGCGCTGGACATCCGTCCCGAACTCGAGGGCTGGCGAATCAACCTGCGCACGCGCCATCCTGCCGCCGTGCAGGCGCGCACGCTGCCGGGGCGCAGCGGCTGCGGCCTGTGCGGCAGCCGGGAACTGGAAGACGTATTGCGACGGCCAGGTCCGGTGGGGCAGGGTGGCCTGGTCTCCGCGCGTGCGCTCGAAAATGCCCTGGAAAACCTGCAGGCCGGCCAGCCGCTCAACACCGCGACCGGCGCCCTGCACGCCGCGGCCTGGTGCGATCCCGACGGCAGGCTGCTGCTGGTGCGCGAGGACATCGGCCGCCACAACGCCCTGGACAAGCTGGTGGGCGCGATGCAGCGCCAGGGCCTGTCCCCGCAGGCGGGATTCGCGCTGATCACCAGCCGAGCCAGCTACGAAATCGCGATGAAGGCCGCGGCGGCGGGCATGACGTTCATCGCCGCGGTGTCGGCACCGACGGCGTTGGCGGTGGACCTGGCCCACGCCTGCGGCTTGACCCTGGTGGGCTTTGCGAGACCCGGGCGCCAGGTCGTCTACAGCCATCCGCAGCGATACCAGGGAAGCCGCTGAGGGCTTGGGGCCATTGGCAGGGCCTTGGCCACGCGGGTGATAAAGTGGCGGCCGATTCCTGATCCAGGGTGATTCATTACGTGACTACTCCCCATTTTTATCCCATCGGCACCCCCGGCCAGCCCTGGGGCGACGATGAGCGCGCCGCCTGGCGCGCCGCCCAGAAGCCCAGCCGCAGCTACGAGGCCGACGTGCTTGCCCGCATCGAGGCGCTGCGCGCCAGCACCGACGTCGTCGCCTATGCCGTGATCGACCACCAGCCCGACGGCACTTATCCGATGTACGCCGTGCGCAGCAAGGCCTGGGACGACGCGCTGCCGACGGCCCTGGTCACCGGCGGCGTGCACGGCTACGAAACCAGCGGCGTGCACGGCGCGCTGCAGTTTCTCGAACAGCACCTGGCCGACTACGACGGCCGCATGAACGTCCTGGTCGTGCCCTGCGTCAGCGCCTGGGCCTACGAGCGCGTGCAACGCTGGAACCCGCTGGCCATCGATCCCAACCGCAGCTTTGTCGCCGACAGCCCCTGCGCCGAGTCGGAGGCGCTGATGCGGTTGGTGCAGCCGTTCGGCGACAAGTTCCTGGTGCACATCGACCTGCACGAAACCACCGACACCGATGACTCCGAGTTCCGGCCCGCCAAGGCGGCCCGCGACGGCAAGACCACCTCGCCCGAGGAGATTCCCGACGGTTTTTACCTGGTGGGCGACACCGAAGACCCGCAGCCCCGGTTCCAGGCCGCCATCATCGCCGCCGTCGAGAAGGTCACGCACATCGCGCCGGCGGACGCGAAGGGCGAAATCATCGGTTCCGAGGTGGTGGCGCCGGGCGTCATCAACTACGCCTGTCGCGACCTGCACCTGTGCGCCGGGGTCACCCGCGCCAAGTACCGCAGCACGACCGAGGTCTACCCCGACAGTCCGCGCGCCACGCCCAAACAATGCAACGACGCCCAGGTGGCGGCGGTCCGCGCCGCCCTGGACTACGCGCTGGCGCACGGCTGAACAGGAGGGCTCGCCGATGAACTGGAGCGCGGGGCTGCTGCACATTCTCCCGGCCATGGTGCTGGTGCTGGTCTTCGTGCCGATGGCCTGGCTCCGGTGGCGATCCGGCCGGCGACCGAATCGCTGGGGCTACCTGGCCTGGACGATGATGGCGGCCATGGTCACGTATTCCCTGGTTTTGGGCGTGCTGGCGATGCTGCGGAGCCCCTGACGACGTGTCGGGGCCCTCCCTGGTACGGGTGATCGCCCTGGGCTTGCTTGCCGGGTTGCTCGGCGCCTGCGCCACGGCGCCGCGCGGTCCGTCGGTGGACCAGATGCGGGCCGACGTGGCCAGGCGCATCCCGGGCAACGTCAGCGATCGCCAGGGCTGGGCCACCGACATCGCCGTCGCGATGCACGCACAGGGCATCGTCGCCAACCCGGAGAACATCTGCTCGGTATTGGCGGTCCTTGAACAGGAATCGGGCTACGTCGCCGACCCGGTGGTGCCGAACCTGGCCCGGGTGTCGCGCGGCGAGCTCGAACGCCGCGCCCGGGCCAAGCGCATCCCGCTGTTCGCCTTGAACACGGCGCTCAAGCTGCCTTCCAGCGACGGTCGCAGTTATGCCGAGCGCCTGGCCGTGGTGCGCACCGAGCGCGAGCTCAGCGAGGTTTACGAGGACCTGGTCGGGCGGGTCCCCCTGGGCAAGCGCCTGTTCGAAAACTGGAACCCGGTGCAGACCGGCGGGCCGATGCAGGTGTCGATCCCGTTCGCCGAGAAAAACGACCGCGGTTATCCCTACGAAGTGCAGGGCAGCATCCGCAACGAAGTCTTCACCCGGCGGGGCGGCATGTACTTCGGCATCGCCCACCTGCTGGGCTATCAAACGCCCTACGTGCGCAAGGTGCACCGGTTTGCGGACTACAACGCCGGCTGGTACGCCAGCCGCAATGCCGCCTTCCAGGCTGCCGTGGCCGTGGCCACCGGCCGCGACCTGGCGCTGGACGGCGACTTGCTCGATCCCGGTGCGCCACTCGACCGGCCGGGCGAGACCGAGCGCGCGGTGCGCGAGCTGGCGCCACGGCTGGGGCTGGACGAACGCGGCATTCGCCGGGCGCTGGCGCAGGGCGATGAGCTGGCCTTCAACGACAGCGTATTGTTCAAACAGGTTTTTGCCCTTGCCGAAGCACGCGCGGGCAAAGCCTTGCCGCGCGAACGGATCCCGGGCATCCGGCTGGAAAGCCCGAAGATCACCCGTGAACTGACCACGGCCTGGTTTGCGAACCGCGTCTACGATCGCTATCGCCGCTGCCTCGCACGCTGAATCCAGCCTTTCCGGCGACCGCGCCGAATTCACTTCGCGGCAATACGCGCAGCGCAATACTCGGGCTCCCCCCAAGAACAAGGAGCCTGCCCATGAGCAAGCCCAAGCGCATCGCGATCCTCGCCACCAACGGCTACGAACAGTCCGAATTGATGGACCCGCGCGAAAAACTCAAGAACGCGGGGTTCACCGTCGACGTGGTCTCGCCGGAGTCCGGCAGCATCCGCGGCTGGAAGGGCAAGGACTGGGGCGATCCGGTCGAGGTTGACGTGGCTTTGTCGAAGGCGAAGGCCGACGATTACGACGCGCTGGTATTGCCCGGCGGCGTCATCAATCCCGACCAGCTGCGCATCGACAAGGAGGCACTGGCCTTCGTCCGCAGCTTCGATGCCATGAAGAAACCCATCGCCGCCATCTGCCACGCCCCCTGGCTGCTGGCCGAGACCGGCATCGCCAAGGGCCGCGATGTCACCTCCTGGCCCTCGCTGCGCACCGACCTCGAAAACGCCGGCGGCCGCTGGCAGGACAAAGAGGTCGTGGTCGACGGCAACCTGATCACCAGCCGCAAGCCCGACGACATCCCGGCCTTCACCCAGGCCGTGGTTGACGCCCTGGGCTGACGGCATCGCCGACAGGGCCAGGGACGGCCCCGTCCGGCTTGAAAGCGCGGTTCCGGGCCTGCATGTGGGAATCCACGCATCCTTTTTCCCCCTGGCACACTCTTGGGGGTAGTCCCCACGAAATCCGGAGGTTCCCGATGATCCGCCACGCCCTTGCCGTACTCATGCTGACCGCGTCCAGCGGCTGGGCCGCCGCCGCCGAACTGGCGGCCTCGGCCAGCGAAGTCCGCCCCATCCTGCTGGGCTCGAAGCTGCCCGACGTGCCGCTGCGCACCCACGACGGCAAGGCGACGACCCTGGCCGCCCAGGTCGGGGGCCAACCGGCCATCCTGGTCTTTTATCGCGGCGGATGGTGCCCGTACTGCAACCTGCAGCTGAGCGAGCTGCGGCTGATCGAGGATGAAGCCAAGGCCCTGGGTTACCAGATGATCGCCATCAGCCCCGACCGGCCGGAGGAACTCTCCAAGTCGCTGGACGCGGCCGACCTGAGCTACACGCTGCTCTCGGACAGCCAGGCCGACGCACTGCGCGCTTTTGGCATCGGCTTCCGCGTCGACGACGCCACCGCCGCCAAGTACAAGGAATACGGCATCGACCTGGAAGCGGCCTCCGGCGCCAGCCACCGGGCCCTGCCGGTGCCCTCGGTCTACATCGTGGACGGCGAGGGCACCCTGCAGTTCGGCTACAGCCATCCCGACTACACCGTGCGCATCCCGGGCGACGTGATCCTGGCCGCCGCCAAGGCGATCGCCGAACGACGCGACCACCTCAAGCCCAAGCGCTGAGCACCCGCCGGGGGCGGCCCTGTCCGGTGCCGTCCCCGGGCCCCGTTGGTTTCGCGAAGGCACGCCGTCGGAATCGGGCCTGGGAGCTAGGGCATGGGACGACTGGGTGTGCTTGCCGCCGGACTGGTGGCGCTGCTGGCGGCGTGCAGCAGCACGCGCTTTGAACCACCGCAGGTGCAGGGGCCCGTCGGCCTGGTGCAGGCCGACTCGGGGCGACAGCTATGGGTGCTGCAAAAGCAGGAAGAAGTGCGCGAGGTCCGGTCCGGCAGGGGCGGGCGACGCAACAGCGTATCCTCGCTGCGCAAGGACACCTTCTTCCACTTCGACGTGCAGGCGTTCGATCCGGTGAACGTGCAGCCGCTCTGGAAGCAGCGCATCGTGACCTACCAGGATGACGAGGTCGCGCCAGGGCAGGTACAGCCCTCGCGGATCGTCGGTTCGTCCGTGTCCGGCCGCCTGCTGGGCCAGGACGGCAGCCTGGTCTGGCTGCTGGTCGGCAGCGATCCCTATGCCCTGGACGCGGAAACGGGCGCCATCGTGCATGACCCCGAAGGCCTCCAGCGCCTGCGGCCCGAACTGGCGGGCCTGCTGCCCTCCGAAAGCCGGCTCTGGGGCTTCGACCAGGGACCGGTGATCACGCTGGCCGATGCCCGGGTCGTGCGCCTGTCCGGCCGCGACCTGCAGGTCCGCGACCACCTGCCGCGCGAGCCGTCGTCCCCGGCCTTGCCAGCCAAGGCCAACGGCATGCCGGACGTGGCGCCCCTGCGGCCGATGACCCCGGTGGTGCGGCACAAGGTGCAGTCGGAGGCGGCGTGGCTGGCGCTGTACACCGACGACGAAGCCGCGGACGCCGTCGATGATTCGTTCGGCGACCACGCCCGGTTTCCCTATTCGATCGACGACGACGGCTCCCTGGCGCGTCGTACGTTCCGGCGTATCCGCCTGGCGCCGACCCAGCGCTTCGAGGAAACCTTCCTGCGGATCGTCGAACAAGCGCCCGTGCCCGATTCCCCGGTGCTGCTGCGCGGGCGCTTCGTCCGCGACCCGGTGACGGACGCCCCGGTGCAACTGGACAACGAGGACCTCCTGGTCTGGCACCGCAGCCGCATCGACGACGCGGGTCGCCTGCTGCTCACCCGCTTTGGCCCCGACCTGGTTGCGCGCTGGCAGACCGAATTGCCGCTGACCGACGGCGGTGCCGACCTGCCCGTGCATGCCTGGCTGCTGGACGGGCACCTGGTGGTGCACGGCGTTGCGCAGCGCTTCGATGACGAGGTCCGAAGCCGCGAACCGCACCTGGTGAGCGTGTCCCTGCAGGACGGCACGCTGTCCGCCTGGAATCTCAGTACGGAAGTCGCCGCCGACCCCTGAGCGACGGCCCGAAGGCGGGCATCAGGGCCGCGAGGCCGGCCCCGGAGGGAGATCGCCAGTGCGCAGGCGCCAGTCAAACACCTTGACCAGCGCCAGCACGCCAAAATAGAAGGCACCAAACGCCACCACCGACTGTGGATGGCTCAGCCAGTGGCCGCCGTCGCCGGGCAGGTCGGCGGCGGCGACCGCGGTGCGCGTCAGCCCGAGTCGCGGCAGCGGAAGGAAGGTCGTGAGGAAGACGCCGGCCAGGTAGGCCATGACCCCGATCGCCCAGTCCGACTGCAGGCGGTGGCGTTTGTCGGCGTCGGGCAGCGGCTGCAGCACCAGCGACAGCTTGCCGGCCAGCAACCAGCCCAGCGCCAGGAAGGGCCACCAGGCCTGGAACTGCCAGGACCAGGCGGCGATGAACACCAGGTACATCGCGCCGAATCCCAGGATCGGCTTCCAGCGCTGGCCGGGTTCGCCTTGCCGCGCCATCACCATGCCGCCCAGCATCCCGGCCGCATGCACCAGGATGAATTCGACCAGCATCATCAGCAGGCCGGTGCGCAGCGCCTGCGGCCACAGCAGCTGGGGCGCCACCCACAGCACGACGAAAAACCCCGCCGTCAGCGCGTCGGGCAGGGCGCCGAAGCAGCGCGCCAGCCAGTGGGCCTCATGCCTTGCCGTCATCGTCCTCGTCTTCGTCTCAGGGGCGGGGTCGGCGGCAGTCTACGTGCGGACACCCCGGACCCCAACTTTCGCCATGTGCGCAGGCACACCGGGCCTGCCATCGTGCGGGCTCGTGTCGAACCACCCATCCCAAGGACAGCCATGACCACCCGTCGCGACCTGCTCAAGCTGGGGGCCCTTGCGGCCGCCGGTGCCGCCCTGCCTTCCTTCGCGGCCGCCCAGGCGGCCATGGCCAACATCCCCAAGGCCGACAAGCCGCTGAACATCCTGATCCTGGGCGGCACCGGTTTCACCGGTCCCTTCCAGGTGGCCTATGCGCTGGCGCGTGGCCACAAGGTCACCACCTTCAACCGCGGCAAGCGCCCGTCGCTGGAGTGGGCCGACCAGGTCGAGCAACTCTCGGGCGACCGCATCACCGGTGACCTCAAGTCGCTGGAAGGCCGCAAGTGGGACGTCTGCATCGACAACCCCACCAGCCTGCCGTACTGGGTCCGCGACGCGGGCAAGGTGCTGGCCGGCAACGTCGGGCATTACCTGTTCATTTCCACCATCTCGGTCTACGCCGATGGCAGCCAGCACGGTATCGACGAGGACTCCGCGCTGGCCCAGTACGCCGGCCAGGATGCGATGGCGGAAACCTGGGAAACCATGCGCGCCAACATGGAGCTCTACGGCCAGCTCAAGGCCCTGAGCGAAGCCGAGGCGCACAAGCAGTTCGGCAAGAACGTCACCATCGTGCGCCCGGGCTACATCGTCGGCCCGCGCGACGAAACCGACCGCTTCACCTACTGGCCCAAGCGCATCGCCGAAGGTGGCGAGGTGTTGGTGCCGGGCGACGGCGAGGACCCGATCCAGATCATCGACGGTCGCGACCTGGGCGAGTGGATGATCCGCCTGGCAGAGAACGGCACCACCGGCGTGTTCAACGCCTGCGGTCCGGACTACACGCTCACCATGGATGCGGCCATGCACGGCTGCCATGCGGTCACCGGCGGCCCGATTTCCTACACCCACGTGCCGATGGAGTTCCTGGAGAAGAACGAAGCCAGCCTGCCGATCTGGGTGCCGCGCGCCGGCTCGCCGTACTCGGGCTATGGCACGGTCAGCAATGCCCGCGCCATCGCCGCTGGCCTGACATTCAGGCCCCTGGCGACCACCGTCGCCGACTTGCTGGCCTGGTACCGCGGGCTGCCGGCGGAACGCCAGGCCGAGGTCCGCGCCGGCATCACCCGCGAGCGCGAGGCCGAGCTACTCAAGGCCTGGCACGCGCAACATCCCGCCTAGGGGTTCGTCCGGGTGTAGGTGATCTGCATCATCTTCATTTCCTTGCCGTCCGGACCGGGGCCATACATTTCGAAGATCTCGGTGTTGGCGTCGGTCCAGCGGGTGGTCATGCGTGCCGTCACCTTGTCCCGGGTGACCGGGTCGTTCCAGCTGCCGGTGAAGGTGCAGTTGCCCTGGTCGTCGCAGTCGCCTTGGCTGACCATCAGGCCCGTGGACATGCTGTCGTTCCAGGTGCTCCAGTACTTGCCGCTGACGTTGTCGTAACCATGCAGGCCCATGCCGGTGAAAGCCTGGCCCATCATCGTGGATTCGACTTCCTCGATGAGGACGCGGCCTCCCAGGTCCATGCGCCGGCGGGCCTTGCCGGATTCAACGGTCGGCGGGGCGTCGGGCGCCTGCCAGGAGGTCACGCTCAGGGTGTAGTCACCGGCGGACCTGGCCATGGCCGCGTGCTGCGGGCCAGGCGTGCCGGCTTGCTGGTAGGCCTCCATCATCGCTTTTTCTTCGGCGCTCATGGCCGGTGCTTCCTGGGCGGCACTGGGCAGGGCAGCCGCCAGGGCCAGGACGAGGGATGAAACGAGAGGGAACGTGCGCATGGTGATCTCCCGATAGAAAACACGGACAGATTTCCGCAGCGCCGAGTGTACGCCGCCTCCGCCTGTCCGGTATGGCAGAGTAGGGGCCTCCTCGCCGACGCCCGGGACTGCCATGAAGCCGACTTCCCTGACCTTCCTGCTAGCACTGGCGCTGCTGGTCCCGCCGCTCGCCCAGGCCCAGGCTGCGCGGGAGCTCCCCACGCTGTCCGGGGACGACGCAGCCGCGGCGGCGGCGGATTACCAGCGTTATTGCGCCCTGTGCCACGGCCCCGACAGGGCCGGCCATGCCAATGACCACGCACCGTCGCTGAAGTCGCAGTCCCTGCTGAGCACGGGTTTTCCCTGGCTGCTGCGCGAGGCGGTCGCCTACGGTCGCCCGGGCACGCCGATGGGCGGATACCTGGACGAAATCGGCGGTCCGATGAGCCAGGCCGAAGTGCGGCGCCTGGTGCTGTGGCTGTACGAGCAGGGCGGCAGCCCGGAACTCCACCGCGTCGGCATCGATCGCATCGCCGGCGACGCCGCCGCCGGTGCCAGGGTTTACGAAGAAAACTGCGCCAGCTGCCACGGCGACGAAGGCCAGGGCGTCACCGGCACCGCCCTGGGCAACCCGACCATGCTGGCGACCACGCCCGACCCGTTCCTGCGCCACGCCATCGAACACGGCCGTGACGGCACGCCGATGGCGGGATTCGCCGATACGCTTTCCTCCGCCCAGATGGACGACGTCACCGCGTTCCTGCGCAGCCGGGCGACCGGCTGGAAAGCCGAGCCGCGGCCCTTGGTGCCGCCACCGGCCCTGGCCGACGCGGTGCTGAACCCGGGCGGGGAAGCCCCGGAATTCGAGTTCAAGGACGGCCACTACATCACCGCCGCCGACCTCGACCGCATCCTCAAGGAAAAGCGCCGGCTGGTGCTGCTCGACACCCGCGTCGCGTCGATGTGGCAGCTGGCGCACATCAAGGGCGCGGTGCCGATTCCGTATTACAGCGATCCCGAAAAGGTCGTCGCAGCCCTGCCCACCGACGGCACCTGGATCATCAGCTACTGCGAATGCCCGCGTGCCGCCGCCGATTCGGTGAACCGCTTCCTGCGCGAGAAGGGCTTCACGAACACCGCGGTGCTGTGGGAGGGCATCGGCGGCTGGGTGGCGCTGGGTTACCCGACGGCGGTCGGTCGCGCCGACGACTGACCCGGCGCCCCCGGGTCAGGCCGTGCAAACGCGGTTGCGGCCGCTGGCCTTGGCTTCGTAGAGCGCCTGGTCGGCGATGTGCAGCAGGTCTTCCGGGCTCTGGCCGTCCGCGGGGATGGCGCTGACGACACCGGCGCTGATGGTCAGGGTCTGGCTGTCGTTGCCCAGGGCGCGCGGCGGCAGGGCCTCGACCAGCAGGCGCATGCGTTCGGCCACGCGCCGGACCGTGGCCAGGTCGGCGTCGATCATCAGGCAGGCGAACTCCTCGCCACCGAAACGCGCCACCAGGTCCTGTTCGCGCATGGCACTGCCCATCGCGCTGGCGATCGCGCGCAGGGCGGCATCGCCGGCGAGGTGGCCGAAGCGGTCGTTGTACTGCTTGAAATGGTCGACGTCGGCCACGATCAGGCCCAGCGGTTTGTCCTGTTCGAAGGCCCGCAGCATCGCGTCCTTCATCGCCTCCACCAGGCGGCGGCGGTTGGCGATGCCGGTCAGCGGGTCGAGGTAGGACAGTTCCGTGAGCCGTTCGTTGGCCGTATTGAGATCGGCGGTGCGCTCGTCGACTTCGCGGCTCAGCTGCCGCTGGCGCTTGCGCAGTCCCCGGTTGTAGAGCGACACCACGGTCACGGCCAGGATCACCAGCAGGGCGAAGACCAGTGCCTGCAGCCAGGTCTGCTGCCACCAGCGCGGTGGCACCACGATGCCCAGTTCCAGCGGGGCGGCGTCGATGCCGGCATAGTCGCGGGCCTGCACCCGCAGGCGGTATTCCCCGGGCGGCAGCTGGCTGAAGGTGCGGTCGCGCTGGCTGGTCCAGGGGCCGGGCTCCGTTTCGAGTCCGATCATCTGGCTGCGGTAAAGCGACTCGCGTTCGCGCATGCCGGTCAGCAGGCTGTATTCGATGCGCAACTCGCGCTGGCCGGCGGGCAGTCGCACATCGTCCGCGTCCGGCAGCGGCCAGTCCTTGCCGGCGACGCGCAGGGACGTCAGGTGCAGCGGCTTGGGCCGTGGATCATGACCCGGCAGGCTGAGGTTGGGGTCGTACATCGACAGGCCACCCAGGGTGCCCACCCAGTAGCGGTCGTGGCGATCGATGAACTGCGAGTTGGTGTTGCATTCGTCGTGCACCAGGCCATCGCGGCGGCGGAACACGCGCTCGTCCCAGCCACCGTCGGCACGCGGCGTCAGCTGCTGGACGCCATTGTTGGTGCACACGTAGATCCGGCCCTGGCTGTCGCGCAGGGTGCTGTAGATGGTCGGGTCGGGCGGGGCGGGCAGGGCGTCGTCGGGCAGGCGACGCGGGTGCAGGGGGTCCTGCACGTCCAGGCGGATGACGCCATGGTGGGTGCTGCTGCCCCAAAGCACGTCGCGGCCACCCTGTTCGAACACGGCCAACGAGCGAAAGCCGTCGCGCGGCAGCTGCAGGTCACCATTGAGCCGTTCCCAGCGCTCGCCATCGAAGCGGGCAATGCCATGCGAGTCGGCGGCCCACAGCCAGTCGCGACCCTGCGCATCGGTGTGCGGAAGCAGCCAGTGCACCACGGCGTGGGTTTGATCGCCCAGGAACCGGTAGCCGGTCCATTCGCCGTCGCGCAGACGGTAGACGCCGGCGTGGCTGGTCGCCACCCACCATTCCATCCGTCCGTCGTGCTCGCGTGCGGTGATGTGGCTGGCGCCGTTTTCAGGTTGCACCGGCCAGGGCACGCGCAGTCGCCGGAACTCCAGCGCGGGGCTGATTTCTATCAGCGGCGCGCCATGCTGGGACAGCAGCAGGTGCTGGCGGCCGTCGTCCCCGGGGATCTGCCATAACCCGCGTACCGAGCGTGCCGCCAACATGCCCGGGCCTTCCTGGAAGTACCGCCATGCACCGTCCTCGAGCAGGGCCAGGCCATCGCGGGACGACCCCACCCACAGGCGCTGCTTGCCGGTCTCTCCGGTTTCGACCAGGACACCGAAGCTGCCGTTGTCGGCAACGCCGTGCAGGGACACGGTATGCCAGGGGCTCGCGGCCAGGGTGGCGCGCGCCATGCCGCCTTCGGTGGCCAGCCACAGCGCATCGACGCCGTCCGCACCCCGGAACAGCTTGATGCCGCGAATGGCGTCGGAGGGCAGTCCGTGGCGCCGGTTGAAGACGTCCATGCGTTCGCCCCGGAAACGCAGCAGGCCGGCGCGGGAGGCGACCCAGACCTGGGCTTCGCCGTGGGCGTCGTGGGTCGCGATCGCCGAGTACAGGGCCTCCGTGGGCAGTTCGCCGGTTTCGGCGCGCCACAGTCGCAGCTGGTCGCCGCGCAGGCGGGCGATGCCGCCGCCATAGCTCACCACCCACAGGGATTCGACGCCGCGGTCGACGACACGCTCCAGGTCGGTGAGCGCCAGGTTGGCCAGGGCAGGGTGGTCATACTGGCGCCAGGGCTCATCGTTGGAACGCCGGTACCAGAGGCCGCGGTCGGCGGTGGCCAGCCACTCGCGCGACTCGCCGCCGATGCTGCTCGTGCGTTCGTAGGCGATCGCCCGGCCCAGGCGGTCGGTGGAATTGCCGGGGTCCTCGACCCAGGCGTCACCGTCGAGCCGGGCCAGGCCATTGTTGTGGGCGACCCACAATTCCAGCGTGTGGCCTTCGCCGACGGTCGAGAAGCGCTGGTGGAAGCGCGCCTCGCCGGCTCGTTGCCAGTGCTTGCCGTCGAAGCGGGCCAGGCCCTCGCGTTCGAAGATCGCCCACAGCCGGCCCTGGCGATCCGTGGCCATGTCGCGCACCAGGCTGCGACCGGGGGCATCGGCCAGTTCCTGCCAGCGATAGCCATCGAAGCGCGAAAGACTCGATGCCGAGCCCGCCCACACGAAGCCGTCCGATCCCTGGCCGACGGTGCTCCAGATTTCATCGCTCAGGCCATCGCGCGGCGTGAACGTGGTGAAGGTGGGTGGGCTGGCCGCAGGGACGTCCAGCGGTTCGCGGGCACCGGTCGGGCCGGCCAGGCAGGTCGTCAGCACCAGCCAGGCGCAGGCGAGGCTTCGCCACGATCGGACGCAGGGTGCCTTCGGCGATGCGGTGCGGCGACAGGCGGCGCTCAAGGGCGGGGACATTGGGCTGAAAGTTAGTATCCGATAGTAGTTAATCCTCAGCTGTAGTGCAGGTTTTTTCGTCATTGTGACGCGAGAGTTAGTGATACTTACGTCTTGGGGAGGCTTGATCCGGGTCAGGGCAGGGAATCCGCCTGGCGCCGATAGTGGCTCCCGGCGGCAAGCTCGCCGCAGCCAGGGAGTAGTCAATGGAATTCAGGGTAGCGATGCCGACGGCCACGGTGGATATGGACCAGGTGCGACGGCTGCTCTGCGATGCCGATCCGGCGGCGCTGGTCGACGTCGATCCGCTGCAGACGGGTCTGCGCATTTCGGTGCAGTTGACCACCGGCGAATTGGCGGGTGTGCTCGAGCAGGCCGGTTGCGTACTTGGCCCGCTCGCCATCCAGCCACAGCCGTCGGTGTGCTGCGGCGGCTGCGGCGGCTGAACTGGCCCGTCAGGAACGGTGACCGTGGCGCGCCTATAATGGCTGTCTTGAATTGAGACGCCTCAGGAGACCGCCATGGCGACGGGTTGGGCCGGCGACGGCGCCGTCCAGGACCAGATCGACGCGACCGTGAAGGACGCGATCAAGCGCGCCCGCAGCAAGCTGCCCAAGGGACCGAGCCTGGAACATTGCGAAGAGTGCGACGCGCCCATTCCGGAGGCACGGCGCCGGGCGCTGCCCGGCGTCCGGCTGTGCGTGCCCTGCCAGGAGGCCGCCGACAAGGTGTCTGCCGGCAGTGGCTACAACCGCCGCGGCAGCAAGGACAGCCAGTTGCGCTGACGCCCATGCCCACGACCACGATCATCGTCGACGACTTCTTCGATAGTGCCGCGCAACTGCGCGAAGCGGCCCTGCGCATGGACTACCCGGACGTGCAGGGCAAATTCCCCGGTCGCAATTCCCAGCAACGTTTGCAGCTTGAAGGCCTCGACCAAGAAGTCTCGCGGCTGGTCGGCGAGCCGCTGGTGTCCATGCCCCCGCCGCAGGCGCATGGCAAGTTCCGCATCGCCACCGCCGGTGACGTGGGCAGCGCCAAGGTCCACGTGGATACCGCGCACTGGTCGGGCATCCTGTACCTGAGCCGGCCCGAGGATTGCCGCGGCGGCACCGAGTTCTTCCGCCATCGCGCGACCAACAGCGACCGCGGACCGATCAGCGACGAGGAGGCGCGGGCCCAGGGGTATGCCAGCGCCAGGCAGATGATCTCGGACATCCTCGAGCGCGACACCATGAATGACGCCGCCTGGGAACTGACCATGCGCGTGCCCATGCGCTTCAACCGCCTGGTGCTGCTGCGCCCCTGGCTCTGGCATACCGCCGGCGAAGCCTTCGGCGATTCGCTCGAGAACGGCCGGCTGATCTATCTGATGTTCTTTGCGTCGGCGCGCCAGTTGCCGTCCTACAACGCCGGGTCCGCGCCCGCCTGAACCATTACCCGGATGGGGTTAATCGCCGGTTTTCGCGCGCGCGGCGCGCAGCTTGGCGGCCCAGTCCTCGCGCAGTGCCGTGGGCATCTTCATCACCGTGTCCACGGTGCCCGTCGACATTTCCGAACGCATCGGTTCGGGCATGTCGCGGAACATCCAGTCGGCCAGTGAAGCGACTTCCTCCCGCGTCACCTGAGCGCCTTCGGGGCAGGCGGCGTAGATCTCCGCCATCGAGGCCCGGCAGGTGGGACTGACGTTTCCCTGGCGGACGATTTCGCAGTCCAGCGTGCATACGACGTCGGCGTCGCGGTTGTCCCGGGCCGACGACCGGCCACGCTGGTTGGCCGCGCGCCGCGCCATGCCTGCGCCAACCTCTGCCGGGTCCCGGCCCATGGCGGCCAGGGTTTGCACCAGGTTGCTCGCGACGTAGTCCAGCGGGTCGGCCAGGGCAATGCGCTCGTCGGTCGGACTGCGCCAGACGAGGAAGTCGCCGCTCAGTTCGCCGTTGGCGTTGTTGGCCGGCGCGGTAAACCTCGCCGTGAAGCGACCCCGCACGAACGCCGCATTGGCCAGTGAAACGGTGATGTCCACGTCGTCGGTGCGGGCGTCCACGTGCTGGTCGGCCGGCTTGCCCAGTCCCGGGTCGTCCCACATCGCGATGACACGACCGCCGGCCACGGGGCCGGTGTGACCATCGGGAATGGCGGGAAGCTCCAGTTCGACATCCGGCTTCAATGCCGGATTTCCTCCCCGGCGCGAGGCATCGCCGGAGGCCTTGAGGCAGATCGCCATGAGCCGCGACGCCCCGTCATGCCCGGCGTTTTCATCGAGTCCGAACGCCAGCTGGCCGGCCGATTTCGCGGTGGCATTCATGCAGTCGTCCTTGCCGGCCATCGATGCCGGTACCACCGCCATGCTCAGCGTCCGGCCCTCACGCACCGCCTTGACCTGCCCGGGAATCACGTGCGGTCGCGGGGCGACACGCACGCTGGATGCCGGCTTGTTCGACTCGGCGGGCTTGACCAACTGGCCGGACACTTCGCTGGTACCCACGCCCAGGTGGATGTCATAGGTGCGCCGGCTGGCGCGAAGAGGGTCTGGCGGGACGTTGGTGAACGTGATGACGGTTTCGCCGTCCGTGTTCGCCGCCTGCCCTGGATCCAGCGACAGCCCGCTCCACGCCAGGCTGGGCCGCCCCGTGGCGGGGTCCAGGAAAGGGTCGGTCTTGCCCAGGTTGGTCCCGTGGATGCCCAGGTGCAGGTCAGTCAGTGCGGCCTCGCCGCCGCCATCCGCCGACGAGGCGACCACGGCAAAGGCCGGCCAGCCGCTGTCGCCTACCGACGGGCCGGTCCACTTCACGCGGATGCAGGTGGCGGCCATTTCCCGCACCGCCACTTTCACCGTGGCGGTGGGATTGGCCTGGTCGAATTCATGCAGCGGGCAACCATCGACGAAGGCATGGCCCAGCCAGCGGGCATGTGCGAATTCGCCCTTGCGGCTGCGCATCACGGCGTCGGGGTATGCCACCCACCAGGGGATGAAGGCAGGCAGGGCATCGTAGAGACCGCGGGTCCATGCCGGGTGCTGGTCCCTGAGGCTGCGGTCGGTCCAGGCCAGGCTCTCCTCGCGAACGCCCGACGTGCCGGCCCGCGCCGTGCGGACCATCAGGGCGTGCCGGACGGGCTTCCATTCCTGGCCCCGGGGCATGCTGTGTTGCCAGACGTAGGCCCAGAACGAATTGCTCATGTAAGAGGCCATTTCCCGGCGGCTGTCGGCGGAGGTGCCGGCCGGGAAGATCGGCATGCGTGGCGGCGCCGTGCGCAGGTCCAGCGGGTAGTCGTAGGGACGCAGCCCCAGGACCTTGCCGAAACGCGGGCTGCCGCTGGCGAAGCGGCGTCGTGGGTCGAAGGGCGGATTGCCCATGAACGACAGGCCCTCGATAGCCCACAGGCCGATCGCGTCCGGCAAGGCTTCGGTGACCCATTTTTCTTCGTGCAAATGACTGTTGTCGTGCACGTTCCAGTTGGCATAGCTGGCCTGGATGCCATGGAATATTTCGTGGGCCACCGACACGGCCACCTTCTCGGGGAAAAGCGCCAGGTCGGACCCGAACCCATCGGCTTCCCCGACGATCATCACCCGGTCCCAGTCATCCTCGTTCAGCCGCATCGCTTCGGCGACGCCGAACTGGCCGAAACCCGGGCCGTACTGGGCCGCGGCACTACCAAGATCGCGCACGTAATAAATCGGGTAGACGCCGTCCCGGCGGGTGATGCGGGGGGCGCGCAAGCCCACCGACGCGTAACGTGCGGCGATGTGGGACGCGCTTGTTTCCAGCGCGGCCAGGCGCTTCGGGTCCGGGTCTAGTGGCGGCAGCAGCCAGGGCAGCAGGCCCAGTCGCATCTCCATCGCGGCGCCGGCCCTGGTCGGCGCAGCCAGGCCTTCGGCATGGGCCTGGAAAGGCGGTGGCTGGCGACGCCAGAGTTCTTCGCTGGTGGGTTCCTGCGCGGTGGCGTGGGCCGACAGTGCAAGCCCGACGGCGAGCCAGGGCAATGCCGCCCGCCGCCGGCCACTCACGAAGCCGACCTCACAAGCCCAGGACCTTTTCGCCCTGCTTGAACACGATGTCCACCGGGATGCCGGCGGCTTCGACGCGGTTGAGGTCGGCCTGGAGGTCGGGGCCGATCACGCCCATCTCGTCGAGCAGCGCCTTGGCGCCTTCGTAGTCACCGTCGCCTTGCAGGGTGAGGATCTTCGCCGACAGCGAATCAACGGCCGCTTGCATCTTGTCGTAGTCGACGCGGTAGTGGCCCGTGTCCGGGTCGCGGCTGAAGGCGCCTTCGCGCTGCAGCCAGTTGAACGCGACCATGTTGGCCTTGCCATGGGCGCTGGACGCGCCAAAGCGCACCGAACGGAAGATGCCGGCCAGGAAGGTGACGTAGTTGTCCATGCGTTTGTCGGCGTCGAGCTCGCCCATGTCGCCCAGCGCGCCGATCATGTACAGGCCCAGGATGTCGGCCTTGCCTTCTTCGTAGGCACTGGTCAGGTCGGTCAGCGCCTCGCGCACGGTGCCCTTGCCGTCGAGGGTGTTCTTGATGCCCAGGCCATGCGCGACTTCGTGGAACATCACGTTTTCGAAGAAGGCGTCGAACGTGATGTGCTGCTGCTGGTCCTCGGCGATCAGCTGGTCGGAAATCGGCACGAGGATCTTGTCGAACTTGGCGCGCATGCTGTTCTTGAGCTGCAGCCGGCGCGAACCCATGGCGAGCTGGACTTCTTCGTCGTTGGGCAGGTTGATGGCGATGGTCTTGGCGCCGGAATTGGCGTCGCCACCATAGAAGATCGCGTCGTACGCATTGAGATCCGCATCGGTGCCAGGCCGCTCGGACTTGTAGCGATCCTCCACCGGCAGGCCGCGCTGCAGTGCGGGCAGGTGTGCGGCAAACCGCGACAGGCGCTCGCTCCATTCGATGTCGCGCACCAGCACGAAAGCCTCGAAGGCGGTCTTGGTGCCGAACAGGGCGTCCTGGTAGCTCTCGATCGGGCCAATCACGACGTCGATGGGGCTGGTCTTCATGTCCATCCAGGCCATGTCGCTGGCCTGGTACTCGCCCGACACCAGGGCGTCGGCGCGCATGCGCAGGTAGGTGCGGAAGCCTTCGTCGGTGGCTACTTCGGCGGCCTGGCGCAGCAGGTCGGCCGCCTCGCCCAGTTCCTTGGACCACTTGACGTGGTAGGGCACCACGATCAGCTTGCCGGCGTCGTCGCGGCGCAGCAGGGTGTAGAGCCCGTCCTTGCCGGGCAGGTCGGCGGCGGCGAATTCTTCCTTGCTCATGTCAGGCGGGTAGAAGCGCGCACCGGGCGGCCGCGGGCCGACGCCGTCGACGAAGGGGGCGTCACCGTCCAGGCGGTCCCAGGGGCCGTAGTTGATTTCGATGAAACGGCGGGTGGCGCGATCGCTGACCCCGGCGAACAGCAGGTCCTTGTCGCCGTAGACCTGTTCCCAGAACAGGTCGTCCATGATCTGGCCGGCCTGCAGCAGCAACCGGATGGCTTCCCGGTCGCCTTCGGCCAGGTGCGAGAGGTCGGCCTTGAGCTCGACTTCGGCATAGGCGTCCACCTTGGCCTTGATGTCGGCCTGCGCCGCCGTGTCATCGGCGCTCGGGTCGCCACCGGTTGCCGAAGGAGACTCTCCGCCGGGTTGGCAGGCCAGCAGGCCCAGGGAAAGGGTGATCGCGAGGGCGAGTCGGGGCAGGTGCGTGCGCATGGCGGGCTCCGGAGCGGTCGGGTAGGCCCATCCTAAGACAATCGGCGGGGCCTGGGCGGGCCGGCCTAGGTAGCAGGGGTGGCGGCCAGGGGCTCGGTCCGCTCGATCCGGTTGCGGCCGCCGTGCTTGGCGCGATACAGCGCATGGTCGGCCACCTCCAGCCAGGCACGCAGGTCGCCGCCGTGCGGCGGTGGCGCCAGGCCCAGGCTGATCGAGATCGACAGCTCCGGCACTTCCGGGAACTCAAGCGCCTGCACGGCGGCACGAAGGCGTTCGGCGTGTTCGAGCGCCTCGGTGACGGGAAGCGGCAGCGCGACCACGAACTCGTCGCCGCCCAGCCGACCGTGGATGCCGGACGCGGGCAGCGTCTCGCCCATGCGCCTGGCCAGCGCACGCAGGACGTCGTCGCCGACGCCATGGCCGTGGCGGTCGTTGATGGTTTTGAAGTGGTCGATATCGAGCAGCAGCAGGCAGGCGGGCGCGGCTTCGCGCTGGTGCTGGTCGAGCAGCTTCCGGGCCTGGTCTTCCCAGTGCGAGCGGCTGTCGACGCCAGTGAGGCTGTCGCGGCGGGTCATCAGCGCAAGCTGCCGGTTCTGGTCCTGCACCCGCCGCACCAGCCGGTACAGGTTGGCGCTGACGGCCAGGGTATGGATGGTCATGATCGGCAGGCAGGCCAGGATCACGCCGGTTCGACTGGCCAGGTCCACTTCGAATCCGGTGAGCAGGCCAACCGCGAGCACGGCCAGGACCATGCCGGGCAAGGCCCGGAGCCACAGTCCCGGCACGCCCGAATTGACCTTGTCGGCGGTGGCCACCGTCAACAGCACGGCCGAGGGCAGCAGGTTGAAATGCATCAGCGGCAGGAAGCTGCCGGCGATCGCGGAATCGATGAGGAAATTTCTCGCCTCGGCGCCATAGGGGTCCTGGCTGCGCCGGGCCCAGGCGTAGGCGAGGTGGGGCCACGCCAGGCACGACAGCCCCAGCCAGGTCCAGGCCAACCAGCCCGCCTGCACGTCGTGCAGGACCACGCCGACGGGCAGCGCGGTGAGACCCATGCCCAAAATGCGGAACGGGTAGGTGAGCCTGGGCAGGTAGCGTGGTCGAAAAGCCATGGGCCGCATATCACCACATATCGACCCCTCCGGCAGCGCCGGGCGGCGCCTGGCCGCCCGGCGCGCGGGTCAGCGCGGGATCTTTCGGTGCATGTAGCGATGCCCGTTGTTGGGCTTGAACTTCGAACCGTGCGGGCCGGGCAATTCCCGCTGGATCGGGATGTGCGCCTTCTGCGAGCGGGCCTGCTGCGGGCCCTTGCTGCTTTCGTTGCTCGCCGCCGCGGCCGCCGGCAGGGCCGGCATGGGCGCCGGGCTCGGAACCGCGGCCGCCGGCTTGCGTGCGGACGTGGCGGCCGGGGCGGCGCGGGGCGCGGGCACTTTCGCCGCGACCGGCTTGCGGCTGGCCGACTTGCTGGCCGGGGCCTTGGTGGCCGCCGGTTTTTTGGCCGCGGACTTCCTGGCGGCCGACGGCTTCGCGGCAGCCTTTTTCGCAGTGGACTTGCGGGCAGCGGTTTTTTTCGCCGCCGGCTTGCTGGTCGTGGCTTTCTTCGCACCGGATTTGCGGGCAACGGTCTTCTTTGCCGCGGACTTCTTCGCCACCGGCTTTTTCGCCGTGGTCTTCTTCGCTGCGGACTTTTTCGCTGCCGGCTTCCTGGTCGACGACTTTTTCACGGAGGCCTTCTTCGCTGCGGCCTTCTTTTTCGTCGCCGGCTTGCTGGCGGTGGACTTCCTGGTCGCTGCAGTCTTCTTCGCTGCGGTCTTCTTTTTGGCGGCAGGCTTCTTGTCGGCGGATTTGCTGGAAGCCACCTTCTTGGCCGGCTTCTTCTTCGCCGGGGCCTTCTTGGCCACCGGTTTGCGGGCAGGGGACTTGCGGGCGGTACTGGCCATTGCAACCTCCATGGTTTCGGGGGCGAAGCGAACGGGTCCAGTCTAGACCAAAGCAGGCAAAAGGCGGCCGGGTTGCCTGCTGGTCCGCGTGCCCTATGATCAAGCTCCCCCCGAATGGATTTCGCGCCCATGAAAGGCCCGCTTTTCGCGCTCTTCCTGGCCTCGGCCGCCTTCGCCAGCCTGCCGGTCCAGGCGAACGTTTATAAATGCACCATCAACGGCGAAACCCGCTACCAGGATGATCCTTGCCCCGGCGACCGGGACGCCGCCCCACACCTTGAGTTCCCGTCCGAACCCCAGTCGCAGCCGCCGCCCCCACCGCCCCCACCGCCGCCGCCGCCAGCATCGGTGCCGGCATCGCCGGCCGAGCCGGAGCAGGATCCGGACCAGGCGTCGGATACGCGCAACAAACGCAACGCAAGCGACGCGACCGGGTCGACCGACACATCCGGCGGCAACGGACAGGAGCGGCCGGATGGCAATCCGGAGGTCGCCCGGACCCGACGGGCGCGCACGCCGGCCCCGCCGCCGCCGGACGACGACCGTCCGCTTGATCGTCCGGCCCAGTTGGGCGTGGACATCGCTGCCGCCGAGGCAGAGCTTCGGGACCTCGTGGATGAGCGCCGGGATACCCTGGCAGCGATCGACGTCCGCATCGCCGCCGGGGGCGACCCGGGGGCGCTAAACGCCGAACGCGAGCGGCGCGACGCCGTCTTCCGCGCGCGTCGACTGGAAACCGCCAGCCGCCTGGGTCGCCTGAAGGCGGAGCTGGCCGACCTGTGCCCGAACGGCACGTTCCAGGACGTGCACAGGCTGGCATGTCGCTGACAGGCCAGCTCCGGCGGCTGGCCGGCCCGGCGCTGCTGCTGGTGGCGTCGGCGACGCTGGCCCAGCCGACCCTGCCGGTGCGGGTTGGCGGGGATCCCCACTACCCGCCGCATCATTACCTGGACGTCGACGGGCAAGCGCAGGGTTTCGACATGGCCGTGCTGCGGTCGATCGGCGAAACCCAATCGCTGGCGCTGGTCTTCGAGTTCGGTGAATGGGGGCAGGTGCTCGACCGGCTCGAGCGCGGCGAGCTCGATGTGGTGCCGATGTTCATTTCGGAGGACCGGCAGGAACGTTTCCTTTTCAGCCGGCCTTTCATGCGACGAAGCCACTTGCTGTTCAGCCGCAACGGCGAGTGGATCGAAGATCCGGCGCAACTGGCGGGCCGCCGGGTCGCGGTGCAATTCGGCGGGATGGCCTGGGAATGGCTGATCAATGAGCGCGTCGACGCCATGTTGCACCCGGTCAATGAAGAATCCCTGGTGCTGGTCGAAGTCAGGCGCGGCGACGCCGACTTCGCCCTGCTGCCGGCCGACATCGGCCGCTATGCCATCGCCACCCAGGGGCTCGAAGGCCTTGCGGTGGCCAGTCCGCCCTGGCTCGAACGGGACTATGCCTTCGGCGTGAATCCGGCCCGGCCCGAGCTCGTGGCCAGGCTCGACGCGGGGCTGGCAAGGCTGGAGCAGGAAGGGGGTCTCGAGGCACAGCGGCAGCGCTGGCTCGATCCCTCGCCATCGGGGCGCCAGCGCGGCGGCCTGGGCTGGTGGCTGCTGCCGGCAGTGCCGGTGTTGCTGGCCGGACTGGTGTACCTGGTGGCCGGACGCAGGGCGCAGCTGCGTAAACCCAGGTAATGCCCCTCGAGGCGTGCCGCCGGGTCGTGGTCGATGTCTTTTCGCTACCAATGGGTGCTGGGCGTGGCCATGGCCTTCTCGGGCTGCGTGGGCGCCGTCGGCAAGGACGGAACCGGCGTGTCGGCCGCGAACGCCCCGACGCTGCCCCCGGCGCCATCCGGCGAGGCGACGATGGGGGGCAACCGGGTCCGCTTCGAAGTGGATGGCCAGGAGTACGCCTTCCGGACCCCGGAAGTCAGGCACAGCCGCGCCCGGGTCGCCGAACACGTGGTGGCCCAGAGTTTCGAATTGGCCAACGCCGACAACAGCCTCTACGCCCGCCTGGTCCTGAACGTAACCGACGACAGGATCAACCTGTCCGGCGAGTATGCGGCCGTCGCCCTGGACGACCAGGCGCAGCGGGAGAGGCCCGGCGTCGGGGAGGTGGTGCTGGCAGAGGAAACCGATGCCACCCGCGGACGTCGCATGCTGCCCAGCGGCAGCGGGGTGATCGTCGTCGAGCACGTGCACGGTCGCCTGAAGGTCCGGTTCAGCACGGGTGGCGATGGCCTGTTCAGGAAAGCGGACGCCAGCCCGGTGACGGGCACGCTTGATTTCCATTGGCGGCCCTGAGCGGCATACGGAACTGTGATGCTGCTCTTGGGCGCCCCGGGCGGGCATGCGGTAACGTGATCGGAAAACGTCAGGTCAGGGGCAGCCAATGAGTGGCGAAGGCACGGGCAAGGCCCGCATCCTGGTGGTGGATGATTCCAAGCTCATGCGCAAGGCCGCGCACAAGATGCTTGGCGACGAGTTCGAGGTGATCACCGCCGAGGACGGCCAGGACGCCTGGGGACAGGTGGGGCAGGACGCCGGCATCCAGGTGGTCTTCACCGATCTCAACATGCCCAATCTGGATGGCTACGGGCTGCTTCGGGCCATCCGTGACGCGCAGGACCCCGGCATCCAGGGGCTGCCGGTGATCGTGGTCACCGGTGCCGAAAACGACGAGTCGGCGCGCATGAAGGCGCTCGAACTGGGCGCGACCGATTTCATCACCAAGCCCTTCACCACCTCCGACCTGGTCGCCCGCGCCCGTGCGCACTCGACCTACCAGCGCGTGACGCGGCAGCTGCAGTCGCAGGTGACGATGGACGCCCTGACCGGCCTGGCCAACCGCCCCGGGTTCATGGACCGTTTGCGCCAGGACATGGCCTACGCCCGCCGGCACCAGCAGGCGCTGTGCCTGGTACGGCTGGACGTGGAGGATTTCCAGCGTTTCTTCCTGCACAACGGCCGCGATGTCGCCGAAGGCCTGGTGCTCCAGATCGCGCGTTTGCTGCGGGCGCGGCTGCGCAAGGAGGACACCGCAGCGCGGATCGGGCTGGGCAGCTTCGCCCTGAGCCTGCCCGGTGGCCAGGAGGCGGGCATCGCGGGCATGGTCGAACGGCTGCAGGCCGAGGTCATGGCCAACCCGCCGCTGCACGAAGGCGAGCCGGTGGCGGTCGCCTTGCATGCCGCGGTGCTGAGCCCGCTTACCGACGACGGCCTGGGTCCCGACGAGGCCATGGATGCTTGCCAGGCGCGCCTGGATGTCGCGCGCGAGTCTGGCCTGGCCGTGCTGCCGCCGAGTCCGGCGGCCGTTGCGCCGCCCGCCGTCGCAGAAGCCATGCCACCGGTCGCTGCACCGCCGCCCCCGGCCCAGGCCCAGCAGGCGCCCGCGGGGATCGACGAAATCCTTGACCGGATCCAGGCCGGCCAGGCGCAGGAGGTGCTGCCCCAGCTGCCGGCGATCATCGGCCGGCTGCTGCCATTGCTTCGCCTGCTGGGCCCGAACCAGCGCAAGCAGCTGATCGAATTCCTGCAGAAATAGCCATCGCTGGCACCGGTGGCCGCCGGGATTGACGGCACGTACGCGAACTTGATTATGCTCGGGGCATCACGCCGACGCGAAGGACCTTTCCATGCACCACCGCTGCCTGTCCTTCGCGCTGCTGCTGGCCGCGAGCTTGCCCGCCCTGGCCAACCGGGCTTCGCCGGCGATGCCGGTCCTGCTGCCGGCACCCGAACGCGTGGGGGTCGAGAACCAGATCCTCGAGCACCGGCTGCAGACCCTGCTGCCCCGCCTGATGGCCGAAGCCGGGTTGGACATGTGGCTGGTGCTGTCGCGCGAATACGCCGAGGACCCGGTCTATTTCACCCTGGTGCCGCAGCCGAGCTTCGCGGCGCGCCGGACGACGCTGCTGGTCTTTCATCGTCGCGCCGATGGCTCGGTCGAGCGCCTGGCGGTCAATCGCTATCCGCTTGGCCCACCGTACGAGTCGGCCTGGTCGGGCGGCGACCTGGACGAACAATGGCAGGCCCTGGGCGCCCTCATCGCGGAACGTGATCCTGCCCGCATCGGCATCAATACCTCCCGGCAGTGGGCCATCGCCGACGGCCTCAGCCACGGCCTGCACCAGCGGTTGCTGCAGGCGCTTCCCGACGGTTATGCCGGGCGACTGGTGTCGGCCGAAGACCTGGTGGTGCGCTGGACCGAGACGCGCACCGCGCCGGAGCTCGCACACCACGCCAAGGCCATGGCGGCGGCCCGTGCGGTGATCGCCGAAGCGTTCTCCAACCGCGTCATCGAGCCCGGCAAGACCCACACCGACGACGTGGCCTGGTACATCCGCCGCCGGCTCGAGGGCCTGGGCATGCCGGTGTGGTTCCATCCCGACGTGAACCGCCAGCGCGCCGGCGACGACTGCGGCCGGGACAGCGTGTTCTGCGGCGCCGAGGGTGTCATCGAGCGTGGGGACGTCCTGCATACCGACATCGGCGGCTGCTACCTGAAGCTGTGCACCGACACCCAGGAAATGGGCTACGTGCTGCGGGAGGGAGAAACCGAGGTTCCTGAAGGCCTGAGGCGGGCGCTGGCCGCCGGCAATCGCTGGCAGGACCTGCTGGCCGCCGAATTCGCCACGGGCCGCAGTGGCGACCAAATCCTGCATGCCACGCATGCCGCGGTGGAAAAGGCAGGGCTGGCGGCCAGTACCTACACCCACCCGCTGGGCTTCTTCGGCCACGCCGCCGGCCCGACCATCGGCATGTGGGATGCACAGGAGGGCGGCACGCCAGGTAGTGAATGGCCGCTTCATCCGTCGACGGCCTACGCCATCGAAGGCAACGTGCGCTCACCCGTGCCCGAATGGGGGGACACCTGGGTGCAAGTGAAGCTGGAGCAGGGCGGCTTCTTCGACGGCGAGACGCTCGACTACCCGGCGGGACGGCAGACCCAATGGCACGTGGTGCGATGACTGTGCCGCTGCATCCAAGGGTCGGACGGCGTGCCGTCTGCGCCTTGCTCATGCTGGGCCTTTTGGCCGGCTGCGCGTCGGTCGAGCGGGTCCAGTTGGGCAGGGCCGCCGATGCAACCGCATCGCCGGCCCTGCGCAAACTTTCTTCACCACAGGACCTGGACCGCCTGGTGTCCAATGGGCAGCGCCTCGCTGCACTGTTGGAAGAGCAGCGGTGGCGGCGCACCTGCCGCCTTCCGAAGGCGGAGCGACCAGCGTGGGTACGCTGCCGGGGCACGCGTCCGGCCGAGGCGGATTCGGACGTGCTCGAGACCATCGAGGTCACCGGTTCGCGCATCGATCCCCGCGACCTGATCACCAATAACCAGGAGGGCGGCGTCGACGAGGGCGACATCGTCAAGAAGTCCGGCGACTTCCTGCTGGTGCTGCGCGGCGGCAGCTTGCATTCAGTGCGCATCGCGCGCCAGGGCAGGGCGGTGCTGGAACACGCCGGCAGCCTGCGTCTGGCCGAGGATGGGGACGATCGCATCTGGTTCGACGAGATCCTCACGTTCGGCCCGCGCGTGCTTTTGCTGGGATTCAACTACGGCGAAGACGAACCCGTGGCGGAGCTGCAGCTGTTCCATCTCGATGCCAATGGCGGACTGGTGCGCGACGCCCGATTCTGGCTGCGCAGCAACGACTACTTCGACGGCGACAACTACGGGGCCCGGCTGCAGGGCGACAACTTGCTGATGAGCCTGCAGCTGCCGCTGCAGCTGCAGGGGGAGATGGCTTGGCCAGAGTGGTCGCGCCGCGACGTGCCGGCACCCGGTTGGACGCCGCTGCTGGAGGCAGCGGACCTTTATTACCCCATGCTGCCCGGCCGATTGCCGCGCATACACGTGCTGCTGCAGTGCCCGCTCGCGGGTCTGGACGACGAACGGCTGGCATGCCGCAGCACGGGTTTCGTCGCGGAAGGCCGTTCGGAACTCTACGCAACCCGCACCCACGCCTACTTGGCGCTCGGCGGGCTGGCGCCGCAGGCCTGGCGCAGCAAGCTCGTGCTCCCGGACGACGGCGACTGGCCCGTGGAGGCCTGGCCGCTTCGCCGCACCTCGATCGTTCGCGTGCCCTTCGGTGCCGGTGATCCGACGGTTGCGACCGTTCACGGCGATATCGACCAGTCCTTCCAGTTCCGCGAAGACGCTGAGGGTGCGCTATGGGTGCTTCCAC
The DNA here is from genome assembly GCF_000743535.1 of Arenimonas donghaensis DSM 18148 = HO3-R19. Taxonomy (GTDB): domain Bacteria; phylum Pseudomonadota; class Gammaproteobacteria; order Xanthomonadales; family Xanthomonadaceae; genus Arenimonas; species Arenimonas donghaensis. Next base: position 180,679 of record NZ_AVCJ01000001.1, read on the forward strand.
TGTCTGGAGAGCACGATGACGACGAGCGAACAACGCGCTACGGGCTGTACCGGCTCGCCCCGGAGGACTTCTCCGGCTTCGCCGGCGAGCCGTCTCCCGCGCGGGCCTTCGCCGAGGTGCCGGGTGGCGTCGGTACGATCCGATTCGACCGCGAGGTCGTCTGGTTCGGTGAGTCGAGCTGGTGGGGCCAAAAGAAGCCCAGTCCCGGCCGGCTCTGGGCCCTGGGCCTGGGCGATGGCGTACTGACGCCGGTGCCGGTCACCCATTCGGTGCAATTCATGCAGCCGGCCGGAGACCGCATGCTGGCCATCGGCCTGGTGCCCGGTGGTGGCATGGCGGCCAGCGTGCTGGCGGGTGCCGGCCAGCCGCGACGGCTGCATACGCTGGACTGGCCGGGGTATTTCAGTTCGGAAAGCCGCAGCCACGCGGTGAACGTCGGTCGCCTGCCGGGCGGTCCGCTGCTGCTGGGCCTGCCGGCCTGGCCCGAATCGAGCCGGAGCCGCGACGACGATACCTGGCCCGAAGAACAGGCCTCGGACCTGCTTTATGCACGCATCGACGGCGACCGCCTTTCCGCGGCCGGCGTGCTCAGCATGCAGGATGCTGGCGGCCAGGATTGCGAGGACTGCTGGGACTGGTACGGCAACGCCCGTACGTTTTTCGTCGGCGGGCGGGTATTCGCCCTAAGCGGAAGCTTGCTGGTGGAAGGGGCATGGACCGGGGACCGCGTGCAGCGGCGCGCGCGCCTGCTGCTGCCTTGAATGGGTCAGTGCGCGGCGGCTTTGCCGCGCAGCTTGCCCCAGGCGGTGGTCGCCAGCACGACAACGATGCCCACCAGGATGCCGACCACGGCGTCGGCAAGGATGGAAACCACCGTGCCGGCGCCTCCCGAGGGAAGCAGGCCTCCGACGAGGTGGTGCAGGTAGGGGATGGAGTGCGTGAAAATGCCGCCGCCGACCAGGAACATCGCGGCGGTGCCGGCGACCGACAGGAACTTCATCAGCCAGGGCGCGCTGTAGAGGATGCCGCGGCCGAATGCGCGCAGGCTCCTGGCCGCCGAGCCGGCCCCCTGGCGGCGGCTCAGGTGCAGCCCGGCGTCGTCGAGCTTGACGATGCCGGCGACGAGGCCGTAAACGCCGACCGTCATCAGGGCCGCGATGGCGACCAGGACGCCCAGCTGCACGGTGAACTCCCGTCCGGCCACCGTTCCCAGCGTCAGCACGATGATCTCCGCGGACAGGATGAAGTCGGTGCGGATGGCGCCCTTAATCTTCTGCTTCTCGTAGGCGACGAGGTCGCGCTTTTCGTCCGAGGCCGCTTCCAGGAGTTGCGCCACTTCGGCTTCCTGCTCTTCCGGCGAATGCAGGAACTTGTGCGCGAGTTTTTCGACGCCTTCGTAACACAGGAAGGCGCCGCCGATGAGCATCAGGCTGGTGATGATCGGCACGTCGATGCCGCGTTCGCGCAGCCAGGCCTCCAGGGCCGCGATCGCCAGCGCGCCGGGGACCAGGATCAGCTTGTTGCGGGCCGACCCCTTGGCGACCGCCCACACCACCGGCAGTTCCCGGTCGGGTTTGACGCCGCTGACCTGCTGGGCGTTGAGCGCCAGGTCGTCACCGAGCACGCCGGCCGTTTTCTTGGTCGCCACCTTGGTCATCACCGACACGTCGTCGAGCAGGGTGGCGATGTCGTCGAGCAGGGCAAGCAGGCTGGAGGCCATGGGCAGGTCCGGTGCGATTGAACGACGATTCTGGCATCCCCGCGCCGCCGAAGGGGAGCCCTGGGCCGCCGGGCGGCGGAACCCGGACGGTCCGGCGCGCTTAAACTCGCCGGACCGGCACGATGCAAGGAGTCCCCGAAGATGCAGATTCGCGCACTGATGCTGCTGTGGGTGGTGGCGCTGGCTGGCTGCCAGCCCTCCGGGCAGGCGGGTGGCGAGAGCGACCCGGCCCGGAAAGCCGCCGAGGCCGCAGAGGCCGCCGAACGTGCGCAACTCGAGACACTGGCCTCGCAGATCGCCGCCGACCGCGATGCCGTCGCCGGGTTCGAGGTTCTGCATGCTGGCTACGGCCATGGACCGGACCCTCGCAGCGGCCAGTCCGTGCCCACGATCAAGGTCGCCCTGGCCAACGGCAGCCCGGTGACGGTGACGCGGGTGTCGCTGCACGTGCGGCTCGCCAACGAAGGTGGCGGTGCACCCTGGCTCGACCAGGTATTCGACGTGCCGCTGTCGGCGCCACTGGCGCCGGGGGCCGGCGACGCGGTGACGATGACCCCGACCGGTGACAGCGACTGGGCCCTGAAGGCGCCACCCGAAGGCGTGCCGGTGCGGGTTCGCGTCCAGGCGCTGGCGCTGCGCACGCCCGAAGGCCGGGAACTGCTGACCGAACATGCCATGGACGATCTGCAGCGCGAGCGATTGGACGCACTGCGCGCGGCTTCGCGCTGACCGGGCTTGCCAGCGGCGCCGCGGGGCGGCTAAATGACTGAATCCCGCTGGAGATTCACGATGCGCCTGCCGTCGTTCGCCCTCGTCGCCTGTTTGCTGCCGCTCGCCGCCTCGGCCGAGGTGGTCGACAGCGGCCCTTCGGGTTTCACGCTCGAGAACAGCGCCGTCGTGGACGCCGATCCCGACCAGGCCTGGAAGGCCCTGGTCGGGGACGTGGGGCGCTGGTGGCCCGCCGACCACACCTGGTGGGGCGACGCCGGCAAGCTGAGCATCGAAGCCCGGGCCGGCGGCTGTTTCTGCGAACGCGACGGCGACCGGCAGGCGCGCCACCTCGAGGTGGTTTTCGTGGACCCCGGCCGCACCCTGCGCCTGGCCGGCGGCCTGGGTCCCTTGCAAGGCATGGGGCTGCACGGAGCGCTGGAGTTCCGCCTGGCGCCGGTCGAGGGCGGCGGCACCCGCATCACGCTGTGGTACCGCGTCGGCGGCTACAGCCCGGACGACCTGTCGGGCTTCGCCGCGGTGGTTGATCGCGTGCAGGCGCAGCAGCTCGACGGGCTGGTGCAGTTCCTCGCCGCGCACGAAACCGGGTCCGCCGCCGCATCCGGGCAGGGGAACTGACATGCCGCTGCTCCTGCTCAACCTTCGCAACGTACCGGACGATGAGGCCGACGAGGTGCGAGCCCTGCTCGACGAAAACCAGATCGACTATTACGAAACCCGCCCCAGCCTGTGGGGGGTGTCGGGCGGGGGGCTGTGGCTGCCCGATGACCGCCAGGAAGACCAGGCCCGCGCCCGCCTGGCCGCCTACCAGGCGGCACGCGGCGAGCGTGCCCGGCGCGAGCGCGAACAGGCGTTGTCCGAAGGGCGTGCGCCCAGTCCCTGGGCGGCCTTCCGGGAGAATCCGCTACGGGCCCTGGCGACCCTGCTCGGCATCGTGCTGATGCTGGGCCTGGCGACGCTGCCTTTCCTGTTCTTCACCCGTGGCTGAGCCGACCGGACCGGCGAAGCCGGCGCGCCGTACCCCGCTGCACTACCTGCCGGCGGCGTTGCGGGTGCCCCTGGCGGCCCTGGGTTTCGTGCTCAACACCCTGGTGCACGGACCGGTGTTGATTGCCGCAGCGCTGGTGAAACTGCTGCCGATCGCGGGCTTGCAGCGCTGGCTCGAGCGCCGGCTGCCGGCCATCGCCGAAAGCTGGATCGCGGTGAACAGCGCCATGATGGACGGCTTCACCCATACCCGTTTCGTCATCGAGGGACTCGAACGCCTGCGCCCGGACGGACACTACCTGGTGCTGGCCAACCATCGCAGCTGGGTGGACATCCCGGTGCTGCAGAAGATCTTCAACCGACGTATCCCGCTGCTGCGGTTTTTCCTCAAGCGCCAGTTGATCTGGGTGCCGGTGTTGGGACTTTGCTGGTGGGCGCTGGATTTTCCGTTCATGCAGCGGGCAACCAAGAGCCAACTGGCGAAACGGCCCGAACTGGCCGGCCGCGACCTCGCCGCCACGCGCCGCGCCTGCGAGAAATTCAGCCACATCCCGTCCTCGATCATGAATTTCGTCGAAGGCACGCGCTTCACGCCCGCCAAACACGCGTCGCAGGGCGGTAACTACCGCAACCTGCTGCGGCCTCGCGCGGGCGGGGCGGCCTTCGTGCTGGGTGCGATGGGCGACTCGCTGGATGCCGTGCTTGATGTCACCGTGCACTACGACCGGTCCCAGCCCAGCCTGGCCGACCTGTTCGCGGACCGGATCGGTACCGTTCGCGTTCGCGTGGTCGAACGCCCGATCCCCGACGGTTTCGCGGGCGCCAACTACGAAGGCGACCGCGACTTCCGCCGGCGCTTCCAGGCCTGGCTCAACCAGATCTGGCTGGAGAAGGACGCCTGCCTCGACGCGTGGAACCAGGAGTCGGCCTGATGCCACTGATCCCGGCGTGCATGGAGGCCTGTCTGTTTGTCGTGGCTGCCGTGGCCACGCCCTCGGATCCCGGACTGCGCTACACCGAGCAGCGGGAAACCTATGCCGTGCAGGGCATCAACCGGCGGGAGCTGCGTACCGCACTGCGTCGTGCCCAGGCCGAGGCCGGGACCATGGGCGACGGCTCGGTGGCGCGCACATCCCAGGACCTGTCGATGCGCTACGAGCTCGAGCCGGTGGAAGGTGGCTGCCGGCTCAAGGACCTGGCGGTCAGCCTGGACGTCACCATCCATCTTCCCGAATGGGTGCCCGAAGGCGCGGTGCGCAAGGACCTCATGGACGACTGGAACCGCATGCGTGATGCGCTCGAGCGCCATGAGGAAGGACATCGCGATATCGCGCTCGAAAGCGCCCGCTATTTGCTGGCCGGCCTTCGGGACCTGGGCCTGCAGGCGGACTGCCAGTCACTTCGGCGCGAGGCGCAGAAAGTCTTCTTCCGGGCCCAGCTCAGGTATTCGGTCCGCGATGGCGCCTACGAACACCGCACCCAGCACGGGATCGCCCAGGGCGCCGTGCTCTGAGCGTGGTTCAAAGGCTGTTGGCGGCGAAGGTGTCGCAGCGTTCCACCTCGCCCGATTCGAAGCCGATCCGGAACCAGCGCACGCGCTGGGCAGCGCTGCCGTGGGTGAACGAATCGGGCACGACCTGGCCCTGGCCCTGCCGCTGCAGGGTGTCGTCGCCGATGGCGGTGGCGGTGTTCATCGCCTCCTCGAGATCGCCGGGCTCGAGCCAGGCGTGGCGTCGCTGCGCATGGTGGGCCCACAGGCCGGCATAACAGTCGGCCTGCAGCTCCTGGCGCACGAGGGGTCCCTGCGCGCCCTCGACATTGCCGCCACGGCGGCGGATGTCGTTGACCCGGGCCGAGGTGCCGGTCAGCGTTTGCACGTGGTGGCCGACTTCGTGGGCGATGACATAGGCTTCGGCGAAGTCGCCGCCGCCGCCGAGCCGGCGCTCCATCTGTTCGAAGAAGCTCAGGTCGATGTAGACCTTCTGGTCTGCCGGGCAGTAGAAGGGACCGACCGCGGCGCTGGCGCCGCCGCAGGCCGACTGCACCTGGCCGGTGAACAGCACGAGCTTTGCCGGCGTGTACTGGCTGCCGCTGGCCTGGAAGATCGCGCTCCAGACGTCCTCGGTTTCGCCCAGGATGCTGGCGACGAACTGCGAGGCTTCGTCATCGGCCGGCGGCGCGCCGGCCGGGCCGCCTGACTCGGCGGGCATCTGCTGCTGCACCTGGGCCACGAGGCCCAGCAACTCCATGGGGCTCTTGCCAAGCAGCAGGCCGATGACCACCACGGCGGCCACGCCACCCAGGCCCAGCTTGAGGCCACCGCCGCCGCCACCGCGCCGGCCACGAACGTCCTGGACATTGCTGCTGCGTCGGGCGCTGCGCCATTTCATGGGTTCGTCTCCCGGGGCTGGGTCTCGATTGTGGCTTCTTCCGGCGGAGTGGGCGAGGGGGCCGCCGCACGCAGTGCCTCGAGCAGGCGCTGGCCGGCGCGGCCGTCCACGGGCAGGCCCAGCCGTGCCTGTTCGCTGCGGATGGCTTCGCGAGAGAGCTTGCCGATCATGCCGTCGACCGGACCGATGTCGTGGCCCAATGCGAGCAGGTGCTCCTGCACCTCGCGCCGGCCGGCCCGGGACAGGCCGGGGTCGTCGGTGGGCCAGGCCGCTTGCAGCCCCTTCCCGCCGCGCAATTGGTCGGCGAGCAGGGCGATCGCGAGCGCGTAACTCTCGGCGGCGTTGTAGGAATAGATCGCGTCGTAGTTGCGGAAGACCAGGAAGGCCGGCCCCTGCTTGCCCGCGGGCAGCAGCAGGGCGGCGGCACGGTCGTCGGCCGGGAGCTCGCCACCATCGGCGCGCACCACGCCGCGGGCGCGCCAGTCCGTAAGCGGACGGCGTGCGGTGCGCCCGCTCAGCCCGGTGTCGAATCCGGCGGGCAGCCTGGCTTCGTGGCCCCAGGGCTGGCCGCTGCGCCAGCCGGCGCGCTTGAGGTAGTTGGCCGTGGAGGCGAGGGCGTCCGGGACCGAGCCGACCAGGTCGCGCCGACCGTCGCCGTCGCCGTCGACGGCGATGCGGGCATAGGTGGACGGCATGAACTGGGTGTGCCCGAAGGCACCGGCCCAGGAGCCGGTGAGGTCCTTGCCGGACAGGTCGCCGGCCTGGAACAGCTTGAGCAGGGCGAACAGTTCGCCCTGGAAAAACGCCTGGCGCCGGCCGGCGCAGGACAGCGTCGCCAGCGAGCGCAGCAGCGGCTTGCTGCCGAAGGTCCGGCCATAGTCGCTTTCGACGCCCCAGACGGCGACAACGGTGGCGGGGTCGACGCCGTACGCGGCTTCGATGTCCCGCAGGAGCGCGGCATGTTCTTCGAGCAGGGCCTGGCCGTCCTGTACGCGCTGCGCGTCGACCAGGCCAGCCAGGTAGTCCCAGATCGGGGTGCGGAACTCAGGCTGGTAGTCCAGTGCGTCCAGGACCGTGTCGTCGGACTGCAGGCCCTGGGTGTACCCGGCAAAAACGTCGGCGCGGATGCCGGCGGCTTTCGCCTGCGGCTGCAGGCGGGCCAGGCAGGCAGAGAGATCGTCGTTTGCCGACGTATGGCCAGCCGACAGCGCCAGCAGCAGTGGGAGGATCAGGGAAGGCGTTCGCATGGACGCTACTTTGCCACCCCGGGACTGAATCGTGTCCACCGGGCCGCGTTATGCTCCCCGGGTCCCGACGACCGGAGCCTTGCCATGGCGACACGATTCCCCCTCCGACTGACCGCCGCGCTGTCGCTGGTCCCCGCGCTGGCGCTGGCCGAACCGCCGCAAGCCGCGCCGGCTGCCTCCACCGACACGCCCGCGACCGAAGCGGCCGGCGACGGCCTGGCATTCGCCGCCTCGCTGGAGGCCTGCGTCGTCGCCAGCCACCAGTCGCCGCATCCTTTCGTCAGTGGCTTCGTTGTCGAGCACGCGGTCAGCGGCATCGAAGGCGAGCACTGCGGCTACAGCCAGACCATGCCGGGCGGGATGCGCATGGAATGCAGGCTCAGCCAGGCTGGTCGCAACGGCCTGGCCGCGGAGTTCAGGGAGGTGGCCGCTGGCCGCCTGGCCGGTGGCACCGCCGAGCAGGCGGCCTGGACCCGCGAGTGCGACATCATCACCGCCGACGGCAAGCGCATGCCGCTGGGCAAAGACTGATGGAGCTCAACTTCACGCTCGGCATCATCGTCGTCACCGGCCTGGTTTCCTGGCTTGCCTTCAGCAACGAAGGGCTGCTCCAGCGCCTGCTGCTGTGGCCGCCGGCGGTCACCCGGGGAAGGGAGTACCACCGGTTCATCACCTACGGCGTCGTGCATGGAGACTTCATGCACCTGCTGTTCAACATGATCACGCTGTATTTCTTCGGCGGCTACATGGAGTACTTCTACGCCGAACGGCTGGGTACCTTCGGATTCCTCGGTTTCTACGTCTCGGCGCTGGTGGCGTCGGCGCTGCCGAGCTACCTGCGCCACCGCAACGATCCGGAGTACGCCACGCTGGGTGCCTCGGGCGCGGTGTCGGCGATCCTGTTCGGCTTCATCCTGCTCGAGCCCTGGCAGACGATCTATGTCTACGTGATCCCGGTGCCGGCGATCATCTTCGCGGTGCTCTACGTCGGTTATTCAATCTACGCCGAGCGCCAGCAGGCCGATCGCATCAACCATAGCGCCCACCTGGCCGGTGCCGCCTACGGCATCCTGTTCACGGTGATGCTCGAGCCCAGGGTGATCGGCCACTTCTGGGCCAGCCTGCTCAACCCCTGAGCCGAAGCTCCAGGGTGGCGTGCGAGAATGCGCCATGAGCGCATTCTCCGATTTCCCCTTGCCCATCCCCCTGGCCGAAGCCGTGGCCTCGCTGGGCTTCGATACCCCCACCCCGGTGCAGGCCGCCAGTCTTGGGGCCTTGCTCGACGGCCGCGACGTCAGCGCGCGGGCCCGCACCGGCAGCGGCAAGACCGTGGCCTTCGGCCTGGGCCTGCTCGCGCGCGTGGACGCCGGCGCCGGTGGCGTGCAGGCCCTGGTGCTGTGTCCGACGCGGGAACTGGCCGACCAGGTCGGCAAGGAAATCCGCCGCATTGGCCGGCAGTTGCCGAACCTGAAGGTGTCGGTCTTCTGCGGCGGCGTGCCGCTTCGGCCGCATCTGGCGTCGCTGGTGCACCCGCCCCAGGTCGTGGTCGGAACCCCGGGCCGCATCCAGGAACTGATCGACGAGGGCGCGCTCAAGCTCGACGGCCTGCGGGTAGCGGTGCTGGACGAAGCGGACCGCATGCTCGACATGGGGTTCGCCGACGACATCGCCGGCATCCTGGGCCAGGCGCCCGGCTCGCGGCAGACGCTGCTGTTTTCGGCGACCCTGCCTGAAGCGGTGCGCGAACTGGGAGCGCGCTACCAGCGCGACCCGGCCTGGATCGAGGTGGCCGACCCCGACGGCGAAGCCATCGAGCAGCGCTTCTACGAAGTCGAGTCGCCGCGCAAGACCGACGCCGTCGCGCTGTTGCTGGGTGACCTGGCGCCGGAGGCGGCGCTGGTCTTTTGCAATACCCGTCGCGACGTTCAGCAGCTTTGCGACGACCTGCAACAGCGGGGGTTTGCCGCCCTGGCGCTGCACGGCGACCTGGACCAGCGCGAGCGCGACGAGGTGCTGGTTCAGTTCGCCAATGGCAGCTGCCGGGTGCTGGTCGGAACCGACGTGGCGGCGCGTGGCCTGGACATCGCCGGCCTGCCGCTGGTGCTGAGCCACGGCCTGGCCAGTGACGTGGACATCCACACGCACCGGATCGGGCGCACCGGACGGGCCGGGCTGGCCGGCCTGGCGCTGGCCCTGGTATCGGGCGACGAGCGCCGGCGGGTGATCGCGATCGAGGACGCGCTGGGCAAGGCGGTGCGCTGGGAACGCATCGACCTGTCGCGGCGACCGGCGCGACCGGCGCCGCCGGCGATGCAGACCTTGGTGATCGATGCCGGCCGGCAGGACAAGCTCCGGCCCGGCGACGTCGTGGGCGCGCTGACCGGGGCCGGCGGGCTGGACGCTACGGCGATCGGAAAGATCGCCGGTTTCCCGACCCGGACCTACGTCGCCATTGCCCGCAGCCAGGTCCAGAAGGCGATGGACAGGCTGCGCACCGGCAAGATCAAGGGCCGCAACTTCCGGATACGGAAGCTGGGCTGATACCGATGGCGCCGGCGGGCGTGGCTGCGCCGCGCCCAGCGGTTGGGGTCCCTGGCGAACATGGTTTCAGCGGGCCGGCGCGGCGTAGCCCGGTGCCGGGCGCATATTGCCGCGGCGGCGGTTGATCTCGGCGTCCAGGCGGCGGTACTCGGCGCTGCCGATTTCCCCGGCCATCACCAGCTCCCAGAGCTGGATAGCCAGTTCGTCGTCCATTACCTGCTTGCGGGGGAAGGGGATAACGATGCCCATGGTGTTCTCCGAAGGTCGGGGGGATTGGCTTGCAGCCAGAGCGCTGCATATTCCGTGCCATGTCCCGGGGGGATCCCGGCCTGCTTCGAGGATAAACGAGTCCCGGACCCAGCCGAGGACACCCGCGGGGGTCCGGAACCCCAACATCTTCGGTTTCCGGCCCGCGGAGGCCGGGCGGGCGCCGTCGTCGGGGCGGGATGACTTGCCTGCCGCGGCATGCCAGCATTCGCGCCACTTCTGACGCGGCGCGGCACCATGCGAGTCAACAAACACATCGCCGAAACCGGCTTTTGCTCCCGGCGGGAGGCCGACCGGCTGGTCGCCGAAGGCCGGGTGAGCGTCAATGGCGCCCGGGCCGGCATTGGCACCCAGGTCGAGCCCGGCGACGAGGTCCAGATCGACGGGCAGGTGCTCAAGCCCCGGGAGGCCCGCCCCGGCAAGCGCCGCCACGCCTACATCGCGCTTTACAAGCCGGTTGGCATCACCTGCACCACCGACACCAGCGTGAAGGGCAACATCGTCGACTTCGTCGGCCACCAGGACCGGATCTTCCCGATAGGCCGGCTCGACAAGGACAGCGAGGGCCTGATCCTGCTGACCAGCAACGGCGACATCGTCAACCGGATCCTGCGCGCCGAGGAAAAGAAGGAAAAGGAATACCTGGTCGGTGTGAACCAGGCCGTCACCGACGATTTCCTGCGCGGCATGGCGCGCGGCGTGCGCATCCACAACCAGATGACCCTGCCGTGCCGGACCCGCAAGATTGCCCGCTACGGCTTTTCCATCGTGCTGACCCAGGGCCTGAACCGGCAGATCCGCCTCATGGCCGCCGCCTTCGGCTACCGGGTCAACCAGCTTCGGCGTATCCGCATCGCCAATGTAAAGCTGGGCGAGCTCCGGCCCGGTCGCTGGCGCAACCTGACCGACGCTGAACTGCGCGGCCTGCTGCCGGGGGAAGAGGGCTGGTGAGCCCGGGGGCCTGCGCTATCCTGTGCGCCGGCCCGCAAGGCCTCCCGGAATCCCGATCGGAGTGAATTGATGCTGCTTTCCCGCTTGCTCGCTGTCCTGCTGTTCGGCCTGGCGCTGCCCGTCCTCGCCCAGGTCAACCCGCTGCCCGCGCCCAGCCCGCTGGACGCGCCGCCCAAGGACGCGATCGAAACCGCGACAGGCATCCACTACAAGGTACTCAAGCCGGCGCCGGCGCCGGTGGTCCATCCTACGGGCGACTTCGTGGAGTTCTCGGCCAATGTCTGGAGTGCCGACGGCGAGACCCGCATCAATGGCCGCCAGGCCGGCAAGATCCTGGTGTCCATGCGTCGCCTGGCCAATGACCAGCCGGCGATGGTGCGCATCGTCAAGAGCACCCCGATCGGCGAAACCCGCCGCTGGTGGGTGGACGCCGAGCGGATGAAGCCCGGCTACCCCGGCATGCCCGACCTGCCGCACGTGTTCGACATCACCGTGCACGGCGAAAAGGACCCGACCCGGGCGCCGCCCGACGTCGCCGCGCCGCCGGAAGACGCCATCCGTACCGCCAGCGGCCTGGCCTACAAGGTGATCGAACGCGGCAATCGTGCCCCGGGGCACCCGGCCGCCACCGACCACGTGCAGGTGCATTACACCGGCTGGACCCCGGCCGGCCAGGTCTTCGACAGCTCCCTGTTCAAGGACAGGCCGGCGACGTTCCCGCTGCAGGCCCTCATCCAGGGCTGGCGCGAGGGCATCCTGCTGATGCAGCGCGGCGACAGCTTCCGGTTCTGGATCCCGGGCCACCTGGCCTATGACAACGTGCCCGGCAACCAGGCGCCCAAGGGCATGCTGGTGTTCGACGTCACCCTGCTGGCGTTCGGGCCGATGGGTTCGGCGCGCCCGCCATTGCAGGCCGACGGCACCGAAGCGGCGCCGGCTGCGGACGCCGGCGACGGTTCAGCGCAATAACCAGCGCGCCGCCGCCGCGCCGGCGACCCGGCCGCTGGCGAAACAGGCGGTGAGCAGGTAGCCGCCGGTCGGGGCCTCCCAGTCGAGCATCTCGCCGGCCGCGAACGTTCCGGGCCGGTTGCGCAGCATCAGGTCCCCGGTGAGGCCTTCCAGGCGCAGCCCGCCTGCCGTGGAAATGGCTTCCGCGATCGGGCGGGCGGCCCGAAGCCGCAGGGGCAGGGCCTTGATTGCCGCGGCCAGGGCGGCCGGCTCGCCCTGCAGGACCCCGGCGGGCAGGACTTCGCGCAGCAAGCCGGCCTTGACGCCCGACAGGCCCGCCTGCCGACGCAGGTGTTCACTGACGCTGCGGCGGCCGCGACCGCGTGCCAGGTCGGCGGTGAGGCGCTCGAGGTCACGCCCCGGCACCAGGTCGGCCAGGAGCAGGGCTTCGCCCTCGCGGGCAATGGTGTCGCGCAGGGGCGCCGAAAGCGCGTAGACCAGGCTGCCTTCGATGCCCGTGGCGGTGGCCACGCATTCGCCCTGCCGCCATCGCGGCGGTTGCGGGCCGGCCAGGGCCAGGCGCACGGGTTTGATCGGCGCACCGGCGAACCGGGAAGCGAAGTGCTCGCTCCAGCCAATGTCGAAGCCGCAATTGGCGGGTAGCAGGGGCGCGATGTCGGCGCCCGCGGCGGCCAGCGGCCCGGTCCAGCGGCCGTCCGAGCCCAGCTGGGGCCAGCTGCCTCCACCCATTGCCAGGACGGTGGCGCCCGCCCGGAAGGACAGCTCGCCGGCAGGCGTTTCAAAACGGTGGGCGCCGGCGTTGTCCAATCCGGACCAGCGATGATGGACATGGAAGCGCACGCCCTGTTCGCGCAGCCGGCGAACCCAGCCACGCAGCAGGGGCGCTGCCTTGAGGTCGCTGGGGAAAACCCGGCCGGAGGAGCCGATGAAGGTTTCCACGCCCAGCCCGGCCGCCCACTCGCGCAGCTCGCTGGGGCCGAAGTCCTGAAGCCAGCGGCCGACCTCGGCGCTGCGTTCGGCGTAACGGCGGCGGAAACGGTCGGGATCTTCGCCATGGGTCAGGTTCAGGCCGCCTTTGCCGGCGATCAGGACCTTGCGGCCGACCGAGCCCATGGCGTCGAACACGTCGACCTCGACGCCGGCGGCACGGGCGGTTTCTGCCGCCATCAGGCCGGCGGGTCCGCCGCCGATGACGGCCAGGCCGGGGAGGGCCGGTCCGGGGGAAGGGTTCGTGGACATGGGGCGATTATGCTTGTTGCCCGCCCCGACCGCCGAGGACACCGTGCCCTACACCCCCATCGTCGCCACCCTGGGTTACGTACTTTCGCGAGATGGCGAGCGTTGCCTGATGGTCCATCGCAACGCCCGGTCCGACGACAACCACCTGGGCAAATACAACGGACTGGGCGGCAAGCTCGAGGCCGACGAAGACGTGATGGCGGGGATGCGTCGCGAGATCCGCGAAGAAGCCGGCATCGAGTGCGAGGCGCTGCGGTTGCGGGGCACCATCAGCTGGCCGGGATTCGGCAAACACGGCGAGGACTGGCTGGGGTTCATCTTCGTCATCGACCGCTACCGGGGCGAGCCGCCGGCCCGCAATGCCGAGGGCGACCTGCATTGGGTGCGCCTGGACGCGCTCGGGACGCTGCCGCTATGGGAGGGGGACCGCCATTTCTTGCCCCTGGTCTTCGACGCCGATCCACGGATGTTCCACGGGGTGATGCCCTATCGCGGTGGTCAAATGGTGTCCTGGGCGGTTTCTCGCTGAAATGTCAGCTAAAAGCAGCTAAAATCGGCTAAAGTGCGGTTCTGGAGTGTTTGAAACCCCTGTGGCCTGTGGATAACCTAATTTTTACGTGGGGTAGCGTATCCTTAACCGGTTCCAGGGCACCCGTGGGGTCCCCGGAACGGCATCAGAGCTTTCCTTCGTGATCGCTGCGTCCCGGGTTTCCTGGACACCCCGCCGCCCGGTCTGGGCCGCGGGACGATCACGCTGACTATCCATCACGCCAAGGAGCGCCGCATGACCGATACCACCAGCAGCATTTCCGACCTGATCGAGATCAGCGAGGATGGCACCGCGTTCTACGAAGAAGCGGCCGCCAAGGTGAAAGACAAAAAGGTCAGCACGCTTTTCGCCCGGCTGGCCAAGGCGAAGTCGGACCTGGCCACCGAGCTCTCGGGCGAGGTCAAGCCGGTCGCCAAGACCAAGGCCAGCAAGACCACCAAGAAGCCGGCCAGCAGCCTGGTCGAGCTGAGCAAGGTTTACGCTGGCATGCGCAAGCAGTGGCCGGACTCGCCGGCCGAGCGTTTTACCCGCATGGCCGAGATCGAGGGACAGCTGCAGACCACCTTCCAGAAGGTCGTGCTCGACCGCGACCACAGCTTCGTGGTCCGCGTGCTGGCCAAGCAGTACGTGTCCAAGGCCGAGGTCCTGAACAAGGAACTGCGCGCCTGCCAGCGCAACGCCTGATTCGCGGGAAGCCTGCAAAAAGAAAACCGCCCGGAGCGATCCGGGCGGTTTTTTTATTGCTTCGTCGGAGATGGCTTATTCCGACGTGCCGTCCGGCTCCAGGCCGCGGCGCTTGAGCAGCGGGCCCACTTCCGGGTCACGGCCGCGGAAGTCGCGGAAGATCTCCATGGCATCGGCGCTGCCGCCGCGCGAGAGCAGGGTCTTGCGGAAATGGTCGCCGTTCTCGCGCTTGAGGCCACCGTTTTCCTTGAACCATTCCACCGACTCGGCGTCCAGGACCTCGGACCACAGGTAGGCGTAATAGCCCGCCGAGTAGCCACCCATGATGTGGGAGAAGTAGGCGCTGCGGTAACGCGGCGGCACCGGCGCGTAGTCCAGGCCGGCGGCCTTGAGCGCCTTGGCCTCGAAGGCCAGGGTGTCGGTGGCGACATTGCCCGCGACCTGCTGGTGGATCGACTGGTCGAGCATGGCCGCGGCCAGGTACTCGGTGGTCGCATGGCCCTGGCCGTATTGCTTGGCGGCCAGCACCTTGTCCAGCAGGGCCTGCGGGATCGGCTCGCCGGTCTCGTAGTGCTTGGCGTAATTGGCCAGGATCGACGGCCAGGTCGCCCACATCTCGTTGACCTGCGACGGATACTCGACGAAGTCACGCGGCACCGAGGTGCCGGCGAATTGCGGGTACTTCACGTCCGAGAACAGGCCGTGCAGGGCATGGCCGAACTCGTGGAACATGGTGGTGACCTCGTCGAAGGTCATCAGGGTCGGCTGGCCGTCGGCCGGCTTGGGGATGTTCTGGTGGTTGGCCACCACCGGCTTGGTGCCGGTCAGGCCGTTCTGCGGCACGTAGGCATTCATCCAGGCGCCACCGCGCTTGCTCGGGCGGGCGTAGAAGTCGCCGTAGAACAGGCCCAGCGGCGTGCCGTCGGCCTCGAAGACTTCCCACACGCGCACGTCAGGGTGGTAGGTCGGGATGTCCTTGCGCTCCTTGAAGTCCAGCCCGTAGAGCTGGTTGGCGGCGTAGAAGACGCCCTTCTCGAGCACGTTGTTGATCTCGAAGTAGGGCTTGAGCTGGGCTTCGTCGAACGCGTACTTCTGCTGGCGCACCTTGTCGGCGTAGAAGGCCCAGTCGGCGGCCTCGAGCTGGAAGTCGCCGCCTTCGGCGTCGATGATCGCCTGCATCTCGGCCGCTTCCTTGCGGGCATTCGCCACCGCGGCCGGAGCCAGGTCAGACAGCAGCTTGTTGACGGCCCCGACGGTGCCGGCGGTTTCATCCTCGAGCACGTACTGGGCGTGGTTGTCGTAGCCGAGCAGCTTGGCGCGCTCGGCGCGCAGCTTGGCGACCCGGGCCACGATGGCGGTGTTGTCCCATTCGTTGCCGCGGGTGCCGCGCACCAGCGAAGCCGCCATGATCTTCTTGCGCAGCTCGCGGTTGGTCAGGTTGGTCAGCGGCGGCTGCCCGGAGGTGTTCTGCAGGGCGATGAGGTACTTGCCTTCGTGGCCGGCATCCTTGGCCGAGGCGGCGGCGGCGGTGATCGCCTGGTCGGACAGGCCATCGAGCATCGCCAGGTCGTCCACCAGCACGGCCGAGTCGTTCACTTCCTTGAGCACGTTCTGGCTGAAGGTGGTGGCCAGGCTGGCCAGCTCGGCGTTCATCGCCTTGAGCGTTTCCTTGTCGGCGTCGGAGAGGTTGGCGCCGGCGCGGATGAAATCGGTGTGGTAGCGCTCGAGCAGGCGCTTGGACTCGGCGTCCAGGCCCAGCGTTTCACGCTGGTCGTAGAGCGACTTGATGCGGGCGAACAGCTTGCCATCGAGCACGATCGCGTCCTGGTGGGCGGCGAACTTCGGCGCCAGGGTCGCCTGCACCTTCTGGATCTCGGGATTGGTGTGGGCACCGGCCAGGTTGCCGAACACGGCGCCGGCGCGATTGAGCAGCGAGCCGGTCTTTTCCAGGGCGGCGATGGTGTTCTCGAAGGTCGGGGCATCGGGATTGCCGGCGATCGCGTCCACCTCGGCGCGCTGCTCGGCCATGCCGCGCTCGAGCGCCGGCTGGTAGTGCTCGTTCTTGATCAGGTCGAAGCGCGGCGCCTGGTAGGGCAGGCTGCTGACCACGAAGAACGGATTGGCGGATACCGGTTCGGCCGCGGCGTCGGTGGACGCCTTGTCCTGGGCCGTCAGCAGGCCGGGGGTGGCGGCGGCCAGGGCAGCGGCCAGCGCGAGGGAGAGCTTGTGCTTCATCGAAGGTCCTTGCAGGCAGGTAAACGACGAGCGTACCGCAAGGCCCATGAAGCCGACCGTGACGAAAGGCATGGCCAGGGCCGGGGCGTAAAGGCTGTGTGAAAGCCGCGCCGCCGGGTCCGGCTTGCGCTAGTCTGGCCAGACCCGCCAGGAGACCGTCATGACCACTGCATTCGATTTTTCCGCCCAGGCCATCGACGGCAGCCCGCAGTCGCTCGAGGCCTATCGCGGCAAGGTGCTGCTGGTGGTCAATACGGCCAGCAAATGTGGCTTCACGCCCCAGTACCAGGGCCTGGAAGAGCTGTGGCGCGACTACAAGGATCGCGGGCTGGTGGTGCTGGGCTTTCCCTGCGACCAGTTCGGTCACCAGGAACCGGGGGACGCGGAGGAAATCAGGAACTTCTGCTCGCTCACTTACGACGTCAGCTTCCCGATGTTCGAAAAGGTCGAAGTCAACGGCGGCGCGGCGCATCCGCTGTGGAAGTGGCTCAAGTCGGAGAAGGCAGGCCTGCTGGGCCTGGAAGGCATCAAGTGGAACTTCACCAAGTTCCTGGTCGGCCGCGATGGCCAGGTCCTCAAGCGCTATGCACCGACCGACAAGCCCGAGTCCATGCGCAAGGACGTCGAGAAAGCCCTGGGCTGAGCGGGCTTACTTTTCCACGAAGGCGCGCTCGAACACGTACTGTCCGGCCGTGCCGATGCGCGGGGCTGCGCTGAAGCCGCGGGCATCGAGCAGGCCGCGGAAATCGGCCAGCATCTGCGGGCTGCCGCAGATCATGGCCCGGTCCTTGTCCGGGTCCAGGGCATCCAGGCCCAGGTCGCGCATCATCTGGCCGGTTTCCATGAGCGTGGTCAGCCGGCCGGCATGGCGGAAGGGCTCGCGGCTCACCGCCGGGTAGTACAGCAGCTTCTGTGAAATGACCTCGCCCAGGTATTCGTGGCGCGGCAATTCGCGGGTGATGTAGTCGTGGTAGGCAAGGTCGGCGACGTTGCGCACCCCGTGGGTGAGGATCACCCGGTCGAAGCGCTCGTAGGTTTCCGGGTCCTTGACCACGCCCAGGAAGGGCGCCAGGCCGGTGCCCGTGCCCAGCAGGTACAGGTTGCGCCCCGGGTGCAGGTCGGTAATGAGCAGGGTGCCGGTGGGCTTGCGGCTCACCAGCAGGTCGTCCCCGGGCTGGATGTGCTGCAGCCGGGACGTCAGCGGGCCGTCGGCGACCTTGATCGAGAAGAACTCCAGCTGCTCCTCCCAGTTGGCGCTGGCGATCGAATAGGCCCGCATCAGCGGCCGGCCATTGACCTCCAGCCCGATCATGACGAACTGGCCGTTGTCGAACCGGAGCCCGTCGTCACGGGTGGTGGTGAAGCTGAAATACGCGTCGGTCCAGTGCCGGACGGACAGGACCCGCTCGGTGGCGAAGGCAGACATGGCGTCCCCGGGAGTGCTTTGGGAGGGGGATCGGCGGGCGGCGGCAGGGCGATCCAATAACCCGCCATTCTAAACCATTCGCTTTCCCGGCCGTAAGCGGGTATGTTCAGCGAACTGCGGTTGCCCGTCATGGCTGATCGCGGGTACCCAACCTTAATTGTTACAAGGAATGAGATATGTCTGACCGTCAGACCGGCACCGTGAAGTGGTTCAACGACGCCAAGGGATTTGGCTTTATCACCCCCGAAAGTGGCGAGGACGTGTTCGTCCACTTCCGCTCGATCCAGGGCACCGGCTTCAAGTCCCTGCAGGAAGGCCAGAAGGTCTCCTTCAAGGTCGTGAAGGGCCAGAAGGGCATGCAGGCGGACGAAGTGCAGCCGGAATAAGGCGCCTTCCCGCGTGAATTCGAGGCCCCGGCCGGGAACGGCCGGGGCCTTGTCTTTTCCGCCCCGCGGTTTGCGCCCATCCGGCGCATCGCCTAGCCTATGTGGCCTCAATTCCCCCACGCCACCGGGTATTGTCCCCGGCCGGCCCGATTCCCCAAGGATTCCCAACCATGCAGATTGCTGAGCGCACCGTCGCTACCTTCCACTACACGCTGACCGACGACGCCGGCAAGGTGATTGATTCCTCCACCGGCGCCCAGCCGCTGGCCTACCTCCACGGGGTCGGCAACATCGTCCCCGGCCTGGAAAAAGCCCTCG
This sequence comes from Arenimonas donghaensis DSM 18148 = HO3-R19, assembly GCF_000743535.1. Classification (GTDB taxonomy): domain Bacteria; phylum Pseudomonadota; class Gammaproteobacteria; order Xanthomonadales; family Xanthomonadaceae; genus Arenimonas; species Arenimonas donghaensis. Next base: position 199,318 of record NZ_AVCJ01000001.1, read on the forward strand.
AGGGCCGCAGCGCCGGCGACAAGTTCGACGTGGTCATCGGCCCGGAAGAGGGCTATGGCAACCCGAACGAGGCGCTGGTGCAGACCGTGCCGCGCGAGGCCTTCCAGGGCGTCGACGAAATCGAGGTCGGCATGAACTTCCAGGCCCAGACCCCGCAGGGCGCCATTTCGGTCGTCATCGCCAAGATCGAGGATGGCATGGTCACCGTCGACGGCAACCATCCGCTGGCCGGCCAGAACCTCAACTTCTCGGTCGAGGTCGTCGATGTCCGTGACGCCAGCGTCGAAGAACTGGCGCACGGCCACGTGCATGGTGCAGGCGGACACGAGCACTGAACCATGGCGAACCCGGGCCGACTGATCGAAGACGACGACGGCCTGCGGGCCTTGCTTGGCCGGGTGCGGCGCATTGCCGTGCTCGGCATCAAGACCGAGGCCCAGCGCGGCCAGCCGGCCATCGACGTGCCGCGCTACCTCGAGCGCGTCGGTTACGACATCGTGCCGGTTCCGGTTTATTACCCGGAGGTCGAGCGCATCCTGGGCCAGCCGGTGTTCCGCCGGCTCCAGGACATTCCCGGCCAGGTGGACCTGGTGAACGTGTTCCGCCGTCCCAAGGACCTGGCGCCGCACCTTGACGACATCCTGGCCAAGCGGCCGGGCGCGGTATGGCTGCAGCTTGGCATCCGCGACGATGCCTTCGCCGCCGCCCTGGTCGCCCAGGGCATCGAGGTCGTGCAGGACCGCTGCATCCTGGTCGAACACAAGCGGCTGTCGGCTGCCGCCTGACCCGGTCGCGCAACAAGGCAAGCGTGCCGCGGAGCGACGAGCGCGCCCGCGACCCGCTAGAATGCGCCACCCCCCACAGCCTGTTCATCGTGAATCCACTTCCCCCCGACATACGGCTGGTCTTTGAAGACCGTGCCGACTATCTCCATGTTGCCGTCAGCGGCCCGCGCGACAGTCAGGAAATCTCCAAGGCCTACTGGGTCCGCATCGCCGAGGAATGCCAGCAGCGCGGCACCCGCAAACTGATGGTCGTCGAGAACCTGGGCGACTTCGAAGGCGATCGCGACCTGCCCACGACCGTGGACTTCCTGTTCGAGCTGGGACTGGACAAGCTGCAGGTGGCTTTCGTGGTCGGCCGTATCGAGCTGCTTGCCCACATGGAGCACGGCGAGATCCTGGCCCTGGAGCGCGGAGCCCGGGGCAGGGTGTTCGGTTCCGAAGCGGTGGCCGAACGCTGGCTGCGCCATGGCGCAGCCTGAGCCGGCGCGCCGGCCCCGGTCGCGGTAGAATTCGCCCATGTCCCTGATCACCCTGCAAGGCGTCGACTACGGCGTCGGCGGCCCGCTGCTGCTCGAATCCGTCGACCTGGCCATCGAGCGCAACGAGCGCGTCTGTATCGTCGGCCGCAATGGCGCCGGCAAATCCACCCTGCTGCGCCTGCTGGCGGGCGACATCCTGCCTGACGACGGGGTGATTCGCCGCGAGGGTCGCATCGCCGGCCTGGCGCAGGAGGTCCCCCAGGGCCTGTCGGGCACGGTCTTCGACGTGGTGTCGATGGGCCTGGGCGCCCTGGGCGCCGACCTGGCGCGTTACCACCACCTGCTGCACGACGGCGCCGACATCGACATGACCGAACTGGGCGACGTCCAGGCGCGCATCGACGCCGGCGACGGCTGGCAGATCGAGCAGCGCGTCGAGCAGGTCATCAGCCGGCTGGACCTGCCCGAGGACGCGGATTTCGCCGCCCTGTCCGGTGGCATGAAGCGCCGGGTGCTGTTGGCGCAGGCGCTGGTCGCGGCGCCGGACCTGTTGCTGCTCGACGAGCCGACCAACCACCTGGACATCGAATCGATCGCCTGGCTCGAGGAGTTCCTCAAGAACTTCGGCGGCTCGGTCGTGTTCGTCACCCATGACCGGCAGTTCCTTCGCAACCTGGCCACCCGCATCGTCGAGATCGACCGCGGCCAGGTCAGCAGCTGGCCGGGCGACTACGACAACTTCCTGCGTCGCCGCGAAGAACGCATGCACGCCGAGGCCCAGGCCAATGCGCTGTTCGACAAGAAGCTGGCGCAGGAGGAAGTCTGGATCCGGCAGGGCATCAAGGCCCGGCGAACCCGCAACGAAGGCCGCGTCACCGCGCTCAAGGCCATGCGCCGGGAACGCGCGGAGCGGCGCGAACGGCAGGGCAACGTCAAGCTGGCGGCTGCCGGGGCCGAGAAGTCGGGCAAGCGCGTCTTCGAAGCCAAGCACGTTGACTTCGCCTTCGGCGACCGGGTGCTGGTCCGCGACCTGAGCACCATCATCCAGCGCGGCGACAAGGTCGGCCTGATCGGACCCAACGGTTCGGGCAAGACCACCTTGCTCAAGCTGCTGCTGGGCCAGCTCGAGCCCGATGCCGGCGAGATCCGCACCGGCACCAACCTCGAGATCGCCTTCTTCGACCAGCTGCGCGGTGCGCTTCGGGAAGACTGGAACGCGCTGGACAACGTCTCGGAAGGCCGCGAGTTCATCGAGATCAACGGCAGCCGAAAGCACGTGATGGGCTACCTGCAGGACTTCCTGTTCAGCCCCGACCGCGCGCTGTCGCCGATCACCAAACTCTCCGGTGGCGAACGCAACCGCCTGCTGCTGGCCAAGCTGTTCGCCAAGCCATCGAACGTGCTGGTGATGGACGAACCGACCAACGACCTGGACGTGGAAACCCTGGAGCTGCTCGAGGAGTTGCTGGCCGACTACCCGGGAACGCTGATCCTGGTCTCGCACGACCGCGCCTTCATCGACAACGTCGTCACCAGTTCGCTGGTGATGGAGGGCAAGGGCCGCGTTGGCGAATACGTCGGCGGGTATTCCGACTGGCTGCGCCAGCGTCCCATCGCCGACCGCATCGCCGCCGCCGCGGCGCAGTCCTCGCCCAAGCTCACCCCGCAGGTGGCACCCGTGGCGAAGGCGCCCGCGGTGGCCGCACCGGCCCGGCGGAAGCTGTCGTTCAAGGAACAGCGTGAACTGGACGAGCTGCCGGCCCGCATCGAGGCCCTGGACGCCGAGATCGCGGCGCTGACGGCCCAGATCCAGGACCCGGCCTTCTACCGCCGGCCCGCCGAGGAAGTCACCGAAACCAATGCCCGCCTGGCGCAGGCGCAGGCGCAGCTCGAGCAGGCCTACGCCCGCTGGAACGAGCTCGAATAGGCCGGCCGGTTTAGACTCCCCGTCAGGCGCGCGCCAGCCCGGCGCCGCCGCACCACCAGGGGAGCTACCGGATGTCGCCGCTACGCACGCTGCAAACCATCATGCTGGGCCTGTGCCTGATCGCACCTGCCGCACTGGCCAAGGACAAGGTCGACGTCCAGGCCTCGTCGGCCACTAATCCGGCGCCGCTGGAAGCATTTTCCGCGTTCGACCGCATCGAGGTCCGGCCGATCACCATGGGCGCGCCCTGGGCCGGGCAAAAGCCCAACGAGGCCGCGCTGGTGAACCTGCAGGCCAACCTCGACGAACGCCTGGGTCCCTGGCTGGCCGAGGTCAATGCCGCGCCGGCCCGCGAAGGGCAGGCCAGGGTCCTGCGCATCGAGCCCTACGTCGCCGGCATCCGCTATATCAGCGGTGGCAAGCGGGTTTTCGCCGGTGCGTTTGCCGGCAAGTCGCGCGTGCTGCTCAAGCTGCGCATCGTGGACGCGGCGTCCGGCCAGGTCATCGCCGAACCCGAGTTCTACCAGCATGCCGCCGGCATGGCCGGGGCCTACAGCTTCGGCGGCGCCGACAAGGCAATGCTCGAACGGGTCGTCTCACTGGCGCTGGACTACCTGCGTGCCAACCACGCCGCCGCCGTGGGTGGTCCCACGGGCGGCGAGTAGGCATGTCGCGGGTCGCGCCGGTCGGCGCGACCCGCGCACCCTGGGGTAAAATGCGGGCCACTTCGCCAGCCCCCAGCCCGCCGTGAGCCAGATCAAGCAGGAAGACTTCATCCAGTCCGTCGCCGACGCGCTGCAGTACATCTCGTACTACCACCCGGTGGACTACATCCGGAACCTGGCCGCCGCCTACGAGCGCGAAGAGTCACCGGCGGCGAAGGACGCCATCGCGCAGATCCTGATCAACTCCCGCCTGTGCGCCGAAGGCCACCGGCCGATTTGCCAGGACACCGGCATCGTCACCGTCTTCCTTGAGATCGGCATGCAGGTGCAATGGCCCGACGCCACGATGGGCGTCGAGGACATGGTCAACGAAGGCGTTCGTCGCGCCTACAACCACCCTGACAACAAGCTGCGCGCCAGCGTGCTGGCCGACCCGGCCGGCAAGCGCGCCAACACCCGCGACAACACGCCGGCCGTGGTCAACGTGAAGGTCGTGCCGGGTGAAACCGTCGACGTGATCGTCGCGGCCAAGGGCGGCGGCTCGGAGGCCAAGTCCAAGTTCGCGATGCTCAATCCTTCCGATTCCATCGTCGACTGGGTGCTCAGGACCGTGCCGACCATGGGCGCCGGCTGGTGCCCGCCGGGCATGCTGGGCATCGGCATCGGCGGCACGGCCGAGAAGGCGATGCTGCTGGCCAAGGAGTCGCTGATGGAGCCGATCGACATCGCCGACCTGCAGGCCCGCGGCCCGGCCAACCGCGCAGAGGAGCTGCGGCTTGAGCTGTATGAAAAGGTCAACGCGCTCGGCATCGGCGCCCAGGGCCTGGGCGGCCTGACCACCGTCCTGGACATCAAGGTCAAGGACTACCCGACCCATGCCGCGAACCTGCCGGTGGCCCTGATCCCCAACTGTGCCGCCACCCGGCACGCGCACTTCACGCTCGACGGCAGCGGCCCGGTGCAACTAGAACCGCCGTCGCTCGAAGACTGGCCGGAGCTGACCTACGACGCGTCGAAGGGTCGCCGCGTCGATCTGGACACGGTCACGCGCGAAGACGTCGCCAGCTGGAAACCCGGCGAAGTCCTGCTGCTCAACGGGAAACTGCTTACCGGCCGCGATGCCGCGCACAAGCGTTTGGTGGACATGCTCAACAAGGGCGAGCCGCTGCCGGTGGACCTGCGCGACCGGTTCATCTACTACGTCGGCCCGGTCGACCCCGTGCGCGACGAAGTGGTGGGGCCCGCCGGCCCGACCACGGCCACCCGCATGGACAAATTCACCGAGCAGGTGCTGGCCCAGACCGGCCTGATGGGCATGGTCGGCAAGGCCGAGCGCGGCCCGGCGGCCATCGAGGCCATCCGCAAGCACCGTTCGGCCTACCTGATGGCGGTCGGCGGCGCGGCCTACCTGGTGTCCAAGGCGATCAAGGCCGCCCGCGTGGTCGGTTTCGCCGACCTGGGCATGGAAGCGATCTACGAATTCACCGTCCAGGACATGCCCGTGACGGTGGCCGTGGATGCCCAGGGCGAGTCGGTGCACCGCACCGGCCCCCGGGAATGGCAGTCCCGCATCGGCAAGATCCCGGTCGCCATCGAATAAGCCGGACCCGGGGGCGAAACTGAACGGCGGGCACGGCCTGGTGCGGCAAGGTCCCCCAAGCTGCCGAAATCGTTGGCTTTCTTCTTGGGAAAGGTGTAGGGTGCGCGGGACTGTGTTTGCTAAGGGTCACTGTGAATCGTGGCCTGATGCGGTAGATCCACCGATCCGCTACATCTTTTCACCTCGCTCCTCCTTGCAACCCAGTCGCGCGTCGGGATGTCCCCGTCAGCGATTTCTATTTTTTGTTCCAAGGAGTTAGCAATGTCGGATCGTCAGGTCGGTACCGTTAAGTGGTTCAACGACGCCAAGGGTTTTGGTTTCATCAGCCGCGACAACGGTGAGGACGTTTTCGTCCATTTCCGTTCCATCCAGGGCACCGGCTTCAAGTCGCTGCAGGAAGGCCAGAAGGTCACCTTCAAGCTCGTCAAGGGCCAGAAGGGCATGCAGGCTGACGAAGTACAGCCCATGTAATCCAGTCCCCACGGACTGAAAAAAGCCCCGGGTGGCGACACCCGGGGCTTTTCTTTTGCCCGGTCGCCCAGCGTATGCTTGCCCGGACCCCACCATGGACGGACGCATGTACACGCTGTACTACGCCCCCGGCACGGCCAGCCTGGTCGTGCACTGGCTGCTGATCGAGATCGGTGCCCGGCACGAACTGCGCAAACTCGACCTCGCCCTTCGCGAACACAAACGGCCCGAATACCTGGCGCTCAACCCGGCCGGGCGCGTGCCCACCTTGCTCATCCATGGCGAGCCCATGACCGAGGCGGCGGCAATGGTCATGCACCTGGCCGATGCGCACCCCAATTTCGGGCTGGCACCGGCGGCGGGCACGGTGGAGCGGGCGAAGTACTACCAGTGGATCGTATTCCTGGCCAATACCCTGCAGCCCGCCTTCCGCAACTGGTACTACCCCGCGGAAGCCGCCGGTCCGGACAACGCCGATGCCACCCGGACCCGTGCCGCCGAAGCGATCGAAGCCGCCTGGGAACAGGTGGAGGCACACCTCGCACGACGGGGCCCCTATCTCCTGGGTCCTTCGGTCAGCGCCGCCGATTTCCTGCTCACGATGCTGATGCGCTGGTCACGCAACCTGCCGCGACCAGCGACGGACTGGCCGCAACTGGCGGCCCTGGCAGAGCGGATGAAAGCCCGGCCGGGTTTCGCCGTCCTGTACGAGCGCGAAGGCCTGACCGAGTGGGCCTGAGGCCGTGAGCGCACGCCCCGCGGTGCTGCTGGCCGGGGCCAGTGGCCTGGTCGGCGGACTGGCGCTGCAGCGCTGGCTGGCCGATGACGATGGCCCGCTGCTGCTGGCCCCCGTGCGGCGACCGCTGGCGACAGCCCATCCGCGCCTGGTCGAGCTGCCCGGGGGTTGGGACGAAACAACGGTGCGGGATGCGCTCGCGGCGCACGGCGCACGCCTGGCGGCATTCGCCTGCTGCCTGGGCACGACTATCCGCCAGGCGGGTTCGCGCGAGGCCTTCCTGGCCGTGGACCGGGACCTCGTGCTGGCTCTGGCCGGCATCGCAAGCCGGCTCGGTGCCGGCCAGGCGATCCTGGTGTCCTCGGTCGGGGCCAGCGCCCAGTCCGGGAACTTCTACCTGCGGGTCAAGGGCGAAGCCGAGCGTGGCCTGGGCGCCCTGGACTTCGACCGGGTCGATTGCCTGCGGCCGGGTCTGTTGCTGGGCGAGCGCGCCGACCGCCGGCCGGCCGAAGCCCTGGGCCAGCGCCTGGCCCCGCTAGCCAACGCACTGGCACGCGGACCACTGCAGCGCTACCGGGCGATCGCCGCGACCGAGGTGGCGGCGGCGATGGTCGCGCTTTGCGGCCAGGCCGGGCAGGGCCGGTTCGTGCACGAATACGCGGCGATGCGGGCGCTCGCGCAGGGCGGCCCGCGCGACTGAATTCAGTCGCCGTCGGCCAGGCCGATGCGCAGGACCTCGCCGTTGGCGTCGTCGGTCAGCAGGTAGAGGAATCCGTCGGGGCCCTGGCGTACGTCGCGGATGCGTTCCTTCAGGTCCACCAGCAGCGGTTCTTCGGTGATCACCTTGTCGCCGTCCAGCTCCAGGCGCACCACGCGCTGGAAGGCGAGGGCGCCGACGAACAGGTCGCCCTTCCAGGCCGGAAAGCGGTCGGCGGTGTAGAAAGCCAGGCCGCTGGGCGCGATCGACGGCGTCCAGTGGTGGATGGGCTGCTCCATGCCTTCGCGGGTCTTTTCGCCCGAGCCGATCGGCGCGCCGCTGTAGTTCACGCCCAGGGTGATCACCGGCCAGCCGTAGTTCTTGCCGGCTTCCGGGATGTTGAGCTCGTCGCCACCGCGGGCGCCGTGTTCGGTCTGCCACAGGACGCCGGTGTCCGGGTGCAAGGCGGCGCCCTGCGCGTTGCGGTGGCCGTAGGACCAGATCGCGGGGTTGGCGTCTTCGCGCCCGACGAAGGGGTTGTCCGCCGGGATCGAGCCATCCTTGTTGATGCGGAAGATCTTGCCCTGGCCCTTGTCGAGTTGCTGGGGGTTGTCCCAATTGCCGCGGTCGCCGCTGGTCACGTAGAGGCGGCCTTCGCGATCAAAGACCAGGCGCGAACCGAAATGCTGGCCGGCATCGAGCTTGGGCGCCTGCCGGAAGATGACCTCCACGTCCTCCAGCCGGTCGCCTGCCAGCTTCCCGCGTCCCACCGAGGTGCCTGCACCCCCGTCGCCGGGTTCGGAAAAGCTGAAATACACCCAGGGCGTGTCGGCGAAGTCCGGATCGATGGCGACGTCGAGCAGGCCGCCCTGGCCACGGGCCCAGACCTCCGGGAGACCGCCGAGCGGGGCGGAGAGGCTGCCGTCGGCGGCGACGATGCGCAGTCGGCCCGGACGCTCGGTGACCAGCATCCGGCCGTCGGGCAGGAAGGCCAGGCCCCAGGGATGTTCGAGGCCGCTGGCAACAGTGTCCACTTCGACGTCGCCGTGTTCACTCGGGAAGCTGCGGGCCCGGTCGTTGCTGCCATCGGCGGCGCAGGCGCCGACGGCGAGCATCAGGGCGAGGGCAAGGGGCGTCTTCATGCGGGGCTCCTGGGTTACCTGGAAGGGAGGTCAGTCAAGCAACGGCCGCAGGGCCGGCCAGACGTGGTCGCGCAGTGTCGGCTGGGCATCGGCCACCGGATGCAGGTTGTCGGCCTGGAATGCCTCGCGGTCCATGGCGATGGGCTCGAGCAGGAAGGGTAGCAGGGCCACCTCGTGCTCTTCGGCCAGCGCCTGGTAGTTGCGCTCGAAGCCCCGGGTGTAGTCGGGACCGTAGTTGGGCGGGATGCGCATGCCGAGCAGCAGCACCCGCGCCCCGGCCGCCTTGGCGGCCTCGACCATGCGTTCGAGATTGGCACGGGTCTGGGCCAGGTCGAGGCCGCGCAGGCCGTCGTTGGCGCCGAGCTCGATCACCACGACCTCGGGCTGGTGGCGCTTCAGTTCGCCGGCGATGCGGCTGGCGCCGCCGGCGGTGGTCTCGCCGCTGATGCTGGCGTTGGCCACCTTCCAGCCCGGGCTTTCCGCGCGCAGTCGCTCGGCCAGCAGCGCCACCCAGCCCTGTTCGGGCGCCAGTCCATAAGCGGCCGACAATGAGTCGCCCATGACCAGGACGGTCCGCTCCGCCGCGAAGGCCGGCAGCGCGGCAAGCAGCAACAGGACCGTCAAGACGGTCGTTACCCCGCGTTGAACCCGGCCCAGGCAAGCTCCATATACTGCGTTGATGCTTTTCATCGATTTTTCTTTCCTGACGAGGATTTCATGGCCGATACCCCCGGAACGCCCGCCACCCGAAGTGCACTGGTCGTCGAACGCCTCGGCAAGCGGGTACCCCTTCCTTCCGGGGACCTGACCATCCTGGATGGGGTTGGTTTTACCATCCAACAGGGTGAAGCGGTCGCGATAGTCGGTGCCTCCGGTTCAGGTAAGAGCACGCTGCTGTCGCTGCTGGCGGGCCTGGATGTTCCCAGCGAGGGCGAGGTAAGGCTGGACGGCGAGGCCCTTTCGAGCCTGGACGAGGACGGCCGGGCCCGGGTGCGTGGCGAGAAGGTCGGCTTCGTATTCCAGAGTTTCCAGCTGCTGCCGTCGCTGACGGCGCTGGAGAACGTGATGCTGCCGTTGGAGCTGCGCGGCGATGCCGATGCCGAAGGCCCCGCGCGGGCGATCCTGGGGCAGGTTGGCCTGGCCGAGCGCCTGGGTCATTACCCGCGGCAGCTTTCGGGCGGTGAGCAGCAGCGCGTGGCGCTGGCGCGTGCCTTCGTCACCCGGCCGGCGGTGCTGTTCGCCGACGAACCTACCGGTAATCTCGACACCCGCACCGGCCAAAGCATCATCGAGCTGCTGTTCCGGCTCAACCGGGAGTCGGGCACGACCCTGGTGCTGGTCACCCACGACGAAGCCCTGGCCGCGCGATGCAGCCGCCAGCTGCGGCTCGAGTCGGGCCGGCTGGTGGCGGCATGATCTGGCCGGGCCTGGCCCTGCGGCAGCTGCGGCGTGACCTCGCCTCGGGCGATGTCCGCATCCTGCTGGCGGCCCTGGTGCTGGCGGTCACCGCGGTCTGCGCCGTCGGTTTCATCACTGATCGCGCCGAGCGCGCCCTGGCCCAGGAAGCCAACCGCCTGCTCGGCGGGGACGTCGTCGTGCGTTCGGATTCCGAGATCGGCGACGACCTGCGCGCATTGGCCGCGGCGCCGGGGCTGTCGAGCACCGAAACCTGGTCGTTCAACAGCATGGTCCGGGTTGGCGAATCGCTTCGCCTCGGCGACGTCAAGGCGATGGCGGAGGGCTTTCCCCTGCGCGGCAGCTTCGTGGTCCAGCAGCGGGCCGATGGCCGGGACGTGCAGGCCAACGCCATCCCCGCGCCAGGCACGATCTGGATGAGCCGCGCGGGCGCCGAGGCGCTCGACGCCCGGATCGGCGACCGCGTCGGCATCGGCAGCAGCCAGCTGCAGCTGGCCGCGCTGGTCGTGCAGGAGCCGGATGCGGCGCTGGATTATTTCAATACCGCGCCGCGGGTCTTCCTCAATCTCGCCGACCTGCCCGCCACCGGCCTGGTGCAGCCGGGCAGCCGTATTTCCTACCGCCTGGTCCTGGCCGGCGAGGCCTCGGCGGTCGAGCGCTTCAGTGCCGCAGCGACGCAAGTCCTGGGTCGCGGCCAGCGCCTGGAAACCGCCGCCGAAGCGCGTCCGGAGATCCGTCGCGCGCTCGATCGCGCCGACCGTTTCCTGGGCCTGGCGGCCCTGGTGTCGGTGGTGCTGGCCGCGGTGGCCGTGGCCATGGCCGCACGCCGCCACAGCGCCCGCCACCTGCAGGGTTCGGCCGTCATGCGCTGCCTGGGTGCCAGCCAGTCCACGCTGGTCGGCATCCACGTTGGCGAATTGCTGCTGCTGGGCCTGTTGGGCAGCGCGCTCGGTATCGTCCTGGCCTATGGCCTGCAGTGGGGCGTCGCTGGCTGGCTCGCCAGTGCCCTGAAGCTCGACCTGCCGGCGGCCGGCCTGGTGCCTGCGCTCGAAGGCCTGGGCGTCGGGCTGACGGTGCTGCTGGCCTTCGGCGTGCCGCCGGTGCTGGCGCTGCGGCGGGTACCGGCGCTGCGCGTCCTGCGCAGCGACCTCGATCCGACCGAGCCCGCGGCCTGGGTGGTCGCGGTGACGGGCCTGTCGGGCCTGGCGGTGCTGCTGTGGTGGAAGGCCGGTTCGGCGACCCTGGGCACCGCCATGCTCGTGGGCATCCTGGCGACGGTGGCGGTGCTGGCCTTGCTGGCCTGGGCACTGATCGTGCTGATGCGCCACCTGCGCAGGCGGCTGCGCGGTCCCTGGCGCTACGGCCTGGCCAACGTCAGCCGGCGTGCCGGTGCGTCGATCGCCCAGGTCTCGGCCCTGGGACTGGGGTTGATGGCGCTGCTGTTGCTGACGTTCGTGCGTACCGACTTGCTCGATCGCTGGCGCCAGGCGATGCCGGCCGATGCGCCGAACCGGTTCATCGTCAACGTGCAGCCCGACCAGGTGCAGCCCGTGCGGGAATTCCTGGCCGCACAGGGGGTTTCCGAGCCCGAGCTGTATCCGATGATCCGTGCGCGGCTGGTGGAGGTGAATGGCGACGCCGTCACCGGCGATGCCTTCGAGGAAGGCAGCCGCGGCCGGCGCATGGCCGAACGCGAGTTCAACCTCTCCAGCGCCGACGCGCTCCGCGACGACAACCAGGTTACGTCGGGCCGGTTCTGGACCGGCGTGCCGGCGCAGCCCGAGCTGTCCGTGGAGGAAGAATTCGCCGAATCCATGGGCTGGGTCGTGGGCGACCAGGTCGCCTTCGACATCGCAGGTTCCCGCTACGCCGGTCGCATCACCAGCCTGCGCCGGGTGGACTGGGAGAGCTTCCGGCCCAACTTCTTCGTCATCGGCTCGCCGGGCTCGCTCGACGAGTTCGCCGGCAGCCACATCACCGCGGTCAAGGTGCCCGAGGGCCGGACGCGTTTCACCGCCGAGCTGGTGTCGGCATTCCCGAACCTCTCGGTGATCGACATCGACGCGGTGCTCGACCAGGTCCGTGGCACCGTCGAGCAGGTCAGCCTGGTGGTCGAAGCCGTCTTCGGCTTCTCGCTGCTGGCCGGCGTACTGGTGTTGCTGGCGGCCGTGAGCGCCAGCCAGGACGAGCGCCTGCTCGAAGGCGGCGTCATGCGGGTGTTCGGCGCGAGCGGCTGGCAGCTGCGACTGGCGCAGGCGTCCGAATTCGCGGCCATCGGCCTGATTTCCGGGGTCGTCGCCGCCATCGCGGCGTCGGTCCTGGCCGGCGTGGTGGCCAAGGAGGTTTTTGACCTGCCCTGGCAGACCGACTGGGGCCTGGCGGCGTCGGGCGCCCTGGCGGGCACGCTGGCCGCGCTGGTGGCGGGGATGTGGGCGACGCGCAGGATCGTGCGCGTGCCGCCTTCGGTGACGCTGCGCGAGCTGCAGGCTTGAGCGTCGACGCGGGTGCCTAGCCGACCAGCAGGGCGCCCGCGAACAGCACCAGCATCGCCAGCGCCAGCACCACCTTGAGGATGGCGCCTACCAGCAGGCCAATCCAGGTGCCGACGCCAATGCGCGAGGCGTCGCGCCAGGCCCGGCCATGCGCCATTTCACCGGCCGTCGCGCCCAGCAGCGGTCCGGCCAGCAAGCCGGGCAGGCCAAAGAAGATGCCGAGGAATCCGCCGATACCGGCACCCCACAGGCCCTTGTTGGAGGCGCCTGCCCGGCGTGCGCCGAGCAGGCTGGCCAGCAGGTCGGTGACGATCGATAGCGCGACCAGGATGCCCAGCACGACCAGTACGCCGGCGCCGATGCGCTGGTAACCGTCCGCCCAGGCCGCCAGCCACATGCCTGCGAACATGACCGGCAGGCCCGGCAGCACCGGCAGGATGGTGCCCAGCAGGCCGATCACGATCAGTGCGCCGGCGACGATAAACCAAATGGTCTGGGTGTCCATCGCGGCAGCATAACAAGCGACGGCCCGCCGAAGCGGGCCGTCGCGGGGTGACGCAGGGGAGGGTGGATCAGTCGGGGATGATGACGGTGTCGATCACGTGGATCACGCCGTTGCTGGCGTAGATGTCGGTGGCGGTTACGGTGGCGCCATCAATGCGCACCGTGTCGCCCATCACGGTGATGTCGGCGGACTGGCCGTTGACGGTGGTGGCGCTGTCCATCTTGACCACGTCGGCGGCCTTCACCTTGCCGCTGACCACGTGGTAGGTGAGGATCGAGACCAGCTGGTCCTTGTTTTCGGGCTTGAGCAGCGACTCAAGGGTGCCGGCGGGCAACGTGGCGAACGCCTCGTCGGTCGGGGCGAACACCGTGAACGGGCCTTCGCCCGAAAGGGTTTCGACCAGGCCAGCGGCCTTGACCGCGGCGACGAGGGTTTCGAAGTCGGCGTTGCCGGCGGCGACGTCGACGATGGTGCCGACGGCCTTGTCCTTGCCTTCGTGGTGGCCGGCCAGGGCCGGGGTCGCGACGAGGCCGGACATCATCAGGGCGAGCGCGGTTTTGCGAAGCAGGGTCATGGTTTTCTCCAGGTGGGGGTGATGCCGGTTCGGGCACGTTTGCAGTGTCCGGCAGGCGACGTCATGGGGCCGTCGCGGTGGCGTCAGCTTCATGTATGGGAACCGTGTCGCCGGCGTGAGGACCGCTGCCGTCAACGCCGGCGGCTGGGTATGCTTCGGGTTTTCACGGAACCCCGAACATGCCGCCGGAAGAAATCGCGCTGCGCACGGCCGATGGCCACGAATTCAGCCTGCGGTTGCGGCGTCCGCCGCAGGCGCGGTCCGGATTGCTGTTCCTGCCGGCCTTGGGCGTGCCGGCTTCCAAATACGACGGGTTCGCCGCGGCGCTTGCACGGCGGGACGTTGCCGTCGCCGTGCCGGACTGGCGCGGCACCGCCAGCAGCAGCCTGCGCGCCGGACGTTCCACCGATTGGGGCTATGGGCAGTTGCTCGACCAGGACCTGCCTGCCGCCCTGGACGCCTTGCCCGCCGGGCCGGCCTGGTCGCTGGGCGGCCACAGCCTGGGCGGACAGTTCGCGACCATGCTGGTCGCGCGCCAGCAGCGGCCTTGTGCCGGGCTGGTCCTGGTCGCCACCGGTGTTCCGCACTGGCGCCGCTATCGCGGCAGCCAGCGTTGGGCCATTGCGGCCTTTGCGCACGTGCTGCCGCCGTTGACGCGGCTGCTCGGCCACTACCCGGGCGAGCGGTTGGGATTCGCAGGGCGTGAGGCGGGGGGCCTGATGCGCGACTGGTCACGCACCGTGCGCCGGGGCCGCTACGAGGGCGTCGGTGGTACTCCTGGTCTCGAAGCAGCGATGGCCGGCGTGCATTGCCCGGCGCTGGGCGTGCATTTCGAGAAGGATCCCCTGGTTCCGCTGTCGACGCTCGAACTCCTGCTCGACCGGCTGGGACCGGGCGAGCGGCGCATCGAACGAATCGACGATGCCCGGCTCGGCGCGCGTGCCGACCACTTCCGATGGATGCGCGAACCCGACGCCGTTGCGGGCATCGTGGCGGACTGGCTGCCGGTCAGCCCTTGAAGTCGCGGTGGCAGGCCTGGCAACCGTTCTGGATCCGGTCAAGGGCGACGCCGGCGGCCGCGCAGTCGGCGGGCGGGGTCGCCAGCGCCGCGTCCAGGGAAGCGCGCAGCACGGTGGCGTGCTGCACGAAGCGCTCGTCGTCCTGCGTCGGCAGGAACGCCGGCTCGAGGTCGTTGGATAGGTGGCGCAACGTCTGCAGGTGCGGCAGCAAGTCGGTGCTGGCGCAGCGGTTCTGCTTCACGTTCGCCCCAAGGCCCTGCATGTGCGCCGACATCACGGCCATCACGCCGTTGGGGTAGGCAGTGCCCTGGCGCAGCGCGCTCATGGCGATCAAGGCGCAGGCCGCGCCGACGAACAGGCCGATCAGGACGAGTATCAGGGAACGCATGCGCAGGCTCCGGACAAGGAAAGACCGCCGCGAAGATACCACGGCGGTCTTCCTGGTCGGCCTGCGGGGGGTTAGCGCAGCGGCTGCAGCCGGGTGCCGTCCACGCGCACGTAGGCGCCTTCGCGGATGCCGTTGCCCAGGCTGTTGCGATTGATCACCACGAGGCGACCGTCATCCATGCGAACGTGGATGTCGAAGGTCTCTTCGTTGACCTTGTTTTCGATCGCGTTGCCGGCCACCGCGCCGGCCACGGCACCCGCGATGGTGGCGGTGTTCTTCTTGCCTTCGCTGCCATGGGTCGGGACTTCGCGGGCCGCGACCGCGCCGACCAGGCCGCCCAGGACGGCGCCGGTGCGGCTGTTGCGACGGGCGCCGTAGACGGGTTCGATGCGTTCGATGCGGCCGCAGTCATAGCAGCGCTGTGGCTGGGAATAACCGCGGTCGTAGGGGGCAGGGCCGTAGCCACGCTCATAACCGTAGCCGGACGAGCGCGGCTGGCTGGCGCAGGCGGCCAGCGAGGTGGCGAGGGCGGCGACGACCAGCATACGGGTCTTCATGGCGAACTCCTTGCAAATGGTTCGGGGGACTCGCGGACGAAGCTAGGCTGCCGGCGCTGAACCGGAACCGACCGGTGGCCTCGGGCGCCCGGGTCCGTTCAGGCCGCGGCCCCCGGCTAGAATGCCGCCATGAACGATCCCCGATTCGCCGGCATCGACCGGCTCTATGGCCAGGGTGCGGCCGCCAGCCTTTCCCGCCGGCAGGCCTGCGTGGTTGGCCTGGGCGGCGTCGGCAGCTGGCTGGTGGAGGCGCTGGCCCGCAGCGGCGTCGGCCGACTGGTGCTGGTGGACGCCGATGAAGTCTGCCTGAGCAATACCAATCGTCAGCTGCACGCCCTCGAGGGCCAGTTCGGGCGTGCCAAGGCCGAGGTGCTGGCGGAACGTTGCCGGGCCATCAATCCGCGCATCGAGGTCGAAGTGGTCCAGGCCTTCCTGCTGCCGGGCAACATGGAAACCATGCTCGATCGCGGCCACGACCTGGTGCTCGACGCCTGCGACAGCTTCCGCAGCAAGCTGGAGATGATCGCCTGGTGCCGCCGGCGCAAGCTGCCGGTGATCGCCTGTGGATCCGCCGGGGGCCGGACCGATCCGACCTTGGTGCGCGTGCGTGACCTCTCGCGCACCGAGCACGATGCCATGCTGGCGCTGGTGCGCAAGAAGCTGCGCGCTGATTTCGGCTTCCCGCGCAACCCGGACCGCTACTTCGGCGTGCCGGCCGTGTATTCGCTCGAGAACGTGAAGTATCCCCAGGCCGACGGCAGCGTCTGCGGGGTGCGCCCCAAGCTGGGCGCCGACGCCGCGCTCAAGCTCGACTGCGGGGCCGGGCTGGGAGCGGCGACCCATGTCACCGGTGCGTTCGCCTTCGCGATGGCCGGCAAGGCCGTGCAGCTGCTGCTCAAGGAGCCGTCCGGCGGCTGAACCGCGCCCCGCCTAGCCGAACAGCCGAAGCGCGTTGGTGGTGGTTGCCTCGGCGATGGCGGCGACCGGTTGGCCGCGCAGTTGCGCGACCACGTCCAGCACGTGGCGCAGTCGCGCCGGCTCGTTGCGCCGCCCCCGCCACTGGGCATCGGGCTGGTCGGGGGCGTCGGTTTCAAGCAGCAGGTGGTCCAGCGGCATGTCCGCCACCGTGCGCCGCAGCCGCTTGGCCCGCTCGTAGGTGACCGGCCCGCCGATACCCAGGCAAAAGCCCATTTCGAACAGCTGCCGCGCCTGCTCCTCGCTGCCCGACCAGCTGTGCACGACGCCTCGCAGCCCGCCGACCTCGCGCAGGGTCGCGATCACTTCCTCCACCGCACGCCGCGCATGCAGGACCACCGGCAGGTCGAACCGGCGGGCCAGTTCCAGCTGGCGACGGAAGTACCGGCGCTGGCGCTCCGGATCCAGGCCTTCGACGAAAAAGTCCAGGCCGCATTCACCCACCGCCGCGGGCCGTTCGGTCTCGAGCCACTGTTCGAGTTCCTCCAGGTGTGCCGGCGCGTGCCGGTCCAGGAACATCGGGTGCAGCCCGTAGGCCGGACGCAGGCCCGGCTCGGCGGCGCACAGGCTCCGGATGGCGTCCCAGCTTGCGCGGTCGACCGCCGGTATCAGCTGCCGCGCCACCCCGGCGTCGCGGGCGCGTCGCAGCACCCCGGCACGATCGTCGTCGAAACCCGCCGCGTCCAGGTGGCAGTGGCTGTCGTACAGGGGACTCATTCGCGCCGCGACTCGCCTTCGATCACGTCGCCGTCCGACGGCCGCGTATCGTTCCGACGCCAGTTGGCGAGCACCAGGGTCGCCAGCGCGGTGACGATCTCGTCGATGAAGGGGATCGGGTCGGGCAGCAACCAGCTGAGCAGCATCAGGCCGAGCGTGATCTTGAACAGGGTGGGGTGCTTCAACCGCGAGGCGAAGGCGGTCAGCGGACCGGTAATGGGGTGGGGCATGGGGGGCCTCCGTAGAAAGCGCTTCCCGGGAAATTAACATGCGGTGAGGCGTCTTCACGGGCTTATGGCGGCGTTCAGGTCTACTGGACCAGATTGCACTCGCGACAACGGGCACCAACCCGCCCAAGGAGGAAAACACCATGAACAAGACGATCCTGGCCGTAGCGGCCGGCATGCTGGTCGGGGGTGGCGCCATCGCCGCCTACCAGGCCTACGCCACCCCGTACGCGGAGGTGCTTTCGGCCACGCCGATCACCGAGAAAGAGGAAATCTGGGCCGACGTGGTGGCCTCCGAACCCATCGTCGAAATGCGCACCGGCCAACGCCAGGTCTGCGAGGACCGCGTGGTCGAGGTCCGCCAGCCCGAGCGCTTCGGCGACAAGGACGGCATGGTCGTCGGCGCCGTGGTCGGTGGCCTGCTCGGCAACCAGGTCGGCAAGGGCGATGGCCGCAAGCTCGCCACGGTGGCCGGTGCGGTGGGCGGTGCCTACGCCGGCCGCGAGATCGATCGTCGCCACGTCGGCGGCAAGAAGACCACGGAAGTCCAGCAGGTCTGCCAGACCGTCACGGAGCCGCGCGAGGAGGTGGTGGGCTATGACGTCACCTACCGGTCCGACGGCGAGCTGGGCAGCCAGCGCACCGACCGCAAGCCGGGCGCGCAGCTGTTGCTGGGCGAGCGCGACAAGGTCGTCGGCTACAACGTCACCTGGCGCTACGAGGACCAGACCGGCGAACTGGTGATGGCCGAGGATCCGGGCGACCGGCTGCCGATCGAAAACGGCGTGATCGCCGTTGCCAAGCTCGATACGCCCCCGCAGGGTTGATCCCCAGGGTGGGAGCGGTGTGAAGGGGCCGGCTCGTCCGGCCCCTTTTCAATGGCTGACCGGGGCCGAACCCGCTAGAATCGCGGGCTTTCCCGACGTCTGAATACCGCAGCCATGGCCCTGAACCCGACCGACCTGTTCGACATCCGCTCCCTGCTCAGCGAAGAGGAGCGCATGATCCAGGACTCCGTCGCGCGATTCACCGACCAGAAGGTCCTCCCGATCATCGGCGACTGCTTCGACCAGGGTCGTTTCCCGAAGGAACTCGTGCCGGAAATCGCGGCCATGGGCCTGCTGGGCTCGTCGCTGCCCGAGAAGTACGGGTGTGCCGATCTCAATGCCGTCAGCTACGGCCTGATCTGCCAGGAACTCGAACGCGGTGATTCCGGCATCCGCAGCTTCGTATCGGTGCAAAGTTCGCTGTGCATGTATCCGATTTATGCCTACGGCTCGGAAGAGCAGCGCGAGAAGTACCTGCCCGGCATGGCCCGCGGCGAGATCATCGGCTGCTTCGGCCTGACCGAGCCGCACGGCGGCTCCGATCCGGCCAACATGAAGACCGTGGCGAAGAAGGATGGCGGCGACTGGGTCATCAACGGCGCCAAGATGTGGATCACCAACGGCAACCTGGCCGACATCGCGATCGTCTGGGCCCAGACCGAGGAAGGCATCCAGGGTTTCATCGTCGAGAAGGGCACCAAGGGCTTCGAGGCCCAGGAAGTGCACAAGAAGATGAGCCTGCGCGCGTCGGTCACCTCGGCGCTGTATTTCGATTCCGTGCGGGTGCCCGACAGCCAGCGGCTGCCGAACGTCAAGGGTCTCAAGGGTCCGCTCGGCTGCCTCACCCAGGCCCGCTACGGCATCACCTGGGGCCCGATCGGTGCCGCCATCGCCAGCTATACCTCGGCCCTTGAATACGCCAAGGAGCGCGTGCTGTTCAACCGGCCCATCGCCGCCACCCAGGCGGTGCAGCTCAAGCTGGCCGACATGGCCCGGCGCATCACCCTGGCGCAGCTGCTGAGCCTGCAGCTGGGACGGCTCAAGGATGCCGGCACCATGCAGCCGGCGCAGGTGTCGCTGGCCAAGTGGAACAACTGCCGCATCGCCATCGACATCTGCCGCGAGGCCCGCGACATCCTCGGCGGCGCCGGCATCACCACCGAGCACCCGCCGATCCGCCACGCGCTCAACCTCGAGTCGGTCATCACCTATGAAGGCACCGAAACGGTCCACCAGCTGGTGATCGGCCGCGAAGTGACCGGCATCAACGCGTTCTGAGCCCCCCTGGCCGCAACGCCCCGACCATGGACCTGGAAGGCCTGAAGCTCGAGACCGAACGGCTGCTGCTGCGGCCGGTCCGTGGCGATGACTTCGAGTCCTGGGCGGCATTTTGCGCCGACCCCGAAACCATGCACTTCCTGGGCGGGGTCCAGCCGCGGGCGATTGCCTGGCGGGCCTTCCTGTCCACCGTTGGCGCCTGGCACGTGCAGGGCTTTTCCTTCTTCTCGGTGTTCGAACGCGCCACCGGCGACTGGGTCGGCCGCGTCGGCCCCTGGCAACCCGAGGGCTGGCCCGGCACGGAAGTGGGCTATTCCCTCGCGCGCCACGCCTGGGGCAAGGGCTACGCCACCGAAGCCGCGGCCACCTGCATCGACTGGGCGGTGGACACGCTGGGCTGGACCGACATCATCCAGACCATCGATCCGGCCAATACCGGCTCCCAGGCCGTGGCCCGACGCCTTGGCGCAAGCCTGCGCGGACCCGGCAGGTTGCCGCCGCCCTACGAAAACCAACCCACCCAGATCTGGGGCCAGACCCGCGAACAATGGCAGGTCAACCGCCTGCGCCTGCGTCGCTGACCCCGCTTTCCGCGAGCCTTACATGTCCGTCGCCACGCCCATTCCCGCCCGTCAAAAGGACGTCAACCGCGCCAAGGTCTGCGACGACAACTTCGTCGAGTTCGTCAAGGCCTGGGATGGCCGGCCTGGCCATCGTCCGGCGCCCGAGGAGGCCGTGCTCGAAGGCAGCCACTGCAGTGCCCACGATTTCCTGGAACTGTTCGAATCACAGATGGTGTCCCGGCACCTGGACCTGATGGCGCGGGTGCTGCGCGTGCAGCAGAAGGTTTTCTACACCATCGGCAGCTCGGGCCACGAAGGCAATGCCATGGTCGCAAGGCTGGCCCGGCATACCGATCCCGCCTTCCTGCACTACCGTTCCGGCGGCTTCATGGCCGAACGTTTCCGCAAGCTGCCAGGCATGGACCCGGTGATGGATTCGGCGCTGAGCTTCGCGGCCAGCAAGGACGACCCGATTTCCGGCGGCCGCCACAAGGTCTGGGGAAGCAAGCCGCTCTGGGTGCTGCCACAGACCTCCACCATCGCCTCGCACCTGCCCAAGGCGCTGGGCACGGCGATCGCCATCGAGCAGGCCCGGCGGATCGGGCATGCGCTGCCGATTCCCGAAGATTCGATCGCGATCTGCAGCTTCGGCGATGCCTCGAGCAACCATGCCACCGCCCAGACCGCCTTCAATACCGCCCAGTGGACCGCCTACCAGCGGCTGCCGGCGCCGGTGCTGTTCGTTTGCGAGGACAACGGCATCGGCATTTCGGTGAAGACGCCGGGCGGCTGGATCGGCAACGCCTTCCGCCAGCGCCCCGGCCTGGACTACTTCTTCGCGGACGGCCTCGACCTCGCGACCGGTTACGGCCAGGTGCAGGCGGCGGTTGAACATTGCCGCCGCACGCGCCGCCCGACCTTCCTGCACCTGCAGACGACCCGGATCATGGGGCATGCCGGCACCGACTTCGAGATCGAATGGCGCAGCTTCGAGGAGCTGATGGCGGTCGAGGCCACCGATCCCCTGCTGCGTTCGGCGGCGATCGCGCTGGCCTCCGGGCTGATGGACAAGGACGAGCTGCTCGCCCGTTACGAGGCCACGCGGGCGCGTTGTTTCGCCGCCGCCGAAGAAGCCGACCGCCGGCCCAAGCTCGACGACCTGGCCGAAGTGATGGCGCCGCTGGCGCCGTACACGCCGGACCAGGTGCAGGCCCAGGCCCGCCGCACCGATTTCGGCGAACGCCGCCTGGCGGTGTTCGGCAGCGAGGCCCGCCTGCCCGAGAACCAGCCGCCACGGCACCTGGCGATCCAGATCAACCAGGCCCTGCACGACCTGTTCTGCCAGTACCCCGAGGCCCTGCTGTTCGGCGAGGACGTGGCCCAGAAGGGCGGCGTCTACACGGTCACCAAGGGCCTGCACAAAGCCTTCCGCAACGCCCGGGTATTCAACACCCTGCTCGACGAGACCATGATCCTCGGGCTGGCCCAGGGCTACGCCAACGTCGGCCTGCTGCCGATCCCGGAGATCCAGTACCTGGCGTATTTCCACAACGCCTGCGACCAGATCCGCGGCGAAGCCTGCAGCCTGCAGTTCTTCTCCAACGGCCAGTACCGCAACCCGATGCTGATGCGCATCGCCTCGCTGGGTTACCAGCGCGGCTTTGGCGGCCACTTCCACAACGACAACTCGATCGCGGCGCTGCGCGACATCCCGGGCCTGGTCGTGGGCTGCCCCAGCCGCGGCGACGACGCCGCCACCATGCTGCGCACCCTGATGGCCTTGGCGAAGGTGGACGGCCGGGTCTGCGCCTTCCTCGAACCGATCGCCTTGTACATGACCAAGGATCTCTACGAGCCGGGCGATGGCCAGTGGCTGACGCCGTACCCGGCGCCGGGCGAGGCCATGGTGCTGGGCGAAGAGCGCGTCTACGCGCCCGAGGCCACCGACCTGGTCATCTTCAGCTTCGGCAACGGCGTGCCGATGAGTCTGCGCGCCGCCCGGCGCATCGAGGCCAGCAAGGGCTGGAAGGTACGCGTGGTCGACCTGCGCTGGCTGCAGCCGCTCAATGCCGACGCCATCGGCCGCCATGCCGGTGAGTGCGACAGGATCCTTGTGGTCGACGAAGGCCGGCGCTCGGCCGGCGTGGGCGAGGGCATCATCACCGCCGTGGTCGAGTCCGGGCAGGGCGCCAAGCCGCTGCGACGCGTGGTCGGCGAGGACACCTACACGCCGCTGGCCGGGGCCGCCTTCCTGGTCATTCCCTCCGACGACGACATCGTGGCGATGGCCGAGGGCATTCCCTGATATCGTTTGCCCCGTCATGAGCCAGTCCCGGCCCCAGACCATCCTGTTCGCCGACGTCAGCGGCAGCACGCGCCTGTTCGAGACCAAGGGCGACGTCGAGGCCCGGCGCCTGATCGCCCTGGTGCTCGATGCCTTGTCCGCGGTGTGTGGCCAGCATGGCGGCCGGGTCATCAAGACCATCGGCGACGAGATCATGTGCACCTTCCCGCGTGCGATGAATGGCGTGCTGGCGGCCTGCGACATGCAGCGACGCCTGGCCCGCGACATCGTCTTCGTGCGTGACAACCTGGCCGTGCGCATCGGCCTGCACCATGGTGATGCGCTGGAAGAGGCCGACGGCGACGTGTATGGCGATGCCGTCAACGTGGCCGCACGCATGACCTCCCTGGCCAAGCGCGAACAGGTGGTGACGACGGCCGCGACCTACGATGGCCTGACCGGCAAGGCGCCGGAGGCGCGCAGCCTGGGCAAGGCACGGGTCAGCGGCAAGCTGCTGCCCATCGCCATCGTCGACCTGGTCTGGCAGGAGGACACCTCCGGCATGACCCTGGTGCAAACCGGCCCGCGCCAGGGCACCGGCGAGGACGGCGGCGTGGAGACGGTGCTGCGGCTCAAGCACCGGGGCGAGGTGGTCGAACTTCGGCCCGATTCCGAACCCTTCCTGATGGGGCGCGAGCCGGGCAACCAGCTGGTGGTTGAGGCCGACTGGGTCAGCCGCACCCACGCGATGGTCGAATTCAAGCGCGGGCACTTCATGCTTGCCGATCGCTCGACCAATGGCACCTACGTGCGCATGGGCGAGGACGACGAACTAAAACTGCACCGGGACGAGGTGCACCTTCGCAAGTCCGGCACCATCAGCCTGGGCCAGAGCTTCGCGGCCAACAGCGGCGACGTGATCCACTTCGAAGCGGACTGAGTGCGCGAACCGGGCGTCCTGCATGGGCGCGCCCGGGGCCAGCCCGGGCGGCCCGTGGGCAGGGTCAGTCGCCCGCGGTGACCTCCAGGCCACCGAGTTCTTCATCGCTGATCGAATCGAGGTCGATGGCCTCGGGCTGCGGTTCGTCCTCGACGACCGGCGCGGCCGGGCGCGGCTTGTAGCCAAACACGCCAGCCAGCAACGACTCACTGCGGGTGTAGTCGCTTGCCGGCGCGTCCACGAAGCTGCTGGCACCGAGTTCGACCAGCACCTCGTACGAGCCCGGGTCTTCGTGCAGCTTCAGCATGGCTTCCGCCACCGCGTCCTGGACGTCCGAAGGCACCGTGCCGGCAGCGCTGAGCGTACGCCCGACGAACTCACGCGACTCCGAGACCACCACCAGGTTCGGGTACAGCTGCGCGATGTAGTTGGGCACCATCGCGGCCTGGGTTTCCTGGGAGAAGATCATCTCGACGCCGTCGCGCCAGCCGGTGCCGACCGACTTGATTTCAGGCGCCGCGATCGGATTGCGGTAGATCTCGAGCATCAGCAGGTAGCCCATGCTGGGAGAGGGCATGGACACCACCGGCCGGCCGATCAGGCCCGCGGTGCCTTCCTCGGCGATCATGCTGTCGGCCACCAGGGAATAGCGCGTGGGCTCGGCCGTGCGCACCAGCGGCGTGAAGCCCAGGCGGCCCATGCGGTAGCCGGCGAAGTGGGCTTCCTCGAAGGCGAAGTCGACCTTCATGCCGGCGCGCAGGTCGCGCCAGTAGACATGGTAGTTGGCCGCGGTCTTGAGCTTGAATTTGTGCCCGGTCGAGGCCGACAGGTAGTCCAGCAGCGGCTGGTAGACCATTTCGGCCTGGGCCGGCGGGTAGTTGGGCTCCACGGCGAGCGTGTAGTTGGCTGCCATTGCCGGTGCCGCAGCAAGCGCCATGGCCACCGTCAACAAACAATTCCTGATCATCATGTTCTGTTCCTCCCTGTGGCAGCGGGTATAGCAGACAAACGCCCGGGGGCCAAGCGAGCTACCGGCCTGTTTCCACGTTGTGTGCGGTGGGTTCCGGTATCCGGAAGCGGGTGTTGGTCAGCGCGCCAGACCGTCGTTCAGCGGCAGTGCCGAGAGTCCGGCACCGGCACTGAGCCGGGCGTCCGGATCGCGGTCCGCGGGCAGCACCGCCAGCACCTGGTGACCCTGTCCGGCCTCGGCCTGGCAGACCACGCGCCCCAGCTCCCGCCCGACCTCGTCGAGCACGGGGGCGCCTTCCGGGACCGCCGCGTCGGCCGCCAGCCGGGCCAGCACGCGCTTGGCCTGGCCCAGGTAGTGGGTCCGGGAGACGATTTCCTGGCCGGGATAACAGCCCTTCTTAAGGCTGAAGGCGCCCAGCCGCTCGAGCGAAAGCATCTGCGGGGTCCAGGCTTCCCGCTGGTCGGCAGGCAGGCGCGGCAGGCCGTGGGCCAGGTCGGCGGCGCGCCAGGCCTGGCTTGCCGTCGGGTTCTCGGGGGCGAGGGCGGGATGGTCGGCCGGCAGCAGCCAAAGCCCGCGGTTCGCGTCTGCCCCGGAGATGTCCAGCGCCCAGCCGGCGTCCGCGTTGCCGGTGGCCCTCGCGGCAGCGCCGGTGTCGGGGGCCGGGCCGGCGGCGGCGCGCCAGCCATCAAGCGGTGCCAGGCGCAGCTTGCTGCGGAAAACGAAGCGCCCGAGGTGTGCGGCCATCGCTTCCGCGTCGAAGTCGGGCAAGACCAGCAGGAACTGTCCGTCGGCCTCCCGCAGCAGCGCGAATAGCGCAATCACGCGCCCCTTGGGCGTCAACAGGCCGTTCCACTGCCATCGGCCGGGGGCCAGCGCCGTCACGTCGTTCATCGACTGGGCCTGCAGGAAAGCCGCGGCATCAGGCCCGGCGACACGCAGCAGGCCGATGCCGGGCAGGGTGGGCAGGGACGCCGGGGCAGGATTTGGCTTGAACGACATGGGGGTGGGACTTAACATATTCGAATGACCACGGAGCCGCGCATCATAGGCGATACCCCCGCTCGTCCCGAAACCCCGGACGGCGGCGCCGGCGGCAACGAGGCCGGCAAGGCGCCTCCCGCGGAGATCGGCGGGCGCGACGGCCCGGACCCCACGCGCTACGGCGACTGGGAGAAAAACGGCCGCTGCATCGACTTCTGACGCCACGCCGACATCCGGCGGGGCATCCTTCCCCACACCAACCTACGAGCGCAGCCCATGGCGACGCAAGAACGACCCCTGTCCCCACACCTGCAGGTCTACAAGCCGCAAATCACGATGGTGATGTCCATCCTGCACCGCATCACCGGCGTGGTGCTGGCCCTGGGCTCGCTGCTGTTGGTCGCCTGGCTGGTGGCGGTCGCCGGCGGCGCCGCGGGTTTCGAGCATGCACGCTCTGTGCTGGCCTCGGTGCCTGGACAGATCATGCTTTTCGGCCTGTCGGCCTGCCTGGTCTACCACTTCCTCAACGGCATCCGGCACCTCGCCTGGGACGCCGGCCATGGTTACGACATTCCCCGTCTCTACGCCAGCGGCTACGCCGTGGCCGTGCTGACCCTGGTGCTGACCGGCGGCCTGTGGTGGCTGGGCCTGCGCATGGGAGGTGCGGCATGAGCCTGCGCAACCCGCTCGCCCGGGCCAAGGGCCTGGGGTCGGCCAAGGACGGCACCAGCCACTGGTGGCACCAGCGGCTCACCGCGATCGCATTGCTGCTGCTGAGCCCGTGGTTCGTCATCCTGATGGTCGGGATGATCGGCGACGACCAGATCACCGTGCGCGCCGTCCTGGCGCAGCCACTGACCGCCGCGCTGATGACCGCCTTCGTGCTGTCGCTGCTGTGGCACGCCAAGCTTGGCCTGCAGGTGGTGATCGAGGATTACGTGCACGGCGGCGCCGAGCTGCTGCTGCAGGTGATCGTCAAGTTCGTCTTCGCCATCGCCGCCATCGCCTCCCTGCTGGCCATCGGCCGCATCGTATTCACTGCCTGAGAACGCCATGACGTCCGCCTACAAGATCCACGAGCACAAGTACGACATGGTCGTCGTCGGCGCCGGCGGTGCCGGCCTGCGCGCCACGTTCGGACTGGCCCAGAAGGGCCTCAAGACCGCCTGCATCAGCAAGGTGTTCCCGACCCGCTCGCACACCGTCGCGGCGCAGGGCGGCATCTCGGCCGCGCTGGGCAACATGGGCGAGGACGACTGGCGCTTCCATTTCTACGACACCATCAAGGGGTCGGATTGGCTGGGCGACCAGGACGCCATCGAATACATGTGCCGCGAAGCGATCCCGGCGATCATCGAACTCGAGCACCAGGGCGTGCCGTTCTCGCGCACCGACGACGGCAAGATTTACCAGCGCCCGTTCGGCGGCATGACCACGCACTACGGCAAGGGCACCGCCCAGCGTACCTGCGCCGCCGCCGACCGCACCGGCCACGCGATCCTGCACACGCTGTACCAGCAGTCGCTGGCGCACTCGGCCGAGTTCTTCATCGAATACTTCGCGCTCGACCTGATCATGGACGAGGAGGGCGCCTGCCTCGGCGTGCTGGCCCTGGACATGTCCACCGGCGAACTGCACCTGTTCCGCGCCCAGGGCACGGTGCTGGCGACCGGTGGCTACGGTCGCGCCTACTTCAGCGCCACCTCGGCCCATACCTGCACCGGCGACGGCGGCGGAATGGCGCTGCGCGCCGGGCTGCCGCTGCAGGACATGGAGTTCGTGCAGTTCCACCCGACCGGCATCTACGGCGCCGGCTGCCTGATCACCGAAGGCGTCCGCGGCGAAGGCGGCATCCTGCGCAATTCGGACGGCGAGCGTTTCATGGAACGCTACGCGCCCAATGCCAAGGACCTGGCCTCGCGCGACGTGGTGTCGCGCTCGATGACCATCGAGATCCGCGAAGGCCGCGGCGTCGGCCCGAAGAAGGACCACATCCACCTCGACCTCACCCATCTCAACCCGGCTGACATCCACGAGAAGCTGCCGGGCATCGCCGAGACCGCCAAGATCTTCGCCGGCGTCGACGTCACCAAGCAGCCGATCCCGGTGCTGCCGACCGTGCACTACAACATGGGCGGCCTGCAGACCAACTACCACGGCGAGGTCGTCACCCTGCGCGACGGCAACCCGGACACCGTGGTGCCGGGCCTGTACGCCATCGGCGAAGCCGCCTGCGTGTCGGTGCACGGCGCCAACCGCCTGGGCTCGAACTCGCTGCTCGACCTGGTGGTGTTCGGCCGCGCTGTCGCCAACCGCTGCGCCGAGACCATCAAGCCCGGCGCGCCGCACAAGTCGCTGGCGGCCTCGGCCTGCGAGAAGTCGCTGGCCAACCTGGACAAGTTGCGCAACGCCAGCGGCGGCACGCCGACCGCGGTCATCCGCGACAACATGCAGCAGGTGATGCAGAACAACGCCGCGGTCTTCCGCACCGGCGACACCCTGCGCGAAGGCGTCAGCAAGATCAGCGAGGTCCACGCGTCCTTCGCCGACGTGCGGGTCTCGGACCGGTCGCTCATCTGGAACTCCGACCTCATCGAAACCCTGGAACTGCAGAACCTGCTGGGCCAGGCGGTGGCGACCATGGTGTCGGCGGAGAACCGCAAGGAATCCCGCGGCGCCCACGCCCGCGAGGATTTCTCCGAACGCGATGACGACAACTGGCACAAGCACACCCTGTGCTGGGTGGACGACGCGGGCCAGACCCGCCTCGACTACCGCCCGGTGCACATGTACACGCTGAGCAAGGACGTTGACGTCGTCCCGCCCAAGGCGCGGACCTACTGACCAGGAAAAGCACAGATGGCTGAGTTCACCCTCCCCAAGAATTCCAAGGTCGGCAAGGGCAAGCATTTCGCGGCCCAGGGCGCGAAGAACGTGCGCACCTTCAAGGTCTACCGCTGGAACCCCGACGACAGCGCCAACCCGCGCACCGACACCTACGAAGTCGACATGGACGCGTGCGGGCCGATGGTTCTCGACGCGCTGATCAAGATCAAGAACGAGATCGACCCGACGCTGACCTTCCGGCGTTCGTGCCGCGAGGGCATCTGCGGCTCCTGCGCGATGAACATCGACGGCACCAACACCCTGGCCTGCACCAAGGCGATCGAGGACTGCGGCAAGAAGGAAGTACCGATCTACCCGCTGCCGCACATGCCGGTGGTGAAGGACCTGGTGCCCGACCTCACGCACTTCTACGCGCAGTACGCCTCGATCAAGCCCTGGCTGCGCACCCAGAGCGCGGCGCCGGCCAAGGAGCGCCTGCAGTCCAAGGAAGACCGCGCCAAGCTCGACGGTCTCTACGAATGCATCCTGTGTGCCTGCTGTTCGACCAGTTGCCCCAGCTACTGGTGGAACGGTGACCGCTACCTGGGGCCGGCCGTGCTGCTCCAGGCCTACCGCTGGATCATCGATTCCCGCGACGAGGACACCGGTGCGCGCCTGGACGACCTCGAGGATCCGTTCAAGCTCTACCGCTGCCACACCATCATGAATTGCACCCGCACCTGTCCCAAGGGCCTGAACCCGGCCCGTGCCATCGGCGAGATCAAGAAGCTGATGCTGCAGCGACGGGGTGCCTGAGCATGGACGCCCGCGACCTCCTGCTGCCGGGTTTCGCGATGGCGGCCCTGACCATGCTGGTGATGTTCCGGATGGGGTTCGAACGCCTGAGCCAGCTGGCCCGCGAGCGAATCCACCCGCAGGCCGTGGCCACGTCGGCGCAGATGTCGGCGCGCCTCAAGGACAGTCGCGCCGCCGACAACTTCCGCAATCTGTTCGAACTGCCGGTGCTGTTCTACCTGGCGCTGCTGGTCGGGGTGAACCAGGACCTGGCCTCGCCGCTGACGGTCGGGCTGGCCTGGGCTTTCGTCGGGCTGCGCGTGGCGCACAGCGCCATCCACTGCAGCTACAACAAGGTCCCGCACCGCTTCGCCGTCTACGCCCTGGGCGCACTGGTGCTGTGGACGCTGTGGGGCGTGCTGTTGGCCGGGGTGCTGTGAGCGAAGACGCGGAGCTCAAGCGCCTGCGCTGGCGCTGCCGGCGCGGCATGCGCGAACTCGACCAGCTGATGTTGCGCTATCTCGACGGCCGCTGGACGAGCGCGGACGACGCGGAACGGGCGCAGTTCCTACGGCTGATGGACACCGAGGACGATAAGCTCTGGCGATGGTTCATGGGCCGCGAGCGCCCGGAGGACACCGGCCTTGCCCTCATCGTCGAACGCATCCTTGCCCTGCCGCATTGAATGGCGCCCCTCGCGCTGGCTGGTCGGTGCACTCTGCCTGCTCGCCGGGCTGGCGGCCGCGTCGGTGCTGGCCAGCGGCTTGCCGGACGCACTCAAGCCGATGCTCGCCGGCCTGGTCGTCCTGGCCGGCCTGGCCCGGGCCCGGCGCGAGGCACTGCGCGCCCCGGTGTCCCTGGTCTGGCAAGGCGACACCCTGGTGGTGCATGACCTCGCCGGCGGGCGCCACCGCCTGAGCTCGCCCCGGCTACGGGAACAAGGTCCCTTGCTGCGCATCCAGGCCCGCACTGCGCAAGGGCGGCGCTGGTCGCGCAGCTGGTGGCCCGATACGCTAGCCGGTCCCGACCGCCGCCGGCTTCGCCTGGCCGCGGCCGTCAGCCCCCGTTCCGGAATCCACCTGCCTTCCATGGCAGCCTAGGCCCCCATGCTCCCGAATCTTTCCCTCGCCATCGGCCTGCGCTACCTGCGCGCCAAACGCCGCAATGGCTTCATCTCCTTCATCTCGATGGCGTCCATCCTCGGGATCATCATCGGCGTGATGGCGCTGATCACCACGATTTCGGTGATGAGCGGCTTCCAGCAGGAGCTGCGCGACCGCATCCTGGGCATGGTGGCGCATGCCACCGTGTCCGGCCTCGACGGCCCCCTGCAGGACTGGCCGCGGGCCGTGGCGCTGGCCGGCGAGGACCCGCGCGTGCTCGGTGCCGCGCCCTACGTCGAAACCGAGTCGCTGCTGCAGGGGCGCACGCGGCGGGGCGCGATCATCCGCGGCGTGATGCCGGCGCTGGAGCCCCAGGTCTCGGAGCTGGCCGACAAGATGGTGCAGGGCAGCCTGGACGACCTGCAGGCCGGCGAGTACCGGATCATCCTGGGCCGCGAGCTGTCGCTGCTGCTCGGCGCCGGCGTTGGCGATTCGGTCAATGTCTATATCTCCGAGTCCACCGTCACCCCGCTGGGCGCGATGCCGCGGGCGCGGCGGTTCGAGGTGGTGGGCATCTTCGAAGCCGGGGCCCAGGAGTACGACCTGGGCATGGCCCTGGTGCACATCGCCGACGCCCAGCGGCTGGGGCGGATGGGCGAGGGCGTCAGCGGCGTGCGGCTCAAGCTCGAAGACCTGTGGGAAGCCTGGCCGGTGGCGCGGGACCTGGCCGACCGCATGCAGGGCCACTACCGCGTGCGCGACTGGACCCAGGACCACGCCAATTTCTTCCGGGCGCTCAAGCTCGAGAAGACGGTGATGTTCATCCTGCTCTCGCTGGTGATCGCCATCGCCGCCTTCAACCTGGTGTCCTCGCTGGTGATGCTGGTGCAGGACAAGCAGTCCGACATCGCCATCCTGCGCACCCTGGGCATGTCGCCGGGGGCGGTGATGCGGGTCTTCATCGTGCAGGGCATGGTGATCGGCGTGCTGGGCATCGGCATCGGCGTCGCCAGCGGCGTGCTGTTGGCCAGCAACCTCTCGGAAATCGTGCATTTCATCGAACAGACCTTCAAGACCGAACTGATGCCCTCGGACGTCTACTACATTTCCGGCGTGCCCACCCTGGTGGACGCGGCCGACGTGGCCATGGTGGCCGCCGTGGCCTTCGTGCTGTGCCTGCTGGCGACGATCTACCCGGCCTGGCGCGCCTCGCGCACCGATCCGGCCACGGCGCTGCGCTATGAATAAGCCCATGAACGACGTCGTCATCCGCTGCGAGGACCTGGGCAAGACCTACCAGGAAGGCGACCTGCGCACGCCGGTCTTCGACGGACTGGAACTTTCCGTGCGCCGCGGCGAAACCGTCGCCATCGTCGGTGCCTCCGGCGCCGGCAAGAGCACCCTGCTGCACCTGCTCGGTGGCCTGGACAGCGCCAGTTCGGGCGAGGTGCACGTGGACGGGCAACGCATGTCGGCGCTGGGCGAGCGCGAGCGTGGCCTGTTGCGCAACCGGGCCCTTGGCTTCGTCTACCAGTTCCACCACCTGTTGCCGGAATTCACTGCGCTCGAAAACGTGATGATGCCGCTGCTCATCCGAGGCGACCGCGCCAGCGCGGCGCGTCCGGCGGCGCAGGCGCTGCTCGAACGCGTCGGCCTGGGCCACCGGCTGGGCCACAAGCCGGGCGAACTTTCTGGCGGTGAACGCCAGCGGGCCGCGGTGGCACGTGCCCTGGTCACCCGGCCGGCCTGCGTGCTTGGCGACGAACCGACCGGCAATCTCGACGAAAAGACGGCAGCGACCGTCTTCGACCTGCTGCTCGAACTCAACCGCGACCTGGGCACGGCCCTGGTCATGGTGACCCACGATCGCCGCCTGGCGCGGCGACTGGATCGGACCCTGGAACTGACCCAGGGACAACTGCGACCCGCCACCGGGGACTGATTTGCCGGGCCAGCGTGCCCCGGTCCCGGCGCCCTTCGGGCCCGGCGTCGCGGCTGCGCTGCTGGCCGGCGTGCTTTGGGTGCAGGGCTTGGCCAGCCTGCCGGGCCTGGCGATCTGCCTGGCCTGGGGCCTGTCCGGGTTATGGCTGTGGTGTTCGCCAACGCGCTGGCGCTGGCTCGGTGCCGGCCTGGTCGGTGTTTGCCTGGCCAGCGTGCATGGCATGCATGCACTGGCCTTGCGCCTGCCCGCGCCGGACGCGACCGGGATGCACGCGGTGCGCGGCTACGTGCTTGGCTTGCCTGAAGCCAACGATGGCTCCGTGCGCTTCGGCTTCCGGGTGGAGCAGGGGCAGGGCGACAGTGCCTGGCTCGAGGGCAGGCGGCTGCAGCTGGGCTGGTTCGTCCGGCCTGGCGAGCCCTTGCCGGCGATCGGGGCGGGCAGTCGGTGGCAGTTCGATCTCCGGCTGCGCGCACCGCGGGGCGTGGTCAACCCCGGGGGATTCGATTTCGAACGGCGGGCGCTGGAGCGGCGGCTCACCGCCACCGGCTACGTGCTCGCCGGCAGGCCCGCGGGCGAGCCGGCGGCCAGCCAGGCCATCGACCGCCAGCGAGAGCGGCTCTCGCTGGCGATCGCAGCGGCCGTGCCCGATGCCCGGGCCAGGTTCGTGCAGGCCCTGGCCCTGGGCGATACCCGTGGCCTGGACGACCACGACTGGACCGTGCTGCGTGCGACCGGACTGACCCACCTGATCGCGATCTCCGGATTCCACGTCGGCCTGGTCGCGGGTTTCGGCGCCCTGCTGGGCCAACTGCTCTGGCGGTTGTTCCCGGTGCTGGCGAGACGCTGGCCCCGGCCGCTGGGCACCGCAGCCATGGCCCTGGCGCTGTCGCTTGCCTACACCGCGCTGGCGGGTTTCGCGCTTCCCACCGTGCGAACCGCGCTGATGATCGCGGTGGTCGTGCTGGCGCGCTTGCTGCGCCGGCCGCAGGCCGACGGCCAGTCGCTGGCGTTGGCGACCATCGCCGTGCTGCTCGCGGACCCGCTGGCGGTGCTGTCGCCTGGCTTTTGGCTCAGCTACCTCGGGGTGGCCTGGCTGCTGTGGTGCCTGCCCAGGGAGCCGGGCCAGGGCTGGTGGCGTCCCTTCATCGGCGCCCAGGCCGTCGCGATGCTGGGACTGTTGCCGATCGGCGCCTGGTTCTTCAGCCAGGCCTCGCTGCCGGGTCCGCTGGTGAACCTGGTCGGCATTCCCTGGATCAGCCTGGGCGTGGTGCCGCTGGCCTTGCTGGGTTTGCTCCTGCATCCCGTGCACGAAGGCGCCGCGGCCCTGGCCTGGCAGGCGGCGGCCGCGATGATGGACCTGCTCTGGCAGGGCCTGGCCTGGGTGGCCCGGTGGCCGGCCGCGCTGGCCTGGCTGCCGGAGCCAAGCCTGGTGAGCGTGGCGCTGGCCCTGGCCGGCAGCTTCTGGCTGCTATTGCCCAGGGGCGTGCCCGGGAAAGGCCTGGCCGCGCTGTTGCTGTTGCCCTTGTTCTGGCCGGCCGCGGACCGGCCCGCACGCGGGGACGTCGACCTGTGGCTGGTGGACGTCGGGCAAGGCCTGGCGCTGGCGGTGATCACCCACCGGCACGTGCTGCTCTACGATGCCGGGCCGGCGCCACCGCGCGGCATGGACTTTGGTGAAGCCGCGGTGCTGCCGGCGCTGCGGGCGGCCGGCGTGCGTCGCATCGACCGCCTCGTGCTCAGCCACGGCGACAACGACCATGCCGGCGGCGCGAATGCCGTTCGCGCCGGCCTGCCGATCGCCCGCACGCTGGCGCCGGAGGCCTGGGCACGCCCCGGGATGCAGCCCTGCCTGGCGGGCGAGGGCTGGCAATGGGACGGCGTGCAGTTCACTTGGCTGCATCCGACGCCGCACTTTCCCTACCTGCGCAATGACAGCAGCTGCGTGCTGCACATCCGCTCGGCCGGCGCCAGCGCACTGCTGCCGGGCGACATCGGCAGGCACGTCGAGGCCCGGCTGGCGAAGCTGCCCCCCGGGGCGCTGCGCAGCGACGTGCTGGTGGTGCCGCACCACGGCAGCGACACCTCGTCGAGCCTGGATTTCCTTGCCGCGGTGAGGCCCCGGGTGGGGCTGCTGCCGGTTGGCCACGACAACCGCTTTGGCCTGCCCAAGCAGATCGTGCTCGACCGCTACCAGCGCTACGACGTGCGCCTGCTCGACAGTGCGTCGCTGGGGGCCATACGACTGCGCCTTGGACGCGACGGCGTGCGCGTGATCGAACGCCTTCGCCGTGACCGTCCGCGCTACTGGCGCCATGCCCCGGCTGGCGGCACAGGCTATGCTATCGGCGACCCCCCAACGGCAAAGGTGAGGCGTGCTGGAACTGATCAAGGCAGGCGGCTGGGTAATGGCGCCGATCATCGCGCTGGCGATACTGGCGCTGGCCATCATCCTGGAGCGCTTCTGGAGCCTGCGCCGGCAGGAAGTGCTGCCGCCCGGCCTGGGCGAAGAGGTCCGTGACTGGGCCCGCGGCCGGGAGCTGGACCCCAAGCACATCGACATCCTGCGCCGTAACTCGCCCCTGGGCGAACTGCTGGCCGCCGGGCTGGACGTGCGCCACCGCCCGCGCGAGATCATCAAGGAACGCATCGAAGACGTCGGCCGCCATGTCGCGCACCGCATGGAGCGTTTCCTCAACACCCTGGGCACCATCGCCGCCGTCGCGCCCTTGCTGGGCCTGCTGGGCACCGTGTTCGGCATGATCGAGATGTTCCTGGACATCCTCACCGCCGGCGTCGGCGACGCCAACCGCCTGGCGGGCGGCATCGGCCAGGCACTGATCTCGACCGCCGCCGGCCTGTGCGTGGCCATCCCCGCGGTCATCTTCCATCGTTACCTGCGCGGCCGGATCACCGGCTACGTGGTGGAAATGGAGCAGCAGGCCACCGCGCTGCTCGACGCCCTGGAGGAGGAGCCATCGGCCACGCCCGGCAAGCCGCCGCGCGCCACCAAGCGGAGCAAGGCGTGAAACTCAGTACCGGCCGCGTTCCCGATGAACCGGAGATCAGCCTCGTCTCGCTGATCGACGTGGTGTTCTGCCTGATCATCTTCCTGGTGGTCACCACCACCTTCGACCACCGTTCGGCGCTCAAGATCGTGCTGCCCAAGACCGATTCACGCACCGAGGTCCAGGTCGAGCAGCCGCTGACCGTGCTGATCGACGCCGAGGGCCGGATCTTCATCGGCAACAACGAGGTGCTCAAGACCGACCCCGCCTCGCTGCGCGCCAGCCTGGCCAGCGAGGCCGGCAGCGACCGCACGCGCCAGATCGTCATACGCGCCGATGCCCGTTCGCAGACCCAGCACCTGGTGACGGTGATGGACAGCCTGGGCCAGCTGGGCTTCACCCGGGTCAACCTGGCGACCACGCCCGGGGCGGAACCATGAGCTCGGAAACCCCGGCCTGGGTGGTCTACCGGCGACTGCTCACCCGCGCCCGCCGCTACTGGCCGCTGCTGCTCGCAGCCGGCATCGGCATGGTCTTCGAGGCCGGCGCGGCGGCGGCTTTCACCTGGATGATGAAACCCATCGTCGATGAAACCTTCGTCGCCCAGAACCCGGGCATGCGCTGGACGATCCCGCTGGCGATCGTCGCGCTGTTCGTGCTGCGCGGCATCGCCACCTTCGCCACCGACTACGGCATGGCCCGCACCGGGCGCAGCGTCGTGCGCGACCTGCGCGAGGACATCCTGGCCAAGTACCTGCGCCTGCCCAGCGAACGCTTCGACCGCGAACCGGTGCCGGCGATGGTGTCGCGCCTGAACTACGACACCGAGCAGGTCACCCAGGCCAGCTCGGACGCGCTCAAGACCATCCTCACCGACAGCCTCACCATCGTCGCGCTGCTGGGCGTGATGTTCTGGTACAGCCCGCTGGTGACCCTGGTGATGCTGGTGCTGGCGCCGTTGATCGCCGGCATTTCCGCCGTGGTGGGGCGCCGCTACCGGCGCATCAACCGCGGCATCCAGGACGGCGTGGCCAACATGGCGCAGATCGCCGAACAGGCGCTGTCGGCGCAGCAGGAAGTCAAGATCTACGGCGCCCAGGCATCGGAACTGGCGCGCTACCGCAGCCTGATCGGCCAGAACCTGCGCCTGGGCGTGAAAGTGGAGGCGACGCGCGCGGGTGCTTCCTCGCTGGTGCAGACCCTGGCGGCGGTGGCGCTGGCGGTGATCCTGCTGGTCGCCGGCCACGAAGCCAGCCAGGGCCGCATGACCGCCGGCATCTTCGTGGCCCTGCTGACCTCGATGATGGCGATGCTGCCTTCGCTCAAGCGCATCGCCAACGTGCAAAGCGTGGTCCAGCGCGGCGTCGCCGCGGCCGACCGGCTGTTCTTCATCCTCGACGAGGCCGACGAAGCCGATGGCGGCCGGCGCGAACTGGCCCGCGCCCGCGGCGAGATCGAATTCCGCGACGTCTCGGTGATCTATCCCGGGCAGGAAACACCGGCCCTGTCCGGCATCAGTTTCCGGGCCGCGCCTGGCACCGTCACCGCCATCGTCGGCCGTTCGGGCAGCGGCAAGTCGACGCTGATCCGCTTGCTGCCGCGCTTTTACGAAGCCAGCCAGGGCGAGGTGCGCGTGGACGGCGAGCCGGTCGGCGATTACCGCCTCGCCGACCTGCGCCGCCAGATCGCCATGGTCGGCCAGCGCGTGATGCTGTTCGATGACTCGATCAGCGCCAACATCGCCTATGGCGCCGACGCTGGCGCCGACCCCCAGCGCATCCGTGCCGCCGCCGAAGCCGCCAATGCGCTGGAGTTCATCGAGCGCCTGCCTGGCGGCATGCAGGCCACGATCGGCGAGAACGGCGGCCTGCTTTCCGGCGGCCAGCGCCAGCGGCTTGCCATCGCCCGCGCCATCCTCAAGGACGCCCCGATCCTGATCCTGGACGAGGCCACCGCCGCGCTGGACACCGAGTCCGAACGGCTGGTGCAGGACGCCCTGAACCGGCTCATCCCGGACCGCACCACCCTGGTCATCGCGCACCGCCTGTCCACGGTGGAACACGCCGACCAGGTGCTCGTGCTCGACGGCGGCAAGCTGGTGGAGCAGGGCACCCATGCCAGCCTGCTGGCCAAGGGCGGGCTCTACGCCCACCTGCACCGCATGCAGTTCCGCGAGCCGGAGGCCGGGTGAAGGCCCGGCTCGAGCGCTGGCTGCTGCGGCGCTGGTATGGCGACGTGGCGCCGGGGCCGGCACTTCGGCTGCTGGCGTGGGTCAACGGCGGGATCATCCGGATGCGACGGCATTTTTATGCCAGCGGCTGGCTGCGCACGCACCGGCTGCCGGTGCCGGTGCTGGTGGTCGGCAACCTGGTCGCTGGCGGCGCCGGCAAGACCCCGTTGACGATCGCCCTGGCGCGGGCGCTCGCGCGACGTGGCTGGAAGCCTGGCATCGCCAGCCGGGGCCACGGCCGGACCAGCCGGGAACCCACCTGGGCGCGGCCCGACTCCAGTCCCGCCGACTGTGGCGACGAACCGCTGCTGATTGCGCGCCAGACCGGCCTGCCGGTGGCCGTCGATCGCGATCGCGCGGCGGCGGCGCGCCGGCTGGTCGCGGCCGGCTGCTCCCTGGTGATCGCCGATGACGGCCTCCAGCACCTGCGCCTGGGCCGCGACCTGGAAATCGAAGTCCGCGACGGCGAGCGGCGGCTCGGCAACGGCCGGCTGATCCCGGCCGGGCCGCTGCGCGAACCCGCCGGCCGCGGGGTCGATTTCAGGGTGATCAACGGCGGCGACGCCGACACCGGTGAATGGCGCATGGACCTGCGCCTGGGCGATGCCCAGCCCTTGGGGCCGGGCGAGCCCCGGCCCCTGGGCCTGTTCGAACCCGGCCCGGTGCACGCGATCGCTGGCATCGGCCATCCGGCGCGCTTTTTCCGGGCGCTGCGCGCCGCAGGCCTGCAGGTGATCGAACACGCGTTTCCCGACCACCACCGCTACCGGCCGGGCGAGCTGGAATTCGCCCCGGCGGCGCCACGACTGATGACGGAAAAGGATGCCGTCAAATGCGCCGGTTTCGGCCTGGCCAATACCTGGTCGGTGCCGGCCGTGGCGGACCTGCCGGACGCCTTCGTCGAGGCCGTCCACGAAAAGCTGCTCGTACACCGTCGCGAACCGGCACCCGGAACCCCGCCATGAAAACGCCTGACTTCATCGTCGCCATCCCGGCCCGGTACGGCGCCACGCGCTTGCCGGGCAAGCCGCTGCGCCTGATCGCCGGCGAACCTATGGTCGTGCACGTGGCCCGCCGCGCCCTTGCCGCCGGGGCGAGCGAGGTGGTGGTGGCGACCGACGACCCGCGCATCGCCGAGGCCCTGGCCGGGCAGCCACTGCGCGTGTGCATGACCCGCGCCGAGCACCCTTCGGGCACCGACCGCCTGGCCGAATGCGCGGCGCAGCTGGGCTGGGACGACGACCAGATCGTCGTGAACCTGCAGGGCGACGAACCGTTTGCCCCGCCCGAGGGCATCCGCGCCGTCGCCGCCGCGCTGGCCTCGGGCGGCGCCGAGATGGCCACCCTGGCCACGCCCATCGAGGACGCGCAGACGCTGTTCGACCCCAATGCCGTGAAACTGGTCCGGGACGCCAACGGCCTGGCGCTGTACTTCAGCCGCGCCCCCATTCCCTGGCAGCGCGAGCGTTTTGCCCGTGACCGCCTGGGCCCGGTGGCGGGCACCGCGCTGCGTCACATCGGGATCTACGCCTACCGCGCCGGCTTCCTGCGCACCTTCACCCGCCTGCCGCCCGGCCAACTCGAGCAGCTCGAAGCCCTGGAACAACTGCGCGTGCTCGAGGCGGGCCATCGCATCAGGGTCGGCCTGAGCCCGGTCGAGTTCCCGCCCGGGGTCGACACCGAAGCCGACCTGGCGCGCGCCGAGCGTCGTTTCCTGGCTGAGAAAAAGAATTAATTAACCGATACAAGCTATTGAATATATTGTTTATATGCATGGGCAATATCTGCCGGTCGCCGCTGCTGGAGGGCTGGGCCGGCCATCGGCGCCCGGACGCGCAGGTCGCCTACACGGTCGATTCGGCCGGCACCGGCGGCTGGCATGCCGGCGATCCGCCCGACGCGCGGGCCGTCGCCGCGGCACGGCGCCGGGGCGTGGACATTTCGGCTCAGCGCGCCCGCCAGCTGCAGGCCAACGACTTCCAGCGCTTCGACCTGCTGCTGTGCGCCGACCGCGACAACCTCGCCGCCGTGCAGACGCTGGCTCCGTCGGACGCGCGTGGGCGCATCGCGCTGGCCCTGGACTGGTGCGGCGTCTCACGGGGCGGGGAAGTGCCCGATCCTTATTACGGCCAGGAACGCGATTTCGACCACGTCTGCCAACTCGCCAGCGAAGCCGCCGAAGGCCTGCTGCGGCGTTTGGCTTCGCAGGCATAATGACCCGAGCCCCCTGGACACCCTGCCCATGACCGTCCACGCCGCCCCCGAACTGCCGGCCCAACTGCAGTGGCTCAATGCCGACCCGCAGCGGATCGAAACGCACCGGGGCCGCGTGCTGGGACTGGTGTTCTGGAATGCCGCCTCGGCCTATTGCCACACCCTGCTCGGGGAGCTCACCCGGCTGCAGTCGAAGTTCCCGCTCGGCCTGACCCTGCTGGGCATCCACTTACCGCGTTTCGATTCCGAGCTCGACGGTCGCCTCGTGCTCAAGGCGGCCAACCGCCTGGGTATCCCTTTCCCGGTCGCCAATGATCGTGGCTGGAGCGCCTGGCAGCACTACGGCATCCAGTCCTGGCCGTCGGTCGCGCTGGTCGACACCCGTGGCCGCCTGCGCGAGGTCTTCACCGGCGACGACCAGGCCGTGCGCCTGGAGAACGCCATCCGCGGCCTGGTCGACGAGGTCGGCGGCGCCGTGTTGCAGGCCGATCCGCCGCGCCGGCTGGGCAGCGAGCCCCGGCTGCCGCTGGCATTCCCTTCGGGCCTGGCGGTCGGCGAAAACCACCTTTACGTGGCCGACACCGGCCACCATCGCATCCTCGAATGCACGCATTCGGGCCGCGTGCTGCGCGAGTTCGGCACCGGCCACGGCGACCTGGTCGACGGCGCCGCCGAGGACGCCGCCTTCCGCCTGCCGCGCGGCCTGTGCCTGGTGCGCGAATCGCTGTACGTCGCCGACACCGGCAACCACGCCCTTCGCCGCATCCGCCTGCTCGACGGCGCGGTGGAAACCCTGGCCGGCACCGGCCGCCCGGGCACGCCCCGCGAGGGCAGCGGCAAGGCCTTGGAGCTGCCGTTGAACCAGCCCTGGGACGTGGTCGGCAACCTCGACCGCATCTATATCGCCCTGGCCGGCAGCAACCAGGTCTGGGAATACGAACTGGGCCAGTCGCGGCTCAAGCTGACGGCGGGCTCGGGGGACATGGGACTCGCCGACGGCCAGGCCCGCAACGCGATGTTCGCGCACCCGGCGGCGCTGGCCCAGGTGCAGCAGACGCTCTACATCGCCGATGCCGCCAGTTCGGCCATTCGCTCGCTGCAGATCGCCCAGGGCCAGGTGCAAACCCTGGTGGGGCAGGGGCTGTACGAATTCGGCGACCAGGACGGCCAGCGCCGCGATGCGCGCCTGCAATACCCGCTGGCGCTGGCGCTGGATCCCGCCAGCCCGGTGCTGTGGATCGCCGACAGCTACAACGGCTGCCTGCGCCGCCTGCGCCTGGGCGGCGGCGACGTCGCCACCCACGAATTGCCGCAGACGCTGGAACAGCCCGCGGCCCTGGCCGCCGGTCCCGGCTCGCTCTGGATCGCCAACACCGGCGCCCACGAAGTCCTGCGCTACGACCTGGGCACCGGCAAGCTGGGCCGGCTGCCCATTGGCGAATAACGGGCGGATGGCCGGCGCATGACCGACGGGCCGGAGCAGACCCAGGATTTCGATGGCAAGGCCTTCGTCCGCCAGCTGACCCCGGCGCCCGGGGTCTACCGCATGCTGGCGGCGGACGGCACGGTGCTCTACGTGGGCAAGGCGGCCTCGCTCAAGAAGCGCGTCTCCAGCTACTTCCTCAAGGAGCAGTCGTCCAGGCGCATCGCGCTGATGGTGGCGCAGATCGCCGGCATCGAAGTGACGGTCACCCGCACCGAAAGCGAGGCGCTGATCCTGGAGAACCAGCTGATCAAGTCCCTGCGTCCGCGCTACAACGTGCTGCTGCGCGACGACAAGAGTTACCCGCACATCCTGCTGACCGATGAAACCTGGCCACGGCTGGCCTACCACCGCGGACCGCGGGCGGTGCCGGGCCGCTACTTCGGTCCCTACCCGGGCTCGGGCGCGGTGCGCGAGACCCTGGACCTGATGTTCAAGCTGTTCAAGCTGCGCAGCTGCGAGGACAGCGTCTTCCGCAACCGCAGCCGGCCCTGCCTGCAACACCAGATCGGCCGCTGCAGCGCGCCCTGCGTCGGCCTGGTGCCCACCCGCGAATACGACGCCACCGTGCGGCGCGCGGCGCTGTTCCTGGAGGGTCGCAGCACCGAGCTGGTGGACGAACTGGGCCAGGCGATGGAGTCGGCCAGCGCCCGCCTGGAGTTCGAACAGGCGGCGCAACTGCGCGACCAGATCGCCGCCGTGCGCCGTATCCAGGCCCGCCAGTACGTCGAGGGCGAGCAGGTGGAAATGGACGTGCTGGCCTGCGTGCTCGAACGCGGCCAGGCCTGCGTGCTGCTGATGGCCTTTCGCAACGGTTTCAACCAGGGCACGCGCAGCTTCTTCCCCAAGGCCAATGGGGCCGAAGCCTGCGAGGAAGTGCTGGGGGCCTTCGTAGCCCAGCATTACCTGGAACACGCGCCGCCGCGCGAGATCGTGCTCAGCCACGCCATCGCCGACCAGGCCCTGCTGCAGGAGGTGCTCGGCGCCCAGGCCGGGCGCAAGGTCGAGATAAAGGCCTCGGTGCGCGGCGAGCGTGCACGTTACCTGGACATCGCCCGCAAGAACGCCGCCCTGGCCCTGGGCACCGAGCTGGCCAGCAGCGCCAGCCAGCGGGCCCGGCTGGTCTCGCTGCAGGGCCTGCTGGGCATGGCGCAGGCGCCATCGCGCATCGAATGCTTCGACATCAGCCACACCATGGGCGAAGCGACCGTGGCCTCGTGCGTGGTTTTCGACGCCGAGGGCCCGGTGCGCGGCCAGTACCGGCGCTACAACATCACCGGCATCGAACCCGGCGACGACTACGCCGCGATGCACCAGGCGCTCGAACGCCGCTTCCGCCGCGGCATGGAAGACGGCGTGCTGCCCGACCTGCTCCTGATCGACGGCGGCGCCGGCCAGCTGGCGCAGGCCAGGGAGGTGCTGGCCGGCCTCGGGCTGACCGGCGTCACCATGGTCGGCGTCGCCAAGGGCGAGGCACGGCGTGCCGGCCACGAGGCCCTGGTGTTTCCCGATGGCCGCGAGATCCGTCCGGGAGCCGCGTCGCCGGGCCTGCAGCTGGTGCAGCAGGTGCGCGACGAAGCGCACCGCTTCGCGATCACCGGCCATCGCGGCAAGCGGCAGAAGGCCCGCGAGACCAGCCGGCTCGAAGACATCCCGGGCATCGGTCCGCGCAGGCGGTCGGCACTGCTCAAGCACTTCGGCGGACTGGCCGGGCTGCGGGATGCCGGCGTCGAGGAAATCGCCCGCGCCGAGGGCGTCAGCGCTGCGCTCGCGCAGCGCATCTACGATGCACTGCATGGACTTGAGCCATAATCGCGCGACCCCATCCATGGCGTACTGATGAACCTGACCATCCCCACCATGCTCACCATCTTCCGGATCCTGCTGATCCCGGTGCTGGTGGCGGTGTTCTACCTCCCGTACAGCTGGACCAATATCGCCGCGGCGGCGGTGTTCATCCTGGGGGCGGTGACGGACTGGGCCGATGGCTGGATCGCGCGGCGCTTCGGCATGTATTCGGCGTTTGGTGCCTTCCTGGACCCGGTGGCCGACAAGCTGACGGTCGCCTTCGCCTTGCTGCTGGTGGTCGAGCGCTACCCGACGCCGCTGATGGCGATGCTGGCCGCGATCATCATCGGTCGCGAGATCACCATCTCGGCCCTGCGTGAATGGATGGCGCAGATGGGGGCCCACGGCCTGGTCAAGGTGGCCGGGCTGGGCAAGCTCAAGACCATCGTGCAGATGACCGCCATCAGCTGCCTGCTGTTCCAGGAAGACCTGTTCGGGCTTCCGGTCTTCCAGATCGGCGAATGGCTGCTCGGCGTGGCCGCGGCACTGACC
This sequence comes from Arenimonas donghaensis DSM 18148 = HO3-R19, assembly GCF_000743535.1. Lineage (GTDB taxonomy): Bacteria > Pseudomonadota > Gammaproteobacteria > Xanthomonadales > Xanthomonadaceae > Arenimonas > Arenimonas donghaensis. The sequence goes on from NZ_AVCJ01000001.1 coordinate 242,471, forward strand.
CTGTGGTCGGGCTGGGACTACCTGCGGGCCGCCTGGCCGACCATGCGCAAGAAGGGTTGAAGGAAAAAAGTATTGACAGGGGGGCGGCCGATCCCCAAAATACGCGTCTCTTGCGGGAATAGCTCAGTTGGTAGAGCACGACCTTGCCAAGGTCGGGGTCGCGAGTTCGAGTCTCGTTTCCCGCTCCAGTTTCAGACAAAGCCCCGTTCGCCGGGGTTTTGTTTTTTCCGGATGCCTCGCGCTAAGCTTGGCACCGGTATCGCTTCCCGGCCGGGTGGCAGAGTGGTCATGCAGCGGACTGCAAATCCGCGTACGCCGGTTCGATTCCGACCTCGGCCTCCAAAGCTTTCAAGCCCCGCTCCGGCGGGGCTTTTTCTTTGTGGCACCATGGCGCGATGCCCGGGTGGCGAAACTGGTAGACGCATGGGACTTAAAATCCCCCGGCCGCAAGGCCATGTGGGTTCGACCCCCACCCCGGGCACCATCTGAGGCCCCAGGGGAGTTACCTACCGATGTTGCCAAATCGCTACTGGCCCTTCGCAAGCTGCCTACTGCTGACGGTGCTCTCCAGCCTCGCCGCGCTGTACGTGCCCCTCGCCGGCTGGGGCGTGGTGGCCTTCGGCACCTTGTCGCTGGTGGGTCTTTGGGACCTGGTGCAGAAAAAGCACACCTTGCGGCGCAATTACCCGTTGACGGCGCACTTCCGCTACGGGCTCGAGTCGATCGGCCCGGAAATCCGCCAGTACTTCATCGAGTCCGATACCCACGAAGCGCCGTTTTCACGCCTGCAGCGCGCCATCGTCTACCAGCGTGCCAAGGCCGTGACCGACACCCGGCCCTTCGGCACCATGCGCGACGTCTACGGCGACGACTACGAGTGGATCAACCACTCGATGCAGCCGGCCAGGGTTGATTCGCACGACTTCCGGATCGCCGTCGGCGAAGATCGCGCGCAGCCCTACCAGGCCAGCGTCTTCAATATTTCGGCGATGAGCTTCGGCTCGCTGTCGGGCAATGCCATCCTGGCGCTCAACGCCGGTGCCAAGCGGGGCGGGTTCTACCACGACACCGGCGAGGGATCGATTTCGCGCTACCACCGGGAACACGGCGGCGACCTGGTCTGGGAAATCGGTTCGGGCTACTTCGGTTGCCGCGACGCCGAGGGCCGCTTCGACCGCGAACGCTTCCAGAGCAATGCCGTCGATCCGCAGGTCCGCATGATCGAACTCAAGCTCAGCCAGGGCGCCAAGCCGGGGCAGGGCGGCATCCTGCCCGCGGCCAAGGTCAGCCCCGAGATCGCCGAGGCACGCGGCATCCCGGAAGGGGTGGAGTGCCACTCGCCGTCCTCGCACAGCGCGTTCTCGACGCCGATCGGACTGCTCGAATTCATCCAGGAACTGCGGGACCTGTCGGGCGGAAAGCCCACCGGCTTCAAGCTGGCGGTGGGGCATCCCTGGGAATGGTTCGCGATCGCCAAGGCGATGCGCGAAACCGGCATCACCCCGGATTTCATCGTCGTCGACGGTGCCGAGGGCGGCACCGGCGCCGCCCCGATGGAGTTCATCGACCACGTCGGCGCGCCCATGCGCGAGGCGCTGATGCTGGTCCACAACACCCTGGTCGGCCTGGACCTGCGCGCGAAGGTGCGGGTCGCCGCGGCCGGCAAGGTCGTGACTGCCTTCGATATCGCCCGGGCCCTGGCCCTGGGGGCGGACTGGTGCAATGCCGCGCGCGGATTCATGTTCTCCCTGGGTTGCATCCAGTCGCAGAGCTGCCATACCGACCGGTGCCCGACCGGCATCGCCACCCAGGACCGCAGCCGCCAGGCCGCCCTGGACCCGGTGGACAAGGCCACGCGGGTCTACAACTTCCATCGCAACACGGTGATCGCGCTCAAGGAACTGCTGGCGGCCGCCGGGTTGACCCATCCCTCGCAGCTGGGGCCCGAACACATCGTGCGCCGGGTGTCGTCGACCGAAGTGCGGTCGCTGGCAAGCCTGCACCAGTTCGTCGCCCAGGGCCGGCTGCTCGAGGGCGTACCGGAGCACCCGGTCTTCCAGGTTTTCTGGGACCGGGCCCGGCCGGACAGCTTCGCGGCGCCCCCGGAAGCCGCCCGGATGATGGCCACGAAGCTGCGCTAGCGGCGCCCGGCGCCTTGACCGCTTGGGTGCCGGTGGGTAAGATTCGCCGCTCTTCGGGCGGTTAGCTCAGTTGGTAGAGCATTGCTTTCACACGGCAAGGGTCACAGGTTCAAGTCCTGTACCGCCCACCAGGTTTCGAAGGAAAGGCCCGGCACTGCCGGGCCTTTTTTCATGTCCGCGGCCGCCCGCCCTTTCCTTGCCGACCCAGGATCGCCTGGACCGCGGGAACCGGCTTGAACAGTTCCAGCGCGAGGCCACCGACCAGGCCCAGGGCCAGGGCCTGCCCGGCCTGGCCCAGGCTGGGCAGGCCGAACTTGAACAGCTCGCGCAAGGCCGGCACCCCGATGCAGGCGGCCAGGATGGCGGCGGCACCGAGGGCGATCACCACGAACGCGCGACCATTGCCTCGCAGCCAGGCCCGGCCTCGCCGGGAGAGGCTGGCCACCATCGCCAGGTTGCCGGCCGTGAGCGCCAGGATGGCGAGCGTGCGCGACACCTCGTCGTCGGCACCACCGGCCTGCGCCAGCAGGTAGGCGACCATGCAAAGTGCCAGCAGCACCAGGCCCATCCCCACCGCCAGGGCCAGTTGCGCGCCGCCCACCAGGGACTCGGACAATGGGCGCGGTGGCTGCTGCATCAGGTCCGGTTCACCGGGCTGGGCTTCGAAAGCGACCGAGCACATGGGGTCGATCACCATTTCGATCAGCACGACGTGGGCCGGCAGCAGAAGCGGCGGGAAACCCATAAGCAGGGGCAGCATCGCCAGACCGGCGATCGGCACGTGCACCGCGACGATGTACAACATCACCTTGCGCAGGTTGTCGAAGATGCGCCGCCCCTGGCGCACGGCGTCGACGATCAGGCCGAAGTCCTCCTGCATCAGGACCAGGGGCGCCGCCTCGCGGGCGACGTCCGTGCCGCGCTGGCCCATCGCGATGCCGATGTGCGCGGCCTTGAGGGCGGGAGCGTCGTTGACCCCGTCGCCGGTCATGGCGACCACGTCGCCCCGTGCCTTGAGCGCCTGCACCAGGCGCAGCTTCTGCTCCGGCCGCACCCGGGCGAACACGCCTTCGCCGGCCGCTGCCGCCGAGAACTCGGCATCGTCCATGCCGTCGAGTTCGCTGCCCAGGTGGACGTGGTCGGGCGCCTGCAGGCCGGCCTGCCGGGCGATCGCACGCGCCGTGGGCGCGAAGTCGCCAGTCAGCATCACCACCCGTATGCCGGCCTCACGCGCCTCGGCGACGGCCGCGGGCACCGTTGGCCGCAGCGGATCCTCGAAGCCGACCAGGCCGAGCCACTCAGGCCTGAGATCGGCGTGGTTGGCGGGGAGGCTTTTGCCTGGGTGGCCATGCGCCACGCCGAGAACCCTGAGCCCCCGCGCCGCAGCGGCGGCAGCCGCCTCGAGCACCGCAGCTGTTTCGTCGGCCCCGAGCCTGCACAGCCGCGCCACGGCCTCGGGTGCGCCTTTGGTGGCCACCCGCAGCCCGCCGCCGGGAAGCGCATGGGCGACGCTCATCGCCGGCAGTTCGGGAGACACCGGGAAGTGGCCGGACTCGGCCTGCTGCAGCCCTTCCCGCGCCAGGGTTTGCAGTGCGCGGTCCATGGGGTCCATGGAGTGGGAACGGCTGGCCAGGATCGCGACGTCCAGGAGCGATGCCATGTTCGCGGGCGACAGTTCGCCGGGCTTGAGGGAGACGTCCCGGTCGCCCTCGCACAACCAGGCAACCCGCATCCGGTTTTCAGTGAGCGTGCCGGTCTTGTCCACGCACAGCACCGTCGCCGCGCCCAGGGTCTCGACCACCGCGGCGCGGCGAACCAGCACGCCGACCCGGGCCATCCGCCAGGCACCGAGCGCGAAAAAAACCGCCAGCGCCAACGGGAATTCCTCGGGCAGCATCGCCATCGCCAAGGCAATGGAGGACAGCAGGCCCTGGACCCATTCGCCGCGGACCAGGCCATGGAACAACATCAGTGAAAGGCTCACGGCCAGCGCCACGACCCCGAACAACCGCACCAGGCGCGCCGTGTTGCGCTGGAGGCGGGTCGATTCGATCTCGATGTCGCCGAGCGCCTGGCCGATCCGGCCGCTGCGGGTCGCGACCCCCGTACGGGTGACTTCGGCCAGTGCATTGCCACCAATGACCAGGGTACCGGCGAATACTTCGCCTGCTTCGCCTTCGCCCCCTGCGCGTTTTTCGACGGGCAGGCTTTCGCCGGTCAGCAGCGACTCGTCCACGGCCAGCGAACGCGCGTCATGCAGCGTCGCATCGGCGGGCACGCGCACGCCTTCCTCTACCACCAGAAAGTCGCCGGGAACCACCTCGGCGGCAGGCAGCCGTTGCGCCACGCCCCCGCGGATGACCACGGCAACGGGCGCGCCCAGCGCACGCAAGGCTTCCAGCGCGCGCTCGCTGCGGCGCTCCTGGACCACGACCAGGCCAATGGTGACCAGGGCGAATCCACCCAGCAGGGCGCCTTCGGCCGGTTCACCCAGGACGAGGTAAGCGCCGGCTGCCAGCGCCAGCAACAGGAACATGGGTTCGGACATCACCTGGACGGCGATGCGGCCCAGCCCCCGCCGCGGGGGCGGCGGTAGTTCATTGCGTCCGTGCGCCGCGAGGCGGCGTGCCGCTTCCTCGGGCTCGAGTCCCCGTGGATTACTCGAGCTGGTCACGCGCGAAACCGGCGTCCAGGGCCTCCATCGCGTCGCGTGCCTTGAGCTTGGCGGCTTTTTCGAACGCCGCTGCGGCCTGGTCTTCCTTTTTCTCACCGTGCAGCAGCAACAGCAGGTTGGCGTGCTCGACGTGGGTGATCGGCGAGGACGGCGTCAGCTTGAGCGCGGTGGCCATGTGTTTTTCAGCGGCGGCGGCCTTGGCGCCATAGGTCAGCCCGCCGACCAGGGCGCCGACCTTGTCGATGATCTCGGCGTGGTAAAGCGCCATCGCTGCCTGCGCTTCGGCGTGTTTGGGTGCCAGCTCGAGGGTCTGGTCGAGGGCCTTCCTGACCTTGCCGGCCAGGCCCATCTTCAAGGCCTTGGCGATGGAGATGCCCTGGCTGTAGCGGCCCATGGCGTGGGCGAAGCGATAGTGGCTGTTGGCCTCCGCGGGCAGGGCCGCGATGGCGGCCTCGGCCAGCTTGCCGGCCTGTTCATAGCGCCGGAGCTGTTCGTCCTCGTCGTCCACCAGGTAGGAGGCATGGATGGCCAGGGCCTTGCAGGCCACCGAGGCGCCCACCGGCCCCAGCGCCGAACCGGCCTCGAAGGCCTGCTGGAAATCGCCGCGGTGGAAGTCGCGCCAGGCGTCCTGGAGCGACTGGGCCAGGGCCGCCGCGTCCCCTCCCTTTGGCGCCGCCTTGCCAGCCGCCTTGATCAGGGCGCCTGCACGCTTGTCGTCGGGGAAAGGCTCGACGTCCCCGGCATGCAGGGCCGGCCAGGCCTTCTTGAGCTTGTCGCCGGCGTAGTCGAACGACTTGTCGGGGTGGGGGAAACGGGCCCATGCGGTTTTCTTGGCGGCCATGCCGATGCTCCTGCGCGTCAGGCAGCCAGCATCGCCCGAGCCACGCCGGCCCGCAAGCCGGCCCACTAGTGTGAAAGCTCGGGTCGCAGCGACCACACTGGCCTTCGACACGGGGCCTTCCGCCCCCCGACAGTGAGGCACGCCATGACCCGCCAGACCCCCAATCGTCGTCGCAAGGCCCAGATCGAAGTCAACCCGCGCACCCTGCTGCTCGCCGGCCTGGGCGCCGCGGTGCTCGCCCGCAAGCAGGCCCGCCGTTCGCTCGACGCCGTCGCCGGCAACGCCGACCTGCTGCGCGAGCGCGCCGAAGCCGCCGCCTGCGAGGCCGGCCGCCAGGTCGCCCGCCTGCGCACCCAGGCCGAAGCCTTCGCCGAACGCGCCCAGGCCGAATTCGAGCAGCGCTTCGTCGCAGGCAAGACCACCAGGAAGGCAGGTGCCCGCCGCGCCCAGCGCGCCACCGCGCCGCGCAGCCGCCGCAAGCGCGCCTGACACCAGACTCTCTATCCCGTCAGTGGGACTTCAACGCCCCGGCTTCGCAGCCGGGGCGTTTTTTTATCCGCGGTGCCGGGTGGCTTCGAAGGCCGCCAGCTGCTCCGGCGTGGCCTCGCGCTGGTGCAGGCGCTTGAATTCCGCGAAAGGCATGCCGTACACGTGTTCGCGGGCCTGGTCGCGGTCCATCGCGACGCCGGCCTCCCCGGCGGCCTCGCGCAGCCAGTCGGCCAGGCAGTTGCGGCAAAAGCCCGCCAGGATCATCAGGTCGATGTTCTGTACTTCGGTGCGTTCGCGCAGGTGGGCAAGCAGGCGCCGGAAGGCGGCGGCTTCAAGGGCAGTCGTGTCATTCATGTGGCGGTACCGGGTGGGGTTCGGGGATAATCGTGCCATGAGCGCCCGCATTCTCGACGGCAAGGGCATTGCCGATACCCTCCTGGTCGACCTCGCGCAGCGCGTGAAAGCCCGGCTGGCCGCCGGAAAGTGCGCGCCAGGCCTGGCGGTCGTGTTGGTGGGGGCGGATCCGGCCTCGGCGGTTTACGTGCGCAACAAGCGCCGGGCGGCGAAGAAGGTCGGCATCCGCGCCGTCGACTTCGACCTGCCGGCCGCTGCCTCCGATGCCGAGCTGGCCGCGCTGATCGATCGCCTCAACGCCGATCCGGACATCCACGGCATCCTGGTGCAGCTGCCGCTGCCGGGGAACCGGGACGCCAGCTGGCTGATCAATCGCATCGACCCGCGCAAGGACGTGGACGGATTCCACCCGGAAAACGTCGGCCACCTGGCCCTGCGCCAGTTCGGCCTGCGACCCTGCACGCCACGCGGCATCACCACTTTGCTGGCCTACACCGACCAGCCGGTTCGCGGTCGCAGCGCCACCATCGTCGGCGTCAGCAACCACGTCGGCCGGCCGATGGCGCTGGAACTGCTGATCGCCGGTTGCACCACCACCAGCTGCCACAAGTTCACGCCGCAGGACGTACTGCGTCGCCATGTCGGCGAGGCCGATATCCTGGTGGTCGCGGTCGGACGGCCCGGCATCGTGCCCGGGGAGTGGGTCAAGCCCGGCGCCGTGGTCATCGACGTCGGCATCAACCGGCTCGATGACGGCCGCCTGGTCGGCGACGTCGGTTTCCAGGCCGCCGCCGAGCGGGCCAGCTGGATCACCCCGGTGCCCGGCGGCGTCGGCCCGATGACCGTGGCGACGCTGATGCAGAACACGCTGGAAGCCGCCGAAGCGCTCGACGCCGCGCAATCGTCACGCTGAGCCGGCACACTGGGCCCATGTCCGACCCCGTGCACCCGACCCGCCTGCTCCGGATGATCGCCGCCAGCGTCGTCCTGCTGGTGCTGGCCGGCTGCGCCGCGGTCGTGGGCCGGGCAGGGGACCGGTTCGCGCATGACCTGGGCGCCGCCGTCTACGACAGCAACGATCCTGCAACGGTCCGCGATGGCCTGCCGGCCTACCTGTTGCTGCTCGACGCCCTGGTCCAGGGGCAGGCGCCGGGCAAGGCCGCCAACGCGCCGCTGCTTTTCGCCGCCGCCAGCCTCAATGGCGCCTACGCCGGCAGCTTCACCGGCGACGACACGCTGCGGGCGCAGCGCCTGTCGGAAAAGTCCCTCGATTACGCCCGGCGCGGCACCTGCCTGCGCGATGCCGGCCTGTGCCAGGCCATGGCCGGCCCGGTCGAACCCTTCGAGGCCGAGGTGGCCGCGGCCGGCGTCGACGACGTGGACACCCTGTACGCGCTCGGTGCCGCCTGGGCAGGCTACCTGCAGGCCCATCGCGACGACTGGGGCGCGATCGCCGAACTGCCCAAGATCCAGGCCCTGCTCGAACGGGTGGTGGCCCTGGACCCCGGCCACGACCGGGGCATGGCGCGGGTCTACCTGGGGGTGCTGCACTCGCTGCGGCCGGAAGCCGTCGGTGGCCGCCCCGACATCGGCCGTGGCCACTTCGAAGCGGCCATCGCCCAGTCAGGCGGCCGCAACCTCTACGCCAAGGTGCTGATGGCGGAAACCTATTCCCGGCTGGTGTTCGACCAGGCGCTGCACGACCGGCTGCTGGCCGAGGTCCTGGCCGCTGATCCCGCCGAACCGGGTTTTACCCTGATGAACGTGCTGGCCCAGGAGCGTGCGCATGCGCTGGTGGCCAGCGGCAAGGACTTTTTCTGATCCGGGAGTCGCCATGTTCCGCCTGCTGCTGACCTGCCTGCTGCTCGCGTCCTCGTGGTCCGCCGCGGCCCAGGTGCTCAAGATCGCCACCCTGGCTCCCGAGGGGTCGGCCTGGATGCGCGAACTGCGCGCCGCCGCCGACGAAGTCGGGCAGGGCAGCAACGGCCGGATGCAGGTGAAGTTCTACCCCGGCGGCGTCATGGGCAACGACGCCGTCGTGCTGCGCAAGATGCGCCTTGGGCAGCTGCAGGGGGGCGTGCTCACGTCCAGCGAGCTGTCCCTGGTCTATCCGGACGCGCCGGTCTACAGCCTGCCTTTCATGTTCGACGACTGGGACGACGTGCAGCGCGCCCGTGCCGCCGTCGACCCGCTGCTGGCCAAGGGTTTCCAGGAACGTGGCCTGCGCATGCTGGGCGTGTCCGGCGTCGGCTTCGCCTACCTGATGGGTGACCGCCCGCTGCGCGACCGGGGCGACGTCGCGGGCATCAAGTTGTGGGTGCCGCAGAACGACGTCATCGCCATCCGCACTTTCGAGGCCGCCGGCATCAGTCCGATCCCGCTGCCCATCGGCGACGTCTTCACCAGCCTGCAGACCGGCATGGTGGACACGGTGGCCAACACCCCGAGCGGCGCCATCGCGCTGCAGTGGCACGGCAAGCTCGGGCACATGGTGGACCTGCCGCTGACCTTCGTCATCGGTTACCTCGTGCTCGACGAGAAGGCCTGGAAGCGGCTCTCCCCGGCGGACCAGCAACTGCTGGCGACGGCCTTTGGCAACGCCGCGACGCGCATGGATGCCACCGTCAAGCGCGACAACCTGGCCGCGCTCGAGGCCTTGAAGAAGCAGGGCATGCAGGTCAACGCCCTGGCGCCCGAAGAAGCCGCGCGCTGGCGTGCCGCCGGTGCCGGCGTGGTCGCCGACATGGAGGCCAGGGGTGAACTCTCGCCCGTGGTCATGACCGCCCTGCGGCGCGCCCTGGCCGGGTCCGGGGACGACTGAGGCATGAGCCGCGCCTGGGTCCGGCGCCTGCACCAGGCGGAGGACGTACTGCTGGCGTCCTTGCTGGGATCCTTGCTGCTGCTGTCGCTGGCACAGATCGCGCTGCGGCTTTTTTTCGACACCGGCCTGGCCTGGGCTGAACCGGTCGGCCGCGCCGGCGTGCTCTGGCTGGCGCTGCTGGGCGCCCTGGGCGCCACCCGCCGCCATCGCCACATCGCCATCGACGCCTTGCCGCGCCTGCTGCCGCCCGGGGCGCGGCGGGTGGCCTGGGCGGTGGCGCAGGCCTCGACGGCGGTGCTCTGCGCCGGCATGGCCTGGCTGGGCTGGGGACTGGTGCAGCTCGAGCGCGAGATGCCCTTGCCCTTCGTCGCCGGCGTGCCCAGTTGGGTGCCGATGCTGGCGCTGCCGCTTGGCTTTGGCCTGATGGCGCTGCGTTTCGCGATCGCCGCCGCGGCGCCGCCGCCAGCGCCGATGGATTCGACGTCATGAGCCTGGGCCTGGGCCTGCTGCTGATCGCCCTGCTGGCGGCGCTGGGCAAGCCGCTGTTCGCGGTGATCCTGGCCGTGGCCCTGCTGGGCTTTCACCTGGCCGGCTACGACCTGATGGTGGTGGCGGTCGAGGTCTACCGCCTGGGCGACCTGCCCGGGCTGGTGGCGATCCCGCTGTTCACCCTGGCGGGATACCTGCTGGGCGAAAGCGGGGCACCCGGCCGGCTGGTCCGGCTGTCGAACGCGCTGCTGGGCTGGTTGCCCGGCGGCCTGGCGATCGTGGCCATCGTCGCCTGCGCGCTGTTCACCGCCTTCACCGGGGCCTCGGGCGTGACCATCGTCGCGCTCGGCGCGTTGCTGTACCCGGCGCTGCGTGAGGCGGGCTATTCCGAGCGCTACAGCCTGGGCCTGGTTACTTCGGCGGGCAGCCTGGGCCTGCTGTTCGCGCCGTCGCTGCCGCTGATCGTCTACGGCTTCGTGGCCGGGCAAGTGGGTGGGCCGACGCCGGTGACCATCCCCGATTTGTTCCTGGCCGGGCTGCTTCCGGGCCTGCTGATGATCGCGATGCTGTCGGCCCATGCGATGTGGGCGGGGCGGGGCCTGGCCAGTGCCCGCCGTGGCTTCGACGGCCGGGAACTGCGGCAGGCGCTGAAGGAGTGCGCCTGGGAGCTGCCGCTGCCGGTGATCGTGCTGGGCGCGATCTATTCGGGAGCGCTCGCCGCCAGTGAAACCGCAGCTGTTACAGCACTTTATGTGTTCATCGTAATTGTTTGTATAAAAAGGGAAATAAGCTGGTCGAAACTGCCTGGCGTGATGGCCGAATCGATGCGCCTGGTCGGCGCCATCCTGATGATCCTGGCCGCGGCGCTGGCACTGTCGAACTGGCTGGTGGACCAGCAGGTGCCGACCCGGCTGTTCGAGTGGATCAGCCGGCACGTGGACAGCCCGTGGGTATTCCTGGGCCTGCTGAACCTGTTCCTGCTGGCCGTGGGCATGCTGCTGGACATCTTCTCGGCCATCGTCATCCTGGCGCCGCTGCTGATCCCGGTCGCCGCGGCCTTCGGCATCCACCCGGTGCACCTGGGCATCGTGATGCTGGCCAACCTGCAGCTGGGCTACTTCACGCCGCCGGTCGGCATGAACCTGTTCATCGCCGCCTACCGCTTCTCCAAGCCCATCGGCACCCTGGTCCGGGCCTGCCTGCCGTTTTTCCTGGTGCTGGGGCTGGCGGTCGCGCTGCTGACCTGGTGGCCGGCCTTGAGCCTGGCGTTGCTGTAGTTGCCCCTGTGGGAGGGACTTCAGTCCCGAAGCTTTTCGGGACTGAAGTCCCTCCCACAGGGACCGACCGGCTATAATGCCGCGCTTCCTCTCCCCCGGAGCCGCTCCATGCTGCGCATCCAGGCCGAAGCGCTCACCTTCGACGACGTCTCGCTAGTTCCCGCCCACTCCGCGGTCCTGCCCAAGGACGTCAGTCTTGCCACGCAGCTCACGCGCGGCATCCGCCTGAACCTGCCGATCGTTTCGGCCGCCATGGACACCGTCACCGAAGCGCGCCTGGCGATCGCCATGGCCCAGCTCGGCGGCATCGGCATCATCCACAAGAACATGAGCCTGCAGCAGCAGGCGGCGCACGTGGCGCAGGTCAAGAATTTCGAGGCCGGCGTCATCCGCGAACCCTTCACCGTCGGTCCGGAAACCACCATCGGCGAAGTGATCAAGCTCACCCGTGCCCGCAACATCTCCGGCGTGCCGGTGGTGGACGGTGGCCGCCTGGTCGGCCTGGTCACCAGCCGCGACATGCGCTTCGAGAAGAAGCTCGACGATCCCGTCCGCCACATCATGACCAAGAAGGAAAAGCTGGTCACGGTGCGCGAAGGCGCCGGCGACGACGAAGTCCTGCAGCTGATGCACACCCACCGCATCGAGAAGGTGCTGGTGGTCGACGACCAGTTCGCCCTGCGCGGCCTGATCACCGTCAAGGACATCCAGAAGGCCCGCGACAACCCCAACGCCGCCAAGGACGCCGATGAGCAGCTGCTCGCCGGCGCCGCGGTTGGCGTCGGCGGCGACACCGAGGCCCGCATCGAGGCCCTCGTGGCCGCCGGCGTGGACGTGGTGGTGGTCGACACCGCCCATGGCCACAGCCAGGGCGTCATCGAGCGCGTCGCCTGGGTCAAGAAAACCTACCCGAACCTGCAGGTCATCGGCGGCAACATCGTCACCGGCGACGCCGCGCTGGCGCTGATGGACGCCGGCGCCGACGCGGTGAAGGTGGGCGTGGGCCCGGGCTCGATTTGCACCACCCGCATCGTCGCCGGTGTCGGCGTGCCCCAGATCACCGCCGTGGGCATGGTCGCCGACGCGCTCAAGGGCCGCATCCCGCTGATCGCCGACGGCGGCATCCGCTTCTCCGGCGACATCGCCAAGGCCCTGGTGGCCGGCGCCAGCGTCATCATGATCGGTGGCCTGTTCGCCGGCACCGAAGAGGCACCGGGCGAGGTCGAACTGTTCCAGGGCCGCAGCTACAAGAGCTACCGCGGCATGGGCTCGCTGGGCGCGATGGAGCTGGGCAGCAAGGACCGCTATTTCCAGGATGCCTCGGACGCCGACAAGCTGGTGCCCGAGGGCATCGAGGGCCGCGTCCCGTACCGCGGGCCGGTAGGCAACATCGTCCACCAGCTGGCCGGCGGCCTGCGCTCGTCGATGGGCTACGTCGGCTGCGCCAGCATCGAAGAGATGCGCACCAAGCCCAAGTTCGTCCGCGTCACCAATGCCGGCACCCGCGAGGCGCACGTGCACGACGTGACCATCACCAAAGAGCCGCCGAACTACCGGATGGGCTGATCCGACCCCATGACCGACATCCATAGCGACAAAATCCTGATCCTCGATTTCGGGGCGCAGTACACCCAGCTCATCGCCCGTCGCGTCCGCGAACTGGGCGTCTATTGCGAGATCTGGGCCTGGGACCACGACCCGGCCGAGATCGCCGCCTATGGCGCCCGGGGCATCATCCTCTCGGGTGGGCCGGAATCGACCACCGAAGCCGGCTCGCCGCGCGCGCCGCAGGAAGTCTTCGACGCCGGCGTGCCGATCCTGGGCATCTGCTACGGCATGCAGACCCTGGCGATGCAGCACGGCGGCAAGGTCGAAGCCGGCCACCACCGCGAGTTCGGTTATGCCGAGGTCGAGGTGACGGCGCCCTGCGAACTGTTCGACGACCTCAAGGACCACGCCGGCAGCCCGCCGCGGCTGGACGTGTGGATGAGCCACGGCGACCGCGTCACCCAGGTCCCGCCGGGGTTCGAGGTCGTCGGCCGCACCGATTCGGTGCCGATCATCGCCATGGCCGACAACACCCGGCGGTGGTACGGCGTGCAGTTCCACCCGGAAGTCACCCACACCAAGTCGGGGCAGCAGATGCTGCATCGCTTCGCGGTGGATATCTGCGGTTGCCGCACGCTGTGGACCGCGGCCAACATCATCGAGGACCAGGTCCAGCGCGTGCGCGAGCAGGTGGGCGAGGGCACGGTGCTGCTGGGCCTGTCCGGCGGCGTCGATTCGTCGGTGGTGGCGGCGCTGCTGCACAAGGCCATCGGCGACAAGCTGACCTGCGTGTTCGTCGACACCGGCCTGCTGCGCTGGCAGGAAGGCGACCAGGTGATGGCGATGTTCGCCGAGCACATGGGCGTGAAGGTCATCCGCGTGAATGCGGCCGACCGCTATTTCGATGCGCTGGCCGGCGTCGCCGACCCGGAAGCCAAGCGCAAGATCATCGGGCGGCTGTTCATCGAGATCTTCGACGAAGAGGCCAGCAAGCTCGACGACGTGCGCTGGCTGGCCCAGGGCACGATCTACCCCGACGTCATCGAGTCGGCCGGCTCCAAGACCGGCAAGGCCCACGTCATCAAGAGCCACCACAACGTCGGCGGCCTGCCCGAACACATGAAGCTGGGCCTGGTGGAACCGCTGCGCGAGCTGTTCAAGGACGAGGTGCGCCGCATCGGCGTCGAACTCGGCCTGCCGCGCGAGATGGTCTACCGGCATCCCTTCCCGGGTCCCGGCCTGGGCGTGCGCATCCTGGGCGAGGTCAAGCGCGAATACGCCGAGCTGCTGGCGCGGGCCGACGCGATCTTCATCGAAGAGCTGCGCAAGGCCGGCTGGTACGACAAGACCAGCCAGGCCTTCGCCGTGTTCCTGCCGGTCAAGTCGGTGGGGGTCGTCGGCGACGCCCGGGCCTACGAGTGGGTGATCGCGCTGCGCGCCGTGGAAACGGTCGATTTCATGACCGCGCACTGGGCGCACCTGCCCTACGAATTCCTCGACAAGGTTTCTCGTAGAATTATCAACGAGATACGAGATATTTCTCGCGTTGTTTATGACATCAGCGGGAAGCCGCCCGCGACCATCGAGTGGGAATGAAACCCGACTTCTCCGCCCAGGACACCGCCTGGATGCAGCAGGCCCTGGCGCTGGCCCGGCAGGCCGAAGCCGAGGGTGAGGTCCCGGTCGGCGCGGTGCTGGTCGGCCCGGACGGCGAATGCCTCGGCAAGGGCTGGAACCGCAACATCGCCGAGCATGATCCGACCGCACACGCGGAAATCGTCGCCATGCGCGAAGCCGGGCGGGCGCTTGGCAACCATCGCCTGGTCGGCTGCACCCTCTACGTGACGTTGGAGCCCTGTGCCATGTGTGCGATGGCCATGGTCCATGCGCGCCTGGCCCGGGTGGTCTACGGCGCCAAGGACCCCAAGACCGGCGCCGCCGGCAGCGTCTTCGACCTGCTGACCGATTCGCGACACAACCATCGACTCACCGCCCAGGGCGGGTTGCTGGGCGAAGAGGCGGGGCAGCGCCTGACCGACTATTTCCGCCGCAAGCGGGCCAGGCCGGGGCTCTGACTCAGTCGCTGCGTCCGCGACGGGACATTTCGATGTCCAGTTCGGCATCGAAATTGCGCACCGCCATCACCACTTCCAGGCCCATGAACAGGCTGGCCGCCAGCATGCTCAGCACGCCGGCGATCGCCAGCACGGTCGGGGCCAGGCCCATCCGGAAGCCGCTGAAGGCGTCCGCGGCCAACGCCAGGCTGGTGCCGACGAAGCAGCCCAGGGACACGTAGAGCATCACGCAGGCGCGCATCACATGGGTGGCGCGCGCCCGGTGGCGACGAATCTGCACCTCCAGCACGGCCCGGTGTTCGGTGGCCGTGGACTCCCACTGTCCCAGCACGCTGCGCAGGCGATCGACCACGCGCGCCAGCCGGTTGTTGGCCGAGATCAGCAGCGAGCCGGTAGCGGCCATCAGCAGGGCAGGGGCCAGCATCGAGGACAGGATGCGGTAGTGGTCGAGGTTGTCGAGCGGGAACATGGGCGGGCCTGGCGGCGTGTGGGTGCGCGGTATGATGCCGGCTTCGCCACCTTCACGGCCACCCGCATGCCCGCCAGTCCGAACAACCTGATCTGGATCGACCTGGAAATGACCGGCCTGGACCCGGACACCGATTCGGTCATCGAGATCGCCACCCTGGTCACCGACAGCCAGCTCAACATCCTGGCCGAAGGCCCCGAACTGGCCATCCGGCACCCGCTGGCGCGGCTCGAGGCGATGGACGACTGGAATCGGGGCACGCACACCCGCTCGGGGCTGTGGCAGCGGGTGCTCGACAGCGAGATCACGATGGCCCAGGCCGAGGCACTGACGATTGCCTTCCTGGCCGACTGGGTGCCGGCGGGGAAGTCGCCGATCTGCGGCAACTCCATCTGCCAGGACCGACGCTTCCTGGTGCGGCACATGCCGCGCCTGGAACGTTATTTCCACTACCGCAACCTGGACGTCTCCACGCTCAAGGAATTGTCGCGGCGCTGGTCGCCGCAGGTGTTGGCGGGCGTGGAGAAGGTCGGGGCGCATACCGCGCTTTCCGATATCCGCGAATCGGTGAAGGAGCTGGCGCATTACCGCCGGCACATGGGCCGGCTCGGCGGGCTGCCGGAGGCAGGCGACGGCGCCTGAGCCCCGGCTCAGTCCTTGGGGTCGGAGACCAGCCGCACCTGCGGCGATTCGAGCACCTTGCCGTCCTGGCCGTGGTGGTAGATGTGCAGGTCGCGCTGCGGGAACGGGATGGAGATGCCGATCTCGCCGAAGTTGCGGTGCACGGCTTCCTTGAGGTCGCTGCCGGTGGCGATGTAGTCCGGGGTTTGGGTCCAGGCCCGCAGCACCAGGTCCACGCTCGACTCGCCCAGCCCGGTGACCAGCACCTGCGGTTCGGGGTCCTTGAGCACCTTCTCATGCCCGTGCGCCAGCGCCATCAGCGCTTCCCGGGCCTTCTTGATGTCGTCGTCGTAGCCGATGCCGATGGCCAGGTCGATGCGACGCTGCCCGCGCGCCGTGTAATTGATGATGGGCGCCGTGGTGATTTCGCTGTTGGGCAGCACGATGTCGTGGTTCTGGTAGGCCCGCAGCACCGTCTGGAAGATGCCGACGCGCTCGACCACGCCTTCTTCGCCGGCGGCCTGCACCGCGTCGCCGGCCCGGAACGGCCGCAGCACGATCAGCATCACGCCGGCGGCGATGTTCGACAGGGAATCCTTCAGCGCCAGGCCGATCGCCAGGCCGGCGGCACCGAGCACCGCCAGCAGGGACGTGGTCGGCACGCCGATCGCATCGAGCACCGCCACGAACACCACCACCAGGCCAACGACACGCACCAGGTTGCCCAGGAAGTTGCGCAGGATTTCTTCCATGCCCGAGCGCACCATCACCCGGTCGGCGCCTCGCACCAGCAGCTTGATCAGGAACCAGCCAACCAGGCCAACGGCAATCGCCAGCATGACCTTCACGGCCCAGGGCGGCATGTTGAGCAGGTCGGCCAGCTGCGATTCGACGCCGTCTATCCGTGACGCCGCACGCGCCGCGGCGTCCGCGGCCTCCGCGGCCTCACTGGCCGATTCGGCGGCCTGCTCGACGGTCCCGGCCGCATCGGCGCTGGCCGCGGCGGCCTGGGAGGGGGTGGATGGATCGTTCGTCGGGGCAGGGGTCGCCTGGGTCATCAATTCGCCTTTAGTTTGGCCAGTCGCAGCCAGGTATCAATGACGGTATCGGGGTTGAGCGATACCGATTCGATGCCCTGCTGCATCAACCAGTCGGCCAGGTCGGGGTGGTCGGACGGGCCCTGGCCACAGATTCCGATGTACTTGCCCTTGGCTTTCGCGGCGGAAATGGCCATGGACAGCAGCTTCTTGACGGCGGGATCGCGCTCGTCGAAGAGATGGGCAACGATACCCGAATCGCGGTCCAGGCCGAGTGAAAGCTGGGTGAGGTCGTTCGAGCCGATCGAAAAACCATCGAACATTTCGAGGAATTCATCGGCGAGCAGCGCGTTCGAGGGCAGCTCGCACATCATGATGATCTTGAGTCCGTTTTCGCCGCGCTTGAGTCCATTGGCTTCCAGCGTTTCGATCACGGCCCGGCCCTCGGCCAGGGTGCGGACGAACGGGATCATGATCCAGCAGTTGGTCAGGCCCATCTCGTCGCGGACCTTGCGCACGGCCCGGCACTCGAGCGCGAAACACTCCCGGAACTCGGGGTGCACGTAGCGCGAGGCGCCGCGGAACCCGATCATCGGGTTCTCCTCGTGCGGCTCGTACTGCTTACCACCGACCAGGTTGGCGTATTCGTTGGACTTGAAGTCCGACAACCGCACGATGACCGCATTGGGCGCGAAGGCGGCCGTCAGGGTGGCGATGCCCTCGACCAGGCGCTCGACGTAGAAGGACACCGGGTCGGCATAACCGGCGGTGATCTGGTCGATCTGCTTCCTGATGTCGGCCGGCTGCTTCGAATACTCCAGCAGCGCCCGCGGATGCACGCCGATCTGGCGGGCGATGATGAACTCCAGGCGCGCCAGGCCGATGCCCTGGTTGGGCAACTGGGCAAAGTCGAAGGCCCGCTCGGGGTTGCCGACGTTCATCATGATCTTCAGCGGCGCCGGCGGCATGTTGCCCAGGTCCGTGGTGGTGACCTCGAAACCCAGCTTGCCGTCGTAGATGTAGCCGGTATCGCCCTCGGAGCAGCTGACGGTGACGTCGGCGCCCTCCGGGATCGACTGCATGGCGTCGCCGGTGCCGACGACGGCCGGCACGCCCAGTTCGCGGGCGATGATGGCGGCGTGGCAGGTGCGACCGCCGCGGTTGGTGACGATGGCCGCGGCGCGCTTCATGATCGGCTCCCAGTCCGGGTCGGTCATGTCGGCCACCAGGACGTCGCCGGGCTCGAACTTGCTCATCTCGGCCAGGCTGCGCACGATGCGCGCCTTGCCGGCGCCGATCTTGTGGCCGATGGCGCGGCCTTCCGACAGCACCTCGCCGCGCTTGTCGAGGTGGAAACGTTCGATCTGGGTGGCGTGCGAGCGCGACTTCACCGTTTCCGGGCGCGCCTGCACGATGTAGAGCTTGCCGGTGTTGCCGTCCTTGGCCCACTCGATGTCCATCGGACGCTCGTAGTGTTTTTCGATGACCAGGGCCTGGCGGGAGAGCTCCTCGACATCGGCGTCGGAGATCGAGAACTG
This sequence comes from Arenimonas donghaensis DSM 18148 = HO3-R19, assembly GCF_000743535.1. Lineage (GTDB taxonomy): Bacteria > Pseudomonadota > Gammaproteobacteria > Xanthomonadales > Xanthomonadaceae > Arenimonas > Arenimonas donghaensis. Next base: position 260,845 of record NZ_AVCJ01000001.1, read on the forward strand.
GCGCTGCAGTTCGACCGGCGTGTCTTCGGTCCTGACCCGCTCGCCGGGCGCATCGGAATACACCATGCGCAGCTGCTTGCTGCCCAGGGTGCGACGCAGCACGGCCGGCTTGCCCTGCTCAAGGGTGGGCTTGTAAACGTAGAACTCGTCGGGATTGACCGCGCCCTGGACCACCATCTCGCCCAGGCCGAAGCTGGAGGTCACGAAGACCACGTCGCGGAAGCCCGACTCGGTGTCGAGCGTGAACAGCACGCCCGAGGCGCCGATGTCCGAACGCACCATCAGCTGCACGCCGGCGCTGAGGAAGACGTCTTCGTGCTTGAAGCCGTGGTGCACCCGGTAGGCGATGGCGCGGTCGTTGTAGAGGCTGGCGAAGACCTCCTTGACCTTGCGCACCACGTCGTCCTCGCCGGTGACGTTGAGGAAGGTCTCCTGCTGGCCCGCGAAGCTGGCGTCGGGCAGGTCCTCGGCGGTGGCCGACGAGCGCACGGCCACGGCGATGTCGCCGGCACCGGCGTCCTCGCACATGCGGCGATAGCCATCGCGGATGGCCTGGTCGAGCTCGGGCTGCAGCGGCGCCTCGATGACCCAGCCGCGGATCTCGCCGCCGGCCTTGACCAGCGCCTCGACGTCCTCGACGTCCAGGTCGGCCAGACGATCAAAGATGCGCTGGCTCAGGTTGTTGTGGGCGATGAAGCGCCGGAAGGCATCGGCGGTGGTGGCGAAACCGCCGGGCACCGACACCCCGAGCTGGGCCAGGTGGCCGATCATCTCGCCGAGCGAGGAATTCTTGCCGCCGACCTGGGCCAGGTCGGTCAGGCGAAGTTCGTGGAGCCAGAGGACGTCGGCGTTCAAGGGGGTCTCCGTACGCAGCCAAGCTGCGTATGATGCGACCCGAGCGCACGCCATACAAGCTTGAATTTTCTGGAGAAAGCAGGGCATGGAAGGGATCAGGCCGGTTTTTTACGTCTCCGACGGCACGGGCATTACGGCCGAAACCATTGGCCACAGCCTGCTGACCCAGTTCAGCGACGTCGAGGTCACCACCCGGCGCATCGCTTTCGTGGACAGCGTCGAGAAGGCCGACGCCGCGGTGGCCGAGATCCGGGCCGCCGGCGAGTCCAGCGGGCTGCGGCCGGTGGTGGTCAATACCGTCGTCGACCCCGACCTCAACGCCCTGCTGGCCGAGAGCGGCGCCCTGATGCTGGACGTCTTCGCGCCCTTCATCAGCCCGCTGGAGCAGGAGCTGGGGCTCAAGCGCCAGGCCCGGGTCGGCCGCGCCCACGGACTGGTGGATTTCGCCGCCTACGAACAGCGCATCAACGCCACCAACTACGCGCTCACCCACGACGACGGCATGGACATCCATTACGACGATGCCGACGTCCTGCTGGTCGGCGTGTCGCGTTCCGGAAAGACGCCGACCTGCCTCTACCTGGCCCTGCATTACGGCGTGAAGGCGGCCAACTACCCGCTGACCGAAGAGGACCTGGAGGGCCGCGAACTGCCGCGACGCCTGCGCGCCCACCGCAGCAAGCTGTTCGGGCTGAGCATCGACCCCGAGCGCCTGTCCCATATCCGGGAGGAGCGCCGCCCCAATTCCCGCTACGCCAAGCTCGACACCTGCCGGTCGGAAGTGCTGGCGGCCGAGGCCCTGTTCCGCCAGGAAAACATCCCGGTGCTGAGCACCACGCATACCTCGATCGAGGAAATCGCCGGCAAGGTTTTGGCCAAGCTGGGCATCCACCGGCACATGTACTAGGTGCTAGCATCGGGCCATGCCTGCTGCCGCGCATAAACCCCGGTTCCCGCCGCGAATGGGCCGCTTCGAGTGGCTCATGGGGCTGTATGGCGAGAACTTCGGCCGCCTGACCCGGATGTTCCAGCCGCAGGTGCTGGTCGAGGGACGCTACCTGTCGCGGGTGCCCGGGGGTCTGGACCTTCAGGTCGACGTGCTGGCCCAGCACGCCTACACGGTCGAACTCCGCCTGAGCTACCTGATGATCGACGCCCGGACCGGCCAGCCCGACCCCTCGGCCTACGTCCGCCTTTACCGCGACGCACGCCAGGCGGAGGCCACGCACTGCTACGTGGGCCGCCACTGGCAGGACGTGCTTGGTCTGCGGCCGAGCGTGCAGGCCCTGGTCGGCCACCGGCTCCGGATGAACGGATTCCTAAACAAGTGGCTCGACTATCTGGAAGGGCAGGGCCACGGCCCGCACTCGCTTACCGACGGCGACCCGAGCCCTGCGGAGAAGAAAAACGTCGCATGCGCTTGACGGATTAGCGAGGCATGTCTAAACTTCCGCTTCTTCCTTCGGTGGGGCTATAGCTCAGCTGGGAGAGCGCTACAATGGCATTGTAGAGGTCATCGGTTCGATCCCGATTAGCTCCACCACCCGATTCAAAGTGTTCACTGTCCCCATCGTCTAGAGGCCTAGGACATTACCCTTTCACGGTAGCGACCGGGGTTCGAATCCCCGTGGGGACGCCACTTGAGCGTCGTGAAAAAGCCCGGCTCCGGCCGGGCTTTTTCTTTGTCCGCACTGCGGCCAACATGGCGCCTGGGAACAGACCGGGGAGCGACAAAGGATGCACAACCGATTCATCGTCGCCGACTGGTCCGCCTTCGCGTCCGGCCTGGACAGCCCCGAGGACTGGCGGGCCTGGGCACGGGCACCGCGACTGCCGGAAGGCGATCCGATGCCGGCCCTGGCCGAGATGCCGGCCATGCAGCGGCGGCGGCTGGAGCGGCTGGGACGCATGGCGCTGCAGGTGGCCTGGCGCCTGCAGCCGGAGCCCGAGCCCGAGGTGCCGGTGGTGTTTTCCTCTCGCCATGGCGACATCACCCGCACCTTCCAGATGTTGCGCGACCTGGCGCGCGGCGAGCCGCTGTCGCCGACCCAGTTCGGCCTGTCCACGCACAACGCCGTGATCGCCCAGTATTCGATCGCCCGCGGCCTCACCGGCAACTACCTGGCGACCTCGGCCGGCCGCGAGTCCCCGGAAGCCGCAGTCACCGAAGCGCTGGGCCTGCTCGCCGACGGTGCCGGTTCGGTCGTGGTGGTGCACTGCGACGACCGCACGCCGGAAGACTATGCGGGCTACCGCGACGAGCCCGAAGCCCCGTTTGCCTGGGCCTGGCGGCTGCGGCAGCCCGGCGCCGGCGAACCGGCCCTTTGCCTGTCGCCGGCCGGCGAGGGCAGGGCGGTCGCCGGTGCGGGCGGGTTGCCGCATGGCCTGGACGTCCTGCGGTGGTTCCTCTCGGGCGACGCCAGCCTGCTGGCCCCGGCGTCCGGGCGGCGCTGGACCCGCGATGGCTGACCTGGCCGGCCGGGCCTGGCGGACCTTCGGCACCGCGGTTTCGTTCGTGGCCTTCGGGCTGGGCGGACTGGTGCTGGGCCTGCTGGTCTTCCCGCTGCTGCGGCTGGCCGTCCGCGACCCGGCGCGCCTGGGTGGACTGGCGCGCGGGCTCATCCAGCGCAGCTTCGCCGGCCACATCGCACTGATGCACCGGCTGGGCGTGCTCAGCTACGAGCTGCACGGGCTCGAACGGCTCGATCGCCGCGGGTTGCTGGTGCTGGCCAACCACCCGACGCTGATCGACGTGGTGTTCCTGGTGTCGCTGATCCCCCAGGCCGACTGCGTCGTCAAGTCGCGCCTGCTCGCCAACCCCTTCACCCGCGGCCCGGTCCGCGCCACCGGCTATGTCTGCAACGACAGCGGCGCCGGCCTGGTCGAGGACTGCATCCGGACGGTGCAGTCGGGCCGCAACCTGGTGATCTTCCCGGAGGGCACCCGCACCCCGCGGGGCCAGGCCCTGGGACCCCTGCAGCGCGGCGCCGCCAACATCGCGGTGCGCGGCCGCATCGACGTCACCCCGGTGCTGGTCACCTGCCAGCCGCGAACCTTGGCCAAGGGTGAGAAATGGTATCGTGTGCCTTCACGGCGATTTCACGTCAGGATCGAGGTGTTGCCGGACATCCCGGTCGCTCCTTTCCTGGACGGAGCCGCGGCCGAAGCACTGGCCGCCCGGCGCCTGACCGAAACCCTGGACCACTTCTTCAAGACGGAGCTGTCGCGTGTCGGCGCTGCAAACTGAAATCAAGGAACTGATCATCGCCACGCTGTCGCTCGAGGACATCACGCCCGGTGACATCGACGCGTCCGCGCCCCTGTTCAACGAAGGCCTGGGCCTGGATTCGATCGACGCGCTGGAGCTGGGCCTGGCCCTGCAAAAGCGCTACGGCGTGACCCTCGCGGCCGATTCGGCCGAAACCCGCCAGCATTTCGCCAGCGTCGATGCACTGTGTGCCTTCGTCGCCGCGAACCAGAAGCCGTAAGCCCGGCCCCGGGCCGGAGCAAGAGTTCCAGAAAATGACCAAGGACCAGCTCTTCCAACGCATCGTCGGCATCCTGCACGACACCTTCGACATCGAACCGGACCGGGTGACGCCGGACTCGCGCCTGGGCGAGGACCTGGACATCGACAGCATCGACGCGGTCGACCTGATTGTGCAGCTCAAGCCGCTGCTGGGCGGCAACCTCAGGCCCGAGGCCTTCCGCTCGGTGCGCACCGTCCAGGACGTCGTGGACGCGCTGTATTCGATGATGCACGCCGGCGACGGTTCCGCCGCGGTCGGCTGAACATGCGCGCCGCGACCGGCCTGGCCTGGCTGGCGACCTTGCTGTACCCGCTGGCCGTCTGGTTCGGCCTGGCCCATTTCGAACCGCGCTGGCTGGCCCTGGTGCTGCTGGTCGTGGCCGGCCTGCGCGCCCTGGCCTCGCCCGAACCGATCTGGCGGGTTGCCGTGGCCGGCGCCTGCCTGCTGGTGCTGGCCAGCTTCCTGGCCAACGACGGCCTGCCGCTCAAGCTCTACCCGGTCCTGGTCAACGCGGCGCTGCTGGGCGTCTTCGCCACCAGCCTGTGGCGGCCGCCGACGGTGATCGAACGGCTGGCGCGCCTGCAGACCCCGGACCTGCCAGCGCAGGCGATTCCCTACGTCACCCGGGTCACCCAAGTCTGGTGCGCCTTTTTCGTGCTCAACGGCGGTATCGCCCTGTGGACCGCGCTGGCCGCCTCGGATGCGACCTGGGCGTTGTACAACGGGCTGGTCGCCTACGTGTTGATCGGCGCCCTGGTCCTGGGCGAACGCCTGCTGCGCCCGCGCCATGAGCACTGACGCGCGCCTGCCCCTGTCGCGCCTGTGTGCGCCGGGCGCCGTGCCCGCCGGCCGGGACATCCTGCCGGGCGTGCCCGCCCGCGCCTGGCTGGCGCGGGTGGATGCCTGGCGGCGGACCCTGCTGGCGGCGCCGCCGGGCGACGTGGCCCTGTTCGAGGAGGACGCCGGCGAATTCGCCGCCGCGCTCTTCGGCGCCTGGCAGGCCGGGCGCACGCCCTGGCTGCCCGGCGACGCGTTGCCGGCGACGCTTCGGCGGCTGGAGGCGCACGCCGGCCTGGCCATCGGCCAGCTGCCGGGCGCCCTGGTCGCGGACCCCGGCGGCGACCCCGGCGCGCTGGACCAGCTCGATCCTGCCGCCTGCCGGCTGGTGCTGCATACCTCCGGGTCGACCGGCGAACCGGCGGCGATCATCAAGACCCTGGACCAGCTCGACCGCGAGGTGGATGCCCTGGAAGCCGCCTTTGGGCCGCGCCTGGCGGGCGTCCAGGTCCATGGCACGGTGTCGCACCAGCACATCTACGGGCTGCTGTTCCGGGTGCTGTGGCCGCTGTCTGCCGGACGCCCGTTCTCACCGCGGCGCCTGGCCTTCAACGAACAGCTCACCGCCTTGGGCGCGACGCCGCTGGCCCTGGTCGCCAGTCCCGCGCACCTCAAGCGCCTGCCGGCGAACCAGGACTGGTCGGGGCTGTCGGCCGGCCTGCGGGCGGTTTTTTCTTCCGGTGGCCCGCTGCCATCGGACGCCGCGCTGGACGTGTGCCGGCTCTGGGGACAGGCGGCGATCGAAGTTTTTGGCAGCACCGAAACCGGCGGCATCGCCTGGCGCGCCCCTGGCGGCGAACAGGCCCCGTGGCAGGCCCTGCCCGGGGTGCAGTGGCGTGTCGAGCAGGGGCGCCTGCACCTGCGCTCGCCGCATCTTGGCCACGACCAGTGGCTGGCCACCCAGGACCGGGCCGAAGCCTCGCCGGTCGGCGGTTTCCTGTTGCTGGGCCGGGCCGACCGCATCGTCAAGATCGAAGAACGCCGGGTGTCCCTGGAAGCAATCGAGAGCGCACTGCAAGGCCTGCCCTGGGTCGCCGAGGCACGGGTGGTGCCGCTGCCCGGACACCGGGTGCTGCTGGGCGCGGCCATCGTGCCGACCGCGGCGGGGCAGGCCATTCTGGACGGGCAGGACCGGGCCGCACTGGCCGGCCTCCTGCGCGACGGTCTGGCCGGCCAGGTCGATCCCATTGCCTGGCCGCGGCGTTGGCGGTTCATGACCACCCTGCCGACCGACGCCCGCGGCAAGACGTCCCAGCGCGAACTGATGGCCTTGTTCCGCCCACACATGCCGACGCCCCGGTGGCGCGAACGCAGTGAAGATTGCGTGCGCCTGGAACTGGAAGTGGACGGCGGCCTGGCGGTTTTCGACGGGCATTTCCCGGACGTCGCCATCCTGCCGGGCGTGGCGCTGCTGGATTGGGCTAACCGGCTGGGCCGGGAGGTCTTCGGCCTGCAGGGCGATTTCACCGGCATGGACGCGGTGAAATTCCAGCACCTGGTGCGCCCGGGCGCGCATCTGGACGTGGAATTGACCTGGCGTGCCGACAAGGGCCAGCTGGGTTTCCGCTTCAGCTCCGACACCGGCGTGCATGCCAGCGGGCGGCTTCGCTTCGCAGCGGGGCAGGGCGCATGAGCACGGCATTTTCGCCGCTGGTGGTGGTGCCGGTGTTCGACCACCCCCAGGCCATCGCCGGCCTGGTGGAGACGATCCGCGGCCACGGCGTGCCCTGCCTGCTGGTGGACGACGGCTCGGGCCCCGAATGCGCGGCGCTGCTCGAACGCCTGGCCGCACGCGACCCCGGCGCCGTGTCGCTGCTGCGGCTGGCAAGCAACCAGGGCAAGGGAGCCGCGGTGATGGCCGGCCTGCGCGAGGCCGGCCGCCGCGGCCACAGCCACGCGCTGCAGATCGACGCCGACGGCCAGCATGACCCGCGCGACATACCGACCTTCCTGGCCATGGCGCGTGAGACCCCCGATGCCGTGGTCAACGGCCGCCCGGTCTACGACCGATCGGTTCCCAAGGCGCGGCTCTACGGTCGCTACGCCACCCACGTCTGGGTCTGGATCAACACGCTGTCGCTCGACATCCGCGATTCGATGTGCGGATTCCGGGTCTACCCCCTGGCCCCGACGCTGGCGCTGCTCGACACGCAGCACGTGGGCAGGCGCATGGACTTCGACACCGAAATCCTGGTGCGCCTGCACTGGCAGGGCCTGGCCATCCGCGACTGCCCGGCGCGGGTGACCTATCCCGAGCACGGCGTCTCGCATTTCCGCCTGCTGCACGACAACCTGCGCATCTCGGCCATGCACACACGCCTGTTCTTCGGCATGTTGCGACGCCTGCCGCGGCTGCTGGCCCGCAAGGCAAGACGGGGGCGGCGCTGATGGCCGGCAGGCACTGGGCCGACCTGGGCGAGTCGACCTTCGTCGCCGGCACCTGGCTGCTTTACGGCGTGCACCGGTTTCTTGGCCGCTGGCCGTTCCGGCTGTGCCTGTACCCGGTCGTGCTGGCGTATTGGCTGGGCAGTCCGCTGGCGCGTCGCAGTTCGTTGCAATACCTGCGACGCCTGCACGCGGCCGAACCCGGCGTCTTCGCCCATAACCCGGGCTGGCGTGAAAGCCTGCGCCACTTCACCTGTTTCGCGGAAACCCTGCTCGACAAGATGCTGGCGATCGGCGGCCGTTACCGCCGCGACCGGGTCAGGTTCACTGGCTACGCGCCGATGCTGGCCGCCGCGCGCGAAGGGCAGGGCGGCATCATCGTCACCGCCCACATGGGCTGCCTGGAACTGATGCAGGTGGCGGCCACGTGGCGCGAGGGCCTGCGCGTCTCGATCCTGGTGCACACCGCGCATGCCCAGCGTTTCAACCAGATCCTCGACCGGATCAACCCCGACGCCAGCGTGCGCCTGCTGCAGGTGACGGACTTCTCGCCGGCCACCGCCATGATGCTGGCCGATCGTGTTGCCGACGGCGAGTTCATCGCCATCGCCGGCGACCGCGTGCCGGTGGCCGGCGACCGCATCGCCCGGGCCCCCTTCCTGGGGCACCTGGCCGAGCTGCCAGCGGGCCCCTACCTGATGGCCGCGGTGCTGCGCTGCCCGGTCTGGCTGCTGTCCTGCCAGCACGAAGGCGAGGGCTACCACGCCCGCATCGAGGCGCTGGCCGCGAAAGTGACGCTGGCCCGCCACGACCGCCAGGCCGGCCTGGATGAACAAGCCACCCGCTTCGCTGCCTGGATGGCCGCGCGGCTGCGAGAATCCCCGTATGACTGGTTCAACTTCTATCCCTTCTGGGAACCAAGCCCCCATGCCAAGCGCCCTGACTGAAACGCGCACCCTGGCCATCGACGGCAGCCCGCTGCGCATCGAGGACGTGGCCGACGTCGCCCGCGGCCGGGCGCACTGCCGCCTGTCCGGCGAAACCAGCTTCCGGGACCGCATCAACCGCGGCGCCGAGTTCGTCGACCGGCTGATCGCCGAGGACGGCGCCGTCTACGGCGTCAGCACCGGCTACGGCGATTCATGCACGGTGGTGATCCCGCCGGCCCAGGTCGCGGAACTGCCGCACCGGCTCTACACCTACCACGGCGTCGGACTGGGACGGTTCCTGGATCCGGAGGAAACCCGCGCCGTGCTGCTCGCGCGCCTGGCCTCGCTGGCGCAGGGCATGTCGGGTGTCAGCCTGGGCCTGCTGCAGCAGCTGCAGGCCCTGATCGAACACGACATCCTGCCGATGATCCCGGCCGAGGGCTCGGTCGGCGCCAGCGGCGACCTGACCCCGCTGTCCTACGTGGCCGCGGTGCTGTGCGGCGAACGCGAGGTCTGGCACGCCGGGCGCGTCCGCCCGGCCGCCGAGGCGCTGGCGGAACACGGCCTGGCGCCGTTGAAGCTGCGCCCCAAGGAAGGCCTGGCCATCATGAACGGCACCGCGGTGATGACCGCGCTGGCCTGCCTGGCCTGGCGCCGGGCCGACTACCTGGGCCGGCTGGCGACGCGCATCACCGCCTTCAACGTGCTGGCCAGCGATGGCAATGCCCACCATTTCGATGAAGCCCTGTTCGCGGTCAAGCCCCATCCGGGGCAGCAGCGCGTCGCTGCCCGCCTGCGCCGGGACCTGGCCTCGGACCGGCCACCGCGCAATGAGCTGCGCATCCAGGACCGCTATTCGCTGCGCTGCGCCCCGCACGTGATCGGCGTGCTCGAGGACGCGCTGCCCTGGCTGCGCGCCAACATCGAGAACGAACTCAACAGCGCCAACGACAATCCCATCATCGACGCCGGCCAGGAGATGGTGCTGCACGGCGGCCACTTCTACGGCGGCCACATCGCCTTCGCGATGGATTCGCTCAAGAACCTGGTGGCCAACCTCGCCGACCTGCTCGACCGCCAGATGGCCCTGCTGGTGGACGCGCGCTACAACCACGGCCTGCCAGCCAACCTGTCGGCCGCCTCGGGCGAACGCGCCGCGCTCAACCATGGCCTCAAGGCGCTGCAGATCAGCGCCTCGGCCTGGACCGCCGAAGCCCTGAAGCTGACCATGCCGGCCTCGGTGTTTTCACGGTCCACCGAGTGCCACAACCAGGACAAGGTGAGCATGGGCACGATCGCCGCCCGCGACTGCCTGCGCGTGCTCGAGCTCACCGAGCAGGTGACGGCGGCGCTGCTGGTCACCGCGCGCCAGGGCGTGGCCCTGCGTCGCGCCCTCGAGCGCGGCACCCGGCTGTCGGCGGCGCCCGAGGCGATGCTCGAAGACCTGGGCGCGCGCATCCCGCTGCTGGTCGAGGACCGCGCCCTGGACGGCGAGCTGCGCCAGCTCCTGCAGGCCATCCGCGAGCGCGCCTGGAGCCTGTATGAAGACTGAGTTCACCGTCGAAGTGACGCTGTCCCCGGCCTTCCATGACGTCGACGTCATGGAGATCGTCTGGCACGGCCACTACGTCAAGTATTTCGAGATCGCGCGCTGCGCGCTGCTGCAGTCGTTCGACTACGACTATCCGCAGATGCGCGCGTCCGGTTACGCCTGGCCGATCGTCGACCTGCGCAGCAAGTACGTGCGTCCGGCGCGCTACGGCCAGCCGCTGACCGTGCGCGCCACCCTGGTGGAATGGGAAAACCGGCTGAAGATCGACTACCAGGTGCTCGACGCAGGCACCGGCGAGGTGCTGACCCGCGCCAGCACGATCCAGGTCGCCGTGGACCTGGCCTCCGGCGAGATGTGTTTTGCTTCGCCGCCGGTGTTGTTCGAACGCCTGGGGAAAACGCCGTGAGCCGCGCCGGAGGGCTCATGGTTTGCCTGGCCTGCCTGCTGTGGCTGGCCGCGCCGGTATCCGCGGCGGACGTCGCCGCCGGTGTCCGCGAACGCCTCGAGCAGCCCACCGTGCTGCGCGGCCGATTCGAACAGGAGAAGCAGGTCCAGGGCTTCAAGAACCCCCTGCGTTCCAGCGGCGACTTCCTGCTGCTGCGCGAGCACGGCATCGCCTGGGACACCACCGCGCCCTTCGCGTCCAACGCGGTGCTCACGCGCCAGCGCATGGCCACGCGCCTGCCCGACGGCAGCGAACAGGTCCTCATCGATGCCGCCGAGGGCCCGGCGGCCAGCGCCACGGCCAGCCTGCTGATGGCCCTGGTGGCCGGCGACCTGGACGTGCTGGCGGAACGATTCGACATCAGGGAAACGCTGCACGGCAGCGCTGCCTGGGAGTTGCACCTGGTGCCGAAGGAGGCCGCGCTGCAGCGTGTCTTCAGCGGCTTGCGCCTGGCCGGGGACCGCCATGTCCGCGAGGTGCTGATCGAAGAGGCGGGGGGTGACCGCACCCGCGTGCGCCTGCTCGACCTGGCCAGCGATCCGCCCGCGCCGAGCGACGCCGAGGTCGCCCGTTTTGACTGAACCCCGTTCCCGCGCCTGGGCCGGGCTGGCCCTGCTGTGGTTGCTGGCCGTGGCCGGACTGGCCTGGCAGCAAACCGGCTTCTGGCAGGCGGCCCGGCTCGACAGCGATGTGCTGGCCCTGCTGCCCGGCGCCGCCGAGGACGGCCGGGTCGCCCTGGCCAACCAGCGGCTGGCCCAGGGTAGTACCCGGCAGATCGTGGTCTTGCTCGGCCACGACGACTGGGCACCCCTGCAGCGCGGCGCGAAGGCATTCGCGAGCCGGCTGCAGGACGAGCCACGCCTGCAGGCGTTGCCGCCCGATGCCGCCGTCGGCGACGCGATGGCGGCCTACGCGCCCTACCAGCGCGGGCTGCTGACCCGCGACCAGCGCCAGCGCCTGCTGGACGAGGAACCCCAGGCCCTGGCCAGCCTCGCGCTGGCGCGCCTGTTCGCCCCCGGCGCGGCGCCGGACTGGGCCGCCGACCCGCTGGGCCTGGAGCTGGGCTGGTGGCAGGCCAGGGCAGGGCGCGGCCCGGCACCCCGCGAAGGCCTGCTGGCCCTGGACAGCCCGGTGGGTCCTTGGGTGGTGCAGCGCTTCGAACAGCGCGGATCACCCTTCGCGCTCGACGGCGATCGCCATCTGCAGGCGGCACTGGACCGTGCGTTCGCCGACGCCCAGGCCGCCGCCGGGCGGCCGCTGCGGCGACTGCAGGCCGGCGTGCCGCTGCACGCGGAAGCCGCCGCGGCCCGCGCCAGCCAGGAAGTCGCCACCATCGGCCTGGGCTCGCTGCTGGCGGTGCTGTTGCTGGTCTGGCTGGCGTTCCGAAGCCTGCGGCCGATCCTGCTGGTGGCGCTGTCGCTGCTGGTCGGCGTCGCCGCCGGCGTGGCGGCGACGGCCTGGGTTTTCGGGCAGGTGCACCTGCTGACCCTGGTCTTCGGCGCCAGCCTGGTCGGCGTGGCCGAGGACTACGGCATCCACTATTTCGCCAGCCGCCAGCAGGACGGCGCCGCGCCGCGGCCGCTGATGCGACGCCTGCTGCCCGCCTTGGCCCTGGCCCTGGCCACCAGCGTGGTCGCCTACCTGACCCTGGCGATCGCGCCATTCCCCGGGCTGCGGCAGATGGCGGTTTTTTCCGCCGCCGGATTGGCCGCCGCCTTCCTGACGGTGGTGCTGTGGTTCCCTTTCCTGGACCGCGCCTCGCCCCGTCCCAGCCGGTTCAGCCGATGGGTGGCGGGCAGCCTGGCACGCTGGCTGCGCTGGCCGCGCGGCGTCGCCGGCATCGCCATCGGCCTGGCGCTGGCCACGGTCGTGGGCGTGGGCCTGCTGCAGCTGCAGGTACGCGACGACCTGCGCAGCCTGCAGGCCTCGCCGCCGGAATTGCTGGCCAGCGAGCGCGAGGCCGCGGCCCTGCTTTCCCTGCCGAGCCCGGCGCAATATTTCCTGGTCGAAGCCGGGGACCCGCAGGCCCTGCTGCGCGCGGAAGAATCGTTGGTGGACGCGCTGCATGAGCTGCGTGCGTCCGGAACCCTGGCCGGTTGGCGGGCCGTGTCGGACTACCTGCCTTCTCAGTCGCGCCAGCAGGCCGATGCCGGGCTGCGCCGGACGGCGGAGGCCGCGATCCTGGCGCAGGCCTCCGCGGTGCTCGGTGAATCCCTGGTCGCCGCGCCCGAACCCGATGCCTGGCTGGGCCCGGACACCTGGCTGGCGGCGCCGGCCTCGGCGCCCCTGCGACCGCTGTGGCTGGGCGAGCAGGGTGGCCCGGGCTGGGCCTCGGTCGTGCTGCTCGAAGGCCTGACGCCCGACTCGACGGCGGCGCTGGCGCGTCTGGCCGAATCCAGGCCGCAGGTCCGCTGGATCGACCGCACCGCGAGTTACTCGGCGCTGCTGTCGCATTACCGCCAGATGATGGGCTGGCTGGTCCTGGTCGCCTATGTCGCCGTCGGTCTCGCCCTGGTGCTGCGATTCGGCCGCGCGGCCTGGCGGGCACTGCTGCCGACCGCGCTGGCGGCGACGATCACGCTGGGCCTGCTGGGCTGGCTGGGCGTGCCGCTGGACCTGTTCGGCGTGCTCGCGCAGCTGCTGCTGCTGGGTTTTGGCATCGACTACGGCATCTTCCTGCTTGAACACGACGGCGACCCGGCCAGTTGGCTGGCGGTGTGCCTGGGCGCGGCCAGCACCTCGCTGGCCTTCGGCCTGCTGGCGCTCTCGGCGACGCCGGCGCTGCACAGCTTCGGGCTGAGCCTGCTGCTGGGCATCAGCCTGGTCTGGCTGCTGTCGCCGTGTTTCCGACCGCGCCGCGAAATCGGCGCATTGGCCCGATGACCCCTTCCTGCGAGACTGAGCCGATGCATTCCCGGATCGAATCCACCCACGTCCTGATCATCGGCGCCGGCCCGGCCGGCTCCGTCGCCGCCGCCCTGTTGCGCCAGCAGGGCAGGCAGGTGCTGATGCTGGAAAAGCAGCAATTCCCGCGTTTTTCCATCGGCGAAAGCCTGCTGCCCCAGAGCATGCAGTTCCTGGAGCAGGCCGGGCTGCTGCAGGCGGTGGTCGAGGCGGGCTTCCAGTACAAGAACGGTGCGGCCTTCGCCTGCGACGGCCGCCACACCGCCTTCGATTTCCGCAACAAGTCCAGCGCCGGCTGGGGCACCACCTACCAGGTCCAGCGCGCGGACTTCGACCACGTGCTGGCGCTGGAAGCCGAGCGCGCCGGCGCCGAGCTGCGTTTCCAGCATGAAGTCCTGGCCGTGGACGTCACCGGCGACAAACCGCAGGTCACCGTCAGGTCGCCCGAGGGCGAGACCTACCAGGTGCAGGCCGACTTCCTGCTCGACGCCAGCGGCTTCGCGCGCATCCTGCCGCGCCTGCTGGACCTCGAGCGCCCCTCGCGGTTCCCCGTGCGCGGCGCGATCTTCACCCACGTGCGCGACGGCATCGCGCCGGGCAGCGCCGGTTTCGACCGCAACAAGATCCTGATCACCGTGCATCCACGCCACCAGGACGTGTGGTACTGGACCATCCCGTTCTCCAACGGCAACTGCTCGCTGGGCGTGGTGGCCGAGCAAGCCTTCCTGGCGCGCTACGAAGGCAGCGAGACCGAACGCCTGCAGGCCATCGTCGGCGAGGATCCCGGTTTGTCGCGCCTGCTGGCGAACGCCGAGTGGCACACGCCGGCGCGCCAGATCGTCGGCTATTCGGCCAACGTCGATTCACTCTGGGGCCGCAACTATGCGCTGCTCGGCAACGCCGGGGAGTTCCTCGACCCGGTGTTTTCCTCGGGCGTCACGATCGCCTTCAAGTCGGCCAGCCTCGCCGCGGCGTGCCTTGAACGCCAGTTCGCCGGGGAAACCATCGACTGGGAGGCCTCCTACGGCGCGCCGCTGCGCAAGGGCGTGGACACGTTCCGGGTCTTCGTCGAAAGCTGGTACGCCGGGGGCTTCCAGAAGATCATCTTCCACGAGAACCAGAACCCGGCGATCCGGGAAATGATCTGCTCCATCCTCGCCGGCTACGCCTGGGACCTGTCCAACCCCTACGTTGCCGACGCCAAACGACGGCTGGGGGTCCTGGAACAGCTATGCGCGGAATGATCGCCCTGGCCGCGGCGGCGTTGCTGGCCGCGTGTTCGACGCAGCCGCCGCGCGCCGTGGCCCGCGGCATGCCATCGCTGCAGCTGGCACCGTCCTCGCTGGGCGGCACCCTGGCGCTGCAGCAGCGGCTGGTCTTCACGCACGGCCAGCGCAGTGACACCGTCGATGCCTTGCTCGAAGCCGACGCCGACAGTGTGCGCGTCGTGCTGCACCAGCACGGCCAGGTGATGCTGCGACTGGTTTGGGACGGCGAATCGCTGCGACAGGATCGCGCCGCGCAGTTGCCCGAGGCGCTGTCGGCGCAGCGCGTGCTCGACGACCTGCAGCTGGTGCATTGGCCAGCGCCCGCGATCCGCGCGGCGCTGCCGCCGGGATGGCAGCTTCTCGAAGCCCCCGGTGCCCGGCACTTGCTCAACCACGGCGAAACCGTGGCAAGCGTGAGCTGGCCGGACGAGCATGCCGCACGCCTGGACAACCACCGTGAGGGCTATCGCCTGGACATCCGTTCGGCAGCCGCGCAGCCATGAGCGCCGTTTTCCTCAACCAGCTCGGACTCGCCTGCGCCCTCGGCGCCGACCGCGATGCGGTGGCGGCGGCGCTGTTTGCGGCGGAGGCGCCGGGTGGCCTGGTCCAGAGCGATATCGCCAGCCCCGGCCAGCCCCTCGCCGTGGGCTGCGTGCCCGGCGAACTGCCGTCGCTGGACGAACTGGATGTCGCCCTGCGCGGCCGCAACAACATGCTGCTCGAGCTCGCGCTGTCGTCGATCCGCAGCGATGTCCAGGCGCTGGTCGCCAAACACGGGGCCGACCGGGTCGCCGTGGTGCTGGGCACCAGCACGTCCGGCGTCGGCGAGAGCGAAGCGGCGCATCGTTATTACCTCGCCCACGGCCGCTGGCCGGACAACTTCCACTACAGCCAGCAGGAAATGGGCATGCCCGCCCGGTTCATCGCCAGCCGGCTGGGGCTGCGGGGACCGGCGCACGTGATCTCCACGGCGTGTTCGTCCAGCGCCAAGGCCCTGGCCTCGGCCGCCCGGCTGTTGCACGCCGGCCTGGCCGACGCGGTGGTTGCCGGCGGCGCGGATTCGCTGTGTGCCTTCACCGTGGCTGGTTTCAGCGCCCTGGGCTCGGTGGCCGAAGCGCGCTGCCAGCCGTTTTCGCGTCATCGCTGCGGCATCAACATCGGCGAGGGCGCGGCGCTGTTCGTGGTCACGCGCGACCCCGGGCCGGTCCGGCTCAGCGGCTGGGGCGAAAGCTCGGACGCGCACCACATGTCGGCGCCCGAGCCCGAAGGGCAGGGGCCCGAACGCGCCATCCGTGCCGCCCTTGAACGCGCCGGCCTGCAGCCTTCCGACATCGACTACGTCAACCTCCATGGCACCGCCACGCCCCAGAACGATGCGATGGAAGCGCGCATGATGGCGCGCGTGTTCGGGCCGGGCGTGCCCTGCAGTTCCACCAAGTCACTGACCGGGCACACGCTGGGCGCCGCCGGCGCGATCGAGGCGGGCATTGCCTGGATCACCCTGGCGCAGAATCCCGGCCGGCACCTGCCGCCGCACTGGTGGGACGGCGCCGCCGACCCCGAGCTGCCGCCGATCCACCTGGTCGCGCCGGGAACACGCGCCCTGCACCCGCCGCGGCGGGTGCTGAGCCAATCGTTCGCCTTCGGCGGCTCCAACGCCGCGCTCGTGCTCGAGGCCACGGCATGAACGACGCCGTACGCGCCGCCGTCGAGCGACTGGTGCCGCACCGCGGCGGCATGCTTTGGCTGGACCGCATCCTGGAATGCGACGACGAAGGTGCCGTGGCCGAAGCGGTCGTGCGCGACAACCACCCCTTCCTCGACGGCGAAGCCGTGCCGGCCTGGGTCGGCATCGAATACATGGCCCAGTGCATCGCCGCCTGGGCCGGCGGCCAGGCGCTGGCACGCGGCGAACCGGTGAAGCCCGGCTTCCTGCTGGGCACGCGGCGCTACGATTGCACGCGGCCGGCACTGGCGCTCGGTACCCGCCTGCGCATCGAAGCCCGCCGCGAACTGATGGGCGACAACGGCCTGGGGCTGTTCGCCTGCCGCCTCTTCGACGGCGACGACGAAATCGCCGTCGCCAACGTCTCGGTGTTCGAACCACCCGACCCCGACGCTTACCTGGGAACCCACGCGCAATGACTTCACGCACCGTCCTGATCACCGGCGCCAGCCGCGGCATCGGCCGCGCCATCGCCCTGCGCCTGGCGCGTGACGGCTTCGACCTGGTCGTGCACTGCCGCAGCCGGCGCGAGCAGGCCGAGGACGTCGCCACGCAGGCACGCGAACTCGGCCGCCAGGCGCGGGTCCTGTGCTTCGACGTCGCCGATCGTGGTGCCTGCGCCGAAGCCCTGGCGGCAGACATCCAAGCGCACGGTGCCTACCACGGCGTGGTCTGCAACGCCGGCATCGCCCGCGACAACGCGTTCCCGGCGATGCCCGGCGAGGACTGGGACGCGGTGGTGCACACCAACCTCGATGCGTTCTACAACGTGCTGCAGCCGGTCGTGATGCCGATGGTCCGGCGCCGGCAGCCGGGCCGCATCGTCACGATGTCCTCGGTCTCGGGCCTGGCGGGCAACCGCGGCCAGACCAACTACAGCGCCGCAAAGGCCGGCATCATCGGCGCCACCAAGGCGCTGGCGCTGGAGCTCGCCAAGCGCGAGATCACCGTCAACTGCGTCGCCCCCGGCCTGATCGACACCGAAATGCTGGACGAACATGTCATCGAGGAAGCCCTGAAGATGGTGCCGCTGCGGCGCGTGGGCAAGGTCGATGAAGTCGCCGCCGTGGTCTCCTTCCTGATGTCCGACGACGCCGCCTACGTGACCCGCCAGGTCATCTCGGTGAACGGGGGCATGCTGTGAGCCGGCCGGCGACGGAGCGCCGCGTCGTCGTCACCGGCCGCGGCGTGATCAGCCCGCTGGGCCATGACTGGCCGACGGTGCTGGCGCACCTCAGGTCCGGCCGCAACGCCGTGAAGCGCTTTGACGACTGGGGGCGCTACAAGGGGCTCAACACCCGCCTGGGCGTGCCCGCCGCCGATTTCGAGCTGCCGGCGCACTACACCCGCAAGACCACCCGCAGCATGGGCCGGGTGGCGTTGCTGGCGAGCCTGGCCAGCGAACGCGCGCTGGCCGATGCCGGCCTGCTCGGCGACCCGCTGCTGTCATCGGGCAAGGTCGGCATTTCCTACGGCAGCTCCGCGGGCACGCCCTCGTCGATGAGCGATTTCGGGCGCATGCTGGCCGAGCTCAACACGCAGTACATCAACGCCACGACCTACATCAAGATGATGAGCCACACCGCGCCGGTGAACATGGGCGTGTTCTTCGGCATCACCGGCCGCATCATCACCACGTCCAGCGCCTGCACCTCGGGCAGCCAGGGCATTGGTTATGCCTACGAAGCGATCCGTGCCGGCAGGCAGGTCGCCATGCTGGCCGGTGGTTCGGAAGAACTGGACGTCACCGCGGCGACCGTGTTCGACACGCTGTTCGCGACCAGCAATGCCAACGACACGCCCGAACTGACGCCGCGCCCCTTCGATGCCGACCGCGACGGCCTGGTGGTGGGCGAGGGCGCCTGCACGCTGGTCCTGGAGGAGCTCGAGCACGCGCTTGCCCGCGGCGCCACCATCCACGCCGAGATCGTCGGCTTCGGCACCAACAGCGACGGCCAGCACGTCACCCAGCCGAACGCACCGACCATGGCGGCGGCCATGCGCCTGGCCCTGGACGACGCCGGGCTGGCGCCGGACGCCATCGGCTACGTCAATGCCCACGGCACCGCGACCGGACACGGCGACATCGCCGAAACCACGGCGACGCACGATGTATTCGGCGAGCGCATGCCGATCAGTTCGCTCAAGAGTTACACCGGCCACACCCTGGGCGCCTGCGGTGCGCTCGAAGCCTGGGTGACGCTGGAGATGATGCGCGAAGGCTGGATGCACCCGACGCTCAACCTGCGCAATGTCGACCCGCTCTGCGGATGCCTGGACTACATCACCGGCGAGGGCCGGGCGCTGGACACCGAATTCGCCATGAGCAACAACTTCGCCTTCGGCGGCATCAACACCTCGCTGGTGTTGCGCCGCTGGAAGAACTGACCGAGCAAGGGAGCCCCACGCCTGATGAAGCTGCTAGCCCCGATTTTCCTGATCGCCGCCCTGGCCACCACGACCGCGCAGGCGCGTGATTCACGGCTTCACCTGGATTTCGCCGAAGCCGTGGAGTCCGGCCTGGCCGACGGCACGCTCGATGGTTCGGTCAGCTTCCACCTGGCCGGCGCGGCCACCCCGGCCATCAGCAAGCGTCACGGCCCGGCCAACTCCAACCGCAAGACCAATGCGCTCAACAAAAGCGACGAGGAAGCCTGCCGCTGGGTACTGATGAGCGTGCTGGTGGCCATGCAGGACCAGGCGCGTTCGCAGGGCGCCAACGCGGTGGTGGACATCACCAGCAACTACAAGAAGCAGGCATTCTCCAGCCCCACGCAGTACGAATGCGCGGCCGGGGCGATCATGGCCGGCGTGGCGCTCAAGGGCACCTACGCCACGGTTTCGCGCTGATTGCGCACAATGGCTGACTGCCACGTCGAGCTGGCCGCACTGGAGGCGATCGAGTCGCTGGCCATCGTCGGTCTCGACTGGCTGGTCGACGACGAGCGCGAGCGGCTCGGGAAAATCACGGCACCGCTGCGGCGGCGCCAGTACCTGGCCGGCCACTGGCTCGTTCGCGACCTGGCCGCGCGCATCCGGGGCGGCACGGCCGCCGACTGGCAGCTGGCAAGTGATGACCGCGGGCAGCCGGCGCTCCGACGCCGGAACACCCGCCTGTCGGCCTCGATAAGCCACAGCGGCGGCTTCGTGGCCGTCGCGGTCGCGAACCAGCCCGTGGGGCTGGACCTGGAATTTCCCGGCCGCCCCCGCGACCTGGAGGCGCTGGCCGCCTTCACGTTTTCACCGGAGGAATGCCGCGCCCTGGAAGCCAGCCCGGCCGAACGGCGGGTGTGGCAGTTCCTGTCCACCTGGAGCCTGAAGGAAGCCTTCGGCAAACGAAGCGGGGAAGGGCTGCAGCCCTCACGCGCCCGCCGCATGCTGGCGCGCGAAGCGGATCCCGCCTCCGCCGAGGCCTGGCTGTGGGATCTGCCGGGGCAGGGGGTGCTGGCGCTGGCCGCCTGGCCCGGCGCCCGGGTCAGCGTGCAGGCCGCCCAGGCGCTTCGAGCGCCGAGCGCCTGGTGCTACGGGGACCTCCCGGCCTGAATCCGGCCCGGCGACAGGCGACTACAGTTCCCCGGCCGCCAGGTCGTCGAGAATGGGGCAGTCGGGGCGGTTGTCGCCGTGGCAATGCTGCGCGAGCCTCTCGAGCGTGCGCTGCATGGCCTGCATTTCGGCGATCCGGTTCGACAGATCCCGGGCATGCGCCAGCGCCAGCTGTTTGACCTCCGCGCTGCTGCGCCCGGGATCGGACCACAGCCCGAGCAACTGTTCGATCTGCTTCATCGAAAAGCCCAGGGTGCGCGAGCGCTTGATGAATCGCAGGCGGTGCAGGTCGGCCTCGCTGTAGAGCCGGTAGTTGGCGAAGGTGCGGCTGGCCGGCGGGATCAGGCCGGTGGCTTCGTAGTGCCGGATCATCTTGGCCGACACGCCGGTCTGGGCCGAGGCCTCGCCGATGTTGTGCAGGCCCCGGCCCTTGGCTTCGGACAGTTCGGGACGAATGGCGCGTGTGGCCATGGCGATCTCCTTGGTCTCAATGCCGCGCCCGCGGCGCCCAGCGGCGCAGCAGCAGGGTGTTGGATACCACGCTGACGCTCGACAGCGCCATGGCCGCCCCGGCGACCACCGGGTCGAGCAGACCGGCCGCGGCCAGCGGGATGCCGACAACGTTGTAGATGAAGGCCCAGAACAGGTTCTGGTGGATCTTGCGGGTGGTGCGGCGGGACACATCAATAGCGTCGGCGACCAGGCGCGGGTCGCCGCGCATCAGGGTGATGCCGGCGGCGTGCATGGCGACATCGGTGCCGCCACCCATCGCGAAACCCACGGCCGCCGCGGCCAGCGCCGGGGCGTCGTTGACGCCGTCGCCGACCATGCCCACGGGACCGTGGGCGGAAAGCGCGCGGACCACGTTCGCCTTGTCGGCGGGCAGCACGTCGGCGCGCACGTCGGACGGATCGATGCCCACCGTCGCGGCGACGGCGCGGGCGGCGCCGGCGTTGTCACCCGACACCATCACCGGGCGGACGCCCTGCGCCCTGAGCAGGGCCATCGCCTCGGCGGCTTCCGGGCGCGGCGGGTCACCGAAGGCCAGCAGGCCGACCAGGCGCGGTGCCTGTCGGGTGCCAGCCGCCAGCCACGACACCGAATGGCCCTGGTTGGCCTGTTCGCCGCCGATTTGCGCCAATGCGCCAAGGTCGACGCCCAGCTCCTGCATCAAGCGTGCGCTGCCCAACACGACGTGTTCACCGGCCACCGTGCCCTCGATGCCGCGACCCTGCAGCACCGCGGTATCCGACGCCGGTGGCGGCAGCGCACCGCGGGCCGATGCGGCGTCCAGAACGGCGCGGGCGAGGGGGTGTTCGCTGCCCTGCTGCAATGCAGCGGCCAGCGCAAGCAGTCGGCCGTCGTCGCCTTCCACGGCCTGCAGCGCCGCAAGCGTCGGCGCACCCAGGGTCAGCGTGCCGGTCTTGTCGAAGGCGATCGTGCGCAAGCCGCGGGTGGTTTCCAGCGCCTCGGCGTCCTTGATCAGGATGCCCGCCTTGGCCGCGACGCCGGTGCCGGCCATGATCGCCGTCGGCGTGGCCAGTCCCAGCGCACAGGGGCAGGCAATGACCAGCACGGCGACGGCGTTGAGCACGGCGTTCGTCCAGTCGCCGGTGGCCAGGCCCCAGCCCAGCAGCGTCGCCAGCGCGATCAGCACCACCACCGGCACGAACACCGCGCTGACGCGATCGACGATGCGCTGGATCGGCGCCTTCCTGGCCTGCGCGTCCTCGACCAGGCGGATGATGCGCGCCAGCGCCGATTCGGCACCGACCGCGGTCGTGCGCACGAGCAGGCGCCCTTCGCCATTGACGGCGCCGCCGGTAACCCGGTCGCCGGATTCTTTTGGAACCGGCAGCGATTCGCCGCTGATCAGGGATTCGTCGGCGTGGCTGCGCCCTTCGAGCACTTCGCCGTCCACCGGGAAACGCTCACCCGGCAGCACGACAACCGCATCGTCAACGCGCACCTGCGACACCGGCACCTCGGTTTCGCGCCCGTCGGGCTGGCGCACGCGCGCCGTCGACGGCCGCAGTGCCTGCAGCGCGCGGATCGCTTCGGTGGTCTGGCGCTTGGCCCGCGCCTCGAGCCACTTGCCCATCAGGATCAGCGTGATGATCACCGCCGAGGCTTCGAAATACAGCGGCGGTTCGCCATGATGCGGCTGGGTGAACAGCAGGTGGTAGACGCTCAGGCCGTAGCCCGCGCTGGTGCCCAGCGCGACCAGCAGGTCCATGTTGCCGGCGCGGGCCTTGAGGGCTTTCCAGGCCGCCTTGTAGAAGCGCGCACCCAACCAGAACTGCACCGGCGTCGCCAGCGCCAGCTGCCACCAGCCCGGCAGCATCCAGTGCGCGTCGAAGAGCATGCCAATCATCGGCAGCGCCAGGGGCAAGGAGAGCAGGGCGGCGATGATCAGGTGCCGACGTTCGCGGTCGGCCGCCTGCGCCTGCGGCGTCGTTGGCGTCGCGGCATCGTCGGGCCCGCTGATGATCGCCACGCGGTAGCCCGCCTTCTCCACGGCGGTGGCGAGGGCGGCGGCCGGGGTGCTGCCATCGGTGGCGATGGTGGCTGACTCAGTGGCCAGATTGACGCTGGCGGACTGTACGCCCGGCACCTGCGCCAGCGCTTTTTCAACCCGACCCACGCACGAGGCGCAGGTCATGCCGGTCACGCCGAACCGGAAGTGCGACGCGGCGTCGATGGGAGGGGTGGGCAACGTCGTGTTCATGGCAGGGCTCCTGCAAGGGGTGGATGCAGGCTGGGGCTTCCCATCATGGCAAGGTCAACCGGCATTTTCAGGGGCTCGACCCCAGGCTTGACCTTGCCCCCGGGGCAATCCGGACGATGTCGCCAAACCGGCCCCCGGCCGGCCCCGAAACCCTCTGGAGAAAACCATGAAATTCAACGTCAGCCCCCTTACTTGCGGCCGCTGCGTCACCACCATCACGCAGGCCCTTCAGGCCGTCGACCCGGATGCCCGGGTGACGGTCGACCTGGCCGCCGGCACCCTCGATTTCGACGGCGGCCTGGACGCCACCGCGCTTGCAGCGACCCTGGCTCCCCACGGTTACAGTGCGGTTCCGGCCGATGCCCCGGCCGATCCGGGCCCCGCGGGCGCCGCTTCATGCTGCGGGACCTGCCACGCCTGACCCCTTCGCGCTGCGCTGCGCCGGGCTTATCCTGCGCGCAGCCGGTGCCTTCCCGAGACAACCATGTACATCGCAGCGTTCCATTGGTTACCCGCCCAGTACGACGAGCAGTTCCACCAGCTCAACGCACGCATCGACGCCGTCGCGCGCGCCAACCCGGGATTCATTGGTTCCGAATCCTGGCAAAACGACGACGGCACCCGTCGATGCGCCAGCTACTACTGGCGCGACCTTGACTCGCTGCAGGCGTTCGCAACCGATCCCGCCCACCTGGAAGCCAAGCGCGAGTACGCCCGCTGGTACGCGGGCTACCAGATCGTCATCTCCGAAGTCGTGCGCAGCTACGGCGACGGGCGCATGCCGCACCTGGCGGCGGCCACCGCCGGCTGACCACCCGGCGATCCGTCGCCCGCGCAGGCCGCTGCCCAATGCAATGCCTGGACCGCTGCCTGCGCCTCAGCCGCCGTGGCGGGCGAACGCCTCGGCCTTGCCGTCCGGCGTGATCAGCTCGACGGTGTAGGGCTGCACGCGACCGTCCGGCATTTCCATGCCGGGCGAGCCGGCAGGCATGCCCGGCACGGACAACCCGCGAGCGTCGGGGCGCTCACGCAGCAGGCGCTTGACGTCGTCGGCGGGCACGTGGCCCTCGACGAAATAGCCGTCCACTTCGGCGGTGTGGCAAGAGCCTTTCGCAGGCGGGATGCCGACCCGGGCCTTCACCGGACCCAGGTCCTCGGTTTCCACGACCTTTATTTCGAAGCCTTCGCTGCGCATGTGCTCCACCCACTTCGTGCAGCAGCCGCAGTAGGGGCTCTTGTGCACGGTGACCAGCGGCAGGCTGTTGTCCACCGGACTGGCGTTGGCGGGCGCCCCGGCGGCCGGTTGCGCGGCTGCCGGTGCGGCAAGCAGCAGCGCGGCCAGGGCGAGGGTGGCGGATATCATTTTCATGGGGAGTCTCCTGCTCAGGGGTTCTGGCGGCGCACGGGGGCACCAAACGAGGGATCGCTGCTGACGCGGCGCGCGACCGTGCCGGGCGGGTTCGCGTACCAGCCGGGGTCGCTGAAGTCGCCGGGCGCGATGTCGTCGCGCACCTTGACCACGGTGAACATGCCGCCCATCTCGATGTTCCCGAACGGCCCCTTGCCGGCCATCATCGCCAGCGTGTTCTCCGGGCCCTTCATGTGGCCGCTGTCGGTGTGTTCCTGGTGTTCGGACATGCCGTGCTGGCCCATGGCCATGTAGCCCGGCAACATCCGGCGGATCTTCTGCTCGACGCCGGACTGGTCCACGCCCTGGGTATTGGGGATTTCGTGCCCCATCGGTCCCATGGTGTGGTGCGACATGTGGCAGTGGAAGGCCCAGTCGCCGGGCACGGCGGTGAACTCGATGTCGCGCATCTGGCCGACGCCGACGATTTCGGTGACTTCCCGGCGCCACTGCGCCTTGGGCCAGCGGCCGCCGTCGCTGCCGGTCACTTCGAACTGCACCCCATGCAGGTGGATCGGGTGGTTCCACATGCTCAGGTTGCCGACGCGGATGCGCACGCGCTCGCCGGTACGGGCCACCATGGGTTCGATCGCCGGGAAGACCTTGGAATTGAAGGTCCACAGGTCGAAGTCCTGCATCACCGAGGGGTCGGGCCGGTAGGTGCCTGGGTGCAGCGCGAAGTTGTGAAGCAGCAGTGCGTAGTCGCGGTCGACGTGGTCGCCGCCCTTGGGGTGGATGATCAGCAGGCCCATCATGCCCATGGCCAGTTGCACCATTTCGTCGGCGTGCGGGTGGTACATGTGGGTGCCGTGCTGGACCAGGTCGAACTCGTAGGCGAAGGTCTCGCCGGGCTGGATCTGCGGCTGGCTCAGGCCGCCGACGCCGTCCATGCCGCTGGGCAGGATCAGGCCGTGCCAGTGGATGGTGGTGGCTTCCTTGAGGCGGTTGGTGACGTAGATGCGCACGCGATCACCCTGCGTGGCCTCGATGGTCGGGCCGGGCGTTGATCCGTTGTAACCCCAGACCACGGCCTTCGAACCGGGCGCGAACTCATGCTCGAACTCTTCGGCGACCAGGTGGAATTCCTTGACGCCGCCGTTCATGCGGTGGGGCAGGGACCAGCCGTTGAGCGTGCGCACCCTGCCGTGGGCGCGCCGGGCGGCCGGGGCGTTTTCGGTGGCTGTTCGCATCGCGGGGGCGGTCTGGGCGAGTGCGGGCAGGGCGGCGGCACCGGCCAGGCCGGCACCGGCGCCGATCAGCAGCTTGCGTCGGGACAGGCTCATGGGGTGGCTCCGTGGTGGTGGTGGTGATGTTCGTCCGCTTGCGTGTCGTCACCGGCGTCTTCAGGCGCGTCGGTGGGTTCAGGGCTCGCCGGCATGTCGTGCCCGGAATGGTCCATGCCCTTGTGCTCGGTGGGGTCCGTCTGCGCCGGCCCGGCGGGCGGCGCCGCCTGGTGCATCGAATGGTCCATGCCCCCATGCATCGAGTGATCCATTTCTTCCGTTTCGGCAGGCTTGTCCTGTTCGTGCATGGAGTGGTCCATGCCTGCATGCGCCGAGTGGTCCATGGCCGGCGCCTCCGGCGGGCCGAGGATTTCCTCAAGCGAAGGTGTGCGCGCCTCGATGTCCGCGTCACTGGGGAGGCGGCGGCCGACCAGGCGGGCCAGCTCGACGCGCGCCAGCCAGTAGTCGCGCACCGCCTCGAGGTAGGCCTGGTAGGCGTCGTACTCGGCGACCTTGGCCTGGATCAGCTCGAACACGCCGATCAGCATGAAGTTCTGGCGTTCCTGCTGGCGCGCCACGATCGACTCACGCTGCGGCACCAGGGCCAGGCGGTGGATGTCCACGACCTCGCGCAGCGCCGCCACGGCCTGGGCGCCCATGCGCACGCCGTTGTCGGCGGCCAGCTCGGCTTGCTGCAGGCGCGCCAGCGCTTCCATCAAGCGGGCTTCGGCCCGGGCCAGCTTCGCCTGGCCCTGGTTGAAGATCGGCAGCTCCAGCGAGATCTCCGGACCCTGCAGGCGGGCGCCGTCGGCTTCGCGTTCGCGCTCGTAGCCGATTTCACTGCCACCGAACCAGCGCAAGGTGCGGGTCAGGCCCAGCGCATCGGCCAGCACGTCGGCTTCGGCGCGTGCGGCCAGGACGCCCAGGTTGCCGTCGCGGGCCAGGCTCGCAAGCTGCTCCGGGTCGTCTTCGACGGGAACCGGGAGCGGCAGGGACTCGCTGGCTTCCCAGTTCGTTTCCTCGCCGCGCAGGCCCAGCAGGGTATGCAGCGCCAGCCGATGACGGCCGGCGTCGGCGCGCGCTTGCAGCGCTTCGATGTAGGCCTGGCTGGCGGCGGCCTGTTCCTGCGCCAGTTGCAGGGCGCTGATGTTGCCGGCCGCGTGGAAGCGCCCGGCCAGTTCGGCGCTGGCCGCGGCGGCTTCGCTGACCGCCTCGCGCATGCCCGCCACCTGGCGGGCGGTCACGTAGGCGTACCAGGCGGCTTCGACGTCGGCCACGGTGTCGAGCACCGCGCCGGCGACGTCGTACCGGGCCCGGTCGTAGTCGGTGGCGGCCAGGCGCGCCTTGGCCGGCAGCAGCAGCAGGTCCAGCAGCGGCATCGACAGCCCGGTCGTCCGGTTGTGGCCGCCGCCGTCGATCGACATCCGCTGGAAGGACAGCCGCGGATTCGCGATCTCCACCGCTTCCAGGACCTCGGCCCGGGCCAGGCCGAGCCGGGCGTAGTGTTCACGCAGGCGCGGACTGCGCAGCATCGCCACGCGGGTGGCGGCATCCAGGGTCATGGGCTGGGCAAGCCAGCGGTCCAGGCTTTCGGCTTCTTCGTCGGTGCCGGCCACGGCCGACCAGTCGACGGCGGGACCGCCGCGTTCGGACAGCAGTTGGGCGATATCCGCATCGCGCGGTTGCCGCGACAGCGAGGCACAGCCGGCAAGCGCCGACATCAGGACCAGCGCCATCAGGGCGCGGGAGGGCAGGGTACTCATGGAAATCTCCGAAAACGTCCCGTCGGGGGACCCGGCCCGGCGTCAGCCGGGCGGCAGCAGGCGTGGCGGACGAGCGTCCGCCAGGCCTCAGGCGATCGGAGGTCGGGTCGCGGGTAGTGTTCGCGCCGGCACGTGGCCGGGCGTACCGGACTGGGCGGGCTGGCGTGCCGTGGCGATCTGCGCAAGCTGGCGCAGCGCGGCCACGCCGGCCGGGGTGTGCTGGAGACAGTCGCAGCGGCAGTCGCCGGCGTCGCAGCAGTCCGCATGGACCACGGGCTCCGGCGCCACGTCGACCCGTTCACCGTCCATGCCATGGCAGGGCGAATGCATCGGCGCCTCGGCCACCGGATGCGCCTCCTGGGCAAAACCGGGCGCCACGCCACCGGCCACGAGGGCCAGGACAAGCACCAGATAGCTCAGGATGCGAAACAAGGGCATGGGCGTGAGTTTACACCGGGCAAGTGCATCCAGCGTGAGCCTTGCCCCTGGGTCAAGGTCAAGCTTCCCGGCATGGGCTCCCGGTGGGCGCACTCACGCCTTGCGAGGTTCAGGCCGGCGGACGATTCACGATGGGCGGATCGATCAGCCCGAGCGCTTCCTCGTTGATACCGACGACGAGCATGGCGAACTCATAGCTCGAAGACGTGTCGGCGGTGTCGGTCAGGGTCAGCGTCGAACTGCTTCCGGCGAGGTTGAGAACGACATTGGGAAAGGTGCAGGTGCCGTTGGGGTCGGACTTGCCGGAGCCGGTTTCCCTGAAACAGATGCCGGCCAGCAGATAGGCCCCTGTGGCGGTGAAGACGATTTGCACGGGGCTCTTGGAGGACACCGTGAGCGTGTTGGTCGACGGGTCCAGGGTCACCACCGAACCGCCGCCGGCCAGGGACATGCTGTAGTCGCAGTAGCGGTGCTTGCCGCCGATCTTGTGGAACTTGGTGATGTCGAACGTGACGGTGGGCACGGTGGGCTCGGTCATGGCGCTGTCCTCTGGCTGGCGGGTTCGCCCGCGAAATCGTTGACGCAGGCCGCCGGCAAGGGCTCGGGAACGGCACCGGCCTGGTGCAGGCGCTTGAGCGAGGCATCGGCTGCCTCGTCGTCACCCAATGCACGCTGCAGCGAAAGCAATTGTTCGAGATGGGCGAATGGGGCTTCGCCCCCCCGGGGGTCGAGAAGTCGCGCCAAGGCCGCCAGTCTCAGCGTGCGTGCGGCCCCGTCGTCGCCGCGCAGGTCGAAGACGGCGGCTTCGAGTTGGTCGCGCCGGGCCAGCAGTTCCAGCAAGGTGTCCGAGCCCGCCCGCCGGGAGGCTTTCGCCAACGGCGCTGCGATGCGGGCAAGTGCCTCGGTCGCCATCGCCGGCTGGCCGGCCCGAAGCGCCCATTCCGCGTCGAGCAAACCGGCACGCACGAAATAGGCGATCGCAAGGTTTTCCTCCGGCGCTTCCGCCAGGGCCTGCGACAGGATCGGCCGTGCCTGGGCGAGCGCCGACGCCGCGGCCTCGTCGTCCCCGCAGGCCAGGTCAACCGCGGCCAGCGAAAGCAGGGCATTGCCGTGCGAACGACGCCAGGCCGCGTTGTCGGGATCGTGGAGGGACAGTGCCGCCGCCTGGTCGACCGCAGTCCGCAGGCCGGCGCGCGCGTCGGCCAGCTTGCCCAGGCGAACACGAACCCTGGCCAGCAGGACCGAGCTGTCGATGCGGTTGTCGGTCCAGGCCATGACGTCGGGCTCAAGGGCCTGGTTGGCGGCATGGCCCCGGTCGGCTTCCAGGAAATACGATTCCGCCTCGGCCAGGTGGCCCAGGCGCTGTTTCACCGAGCCGAGCCAGGAAGCGACATTGGCGGCCTCGAAGCGGAGCATGCTGTCGCGCGGGTGGTCCGGCAGCCAGTCGCGGTAGAGCGCGAGTTCACGCTCGAAGGCTTCGGCGGCCTCGGCGTGGCGGCCCCGGCCGTCGTCGAGCACGGCCAGGTTGTGGTACCCGTAGGCCACTTCGCGCTGCCAGTCGAAGCGGGAGGGGTCGAGCGCGACCAGCGCTTGCGAACGGTCGCGATAGGCGCGCAGCCAACGTTCGGCGACATCGAGGTCGCCCTGGCGCCAACCCACCAGGCCGATCCAGTATTCGGCCTGGGCCAGGTCGAACAGGCGGGCACCGTCATCCGGCGCACGCCGCGAAAGCTCCAACGCGCGGGCATGCGCCGCCATGAAGGCCGCCAACGCGGGCTCATGCTTGCCCTGGTCCAGCCTGACCTGGCCGATCTGGGTAAGCGCGCGCACTTGCTGCGAGAGCGCGGTGTCGGTCTGGTCCCGGGAGGGCAGGGAGTCGAAGTAGTCCAGCGCCTTGTCTCCCACCGCGTCGAGCAGGCTGAGCTGGCCGAGGCGTTCAAGCTTGGGCCGCAGATCGTCGATCATGAAACCCAGCAGGTCCTCGGCCTGTGCCTGGCGGCGCAGGGCATCATTGCGCGCCACGTGGGCCTGGCCGGCCAGGACCGCGGCGACCGCCATGCCGGCGATCGAGGCGGCGGTGATCCAGACAAGACGCCGTTGGCGGCGCTGCGCCTCGCGCTGGCGCAGGTCGTCCAGGCCAAGCCCGAGCAGGCCCGCGATTATTTTTTGCCGGGCGAGGGCAGGGCCGTCACCGCTTGCGCGCAGATCGGCGGCGATCGGTTCCGGCGGCATTTCCGCCGCATCGATCACTTCGACCAGGGCAGGGGGGAAGTGCGGCGCGCCGTCGTCACCGGAAGGGTCCGGCACCAGCAGGCAGTGGATGCGACCGGACCGGCCGAGCCGACGGTAGCTGCGGATCTCCTCGTTCACCCACGGCGAGCGTGCCGCGGCCGCGGAGCAGACCACCACCAGTGCATCCGAGGCTTCCAGGGCCTGCCTGATGCGCCCGCCGAGATCGTTCGCACTGGCCAGTTCCTCGCGGTCGCGGAACACCGGCGCCAGCCGCGACGGCACCGGGCCGTTTTCACCGGCCGTGCCGACCAGCCGGCGCGGCACCCGAAAGGATTCAAGCTGCTTTTGCAGCCACGACGCCCAGCGCGCATCGGCATGGCTGTAGCTGATGAACGCGGCGTAGCGCCGTCGGCTGCTCACTGCGGCCCCTGCAGCTCGAGCGGCCGGTCGCGGTGGAGCAGGATCCACTCGGCGTGTTCCTCCAGGCAGGCGCGGCCCAGGGCGAGCAGCAGTTCGCGCCGTTCTTCGTCGGACGCGGCGCGGGCGAGCCTGGCGCTGCAGCTGGTGAACAGGCGCGCCATGAACTGGAACTGCTTGATCAGCTCCTTGTCGGCCTTCTTGAAGGAATAGGCCTCCCGGATACCCGCGATCAGTGGCAGCAGGCCCATGAAGATCACCAGGCCTGCCTGGCTGCTTTCGTCCAGACCCGGTCCGGCCAGGGCCAGCACCAGCGCGCCGCCCAGGCCCGCCAGGAGGGCCAGTCGCCCGAGGCGTTCGGTATAGAGGTAAGCCGTGGCACGTTGCTGGCTGCCGTGGCGGAAATACGCCAGCTGGCCGCCGTCACCTTCGGCGTCACCCACCCAGTTTTGCACCGTCCAGTGCAGCCAGCGCGAATCACTGGGGGCGCCGCTGTCCTGGACCAGGCTGGTGCCGCGCATGGCGTGGCGGATCCAGCTCAGTTCGACGTCCTGTTTTTGCAGGAAGCTGTCGTAGCCCAGGCTGCCGTCCGCCGGGACCTGCACGCCGGCCAGTCGCCAGTAGAGCTGCACGCGAAGCCCCTCCGACAGGCCGCGGTAGTCGAGGTACTTGCGCTGCCACTGGCGGCGCTGGCCGATCCAGGCCACGGCATAGCCGAGCACGAACAACGCCAGGAAGGCGATCACCAATTCCCGCCGTGGTGCCAGGTCGGAGTACACGATAAAGGCCAGGCCCATCAGCGCGGCCGCGAGGTGCGTGGCCTGCAGGTTCATGCGAACCCGCTGGCGAAAGTGCAGGGCCAGCCAGTCGGCGGCACCGAACAGGCGTTCGATGCGAAGGATGCCAGCAGGTACCGGCGCCGGCGGATCGGCCGGCAGCAGGCGAGGGTAGTTGGCTTCGATCGCAGGCCAATGCCGCTGGGTGTCGAGGTTGAAGGCCGACATCTGCGCGAACACGCGGCGATAGGCAGCAGGCACCTCGACGCTGTCGTCGGCAGTTCCTTCGGCCGTGACCCAGCGGCCGACGCCGGCCACCTGCAGGGGCGACGCGCCGCCGGGCGCCAGCTGGCGTGAACAGGCGATATGGAAAACCAGGTCGCTTTCGTCATCGGCCAAAAGGTTGGGAGCGACCTCGCGGGCGCTGACCTCGGGCATGACGTTGGCGATATGGAAGGCCACGACCTGGCCGGTTCCACCCAGGGCCGTGCTGGGCTTGCCGTCCCAAAGCGCCAGCAGCACCTGGCAATGGGAGGAAATGAACATGCCCAGCTGCGCGTACTGGAGGTTGCGGGCCTGGCCGCGCTCGCGAATGGCTTCTTCGGTGATGCCCGGCGCCAACGGCAGCACGCGCACCTGGCTTCCGGCCAGCAGCTCGCGGAACTCGGCGAGCGACTCCGCTGTCTCGAAGTCCTTTTCATATTCCGCCACGGAAAAGGGCAGGGGCACGAACAGGGGCACCGCCTGCGCCAGGGCGGCCCGGGCCGCGATGCGGTCGCCGCCTTCGGCGAGCGGATTGAGCATGAGCAGCGGGAGATGGGGAAACTGCGCCCGCAGGGAACGAATCAGGTCGGTCACCCGGGCATGCAGCGCCGCATGTTCCGCGACCGGGATGTCCCTGTGCCCGGTGACGCCAATCACCAGGGTAAGCAGGGCATCGTGGACCTGTGGCATGGATTCCCCCCAGGATCGCGGCGCCGATGGCAACGGGTGTCCACCAGCCAACGGCACATGCGGGAAAGACCGGCCAGGCCCAAGCTGACCGATTCCGCAGTCCGCGCGAGACAAGGTACCGACCATGAGCCTTCCCGCAGCCATTCTTCAGTGCCGTGCGTCTGCTGCCTGGCTGCTCTGCCTGCTGTTGGCCGGCACGGCAGGGGCGAAGAATCCAGACGAACCCATGCGCCGGCTTGCCGACGACTACCTGCACGCCGAACTCGCGCGCGACCCTGCACAGGCCTATTTCGTGGGCTTGCCGGCACCGCGCCACGACCGCCTGGCCGATCGTTCACCCGAAGCGCTGGCCGCCTGGCGGGCGAGGGAAGACCAATTCCTGGCCCGCTTGCTGGCCATCGACGCCGCCACCTTGCACGACCGCGCCCTGGCACGGGCCCATGCCCAAATGCGCGAACACCTGGAGGCGAGCGTCCAGCAGCGCGTTTGCCGGCGCGAGGGCTGGCACCTGAGCCACATGGATGGTTGGCACCTGGTGATGGCCGAAGTCGCCAGCCGGCAGCCGGTTGAAACGGCCTCGGAACGTGCGCAAGCCCTGGCCCGCCTGCGCGAGATGGCGCGGTACGTGGCGCAAGAGCAGGCCAACCTTGCCACGGGCCTCGCGGCCGGCTATTCGGTGCCGCGCACGGTCGTGGAACGTGTCATTGCCCAGATCGAAGGCTACGCGACCGACGACCCGGCCTTGTCGCCCCTCGATTCCCCGGCAGCGCGCAGCGAGGACAACACCTTCCGCCAAGCCTATCGACGGCGCCTGCAGGTCGAGGTCGTGCCCGCCTTGCGCCGTTACCGCGACTTCCTGTCGGCACAATACCTGCCACGTGCAAGGACCACGCTGGCGGTTTCCGCGCTGCCGGATGGCGAACGCTGTTATCGCGCACTCTTGCGTGCCGCCACCACGCTCGACGTCGCGCCCCGGGAAATCATCGAACGCGGCGAGCGCACCGTTGCCGGCAACCTGCAGACGGTTTCAGCCCTGGGCCGGCAGTATTTCGACCAGGCCGACCTGCCGTTGCTGGTGGCCCGGCTCGATGCGGATCCGGACAACCGGTTCCAATCCGCCCAGGAGCTGCTGGCGTTCTCGCGCGAGCTGGTGGCGCGTTCGGAAACCGCGACGCGGCCGCTTTTCCGGCAATGGCCGCGGCAGGCGATGCAGGTCCTGCCGCTGCCCGAACATGAGCAGGGCTCCGGGCTGAGCTCGCACTACGATCCCGAACCCGACCCAGGGCAGCCGGCAACCTATCGCCTCAACCTGGATCGCTGGCAAACCGACACCCGCGCCACCGCCGCCATCACCGCGGTGCACGAGGGCTGGCCCGGCCACCACCTGCAGATGGCCATCGCGGCCGGGCAGGGCGACCAGCACCCGGTGTCCCTGCTTTTCTATAACCCGGCCTACGTCGAAGGCTGGGCCCGATACGCCGAAGGCCTGGCCGAAGAGGCCGGGCTGCTGGACGACCCCAAGGCCCGCATCGCACGGCGCATCTGGCCCGGCCGGGGCATGGTCGTGGACCCGGGGATCCATGCCGGTGGCTGGACCCGTGAACAGGCCCGTGACTACCTGGTGGCCAGCGGCCGTTTTGACCCGGTACGCGCCGAGGCCCAGATCGACCGCATCGCGGCCATTCCCGGACAGCTGACGTCGTACGACACCGGCGCGCTGGAGATCGCGGCGCTGCGTGCGGAAGCCGAAGCCCGCCAGGGCGCCGACTTCGACCTGGCCGCCTTCCACGAACAAGTGCTCGATGCCGGCATCGTGCCGCTGGGTGAGTTGCGCCGCCGGCTGGAAGCCTGGATCAGCCGGTGAGGCGCTCGAGGCTGTCGAGGCGGATGCCTTCGGCGGCCAAGGCGCCCGCCATGGCCGGATGCGCAGCCATGCGCGTGCGCAGCGCTTCGCATTCGGGGCCCAGGCCCTGTGGATCAACGGCGGCGGACCAGCGCAGGAATACACCGGTATAAAACGCCAGGAAACCTTCCGGCGCGCCCTGGCCCCAGCTTCCTTCCGCCAGGCGCTGTTCGAGTTCGCCATGGAATTCGCGCAGGCGACGGGTTGCGGTGGACTTGAGCGTGTCATGGGCCGCCGGGTCGTCGGCGAACCAGCCTGATCGCCACAGTGCGCGGTACAGGGGGTGGATGTCCGATGACAGCCGCTGGATGGCCGCCATGTCCTGGGCCCGGGCGAAATCGTCGGTCGGCAGCAGCGCCGCCTGCGGGAAACACCGGTCGAGGTAATCGGCAATGGCGACCACCTCGACCAGCGCCCGGCCATCGACGCTCAGCGTCGGAACGCGTGCCTGGGGATTGAGGCGCAGGTAGTCCGGGGCCAGTTGCTGCTTCTCGCGCAGATCGACGCGAACTGCTTCGAAGTCGGCCTGCGTCTGCCGGAGCGCCGCGTGGACGGCAAGCGAACACGCACCGGGGGAGTAGAAGAAGACCAGGGAAGCCATGCGGGTGCCGGATTGCGCCAAGAGGGCGTCAATGATGAGGCTTGCTCAAGGGGCAAGGTCAATGGCCCGGACTGGGGTCATCCTTGATTTGACATAATATACATTATGCGCATTTCAATATGGTCCGCTCGGGCGCTTCTGCGCCGTTGGCGGTCGCTGATTGTGGCTGCGCGCCTGAGTTTCCCAACTCACGACACCAAATTTGGTTCGAATGCGGCTGCAACTCGTTGGCTTGGGGAGGAAACGGATTTCAGCATCAGATCTTTCCCAGTTCGCAGCGGAACATCTTGATTTACCCTACTCGGCGGCTTCGCCCTGCTTGCGCCGCAGCAACCAAGCTGCGGCCTCCGCGGTCCGAGCCGAGGTGTCCCAGATACAGCGGTACAGCTTTGACTCCTCTTTTTCATATCGGCGCATGGGTACCGGAATCAAGTATGCGGTCAGTTGGGTGTTGGCAGCGATCGCTGCAAGCATCCATGACTGGCCCGGCGGCGGCCGGTTCATGTCTACGAGGGGCCATCCCGGAATTACTTCCGTTTCCGGACACTCCTTCGGAGAAAGCCGCGCAGATTCGTGGATTGCCGTCGTCGTGGTTTGAATAAGCGAAAGTGACAACAGGTGCTCGTACCACCAGGCAACGACCCCACCCACAGCGCCCTCATCTTGATATTCCAAGCTACGCCTCATCTGGTTTACAACTGCCAACAGCCGCACGCAGGTAAGCCCTGACAACCGTCCCTTAGCGACCGACAAAGACGTATCACCCACAAGACTGGTCCCGACGAATACGGTCACGGCCCGAGACCGATATCCGCGTGCTCGAACAGATGCCGGCGGCGGACTGGACTTGTGATAGTCGATATGAAATGACGGGTGCGTCAGCGCCTTCTTCTCCTGCGGTGTCAGGCCCTGGAGCTTTCGCCATCGTCTGTAATAGTGATAGTGATCGCGCACCGCTCGTGACTCGGTTTGGTCCGACTTATCCTGCAGGCGTCTCTCCAATTTTACGAGCCACCGGGACTGCTCAAGTGAGCAAGGAAAATACTTGAACTCCCCAAGCGGCGCATCCACCGCCCTCTTAAACAACTTACACAGCTGGTCAATTTCGGTCTGGCTCGAAATCACCGCGGAGCGCGATAAGCCTGGCAAGCGCGCCTGACTCGAGGCGACGTAGGGCGCCAGTTCCTTAGGCCAGCCCACGCCGGTAACGTCGATCAACGACATCAACGTGCTGCGGTCGGGTTCGACTTCGCCACCGGGACAGGTCGGCGGAACCGCGTACGCATCTGACATCTTTCGACACCAACGAAAATGAGAGGCGACTACCTCGTTCCATCGGTCTGAACTCGCATGCGTGGCCATAACGATGGCGTCAGACTCAGCGAGAACTCGCCTGCAACGCGTGCACGTAAAGGCTTCCATAGGATCATACGGATGAGACAGCCCTCGAAGCTTGCCTCCGCAGTGTCGGCACGAATCGCACAATTCGACTGCGTGAACCGGGCAGCGCAATAGCCACGGCAAATCAAACAAGTGCGAATGGTAACCCTGCTTCAGGCATTCGGGGCAAAAGCGCGGTGGCGCACTGAAGGTAGAAAATAGCGGCTGAAGCGCGCGGGGCCACCAAGCACAGCTGTCAAAAGCCAGCGTCAATTCGGAAGGACGCAAGCGAAGTGTTTTCTCGACGAATCGCTTCTTGATTTTTAAGCGACCCTCCGTATGCAGCGAACTCACAAGCGATTGCAGGTACGCCTGGCTTGGCGTGAACGCAGCCGCCACGTCCTGTGGTTCCAGCACATTAATCTGTGCCAGGCAGCCTAAAAGGCT
Source organism: Arenimonas donghaensis DSM 18148 = HO3-R19 (assembly GCF_000743535.1). GTDB lineage: Bacteria > Pseudomonadota > Gammaproteobacteria > Xanthomonadales > Xanthomonadaceae > Arenimonas > Arenimonas donghaensis. Next base: position 297,089 of record NZ_AVCJ01000001.1, read on the forward strand.
TAGGGCGGACGGAAACGGCCATGGATGGCGTACGAAAAACAACGGCACGGGTTTGACGGCCTTCACGCCTGGGCACACACTTGATTGTGTAGCAGCGGCCCTTTGAGCCAAGTCACGTCGCTCACCAGGGATGCCTCACTATCAAGAGACTCCGGCTTGGCCAAGACCGAAGAAGCCGGTGGGCTCGATTCGGTTGGTCCCAGCCATGCGGGCAGCCAGCGACTGCTTAGCACCTTCCACGTGCTTTCCTCCGCCCAACTCGAGAATCGATGGGCCATTCGGTGAGCCTATGGCATATCGGAGATCAACCCGCGATAGCGCGCGAAGGCCATGTCCGCTTCGACCTCCGTCGGCACGGGCTGCAAATGTGCCCCGTGCCGCACTCGCCACGCCACGCAATACCACGACCCGAACTCTTCACGCGTCAGCTGGATCCCCGCGCGTGCCAGGTCGTACTCCACCGCCAGTGAATCACTGTGATCGAGCCCCAAGCGACGCAAGTCCGACACTAAAGCATCGGCGTGTTCGGCTGCAAAAGTCGGATCGTCCGGGTGTTGCGCGTAGCTTGACGCCCAAACTAAGCGCTCGCGGTCCGTCAGGGTCTGCCAAGGAAAAAAGGCGCAGCGGTCAGCCATGGGCGCTCCTCCCATGTTTCGGATCGCCGAACGGTCAGCGACCAGCTTCCTATGTTACGCCTGTACGCGAGCGGTGACGAGGTGCTGGCCCAAGAGCGAAACTGGGCTGCGTTCCGCGCGCACCCCGATAACCATGTTGTTCAGCGGAAAGCAGATTCCCCTGAAAAGCCAATCCGAAGACCGTCAGTCCGGCCAACGAAGGCGGGTCATGTCGGTTAACGGCCCCTGTTCTAGATCATTGCACCATGTCTCTAGCCCCCTCTGGCTCAGGCGGTCAACACTTGGCACTAGGAGATCCACTTGCGTGGGTAGTCGCCCAACATCTTCGATTGTGGGGAAATGCCGCGCAATGACAGTCGCCTGTCGGCGCAGCTCCAGCGGCAGGCTGGGGTTACGGCTTATTTGAACGAGAAACCCGCCAGCCCACACAAGGGCTCTGGCTTTCTCATCAGGTGTCGACATGACAGCTCTCCTGGTTCGCTGGCTGGCAATAGTCCCAGCTTGTTGTCTGTCGTACCGCTACTGGGTCAACCCCTTGGAGGCCGGATCCGGCAAACACCTAGAGCTTGACCCGACTTGCGGCCGAGCCACTTCAAAGTGAATTTAGGAAGTTTAGGGCGGTTTAGCCAAAATGAATAAACTTCGGTGGCACTTGTTGTGGCGGGAAGGCGAGGCCGCTACAGGGCCGAGTCCGTTTTCTTGGCCGCGGGCCTGCGTCGCGCAGGCCTCGACGGCTTCAATTGCGCCTTGATCTGCTCATGCAATCGATCCAGTTGGCTCTCGAGGGCCGCTGCACGCGCTGTTGCCGCCGCCTCCCGGCGGCCGACATCTCTGACCTGACCCGATAGTAATGAGAGCCGTGATTCTCCATCCTGGAGCTTGGATCGGAACTCCTTCTCCGCCTGCTGCAACTGGCGACTCATTCGAGTGCGCTCCTGCCGCAATTGGTCCACTTCGGTCAGCCAACGGTTCTCGGCGGCGCGATGACTTGCCTCTAGGTTCCGCCGGTCAGCGGCTGCCTCTTCCTGTGTCTGGGCTCGCGCGGCCTCCGCTCGCTGCAGCTGGATCGCCAGCTCAGAAGCACTCTTGTCGGCGGCTATAAGGCGGGATTGGAGGTCTGCAATCTGACTGCTTTGCTGGTCGACTAGGCGCTGCATATCCGCTAGACGAACTTGCGTGTCCAGATTGGCCTGCTCTGCACGGTTCTGGGCCAGCTGCGCGGCTGCCAAGGCAGCTGCCATGGCCTGTTTTTCGTCCTCCAGCGCCTGCCGTTCCGCGGTCAGGGCTTCCCTGACCCCTTCGAGATCGCGTTCAACCGCCTCCCCTGCAGCTTTCAGTGCTATTTCCCAGAGAGCAGATGCGGCGTCGACCACCAGAGTGGGCGCGTTCGGGATGGCCGCGGACCGTCGGTGGGCTGCCAGCCTCTCTCCGAGCCCCTGCCACCAGACGTCCAGCATGCGCGTCAGGGTGTTCGGAGACCCAGTTCCGAGCGTGGCCCGGACCCTTTCGATGGTGGGCCGCTCGCCAGCCAGCAGCAGCTGCTCGATCGCGGTGTTGACCTGTTCCTGGGTGACACCCCGTGCCATTGAAAAGTCCTCCTACTGCGACGCCCTACCCCGGGCTTGACCTACCGACGATAAGTGATGATTATCGTTGGTACAGACCAATTCGTGTAGTACAGACTACATATAATGAAGCGAAAGGACACTCTACCCGCCCTCGCCTCACCCGCAGCCGGACTCGCGTTGCCCGAGCAACTCGCGCAACAGGCCGCGGATGCCGTACGTGAGCTGCTGGCCGAAGCGGCGGCCGCAAACACCACGCGCAGCTACGCCTCGGCCTTACGTTACTGGGCCGGCTGGCACGTAGCTCGCTACGGGATTGAGCTGCCCTTTCCGACGCCTGAGGCAACCGTGCTGCAGTTCCTGGTCGACCACACGGCCCGCCGGACCGAGGATGGACGCCTGACCTGGGAGTTGCCGCTGGAGGTCGACCACGCGCTCGTGGCTGCGGGTCTCAAGGCCAAGCCCGGCGCTTGGACCTTGGCCACCGTTCGGCACCGGGTAGCTGTCCTGTCGACCGCCCATCGCCTTAAACATCTGACCAATCCCTGTGAGCAGCCAGCGGTTCGGACGGTCCTTAGCCGAGCTGGCCGTGCCGCCGTGAAACGCGGTGAGCGCCCCCGCAAGAAGACGGCCATCACCTTGACCGAGCTCGAGGCCATGCTGGCCACGTGCGACGACAGCCTCGAGGGGTTGCGGGATCGAGCCCTGCTCTGCTTTGGGTTTGCCAGCGGCGGACGCAGGCGGAGCGAAATCGCCGCGGCCGACATACGCGACCTGCGCCGGATCGGTCCCCAGGGGTTCATTTACCGCTTGGAGCACAGCAAGACGCAGCAAGCCGGCGTCACCGCATCCTCGACCCCTGACAAGCCGGTGCTCGAACGGGCAGCGCTAGCAATGGAAGACTGGCTCGAGGCTTCTGGGATTGCGGATGGTGCGATCTTCCGGCGGCTTTGGAAGCAGCGCGTGGGCCCCGCCCTATCCCCAGCTGCGGTCGGAGAGATCGTGCAGCGGCGTGCGCGCCTGGCAGGGCTGCAGGGGGACTTTGGGGGACACAGCCTCAGATCCGGGTTTGTGACCGAGGCAAGCCGCCAGGGCGTGGCGCTGCCGGCCATCATGCAACTAACTGAGCATCGAGCGGTGTCCAGCGTGATCGGGTACTTTCAGTCAGGAGGCACGACGACCAATCCCGCGGCGCGGCTACTGGAAGACTGATGGGTGCGTTCACGGCGCAAGATCCGGGGCGAACGTTAGGACTTGGCCCAAGGTAACGCCCAAACCATTCTCACCGGCGATCGCCATCACTGCCGGCACACCATCTGCGCTCAACTGCAGGGTCAATGTCGCGAGCAACTCGACGTCCATCATGCTCGGCGTGTTGGCCAGGCCCGGTGGGTGGGAATGCCACTCACCCACGTAGCCGACCATGTCGCGGGTCAACCGCCGGCACTCCTGAACCGCCTCCAGTACATTGAGCTTGCCTCGGGTGAAGCCGCTTTCATCTGCCTGGCTATCGGCAGGTGCAAGCCAGCCATCCACAAGGTGTATGGTCCGTAGCTTGTGGTCGATAACGCCCACCAGTACGCCCCCAGTTTCCGTCGGAAATGCCGCACGGCGAGCCGCTTCAAGCTGCGCCTCAAGGGCTGCGTCCCAGCGCACCTGCCAAGCGCCGCACTGCACCGATCGCGTGGGCGCCGGCAACATGCTCTCACAGGTCACCTCCCCCGTTGCGTCGTCCAGGCTCCATACGGCGATCTGCGCGCCGGGCTCGGCCACGCCACGGCGGATCCGCCGTGCGAGCTGCGCGGCGTGCAGATGAATCAATTCATCCGAGAGCACGAAAGAGCGGTCGCGGCAGCCACCACCTACGCGTAACGGCTGGACGGAGTCCAGATGGTGGCGCCCCCAAGGCTGTTGCAGCAACGCGCGGTAGTACTGCGCTTCCAGACTCGAAACCCGAATCGCGCGTGCGTCGTCCTCAAGAAGCAGTACGGCGGCTAGGCCAGAAGGTGTCAGGAACGCTGAAGCAATGCGCGGACCTTCGCGCTCGGACAGGTCTCGCGGGACGTCGATCGTCGTGGTGGCGTCGACCAGCAACTGCGCGCGCAGTAGCGCCGCCTCTACTTCGGCGCACTGTACGGCGTTAGCGCGCGCAACAATCGCAGCCCCTTGCGGCCCCGGGGTGTCGAGGAGCGCGTCGATCCGGGCGCGTACGAGTTCCGCCTTTGCCTGCCCGACATCGCGGAACACACCAACATGCCGTATTGGATTGTGCGGTTCGAGCGTGTCTGGATCGACAAGATCCCACTGTCCCCAGCCCTCCCGCGACCACAATTCCGCCATTACCGACCCCAACGCGCCCGTGCCTGCGAGGACACCGCGAAATTCTGCCTCCGTGGCGGAAACTCCGGATATCGCCTGCGCCAAGGCGCGATCGGGAGAAAATCGAACATCCACAGGATAGAGCTTGTATTCGCGCCATCGATGTTCGGTGGGAAGCAACGGCGTCGTGTCTGGCGACAGAATCTGAAACGAATACGCTTTGTTTCCCTGCAGCTGGAGCACGCCCAAGGCCATGCCCAAGCGGGCCAAGTCGATTTCCAGGATGAACCCGCGCACGTCGATGCGCTGCACCTGCCCTTCGTGCACACGCGGAATGCTCGCAAGCAAGAGCACGCGCCGTGGCGGTTCACTCGGTGCCAAGGTGATGCCGCCCTTCCCGTGCGTTCGCATCACCTCGAGCATCGATGGGAACAGGGAAGTTCCCATGGCCTGCAACCGCGCCTCCAACTCCGCGAGCGTATGCGGGGGACCCTGAATCGGCAAGTGGGAGATAGGCGCGAGTGTGATTTGCAGCAGGTCGAGGCCGGGGTGTGTGGGAGACGTACCGTCGAGACGTTCGACAATCATCGTGCCGCGATTGCCTGCCATCACCGTGCACGTCACGCGCAATGGGCCTGTCTTGCCGCCACCGGGACGCCCAAGCTCCGCTGGAACCACGACCTGCTCGCCGGTGGAGAAGAACAGCTGTTCCAGTGCTTGATCACCCTCATGCAAGGTGCCGTCGGCGGTTTTCTCGAGCCAGCGCAGCAGCTGGCGTAGGTGCGCTTGCGGGGTCCAACTGCGTTCCACGGTCGTCCACGAGGGCTCATACAGGCACAGGGAGCGTGGCTGCCCACTTTCAACTCCATTCTGGTGCAACGTGTCGGGAAAATCCCGACGCAGCGCACGCACCTCCGGCGGCATTTCCGCGCCCGATCGATAGGTGAGCGCCAGCCGCTCGCGACGCCGGATGCCCACCAAGTTCCCTGGGACCACGGCCCCATCCCCCGCATCGACGATGACCGCGAAATAATCAGGTGACCCGTCGATACGGCGCAGTTCGACCACGTCGAAGTCCGGGTGCGCCATGCACGCCTGCAGGATTTCCCGCAGACGCGCCTGCCCGGGCTCATTAGGAATCGCGGGGACTATCTCACCCCAGTCGATCAACTCCACGATCAGCCCGCACGCGGTGCTGCCGCAGCCGCGACTGCCGCGGCCGCCGACTTCCGAGCGGCCTTCTTCTTCGCGCCAGCGGCGGTGATCTCGATCTCCAGCGGCTCGGGGGCCCAGCTATTGGGCGATTCGCCGGTGCAAAGGAACACGCCGTCATGCTCGGCCAAGATCGCCTTGTACTCTCGTCGCGCACGCACACACGGCGGGTCCGCGTCATCATCCTTGATGGGCTTGCTGCTGGCGATGATTATCGCGCCGTAGCGCGCTTGCGCCAAGGCGGACCGCGCATCGGCAGCTACCTCGACCTTCTCCTTGAGCTTTGACCAGCTGTCATAAGACAGCGAGTGCCAAGAGCAGTGGTGCGGCGCCTGAAGCACGTCGTAGCTGAGCACATCGGGAGTATCTCGGTAGCGCTTCCACAACCGCTCCCAAATCGCTACCTCCGCGTCGCCAGCGGTGAGGAAGCGGCAGCTGTCCAAGAAGGACAACGAGCTAGCCAAGGTCATGTTCAAGATCACACTCGAGTGATTCTTTGACACCACGTCCTCATCATCATCGCTATCCGACGGCAGTGGAGCGAGCAGCTGCGCATTGAAGTAGGCGTTGTGCTTGCCGTTGATAGTCTGGAAGCGATCACCAACCTTCACAAGGATATCGCCCAAGTCGTCGGTCTTACCGTCCTCGTCCTCGCCCATGACTCGGATGCGATCACCCTCGCCCACCGCCCCGTCGCGGAAACACTGGACTCGGCGCTTGACCTCCCTGCTGAAGGCCTTGGCATCAGGGCAAAGCGGTAGGGTTTTGCTCGCGCGGCGAAACACAATCGGCGAAGACCAGATCTCCCGGATCACGATGCGTTTCTCGGCATCCGGCTTCTTATCGTCCGGATAGTCGGTCAGAGGTCCGAGATAGAAGTGCGCTTCCAGGCCGGTACAGTGATCCTTGTCAGGATGGCTGAGCAGAAAAGCATCGACATAAGGGCGCCCCTCGCTGTCGCGCTGAAGGCGCTCGCGCAGATCTGCAGCCACGTTGCGAGTTGGGTCATCCGAGTCGTCGGCGGCAGCGCGGATGTTGCAGTCGATCAGGAGCGTTGTGGCTTCCTCATCAGCCATGCGCACCAGGGTCATGTCGCCGCAGCCGACAGGGAAAAAGGTGAGATTGGCGTTCAATTGGGCGGTACCTACGAATAGAGCCGTGGCTTGCTACCGGTCACGGGACGGCAGCGCTATAATACGACTATTAAGCCGATGGGTCTACTCAATATGCGCGTTTACTCAGTACCATCAAACCCTTTCCAATCAATATGTTAACTGATTCTGACAACCGCAGGGGCCGCTGGGGGCAGGACCGACGTCTTGAATTTATAGACACCCGGCTAACTTGGTTAGGACGGATCAACCGTAAGGAACTGACCGAATTCTTCAAGATCTCGGTCCCTCAAGCGTCGCTGGACCTGGCCGAGTACCAGGCCCGCGCGCCCTCGAATGTTATCTACGACCGAAACGAGAAGGCATATGTAGCCACATCAGACTTCCAGCCCATCCTGATCGACGGCGGCAGCGCGCGGTATCTGGCTGAGCTGTACGCGCTAAGTACCGGCGTCATCGGTCCCGACGTAAGTTTTCTTGGCTGGACGCCGACGGCGGACGTAGTGCGTCATCCAACGCGGATGGTGTCGCCGAGTGTGTTGCGCTCGGTCGCGCACGCCATTCGCGAACGCGAGTCTTTGAGTATCCACTATCAATCAATGACGAGGCCCGAACCTACCGCGCGGGTCATCAGTCCTCGCGCCTTTGCCTACGACGGTTTTCGATGGCACCTCCGCGCGTACTGCCACCTACGAGACGATTTTCGCGACTTCGTCTTTGCGAGGATCCTGAATTTGGCCAAGGCGTCCGAACAAAAATCGGTTCCACACGTGGATGTAGAGTGGGAGCGTGAGCTTTCGATCGTCATCGGCCCCAACCCATTACTGGATGACAACAGGAAGCGTGTACTGGCGCTCGACTACGGCATGGCGAACGATCGTTTGGTCTTGAAGACCCGACAGGCACTCGCCTTCTACCTGCTCCGGCGACTAGGACTTGACAAGTCAATGGATCAGCCGCCAGAAGAACAGCAAATCGTCCTGCTCAATCGCGAAGACCTGGTGCCGTTTCTGCCGCAGCTCCAGAAGAGGAGTGAGAGAATGTCGCAGTCGCTCTAGTCCTGATGTGATGGCCCGAAACTTTGGTCCTGATGGAGCCAGCACGGGGCCTCACAGATCTGCGGGCCGCCCACCTCGCTTTGCAGCCACTGCCGAACATCCCTCCCGCAGGATGACAGGCCGCTTCATTTTTGCGTGCAGATGGACAAAGGGGCGCGAAGGGCCAAGGCTAGTTCGAGTGAGGGCGCGAAGACACTGCAGTGGACTACTGCGTGGACCCTCGATTCCACCGTGTGGGCGAGATAACCAAAACCGAGGTAACGCGTCATGTCTGCAAAGCAAGGCCTGCTCAAATGGTTGGGTGCGTTCGTAGCCTTCGATATCGTGGTGATTAGTGCCCTGCTAGCACCACAACTACTTGGCACACCTGCGGTCGGAGCCCGGATCGCCGGCGCCTTGACCGCGCTTCTCGCACCCCCTGTGCTGCTCTTACTGAACACGCTGGTGCCGCAGGACTTCAAGCACATACTCGTCTTCTGGCGCCTTCGTGACGTGCTTCCCGCACACCGCGCATTCACTCTCTATGTGAATGGCGATCCGAGGATTGATGCCGCTGCCCTCAAGGCGAGAATCGGCGAATTCCCCTTGGATCCGCGGGACCAACAGAACCTATGGTTCCGCATATACCAAAGGTACAAGACGGAACTTTCTGTAGTGGATGCGCATCGACCTTTTCTTATTTTTCGGGACTTGGCTGCGCTTTCCTTCCTGCTGGCGGTAATTGTACCGGTGGTGCTGTATGGACTCGCATTCTCGATCGCAGCGTGGAGTACGCTTGCCGTTTTTTCTGGCCAATATTTCCTGGCCACTTTAGCGTCGCGCCAAGCTGCTAGGCGTTTCGTTTGCACAGTCCTATCGCTGGAAAGCCACTCTCCTTCTCCGGCAAACTCATAAGCAAATTGAGTGAGAGGAAGAATGTCATCAAGAGCCTGACCACGCACCTTTCCTCGAGGACCACTACGCATGTTCTCGCGCGCTGAAATTGAACACCACGACTTCACCGCCGTTCCTGTCGATCGCGACATCTACTTGATGGACGAGAAGTGGATTCCGGAATACGAGGCGTACATCGACGCGATCTACGCAGGGAACCATCCCGACCCGCCGGGCTTCATCTCCTACGCCTCGGTGCGATCGATCGCCACAGACCATCTCGAGATCTCGTGGTACCCCAACATCCACGACCGCTACCACGAGCTACTGCTGCGCCTGCCGCATTGCGACTTCATTGTCTGCGTGGAGTGCAGAGATATCGACGAAAAGCCGCGGATCTTCGTGCGCAGCGAATGGCTCGATGACCTGCATCGCAGGCCGTACAGCGCATTCGCGCTAGTCGACGCGATCGGCGTAAAGAATGCGCTCCGTGCTGGGAACCTGGCCGAGAGCAGGCTTGTGGCTCTGCGGGGTGCCTTGGACGAAATCGCCGCCCGTCAAACCCAAATCGCTATCTTTAGCTTTGCCGACAGCGTGCTTATCAAGTCCCACTGGACCGTGGGCGCGTTTGATACACCAGTGGACTACACTTACACGCCTGAGATGATGATCGACCTCGTGGAAGAGGTCTTCTCGGCGTTCAAGATACATCTCAGTCTGGACTGCTATGCGTGCATCACGCAAGGCTTCAACGAGTACAGCGATGGTGCGATCGTGCACACATCGCCGTCTGGTCACCACATATCGCTCAACAGCCTCGGCCTGCCGTTCGCGCAACTCCTGAGCATCGATCACGCGACCCACCAGGCGATTCGTACTGGCCGCCATGCCGCTGCAGAGCTTTACCTCGACCAGCTCTACTACCGCTCTTTGCGCTGGCAATACGGCTTCGACCGGGATGGCCAACCGGCGGGTGAGTATGACGCACCGCTCAGCCACCACCCGGGTCAGTACTACTGCCTAAGCCTGGATCTGGTTCGCGCCAACCTGAAAGGGCCAGAAGGACGTGAGGATTTGGCTGCCGGGTAGTACATGGCGGCACGTCCGCGCAAGCGATGTAAGCCCCCGGACCATTCGCCGGGCCCATCAGGCCCTCGACCGACTAAAATTCCTTCACGGCGTCACTGGCTGATAGCCGCTGTGGGTCGAAAGCTGCCCTCCCCTACCCCCGATAATGGTCCCTAACCGAACCCCATGAGGGCCAACGTCGGGGAGAACTCCAGACGGCCACCAGCGGCAGCTGACGTCTCGCCCTGTTAAGGCAAGCCATCTTGGGGCCAGGCCCGGTGCCCCCCCGAAAGGGCTGAGAATTTTTCGCGCCCGAGTTGAGGTCAACCGGCCTGCTCACTTGCCAGATCGGCACTTAAGGGGACTTGCTTTGAGTTCGATACCGTAGTCAGGGTGGTGCAGGTGGAGCCAGCCAACTGACAGTCGTGCTGTATGACACGATCGAGGTGGCCCAAGATGGGCTCCAAAAGAGTGAGACCACTATGTGGGACTGGATCCGTAAGCTACTCGGCGCCCCAGCTGCCCGGCCGCCCGCCGCGACTGATGTCGCGCGATCGGTGAGCTTCACCGGCGACGAGTTCTATGGCGCGAACAGCGACATCCTGGATGGAGTTCAGTTCAGCGCAACGCTTCAGGTGCGCACGCCCCTATGGATACTCGAACACCACGGCGAGGTGTTCCGTGGCCCGCCATCGCAGGCACCCGATTACGGTGGCCAGGCACACGGGATCTGGCTACCAAAGACGAAGGACGAGCTGGGTGATCTTCTTCAGCAAGGCGCCACACATGCCAGTGACGCCGGCCCCGTAGCGCCCGCAGACTACCTCCCGTTTCTGAAGGCGTTCCGCGCAATCGTGGAAGGCCCCGGCGACGAGATGGAGAAGCTCCGCCTCCTGCGCCAGGTGCCCAAGGAATCGCCAGCGTTCAAGCGGTTCTGGAGCAAGCTCACGGCTTACTACCCGGACTTTCCCGAAAGCTTCTTCTACCTGCGGCTGACCGAGCTCGAGGGCGTCGGCCCAACGACAGCCAAGCGCCTGTTCGAGGTTGGGATCAAGTCGATTGAAGACGTGCACGCAGCCACGGACGCCGACCTACTCGCGGTTCGAGGGGTAGGCAAAGCGCTGGTGGCTAGGATCCGCGGCGCCGGCCCGTCAGGTGCCGCGCGGCAGCGGCAAGAGGGTGCATCCCCGTAGCAGCGCGGGATCGAAGCTGAAGTCGTGCTCGTGCGTCGCGGCAGCGCACCGACCGACAACGCGATCGGGAAACACCTTGCCGCCGTCTTGGAGTTCCACGTCGTTACAGCAATCCTCGATTGCCCCGGGTTCCAGCACCGAGATACGGAGCCCGTCGAGCGCAACAGCCCTACGGCTACCTCGCCAGCCCTTAAACGCGCGCGCTCACCAGCTATACGCCGACACAACGCCGCTTCGAGAAGCGGCTAGCTGACGGCGGCGGGGATTTCGCTGGCCGATGCAGAAACACAGCGTCAGCAGCTGCCCCACTTTGCCCCTTACGCAAGGGAAACCTAACTGCAGGAGGGGGCAAAGCCTACTACCTCTCCGAAATAATTAGTCGAACCAGCTGGATATTCCCGACAAGGGCTACGCCGAAAAGCACAAGACACAACGCAACCAGTTCATTGGTCCACGCAACAAGAAATGGCTGACCGACCCCATACATCGAAGTGACGGAGAGAAAAATCACGACACTTGAAAGAAGCAACAATCCGACGAGAACTTTCACAATCCGAGGCCGCCACCGGGACAGTGTCCGCAGATCTATCAAGTATCTCTGCTCAAGCTCATTAAGCTTCACTGCCGGCGTAGCTATCAGGAGGTCTCTGAGGAGCCTTGCGCCCTCATAAAAATACCCCCTAGCAATGGACTCCAATACCTCATCAGTTCGGCGATAGTCGAACAACCCAGGATTGCTTCTTACTACGCGCACCAGCGGCTCAGCTAGTTCGCGCATTTGCGAATCAATTGACTGAAGCCTAAATAGCGCCGCCGCAGACACTAAACCCATGATGGCAGCTAACGCCTGCGCGATCGTGCTAAGTGTGTAGAACGCTCTCGTAATTTCCAGTTCCATTCATGGCCCCACGCAAAGTAGCCGCACTGGTACTAATGAATCGCCCTGAGTTCTAAAGAGAACACCGGGGCGATTCAACCGCACCCATCTGCCAGCGCGCAGTAAACCGTCGGCTACGTCCTGAGCCTGAGAGTCGACTCACATATTGACGACGTCTGGCACGCATGCCCCATTGCCCTGTACTTCCTGGAGATTAGCGCAGAGCACGGCTCCGTGGCTGCAAAAGGGGCTGGTGACGTCGAGCCAAGGGCCGACCGACCCCGGTCCACACCCCCGATAACGTGTCCTAATCCCCGGCCTGGCCCGTCTCCTTTCGGCCTATTCTGTTGAAAAACCCGGGCTGCGAGATGTTGCCTCGGATTTGCACTGGGCGGTGCTCGCGACAGCATGTTTCTGATTCTCCAGATGACTGCTTACCGCGCAGAAGTGAACTGTCGCGAGCGTCACGCGACTGGTCGTCCAATCGAACCGCGTGTTTCAAAAGAATTGGCCGGAAGTGGACATGACGGGCCAGGAAATATACTTCGCGGCTGTCATTGAATTACATGCTTCCTGTGCTTGTCCGTCTCAAGATGGGCATCATGAAGTATTTCAAAGCCGCCCTTCAACGCGATACCCGCGACTGCAACTCCAACCGCGAGATCCGGCCATGATTGATCCAGCCAGAGCACGAGTCCGCCGCCCACAAGGACACCTGCATTCGCGACGAAATCATTGGTGCTGAAAGTGCTTGCGGCGCGGATGTTCACATCGGGACGACGGATGCGCTTGAGAAGCCAAACGCAGAGGAGATTGACTGCGGCCGCAGCCAAAGCCATCCACATCATCATGCTGCCAATCGGCTCGGTGCCGGTAAGGAACCGCCGCGCGACGTCGAACAGCACCCCCGCCGAAAACAGGATCAACAAGATCCCAGATACGCGAGCAGCACCGCGCTTCCACACAAGTGATCGGCTCAATGCGAGCAGAGTGATCACGTACACCACGCTGTCTGATAGGTTGTCCAAACCGTTGGCGATCAAAGCACTGGAATCGGCGGAAAGGCCGGTCACGGCGAACGCTGCAGCCAATCCGACGTTCAGTGCCAGAACTATCCAGAGGATCCTACGTTGGCTGGATGTTCCAACGTCGATATTTTCCTGGCTCATGGGCCTCTCAAGAATTAGCTTCAGTTCACGGCACTGTGACCCATACCCATTGAATGTTTCCTTATCGTGAGGAAAAGCTTCCTCAGGGCAGACGATGCACGTTTTCGGTGCGCTTCCGATTAGAGGGTTGGGATGCGGGTTGCTGCAATACCTTGAGTATCGCGCAGGTGCCCCGACGGCCACCGGCGCAGCCTGCAATGGTGCGCTCCAGTTCGCGGGCAATGCGCTGCAGTTCCTTCTGCCTGGCCCGAATCTCGCTCAAATGATGCCGCGCCAAGGAATCCACCTCTTCGCAGGACAGCTCAGGATCCTCGGCCAGGCGTAACAGGCTTCGGATCTCGTCCAGACTGAAGCCGAGATCCCGGCCGCGTGTGATGAACCGGATTCGCTCCACGTCCTGACCCGTATAGGCCCGATATCCGCCGGCAGTGCGCGCTGGGCGCGGCAGTAACCCGATGCGTTCATAGTAGCGGATGGTCTCCTGATGGCAGCCACTTGCGGCCGCGACCTCCCCGATCTTCAAGACGCACCTCCCAAGGGGCTTGACCCTGTAGCGACTACAGGCTTTAGGGTAGCGCCTCCAATGGAGAAAGCGCCATGTCCGGATGTCACTGCAACGACACCGCCAAAAGCCTGAGCCAGTTCCAGGACGCCACCCGGCGCCGGGTCCTGTGGACCGTGCTGGTCATCAACGCGGCGCTGTTCATCGGAGAGTTCACCGCGGGCTGGTGGGCCGACTCCAGCGCCCTGCAGGCCGATTCGCTCGACAGCCTGGGCGATGCCGGGGTGTATGCCCTGAGCCTGGCCGTCGTCGGCGGCAGCCTTCGCCGGCGGAATGGAGCGGCCGTGGCAAAGGGCTTGCTGCAGGGTCTGTTCGGGCTGGTGGTGCTGGCAGAAGTCGGGCGCCGGCTCCTGTTCGGGGCCGAACCGCTGGCGCCCCTGATGGCCGGGGCGGCGGCAATAGCTCTGCTGGCCAACCTGGCCTGTTTCAGACTGCTGATGCGCTTTCGGGGTGAAGACCTGAACATGCGCTCGGTCTGGCTGTGCTCGCGTAACGACCTGGCCAGCAATGCCGGGGTGATCGGCGCCGCGGGTATCGTGGCGCTGACGGGAAGTGCCTGGCCTGACATCGTGATCGGGACCCTCATCGCCATGTTGTTTTTGCATACGTCCTGGCAAGTGCTGCGCGAGGCCTGGCCGGGCTGGCGCCACCCGGCAGCAGCCTGCTCAAAGGAGACGACACCATGACGCGACTGGATCAAGCCTTCGCGCAGGAATGGGAGCTCGCCCAAGCCGCGCGACGCGGCGGTGACCTGAATCTCGCCTTCCACCATCTCGAGCGCGCCCACATCCTCGGTCAACGGCGTACGTGGCTGCATATGAAGAGCCATCTCGCGATGCTGCAGATTGGCTGGCAACGGCGCGACGGACGCGAGATCCGGGGGCAGGCGGCGCGTATCGTAGCGGCCGCGCTGTTCTCGCGCCTTTGGGTGCCGGTGGGCAACACCGGCGGCGCCAATGTGCCCGCGACCCAGCCGATGCCCGTGCCGCCGGATCTGCAGGCCGTGCTTGATGAACATGGTGCCTGAAATTGTGTTGCCGCCACCAAACCCGCTACCCTGCCTCGCGATGACTCTGTCTCTGCGCTCACTTTTGCACTCCGTGCGAAGCCTGTTCTGGGGCCTGACGGTGCTGTGCCTGCTGGCGCAGCCCGTGCTTTCGGCTGCGCATGAAATGCACGAAACCGAGCATGCAATTGCCGATGCCGCCGCAGGTGTCCTGGATGACGCGGTAGCTGGGGAGTCGCTGGCCCCCGGCACCTTGGATGGCCTGCTGCATGCGCTTGACTGCTGCCTGCACGCCAGCGCCGTCCCGGTTCCGATGCTGACTTGGACGCCTCACCCGCTCCAGTCTCTAGCGCCACGGGTGAGCCTGCCCGTGCACACCCCCTCCACTTTCTCCCGATTCCTGCGCCCTCCGATCACGGCCTGACGCCCTCACGTCCCCCGGGGCTTCGCCCCGCTTGCCCGATTCCGGAGAAATCCCATGTTGAACGCCAAGGCGGCGCTGGCCGCCCTGTGGTGCTGCGCTGTTCTCGCCCTTCCGGCGTGGGCCGCCGCACCGTCCACGACACTGGACCTGCGCCAGGCTTTTTCATTCACCCTTGAACGTCATCCCGACCTTCGCCGCCTGCCGTTGGAGCAGGCCATCGTTTCCTCAGAAGTTGAAATAGCAGCGCAGAAGCCCGCGTGGGTGGCCGGCGCCAGCCTGGAGAACGTGCTGGGCAGCGGCGACTACCGCGGCGCGGACGGCGCCGAGCTGACCCTGAGTTTGGGCTCCGTGCTGGAGTCCCCGGCCCGGCGCGAGGCCAGGATCGGGTTCGCCCAGTCGCGGATGGCCGGCCTGGACGTCGAAGCCGAGGCCCGCCGTCTGGATCTGTTGGCCGAAGTCGCCCGGCGCTATCTCGACGTCCTGGCGCTGCAGGAGGAAGCCACCGCGCTGGAAGCAACCCTGGCCCAGCGCGGCAAGGCGGCCGATGCCGCCCGTCGTCGAGTTGCCGCCGGCGCCTCGCCGTCCTCGGTGCAGTTGGGTGCCGAAGCAGCGCTTGCCCGCACCGAACTCGAACTCGCCCGCACGCAAGCGGCCGTCGACGCGGCGCGCCGTCGCCTGGCCCTGATGTGGGGCGGTGAGCCGACCGGCCCGGTGGCCGGGGAACTGCTCACCCTGCCAGCCACGCCCGATTTCGCGTCGTTTGCGTCGCTGCTTGAACGCACCCCTGAACTGCAGCGCTTCGCCAGCGAAGCCCGCGTGCGCGAGGCCCGCCTTCAGCTGGCCCAGGCACAGTCGCGCCCGGACCTGGAATGGCAGGTCGGCGTGCGCCGGCTGCAGGGCAGCGACGATTGGGCGCTGATGGGCGGGCTGTCGGTGCCGCTGGGCAATCGACGTCGGGCCGAGCCCGGGATACGGGCCGCCCGCGCCGAGCTCGACGCCTTGGCCCTCGAACGCGAGGCCGGTGAACTGGACCTGCGTGCCACCTTGGCCGAAGCCCACGGCCGCCTGCAGGTCGATGCCTTGGCCGTGCGCCAGACCACGGACAAGGTGCTGCCGGCGCTTGAGCGCGCCGAGTCCGCCGCCGGCCAGGCTTACCGCGCCGGCGCGCTGAGCTACCTGGAGTGGGCGCAGCTGCAGGCCGAGCTGTTGTCCGCCCGCCGCGACCGCATCGCCGCCGCCCGCGACTTCCATCGCGCCCTGATCGAAATCCAGCGCCTGACCGCCGAGCCGTTCGTGCTCGCGGACCGCGCCCCGAGCGAGACCACGCCATGACCCTGCGCCCTTTCCTGCTGCCCCTCCTACTCATTCTGGGCCTCGCGGCCTGCGGCGGCCCCGAGCCCGATGCCCACGCCCACGGCGAAGGCGCTGACCACGACGACCACGCCGAAACGGAGGCCGAGCCCGCCAAGGGCGCCCACAACGGCCGCCTGCTCACCGAAGGCCCCTACACCGTTGAGCTGGCGATCTTCGAGGAGGGTGTACCGCCCGAATATCGCGCCTGGCTCTACAGGGACGGCGAGCCGCTGCCGCCGACCGCCGGCGAGCTGACCGTCGTCCTTTCCCGACTGGGCGACATCACCGATACGCACACGTTTACCCCCAGGGAAGACTATTTGCTGGGCAGCCTGGAGGTGTACGAACCGCACTCGTTCGACGTGGCCGTCACCGCACGCATTGACGGCCAGGCAATGACCTGGTCCTTCCCCAGCTACGAAGGCCGCACCACCATTCCGGCCAGCGTGGCCAAGGACGCCGGCATCGACGTCGCCCCGGCCGGTCCCGGCGTGATCCGCGACGAACACGACGTGCAGGGCCTGCTTACGCCCATCGAAGGCCGGCATGCCCGCGTCGTAGCCCGCTTCCCGGGGCCGGTGAAGGCCGTGCGGGTCGGCCTGGGTGACACCGTGCGCGCCGGCCAGCCGCTGGCCATGGTCGAGAGCAACGTCAGCCTGTCGGACTACGCGGTGACCGCGCCGCTGGGCGGCACCGTGCTGGCACGCAATGTCGCCGTGGGCGACCTGGCGGGCGAGCAGCCGTTGTTCGAAATCGCCGACCTGTCCGCGCTGTGGGTGGACCTGCACCTGTTCGGCGCCGACGCCCAGCACATCACGCCCGGAATGCCGGTCGAAGTGACCCGGCTCAGCGATGGCGTCAGCGCCCGCACCACGCTCGACCGCGTGCTGCCCGGGACAGCGACCGCCAGTCAAAGCACGGTGGCTCGTGCGACGGTCGATAACGCCGATGGGCGCTGGCGGCCGGGGGCCGCAGTGCGCGCCCGCGTCACCGTGGCCGAGCAGCCGGTGGACCTGATGGTGCCCCTGGCGGCGCTGCAGCGGTTCCGTGACTGGGACGTTGTGTTCGTGCGCTTTGGCGACGACTACGAGATCAGGCCGTTGGAGCTGGGTCGCCGCGATGGCGTCAATGTCGAGGTGCTGTCCGGGCTGAAGGCCGGTGATCCGGTGGTGGTAGCGCAGAGTTACCTCGTGAAGGCCGACATCGAGAAGTCGGGGGCCTCGCATGACCACTGAGCAGCCTGGCTTCCTCGAACGTTTCATCCGGTTCGCGATCGCGCACCGGTGGTTGATGCTGCTGCTGACGGCAGCGCTGTGTGCGCTGGGCGTCTGGAGCTTCACCAAGCTGCCGATCGACGCCACGCCGGACATTACCAACGTGCAGGTCCAGATCAACACCGAAGCACCTGGGTACTCGCCGCTGGAGTCCGAGCAGCGGGTGACTTTTCCCATCGAGACGGCCCTCGCGGGTCTGGCGAAGCTTGAATACACGCGCTCGCTATCGCGCTACGGGCTGTCGCAGGTGACGGTGGTGTTCGAAGACGGCACCGACATCTACTTCGCCCGCCAGCAGGTGGCGGAGCGATTGCAGCAGGCCAAGTCGCAGCTGCCACCCGGACTGGAGCCCGAACTCGGACCCGTTGCCACGGGTCTGGGCGAGATCTACATGTACACGGTGGAAGCCGAACCGGGGACGACCAAGCCCGACGGCACGCCGTGGACAGCCACAGACCTGCGCACCCTGCAGGACTGGGTGGTGCGCCCGCAGCTGCGCAATACGCCTGGCGTGACCGAGGTCAACACCATCGGCGGCTTTGCCCGGCAGATCCATGTCACACCGGATCCCGCCCGCTTGGTGGCCTACGGGTTCACCCTTCAGGACGTCGTCGATGCTGTCGCCCGCAACAACCAGAACATCGGCGCGGGCTACATCGAACGCAACGGACAGCAATACCTGGTGCGCGTGCCCGGCCAGGTGGCGAACCTCGAGGCACTGCGCCGCATCGTGCTCGATCGCCGGGACGGCGTGCCGATCCGGGTCGGCGATGTCGCGGAGGTCGGCGAAGGCCCCGAGCTGCGCACGGGCGCCGCGACCCAGAACGGCGAGGAGGTTGTGCTGGGAACAGTGTTCATGCTGGTCGGCGAAAACAGCCGCGCAGTGGCCCGCGCCACGGCCGAGCGACTGGCGGAGGTGTCGAAGTCCCTTCCGCCCGGCGTAAAGGCCACAGCCGTGTACGACCGCACCTCGCTGGTCGACCGGACCATCGCCACCGTTACCAAGAATCTGGTCGAGGGCGCGCTGCTTGTGATCGTGGTGCTCCTGCTCCTTCTGGGCAACCTCCGGGCCGCGTTGATCACGGCGGCCGTGATCCCGATCACGATGCTGATTACTATCACCGGCATGGTGCGTGGCGGTGTCTCAGGCAACCTGATGAGCCTGGGTGCACTGGACTTCGGCCTGATCGTTGACGGTGCCGTGATCATCATTGAAAACTGTATCCGCCGCTTCGGCGACCGCCAGCACGCGCTGGGCCGGCTACTGACCCGGGAGGAGCGCTTCGATCTCACCGCTTCAGCCACCGCCGAGGTCATCAAGCCCAGTCTGTTCGGCGTGGCAATCATCGCGGCGGTCTACCTGCCCGTGTTTGCACTCACCGGGATCGAGGGCAAGATGTTCCATCCGATGGCTTTCACCGTCGTGCTGGCGCTGACTGCAGCGATGCTGCTGTCGCTGACATTCGTGCCGGCGGCGGTGGCGGTATTCCTGGGTGGCAAGGTGCAGGAAAAGGAAAGCCGGGTGCTGCGGTCCGTCCGCAGAGGTTATGGTCCGGCATTGGACTGGGCACTTCGGTTCCGGATCCCGGTGGTGGCCGGCGCGGCCGCCCTGGTGGTCGTGTTCGGTCTGCTGGCGTCGCGCCTGGGTTCGGAATTTATCCCCAGCCTGGACGAGGGCGACATCGCTCTGCACGCCTTGCGCATTCCGGGCACCAGCCTGGGTCAGGCCGTGACCATGCAGGCCACCCTGGAGGCGCGCATAAAGCAGTTCCCCGAGGTCGCGCGGGTGTTCGGCAAGCTGGGTACGGCCGAAGTGGCCACCGATCCGATGCCGCCATCCGTGGCAGACACTTTCATCATGCTCAAGCCACGCGAACAGTGGCCTGACCCACGCAAGACCAAGGCGGAGCTGGTGGCCGAGATCGAGGTGGCCGTCAAACAGCTGCCAGGCAACAACTACGAGTTCACCCAGCCGATCCAGATGCGCATGAACGAGCTGATCTCGGGTGTCCGCGCGGACGTCGCGATCAAGCTCTACGGCGATGATCTTGCGACACTTGTGGAAGTCGGCGAACTGCTCGAGGCGGTCGCCAAGTCCGTGCCTGGTGCCGCCGACGTCAAGCTCGAGCAGGCGACCGGGCTGCCGCTTTTGACCATAACACCCAACCCCGAAGGGTTGGTCCGGTATGGACTTAACCAGGTCGCGGTGCAGGATGCCGTGGGAACGGCGGTGGGCGGCACGGTGGCCGGCCAGCTGTTCGAGGGCGACCGGCGTTTTGACCTCGTGGTGCGACTGCCAGAGTCGTTGCGGGCCGACCCGGCACGCCTGGCCGACCTCCCGGTGCCGCTGCCCTCCCATGAGGGCGAGGATGATGAAACCAGCCGCGGCGCGAACTGGACAAGCGGCAACCCGACCACCGTGCCGCTGCGGGAACTCGCCACCCTAGAGATCGTTGAGGGCCCCAATCAGATCAATCGCGAGAACGGCAAGCGCCGCATCGTTGTGACAGCCAATGTCCGAGGACGCGATTTGGGCAGTTTCGTGGCGGAGCTTCGTCAGCGCATCGATGCCGAGGTTGCCGTGCCGCCGGGCTATTGGGTGGACTACGGCGGCACCTTCGAGCAACTGATCGCTGCCAGCCAGCGGTTGTCGGTGGTGGTGCCGGTGACCCTAGTGCTGATCTTCGGGCTGCTGTTCATGGCCTTCGGCTCGGGCCGGGACGCCGCTGTGATCTTCAGCGGTGTGCCATTGGCGCTGACGGGCGGGGTATTGGCGCTCTGGCTGCGGGATATCCCGCTATCGATCTCGGCGGGCGTGGGTTTCATCGCGCTCTCGGGCGTAGCGGTGCTCAATGGCATCGTGATGATCTCCTTCATCCGCAAGCTGCGGGAAGAAGGCTACCGGCTGGACGATGCGATCCGCGACGGCGCGCTGGGCCGGCTGCGACCGGTGCTGATGACTGCGCTGGTGGCTTCGCTCGGGTTCGTGCCGATGGCCTTCAACGTCGGCGCAGGCGCGGAAGTGCAGCGCCCTCTGGCCACGGTGGTGATCGGAGGCATCGTTTCTTCGACGCTGCTGACTCTGCTGGTTTTGCCGGCGCTTTATCGCCTGCTGCACCGGGATGAAGACGGTCGGTTGGCAGCAGGATGAGCCGACGTGTGCCGCCCGACGGGCGGCACCCACCCATTGCGCAGAGCTGGGCGCGAACCGCGTCTGGATCGACGGCCACGCAGAAGCAGTCGCGGTGCAAGGCTTCGGCGGTAACGGCTTCGACGCATGGCGCACCGCTCCGAGACGCGGCGAATGGTGAGCTGGGTGACAACGGTCACGGTGCGAGGCTCTCCTGTCTAGTGGACGGCAAACCGGCAGCGGCAGTCACGCATCAGAGGGTATCGCGTTGATCTACAGCCGGATTCTGAACCATGCGCCCTTCCGCTTGTCGTAGCGAAAGACCGAGTCAATTGACGCAGCTCAAGCCTTTTGCTACCAAATACCGTACTCTGCACCCCATCGATGAAGCGATTCCGCCGCCAACGCCTGCGTACCCCGCTCTCGCTCCTGGCGATAGTTGCGCTTCTGTGGTCGCAGATGCTGCTGGCCAGCCACCCTGCCTGCACGTTGGCCAGCATGGCGATGGACAGCACGCATGTCGCGCAGGCTGATCATGCCGGGCCCCAGGCGGCCCCGTGCCATTCGTCTTCGATGGCCGACAGCTCGCCGGTCTGCGATTCACATTGCAGCCGAGGGGACCTGAGCCCGGATGTCAGCCGCGTGCTGGCCGTACCCGCTTTGGGGCTCCTGCCGGCCATTCCGGTCGTGTGCGTCCAGCACCTGCCCCAAGCGCCGGATGCCGCCCAACCACCCGGACCCATGGGGTCCTGGCATCGACCTACTCCGCACCCCGCCAGCCTTCTGTTGATCTGATCCCTCGCCGATGACCGGCCGGCGCCGCTATGCGCCGACGCCGGAGACATCGGTTCGGCCGCGTCCCGCGGCCGGTGCCGTCCGACCCACCCCTGCGAGCCACTTGGTTTGCAGTCCGTGCAAGGCGAACACCATGGGATCCACCTCCACTTGCTCCAGTTCGGGGCGCCGCCCCGTCCCGTCACGCGGTATCGCGCTGCGGGCCCTGGCTATGGCGACGTTGCTGGCGTTCGCGCCGGCGACTTTTGCCCGGACGCCGCTTCCCGGCGCTGATATAGCGTCCGTTCGCGACTGGCTCATGGCCAACAATCCGGACCTGCAAGCCATGCAGTCCGAAGCCGAGGCCGCGCAGGCCCGCATCTACCCGGCCGGGGCGCTGCCGGACCCGATGGGGGCGATCGAGTTGCGGGAAATCGACCCTGATCGCCCTACCCTGCTGCCTGGCAACGTTGGCTCGACTCTTTACCGGGTCAAGCAGTCCATTCCGCTCTGGGGCAAACGCGGCCTGGCCCGCGACATCGCCGGACAGCAAGCCAACGCCATGCGTCTGGAGCGCGACGCGACCGCGCTTGGCCTGCTGGCGCAGGCGGAACAGGCCTACGTTCGCTACTGGCATGCCCGCGAAAGTGTCGTGGTGGTCGACCGGCTGATTGAACTGTTGGGCCAGGTCGAAGAGGTCGCCCGCATTCGCTACGGCCTGGGCGTGGCCGCGCAGCAGGATTCGATCCGCGCCCAAGTGGCGCGCACCAGCATGCAACGCGAACGGATCGAACGCCTGGCCGCCCGGCGCGAGGCGGCCGCAATGCTCAACGCGGTGTTGGGACGCCCCGCCGACGCGCCCTTGGCCGAGCCGGCTGGTGAGCCGGTACTGGGACTACCGGCCGGCTCGCTGGCCCAGGCCTTGGCCGGGCTGGAGAACGCACAGCACCCTGCCCTGCAGGCACGTCTGGCGGTAGCTGCGGCTGCCGACACCGCGGCGCAATTGCAGCGCCGCCAGCGGTTTCCGGATATCACGCTGGGCTTGGGCGCCATGCAGCGCGACGACCGAGTTGATGGCCTGGAGCTGATGCTTGAGGTCGAGATCCCGCTGCAGCAACGCGCCCGGCGCGAACGCGAGCGCGAGGCGGTGTTGATGGGCGATGCCGCGCGCTACCGCGTTCAGGCCCTTCGCAACGATCTGCAGGGCCAGTTGGGGCAGGCGTGGGCCCAGTCCGACAGCGCCCGCGATCAGCGCCAGTTGATCGAGCAAACCCTGCTGCCGCAATCGCAGGCCAACTTCGAATCGGCCTTGGCCAGCTACCGGGTCGGCGACGTGGACTTCGGGACGCTGCTGGAGGCGTTGGAGGCGTGGCAGGGCGCGGATCTGTCACGGATCGATGTCCGTCGCGATGAATTTTTGGGTGCTGCCGCTGTGCGCGCCATTGTTGGGAGTGTCGAATGAACCGCATGACCTGGACTGTATTGGTGATCACCGTCGCCGCCGCCCTCGGTGCCGGGTGGTGGATGGGTCGGGCGACGGCCCCTGATGGGGAAATGGCACCCGGCGCATCGTCGGCTCCCGCCGAGCGCGAGGTCCTTTACTACCGCAACCCGATGGGGCTGCCGGATACCTCGCCAGTACCCAAGAAGGACTCCATGGGCATGGACTACATCCCGGTGTTCGCTGGCGGCGAACCGGCCGCCGAGCCGGGCACCGTGGTCTTGCCGCCGGACAAGGTCCAGAAACTCGGCGTCCGCACCGAGCTGGCCGTCCGGGAGTCATTGGCCAGTTCGGTGCGTGCGAGCGCAACCGTGCAGGTCGATGAGACCCGTCAGTTCGTGATCGCTCCCAAGTTCGAAGGCTGGATCGAGACGCTGTACGCCAACCAGACGGGTATAACTGTCAAGCGTGGCCAGCCGCTAATGACCCTGTACAGCCCCGAGCTGTTGGCCGCGCAGAGCGAATATCAGATCGCCGACGCGGCCGCTGAGCGCCTGGCCGAAGGTGATCCAGCCAGCGCCGCGACCATGCGGCAGCTGCGCGATGCGGCGCGGACCCGGCTGCGCAACTGGGATATCAGCGGCGCGCAGGTAACGCGGTCTGGCAGCGATGCACGCCTGGTGCTCACGGCCCCGGCTGACGCCGTGGTCGTCGAGAAACTGGTCGTTCAAGGCGACCGTTTCGAGCCCGGCCAGACCATCCTGCGCCTGGCGGATCTTTCCACGGTCTGGGTCGTGGCCGACGTGCCGACCTCAGCCTCGACCAACCTGGCGGTCGGGGGCGCGGCGACTTTCCAGACACCGAGCCTGCCGGGGCAAACCTTCGAAGGCCTGGTCAGCTTCATCCAGCCAGTAGTGGACCTGGCCAGCCGCACAGTGGGCGTACGCATTGAATTGGCCAATACCGACGGCGTGCTGCGTCCCGGTCTGTTCGGAGATGTGGACCTGGTCGGAACCGCCAGCGAAGCCACCGTCGTGATCCCTCGCTCGGCGGTGATTGATTCCGGCACCCGGCAGGTCGTGCTGGTACAGACGGAACCCGGCCGGTTCGCGCCCCGCACCGTGCAATTGGGAGCGCGTGCAGGCGATCGCGTTGCCGTGCTGTCAGGCGTCGAGGCCGGAGAGTCGGTGGTGGTGTCGGCGAACTTCCTGATCGATGCCGAGAGCAACCTGCGCGCGGCATTGCAAGGCATGGACGCAGGCACCACACCGCCGGCAGCGGCCGAGGATGCTCCCGCCGAGCCAGACCCGCATTCGGGTCATTCAAATCATGCGGGAGGCCAGTGAAATGCTGGCCCGCCTGATTGAATGGTCGGTCCGCAACGTCTTTCTGGTGCTGGTGATGGCGATCGCGGTCACCGCTGCCGGCATTTATGCCGTGGCCAAGACCCCGCTCGATGCCCTGCCCGACCTGTCCGACGTGCAGGTGATCGTGTTCACCGAGGTGCCCGGCCAGGCGCCGCAAGTGGTCGAGGACCAGGTCACCTACCCGCTCACCACGGCGATGCTGGCGGTGCCAAAGTCCAAGGTGGTGCGAGGCTTCTCGTTCTTTGGCGCGTCGTTTGTCTATGTGATCTTCGAAGACGGCACGGACATTTACTGGGCGCGTTCCCGGGTGCTCGAGTACCTCAATTTCGCCTCCAAACAACTGCCCGAGGGCGTGACCCCCACCTTGGGGCCCGACGCCACGGGCGTGGGCTGGGTCTACCAGTACGTGCTCGAAGGCGAGCAGTGGTCGCTCGACCAACTGCGCGCCATCCAGGACTGGTATGTGCGCTACCAGCTCGCCACGGCGCCGGGCGTGTCCGAAATCGCCAGCGTCGGTGGCTTCGTGCGCCAGTACTCGGTCACGGTGGATCCTGGACGCCTGCGCCAATACGGCGTACCCCTGTCGCGCATCTCCGAGGTGATTGCCAGCAGCAACCGCGACGTCGGCGGCCGGGTACTGGAGATGGCCGAGACCGAGTACATGATCCGCGGCCGCGGCTACCTGCGTGGCATTGAAGACATCGAGCAGTTGGTGGTCAAAGCCGAGGACGGCACCCCCGTGCTGATCGGCGACTTGGCCCGGGTCGAACTGGTGCCTGACGAACGGCGCGGCATCACCGAGCTCAATGGTGAGGGTGAGGCGGTCGGCGGCATCGCGGTGGCGCGCTACGGCGAGAACGCCCTGACGGTGATCGAGGGCCTCAAAAGGAAGATTGCCGAGATCAGCCCCGGCATGCCCGAAGGCGTGTCAATCCGCACCGTGTATGACCGCTCGGATCTTATCCACCGCGCCATCAGCACCCTGCGCTGGACCCTGATCGAAGAGAGCCTGATCGTTGCCCTGGTGTGCATCATCTTCCTGTTCCATGTCCGCAGCGCCCTGGTGGCCATCATCATGCTGCCGGTCGGCGTGCTCATTGCTTTCCTGGCGATGCGCCTGCTGGGCATGAACTCCAACATCATGAGCCTGGGCGGCATCGCCATCGCCATCGGGGCGATGGTGGACGCCGCTATCGTGATGATCGAGAACGCGCACAAGCACATCGAGCGCGACGACGGCAGCAAACCCCGCATCCAATTGATTATCGATGCCTGCCGGGAAGTCGGCCCGGCGCTGTTCTTCAGTTTGTTGATCATTACCGTGTCCTTCCTGCCCGTGTTCGCGCTGGAGGCACAGGAAGGCCGCCTGTTCCACCCGCTGGCCTTCACCAAGACGTTTGCGATGGCCGGAGCTGCGCTTCTGTCGGTCACATTGGTGCCGGTAATGATGCTGCTGTTCGTACGCGGCAAGATCCTGCCCGAAGCGAAGAACCCCATTAATCGTTTCCTCATCGCGGTCTATCGGCCTGTGATCGCCGTTGTCTTGCGGCACAAGGCAGCCACCCTGGTGCTGGCACTGGTTGCCTTGTTGGGGACCCTCTGGCCGGCGACCCGACTGGGCAGCGAGTTCATGCCATCGCTCAACGAGGGCACCCTGCTGTACATGCCCTCGTCCCTGCCGGGCATGTCGGTGACCAAGGCCGCCGAGCTGCTCCAGCAGCAGGACCGGATCATCAAGACTTTTCCGGAGGTCGAGTCGGTCTTCGGCAAGGCCGGTCGCGCGCTGACCGCCACCGACCCGGCACCGCTGGAGATGTTCGAAACGGTCATCAACCTCAAGCCCGAGGACCAGTGGCGCGAGGGCATGGACATCGACACGCTCATCGCCGAAATGGACCAGGCGCTGCAGTTCCCGGGCGTGGCCAACTCCTGGACCATGCCCATCAAGGCCCGCACCGACATGCTGGCCACCGGCATCCGTACCCCGATCGGCATCAAGGTGTTCGGGACCGACCTGGTCGAGATGGAACGCCTGGCCAAGGAGATCGAGGCCGCCGTGCGCACGGTGCCCGCCACTACCAGTGTCTACGCCGAGCGGCTGACTGGCGGCTTCTACCTGGACATTGTGCCTGACTGGCGCCAGTTGGCGCGCTACAACATCACGGTGGGCGAGTTCCAGGATGTCATTGCGGCCGCGCTGGGCGGTGAGCGGGTCACCACCACCGTCGAAGGGCGCGAGCGCTTTGGCGTGATCGTGCGCTACCCGCGCGAGCTGCGTGAAAGTCCCGAGGCGATAGCGCAACAGGTGCTGGTACCGACCATGGACGGTGCCCAGATCCCCCTGGGCGAACTGGCCCGGATCACGGTCAGCAAGGGCGCGCCTTCGATCCGCACCGAGAATGCCCTGCTCTCGGCCTACATCTATGTCGACACGCGCGACGCGGACATGGGCGCCTACGTGCGCTCGGCGCAGGAGGCCGTAGCCAAGGCGGTCACCTTCCCGCCGGGCTACTACGCGACCTGGAGCGGTCAATACGAGTATATGCAGCGGGCGATCGCCAAGATGAAGATCGTGGTGCCGGTGACGCTGTCGCTGATCTTTTTGCTGCTGTACCTGAACTTCCGGCGCGTCAC
Source organism: Arenimonas donghaensis DSM 18148 = HO3-R19 (assembly GCF_000743535.1). Taxonomy (GTDB): domain Bacteria; phylum Pseudomonadota; class Gammaproteobacteria; order Xanthomonadales; family Xanthomonadaceae; genus Arenimonas; species Arenimonas donghaensis. The sequence goes on from NZ_AVCJ01000001.1 coordinate 324,135, forward strand.
CGAATCGCTGATCGTGATGCTGTCGGTGCCCTTTGCACTGGTCGGTGGCGTCTGGCTGATGTGGGCACTGGACTACAACCTCAGCGTCGCGGTGGCCGTGGGCTTCATCGCTTTGGCCGGCGTCGCCGCCGAGACCGGCGTGGTCATGTTGCTCTACCTCGACCACGCCCTGGACGCCCGCGCCAAGGCCCGGCAGGCGAAAGGCGAGGCACTGACGCTGGCCGATATCACCGACGCCATCGTCGAGGGCGCGGTCGAGCGCGTACGCCCGAAGATGATGACGGTGGTCGCGATCATGGCCGGCCTGCTGCCGATCATGTGGAGCACGGGCACCGGCTCGGAAGTGATGCGGCGCATCGCCGCTCCGATGGTCGGCGGCATGGTGTCTTCGACGATCCTTACCTTGGTGGTGATCCCCGTCATCTATGCATTGGTCAAGCGTCGAGAGCTGTTGGGACCCCGCGGCCGGCCCGCGCCCGACCTGAGCTTGCCGGAGGGGACCTCATGAACGCCGGACTACTCCATTGGCCTGTGAGAGCCTTCTACTCGTCTGGTATGGCGCGCCGCCACTGGCTGGGCGCGTTCCCCGCACCAGGCCAGGACAGGCATGCACCGGCACGGTCGCCAGCCGCCTCAGTGGCGATCCTTCGTTTGGCAGCCCGCTGCGGCGCCCCACTTAACCAGGAGTCCTAGTCATGTCACTTATCAAGAGCGGTCTGATCATCATTGTGTTCGGTGTCGCGGCGGTGGCTGGCGGCGTCTACTTCGGCGCGATTCACCCGGGCGCCGATCAACCGCATTCATCGGCCGTCTTCAAGCTGATTGAAACGGCCCGGGATCGCGCCATCGCCGTCCGTTCGCACGACGTTGTGGTGCCGACGCTGGGCGACGAAGCGCAGGTACTAAGCGGCGCCGGCAACTACGCCGCCATGTGCACCACCTGCCACCTCGCCCCGGGAATGGCGGCGACTGAGCTCAGCCAAGGGCTGTACCCCGCGCCGCCCGCCCTGGCCGAGCTTGGCGCGCCCGATCCGGCGCGTGCGTTCTGGGTCATCAAGCACGGCATCAAGGCGTCGGGCATGCCTGCCTGGGGCAAGAGCATGTCCGACGAATACATTTGGAACATGGTCGCGTTCCTGCAGAAAATGCCTGCGTTGAGCCCCGAGCAATATCAGGCCCTGGTGGCCAGCAGCGGCGGGCATGACCACGGCGGCGGCGAGAGCATGCTGCACGACAACGGCATGGACGGCATGGCGAGCATGGACGGCGGCAGCGGCGACCACCATGGCGGCGCGGCTCCCGCCGCCCACGACGACACGGGTTCGCCGCCACACGGCCACGACATTCCCGCCCCGGCGCCTCATGACGATGCCGGAACCACGCCCCATGACCACGACAAGCCGCCAGCGCATGACGATGCCGGTGCGCCGCCGCATGACCACTGATCACCTTTTGACAGGAGCTCCTTTGATGAAGCGTATTGCCACTCTTGCTGTGCTCTCCCTTGCCGCTGTCGGCAGCCCCGCCTTTGGCAATGAGCTCGCCACCGCGCCTCACGCCCACGGCGCGACGGCGAAACATGTGCCCGCCGGCCCAGTGCTGAATATTCCGGCGAAGGCGCAGCCGGCGGTCGCGGCCGTCGAGCGCTTCTCCACTGCACTGGTGGCAGGCCAGCTCGACGCCGCCGGCGCCGAACTCGATCCCAACGTGCTGATCCTGGAAAGCGGCGGCGCTGAACGCTCCGCCGCCGAGTACCTGGGTGGCCACGCCAAAGGCGACGCGGCCTTCCTGAAGACCGCCCACATCCAACTGGTGCGACGCACCGCCCAAGTCAGCGGCGAACTGGCCTGGGTGGCCAGCGAGAGCGAACTGCACCTGAGCAAGGACGGCAAGCCGGTCACCGTGCTCAGCACCGAGACGATGCTGGTCCAGCGCTCGGACGCCGGCTGGAAGATCGTCCATATCCACTGGTCCTCGCGCACGAAAGCGCCAGGCGATCATCACTAAATTGCAACACTACGAGACGCTATCGCGCCGAGACGCATCCGTCATCAACCTACGACCGGAGCCGCGAACATGACCCAGCACCCCAGCCATTCGCCGGGCAATTCACCGCCCCCAGAAGACCTGCCGAAGGATCCCGTATGTGGCATGGCTGTGACTGGCCCGTTGTTCGTGCTGCACGAGGGCAGCCGATACCACTTTTGCTCGGAGCGATGCCGCCAGAAGTTCCTGGCTGAGCCTGGACGTTACACGGGTGCCGATGCGCCCCAGGCCGAAGCAATGCCGTCGGCGCCCGCTCTTCCCGGCACGCAGTACACCTGCCCGATGCATCCGCAAATCGTCCGGGACGGCCCGGGGACCTGTCCTATCTGCGGCATGGCGCTTGAGCCCATGCAGCCGTCCCTCGAGGACGACGACAACCCCGAACTCGCGGACTTCACGCGCCGCTTCTGGTTCACCTTGCCCCTGACGGCGATCGTGCTCGTGCTGGCCATGGTCGGGCACCGTTTCACCGGCCTGGATCCCCTGGTACGGACCTGGGTCGAACTGGTCCTGACCACCCCGGTGGTGCTGTGGGCCGGCTGGCCGTTCTTCGTGCGCGGCGTGGCCTCGCTGCGCACCGGCAATCTGAACATGTGGACACTCATCGGGACCGGCGTCGCCGCTGCGTTCGGCTACAGCGTGGCGGCTACCCTGGCGCCGGGTTGGTTCCCGGCCTCGTTCCAGGAACACGGCCGGGTTGGCGTGTATTTCGAAGCGGCAGCGGTGATCGTGTCGCTTACCCTGCTCGGCCAATTACTGGAACTCAAAGCCCGTTCGAAAACCTCGGCCGCCATCAAGGCACTGCTGCGGCTGGCGCCCAAGACCGCCCGGCGCATCAATGCCGACGGCAGCGAAGAGGATATTCCGCTCACCCACGTGCACGTCGGCGATCGCCTGCGCGTGCGTCCCGGCGAAAGCGTGCCCACCGACGGCGACGTCGTGGAGGGCCAGTCCAGCGTGGACGAGTCCATGCTCACCGGGGAACCGATGCCGGTGAGCAAGAAGCCGGGCGACCACGTGATCGGCGCCACCCAAAATGCGACCGGTAGCCTGGTCATCGTGGCGGGCAAGGTCGGCGCCGATACCGTGCTCAGCAAGATCGTGCAGCTGGTGGCCAATGCCCAGCGTTCACGGGCGCCCATGCAGCGCATGGCCGACACCGTGTCGTTCTGGTTTGTGCTGGCGGTGCTGGCCATTTCGCTGACAACGTTGCTGGTCTGGGGCCTATTCGGGCCAGAACCGTCCTGGGTCTTCGGCGTGCTCAATGCCGTGGCGGTACTGATTATTGCCTGCCCCTGCGCGCTGGGACTGGCGACCCCCATGTCGATCATGGTCGCCACCGGGCGGGCTGCCAGTGCGGGCGTCCTGTTCCGGGACGCGGAAGCGATCGAGAACCTGCGCAAGATCGACACACTCATCGTCGACAAGACGGGCACCTTGACCGAAGGCCGCCCCAGCTACCGCGACACGGTGGTCTTGGCGAGATTCACTGCAGAAGAGGTCCTGCGAATGGCCGCAAGCCTGGACCAAGGCAGCGAGCACCCCCTCGCAGCGGCCATCGTGGCCGAGGCCCGAGAACGCGGTATGAGCTTGTCGACCCCGGAGGCCTTTGAATCGGCCAGCGGCATTGGCGTGCGCGGGCGGGTCGACGGCCAGGCCCTGGCCCTGGGCAATGGCGCCCTGATGACCGAGGAAGGCGTCGACGTAACGCCCCTAAAGACGGACGCCGAACGGCTGCGGGCAGATGGCGCCAGCGTGATGTTCCTCGCCATTGATGGCCAGGCCGCCGGCCTGATTGCCGTGGCCGACATGATCAAGGAATCCACGCCCGAAGCACTCGACCAACTCCGGGCTGCGGGCCTGCGAATTATCATGGCCACCGGCGACGGCGAGACCACGGCGCAGGCCGTGGCCAAGGCCTTGGGCATCACCGAGGTGCACGGCGAGGTGCGGCCGCAGGACAAGGTGGACCTGGTGGCCGAGCTCAAGGCCGAAGGGCGCCGCGTCGCGATGGCCGGCGACGGCATCAACGATGCACCGGCGCTGGCGCTGGCCGATGTCGGCATTGCCATGGGCACCGGCACGGACGTCGCGATGTCCAGCGGCCAGGTGACCTTGGTCAAGGGCGACCTGCGCGGCATCGTCCAGGCCCGCAAGATTTCCGAGGCCACGGTCGCCAACATGAAGCAGAACCTGGGCTTTGCGTTCCTTTACAACGGGCTCGGCGTACCGCTCGCCGCTGGCGTGCTGTACCCCGTGTTTGGCCTGTTGCTCAGCCCGATGATCGCGGCACTGGCGATGAGCCTGAGCTCGGTCTCGGTGGTCATCAACGCTCTGCGCTTGCGCGGAACCGATGCCTGACGACTCCTCCGCAAGTCTGGCTGCCGCACGGGCCCCCAGCGCCCGGAGGCAGCGTGCATTTACTCGCTGGGAACTTCATCCCGTCATCGCAACATCAAGGAGAAAGCCCATGAAGTACTCACGATTCGGCTTGATGATCCTGGCGTCAACCACGCTGATGTTTGGCTTGATGTACCTAAACAACTACGCGCTCGACCACATTTACTTCAGCGAGACGCGCTTCTACATGTCGCTGGTTATGGGCGCCAGCATGGCGGTGGTGATGTTGCTGTTCATGCTCAATATGTATTCGAACAAAACGGCAAACGTTGCCATCCTGGCCGCGGCCGTACTAACGTTTTCGGGCGCCTTGTGGCTGGTCCGAAGCCAGTCCACCGTCGAGGACGTGTCCTGGATGAAGGCCATGATCCCGCATCACTCCATCGCCATCCTGACCAGCTCACGGGCCGAGATTTCCGACCCCCGTGTACGTGATCTTGCCGACCGCATCATCAAAGCCCAGGAAAGCGAGATCGCCGAGATGAAGAAATTGATCGCAGAACTTGAGGCCGAGTGACGCGACCCGACCTGACGTGATGCTATTCTGCAGGGCCGTCATGCGGTTTCGGCATTCGAGACGGTGCTTGGGGACAGCCACCTGCTCAACTCTTGTGTTCGGCAGGCTCGATGCCGACAAGGACGGCGAGCTCGGTCGCGGGGAGATGCCGGCCTGTTGCGGCCAGACCATTGATCAGCACTCCGCAAAAGACTCAATGAGCCAGCCCTACCCCCGATAAGCTGCCCTAATCGCCCCACCCTTTGGCGCCAACAGGCTCAACGGCCGCGTCCCTTCGGACGAAGGGTGAGGATCAACTCGAGTGCCTTTTCGGGAGACAAGCCAAGCTTGTCAGTGAGGACGAAGTACTCCATGACGTCCAAGCGCCGGGAGCCGCTCTCCACAGCAGACAGGCGCTGCTGAGGCCAGCCCAGAGCCTCGGCAAGGGCGACCTGAGTCAGGCCACGGTCCTTACGGATATTCCGAAGGCCATCGACCAGGTCCCGGTATTCCTTGGCGTAGATGGTCTTCTTGCGCATCGCGGTCCGGCCCTCTCTGGACGGACACGCTAGGCGGCGTGGTCAAATACATGAAAAATGTGTATTTTGGGTTTACCATCTGGTGGCGGAATGCGCCTAACCGGGTCCCGGCCTATGCCCCTGTTGCTGGTCCATCCGAGCGTGGACCTGACGCTCGAGCTCTACGTCTCCCCGGCTTTGGAGGAGGCCATTGCACTGCAATGGGAGCGGATCCGCCAACGCACGGTTCGGGATACTTATGTCAGGTCGCTGGAGTATCGACTGGAAGGCCTCCTCCAGGATTGCCTGGACTGGGACCTCAAGCCCCCTACGGACGCGCAAACCTCATACGCAACCCTCCTCGCTGCCCGCCATAGGGTCCCTGTGCCGTCGGAGGCTATGGCTTACCGGTTTCACATGGCCATGTTCATCGAAGCCTGGTCGCGCAAGCCTTTTCCTAATGACCAGCGCAACCTTAGACCGGGGGCGACTCCCAGCGCCTCCCCCCAACCGGACCCCGGGAAGCCGGTCGAGCCCTCCGACGCGAAACCAGACCCTGACGCCCAAGATGCTCCGTAGCGAACCCCGTCAATGCTGGGCCGTAGCATGCGTCAGCTGTGCCGACGGAAATCACTCTTGCGGCTCGGCTCAAAGAAAAACCGTGGCGCTCGCCCCATGAGCGACGCACAATCTCTGTCCCTAGATCAGCTAATCGCCCTAGCGGTGGACGACCCGTCACTCGAAGACGTGCTGTTTGCTCGATTGCTCGGAAGAACACTCTACGTTCACTCGCCAGAAGCACGAAGGGGCCCGACGCTGTCGCTCGTCCAGTTCACAACCCCGCAAGGGGTCTTGGCTATCCCCGTATTCACCGACCGCAGAAAATCCGAATTCGCCAGCGGCGGAAACGTCCAAACGGTACCGATCCAAGGCCGCCAGCTCCTCCACGCGACACAAGGGGCCACTATCGTCGTCAACCCAAACGACAACTGGTGCATCCTCTATCCGGAGGAAATACAGCTCCTTCTGCAGGGCAAGCCACTCGGCAGGACTCCAGAAAGCATGGAGCTTTCAAATCCTCCTGATCTACGTCCGCCACAGAGCGAACCCTCCTTCGTGCACGCGGTCGTCGCCTCACTCTCCTCTAGCGACCTGGCCCTGAATGCTTGGCTGACAGAGACGGACGCCACGGAGCTGGGCGCGCCGGTACGATATGTCATCGTAGTGGCTGCCGCGAAGCCACACCACGAAAGGATCGCCCGAATGTTGACTCTTGGGCTATCCGACACTTTCAGATCGTTGGATAACATCGTCGACATCACCTTTATCGAGCCCGGAAAGAACCACGCAACGTGGCTGAAGATCAAAGCTGATTGCCTGATTTTTAGTCGCCCCCGAAGCCTCGACTCGCCCTATGTCCCACATGGAAATACGTGACAGAACAGCGATCAGCGTAGCCCGGAGCGCGCAATCCGAGACTTTCTCTCCTTAAACTAGGACGCGTCCGTCTGCTCGGCTCCTTCCTCTTCGCCCCCGCCAGGGTTCTCGTCCTGACCCAACGCTTCCAGCTGCAACATACCCGCGCTGTCGACCACATCAGTCGTCTGCTCCGGTGTCAGTCCGGTAAACTCGGGCCGGTTCGCATAGTTCTGAAATATGTAGCTGGCCATTTTCGTCAGCGCCTCCATAGAGATTTCCTCAATCGGATTTAGCCTCATTTCCTCCCGTCGACTCGTATAGGCCGTCCACACGGGTTCAGCCTCATTGCCTAGCCGCCAGTCGGCCGCCCAAGCCTCCGGCGCCAACCCCTGTGTGAAGGTGGTGCCGCTACGCGCCGGGTAAAAGCAATGCTGATCAATGCGATTAAAGGAAAATTTGACTTCCTCAAGCGATCTCTGACCGACAAACTCAATCTCGTCAGCCATCATTCGGGCAGTTATCTGCTTCTCACCACTCGCGATAAGCAGATCCCGCTTGGTCTTTAGCTGAGGCTGACCGACCATCAGCGTGAACAACATCACCTTGTACTGCATGTAGAGTTCGTTCTGCAGAGTCATCAATATTTCGAAGTGCATGTTCTGCAAACGCTGCGCATCGTCCAGCACCAAGATGACCTTCTTGTATGGACACCGGCGCGCCAGAACCAAGAACCGGTTGACAATTACCTTCTGCCGCATCACTTTCCCGGCCCGCGAGGGGGTGGATTCTCCCAGCGCCTCCATAATCTCGTCTAGGAAATCATTCTCGCGATACGAATCGTGGAATCGCACGCACATCAGTACCACTGCGATCTTGTACCCCAACAAGTCCGAAAGGTACTTCTTGATGAACTCGGCGCAATGAGACTTACCCAGGCGACGCTGGCCGTAAACGATGGTTCCCGGCACGTTTAGCTGAAGCCAGCGCACCAGGCTCTTGATGACCCGGTCAATTGGCCGAGTCAGAATGAGATAATCGTTCCTAAGAAATGGGTGGGGAGCAGACACGTCGTCAGCCCTTGAGCTTGGCGCCCAAAATCGCTTCAATGTCGAAGTCCATAGACTTCGCAACATCTGCGATCAGCCGCGGCGCCCTGCTTGGTTTGGCCTCGGTGCGCTTTGGCGGCGGCGACTTGGGCCGGTCCGGCTCTGCGGCAGCTGAGTGTTTTGCACGGCGCAGCAACTGGTTTACGATCTGCTCCGGGTCTTTACCCTCTTCCCAGTGGAAGTTGCCGTCTTCGATTTCGCGGTTAAGGCGCTTGCGTAAGCGCTCGTCGTGAACGAAGGTCGCCCACGGCCCCCGCGCGAACAGCGTACCCAGCGGGATGCCACCGAAGGCTTGGGCCTCGACCGTCCGCAGATCTGTCAGGTCCACCGTAATAACAATGTCCTTTCCCACCAACATGTCGGCAGCGCGCAGCAGGTCATTGGTGTATTCGACCTTCAGATAATGAATGTGCGGCGGATGTCCGTCCCGAGCCCTCACCGGGACCGATAGTTCGATCTTGAGCAGATTCCGCCAGCTGGCGGATACGGAGGCGTCGATTCGCCTCAGCGCAAACTCGGACTCCTCTCGCAGGAACTGCAGTGGTGACTTTCCGTAATGCGCAGAGGTCGGGTGAGCGTTGTAGTTACACATCACGACCTCGAGGTACTCCTCCATCTGCTCAATGGTCATGCCACCTTTCTCGGCCGTTGTCATAGCGGCTGCTCGTTCCTGGTTGGACATTTCGGGTCGCACGCCGACTATCAAATGCTGGATGTTTCGGTGCGTGAGCGTATTGAAGAGCTGTTCAATTTCCGTGCGCGTGCGCGGCTCACCCGGAAATCCTAGGACCAGCACTGCGTTCAACTTCTTGAGAACTACCTCACGGATACGATCGGCATGGTGTGCCAGGGCGTTATCCAAGCTGACGGTAGACGGGTAACGGCAGGCACAATTTGCGAACATAGAAGGCATACCCGCGCCAGTCTTGTACGCATCAACCAAGCTAGGAACCAGGAATTCCGTGCGTCTCTTCCACGGCATCATGCATGCGTACAGGCATCGCAAGACATCCAGGTGACTGATCTCCTTTCCGACCGACAACGCAAAGCCTAAGGATGCGCCACTCTCAACTTCAACTGCGGCAATCAACCATGGCCGCAGGCTTCGCGTCTTGAACCGCCCCTTGCGTCCAACGAACCGCACCGGGATGAAGCTGTCCAATCGATGGGCGTCAATCTGGATCCGCCGATAGCGGGTGTCGATCTGCGGGCGAAAGGCGCGTTCAATTGAGCCGCGCAATGAACCATGCACCTTCCCGCGAATCTTCCCTATCAGCGCGTGCAGCGCTTGACGGAAACCTTCGCGGCCTCGGTTCTGTAAGTTGAATGGGTAACCCACCTCGCCTTTAACCTTAACCAACTCGTTAAGAAAACGAGTGTGCAGCTTCGCGATTGGTAGGCGACGATCCGGGCCCAATTTCGCGTACTCTTCGGCCTGCTCATTGAGCAGCTTTTGCAGCGGCTTGTGCTTGGCAACTAGTTGAACAAATAGACCGCTGGCGCCCTTTCCGGCGGCTAGCGCTTTGTCGCTCGGCGCACTTGAGCGCACGTAACCCTTTCGACGGGCATAGGGCACCAAGGTGCGGAAGCCGGCAATTTGCCCATCGATGTCTAGCGATGCGCATGCTTCCAACATCTCGTACAACTCTTTGCCTTTGATCCCTTCGGCCTCCTTAATGTCCTTAAGGGAATCACCGCGCATGTATTGTTCAATGGCTCGCTTACGGCTTTCATAAGCTGCCAGGAACTGCTTCTTGACAGCCTTCTCGGCCGGCACGGGCCAGCCGGCGGTGTCGCGCCATTGCGGAGCGAATAGCTGTTCAACTTTGCGGTGCATGGCTCACCTTCTCAAAGCGAGTTTGCATCGAAATGGCCTGCCCCCACTCCACCGTGACCTTGCCAGTTCGTAATAAGTGCATAACGGCGCACTGAGTGACGTAAGGCGAGGCATCCACCCGGCGACAGATGGCGTCTAAGCTCTCGCTCTCTTTCGAGAACCCAGATAGCAAGCGGGAGCACTGAGCCTTCAATCCGCCCTGCAATCGCGCGGCCACCGCGAAGGGATGCAGTCCCTCAAGCTCATGCAGCAGCGAGCGTCGCGCCCAAAGCCAGCGCGGAGTGATCCGGGCATTGCCTTCGTCTGACGCCGGCTGGAAGCCGTCCTGTCTTAGCGCCCAGGGATCTGAAGCCGCCCGGATGTCCTTCGGCCGCTCGCCAAATTCCACGTCGAGTAGGAACTCGTCATCTGCCGTCTTCACCCAAAAATCGGCGAGCTTGACTTCGGGATCATCTGGATTCGCAGGGAGCTCCACGTAATCGCGGACGCTCTGAGACCACTCCAGCCAGAACGCGAACCAATAGGCTTGTCCGGGGACAATCGCTTCGCGGCCCATTCTGGCGCTGTAGTACTCACAAATAGAGAGCGCGCGACGCTGCTTGAGCGTCAGCCGGATTGGATTCGGTTTCGGGCGCGCATTCACCCCACGGCTAGACCCCCCGGGTGACTCGCCCCCTTTATAGGACTTTTAGGTGTTGTGCACAACAGCTGATTTCCCCTAGGCCCGTACACCGACCCCGCAGCCTTCAATGGGTTACGTCAGGTGCCGCTGGGTGGAATTAGGCGCGCAGCCAGATTGCCCCCTGCTCCAGCCAGCCCCACGACATGGAGCTCTAGGAGATCTCTAGAGTAGCCGGGTCGGCTCAGGGCATTTGAGGATCGACTAATCGTCTATTCTTGGATTACTGAGTTCGCGCACTCTCCAGTTCCGGTGTAGGCCAGGGACGATAGCTAAGCCAGTCGCGAATTCGGGCCTCTCGAGCCGGCTCCAGACGCTTGAAGAACTGCATGCGTGCTTCTAAATCCGCCTTCTCATCGAGACGGGCACAAAGCCCGAGGTCCACCAGCACTTGGCGGATCTGCTCAACATGACTCAAAACCAGTGGAGCCAATTCCTTGGGCGGGAATCCTTTATGGGAGAACATCCCGAAGAGCACCCATTCCGCGCGTAGGAAACCTGGGGGATACCGCCCAGGGGACGCCTCGAACTGACAGAACGTCATGGCCACTGCTGTCATTACTTCCTGAACCAGATTCTTGCCGACCGGATCCGCCATCAATGCCGCTGGTGTCGGCCACGGCCGCAAATAAATATCTGAAAGGAATCGGCCGGTGAAGTCATCGGCGTCGATCTCCAGGAGGATTCGCTCACTCACGCCGTGTGCCGGCAACCCGGAGGGATCCTTTTCGTCGAACACCTCCAGCCCATGGATCATCGACAGGTAGTGGGTATGCCCGCGCAGAACGTGTGCCATCTCGTGCAGAAACGTGGCAAACAGTGCGCGCTGGGCAAGCCGGGCCGCCAGTTCACGGCGCGGCCTATCCGAGGGCATCGGAAGCGTCTTTCCAGTGGCAATGATGACTCCATCGGTCACGCCCTCAAAAGGCAATGTGCTCCAGACACTCCGCTCTGACAGAAGGCGGTAGGCAGTAAAGAGCGAGTCGAGAAAGGACCCGAATGTCACGCTGATGGCATGAACGTGCTCCTCGGGCCGTAGGGCGAACGCACAACCGTTGACGTCCTGTGAGTCGGTCATGAATCCCACAAGCTGGACTGGCTTGAAACGTTCGGCTACTGCCTTGCTCTGGAAGAGGGCCTGGATGGTGGAAAAGGCCGCACGAGCCACCTTGCTTCCGACAATTTCCTGCGGTCCCACCCTTAGGATGGGACGCGCAGCCGAAGTGTCGGTCAACAAGTTCCCCTGCCCCGCTCGCGCCAAGATGGCGTTGGCCAAGATGCGGTCACGGCTTTCGACGCCACCGAATTCAAAGGGTTTGGCCGGGAATACCCAATCAAGAAAACTCATGGTGCCGCTCCTACCCGCAAACCACCGCCACCGGCACTATTTTCCTCAGACGCCGGCTCTACATAGGCCTGGCCGGCATCTTCGCGTCCGTCCAAGTGATCAATTTCGTCGGGAAGGAACTCGCCGTCCGTCATGACGCGCAGGATCTCTGCCGTTGCCAGGAGGCGGTCCGACATGGCGTTGATGACACGGGTCTCGATCGCAACAAAGGCGATGTACTCAGGCAGCAAGTCGGCACGACTGAGGGCGCCATGCGCCTGTTTAGTCCGGAGGCTTTCAACTACGATCACCGAATCCTTGTAAGCGTCATTGGCCAGGGTCAGATTGATGGCCGTGATATCGGCCTGCTTGAGGCTCTCTGCGACCTCGCCCAAGGCCGATAGCAGCGTTCCCCGGTAATGGGCGGCTGCCGCGTCGACGGCCGCGAGCCGGACGCGCTTCATGCCATGCAACTCTCCATCCAGCAGGGGGGCCGTGAGCTGGGCCAACAGATTCCACCCTTGGGTGGTGCCGCTGAACAGGCCGCCCTCGCCCAACTGGTAGGCGCCGGTGCTGGCACTGAGTGTGATGTCCGGGTACAGGGAGGCCACGGCAACGCCGTAGTCCGCGGTCGCCGCTTCGAGCAGCCCCTCGGCCGCAAGGATGTCTGGTCGGGTTCGGACCAAGGCGGAAGGCACGACCAGGGGAATCGTTTCGGGCAACTGGAAGTCCTGCAGCGTAAAGGGCTCGCCCTGGTAGCTCGACGGCTCCTGACCTGCCAGTACTGCCAAGCGCTGGCCGAGCACCTCGATATCCGTCTCCAGGGTGGCCACGGTCTGTTCGGACAGGCGAAGGTCACGCTGAACCGCATGAACGTCCGCCTGGGTCGCGTGCCCAAGACGAAGCCCTTCCATGGTCAGGTAGAGCAGTTCGTCGTGGGCGCCGCGCCGCGCATTTTCTGCCCGCAACTGATCTACGAGGCGTGCCTGCTCGATGGCGGTGACCACAATGCCATGAGCCACGTCGCGACGGGCGGCGAGCGCCGCGTAGTACCGTGCATCCGCGCGGGCGGCAAGCGCCTCCAACTCCCGGCGAGTCCGGCCCGCCAGATCGAGCCGGAAGCTACCGAGCAGGCTGGCACTTTCCTGATTCACGACGGGACCGGAACCGCCTGCAACCGTCCCGGGCAGCCCATTGGTGCGTTCCCCCGTTAGCTGTCCGACCAGCCGAGGCAAGGTCGCACCTCGATGCTTGGCGTCGTAGAGTGCATTCGCCTCTCGCACACGGGAAAAGGCTTCATCGATCGTGGGGCTGTCGGCCAGGGCATGCTCGATCAGCTGGGCCAGACGGGGAGACTGAAACGCGTTCCACCACGCTCCGTCGACAGACTCCGCGGGCTGAAGGCGCTGGGCTTGTCCATGCAAGTTGTCGGTGCGCGCCGTTTCGACCACCAGCGAGCCTGCGTAGTAGGCATCGGAGGCCGGAGGATCCGGGCGCACAAAATCCGGGCCAGCGGTGCAGGCCGCCAGCGAGAAGCTGGCCAGCACCGCCAGCCCCACGGCGGCGCCACGTCTTCCGCACCCGTGTAAAAGGCTGTGGAGTCGCATCAGGGCGCGCCTCCATAGAAGTGGGTCCGGAATTCCTTCCGATGCGCCTGGTGGCAGGCAAGACAGGCCTGTTGCACCTCGGCATAGGCCTGGATCACGCCCTCGCCATCACGGCGCTGGGCGGCCCCACCCATCTTCATCGCTGCATCGTGGGTAAGCCGGTCGGCGGCGCGGAACTCCGCGGCATGGCCACCCAGGAACGCCATGATGCGGGCCTTCTCGGTGAACGAAGGCGCGCGGTGCTTGGCGATCTTGGGCGCAACGTCGGCCACCGCCTCCCAGTCCTCTCGGGAGATGGCACCGGCGACGAGCTGCATCTGCTCGCCGAGCTCTTGCATGATCTTTTGCAGCTCCAGCGGATTTCGATCCGCAGCACCCACGGATGGGGCGAAGAAAAGCGAGAGCGCCAGAAGGACGGCAGCAGCTCCCGTGCCCGAGGGGGTTGGCGGGCTAAAAGGCTCAGTAGTCATGGATCAGGATCTCCTGATGGTTGGAGGAATGAGCCTCAGGGGCCGTCGACCGGCCTGCCCTCTCCCGCTTCTTCATGGGTCACGCCGTCGCGGATGTGGTAGATGCGACGGAACGTCGGGATGATTTTTTCGTCATGAGTGACCACGATGATCGCGGTCTCGAATTTCTTTGCCATGGCATTGAGGATGCGAATCACCGCCATGGCGCGATCACTGTCGAGCGGTGCCGTTGGCTCGTCGGCCAGGATCACCGGCGGACGGTTCACCAGGCCGCGGGCGATGGCCACGCGCTGCTGCTCACCTCCCGAAAGCTGGGATGGCATGGCCATCGCCCGGTGGTGAACATCCAGGGCCGTTAGCAGTTCAAGGGCCCGCTCGCGGGCTGCGCCATTGGCCATCCCGGCGAGCATGGGCAGCAGTGCCACGTTGTCGGTCACGTCCAGGAACGGGATGAGGTAAGGCGCCTGGAACACGAAGCCGATCTTGTCGCGCCGCAAAGCCCGCAGGTCGCGGGTGACCCAGCCGTTGTCGTAGATCACTTCGCCACCAAGGGTCATCTTGCCGGCCGTGGGATCGATTACTGCGCCAAGGCACTTGAGCAAGGTGCTCTTGCCCGAACCCGATGGACCGATGAGTCCGACCACCTCGCCCGGGGCGACATGCATGTCCACGCCTTTGAGCGCGTCCACGGCCGAATCGCCGGACCCATAGCGCTTGCGCAGGCCCTCGATCTTGATTCCTAGTCCACGCGTGTCAGCCACCGATCGCCTCCGCAGGGTCCACCTTGAGGGCCATCCGGATGGCGATCAGGCTCGCCAGGGCGCAGATGACCAGAACCGAACCGAATCCCATCGCAGCGTCCACCGGCAAGAGCAGCACGTACTTCGGAAACAGCGGCGCAGCGAACGTGGCGGTGATCTTGCCGACCACGAAGCCAATCACGCCCAGCACCAGCGACTGCTGCATGATCATCCAGGCAATGGTGCTGTTCTTCGTTCCGATCAGTTTGAGCACGGCAATCTCGCGGATCTTGTCCATCGTCAGCGTGTAAATGATGAACGCCACGATCGCGGCACTGACGATGGCCAGGATCACGAGAAACATGCCGATCTGCTTAGCTGAGGTGGCAATGAGCTTGCCAATCAGGATCTTCTCCATGTCGAGACGGGTATAGGCTGTCAATCGCTTCCATTTCTCGATATCGCCTGCCACCTGGTCCGGGTCGACACCCGGGTCAAGCCGCACCAGGACGGCGTTGACGAAGTTGTTGGTTGCCTGCGAGGCGTTCACCGACTCGAGCAGATCAGGCACGCCGGGACGGTTGAAGGCAGGGTTCTCGGCGGTACGCCTACGGCTCTGGTGGATGGCGTCGTTGTCGCGCAGGAATTGCGACTCCTGGGCATCCTTGAGCGGGATGAACACCATCGGGTCGCCACTTGAGGACACCATGCGCCGGGTCAGGCCGACAACGGTGTATTGGTTACGCCGGATGGTGAGGCGGTCACCTAGGGCGAATCCGGTGGCCACGTCGGCCACGGCCTCGTAATGGCTCCTTGTGATCTGGCGACCGGCGATCAGGTACGGAGGCCAGCCGGCGCTCGTGCCGTTCCCCCCGGGGGCAATACCGACCACCATGGCGCGTACATCGGACTCGCCCTTGCGTACCTGCATTGTCAGGTAGGTGACGTTGGAGGCTTCCTCTACGCCTGGCATGGCCGACAGGGCCCGGTACATGTCGTCGTTAACGCTCGACGATTCCGCATAAGGACCGAGTGTGCCCTGCTGGACCACCCACAGGTCGGCGCCGCTGTTGTCCAGGAGCGCCTTTCCGTCATCCACCATGCCCCGGTAAACGCCGGCCATGACCAAGGTGACGCCGATCAGCAAGCCAAGGCCGATGCCGGTGAAGACGAACTTTCCCCACGAATGCAGGATGTCGCGGCCGGCCAGGCTGATCACGGAGCGGCTCCCGGCAGCGCCTCGACCTCGCGGATCCGGGTGCGGGCCGCCAGAGTGGTTTCGCTGTAAAGAACGACAACATCACCCACCTGCAGCCCGTCGTGGACCTGAACGTAGCCATGCAGGTCCGTCGGACCAGTGCGTACGGGGGTGAACTCGATATCGCCGTCGACCACCTTCCAGACGCCAATCGCGTGATCGACCCGACGCAGCGCGGCCGAGGGGATGGCCAAGGCGGCCTTTCGCACCGGCAGGTGCACGGTCAGGTGGACGATCTCGCCCAGCGGCGGCAGCGGCTCGACCTTTTCTGCGAAGGCGAGCTTCGCGACGGTTTCCTCGGTGACCGGGTCAGCCTTGGGCTCCACGCGGACCACCTCGCCGTTGAACAACTCGCCCTCGCGGGAGCGCAACTCGATGACGGCCGGCAGGCCTGCAGCCAGCCCGTGGGCGCTGACCTGGTCGAAGCGCGCATTGAGCCAGACCTCGCCCGGCTCGATAACCTCGATCACCGGCTGGCCGGCGACGACCGTCGTTCCGGGGTCGGCCGTGCGGGCGGCGACGATGCCATTGACCGGGGCTCGCAGGACCAGGCTGTCGCGCTGGCTCTCGGCCGCCCGGACGTCGGCGCGGGTGCGGGCGATCTCCTTGTGCCCGGCGTTTAGCGCCGACTCTGCAATCCGCAGCTCCTGCCGCTTGGTGATGATCTGCTCCTCGCTGACCACCTGCGCGGTGAAGAGCTTTTCGTAGCGTTCGGCCTGCGACGCCGCGAACGCATGCCGCGCCTCGAGCTCGGAGAGGGTCGCCTCGGCCCTCTCGGCGGCAGCGCGCAGCGCGTCCAGGCGCTGCTCAAGATCCACCGGGTCCAGCTCAGCCAGCACCTGCCCAGCTTCCACCGTATCGCCCGGTTGCACATCGACCAGCAGCAAGCGGCCGGGGGTGATTGGGCCCACGCGGTGGGTGTACCGTGCGTCGACCGTACCGACGCCGGCGATCTGCGGTTTGAGCTCGCGCATGGTCACCGAGGCCGTCGTCACCGAAACTGGAGCCATGGGGCCGGATCGGACCACGACGTAAATGAACAGGACGACGATGGGAATCGCCACCGCGATCAGGCCCAAGGTGCGTCGGGACACAGCGGTGAGTTTCATCGCTTTGCCTCCAGGCCGCGGCGGTATATCGCAAAGACCTTGGGCGCCTCGGCTTTGAGCACCTTCGGGTCACCTGCCAGCATCGATTGCATGACGATCCCCTGGATCAGGCCGATGAACAGGATCGACGCCGTGTCCGGGTCCGTTTCCGGGGCGATCTCGCCCAGGGCGATGCCGTGCTGGACCTGCACCCGCAGGCGATCGGCATAGCGCGCCATCAAGGTCCGCGCCATTTCCTTGGCCGGGCTGGACTCCTTGCGCTGTAGCTCGCTGAACATCATCCGGGGAATGCCGGGGTGCTCGGACACGAACTCAATGTGGCTCAGGAACATGGCCTCCATGGCCGCCAGTGGCGACTCGACGCCAGCTGCGGCGCGCTCGATTCGATGCAGGAGCCGGGTTGTCACCCACTCCATGACGGCCTGCCAAATGGCGTCCTTGGTTGGGAAATGGCGGAACAGGGCACCCTGGGTCAGCTTCATGTGCTTGGCGATGGCTGAGGTGGTGATTTCGGCAGGGTTGCTCTCGCCCGCCAGCGCCACGACGGCTTCAACCGTGACAGCGCGGCGCTCGTCGGCGGGCAGATGCTTGGGATGCGTGCTCACAGGTCGCTCCGTGATATGTGCGAGTGAGTGCTTACTATCTTTATTCAGATGGCAGCCGTCAAGCCCCCTCACACATCCCAGTCATGACAGTCGGCTTCGGTTCAGGCATCTCGTCTGCTGCACTGAGTCCTCGACCCCCTTAACCCTTTATTTATAGGCATCTAAACAGGGAGATGGGTCCCGCAGTTCGGCGACAGATCCAGGCACCGGACCATCGGACCTACTGCTCAACTTGCCATCGGTGCACTTACGAAATAAGGTAGTGCCCACTTACTTTGCTCGACGGGACGCCCCCGCCGCCGCGGCCCACCACCGGCGCGCACGCAGGCCCCTCCCCTCCCGGCCTAGCCGCGGGCGGAGGCGAGCCACCCCACCAGACGCTGCGATCTCCCGTGATCCCAGGCAGCGCTCGCCGAAGAAGGTCCCCCACGTGAAGATTCATTTTGTCGGCGCCGCCCGCGAAGTCACGGGCTCCTGCTACCTCATCGAAACCGGGCAGGTTCGCTTCCTGGTCGATTGCGGCATGGTTCAGGGCGGGCGCGAGGCAGCGGCGCGAAACCACGCCCCCTTCCCCTTCGATCCCGCCTCCATCGATTTCGTCCTGCTCACCCATGCCCACATCGACCACAGCGGCCTGCTGCCCAAGCTCACGCGTCACGGATTCCAGGGGCCGGTCCATACGGTATCGGCCACGCGCGACCTGTTGGAGGTGATGCTGCGCGACAGCGCCCACATACAGGAGTTCGATGCCGAGCGCGCAGCCCGCCGGCGTGCCAAGCAGCGCAAGCCGTCTCGATCGGAAGAAGCTGTCATCTACGGGATGGCGGATGCCGAACAGGCGCTCCGGCAGGTGCGACCCACGCCCTACGACCAGCGCGTGGAACCGCATCCGCAGGTGATGTGCATTTTCCGCGACGCTGGCCACATCCTCGGCTCGGCCATCATCGAAGTCTGGGTCTCAGAGGGCGGGCGCACCACCAAGATCGTCTTCAGCGGCGACCTTGGCCAGCCGGGGCGTCCGATCCTGCGTGATCCGACGCCGATCGAGGACGCCGACCTCCTGTTCATCGAATCGACCTACGGCGACCGGTCTCACAAAGACCAGGAGGCCACGCGCGGTGAGCTTGCCGGCATCGTCGAACAGACCCTTGCCGGCGGCAACGTCATCATCCCGGCATTCGCCGTGGGTCGCACCCAGGAAGTCATCTACCACCTGCACCGATTGACCCGCGAGGGACGCATCGCCCCCCAAAACATCGTCGTGGACTCGCCCATGGCAACGCAGGCAACCCGCATCACGCAGAAGCACGCGGCGCTCTTCGATGAAGCTGCCCGGGAGCTCGTGCAGTGGAAGGAGGCCGGCACCGGGCTGCCGCGCCTGCGATTTGCGGAGACCGCCCAGGAGTCGATGGCCCTGAACAACGTCCGTTCGGGCCTGATCATCATTTCGGCCAGCGGCATGTGCGACGCCGGGCGAATCCGCCATCACCTCTTCCATAACCTCAGCCGGCGTTCGTGTGCGGTTCTCATCACCGGTTACCAGGCTCGCGGCACGCTTGGGCGCCGCCTCGTCGAGGGCCAGCAAACGGTTCGCTTGCTCGGCCAGGATGTCCGCGTGCGCGCCAAAATCCACACCGTGGGTGGACTGTCCGCCCACGCGGACCGCGAAGCCTTGCTCGGCTGGGCAGAGGGCTTCCGCAAGCCACCCCGACAGGTGTTCGTCATCCACGGCGAAGACACGTCGGCTCAGGCGCTAGCCAACGCGCTGGCCAACCGGCCCGGCTGGACGGTATCCGTTCCCCGCGTGGGTGATGTCTATGAACTGCCGGAGGCCATCGCATGAGCGCCGCAAACGACGAAGCCCTACTCCCGACAGAGGGGACGGCCGAGCAGATTGCCAGCGCCAGCGCCTATCGCCTGGCCCACGAGGACGCGGAGCTGTTGTCGTCGGATGACTTGCGCCCCCTCCGCCTGCAGCTCGAGTTCCTCAAGCCGGAGCGCGCCTTGCGGGCAGCCGGCATCCAATCGACGATCGTGGTCTTCGGAGGCGCCCGGATCTTGTCGCTCGAGGTCGCCGCTGCCCAGCTTGACGCGGTTCATGCCCGGGATCGGGAAGAACCAGGGCGTCCGAACTCGCACAAGGAGATGATAGCTGCCCGCCGAGCAGTGAAGTACTCGCGCTACTACCTCGAGGCGCAGCGATTTGCCTCACTCGTCTCGGGCCGCTTCCAGCATGAAGGCCGCAGAGAGTTCGTGGTGGTCACCGGGGGTGGACCGGGCATCATGGAGGCGGCCAACCGCGGGGCATACCAGGTCGGTGCGCGCTCGGTGGGGCTCAACGTCACCTTGCCACATGAGCAGCAGCCAAATCCGTATATCACCCCGGAACTGGCCTTTCGATTCCACTATTTCTCGCTGCGAAAGATGCACTTCCTGCTGCGGGCCAAGGCGCTGGTAGCGTTCCCCGGAGGCTTCGGCACACTCGATGAACTCTTCGAGGTACTGACCCTCGTGCAGACTGGAAAGGTACCCAGGGTGCCCGTCATCCTGGTCGGCTCGGCATTCTGGAAGTGCCTGATCGACTTCGACTTTCTGTGCGAGGAAGGGCTGGTCTCCCCTGGGGACCTGAAACTGTTTTCATACGCAGAATCTGCAGAGGACATCGTCCGGCAGCTCGAGGCCTTTTATGGTGGGCGCGTGCCTGATGCCAGCTTCCCGGAGTGGACGCCATGAGCGGCCGAACCCCGAGCCCGCTGGGGCTGCGCTTATCCCTGGGATCAGTGCGAATGGCGGTGGGCGCAGTCGCGCTGGTTGGAGCTACCATCAGCGCGTCCACCGCCCAGGCCACAGGTTCGTGTGAGTCGGGCACCGGCTTTGAGCTTCGGGGCGGAACGTTACGCCTGGAGAACGATCTGTTTTCCGGGACAGATCAAAACTACACGAACGGCGTATCGGCCACCCTGGTCTCGAAGGACCGCAGGCCGGGCATGTCCCGAGATTGCTTGCCCGGGTTGTTGCGAGCCCAGGCCCGGCTCATAGATGCTTTCAACCCCGAGTTTTGGGCAGGCGATCCAACGACAACGCGCGAGAATGTCGTGGTGAAGTTCGGACAGTCGATGTACACCCCTGAAGATTACGCGCGGACCGACCTGATCGAGAACGACCGCCCCTATGCGGGACTGCTTTATGTAGGCTCGTCGTGGAACCGACGTCGCCCGCTACCAACGCCGGGACGCGAAGTCCTCGACACGCGTGAGGTTACCTTCGGCGTGATTGGACCGCTTTCGCTCGCAGAACGGTCGCAGAACCTCGTACACGACCTCATTGGCGAGGACACCTTCCAAGGCTGGGAACATCAACTGGGGAACGAGCCGGCCTTCCAGGTCGCTGCGGACCGCCAGGCGCGGTACCGAAGCAATCATTTTGGTCAGGCTGGCGCATGGACCGTGGACCAGATCACTACCCGAGGGTTACGCCTCGGCAACATTGAGACGTCGGCAACCCTGAGTTGGGAGGGTCGCTTCGGCTGGAACCTGCCAGACGATTTCGGCACCTACCCGATCCGTCCGGGCGCCGAGAACCGCTCGCCCATGGCGGCCGGGCATGCCCAGCGTCCAAATCTCGCCACCTTTCTGGGCGGCCACTTCTTCGTCATGCTGGAGGCCAAGGCAGTTGGGTATGACTTCTCCTTGGATGGGAACCTGTTCGAAGACAGTCACTCGGTGAGCCGCCGCCTCTTGGTCGGACAGGCCGCAATTGGCTTCGCGCTGCACGGCTCACTCCTCGGGCGGCGAACGAAATTTGCGGTCATGCGCGTTTTCAAGACCCGAGAGTTTGATGAGCAGGAATCACGCCATGCCTACGGCTCGATTGCACTGAGCGTGGACCTCTAGTGCCGGCTCGGCGCCACACCTACCTGAATCGCCCCTGGTCTTCTAGACATCTCCAAGCCCGACTTTACGGCAATCAGGGAGGTGGGCATAAGCTCGAAGCGGCCCACCGGACCCGCCGGTCAAGTGTCCAGTAAAGGCTGGGAACTCCAGAACTTCACTTCGCAACATCCGCCGGATCTCGTCCACATTGTGTCGCGTCACCAAGATCCATCCTGGAGCTCAATCGCCAGTTTTCGGAGCCCGTCACTGACGGCACGCGCCTGTGCTGGGTCGAGGAGCTCCAGGACCTGTCTCGCGTCCTCGAACCGATCGCGAATGATCGGATCGACCCGTTTAGCTCCGGCCGGCGTCAGTCGGACGATTGTTCCCCGCCGGTCGGTTGGCTCGGGCCGCCGCTCGACCAGACCGGCCTCCTCCAGGCGGTCGATGCGATGGGTCATCGCACCGGACGAAAGGAGCATCTCGCGTTGCAGCTGCTTCGGTGACAGCCCGTCGGGGCCGTTGCGCCGCAGCGTGGCGAGCATGTCGAATTCCCAAACGGACAGTCCGTGCGCGGCCAGGACCTTGGCCAGCCGCTCTGATAAAAGTGCGTTCACGCGCATGATGCGAACGACCAGCGCCATCGGGGCGGCGTCGAGCTCCGGGCGGGCTTCACTCCACTGCGTAACCAGGTGCTCGGCAAAGTCGCGACTCATGAAGCAATAGTTCCTAGGTGGGCGCGGTAGGCCTCTAGACCGCTGCGCTCAACCCAACATTCGGCCAGCCTGCCGTCCCGCACCCGCCATATCGCGATGCCGGTGAATTCGATGTTCCGCTGGTCATCGGGGAGTCCGAAGATCCCGCGGTTCCTGCCTCGGCAGATCCAGCGCGACACGACGCGTTCACCGCTCGCGTCGGAGAAAACCTCGAGCACTTCGTTATTCGCAGCTTCCAACAGGCCATGGAAGCGACGCACCCACGCCTTGAAATTCTCGCGACCGCGAACGACGGTCCCTGCCGAAGTGATCACGTAGTCCTCTGCCATGAGCTGGTCGATGGCATCGAGATCGGCCGGGGCCCGCCAAACGCGCTCCAGGAATTCCCGGGCCAGTCGCACCGCTTCGCCCGGGGATCCTTGCCCGGACCCGGCCAGGGTCGCTGGGGTACTGGTCATGTGAATCGGCCTCCTTACTGCGCCGGCGACCTGGTCTTCATCAGTCTCTTCATAAAGTGTCTCGATATCAAGATAAAAAGGCGAGGCCTGGGAGCACTTGCATAGCACGACCGTTCGTGTTTTGATTGGCCACATGAGCCCCTCCCCCAGCAAAGGCGACCACACCCGCAACCGCCTCGTCGAGGCCGGTGCAGCGATTGCCCGCATCGAAGGCCTCGACGGCCTGACCATCGGCAACCTCGCGGCCGCTGCCGGCATGTCGAAAAGCGGGGTCTTCGCGCATTTCGGCTCACGCGAAGACTTGCAGCTGGACATCCTTGAACGGGCCTCGGAGGCGTTTGCCGATCAGGTATTCCGCCCGGCCTTTCGCGAGCGCCGTGGCCTGCCCCGCTTCCGGGCTGTCTTTCGCCAGTGGCTCGCCTTCCTCGGCGGCATGGGTGACGCCGGCGGCTGCATCCTGATGGCCGCCGCCAGCGAGTTCGACGACAAGCCGGGGCCCGTCCGCGAGCGGGTCCAGGCCAACCAGCGGCAGATGCGCGGGGAGATCGAACGTTGCGTGCAGATGGCCGTGGATGCCGGCGAATTGCGCGCCGACAGCGACGTCGCCCAGATCGCCTTTGAAACCTTTGCCCTGGTTCTGGGCAGTCACCATGACCTGCGCCTGTTCGGGGCCGATGAGGTCATTCCCCGCGCCGAGCGGGCCTTCGACGCGCTCCTGCAGCGCCACTATCCCTAGCTGATTTCCCTGGAAGCACACCATGGCCATCACTTCGCAGATTTCCCGCACGTCCGTTCGTTCTATTCGTCGCACCTCACCCCTGTTGCGACTGGCCATGGGCCTGGGCGGCTGGATCGCCCCGGAAAGCACCGGCCGCCGCGCTGAAGTGCTTTTTACGCAACCATTCGCCAGCAGCCGGCAGCGGGCCCTCGACGCGTCCCTCGAGGGCGCCGAGATGTCCACCCTGCAAGTGGCGGGGGAATCGGTGGTGCTCTACCGCTGGGGTGATCCGACCCGGCAGCCGCTGGTGCTGTTTTCGCATGGCTGGTCCAGCTTCGGACTGCGCGTACTGCCTTGGCTGGCGCCACTGCGTGCGGCCGGCTACGCGGTCGCCAGCTTCGACCAGGTCGCCCATGGCCGCAGCACCGGGCGCCACGCCACCCTGCCCGGCTTCGGTAGTGTGTTGACCGAGGTCGCCAGGCAGATCGGTCCCGTCGACAGCTTCGTTGGCCATTCGCTCGGTGCCGCCGCCATCGCCCTGGCGCTGGCCAACGGCATAACGGCCCGGCGCGCCGTGCTGATCGCGCCGCCTGCCGATGCCAGCGAAGCAGCGGGTCGCTTCGCGCGGCTGATCGGTCTTGGCGACGCCGCGCTACCGGCATTGCGGCAATCGGCTGAAAACCGCGCCGGCATTGAATTCGACGCCATCAGCGCCCAGCAGGTCGCCCCGCGAATTTCAGTCCCTGCCCTGGTCGTGCACGACCTGGATGACCGTGAAGTCCCATGGTCCGAAGGCGAGCGCTACGCCCGCTACTGGCCGCAGGCACGCCTGCTTACCGAGCACGGCTTGGGGCATCATCGGATCGTCAGTGACCCTGGCGTCATCGCGGCCGGGATGCGCTTTCTCGCTGGCGAGACCGTGGGCGTTCGCGTTGTTTCAACGCCCAACCTGCCCTACGGGCTTGCGTGATCCAACGACATCGGCACCGACATGAACTACCCACAGGTTCTGACGCGCTACAAGGCCTGGGCGGACGACCTGATCCTGTCCGTACTTTCTCCCCTCCCCGAGGCGGTGCTCTCCGCACCGCGTTCGATCGTCTTTGGCAGCCTGATTCGCACGATCAACCACTCACGTGCCATGGACCATGTCTGGAAGTGCCACCTGCTTGGAGTGCCCCATGGACTGAGCTCACGCAATCCGGAGGATTTTCCCACGATCAGGGAACTGGCTGAGGATCAACGCCGGATGGATGCGTGGTACGTGGACTACGCTGACTCGATCTCGGATACCGAACTGGTGGAGCCGGTCGAATTTGAATTCATTGGCGGCGGCGCCGGGCGCATGTCCCGTCGCGACATACTTCTTCACGTTGTAAACCACACGACCTACCATCGCGGACACGTGGCAGCCATGCTCTACGACCTCAACATCACTCCGCCAACCACCGACCTGCCGGTATTCCTTCGGCAACACCCGCTGGACAGTTAGCCTTGCCCGGGTTGCCGGCTGGCTGCGACACCCGTTGTTCGACATGTGCCACAGGTTGGCCGGGCCGAAACCTGGCCTTCGCGGCACACGGAAAAGACTCGCCGAGGATACGTCTCCGCAGACCAGGGACGCCCTGCCCCCGTGCCTGCCGCCCAGAATGATGAGCCGGCCCCGGTGATCCCCGTCCGGGCCCCTGAAGGACTCCCTCACCATGAACATCGGAGCAGCCTCGAAGCTGAGCGGACTCAGTGCGCGCATGATCCGCCATTACGAACACGTCGGCATCCTGCCGGCACCGTCGCGCACTGCCTCGGGCTATCGCCGCTATACGCCGGCAGACATCGAGCGCCTGCGTTTCATCAGCTGGGCCCGCGCTCTGGACTTCAACCTGCGGGAAATCGCCGAACTGCTGCGCCTGCGGGTCCAGGGCGAAGGCGGCTCGGAGCAGGTGCGCCACCTGGTTGAATCCAGGCTGCGCGCCATCGCCGGCCAGGTCTCCCGGCTGGAAGCCGCCAAGGCATCGCTGCATCGGTTTTGCGACTACGACGCGTCAGGCGACACCGAACCCCTGTCCATGGGCGGTGATTCGGGTGCGATGCACAATCAGCGCGAAAGCGGCGGATCCCGGTAGGCCGGATAACCCAGGCTGGACAAGGCCGTCTCGACGTCGCGCGCCGTCAGCGTGCTCGCCACGCTGACCCGGCCCGCGACCAGGTCGACATATACCTCCAGGCCCGGCGCCAGCTCCTGCAAGGCCGTCACGATCCGCTGGAGGCACTGCGCCCCGCGCAGGTTCAGCACCTCGAAGTGCAAGGCGTCGGGGTCGCGGCACCGGCCCGGCAAGGGCCGGGCCGGCGGGTTCATTTCATCGCAGTTCAAAGGTGACCATCACGACATCGAGATCATGTGCGTCGGTCTTGTATCGCGCGGCTTCCAGGCTGACGCTGAAGAGCTCCGTCAGGTCGTAGCCCAGGCCGACGCCAACATAGGGATCGACGCCGGTTTCCGAGCTGGACGTGCTGACGTTCGACCGGGTGATGTCCCAGCGGTGCGCGCCCAGGCGCGCCTGGGCAAACAGGCCCGACCGGCCCAGCGGGAACTTGCCGGCGAGGCCGAGCTCGAAGGAGCTGATCTCGGGGTCGAGCGGGCCGCCCGCGCCGGGCGTCGTGCCGAAATAGCTGCCGAGACCGTTGTAGCCGAGCTCGGCTGAAAAATGGTCGCTGAAGCGCCAACCAACGCCCAGGGTCCAGGCCAGGTTCTCGTCGCCCTCCAGGCCGGAAGCGTCGACGTGGCCGGCACCGCCGCGCAGGTAGAAGTCGTCCGCCTGGACCAGCCCCGGGACGGTGGCCAGCGCAAGTACCGCACACACACGTGCAAGTCTCATGGGATTCCTCAGGTTTTACGGTGGGGGTTGGAACCGGGGGAGGTTGCACGGTGACATCGTGTCAAGGTCAATCAGGCCCTCGAACCGGCGTTGTCCCACCGTTCACTCGCGGGCGACGAGGCGCCCCGGCGAAACGTCGGTGTCTGTGAAACCGGCAGCGGCCCACGAACCTTCCTGCGCAGTCGCGTCGAGACCGGCGATCCGCCGGGATGCGGCTCCCAGTCAATTCCTGGGGCCCGCGGGAACGCAGCGGCAACTCGCGACATCCAATGGGCAGGACGCGGACTTCCGCCGCGGCCCGTGGGTCCGTGACACCGGGCCTGCGCCTTCCGCCTGCCAGGAGTCGCCGCCATGCTCACCTATGCCCTGTTCGCTTTCGCCGTTGCCGCCTTGGGCGGCCTGGTCCTGGCCGCGCACGTGTTGCGCGGCAAGTTCGCGCCCTGGGCGCTGTCGCTGCTGCATGCCGCGCTGGGCGCCACTGGCCTGGTCCTGTTGATCATGCTGCTGCTACAGGGCCCCGTTGCCAAGCCAGTCCTGATCGGCTTCGGGCTGCTGGTGCTGGCGGCGCTCGGTGGCTTTTTCCTGGCCGCCTACCACCAGCGCAAGAAGCTGCCGCCCAAGCCCGTCGTTCTGATTCATGCCGGCGTGGCCGTGGCCGGCTTCCTGCTCTTGTTGGCGCAGGTGGTCTGAAATGCGTCATCCCCTGCATCCGGCCGTCGTTCACTTCCCCGTGGCCTGCTGGTCGCTGGCAACCGGCAGCGACTTCGCCAGCCTCTGGTTCGGGGAAGCCGCGTGGCAATGGTCCGCCGGCCTGCTGACCGTCGGTTGCGGGATGGCGGTAGTGGCCATGACCACCGGACTGATCGAACTGGCCCGCGTGCCCGAGGGTGCCGCCTTGCGTGATGCCTACCTGCACATGACTGCCATGCTGGTGGCGTTCGCCCTGTTCACCGCCAGGCTGTTGCTGCGGCAGGAAGCCCTGCAGCCGCTGCCGCCGGATGGCCTGGCGCTGGTTCTGGACGCTGCCGGCTTCATCGCGCTTGCCGCCGGCGGCTGGCTCGGCGGCCGGCTCGCCTACGGGCACGGCGTCGGCCGCGACCTGCAGCCAAAACCGGATTCCGCTCCGCACCCATGAGCCAGACCGCCGGTGAAGCTGGCTCCTCCCAGCCATGTATTCTCCGCTACGTCCACGCCTGAATCCCGTGCGAGGTCCAATCATGTCCAAGGCCAGCGGCCTACTCCACGCCGTCCCCGTCGAGGCGCTCGCCGACGCCGCGCTGGCCGCCCGGGCGGCCGCAGGCGATGCCACCGCCTTCGAAGTGATCATGCGCCGGCACAACCGGCAGCTGTTCCGTACCGCCCGCGCCATCGTCAAGGACGACAGCGAGGCCGAAGACGTGCTGCAGGAGGCCTACCTGCGCGCCTTCCGGGCTTTGGACACGTTCCGTGCAGAAAGCCGGCTGTCCACCTGGCTGGTGCGCATCACCGCCAACGAGGCATTGGGCCGGCTGCGCCGCAACGCCGCCGAAATCATTCCGCTGGAGGCTGCCATGGCCACACACGACACCGAGGTCATGGCGTCCCTGGTCGAGGCCAGCGAGCGCGGGCCCGAGCCATTGGCGGCGGGCAGCCAGTTGCGCCGGATCGTCGAACAGCAGATCGACCGGCTCCCGGATGCCTTCCGGGTGGTGTTCGTCCTGCGCGCGGTCGAGGAACTCAGCGTCGAGGAAGTGGCCCAGGCCCTGGACATCCCGGAGGCGACCGTGCGCACCCGCTTTTTCCGCGCCCGCAGCCTGCTGCGCGAGGGCCTGGCGCAGCGCACGGATGCCGCGCTGTCCGATGCGTTTGGCTTCGACGGCGAGCGTTGCGACCGGATCGTCGAAGGGGTGCTGGCGGGCATGGCGGCCGCCTCCGGCGGGTTGAGCCGTTGAATAGGGGCAAATGCCGGCAATCCGAGGGTCCTGCCATGCCACAGCGCAATCCCCCAGTCACCGCCTGGCGGAGCGTGCTTGCCGCGGTCGCCGTGGCTTTCGCGCCGATGGCGCAGGCCGCCGGCTGGGACATCCAGACCTTCCGGGTCGTCGACGCCGACCCGCGGTCGGGCCTGCCGTTGGACATGAATCCCACGATTGATTTCAGCGGCGACGAAGCCTTCCTGGTCGCGTTGATGGAAACGTATTTCAACGACGTCGGGCGCGAGTACCAGGCGCTGGGGCTGGCGGCGCCCAGCCTGCCGGTCTTCGATGACGGCCAGGGCGGGAAGGCCTATGCGGTCCACCTCAATGACTACCCCGACCAACGCCGGGATGGTTCGCAACAAACACGCGCCCGCTACGCGACGGACAACCTTTACATCGAAATCGACGCCTCGCGGGCGCTCTCGGGCAGTGAACTTTCCGAGCAACTGCTCGAGGACATCGCGCACGAACTGTTCCACGCGGTCCAGCGCAGCTACCGCGGCAACCCGGGTGCCACGCACGGCGACTGGATCATCGAGGGCCAGGCGCAGGCCCTGGGCATGGATACCGCGCGCAAGCTCCGCGGAGCGGACGTGCACGCGGGAACCCAGGACGACTATCGCCTGGGTGGCCGGGAGTATTTCCTTTCCTTGCCCACGCAGGTCCACGACGAGACCTACCGCACGGCCTCGTTCTGGCGCTACCTGGCCGAGGCGCTCCCGTCCGGCTATGGCTATCTTGCCGCGCTGTTCGCCGTGCCCTTCGAGACCGCCGGTGAAAACGCCGACCTGCTCTGGCTGGACGAGGGCCTGCGATCGTCGACCGGCGAGGGACTGGCGCTCCACTATGCGAACTTCGTCGTGAGCGTCGCTGGCTATGTCCCTGGTCGCCTGACCCGGGCACCCAGCGGCACCCCGGAGGCAGCGCGGGAGAAGTGGCTTGAACGGCTCTTTGGCAGCTGCCCCACCGGCAACCTCACCGAACGCTCGCCCGTGGGTGTGGTGCGCTCGCGTTTGCAGAAGAACGCGGCACGCTGCTTCAATGCGTATATCGAGCCTTCCGTGACGGCGTCGGCGTCCGCGCAAGGTGGTTCCGCCCTGCTCCGCCGGGTCCGGTCGCGGCGAAACAACAATCAGGTGGATCTGCTGGTGCGGGCACAGGCCCCCACCGTCGCCGCTCTTGAAGCCCTGTCGATCGGGCACGCCGGCAGCAAGGCGTCCCAGCCTGCGAACGTCGCGCCGGCTGCCGATGGCGATGGCTACACGGCGACCTGGGGATTTGGCGTCGAGGCCGGCAAGCCGCAAACCTTCATCGTCAGCAACATCGCCGGACTGCCCACCACCAGCCAGGAACAGGAGGTCTATTTCGACCTGCTCACCAGCTCGGCGCACATGACCGGCGCCGGAAGCGGCCTCAGCGGCACGATCGGGGGACCGGTAAACCTGCGATTCGACCGTTTTCCCAGCCGCGATATCCTGGCCACCGATGTCGAAAGCACCCTGAAGGCCGGCATCGACCGGCCGTGCATGCTGCGGCTGCTTATGACACAGACCGATGGCGAGGCCAGGTTCGCGCTGCAAGTCGACCATGCCGGCCCCATCCGGCCCGGCAGCTTCAGCGTGACCCGCGGGCAGGCCCCGGAAAAAACACCGGGCAACTTCATTGGCTACTTCAGCTTCGGCACGGGCCGGGACACGGCCGCCTATGGGATGGAAGGCGGCACCGTGGAGCTGACGGCCTTCGGTCCCCACCTCGTGCAGGGCAAGGCCAGCGTTCTGGGGCGGCTGCCGGCGCGGGGTTACGGAGATGCCCCGCCGGCGTGGCCGGAAACACTGTCAGTGCGGACCGAGTTCACCATCATCCCGCGGGTGAACCTCGACAGCCCCCTGTTCAAGCATAATTACTGCTTCGAATAGAGGCGCGACATGGCGAAGCTAAGCCCACTCCAGGAGCAGCTGCTGAAGGCCGGCCTGGCCAAGAAGTCCAAGGTCGCCGAAGTGGCGCGTGCCCAAGGCAAGTCCCGGCATTCCAAGGGGCCGTCCGAAAGCGACGAAATCAAACGCGAGACCGAGCGCCAGCGCGCGGAAAAAGCCGAAAGCGACCGGGCCCTGGAGGCCGCGCGCAAGGCCGAAGCCCGGGTCACCGAACTGCGCGCCCAGGCCCGCCAGATCATCCAGGACAAGAAGGTGCCGCGTACCGGCGACAGCGAGTATCGCTTCACCGCCGACGGCGCCATCCGGTCGCTGCTGGTCAACGACGAATTGCGCAGGAAGCTGTCGACCGGCGCCCTGGTGATCGCCCAGCTGGGTGATCGCTACGAACTGCTGCCACGCGCCGCCGGCGACAAGGTGCGCGAACGCGACGACAGCCTGATCGTGCTCGACAACGGCCAGGCATCAGACCACGACACCGCCGAAACGAGCTCGGAAGACGACGCCTACTACGCCCAGTTCAAGGTGCCCGACCACCTGGTCTGGTAACACCCCGTCCGGCTGCC
Source organism: Arenimonas donghaensis DSM 18148 = HO3-R19 (assembly GCF_000743535.1). Taxonomy (GTDB): domain Bacteria; phylum Pseudomonadota; class Gammaproteobacteria; order Xanthomonadales; family Xanthomonadaceae; genus Arenimonas; species Arenimonas donghaensis. Next base: position 354,847 of record NZ_AVCJ01000001.1, read on the forward strand.
CCGCCCTGCCCGTCCGTCACGTCGGCCGGCAGGGCCGGAACAGGTCCAGGCCAGGCTCGTAATCCTGCGTACTGACGTCCATCAGCCCCAGCACGGAACTGAACAGGTTGTCGTGGCTCAGCGGCTGGTTCCGGCGGCCGAGCAAGCAGGCCTGCGACAGACCCTCGGCCTCGCGCAGGCCCGGCGACAGCCAGACCAGCATCGGCACCTTGGTCTGCACGTCGGGGGCAATCGGGTAAGGCACGCCATGCAGGTACAGGTTCGCCTCGCCCAGCGACTCGCCGTGGTCGGAGACATAGATCAGCGCCGTGTCCCGACCCTCCTGGGCCTCCAGGAAATCGATGGTCGTCGCCAGGAAGTAGTCGGTGTAGAGAATGGCGTTGTCGTAGGCGTTCACCACCTCCTGGGACGTGCAGTCACCCAACTGGGCGTCGTGGCAGGCCGGCGTGAAACGTTCGAAGGCCGGCGGGTAGCGGCGGTAGTAGCTGGGCCCATGGTTGCCCAGCTGGTGCAGCACGATGACCTGGGCAGCTTCGGCCTCGGCCAACCGGGCCTGCAGGTCGTGCAGGAGCACTTCGTCCAGGCAGCGTTCGCCGTCGCACAGGCCGGCGATGTCGGCATGCAGGAAGGACTCGAACGGCAGGCCGTTGCAGACGCCCTTGCAGCCGGTCTGGTTGTCCCGCCAGGCCACCGCCACGCCGGCGTGGTCCAGCACCTGCAGCAGGGAGTCGGAACGCGCGATGGCGCCCTTGTCGTAATCCCGCCGTCCACGCTGGGCGAACATGCACGGCAACGAAACCTCCGTGCTGGTGCCGCAGGCGGTGACGTCGGTGAAATTCACGACATCACGCCGGGCCAGCATCGGCGTCGTATTCCTGGCGTAACCCGACAGGCCCCAGTTGCGGGCGCGCACGGTTTCCCCGACCACGATCACCAGGAGCCGGGGCCGGCCACCTGCCGGGGTCGCCAGGACCGCATCCGTGCCTACCGGGATGTGTGGCTTGTTCGCGCTGGAAACCGCATCGCCGGCGACGCGCGCCAGCGACGCGATCCAGTTGCCGGGCGTGACCAGGTAGCGCATCGGCTTGTGGTTGCGCATCAGCGACGCCATGTCCTGGAAGGTCGCCAGCGACGCGCCCAGCAGCAGGCACGACACCACGGTCATGACGACCGCACGTCGGCCCAGCGCCACCAGCCACGGTCGTTCCACCCATCGCACGCGGGCTAGCAGGGCCAGGGGCACGGCCGCGTACAGCGCCAGCGTCCACGCCAGGCCCGGCGTGACCAATTCGGCGGCTTCCTTGGGCTCGCTGTGCAGGACGTTGCGCAGCATGTCCACGTCCAGGAACACCGCGTACTCGCCCATGTAGTAAACGGCGATCGCGCTGACCACGATCATCAGCCCGACGATGAGCTTGGCGTTCCACCGCGCCAGCAGCACCAGCAGGAGCAAGGCATGCAGGCCCCAAACGACGATCGCGAACGCCGCCGCAACGGCCCATCCCCTGCCCTGGTGCAAGTCGACCCGGGCCGCGAGGAAGCGCCAGAAGGCATTGTTGTAGAACAGCGTGAACAGCGCGGCCGCCACCAGGGCGAAGGTCTCGAGGCTGATTGACGGACGCCAGCGGAAGAAACGCCAGACGCCAGGCGTTGTCGGGAAAGCGGAGCCAATCGTGTCCATCGGGCGGTGACCAGGAAGATCGCGAGCAGGCGTGTCGCGCAGGCAGGCAGCTTGCCGACGTGGCCCGTGGTTTCTTCTTGGCCGGTCCTGAGTGCGCTGTTAAGCGAACCGGATCGGGCTCAGCGCACCATTTCCAGCGCCACGCGCAGTCGGCCCTGCGCGTCCTGCCCCTGGACCAGCCGCCAGTCCAGCTCGCGGCACAGCCGCTCGACGAACATCAGGCCCAGGCCCCGGTCGCTGCGTTCGACCTTGCCATCACCGTCGGGCCCATGACCCTGCTCGGCCAGGACCAGGCCGCCGGGCGTGATGTCCAGGTCCCAGGCCACGCCGGGCATGCGGCTCAAGGCCCGTTGCAGCAATACGTTGACCACGCACTCGACCCAACGTTTGGGGGCGTGGACCTGCAAGGGGTGCAGGCCGCGCACGTGCACCAGCGCCTGGCCATCGGGATTGAGCCGGGCCAGGCGGGACAGTGCTTCGCTGACCACGGTCGGCAGCAGCACGGCGTCGGTTTCCACCGGCATGGCGCGCCCGCCCAGCAGCAGGGCTTCGACCAGCAGGGACAGTTCGTCGATGGCGCGGTCGATCCGGTCCAGTCGACGCCCCTGCGGGGCCGGCAGGCCGGGGTCGTCGCGCATCACTTCGACCGCGCCACGCACCACCGTGATGGGGGTGCGCAGCTCGTGGCTGGCGTTGGCATGGAAGGCCTGTTCAGCCGATTCGGCTTCGCTGAGCCGGGCCTGGTAGCCGTCGATCGCCGCCGCCAGGCGCCCGACCTCGTCGCGGCTGAATTCGCTGGCCAGGCGGGTGGCGACCGGGCGCACCGGCAGGGTTTCCACCACGTGGGCCAGGCGGCGCACCGGACTGACGGCGCGTCCGGCCATCAGCCAGCCCAGCCAGCCCGAGGCCAGGCTGCCCAACAGCACCACGGCCAGCATGATCTGCACCAGGTAGCGCTCCAGCGCCTCGATGGCGCCCAGGTCCACGACGAAGACCAGCCGATGCCCGGGTTGGCCGAACACGCCCACGTGCACGCCGTCCCGGCCTGAGACCCGGGGCTCGTGGATGCCAGGCGCGAGCGCGCGGAACGCTTCGGGCGCATCCGCCTCGCGGTAGGCGGAAAACCCCTGCGATACCGGCAGCGAAAGCCCAGGATGGGTCTGAAGACGTTCCTGGTAGTGCTCGCCCTGCGATTGCAGGATGGCGCCGATGAGGATGTGCTCGTAGTCCTCGGCGATGAAAAGCGTCGCTACCGCGAAGCCCAGGCTCATCAGGAAGCCCATCGCGGCGTAGGCGAGCGCGACCCGCCAGCGGAGGCTGGCCCGGGCGTTCACCAGGCCTCCCCCAGGCGATAGCCGATGCCATGCACCGTATGGATGAGCGCATTCCCGAAGGGCTTGTCCATCGCATTGCGCAGCGCGTGGATATGCGTGTGCAGCGCCGCCTGGTCACCGCCTTCCGCGCCCCAGACCACGCGGGCCAGGCGTTCGTGCGCCACCACCCGGGGCGACTCATGGATCAGGCACTCGAGGATCCGGGTTTGTGTGCGCGTCAGCGCGATGCTCTGGCCCTCGCGGCGCACCACGTGCGACTGCGGGTCGAGCTCGAGTCCGGCCGCCGACAGGATCGAACCCGGCGCGGGCTTGCCCATGCGGGCCAGCACGCCGATGCGCGCTTCGAGTTCCTTGAGCGCGAAGGGCTTGACCAGGTAGTCGTCGGCACCGTGGGCGAAGCCGCTGAGCTTGTCCTCGAGCTGGTCGCGGGCGGTGAGCATGATCACCGGCACGCCCTGCCCCGCTTCGCGCAGTCGCTGGCACAGCAGCAGCCCATCGAGCCGGGGCAGCCCCAGGTCGAGCACGATCACGTCGTAGCGCCCCTTGAGCGCCATGCGAAGACCCGTGGCACCGTCGGCCGCGTGGTCGACTTCGTGGCCACGGGCCGAGAAGTAGTCCCAGATGTTGGCGGCGACGTCCGACTGGTCTTCGACCACCAGGAGTTGCAGGGATTGGCTCACACGGTTTTTCCGGTAGCCCTTCGGCCGCCCAGTGCGGCCCATGTGCACAATGATGAGACCACCAGTCGCCGGAGTAAACGCCTGCACGCGCTCCATAGTGGCAGCGGCTCGCCTGCAACCCTGGGTTGCGTGCACCGCTGCCCGTCCAGGGCCAGGAGCTCGGGCAACCAGGCCGCCATGGCGGGGATGCGCGGCAAGGCGGAGAAAGCACCGGTCCGGAACAGCACGGGGCGTCCCCTGCCCGCCGCCACGCACGGGGAACCTTCGGGTTCCCGCCGCAGCTGTGCCAGCATCGCCTGCACGCAGGCCGCTTCGTCATCCGGACCGGCAAGCTCTGGAAACAGGACAACCCAGTCGGCCCTGGCCTGGTCGACGCCGTAGCCCAAGGCATCGGAAACCGGGCATCGCCGGGTATGCAGGACCGGCCGGCTCCTCGGGAAAGTTCGCGCCACGTCCCTGAACGCCAGGCTGGTGTCGTCTGGATGGCCATAGCCGACAAGCAGGAACTCGAAATCGACGTGACCGTCGAGGCGTTCTTCCAGTCGCGCCAGTCGCTCGACAAGAACCGCCGGGGTGGCGTGTTTCAGGCAAAAAAGCAGGCTCAGTTCGGGCATGGCAACGACCAGGTGAGGTCCGATGCCCCACGATGCGCCCGGCGGGCGTCGCTGGGCCTTGGGCAATCCTTGGTGGTTCGTTAAGCGGGCCCGGGCGGGTCGGCCTGCGATCTGCATGCATGCCTTGCAGCCTGCAAGGAGAAAGCGTCGCCCCGGTCCGGTGCGCGACCGGTGCCTTCGCCCGCCCTTGCGTCGCTGCCATGGCCTGGCACGAAACATGTATCGCAAAGAGCTGAGCCCCAAAACAAGGCAACGTGATGACCCCCCTGAATCCCTATCTCCGATTCGCGCTGATGCTGCTCACGTCCGGCCTCGTGATGTACGGCCTGATGTACCTGCATACCTACGAGCTCGCGCACGTGTTCTACAGCCAGACAAGGCTTTGGATGACCCTGATCATGGTGGCGGGCATGGCCGTGGTGATGCTGGCCTTCATGCAGGGCATGTACCGGAACCCGCGTGCCAACGTGGTGGTCGTGCTCCTGGCGGCACTCGGTTTCGCCGGCAGCCTGTGGCTGGTGCGCAGCCAGCAGACCGTCGACGACGTTTCCTACATGAAGGCGATGATCCCCCACCACTCCATCGCCATTCTCACCAGCAAGCGTGCCCAGATACGGGACCCGCGCGTGCGCCAGCTTGCCGACGACATCATCGCCGCGCAGGAGCGCGAGATCACCGAGATGAAGGCGCTGATCGAGGCGCTCGAATCACGCGAATGATGGCGACGTCGGCCACGCATCGTTCACCCTCGGGCAACGCAGCCCTGTGTATAGCTGTGGACGTCCCTTTCGTGCAGGAGTTAACGCGAAATGAAAACCAAACATGTTTTCCAGGCGCAGGACGTCGACATCGCGGCGAGCGCCGTGGGCAGCCTGCGCAGGCTCGGCATCGAGGATGAGGATATCTCCCTGATCGCGCGCTCCGACCTGGAAATGCAGGTCATCCCGGAGAAATTCCGCGAGTCCCGCTCGGACTTCATGCCGGCCGCCGTGAAAGGCGCGGTCGGTGGCGGTGCCACCGGCCTGGTCGCGGGTCTCGTGGCGGTCGCCATTCCCCCGCTTGGCGTCACCCTTGCGGGCGCGGCCGCCATTGCCGCGGTCGGCGCCGCCGCCGGCACCTGGTCGGCAGCGCTGATGGGGTCGGCCCTGCCCGACCCGGTGCGGCAGAAATTCGAAGACGAAGTGAAGGCCGGCCGCGTCCTGATCGTCGTTGACGCCACCGACGAAGACCACGCCAGGCTGGAGCCGGCCATGCGCGAAGCGGGCGTGCGACGCCTCGACTTCGAAGAGAGTTCCCAGATGACCTGAGCCCGGAAACGCAAACCGCGCGTTTTCACGGGCTCAATGCGGACGCTGCGACATCCTGCTGGCCAGCTTCGCCTTCTCCGGTCCGCCCTATGTCCCGCTACATCCGCCTCGTTTATGCCAGCCGCGCCACCTTTCCGCCCATCCGGGAGGGCGCCGGGATCCATCCCGAGGTGGCGCGCATCCTGGTGCAGTCGCGCCGCAACAACGTCCAGCAGCGCCTGGTCGGCGGCCTGCATTTCGCCGACGGCAGTTTCTTCCAGTGCCTGGAAGGCCGGGAGGATGACGTCGATGCGCTGTACACGCGCCTGGCCGGGGACCCGCGCCACTGCGACCTGCGCCTGCTGGACCGCCGGATCATCGATGAGCCCGCTTTCGGCGACTGGGCCATGAAGCACGTGCCCAACGCACCGGAGGTCCAGCAACTGCTGGCCCGCCACGGCCGTAGCGGCTTCGAGCCCCACTCGTTCCCGCCGCCGCTGGTGGACGCCATGGTGAACCTGCTGCTGCAGCGCCCCGACCTGCCGCCGCCGGGCGCGCACGACGTCGCGGAGCTGCAGGCGTCGGCGCGACGCATGCTGGTCGCCCGCATCGCGGTGGCCACCGGTTTGGCCGCCACCGTGGGCGCGGCGGCGGCGAGCTGGATGCGCTGAACCTTCCCGGCCTCGGGCCGGCCAGCGAATCCCGGGCAGCGATCCGAACGCGGCCCCTAGCTTGCCGGATGGCTCATGTGGCGCCCGGCCCGCAGCCCGGGCAGTCGGGATCGGCGCGCAGGCGGGTTTCCCGGAAGCGCATCGCCAGGGCATCGAAATGCAGCAGGCGGCCCGCGAGCGGTTCGCCAATGCCCAGCAACAACTTGATGACTTCGGTCGCCTGCAGCAGGCCAATGACACCCGGCAGCACGCCGAGCACGCCGGCCTCGGCGCAGTTGGGCGCGTCCTCGGCCGCGGGCGGCTCGGGGAACAGGCAGCGGTAACACGGCGACCTGCCGCGATCGCGGCCGGCGTCGAAAACACTCACCTGGCCCTCGAAGCGGTGCACCGCGCCGTACACCAGCGGCTTGCCGTGGCGCAGGCAGGCGCCGTTGAGCACGTAGCGGACCGGGAAATTGTCGGCGCCGTCGAGCACCACGTCGACCGCCTGCACCAGGGCGTCGACGGTCTGGGCGTTGACGCGCAGTTTTTCCGCCTGGACCTGCACGCGCGGATTCAAGGCCGCCAGGGTCTGCTGCGCGGAATCGACCTTCGGCACGCCGATGCGCGCTTCGGTGTGCAATACCTGGCGCTGCAGGTTACTGCGGTCCACGACGTCGTCATCGGCGACCACCAGCTTGCCGACACCCGCCGCGGCCAGGTACAGCGCCGCCGGCGACCCCAGGCCTCCCGCCCCCACCAGCAGCACGCGGGCCTGCGCCAGCCGGCGCTGGCCGTCCAGACCCACCTGGGGCAGGCGCAGGTGGCGCGAATAACGCTCCAGGAAGTCGGCGTCCTCCGGTGCCCCGGCGACGGTGGGCAGGCCGTCCTTGCACCAGGCCTCGTAACCGCCGGCCACCGAGCACAGGCGGCCGTAGCCGCGCGCCTGCAGCGCCTGCGCCGCGAGCAGCGAACGGCGGCCGCTGCCGCAGATCAGCAGCAGTTCGGCGCCGGTGTCGGGCGTCACCTGTCCGGGATTGGCTTCGAGCGCGGCGCGCGGCAGCGGCAGGGCACCTTCGGGCAGGCCCAGTGCATGTTCACCGGCCTCGCGCACGTCCAGCAGTCGACTGCCCTGCGCCATGCGGCGCCGCGCCTCGGCCGGGCTGATTTCCTCGATCTTCGGCATGCCGCCAGTCTAGCCGCGACCCGAGGAGCTGGGCAGGCAGTCAACGACGCTGCCCGCCGGGAAGTGCCCGGCGCCCTCGGGCAGCACCAGCAGCACGTCGTTGCCGGCGGCGGCCGCCAGGCGATGCGAGCCGGTGGCCGGGTCGGGCTGCACCTGCAGCTGGCCGGAGGCGTCGACCTGCAGCCGGCCACGCATGAACTCGAGCCGCTCGTGGCGCTTGTCCACGGGCAACGCCAGCTTCGCCCGCCAGCGGCTGCGCGGTTCGACGCGCCCCTGCAGGCCGTCGACCAGGCGTCGGCCCAGGGTGAGGAAGGTGGCCAGCACCGACACCGGATTGCCGGGCAGGCCAAGCAACAGCGCGTCGCCCAGGCGCCCGAACAGCAGCGGCATGCCGGGCTTCATCCGGACTTTCCAGAAATAGGTTTCGCCGCGCGCCTGCAGCAGGGCCGGCAAATGGTCTTTTTCCCCCGCGGACACCCCGCCGCAGGTGATGACCAGGTCGAAGGAGAACGCGGCGTCTTCGAGCATGGCCGCGATGCGCGCCGGGTCGTCGGGCAGGATGGGCCAGGCCACGGGTTCCAGGCCTTCGGCCACCAGCAGGGTCTGCAGCAAGGCCCGGTTGGAGTCGTGGATCTCGCCCGGGGCCAGCGCCTGGCCCGGTGGCCGCAGCTCGTCGCCGGTGGTGAACACCGCCACCGTGGGGCGGCGGGCGACCGAAAGCTCGGGCAGGCCCAGGGCCGCGGCGAGACCAATGCGCGCCGGCGTCAGCACGTCGCCGGCCGCCAGCAGCCGCGTGCCGGCCTCGACATCCTCGCCGGCCCGGCGGATGTGCTGGCGCATCGCGGGCGGGGTGTCGGTGAAGAGACGATCGCCCTCGACGCGGGCGTTTTCCTTGATCAGGATCGCGTCGGCGCCGGCCGGCAGCGGTGCGCCGGTGGTGATGCGGCTGCCCTGCCCCGTCTGCAGCACCAGCCCGCGGTCGGTGCCGGCGAACTGCTCGCCGACCAATTCCCAGCCCGCGTCCGGCATCGGCAGGCCCCGCACCGCGAAGCCGTCCATGGCGGCGTTGTCGAAATTGGGAAGACCGATCGGCGCGACCAGGTCGTCGGCCAGTACGCGGCCCAGGCCACGCTGGAGCGGAATGCGCTCAGGCGCGAGCCGGCGCTCGCGGGCCACGCGGTCGATGATGGCGGCGGCTTCGTCGAAGCCGATGCGGGTCGGGAAATCAACGTTCATGGCGCACCATCATAAGCGTCGGGGGTATTGGCATTGCCCAGGCGGCGGGGCGTGACGTCCAGCGTCGCCGGCTGCAGGGTCACCAGCGCTCGGTGTACCGCCCCTTCGCCCGCGGCCAGGGCTGCGGACGCGGCCTGTCCCAGCGCGGCGCGCGGCCACAGGCCAACGAGGGGCTGCAGGCCGCCCGCGTCACGCAGGCAACAGCCGTTTGGCGAGGCGAGCGCCGCGAGCCGGTCGAACAAGCCCGGTGGCAGGTCGAATACGTCCACGGGCAACAGCAACAACCACGGCGTGGTGCACGCGGCCGCCAGTGCTTCGATGCCTGCCAGCGGTCCCGGCTGGCCCGGGCGCAGGTCCGGGACGCAGCGAAAGCCACGTGCCGCCCAGCGGGCATCTTCATCGCGAACGCTCGCGAGTCGCTGGCCGAAGGCCTGGACCTTGAGCTCGGTAAGCAAACCATCGAGCGCCGGCAAACCGCCGCGCAGGAGCCAGGCCTTGTCCCGTCCACCGACCCGTTCGCCGCGCCCCCCGGCCAGGATGCCCAGGGCGACGTCGGCAGGTGCGATCACTTGCTGCGCTTGATGTGCCGGATCAGGCGGCGCTTGCGCTTGACCTGGCGTTCGGTCAGCACGTTCTTCTTGCCTTCGTACGGATTCTCGCCTTCCTTGAAGACGAACTTCACGGGCGTGCCGACCAGCTTGAACCGCTTGCGGAAGAAGTTCTCGAGGTAGCGCCGGTAGCTTTCGGTCAGCACCCGCAGGCGCGTGCCGTGCACGATGAAGGTCGGCGGATTGGCGCCACCGGGATGGCAATAACGCAGCTTCGAGACATGCCCGCGCACGGCCGGCGGCGGGAAGCTCTGGTAGGCGATTTCAAGCGCCTTGGTGACTTCGGAGGTGCTGAATTCCTTGGTCGCCGAGGCGTGTGCGCGGTGGATGGCGCGGAACAATTCGCGCATGCCGGTGCCGTGCAGGGCCGAGATGGTGATGCGTTCGGCCCACTCGCAGAACGACAGCTTGCGCACCAGCATGCCTTCAGTCTGTTCGCGCTGGTACTTGCTCTGGCCGTCCCACTTGTTGACCGCGATCACCAGCGCCTTGCCGGCCTGCAGCACCAGGCCCAGCACGGTCGCGTCCTGTTCGGTCACGCCTTCGCCGGCATCGAGCAGCACCACGGCGACCTGGCAGGTTTCGATCGCCTGCAGGGTCTTGAAGACCGAGAACTTCTCCACCGCCTCTTCGACCTTGGATCGCCGGCGCAGGCCGGCGGTATCTATCAGGCGGTAGTCGCGGCCGTCGCGGGTCAGGTCCACCGCGATCGAGTCGCGGGTGGTACCGGGGACGTCGGAGGCGATCATGCGCTCCTCGCCGAGCAGGCGATTCACCAGCGTCGACTTGCCGACATTGGGCCGGCCCAGGAAGGCGATGCGGATGCGGTGCGGGTCGTCGGCAAGCACGGCGGCATCGCCGTCTTCGGGCAATTCCGGCACCACTTCCTCGAGCAGCTCGGGAATACCGCGCTGGTGCGCCGCGGCCACCGGGATGACACGTTCGACGCCATAACGCGCGAACTCGCCCAGCACGGTCTGCAGGTCCAGGCCGTCGACCTTGTTGACCACCAGGAAGAAGCGCCGACCGGTCTTGCGCAGCCAGGCGAGGATGGCGTCGTCGATGGCCGAGGGACCTTCGCGCCCGTCAACGACGAACAGCACCAGGTCGGCCTCATCCACCGCCGCCCTCGCCTGCCGCGCCGTGGCGCCGGCCAGGCCTTCCTCGTCGCCGGACAGGCCGCCGGTGTCGCACAGGCCGAAGGGCCGGTCTTCGACCAGCCGGCAAAAGCCGTAATGACGGTCCCGGGTGACGCCGGGCTCGTCGTGGACGAGGGCGTCACGGCTGCGGGTCAACGCGTTGAACAGCGTCGACTTGCCGACGTTGGGACGGCCCACGAGAGCAACCAATGGCAACAAAAGAAACTCTCCCGTGGAATGCGAAGCCGGCTTATTGCGCCGGCGACGGGTAAGCGGACAGGCGGCCTTCGGAATCAAGGACCACCAGGATGCCGGTCGGGGTCACCTGCGGGGTGCCGCGGATCGGGGCCTTGCCGGCGCGGTCGCGGCCGACGATGACGCCGTCGTTGCTGCGCACCCAGTGCACGTAGCCTTCGATGTCGCCCACCACCAGGTAGCTGCCGTGGATGGCCGGCGTGGTCAGCCAGCGGCGGGCCAGGACGTCCTGGCGCCAGAGGGCCGAACCGGAATTGCGGTCCAGCGCCCAGAGGGTGCCGGCCGGGTCGGAGAGCACCACGCGGTCGGCCAGCAGCGCCAGGCCGGAATAACCGCCGGTGTCGCGGTTCCACAGCGGGCGGCCGTTCTGGGTGGAGATGGCCATGGTCTGGCCGACGAAGCTGGTGGCGTAGAGCTCGGAATAGCCCAGGGCGATTTCGCCATCGACGTCGGCCATGCGGTCGAGGTCGTTGCGGCCTTCGGCTTCGCCGACGAGCTGGGTCCAGGCGACCAGGCCGTCCTGCAGGCGCAGGGCGACGACGGTGCCGTCGTCATAGCCCAGGTACACCAGCTGGCCATCGCTGACCGGCGCGCCGTTGCCGCGCACGCTCAGCGCCGGGATGCCACGGTCGAACACCCACTTGCGGGTGCCGTCGGCCGGGTCCAGGCCGAAGGTGCGGCCGTCGTTGCTGCGAACGATGATGCGGTCGGCCGTGACCAGGGGCGCGGCCAGCACCTCAGAGGTGACCTTGACGCGCCAGCGCTCGGCGCCGGTTTCGGCGTCCAGGGCCACGACTTCACCGTTGCGGCCGCCGGCGATGACCATGCCGTTGCCGACACCGGGTCCGCCGCTGAGGCCGCCGTCCACCGCCTTGCGGCGCCAGAAGAAGATGCGGCTGCCCTGCTTGCCGCCCGGCGCGACTTCCGAGTCCCAGATTTCCTTGCCGGTGTTGGCGTCGATCGCCAGCACGCGGCCTTCGTCGTTGGACACGTACAGGCGGTCGCCTTCGATGGCGGGACGCTGGCGCAGGCCAAGCCGGGCATTGTCGTCGCCCAGCTTGCGCGACCACGCCTTGGACACCGCGATGGGGGTGGCGATTTCGGTGAGTTCAGCGGGCTCAAGGGCCTTGCTGGCCTTGTCGCCGAACCAGCCCTTGAGGGTCGAACAGCCGGTGGCGAACGCCAGCAGCGCGGCGATGATCAGGGTACGACGCAGCATGCGCTCAGGCCTCCGGGGTCTCGGGCAGGCGGCCGCCGGCCGCGGTGAATTTCATTTCGACGATGCCACGGGTCGGCGCGGCCAGGTCGAGCGCGGCCAGGGCCTGCTCGTAGGCCTGGCGGGCCTGTTCGCGGTTGCCCAGCGCGAGCTCGGCATCACCACGCAGTTCACCGGCGACGCCGGGATAGCTGGGCAGGGGCTGGGCGTCGAGCCGCTTGAGCACGTCTTCGTGGCGATCCAGGCCCGCCAGCAGGCGCATGGCGCGCAGCTGCAGCAGCTCGGCCAGGGCCGGGTCCAGGTGTTCGGTGGGAACGGCGTCGAGCTTGGCGATCGCCTCCTCGGCCTTGCCGTCGGCCTGCAGGCGCTGGGCTTCGTTGAGCGCGACCAGGGCGACGTAGGGCGTTTCCGGATGGTTCTGGCTGATCGCCGCGGCGTGGGCCAGGGCCTTGTCGGTCTGGTCGCCTTCCGAGGCGCGGGTGTAGGCCAGGAATTCGGACGCGGCCTCGACCTTGCGCAGCTCGCCCTGGTTCTGCCACCACTGCCAGCCACCCAGGGCGGCCAGGCCCAGGGCGACGCCGGTGATCAGGGAAGAGCCGTTGTTCTTGAGCCAGGCGCGAACGCGTTCGCCCTGTTCGTGTTCGTCAATGTCGGTCATGGATCACTTCTTCGGGCCCGCGCACGGTGGGCGCAGGCAGTGGGTCGGGTCGCCGGGCGCGGTGGTTCACCGGGCAGGCTGGGGTTCACCGCCAGAGGATACCGTAAAGCGGGCGACGTTCGCCGCGCGGAAGGGCGCCAGATCCAGCACCTTGCCGTCGTGCAGCACTTCCACCGCCCCGGCATTGCCCAGGGTGACGTAACCCACTTCACCATCGGCGTAACGGCGCTCTTCACCGGCCTTGAGCAGGGCGCGCTCGAGCCGGCGACCCTGGGGGTCGTTCACTTCCAGCCAGCTCTCGCCGCTGAACCGCAGCACAAGGCCGTCGCCGGCATCGAGCGCCGCCGGCGGCTCGGGCGAAGGATTCTTCTTGGGCACCGGTGCCATGGACGCCATGATCGGTTCCGGGCCGGCGTCTGCCGGTTGCGTACCGGGCGTCGCCAGGGCAACCGCGGGCGCGGCGTCGGGACCCGGCTCAAAGCCGGGGTCGAGCGCCGGCAGTACCGAGGGGTCGGCCTCAAGCGTCAGCGGCAGCGGCTTTTCGGCATTCTGGTAGTGCCGGGCCACCAGCACCACCGGCACGACCAGCACCGCGGTCATCACCAGGTACACGGCGTTGCGCAGGGAGGTGTCGAGCGTGCGGCGAAAGCGCGAGCGCGAGGCCATCGGCACCAGCACCGGCGCGGGCGCCGGCGCCAACACCGGCGCCGCCAGTTCCTGCGGCAGTCCCAACAGGCGCAGGTAGCTGCCCAGGTAGCTTCGCACGTAGATCGGCGCGCCCAGGCGGGCCCAGTCCTCGCGCTCCATGGCGTCGATGATCGCCACCGGCAGGCGCAGCTGCTGGCCGGCCTGTTCCTGGCTCATGCCCTGTTTGTCGCGGGCCGCGCGCAGGCGCAGGCCGATGGGTTCTTCGAACAAAGCTTCCTGCCGGCCTTCGCTGCTCATGACTGCGGAGATTCCTTACTGGCGGTTGGCGTGTAGTCGGGGTAGTTGGTGCGCAAACGGTTGCGATAGCGTTCGGCGGCGGCCCGGTCGCCGGCGCCCTCCTCGATGGCGATCGCCAGGTCGAGCAGTTCGGCGCCGACCTCGGCCACCGACTCGCGACGCTGGAAAAACGCCCGGGCACCGAGGAAGTCACCCTGCCGGAACTGCAGCCGGGCCATCTGTTCAAGCAACAGCGCGTTTTCGGGCTCGATGTCCAGGCCCTTGCGCAGGGCCGGCTCGGCGCGGCCGTACTGACCGCCGAGCATGGAACAGCGTCCGGCGTTGTAATACGCCTGCGCCTTGGCTTCGTAGAAGGGGTCGAGCACGGCGCGCGAGAAGACCTGGTCGGCCTCGTCGTAGCGCTGGCGCTCGCACAGCCAGGCGCCGTAGGCGTTGAGCACGTGGCCGGTGTCGGGGGCCAGCTTGGCCGCCTGGGCAAAATGTTCGCCGGCACGGGCGGAATCGTTCAGGGTCTGCCGGATCATGCCCATCACGACCTGCACGTCGGCCGAGCCGGGGTCGCTGCGCATCGCGCGCTGTGCCCGGTCCATGGCCACGTCGAGCTTGCCGGAGGCGAGGTAGTTCTGCGCCAGCTGCAGGTTGGCCAGGCCCTTGTTGCTCATCTCCGGCTGCACCTTGGTGGCGCGGGTCGCGCCGCTCCCCGTACCGGTGCCGGCGCAGGCCGCCAGGGTCAGCGCCAGGGCGCCGGCGAAGAGGAACTTGCCGGACATCGGCCACACTGCGTCACGCCGCATCGGAAACCCCCTGTTGTTCGAGCTTTCGCTTGAATTCGGACTGGCGACGCGTGCGATCCATGACCTGGCCCTTGAGCTGGCCGCAGGCCGCATCGATATCGTCGCCACGGGTGCGCCGGACCATGGCAAGCACGCCGGCGTCTTGCAGGATCTTCTGGAACGCGCGGATCTCGGTCTCGCCGCTGCGTTCGAAACGCGTGCCGGCGAACGGGTTGAAGGGGATCAGGTTGACCTTGCCCGCGTCGGCGTACTGCATCTTGTTGGAGAACGACTTCATCAGCTTCGCCAGCTCGCGGGCGGTGGCCGGGGAATCGTTGACGCCCTTCATCAGGGTGTATTCGAAGGTGATCGAGTCGCCCTTCTTCTTGCGCTGCAGGTAGCGCACGCAGGCGTCCATCAGCTCGGCCACGGGATACTTCTTGTTGAGCGGGATCAGCTCGGTGCGAAGTTCATCGTTGGGCGCGTGCAGGGAAACGGCCAGGGCCACGTCCGACTCGACCGCGAGCCGGTCGATCATCGGCACCAGGCCCGAGGTGGACAGGGTGACGCGCTTGTTGGCCAGGCCGAAGCCCAGGTCGTCGCGCATCAGGCTCATGGCGCGCACGACGTTGTCGAAATTGAGCAGCGGCTCGCCCATGCCCATCATCACGACGTTGGTGAGCTTGCGATTGAGGTGGGTCTTGTTGCCCAGGTGTTTGGAGGCGACCCACACCTGACCGATGATCTCGGCGGTGCTGAGGTTGCGGTTGAACCCCTGGGTCGCGGTCGAGCAGAACTGGCAGTTCAGGCCGCAGCCGACCTGGCTGGACACGCACAGCGTGCCCCGGCCCTTGTCGGGGATGAACACGGCCTCGATGGCGTTGCCGGCATCCATGCCCAACAGCCACTTGTGGGTACCGTCCGCCGACGGCTTGTCGAAAAGCACGTTCGGCGGAAGGATTTCGGCGACCGCCTCGAGCTTGGCACGCAGTGCCTTGCCGACGTCGGTCATTTCGGAGAATTCGGTGACGTGCTGGTGGTAGATCCACTTCATCACCTGGTGGGCGCGGAAGCGCTTCTCGCCGAGGGTATCGGCGAAGAAGTGCTCCATGCCCTCGCGATCGAGGTCGAGCAGGTTGGTCTTGGCGACGGCCTCGTTCACGGCATCACTCAGCGCGGGCAGAGCTCGGTGGCGCTGAAGAAGTACGCGGTTTCGATCGCGGCGTTCTCCAGGCTGTCCGAGCCGTGCACGGCGTTGGCGTCGATGGTCTCGGCGAAGTCGGCGCGGATGGTGCCCGCCGCGGCTTCCTTCGGATTGGTGGCGCCCATCAGGTCGCGGTTCTTCGCGACGGCGTTCTCGCCCTCGAGCACCTGGATCATCACCGGACCCGAGGTCATGAACTCGACCAGGGCGTTGAAGAAGGGGCGTTCGCGGTGCACCGCGTAGAAGCCCTCGGCTTCCTTGCGGGAAAGGTGCTTCATCTTGGCCGCGACGATCTTCAGGCCGGCCTTTTCGAAGCGGGCGTAGATTTCGCCGATGACGTTCTTGGCGACCGCGTCGGGCTTGATGATGGAAATGGTGCGCTCCAGCGCCATGGTGTAACTCCGTAGGTTCTAGGGGTTTTGGGAGCCCATGAATTTATCACAAAACCCCGTCCTGGCGAGGGTTTAGCGCAAATCCCTGAATATTTCCAGCAGCATCGGCCACCCCACTCTCACGGGGCGTGCCCGAGCGTTCCTCCCAGCGCTGGTTTGAATTGGCCATTTGACCGCGGCGCCAGTCCGGGTACACTCGCCAACACCTGTTTGAATCGAACGCTGGCAAGCCATGAGCACGAGTCATTTCAACACCAAGGAACGCATCCTGGGCGCCGCCGAAGAGCTGTTCGCCCAGCACGGCTTCGCGGGCACCTCGCTGCGCCAGGTCACCAGCCGTGCCGACGTCAACATCGCGGCGGTGAACTACCATTTCGGCAGCAAGGAGAACCTGGTCAACGAGGTCTTCCGGCGCCGCATGGACGAGATGAGCGAACGCCGCCTGGCCCTGCTCAAGCAGGCCCAGGACAAACACCCGGGCGATCTCGAGGCCATCCTGTCGGCCTTCATCGAACCCCCGCTGGCCCTGACCATCGACCGCCACGGCGGCTCGGCCTTCGTCCGGGTGCTGGCGCGTGCTTTCGCCGAGAAAAACGACCGGCTGCGCAAGTTCCTGTCCGACAACTACGGCCACGTGCTGCGCGAGTTCGCCAAGGCCCTGGGACAGGCCCTGCCCCAGCTGGCCAAGGAAGACCTGTACTGGCGGCTGGACTTCACCGCCGGCGCGCTCACCTACGCCATGGCCGACTTCGGCCTGATCAAGCGGCCGGCGGGCGTGTCCGAAAAGGCCCACTGCGAGAAGGCCGCCCAGGCCCTGATCCGCTTCGCGGCCGCCGGCCTGCGCGCCGGCTGAAATCCGGCCACTTCCCCCATCCTCCTCCCTCCTCCCCACGGAGCTGAACCCATGCCCCAACTTCGAATCCGCAAGGTGGCCGTGCTTGGCGCCGGCGTGATGGGCGCGCAGATCGCCGCCCACCTCGCCAATGCCGACGTGGAAACCATCCTGTTCGACCTTCCCGCCAAGGAAGGCAAGCCCAATGGCATCGTCGACAAGGCGCTGGCCAACCTGGCCAAGCTTTCGCCGGCGCCCTTCGCCAGCAAGGCCAAGGCCGCGGCGATCACCCCGGCCAATTACGACCAGCACCTGGACCTGCTCAAGGACTGCGACCTGATCATCGAGGCCATCGCCGAGCGCATGGACTGGAAGAAGGCCCTGTACGACCGCATCGAGGACCACGTGGCCCCGCACGCCATCCTGGCCTCGAACACTTCCGGCTTGTCGATCAATGGTTTGGCCGAGGTTCTTCCGGAATCACTTCATACCCGGTTCTGCGGCGTGCATTTCTTCAACCCGCCGCGCTACATGCACTTGGCCGAGCTCATCCCCTGCGCGAAGACTGACCGCGAAGTGCTTGAAGGGCTTGAGGAATTCCTGGTAACGACCCTGGGCAAAGGGGTGGTCTATGCCAAGGACACCCCGAACTTCATCGGCAACCGCATTGGCGTGTTCTCGATCCTCGCCACGATGCACCACACTGCCGAGTGCAAGCTGGGCTTCGACGAGGTCGACGCCCTGACCGGCCCGCTGCTGGGGCGCCCGAAGTCGGCGACCTACCGCACCTCCGACGTGGTCGGCCTCGACACCATGGCCCACGTCATCAAGACCATGGCCGACACCCTGCCCGACGACCCCTGGCACAAGTACTTCAAGACCCCCGACTGGCTCAAGGCCCTGATCGACAAGGGTGCCCTGGGCCAGAAGACCGGCGCCGGCATCTTCATGAAGAAGGGCAAGGAGATCCAGGTCCTGGACCTCAAGGCCCAGGACTATCGCCCGGCCACCGGCACCGCTGATCCCGAGCTGGTGGCGATCCTCAAGCACAAGAACCCGGCCGAGAAGTTCGCCCAGCTGCGCGCCAGCGAGCATCCGCAGGCGAAGTTCCTGTGGGCGATGTTCCGCGACCTGTTCCACTACAGCGCCTACCACCTGTCCTCGATCGCCGACACCGCCCGCGACGTCGACCTGGCCATCCGCTGGGGTTACGGCTGGAAGCTGGGCCCGTTCGAGACCTGGCAGGCCGCCGGCTGGAAGCAGGTGGCCGAGTGGATCGCCGAGGACATCGTGGCCGGCAAGGCCATGTCCAGCGCGCCCCTGCCCGACTGGGTCTTCGACGGCCGCGACGGCGTGCACGCCGCCGAGGGCAGCTTCAGCCCGGCCAAGGGCGAGAAGCTGCCGCGCTCGAACCTGGCCGTGTACAACCGCCAGCGCTTCCCGGACCCGGTGCTGGGCGAACGCGCCAGCCCGGGCGACACGGTGTTCGAGACCGACGCGGTGCGCATGTGGCACGACGGCGACGGCATCGCGGTGCTGAGCTTCAAGACCAAGATGCATACCGTCAACGACGGCGTGCTGGCCGGCGTCCAGGAGGCCATCGACCGGGCCGAGAAGGATTTCCGCGGCCTGGTGATCTGGCAGCCCAGCGAGCCTTTCTCCGCCGGCGCCGACCTCGCGGGGGCCCTGGGCTCGCTGCAGGCCGGCAAGCTCGACGAGTTCGACGCCATGGTGGCCAACTTCCAGGCCACCAGCCAGCGCATCAAGTATTCGCTGGTGCCGGTGGTGGCCGCCGTGCGCGGCCTGGCCCTGGGCGGCGGCTGCGAGTTCCAGATGCACGCGGCGCGCAGCGTCTTCGCGCTGGAAAGTTACGTCGGCCTGGTCGAGGCCGGTGTCGGCCTGCTGCCGGCCGGTGGTGGCCTCAAGGAAATCGCCGTGCGCGCCGCCCAGGCGGCCGGCCCGGGTGGCGACGTCTTCGCCCAGCTCAAGCCGATGTTCGAAGCCGTGGCCATGGGCAAGGTGGCGACCTCGGCCTTCGAGGCCAAGGAGCTCGGACTGGCCCGCGAGTCCGACCGGGTGGTCTTCAACGCCTATGAGCTGCTGCACGTGGCCAAGGCCCAGGCCCGCGGCCTGGCCGAGTCGGCCTACCGCCCGCCCCTGCCCGCCCGCGCCATCCCGGTGGCCGGCGACGTCGGCATCGCCACCTTCCGGATGATGCTCGAAAACATGATCGAGGGCCGCTTCATCTCCGAGCACGACTACGAGGTGAGCAAGCGCATCGCCACCGTGATGTGCGGCGGCGAAATCGACCGTGGCGCCCTGGTGGACGAGGCGTGGCTGCTCAGGCTCGAGCGCGAGCACTTCGTGGCCCTGGCCCAGATGCCCAAGACCCAGGAACGCATCGCCCACATGCTCAAGACCGGCAAGCCGCTGCGTAACTGAGCCGCGACGAGGACAAACACATGACCAAGCAAATCCAGGACGCCTACATCGTCGCCGCCACCCGCACCCCGGTGGGCAAGGCCCCGCGCGGCGTCTTCCGCAACACCCGCCCCGACGAAATGCTGGCCCACGTGCTCAAGGCCGTGGTCGAACAGTGCCCGGGCATCGACACCAGCCGCATCGACGACGCCATCATCGGCTGCGCCATGCCCGAGGGCGAGCAAGGCATGAACGTGGCGCGCATCGGCGTGCTGCTGGCCGGCCTGCCCGACGTGGTGGCCGCGCAGACCATCAACCGCTTCTGCTCCTCGGGCCTGCAGGCCGTGGCGCTGGCGGCCGACCAGATCCGGCTCGGCAACGCCGACCTGGTGCTGGCCGGCGGCACCGAATCGATGTCCATGGTGCCGATGATGGGCAACAAGGTGGCCATGAGCCCCAAGGTCTTCCAGGACGACAACGTGGCGATCGCCTACGGCATGGGCATCACCGCCGAAAAGGTCGCCGAGGAATGGAAGGTCAGCCGTGAAGACCAGGATGCCTTCGCCCTGGCCTCGCACCACAAGGCGCTCGCCGCGCAGGCGGCCGGTGCGTTCAAGGAAGAAATCTCGCCCTACGGCGTGATCTCGCGCCAGCCGGTGCTGGCCGGCAATACCGTGCAGCTGCGCGAGATGCTCGTCGAGCACGACGAGGGCCCGCGCCCGGACACCAGCGCCGAAGGCCTGGCCAAGCTGCGCGCGGTCTTCCGCAACGGCGGCTCGGTGACGGCGGGCAACAGCTCGCAGATGTCCGACGGTGCCGGCGCGGTGATGCTGGCCTCGGAATCGGCGATCAAGCAGTACGGCCTGACCCCGCTGGCGCGATTCGTCGGCTTCTCGGTCGCCGGCGTGCGCCCGGAAGTGATGGGCATCGGCCCGATCGCGGCGATTCCGAAGGTGCTCAAGCAGGCCGGCATCAGCCAGGACCAGCTCGACTGGATCGAACTCAACGAAGCCTTCGCGGCCCAGGCCCTGGCGGTCATCCGCACCTGCGAACTCGACCCGGCCAAGGTCAATCCGCTCGGCGGCGCCATCGCCCTGGGCCACCCGCTGGGCGCCACCGGCGCGATCCGCACCGCGACCATCGTGCATGGCCTGCGCCGCCAGAAGCAGAAGTACGGCATGGTCACCATGTGCATCGGCACCGGCATGGGCGCCGCCGGCATCTTCGAAGCACTCTGAGCCGCGCAACCGGGGACGGACCCACCGGGTCCGTCCCCTCCCCGCCCTAGGCCATGCGGGTGCCGTTGGGGACCGGGCGCTCGAGCGTGGTGATGACCACGCCTTCGTCGGTCGGGAAGCCGGTGAGCAGGAATTCGGAGCGCACCGGGCCCACCTGCTTGGGTGGGAAGTTGATGACGCCCACCACCTGGCGGCCGACCAGGTCCTCGGCGGTGTAGAGCGCCTTGACCTGGGCGCTGGTCTTGCGCACGCCATGCGGGCCGAAATCCACCCACAGCTTCCAGGCCGGCTTGCGCGCCTCGGGGAACTCCTCGACCCGCTGCACCGTGCCGGCACAGAGCATCACCTTCTCGAAATCAGCCCAGCTGATCAGCCCGGCCTGTTCGTCTGCTTCGTTCATCGTCTTTCCTGCCAGTCCTTCCAGGCGTCCCGCGCCTGGTACCACCAATAGCTTAGCTGGGCGCCGAGGAAACCGGCAGGCTTGAGCGCCGAGACCAGGCCATAGTCCGACATCTCCCGCCAGCGCGGGTCGCCGTGGGCGATCGCAGAAGCCAGCAGTTCCCCGGCGAAGGTGGTCGGCGCGACCCCGTGGCCGCCGAAGGCCTGGGCCAGCCACAGGCCGTCTTCGACTTTGCCCACCTGCGGCATCTGGTGCCGGGCATAACTCATCAACCCGGACCAGGCGCGCTCGATGCGCAGCCCATGCAGCTGCGGGAATACCCGCAGCAGGTCCCGGCGCAGCAGCCGCCGTACCGCGTCGGGCGAGCGATCGCGCACGGAGATGCGACCGCCCCAGAGCAGGCGGGTGTCCGGCAGCGGGCGGTAATAGTCGAACGCGAAACGGCTGTCGTAGATCGCCGCCGGCGTGCGCAGCACGTCCTGCAGGCGGGCACCCAGGGGCTCGGTGACCATCACGTAGGTGGCGATGGGCATCACCCCGGCGTCCACCTCCCGGCGCAGGCCGGCGAGGTAGCCGCCGCAGGCCAGCACGACATGGCGCGCCATGACCTCCCCGCCTGGCGTGCGCACCCGCCAGCCGCCGCCGTGGCGGTCGAGCGCGATGGCCGGACTCGACTCATGGATGCGCACGCCCTGCCCGGCGGCCACGTCGGCCAGGCCCCTGGCGTAGGCGAGCGGATCGAAATGCAGTGCGTTGGCTTCGAACAGGCCCTCGCCGTAGCGATCGCTGGCGATGCGATGGGCCATTTCCCCGCGGTCGAGCCATTGCCAGTGAATGCCGAAGTTTTCCGCCAGCAGCTGCTGGCGGTGCCGCAACACCGAGGCGTCGCGAAACCAGTTCGCCCAGATCACCCCGGCATCGGTGGCGTCGCAGGCGATCGCGTGGCGCGCGATGCGCCGGCGGATCAACTCGACCGCGTCCACCGTGCCCTGGTAGAGCGCCTGCGCCCGCTGCCGGCCGAGTTCGGCCAGCAGCTCGGCCTCGCCCCGGGAAAAACCGCCGAACACGAAGCCCCCATTGCGCCCGGAGGCGCCATGGCCGATATCCTTCGCTTCGAGCACCAACACGTCGCCGCGGCCGCGTTCGGCCAGGCCCAGGGCGGTGTTGAGACCCGCGAATCCAGCGCCGACCACGCAGGTGTCGGCCTCGTGCCGTCCGGACAGTGCGGCGCGGGCCGGCGGCGCCGGCGCGCGGGCGCGATAGAAATTGCTGGTGGCATCCACGCCGGGCGCCCGCGGGCTTCAGCGCGCCAGCGCGGCGCGCATGTACGCGCGGGCCGGCTCGGCCAGGTCCTCGTGGTCCAGCGCGAATTCGATCGTCGCCTCGACCAGGCCGATGCGGCTGCCGCAGTCGAAGCGGCGGCCCTGGAAGCGATAGGCCAGGGTGCGCTTGTCCGCCATCAGGCTGGCGATGGCGTCGGTGAGCTGGATCTCGCCACCGGCGCCGGGCCGGGTCTTGCGAAGCAGGTCGAAGATGCTGCCGTCGAGCACGTAGCGACCCACCACGGCCAGGGTGCTGGGCGCATCCTCGGGCCGGGGCTTCTCCACGATCGCCTCGATGTCGCCATGCCGGCCGGAAAAGTCGCGGGTCGCGACGATGCCGTAGCTGCCGCTCTGCTCGCGCGGCACGTCCTGCACGGCGATCACGCTGGCGTCCTCGGCTTCGGCCAGGTCGGCCATCTGCTTCAGGGCGCCGGGGCCCTTGTTCCAGATGAGGTCGTCGGGCAGGACGACGGCAAAAGGCTCGTTACCGATCACCGGTTCGGCGCACAGCACGGCGTGGCCCAGGCCCAGGGCCTCGGCCTGGGTCACGAAGACCGCCCGCACGTGGCTGGGCAACACGTCGCGGATCAACGACAGGAGTTCGGACTTGCCCTTCTTCTCGAGCTTGTGCTCGAGCTCGTAGGCCTTGTCGAAATAGTCCGCCACCGCGTGTTTGTATCGGTTGGTGATGAACACCAGGGTGTCGCATCCGGCCTCGATCGCCTCATCGACGGCGTACTGGATCAGCGGCTTGTCCACCACTGGCAGCATTTCCTTGGGCACGGTCTTGGTCGCCGGGAGGAAACGGGTGCCCAGGCCGGCGACGGGGAAAACAGCCTTTCTGATTCGGGAAGTCATTCGTCTCTCGTCAGTCGGGTTCAAGGTCCGCCGGGTACGGGTCGTCGCCCGCGCCCAGGCGGGTTTCGGGCCGGTAGTCCGGCACCGCCTCGCGCAGCAGTTCAAGCAGCGCGTCGCTCGCGCCCGGGTCGGCCAGCAGTGCATCCAGTTTCGCCAGCAATTGGCGCAGGTGTCCGGTGCCGATCTCGCGCGGCTGGGCCTGCAGGATGCGTGGGTGGCGGGTGCGCTGGTAGCGCTCCTGCGGATGGAAAAGGATTTCGTGCAGCTTTTCCCCCGGGCGCAGGCCAGTGTAACTCACGGCGATGTCGATGCCCGGACGCTTGCCGCTGAGCCGGATCATCTGCTCGGCCAGCTCGCGGATCGCCACCGGCCGGCCCATGTCCAGGGCGTAGACCGCGCCGTTCTCGCTGGCCAGGCTGACCGAGTGCAGGATCAGCTGGCAGGCCTCGGGGATCGTCATGAAATAACGCGTCACCTCGGGATGGGTGACGGTGACCGGGCCGCCGGCGGCGATCTGCTGGCGGAACAGCGGCACCACGGAACCGGCCGAATCGAGCACGTTGCCAAAGCGCACGACCGAAAGCCGGACCGCACTGCCCTCGAGCTCCGTCTGGCAGGCCAGTTCGGCGAACCGCTTGCTGGCGCCCAGGACGTTCACCGGGCAGATCGCCTTGTCGGTGGAAATGAGCACGAAGTTCTCGACGCCGGCCTCGCGGCAGGCGCGGGCCAGCACCGCCGACGCCGCTACGTTGTTGCGCAGCGCTTCGCGCACCTGCGATTCAAGCAAGGGCACCTGCTTGCATGCCGCCGCGTGGAAAACGAAATCGACCTTGCCGGCCAGCGCCATCGCGCAGGCCACCGGGTCGCCGCAATCGGCCAGCAGGGACACCACCGGCACGTCCGGGAACTTTCGCGCCAGCTCTTCGGTGATTTCGCACAGGGGCAGTTCGGCACGTTCGAACACCAGCAACTCGGCCGCGCCCGCCGCCGCGCACTGGCGCGCCAGCTCCGAACCAATCGAGCCGCCGGCGCCGGTCACCAGCACGCGCTTGCCCGCCACCCAGCCCAGTCCCAGCGAAGGATCGAACTGGACCGGCGGCCGCCCCAGCAGGTCTTCGATGCGGACCTCGGAAAGCTCCAGCCGCTGCGGGCGGCCGGCCAGCACGTCGGTCAGCCGCGGTGCGGCCCGGAACGGCAGCCCGGTGTCGTCGCACAGCTCGACCACGCGCTGCATCTCGCTGGCGCTGGCCGACGGCATCGCGATCACCAGCAGGTTGGGCGCGGTGTCCTGGGCGATGTCGGCCAGCTCGCTGATGGTGCCCAGCACCGGCACGCCGCGGACCTTGGCACCCTTGAGCGCCGGATTGTCGTCGAGCAGGCCCACCGGCGAATAACGCCCGTCGCTGTCGAGTTCGCGCAGCAGGTTCTCGGCCGTGCGCCCGGCACCCAGCACCAGAACGCGCTTGGCATCGGCATGGGTGGTGCGCTGCCGCGAGTCCTTCCAGAGCCGGTAGAGCACGCGCGGCAGCCCCAGCATCACCACCAGCGCCACCGGGTAGGGAAACAGCACGCGCCGCGGGACGTCGGGCAGCAGGCCCATCAGGAACAGGATCGCGACGATCAGCAGCACGCCAACCAGGGCACCGCGCACCAGGTTGGCCAGGTCGGGCACGCTGGCGAACCGCCAGAGCCCCTGGTAGAGGCCGACCATTTGCAGCACGAGGCCCTGGGTGAGGACCGCGATCACCAGTTCGGTGCCCAGCGACGGTGCCGGCGGTGCGCCCGCCACCGAAGCCAGCCAGCGCAGGCCCACCCAGACGGCAACGATCATCGCCAGGTCGTGCAGGACGATCAGCAGCCGGGGCAGCAGGCTGGTGAGGTTTCGGAACGCGGGTGTCATGCCTTGGGGATTCCGTGGGGGGCGCTGCCTGTGGCGGGCGGCCTGGGCCAGGCCCGCCCCAGGAGCGAATACGCAATGATGCCAAAGACCAGCCCCGCTACGCTGCCCGGCAGTGACCACGCCGGGTCTTGCCGGGCCAGCCAAAGCGCCAGGGCGATGGCGGCCAGGCTCCAGCCGGCATAAAGCGCGCAAATCCCGGCATGGCTCCAGCCATGGGCGACGGCGCGCTGGTAGAGGTGTTCCCGATGCGCCCGCCACACCACCTGCCGGCGCCGCGTGCGCGAGAGCAGGGTCAGGCCGGCGTCGAGCACCATCGCCGACACCGGCAACACCAGCAGCCAGGCCCGCGGCCCGGCGGGCGTGGCCGCCATCAACAAAAGGGCCGCCAGCGCATACCCCAGGACATGGCTGCCGACGTCGCCCAGGAACAGGCGCGCGCGGGGGAAATTCAGCGGCAGGAAGCCCAGGCAGGCGGCCGCCAACGCCACCGCCAGCCAGGTCACCGACGCCGCCGCGGGCACCAGCGCGGCCAGTCCGAGCGCGGCCAGCATCGCCTGGCTGGTCGCCAGGCCGTTGCTGCCGTCCATGAAGTTCCAGAAGTTCACCAGCACCAGCACCAGCACCCAGGCCAGCAGGTGGCCCAGGGCCACGCCCCAGAGTTCGGGCAGCAGCGGGAAACCGGCGGCCAGGCAGGCGGCGCCCAGGGCCTGCAGCAGCCCCTTGGCCAAAGGCGGCAGCGGCCGGATGTCGTCGATCAGCCCCGCCCCGCCGCACAGCACCAGGCCGGCCACGAACCAGCCGCGGCCGTCACCGAGCCAGGCCGCGGCGACCAGCAGCACCAGGGCGATGCCGATGCCGCCGCCGCGGGGCGTGGGGGTGTCATGCAGCCGACGGTCGTCGGGCGCGTCGAGCACGCCGCGTCGGATCGCCCAGGCGCGCCAGACCAGGGCCAGTGCGAAGGCCACTGCCAGCGACAGGCTCGCCAGCAGCCAGGTCGGCGGCATCGTGCTCACTCGCTGACCGCGCCGTGCACGGGTTTGATGCTGCCCCAGCTCTTGCAGCCCGGACACTGCCAGTGATGCGCGCGCGCCGAGAATCCACAGCGTTGGCAGCGATAGCCCGGCGTGCGGACCACCAGTTGTTCGGTGATCTGCTTGAGCGTCTTGAGCGCCACCGCCGGGTCGGAATCGGCGTCGCGCAGGCTCAGTTCGATGTAGGCCGCCTCGCCCCGCACCGAGGGGCGCTGGCGCAGCTGACGGGAGAGGAACTCCAGCGCCGCGCCCTTGCCTTCCTCGCGCTCGATCATCCGGGCCAGGGCCAGCACCGGGGACACGCCCGGGTAGTGTTCGGTCATCTCGAGCAGGAAACCGCGGGCACGGGCGGACTCGCCGCGACGCTCGTAGCAGGCCAGCAGCGGCTGCAGGATTTCCGGCAGGAATTCGATGTCATGCCGCGCAACCCGCTCGAAGGCACGGATGGCCGCGGCGTCGTTGCCTTCGGCCAGCTCCAGCCGGGCCTCGACCAGGCCGGCGCGTACCGAATGGCTGTCGGCGGCGTAGGCTTCGGCGACATGCTTGCGCGCCTCGTCGAGCTTGCCGTCCAGGCGGGCCATTTCGGCCAGTTCGCAGTGGAACTGCGCCACCAGTTTTCCCATTGGCTCGCCGCCGGCGTTTTCCAGCTGCCTTGCGTGCTCGATGGCCTTGGCCCAGTCGCGTTCGGCCTGGTAGACCGAAATCAGGTGCCGCAGCGCCTGGGGCGCCAGCACGCCCATGCGGACCAGGTCGGTGAACAGGGTTTCGGCCCGGTCCAGCAGGCCGGCGCGCATGTAGTCCTCGCCCAGCGCGAGCACCGCGCGGGTCTTTTGCTCGTCGCTCAGGCCCGGGCGCGCGACCAGGCTCTGGTGCAGGCGGATGGCACGGTCCACTTCACCGCGCCGGCGGAACAGATGGCCCAGGGCGAACTGGGTCTCGACCGTGTCCTTGTCCACGGCGGCAATCTGCAGGAAGACCTCGATCGCCTTGTCCTGCTGTTCGTTGAGCAGGTAGTTGAGCCCGCGGAAATAGGTGTTGGACAGCCGCGAGACGCGTGCCCCGCCCCGCCTTTCACCGCCGCGGCGACCGGCCAGCCAGCCACCACCCGCCGCCACCGGCAGCAGCAGCAGGAACCAGGCCAGTTCACTCATGGTGTTCCTGGCCGGGGGCCTGGGAAGCTTGCGCGGACTTGCCGCGGCGCAGGCGATGCCGCAGCGGCCAGACCACCGAAGCGGTCAGCACGAAGCCGGCAAGCACCGCGCCCACCAGGACGGCGAGCAGCAGGCTGGTGCCCAGGGAGATCGATTGCAGTTGCCAAAGGCCCAGGTCGATGCTGACCGGGTCGCGATTGAGCGCGCCGAAAAGCACGCCGAATCCGACGAACAACAGTGCAAGCAAAGCCTTGATCAGTCGCATGCGCGAGATTCCCGGTGCCGTTCGGCGGCAAGCTTAGCCCATCCGGGCCGGCGGGCTCAGCCTTCGGCGTGCGGGAGGGCAGCCGGAGCGGCCGGAGCGTCGGGCGCGTTGCGGGCGTTGACCCGATCGCGCAGCTCCTTGCCAGGCTTGAAATGCGGAACGTACTTGCCGGGCAGCGCCACGGACTCGCCGGTCTTGGGGTTGCGACCCAGGCGCGGCGGACGGAAATGAAGGGAGAAACTGCCGAAGCCGCGGATTTCGATCCGCTCACCCTGGGTCAGGGCGCCGCTCATCATCTCGAGCAGGGTCTTGACGGCCAAATCCACGTCGTCGGCCTTCAGGTGGGCCTGGCGCCGCGAAAGCACCTCGATCAATTCGGACTTGGTCATCTCCGGGCGGTCCCTCGGTGTTCTTGGGGTGGCGACGTGGCCCGGGCGAACCCGGGCCACGCGCCGATCTTGCAGGGGGCTTATTCGCCCTTGTTCAGCTGCTCACGCAGCAGCGCACCGAGCTTGGTGGTGCCGGCGGCCGCATCGGACGCCTTGTTGACCTCGGCCAGGGAATCGGCCAGCTCGGCCTCGTCCTTGGCGCGGATCGACAGCTGCATGGTGCGGCCCTTGCGGTCCATGCCCATGAAGCGGGCTTCGACGGCGTCGCCAACCTTGAGGTACTGGGTGGCGTCGTCGACGCGCTCCTTGGCGATGTCGTTGGCACGCACGTAACCTTCCACGCCGCCTTCGAGCTCGATGGTGGCGCCACGGGCGTCGACTTCCTTGACGGTGCCGTTGACGATGCTGCCCTTCTGGGTGCCGGCCATGTACTGGCCCACCGGATCCTGCTCGAGCTGCTTGACGCCCAGCGAGATGCGCTCGCGCTCGGGGTCCACGGCCAGCACGACGGCTTCCAGGTCGTCGCCCTTCTTGAAGTTGCGCACGACGTCTTCGCCGGTGGTGTTCCAGGAGATGTCGGACAGGTGCACCAGGCCGTCGATACCGCCGTCCAGGCCGATGAAGATGCCGAAGTCGGTGATCGACTTGATCTGGCCGGAAACCTTGTCACCCTTCTTGTGCAGGGCCGAGAAGGCCTCCCACGGGTTCGGGGTGCACTGCTTGATGCCCAGCGAGATGCGGCGGCGTTCGCCGTCGACGTCGAGCACCATCACTTCCAGTTCGTCGCCCAGCTGGACGACCTTGGACGGGTTGACGTTCTTGTTGGTCCAGTCCATCTCGGACACGTGCACCAGGCCTTCCACGCCCGGCTCGATCTCGACGAACGCGCCGTAATCGGTGACGTTGGAGACCTTGCCGAACAGGCGCGAGCTGGTCGGGTAACGGCGGGCGATGTTGTCCCACGGATCGTCACCCAGCTGCTTGAGGCCCAGCGAAACGCGGTTGCGCTCGCGGTCGAACTTCAGCACGCGGACGTCCAGCTCGTCGCCGACGTTGACCACTTCGGACGGGTGGCGCACGCGCTTCCAGGCCATGTCGGTGATGTGCAGCAGGCCGTCGATGCCGCCCAGGTCCACGAACGCGCCGTAGTCGGTGAGGTTCTTGACGACACCCTTGATCACGGCACCTTCCTGCAGGCGCTCCATCAGCTGCTCGCGCTCGACGCTCGACTCGGACTCGACCACCGCACGGCGGGAGACCACGACGTTGTTGCGCTTGCGATCGAGCTTGATGATCTTGAACTCGAGTTCCTTGCCTTCCAGGTAACCCGGGTCGCGGACCGGACGCACGTCGACCAGGGAGCCCGGCAGGAACGCGCGGACGTCGCGGATGTCGACGGTGAAGCCGCCCTTGACCTTGCCGGAGATGCGGCCGGTGACGATCTCGCCAGCTTCCATGGAAGCCTCGAGCTCGTCCCACACCATGGCGCGCTTGGCCTTCTCGCGCGACAGCACGGTCTCGCCGAAGCCGTTCTCGAGGTATTCCAGGGCGACCTTGACGGTCTCGCCCACGGACACTTCAAGCTCGCCCTCTTCATTACGGAACTGCTCGATCGGAATGATGCCCTCGGACTTGAGGCCGGCGTTGATCACGACCACGTCGTTGCGGATCTCGACCACGGTGCCGGAGACGATGGCACCCGGCTTGAGCTTGGACAGCGCGCCCTGGCTCTGCTCGAACAGTTCAGCGAAAGATTCAGTCATTGTTGGATACTCGGTTGGACATACGGGTCGGCGGCTCCGCCGCGACCCACCTGTTGGCGCTTGATGCGCGTGGATTTAACCCGTGCCTTCCGGCCCGGGAGCTGGTTTCTGCCTGGGAAGTCGCGCCGTTGCGGGCGGATGCGCCGGGGATCAGGCCTGTCGTGGCTGGCGGGATTTTTCCGGCAGCACCGACAGCACGCGCTCGATCACCTCGGTGATGGGCGTGCCGGTGGAGTCCACGACAACCGC
The DNA here is from genome assembly GCF_000743535.1 of Arenimonas donghaensis DSM 18148 = HO3-R19. GTDB lineage: Bacteria > Pseudomonadota > Gammaproteobacteria > Xanthomonadales > Xanthomonadaceae > Arenimonas > Arenimonas donghaensis. The sequence goes on from NZ_AVCJ01000001.1 coordinate 384,523, forward strand.
GTCATCCGCGGGCTTCAGGGGCGCCACCGCACGCCCGGCATCGCGCTCGTCACGAGCGGCGATTTCGTGCAGCAGACTGTCAAGATTAACCGAAACCCCTTTTTCCTTCAACTGCTTATGGCGCCTTTTGGCCCGTTCCTCGGCGCTGGCGGTCAGGAAGACCTTGTAGGGGGCGTCCGGGAAGATGACGGTGCCCATGTCGCGGCCGTCGGCCACCAGGCCCGGCAGCCTGCGGAACCGGTGCTGCAGCTCCACCAGGGCGGCCCGGACCGGCGGGTGGGCGGCAATGGCCGAAGCCGCCGCGCCGGCGGTTTCCATGCGCAGCTGGCGGGTGGCGTCCTTGCCGTTGACGATGACATGGGGTTCGCCGGACCCCTGGGTTTCGAAGCGGATTTCGGTGCGGGCGGCGCACTGGGCCACGGCTTCGGGGTCGCTCAGGTCCACCCCCTCCCAGGCCGCCGCCAGGCCCACGGCCCGGTAGATGGCGCCCGAGTCCAGGTAATGCCAGCCCAGGCGTTCGGCCACGGCCCTACTGATGGTGCCCTTGCCGGAGCCGGAGGGCCCATCGATGGTGAGTATGGGGATGCGAGGCATGGCCGGGATTCTAGCCGACCGGCTGCCGGACCTGCAGGCCGAAGCCCAGCCCACGGGCTAGCGCCTCGAATCCGGGGAAGGAGGTGGCGACATTGGCGCAGTCGCGGATCCGGACCTCGCCGCCGGCGCACTGGGCCGCCACCGCCAGGGCCATGGCGATGCGGTGGTCGCCATGGCTGTCGGCGTCCCCGCCGCGCAGCCGGCCGCCGCGGATGATCGCGCCGTCCGGGGTTTCGTGGATGTCGGCGCCCAGGGCCTGCAGCGCGGCCGCCATGGTGGCGATGCGGTCGGATTCCTTCACCCGCAGCTCGGCCGCGCCGGAGACGCGGGTCTCGCCCTCGGCCAGGGCGGCGGCCACGAACAGCGCCGGGAACTCGTCGATCATGTCCGGCACCAGGGCCACCGGGACGTCGATGCCGCGCAGGCGGGCGTGGCGCACGCGCAGGTCGGCCACGGGCTCGCCGCCCTGCTCGCCGGCCTCAGCCACCGTGATATCGGCCCCCATCGCGCGCAGCGCATCGAGCAGGCCGGTCCGGCGCGGATTCATCCCGACCTGGCGCAGGCAGAGGTCGGAACCGGGTACCAACGACGCAGCGACCAGGAAGAACGCCGCCGACGAGAAGTCGGCCGGCACCCGGACCGGGATGGCGCGCAGGCGATGCCCGCCGTCGAGGCTGGCCTCGCCGGGACCAAAACGAACCGGCCAGCCGAACGCCGCGAGCATGCGCTCGGTGTAATCCCGGGTCGGATGGGGCTCGCTGACCCGGGTCGTCCCGCGGGCATACAGACCGGCCAGCAGCACCGCTGACTTTACCTGGGCGCTGGCCACGGGAGATTTAAAATCAATGCCTTGCAGTGTTTTCTTACCGTGGATTCTAAGAGGCGGCCGTCCCCCTTCGCCCGCTTCGATCGCGGCGCCCATGGCCTGCAGCGGCGAGATCACCCGGGCCATCGGACGACGCGACAGGGACGCGTCGCCCACCAGTTCGCTGTCGAAGCCCTGCCCGGCCAGCAGCCCGGCCAGCAGGCGCATGCCGGTCCCGGCATTGCCGCAGTCCAGGACCCCGGCCGGGGCCTGCAGGCCGTGCAGGCCGACGCCATGCACGATGCGCCGGCTGGCCGAAGGTGCCTCGATGCGGACGCCCAGGTTCGCGAAGATCGCCGCGGTCGCCCGGGTGTCCTCGCCCTCCAGGAAGCCTTCGATCTCGCAGCGGCCCTCGGCCAGGGCACCCAGCATCACCGCGCGGTGCGAAACCGACTTGTCGCCGGGGACCTGGACCTCGCCGGTCAGCGCGCTCCCCGCCGAGGCCTGCCAATCCAGGGTCGGGGCGCTCACGCCAGCACCTCGTCCAGCGCCTGCAGCAGCTTCCGGTTCTGGTCGCGCAGCCCGACCGTGATGCGCAGGCATCCGGGCAGCCCGTAACCCGCCATCGGTCGCGGCACCACGCCGCGGGCCACCAGGCCCTGCTCCACCGCCGCCGCGTCGGCGCCGAACCCGACCAGCAGGAAGTTGGTCTGCGACGGGGACACGGCCAGCTCGCGCGCGCGCAGCGCGTCGGCCAGCGCCTCGCGTTCGCTGGCATTGGCCTGGCGCACCCGTTCAACGTGTCCGGTGTCGGCCAGGGCGGCCTCCCCGGCGGCCAGCGCCGGCCCGTTGACGTTGAAGGACTCGCGCAGGCGCTCGAGCACGGCAACCAGGCCGGGCGCGGCCAGCAGGTAACCCAGGCGCAATCCGGCCAAGCCATGCGCCTTGGAGAACGTCCGGGTCACCACCAGGTTCTCGAACCGCGCCAGCAGGCCAACCGCCGAAACCAGGCCCGGCTCGGTGGCGTATTCCATGTAGGCCTCGTCCACCACCACCAGCACCGTCGGCGGCAGGCGGGCGAGGAAGGCCTCCAGGGCCGTGGCCGGGACCCAGGTGCCGGTCGGGTTGTTGGGGTTGGCCAGGTAGACCAGGCGCGTTCGCGGACCCACGGCGGCGGCCATCGCGTCCAGGTCGTGGCCGCGGGCCATGGCGTGTCCGGCCGGCAGGGCCGGCGCCTGCACCAGGTCGGCGCCGGCGGCGCGGGCGGCCAGTGCGTAGACCGCGAACCCGAACTGCGAGGCCAGCACGTCCAGGCCCGGCCCGGCGAAGGTCTGGCCGAGCATCATCAGCAGCTCGTGCGAGCCATTGCCCAGCATCAGTTGCCCGGGCGACACGCCATGGTGCGCCGCCAGGGCACGCTTGAGCCCGCCACCGATCGGATCGGGATAACGGTGGGCGTCATCGAGGGCGGCGACCGCGGCGGCGACCGCGGCGGGACTGGGGCCCAGCGCGTTTTCGTTGGAACCCAGTTCCACCAGGCCCGGGTGGGCCTGGCGCAGGGCCACCAGGTCCAGCCCCGGGTCGTAGGCCCGCAGGCGCTGCAGGCCCGGCTGGGCCAGGGCGGAAAAGGCCGCTTCGTCCATGCTCAGAGCAAGGCCACGGGGTACGCCCCGAGGATGCGGATGTCGGCGGCGAATTCACCCAGTTCGGCCAGCGCGGCGGCCACCGGGCCGTCCTGGGCATGGCCACCGACGTCGATGAAAAACGCGTACTGCCAGCGGCCCGTGTGCGCCGGGCGCGACTCGATGCGGTTCATGCTGACGCCGTGGCGCGCGAACGGGCTGAGCACCTTGTACAGCGCGCCGGGCTGGTCACGCACGAAGACCATCAGCGACGTCCGGTCATGCCCGCAGGGCGGAAGCAGTTCGCGCCCCAGCACCAGGAAACGGGTGGTGTTGTCGGGCCGGTCCTCGATCGGGCCGGCGAGGGTCTTGAGGCCGTAGACGTGGCCGGCGTTTTCGCCGGCGATCGCGGCCGAATCGTCGGCATTGCGGGCCCGGCGGGCGGCTTCGGCATTGCTCGAGACCGGGATTTTTTCGGCCTTGGGCAGGTGGTGGCGCAGCCAGGTCTTGGCCTGGGCCAGCGACAGCGGATGCGAATAGACGCGTTCGATGTCCTCCATCCGGCCGGTGCGCGACATCAGGAACTGGTGCACGGCCAGCTCGACTTCGCCGCAAATCTTCAGCGGCGAAGTGAGGAACATGTCCAGCGTGGACTGGATGGTGCCCTGCCCCGAATTCTCGACCGGAACGATGCCGAAGTCGGCGTGGCCGGCCTCGACCTCCTGGAATACCTCTTCGATGCTGCCCAGGGGCAGGCCCTTGGCCGAATGGCCGAAGTGCTTGTGCAGCGCCTGCTGGGAAAACGTGCCTTCCGGCCCGAGGAAACCGACCTTCAGCGGCTCCTGCTGGGCCAGGCAGGCCGACATGATTTCGCGGAAAAGCCGGAGCAGCACCTCGTCGTTGAGCGGCCCGTCGTTGCGGTCAAGCACCCGGCGCAGCACCTGCGCCTCGCGCTCGGGCCGGTAGTAATCGATCGCCGCCCGCAGCGGACCCTTGGCCTTGCCGACCTGGTGCGCCCAGCGGGCACGTTCGGCGATCAGGTCCTGGATCTGGCGGTCGATGCCGTCGATGCGTTCGCGCACCTGCTCAAGGTCGGGCCGGGCGGCAGCGGGCTTGCCGGAAGCCGGCCTGGCCGCGGCGGGTTTCGCCGCCGCGGACTTGCCCTTCGCAGGCTTGCGCGTGGCCACTTCAGCCGTGCCGCCGGGCGAAATCACCCATGAAATCCACCAGCGCCTGCACGCCGGCCTCGGGCATCGCGTTGTAGATCGAGGCCCGCATGCCGCCCAGGGCCCGATGGCCCTTCAGGCCGACCAGGCCGGCGGCCTTGGCCTCGGCGAGGAAAGCCTGCTCGCGGGTTTCATCGGGAAGGAAGAACGGCACGTTCATCCACGAACGCGCCGGAGCCTGGACGTTGTTGCGGTAGAAGCCGCCGGAGCCATCGATGGCCGCGTAGAGGTTTTCCGCCTTGCGCCGGTTGACCTCGCCCATGGCGGCGGCGCCACCCTGGGCCTTGAGCCACTGCAGCACCAGCCCCAGCACGTACCAGCCGAAGGTGGGCGGCGTGTTGAACATCGAGTCGTTGCGGGCCTGGTTCTGCAGTTCGAAGATCGGCGGCAAGGCGCGGCCATGCCGCCCGAGCAGGTCCTTGCGGATGATGGCGATGGCCAGGCCGGACGGGCCGAGGTTCTTCTGGGCGCCGCCGTAGAGCACGCCGAACCGCGAGACGTCCATCGGCCGCGACAGCACGTTCGAACTGATGTCCGCGACCAGCGGCACGTCGCCCACGTCCGGGATGTCGTGGAACTCGACGCCGTGGATGGTTTCGTTGGGCGTGTAGTGCACGAAGGCGGCGCCGGGCGTGAGCTGCCAGCCGGAGGGGTCGGGAATGCCGGTGTAGCCATCGCCCTTGCCGCTGGCGGCGACGTTCGCCTTCACCGAAGCGGCGATGTTGTCCAGCGCCTTTTCGCCCCAGTGGCCGGTCAGCACGACGTCCACGGCCTGGTCCGGACCCGCCAGGTTCAGCGCCAGCAGCGCCGAAAGCGTGGTGGCGCCGCCCTGCAGGAACAGCACGTGGTAGTCGTCGGGAATCGCCATCAATTCGCGCAGGTCGGACTCGGCACGCGCGGCGCACTCGACGAAGGCCTTGCCGCGGTGGCTGACCTCCATCACCGAGGCGCGTTCGCCCTGCCATTCCAGCATTTCGTCGCGGACCTGCCGCAGGACCGGTTCGGGCAGCGCGGCCGGGCCGGCACTGAAATTGTAGGCGCGTGTCATGGATTTCCTCGGAAAGCGTTCGTCGGCAAATTAGCACGGGGCCGCGAAGCCCCGGAAGGTGTTCAACCGACGATGCCCTCGGTTCCCGAGAGCATTTGCTCGAACTGCTCCGGCGGCAGTGCCCGGGCGAACAGGAAGCCCTGGCCGAACCGGCAGCCGATCTCGCGCAGCGCGTCGCGCTGGCCGGTGGTTTCGATGCCTTCGGCGGTCAGCGTCAGGTCCAGTTCGCCGGCGAAGCTGTTGATCGTCCGGGCAATCGCCCGGTGCCGGGCATTGGTCTGGATGTCGCGCACGAACACCTGGTCCATCTTCAGGGCGTCGAAGGGTGAGGCCGCGAAGGACTCGAGCGACGAGTAGCCGGTGCCGAAATCGTCCACCACCAGCCCCACGCCCAGCGCCTTGAGCGCCATCAGCCGCTGCTCGGCCTGTCCGCGACCGCCGCGGAAGGCGGTTTCGGTGACCTCCAGCCGCAGGCAGTCCGGCGGCAGCCGGTGCTTGCGCAGCAGCGACAGCACTTCGTCGACGATGCCGGGCGAAACCATCTGGCGCTCGTCCACGTTGACGTTGATCGACAGCCCGGACAGGGCCGGGTACGCCTGGCGCCACTGCGCCAGCTGGCCACAGGCCTGGCGCAGGACCCAGGCATCGAGCTCCATGATCAGGCCGGTTTCCTCGGCCAGGGGCAGGAACTCGGCCGGTGCCAGCAAGCCGCGACGCGGATGTTGCCAGCGCACCAGGGCCTCGGCGCCCACCAGCTGGCCGCTGGCCAGTTCCACGATGGGTTGGTAATGCACCCGGAACTCGGCGCGTTCGAAGGCCAGGCGCAAGTCGGTTTCCAGCTGCAGCCGGCTGAGCGCCTGTTCGTGCATGCCGGCGTCGAAAACCACGTAGCCGGACTTGCCGGCCGACTTGGCCCGGTACATGGCGGTGTCGGCATCGCGCAGGACCTGGTCGGGTGACTCGTAGTCGCCGCCGCCCAGGACGATGCCGATGCTGGCCGAGGAAAACACCTGCTGGCCCCCGATGTCGAAAGGCAGTTCGAACAGCGCGATCACCGCCTCGGCGATCCGGCGGGCCCGGTCGGCGTCGCAGGCGCCGTCGGGCAGCAAGGTGAACTCATCGCCCCCGTAGCGTGCGATCAGCACGTCGGCCAGCAGGCTGTCTTCCAGCCGCCGGGCGATCTGCACGAGCAGCCGGTCGCCGGCGCCGTGGCCGAGGCTGTCGTTGACCCACTTGAACCCGTCCAGGTCCAGGAACAGCACCGCGTAGGGCGTTCCGCCGGCACGGCTGGCGCCAAGCATCGCCGCCGCCAGCCGCTGGTTGAACATCATCCGGTTGGGCAGCCCCGTGAGCGGGTCGTGGGTGGCGTGGAAACGCAGCCGGTCCTCGGCCTCGCGCTGGCGGGAGATGTCGAGCACGGTGCCGGTGAGGTGCTGGGCACCGTCGATCTGCACCGGCCCGATGTTCACGCGGACATGAACCCGGTGGCCGTCGCGGTGCAGCAGGCAGGTCCCGAAGTCCGGGCTCACGCCCTCCCCGGCCTCGCGGTCGCGGTCGCGGCGCTCGGACTGGGCAATCGCCTCGGGCGCCATGATGTCGCGATAGCTCAGCCCCACCAGCTCCGGCTCGCGATAGCCCAGCATCCGGGCGAAGGCGGCGTTGACGTAGGTATAGCGTTCGCCCTGCATCACGAAGACGCCGACCTGGCTGTCCTCGACCAGGGTCCGGTACTTGTTCTCCGAACGGGCCAGCGCCAGCCTCGCTTCCTGGCGTTCATTGATGTCGAGCACCGAGCCGGTGAAGTGCAGCGGCTGCCCCTGCGCGTCATGCACGACGCGGACGCTGGCGCTGACCCACTTCGCGCTGCCATCGCGGCAGCGAACCCGGGTCTCGTAGTGGTCGAAGGACCCGTGCCTGAGCGCCTGTTCGACCAGCAGCCTGCGCTCGCCGACCTCGACGTACAGCGACTGGATGTCGCTGGCCGACTCGCGAAGCTGCGCGACGCTGTCGTAGCCCAGGATCCGGGCGAGCATCGGGTTCACTTCCATGATCTGGCCGTCGATGGTGGTGCGGAACAGACCGGCCGGCGAATTTTCAAACAGCTCGCGGTAGCGCAACTCGGCTTCGGCCACCGCGTCCTGGCGGGCACGGTCCTCGGTAACGTCGCGCAGGGTGCCGGTGGAGGCGATGTCGCCGTCGTATTCCACGGCGTCGGCACGCACTTCGCACAGGATGACCTGGCCGTCGCGCCGGCGCAGGCGGATCTCGTAGACCTGGGGCTCGGCCGAACCGGCCTCGCGCGCCGCCCGCCGGGCCATCTGGGCGTCGAGGTCGCCCGGATCGACCAGCGACATGTATTCGATGCCGCTCAGCTCCGCGACCGTGTATCCCAGGATGTCGGCCAGCGCCTGGTTGGCGAACGCGACCAGGCCCCGCTGGATCAGGAAAACGCCATCACGGCTGTTTTCCACCAGCACCTGGTAGAGCGTTCGCGATTGCCGCAACGCCTGCTCGGCCTCGACCTGGGCGGTGATGTCGACCAGCGAGCCTTCGTAGAACAACACCTGGCCCTGGTCGTCGTAGATGGCACGGGAGTTCTCGCTGACCCAGATGATGCTGCCGTCGCGCCTGCGGACGCGTGCGCGCACCCCGTCCAGGCGCTGGCCCGCCTGCAGCAGGGCATGGCTCTGGGCGGCCTGTTCGGCGTCCTCGTAGAGGGCGGACGCGCAGCGCGCGGTTTCGGCCAGCATCTGCGCCGGCGAGTCATAACCCAGGATGCGGGCCATGGCGGGATTGACGTCCAGGAACCCGCCGCCGGGCAAACTGCGATAGATGCCCTCGGAGGCCGCCAGGTACAGGGCGCGATAGAAACCCGCCGGGCGTTCCGGCGCGGGGGGCTGCGACCCCTCGTTGCCGGGCGGGTCCCGGCCGCCCAGGTGCAAGAGGCAGAAGACCACCGTGCCCTCGTCGGGATCCTGGGCGAACTCCACGCTCAGCCGCGCCGGTTCCAGCCGGCCATCGGCAAAGCGCACCCGGGTGGACACCGACACGGCCCGGTGTTCGGCCCGCAGCACGCTCCAAATCTGTGCCCGGAAACCCGGCTCGGCCCAGAGCCCGATCTCGTTCGGGATCTTCCCTATCACCTGGTCGCGACGGTAGCCGGTGCTACGCTCGAAGGCAGCATTGACCCCGAGGAACACCCCGTCGCTGGCGCGCATCACCGCAACCACGCTGGTGGATGAATCGAAAGCCTCGACCAGGCGCATCCATTTCCTCTCTGGACGACTCTTGTCGGGAGTATAGCCACGTGATTCGCCCCCGCGCCGCCAACGGAGCCACGCCATGAGCCGCCATCGCTACCCCCAGCCACCCGCCTCCGAGATCACCCCCGAGCCGGTCTACCGCGCCCGGCGCCAGTTGATGGGCCTGGGCCTGGCCAGCCCGCTGCTGGCCCTGGCCGGCTGTGCCGGTGCCGACGACGTGCCACCGGCCACCGCCCCGGTCGCGACCGATTCAGCGGACGGTTTTCGCAGCAACGAGACCCTCACCACCTGGCAGGACGCGACCACCTACAACAATTTCTACGAGTTCGGCACCGGCAAGGCCGATCCTTCGCGCCACGCCCATACGCTCGAACCGGCGCCGTGGACCGTGGTGGTCAGCGGCGAGGCGGAAACCACCGGCACCTTCGCGCTCGAGGACCTGCTGCGGCCACACGCGGTGCAGGAACGCATCTACCGCCTGCGCTGCGTGGAGGGCTGGTCGATGGTGCTGCCCTGGCAGGGCGTGCCGCTGGCCGAGGTGATCCGCCGGCTCAAACCGACCTCCAAGGCCCGCTACGTGGGCTTCACCACCCTGGCCGAGCCGGCGCAGATGCCCGGTCTCCGCTACCCGGTACTCGATTGGCCCTACCGCGAAGGCCTGCGCCTGGACGAGGCGATGCATCCGCTGACCCTGCTCGCCACCGGCCTGTACGGCAAACCGCTGCCCAACCAGAACGGCGCGCCCCTGCGCCTGGTCGTGCCCTGGAAATACGGGTTCAAGAGCATCAAGTCGATCGTGCGCATCGACTTCAGCGAAGACATGCCGGTGACCAGCTGGAACCAGTCGCAGCCACGCGAGTACGGGTTCTATTCCAACGTGAACCCCGACGTCGACCATCCGCGCTGGAGCCAGGCGAGCGAACGCCGCATCGCCGGCGACGGCAACCGGGTGTTCGCCAACCGCATCGCCACCCTGCCCTTCAACGGCTACGGCGAGCAGGTGGCATCGCTCTACGCGGGCATGGACCTTCGCAAGTGGTTTTGAGCGGGCGTCCCGTGCCATGGCGCTGGGTCGGCTTGAAGACCCTGGCGCATGCCCTGGCCCTGCTGCCGTTCGCGTTGCTGGTGCGCGGCGTGGTGCAGGACAGCCTGGGCGCCGACCCGGTCGCCGAGATCACCCACGCCACCGGCACCTGGGCCCTGCGCTTGCTGCTGCTGGGCTTGGCGCTGACGCCGCTGCGGCGACTGACCGGCCAGACCTGGCCGATCCGGTTCCGGCGCCTGGTCGGGCTGTACGCGTTCTTTTATGCCTGCCTGCACCTGGCGACCTGGCTGGCGCTGGACCTGGGCGGATTCTGGACGCAGGTCTTCGCCGACCTGGCCAAACGGCCCTACATCATGTTCGGCTTCGCCGCCTGGTTATGCCTGCTGCCCCTGGCCCTGACCTCGACCCGGGGCTGGATGCGCCGCCTGGGCCGGCGCTGGGGCCAGCTGCACAAGCTGGTGTACGGCGCCGCGGCGCTGGCGGTCGCCCACTACCTGTGGCTGGTGAAGGCCGACCTGCGCGAGCCGCTGGTGTACGCCGCGGTGCTCGCCGTGCTGCTGGGCCTGCGCGTGTTCTGGTACCTGCACAAACGCCGGGCTCAGGGCGCGTAGACCAGCAGCATCGTCAGCGACGCCGCCAGGATGGTGGCGGCGGCGATCAGCCACCACAGGCTGTTGGGATCCCGGGTGCGCGGCTGGCCCGGGGCCGGTGCCTCCTCCGGTGGCGGATCGTCGGCCACCGGCACGTCCACCGCCCGCATGGTCTGGGTATGGGGCGTCGCGGCGGACTTGCCCAGCGCGTCCTGGCCACGCAGCGGCAGGCCGGGCGCTTCGAGCACGAAGCGGTGCTGTTCCACCACCAGCTGGTCGCCGGGTGACAGCACCGCATCGCGGACCGGCACGCCGTTGAGCCAGGTCGCGTCCTTGCCCGGCGCGAGGGCGCGCAGCACGACGCGGTCGCCGTGCAGCTCGACCACCGCATGGCGGTCGGCGATGGCAGGGTCGTCCAGGCGGATGTCGGCCGCCGACGAACGTCCCAGCAGGCGGGGTTCGACCAGCGTGTGCGATCGCCCGAAATGCGGGCCGCTCAGTCCGCGCAGCACCACCCGCGAGGCAGCGACGCGCTGCGCCTCGCCAAGGCTGGCCGGCGCGGCGGACGGGATGCGGGTTTCTATGGCCGGCTGGTCGCTGCCCTTCACCACCACGCGCAGCTTGTCCAGGCAGACCAGGTCGCCCGCGCGCAGCAGGGCCAGGCGCTGGACCGGGCGGGCGTTCAGGTGGACGCCGGGCGCACCGTTGGGCACGCGAAGCCACAGGCCCCGTCGGTCGCTGATGAAGCTGGCATGGTGGGCCGCCAGGCCGCTGCCGGGCAGGCTGATCCGCAGCCCCGGGCGGCTGCCCACGGCCACTTCGCCCTGCAGGGGCACGTTGGGGTGTTCGCCATTGGGGAACGTCAGTTGCATCCGGCCTCCTCCGGCCGCGAATCTAGCATGGGCGCCGCGGACGGCCTGCTTGGTGGATACGGCGAAGCCACGCAGAATAGGCCGTCCAGGAGGAAACCATGTCCCATATCGACATCCGCCGCACCCACGGTCGCCCGCTCAAGGAAGCCAAGGCGGCGATCGAACGCGTCGCCGAGCACCTGGCCGAGAAATTCGACGTCGAATACGGCTGGGAAGGCAATACGCTTGCCTTCACCCGCGGCGGCGTCGACGGCCACATCGCCGTTTCCAGCAAGGAGGTGCACGTCACCGCCCAGCTGGGTTTCCTGCTGGGCGCGATCAAGGGCCCGATCGAGCGCGAGATCCACCAGTACCTCGACCGCGAGTTCGGCTAGGCGGCGAGTTGCCGAAGGGATCGGGATCGCCGGCGAACAGCCGGCGTGACGCCTCCCGCTCGCGATGACCGATCGCTTCCAGGAAGTCCCCGGCCCCGCCCAGGGCGTCGAAGGCGCTGAAGCCCCGCTCCAGGAAGCCCTGCAGCTCCGATAGCCCGGCCGCCCTGGCCGGGAAGCGCGAGGCGCGCAGGATCTTGTAGATGCCGTGTTTTTTCACCGCGGCGTCCAGGGTCCAGCCCACGCCGAGGATCATCTCGATCTGTCGTCGACGCAGGCGCGGACAGCCGACGGCGCGGTAGGCCTGCCCGTAGTCCGCCAGGGTGATGGGCGCCTGCGGTTCGGGGCGCCCGGCAAGGGCTTCGGCCATGCGCAGGTCGAAGGCATGGCTGAGCACCGCCAGCCCGATGGCGTCGGCGGCGGCCACCAGCAGGCTGTCCGGCAACAGCCGGGACATCAGCGGCATCACCTTGGCGACGTCGCGGTCCCGGCCGGAGAAGTCGCGCTCGCCGTACAGGTCGGTCAGGAAAAATTCCGCCGCCGGGCGCATGCGGGCGTTTTTCTTGAAGTCGGTGAAGCTGCCGGCCAGTCGCTGCGCCTGCCAGGCCTGCAGGGCGGCCAGCTGCGGCAATCGGTTGCGCGGATCGCGCACCGGATCGTAGACGGCCTTCTGCCAGGCCAGGCGCCGGGCCAGGCGCTCGCGCAGCAGGGCCTGGCTCATCGCTTCACCCGCCGGGGACGGTGGGAAATCGGTACATGCAAGCGGTTCACACTGGGCTGGGTCGTCATCCGGCTACAATCGCGGCGCCAATTCACTGGAGTCGCCCCTAGCATGCTCGTTCTTCAACCCGCCCGAAAGCGCAAGGCACCCAGCGAGGGCCGGATCGGCCTGGCCATCGCCGGCGGCGGGCCGATTGGCGGCATGTACGAGCTGGGCGCGCTGCGCGCCCTGGACGTGGCCATCGAGGGCCTGGACCTGACCCGCCTCGAGGTTTACGTCGGCGTCAGCTCCGGCGCGTTCCTGGCAGCGGGCCTGGCCAACCGGCTCGATACCGCCGAGATGTGCCGGATATTCATCAGCGGCGACAGCGACCAGGTCAAGTTCCATCCGCAGATGTTCCTGCGCCCGGCCTTCATGGAATACGTGCGCCGCGCCTCGTCGGTGCCACGACTGGCCTTTGACTGGTGGAAGGACCTGCTGACCGACCCCACCGGATCGCACCTGAGCGAACTGGTCGGCCGCTTCGGCGGGGTGATCCCGACCGGCCTGTTCGACAACCGCGGCATCGAACGGTTCCTGCGCAAGGTGTTCACCATCCGCGGCCGCAGCAACGACTTCCGTGAACTGGCGGCCAAGCTCTACGTCGTCGCGGTGGACCTCGACAGCGGCGAAGCGGTGCGCTTCGGCAGCCCCGGCTGGGACGACGTCAGCATCTCGCGCGCGGTGCAGGCCAGTTCGGCCCTGCCCGGCCTGTATCCGCCGGTGGACATCCGGGGCCACCATTTCGTCGACGGCGCCCTGCGCCGGACCATGCATGCCTCGACCGTGCTCGACCACGGCATCGACCTGATGCTGGGCGTCAACCCCTTCGTTCCCTTCAACGCCAAGACCGCCGGACGACCGCCCGACGGCATGAACATGCTCAGCGAGGGTGGCCTGCCGGTGGTGTTGTCGCAGACCTTCCGCACCTTGCTGCAGTCGCGCATGCGCGTGGGCCTGGAGAAGTACGCCGAACAGTACCCGGACGTCGACCAGGTGGTGTTCGAGCCCAACGAAGACGACGGCGAGATGTTCTTCACCAACGTGTTCAGCTACTCCTCGCGCCAGCGCGTCTGCGAACACGCTTTCCGTTCCACGCTCAACGACCTGCGCCGTCGCCGCACCGAACTTGCGCCGGTGCTGGCCCGCCACGGCCTGACGCTCAGGACCGAGGTGCTCGACAACCCGGCCGCGTCGATCATGGACGGCCTGGGGACGCCACGACGCCCGACCGAAACCACGGCGCGTCTGCGGCGGGCGCTGGACGACGTCGACCTGGTGCTGCGCGATCGCCAGCGTCCGGCAGGCCGGCGCCGGCGCTGAGGCGACGGCGGCGGCCACCCCGGCGACCGCTCGCCTATGGTGTGAAAACTCTAGACAGACGGCCCAGATTGGCGCCACTCGGCCTCCGTGCCCAAACCGAACAGATGGAGTAACGAAGCATGGCCAAGCTCAAGAAGAATGCCCGCGCCAAGGCCTCTGCCAAGCGCGCCCCGTCCGCCGCTTCCGCCGCCGACCTGCAGGCCCGCGCCGAGCAGGTGTCGCGTTCGATCGTCGGCTCCGCCCAGCAGATCTGGATGGCCGGCATGGGTGCCTTCCATCGCGCCCAGGGCGAAGGCTCGAAGCTGTTCGAAGCCCTGGTCAGCGAAGGCATGAACATCGAGCAGAGCACCCGCAAGCTGGCCACCAGCCGCGTTGACGCCGTGCGCGACGCCGTCGAGGACCGCGTCGGCGTGGCCCGCGAACGTGCCGTGGATACCTGGGACCGCCTGGAGAAGGTGTTCGAGGACCGCGTGCAGCGCGCGCTCAACCGCCTCGGCGTGCCCAGCCGCGAAGACCTCACCGAACTCAACCAGCGGGTCCATGAGCTCAACGGCGAGCTGCGCAAGCTGTCCAAGCCCTCGGCCAAGGCCGGTGCGGCCAAGGCGCGCAAGGCGCCGGCGGGCAAGAAGCCGGCGGCGAAAAAGGCCGGCAAGAAGGCCGCGACCAAGACCTCGGCACCGCGCAAGGCGAGCAAGAAGCCGGCGGCCCGCAAGGCCGCCAAGCCGGCGAAGTCCGCCAGCAAGCGCCGTCTGCCCAAGTCGCCCAAGCCGGTGGCCCCGCAGGCCCCTTCGGCCTGAACCCCTTCCCGTCCGCCAGCCAGTCGGGACCCCGCTTGCTCCCTCCCCTTGCGGATCCCGGCTGGCGGACGGATTTGAAGACCCCTGCCTGATCCCCAGGCAGGCAATCGAGATGGCCCGGCATTGCCGGGCCATTCGCGTTCAGGGCCAATGCCGCCGACTTTCCGCGTTATCCTCTGGCAGCTTCCCCCACCCCCCAGAACCGGAGTCACCGGATGTTCGGCCTCAGCCCCCTCGTCGCTGCCCTCGTCGCCACCATCGCCGCGCTGCTTGCCAGCACCTGGTGGTTTGGCGTGCATCGACGCCGGCTTGCCGAGACCCAGGCCGGCGTCCAGGCCCTGGCCGGGATGAAGTGGCGTGAGTGCGCTGGCCTGGTGCTCCAGGCCATGGAAGAAAAGGGCTTCAAGGAACTGCCCTCCAGCCGCCAACCGGGTGACGGTGGCGCCGAGTTCCTGCTGATCAAGGGCGACGAACGCTGCCTGCTTGGCTACAAGCACGGCACCGCCTACCGGCTGGGCGAAGCCAACGTGCGCGATTTCGCCAATGCGGTGCAGCTCCAGGGTGCCGATTCGGGAATGCTGGTGACCCTGGGCAGCGCCGAGGGTTTCGCCCGCGACCTGGCGCGCCGCTACGGCGTCGACCTCACCGACGGCCGCAGCCTGTGGCCGCAGGTCGAACCCTTCGCCGCGCCGCAGATGGTCGAAGCGATCCGGAAGCAGGCGGCCAGCGAAATCCACAAGGGCCAGCGCCTGGGCATGGTCGCCAGCGTCGCGCTGGGCCTGCTGGTTTTCGCCGTCGGATACGCCATGCAGCCCTCCGAACCAGAGCCGGCGAACACCCCGGCCGTCGCGGCACCGGCACCGACCGCCGGTCCGGAAGCCCCGGCATCACCTGCCGGCGCAGCCACCGACGCCCCGGCCAGCGCCGGAGCCGATGCGCCGCCGCCCTCGCGCTTCACCGACGACGCCTCGCGCCAGGCCGACGAGGCCCTGCGGGAGCTCGAGGAAGTCGCCAAGCTGACCGAACAACAGCGCATCGAGCGCCGCCTGGCGGCCGCCGCCGAGGTGGGTGAACTGGAAGCCGCGGACACCGCCACATGGTCGACCCAGTCGACCCTGGTCGTGCGCATGAACCGCCCGGACGGCATCGACACCGGCCTGGTCAACCAGGCCTGCGGCGTGCTCGTCCAGTACGAAGAGCTGCGCTATACGCGCCTGCAGCTCGAGCCCCCGGCCGGCGGAACCGGCCAGGTGCGCTGGCGCCAGTGCCAGTAAGTCCTACCAGTGCACGCCGCGCATCAGCGCGGCGAAGGCAACCTGTTCGTTGGTGGGCTTCTCGTCCTTGAGCGCCTTGCGGTCGCCCTTGGCGGCCGCCGAGTCGGGGAACATCTCGAAGGCCGTGTTCATGATCACCTCGTAGGCTTTCGGCGCCACGGCATTGAGCGTGGCGGCGAAGATGCCCATGCGGGTGGCGACGCGGCTCGGCCGTTCGATGATCGCCTTGACCACCAGGTCGGCGGCTTCCTCGGGCGACAGCGTCGGAACCGAGTCGTACATCTTGGTCGGCGCGATCATCGGCGTCTTCACCAACGGCATGTTGACGGTGGTGAAGGTGATGTTCTTGCCGCTGAACTCGGCCTGGGCGCAGCGGCTGAAAGCATCGAGCGCCGCCTTCGAAGCCACGTAGGCCGAGAACCGGGCCGAACTGGCGAGCACGCCGATCGAGCTGATGTTGATGATGTGGCCGCGACGGCGCTGGGTCATCATCGGCAGGAAACCCATGATCAGGCGCAGGCAACCGAAGTAGTTGAGCTGCATGGTCCGTTCGTAGTCGTGGAAGCGGTCGTAGCTGAGCTCCACCGAACGCCGGATCGAACGGCCGGCGTTGTTGACCAGCACGTCCACCGCCTTGTGTTCCGCCAGTACCGTCTTGACCAGGGCGTCGCAGCTCGAGAGGTCGGTCAGGTCGCAGGTGTAGGCCCAGCACTTGCCGCCGGCCGCGAGGATTTCGTCGCGGGTACGGAAGAGCTCTTCCTCGCCACGCGCGACGATGATGACCTTCGCGCCGGCATCGGCAACCTTGATCGCCGTGGCCTTGCCGATGCCCGAGGAACCGCCGGTGATCAGCACCACCTTGTTGGTGACGTGGCCACGCAGGGTGCGGTCGACGAACAGGTCGGGGTCGAGGTGACGCTCCCAGTAGTCCCAGATGCGCCAGGCGTAGGCGTCGAGCTCGGGCACTTCGATCTTGCTGCCCTTGAGCGCCCGCTCGACCACGCGCGTGTCGAACTTGGTCGGGTAGGTGATGAACGACAGCGTCGCCGGCGGCAGCTTCAGGTCACGCAACAGCATGGAGGTGAAGCGTTTCACCGGCGGCAGGTTGGTCACCGCGCTGCGCACGGCGCCGGGCACGACGGCCAGCATGCGCGCGTCCAGGCGCATGGTCATCTCCGGCGCGTGGGCGGCGCGGCAGAAGGTGTTCATCAGCTCGCCGAAACGCTTGGGCTCCGGGTCGACCAGGTGGAAACACTGGCCGTCCAGGCCCCGCTTGTGGGCGATGTGGTCCATGGCGTCGGCGACGAAGTCCACGGGCACCACGTTGATGCGGCCACCTTCGATGCCCAGGGTCGGCACCCACTGCGGCAGCGCCTGGCGCATTTTCTTGATCAGGGTGAACAGGTAGTAGGGACCGTCGATCTTGTCCATTTCGCCGGTTTTCGAGTGGCCGATGACCATCGACGGGCGATAGATGCGGAACGGCACCTTGCATTCGTTGCGCACGATGCCTTCGGACTCGTGCTTGGTGCGCAGGTAGGGGTCGCGCAGGCCCTCGGCCTCCTCGAACATGTCTTCGCGGAACACGCCCGGGTACAGGCCGGCCGCGGCGATGGAACTGGTGTGGTGGAAACAGCCGGCCTTGATGGCCGCGGCCAGCTCGATGGCGTGGCGGGTGCCGTCGATGTTGGCGACCTGCTGGGAGGCGGCATCGGCCGACAGGTCGTAGATGGCCGCCAGGTGGAAGAAGTGCTTTACCTTGCCGCTGAGCGCCTTGATCTTCGCCGGCGCCAGGCCCAGGCGCGGCTTGGACAGGTCGCCGGTGACCACGACGATGCGCTTGCGGTCCCAGCCCATCGACGTGGCGATGGCGTCGAGCTTCTTTTCCGAGCCCTTGCGCAGCAGCACGTGGATCGTGCCCTTGCGCTTGAGCAGGTTGCTGACCAGGAAGCGCCCGATGAAACCGGTGGCGCCAGTGACGAAATAAGACATGACCTCTCCCCTGCCCTTGACCCCGGGACCGGCCGCGATAGCCGGCAATGGGGTTAAGTTGCCAGACCCCGGCGCGGGCGGCAAACCCTTCGTTGAACTTCCACGGGGGCCGTGCTATCACCGGGGCTTCGAACGCGGGAACCCCAGACGATGGCCGACCTCAAAGCCGACTTCCAAAAAGCCTCCAAGGACGTGATGGACCTGGCCGAGCGGCCGGACAACGACACCATGCTGCGCCTGTACGCCCTCTACAAGCAGGGCTCCGAGGGCGATGTCAGCGGCCCCAAGCCCGGTTTCTTCGATTTCGTCGGCACCGCCAAGTACGAGGCCTGGGAAAAACTGGCCGGCATGAAGCCCGAGGAAGCCATGAAGAAGTACGTGGCCCTCGTGAAGACGCTTCGTAACTGACGGCCCCCGATGGCCAGGCAAACCCGCCAGCGCATCCTTGATGCCTCGCTCGCCATGTTCAACGAGCAGGGCGAGCCCAACGTCACGACCAACCATATCGCCGACGAGCTCGAGATCAGCCCGGGCAACCTGTACTACCACTTCCGCAACAAGGACGACATCATCGAGCAGCTGTTCGCGCGCTACGAGGAGCGCATGGACACCGCCCTGGTGGCCCCCGAGGGCCGCCTGCGCGACCTGGAGGACATCTGGCTGCAGCTGCACCTGGTGTTCGAGGCGATCTGGGACTACCGCTTCCTCTACCGCGACCTGGTCGACATCCTCAGCCGCAACCGCCGCCTGCGCCTGCGCTTCGCCCGCATCCTCAAGCGGGCCGCCGACAACGCCACCTCGGGCATGCGCGGCCTGGTCCAGGCCGGGGTGATGCGGGCGTCCGCCGCCGAGGTCGAGGCCACGGCCACCAATATCCTGGTCCTGGCCACGTTCTGGCTCAACTACGCCTCGGTCCGGGGCGACAAGGACGAAAACGAGGCCATCCGGCGCGGCATCGTCCAGGTGATGATGCTGCTCTCGCCCCTGCTCAGGGACGCCGAGCGCCTGCACCTGAACACCCTGACCCAGGCCTACCTGCGCTGAAAGCCTCAAAAGCTTCGGGGCTGAAGCCCCTCCCACAGGCCAAACGCTTGTATTGCAAGCCGTTTTGGACTCCGCTATAATCCCGCTTCTTTATCGCCCCAAACCCTTTGAGGAACTACCATGAAAGTGCTCTCGTCCCTGAAGTCGGCGAAGACCCGCCATCGCGACTGCAAGGTCGTGCGCCGCCGTGGCAAGGTCTTCGTGATCTGCAAGTCCAACCCGCGTTTCAAGGCCCGCCAGCGCTAAGCGCGGCAGCCAGGTTGGAAGCGACGACGCCGGCGAAAGCCGGCGTTTTCGTATCCGGGCCCGGCAGCCGGCCCGGCGATGGCGCGTTCAGGCCGGTTTTGCGATGATTCCCGGCCTACCCGTCATCCCGACGACCTGCGGAGGTGTTCCATGAAGGCGACCCACCTTTCCCTGGCCCTTGCCCTGGCCACCGGCCTGCTGGTGCAGGCGTCCCCGGCGACCGCCGACATCCTCCTGGTCGAGCGCGTGCAGACCGAGTCCGCGGCGCTGCCGGCCCGCGGCCAGTCCATGAGCCAGGTCGAAGCGGCCTACGGCGCCCCGGCACGCAAGCACGCCCCGATCGCCGGTCCGAACTCGCGCGAGCACAACCCGCCGATCACCCGCTGGGACTACCCCGGTTTCTCGGTGTACTTCGAGTACAGCCACGTGGTCGACGCGGTCGCCGCGAAGAGCCGGCCGGAAGAGATCGGCCCCAAGCCCATCCAGTAACGCCAAATGTCTGAAATCCTTCGCTTCCCGGCGGAATGGGAACCCCAGTCCGCCGTCCTTGTCGCGTGGCCGCACGAAGGCACCGACTGGGCCGACCGCCTCGCCCAGGTCGAACAGACCTATGTCGGCCTGGTGGCCGCCATCACCCGCTTCCAGCCGGCCCTGGTCTGCGTGGCCAGCGCCGCCCTGCGCGAGCGCGCCGCCGCGCAGCTGGCCTCGGCCGGGGTCGACCCGGGCCAGGTTCGGTTCTTCGAAGTGGACTATGACGACACCTGGCTGCGCGACTCCGGGCCGATCACCCTGCGCGAGGGCGCGGGCTTCCGCCTGCTCGACTTCCACTTCACCGCCTGGGGCGGCAAGTTCGAAGCCGGCCGCGACGACCAGCTGGTCGCGAAACTGCATGCCGCCGGCCTGTTCCGTGACGCACGCCACCGGCGCGTGGACTTCGCGCTGGAAGGCGGCGGCATCGAAACCGACGGCCGCGGCACCCTGCTCAGCACCTGGCGCTGCCTGCACGAGCGCCATCCGGGCAAGTCGCGGGCCGAGATCAGCGCCCTGCTCGAAGGCGAGCTGGTGCAGGACCGCACGCTCTGGCTCGAGCACGGCTACCTCGAGGGCGACGATACCGACGCCCACATCGACACCCTGGCGCGTTTCGCCGCGCCCGACGCCATCGTCTTCCAGGCCTGCGACGACCCGGCCGACAGCCACCATGCCGAACTGCAGGCGATGGCCGCCGAACTGGCCGGGCTGCGCACCGCCGACGGCCAGCCCTACCGGCTCTTCCCCCTGCCCTGGGCCCGCCCGGTGCTGGACGACGGCCGCCGGCTGGCCGCGTCCTATGCCAACTTCCTGATCATCAACGGTGCCGTGCTGATGCCGGCCTACGGCGACCCGGCCGACGCCGCCGCCGCCGCGGTGATGGCGCAGGCGTTCCCGGACCGTGAGATCGTGCCGGTGAACTGCCGTCCGCTCATCTGGCAGAACGGCAGCCTGCACTGCGTCACCATGCAACTACCCCAAGGCCTGCTGGCATGAACAAAAAATCCCTCCGCATCGCCCTGGTTCAGGACCGCGACCACGGCAGCGTCGAGTCCAACCTGGCCAACATCGAGGCCCGCGTCGCCGAAGCCGCCGCCGCGGGCGCCAGGCTGGTGCTGCTGCAGGAACTCCACAACGGCGCCTACTTCTGCCAGCACGAGGCCACGAGCGAATTCGACCGCGCCGAACCGATCCCGGGCCCCAGCACCGCGCGCCTGGGCGCGCTGGCCAAGAAGCACGGCGTGGTCCTGGTTTCCTCGCTGTTCGAGCGTCGGGCCGCCGGCCTGTACCACAACACCGCGGTGGTCTTCGAAACCGACGGCAGCATCGCCGGCAAGTACCGCAAGATGCACATTCCCGACGACCCGGGTTTCTACGAGAAGTTCTACTTCACCCCCGGCGACCTGGGCTTCGAACCGATCGACACCTCGGTCGGTCGCCTCGGCGTGCTGGTGTGCTGGGACCAGTGGTACCCGGAAGCCGCGCGCCTGATGGCCCTGGCCGGCGCCGAACTGCTGCTCTACCCCACCGCCATCGGCTGGGATCCGGACGACGAGCAGGCGGAAAAGGACCGCCAGCGCAACGCCTGGATCCTCAGCCACCGGGGCCACGCCGTCGCCAACGGCCTGCCCGTGCTCAGCTGCAACCGCGTCGGCCATGAAACCTCGCCGCTCGATACGTCCGGCATCCGCTTCTGGGGATCGAGCCACGTGCTGGGCCCCCAGGGTGAATTCCTGGCCGAAGCCGGCGACGAGGCCGAAGTCCTGGTCACCGACATCGACCTGGCCCGCAGCGAGGACGTGCGCCGCATCTGGCCCTTCCTGCGCGACCGCCGCATCGACGCCTACGGCGACCTGCTCAAGCGGTACCGGGATTGAACGCCGCCCAGGACGCCGTCCCGGACGGCCTGCACGACCAACCCCATGCCATCGTCGAACGCGACGGCGTGCGCTACACCCTGCTCGGCACCGCCCACGTGTCCCAGGCCAGCATCGACGCGGTCGAAGCGGCCCTGGCCAGTGGTCGCTACGACACCATCGCCGTGGAGCTCGACGCCCAGCGCCACCACGCCCTGACCGACCCGGACGCGCTCAAGAAGCTGGACCTGTTCCAGATCCTGCGCGAGGGCAAGACCGGCCTGGTCGCGGCCAACCTGGCCCTGGCCGCCTACCAGCGCCGGCTGGCCGAGCAGCTCAAGGTCGAACCCGGCGCCGAACTCAAGGCCGCCGCCGTCGGCGCCCAGGCCCGCGGCCTGCGCCTGGCCCTGGTCGACCGCGATGTCGGCATCACCCTGCGCCGCGCCTTCGGCGCGCTGGGCTTCTGGGGCCGCACCAAGCTGATCGCCGGGCTCGGCGCCAGCCTGCTGGCGGACGAGTCGGTGGAAGAAGACGAAATCGAGCGGCTGAAGAAAGGCGATTTCCTGGAAGCCAGCTTCGGTGAGTTCGCCGCCGGCAGCCCGCCGCTCTACCAGGCGGTGATCGCCGAACGCGACCAGTTCATGGCCCATCGATTGAGGCAGGTCGGCGCCGAGGGTGCGAACGAGGTACTGGCGGTGGTCGGTGCAGGCCACCTCAAGGGCCTGGCCGAGCACCTGCGCGAGGACGATGCCGCCCCGCAGCCGGCGATCGACGCACTCAACGAACTGCCGCGCTCGTCCAACACCCCCTGGTTCACCATCGCGCTGGCGGTCTTCCTGCTGGGCGGTTTCGCCTGGGGTTTCTGGCAAGGCGGCGCCGAACTGGGCGGCGAGCTGGTGCTGCAGTGGGCCCTGATCACCGCCATCGGCGGCGCCCTGGGCTGCCTGGCCGCAGGCGGCCATCCGCTGAGCATCCTGGCCGCCGCGGTGTCGTCGCCGCTGACCCCCCTGCACCCGGCCCTGGCGTCGGGCACGGTCAGCGCCGCGGTCGAAGCCTGGGTGCGCAAGCCGACCTATGCCGACTTCCTGCGGCTTCGCGACGACACCGGCCATATCAGCGGCTGGTGGAAGAACCGCGTCGCCCGCGTGCTGGTCAACTTCTTCCTGACCAGCCTGGGCACCGCCATCGCCGTCTGGGTCGGCGGCGCCACCCTGCTCAGCAAGCTGGCCTGAGGCCGGCTTTTTGTGGGAGGGACTTCAGTCCCGAGAGCTTTCGGGACTGAAGTCCCTCCCACAGCGGTAATGCATCAGCTTTCTGCAACCGCGCGACCCAGCGGCGCCTTGGCGCGGGCCTGGGCGATGCGGCGGGACACGGCCAGGCTCATGTCGTCCAGGATCGCGTAGATCGTCGGCAGGAACAGCAGGCTGACCAGGGTCGAGAACGCCAGGCCACCGGCGATCGCACGCGCCATCGGGTAATACGGCGGGCCGCTGCCGGCCATCTGGGTGGTGCTCAGCGCGATCGGCACCATGCCCAGGATCGCCGTGCCCATGGTCATCAGGATCGGCCGCAGTCGGTCGCGGCTGCCCTGCACCAGGGCGGTCGTGCGGTCCATGCCCTTGCGCCTGAGCGTATTGATGTGCTCGACCATCACGATGCCGTTGTTCACCACCACGCCCATCAGCACCAATATCCCGATCGACGCCATGATCGTGAACACCGTCCCGGTGATCCAGAACAGCCAGAACACCCCGAAGATCGAGAACACGATGCTCGACATGATCGCCGCCGGGAACAGCAGCGACTCGAACACGGCCGCCATCACCACGTAGATCATCAGCAGCGCGATCAGCGTATTGAACGCCATCTGGGCGCCGGCCTCGTCGTTGCGGCGGAAGACGCCGTCGAAGCTCCAGTGGTAGCCCGGCGGCAGGCTCAGCGCGCTCAGGGTCTCTTCCATCGCCTTGCGCGCATCCGGCGCGGTCACGCCTTCGCCCAGGTTGGCCTGGATGTTGAGCGTGGTCCGGCGGTTCTGCCGGAAAATCTGGGTCGCGGCCGCCTGGGTGTCCACCCGCACCAGGGCCAGCAGCGGGATGGCGGTGCCGTCAGGTGCCCGCAGCGTGAAGCCGGCCAGGTCCTCGACGCCGAACTGCTCCGAGCCCTCGAAGCGCACCCATACCGGTACCTCGGTCTCGCCGCGGCGGAATTCACGCAGCGGCGTGCCGCGCAGGGCGGTGCCGACGTAGCGGGCCACTTCCTCGGCGCTGAAGCCGTAGGTCAGGGCCTTGTCGCGATCCACGCTGATCGCCAGCTCGGAGTTTTCGTCGCCGGTGTCCACCCGGACGTCGCGCAGCTCGTCGCGCCGGTCCAGGCGCGGCACGATTTCCTCGGCCAGCTGCTTGAGCTGCTCGGAGGAGTCGCCGATCAGCGATACCTGCACCGTGTCCTGGCCGCCTCCCTGCCCGCCCTGCTGGCCGCCCTGCTCGAAGCCGACGGTCGCGCGGGCGGATTTGGGCATTTCCTTGCGGATCTGTTCCATCACTTCCAGCGGATCGCGCAGGCCGCCGCCTTCGCTGCGCAGGGTGACCTTGGTGCCGGCCCAGCCCTGCTCACTGAACCACGAATAGATCTGCTCGATCTGCAGTTCTTCCCGGTTCTGGTCCAGATAGCGCTCGACCCTGAGCACTTCCTCGGAGATCTGCGGCAGCGAGTAGGCGCCGTTCCAGCGGTAGAACATGTCCAGCTCGCGGCCCGGCTCCTGGTAGAAGAAATCGGTCTTGGTCTGGGTCATCGGCACCATGCTGACCGCGACGATGAGCAGGATGCCGCCGACGCTGGTCCAACGGTGGCGCAGGGTCCAGTCCAGGAAGCCGGCGTAGCGGTCCTGCATGCGCGCGATCATGCCGGTGCGCGAAGTGGCCGCCGGCGGCGTCTTCATGCGCGCCGAGAGCATCGGAATCAAACTGATCGCCACCAGCCAGGAGGCCAGCAGCGACACCGTGATGGTCACCGCGATCTGCACCATGAAGATGCTGATCTGGTTGGTCTCACCGAACAGGTTGGGCACGAAGACGATGCAGTGGCACAGGGTGCCGGCCGACAGCGCGATCGCCACCTGTTTGGTGCCGATGATCGAGGCGTAACGGGGATTGCCGGGATGCTTCTCGCGCTCCTGGTAGATGCTTTCCACCACCACCACGGCGTTGTCCACCAGCATGCCGACCGCCAGCAGCAGGCCCATCATGGTCAGCACGTTGAGCGTGACGCCCAGGAAGTGCATGAAGCCCAGGGTCATGATGAAGCAGATCGGGATCGCCAGGCTCACCATCAGGGTCGAGGGCCAGTGGCGCAGGAAGAAGAACAGCACCGCCACCGAGAGCACCAGGCCGATGATGCCGGCCTCGGTCAGCTCGAGCAGCGAGCCGGTGACGTTGTCGCCCTGGTTGTCGATCAGGATCATGCGCACGCCCTGGAACTCGGACTCCTCGCCGATGCGCCCGATCTCGGCCAGGGCCGTGCGCGAAACGTCGACCAGGTTGGCGTTGCGCTCCTTGAAGACGTCGATGCCGACGGCCGGGCGTCCTTCCAGGCGGCGGCCGTAGTTCATGCGCTGGGGCTTGAGCCGGACGTCGGCCACTTGCTCCAGGCGCAGGCCGTTGGCGCCGATCACCAGTTCGCGCAGCTCCTGCACGTCGCGCAGTTCGCCCACCGGCTGCACCCGCAGGCGACGCTCGCCGTCCTCGATGGTGCCGGCGGAGACGGAGAAATTGACGCCCTGCAGGGTGCGGGCGAGTTCGTTGAGGCTCAACCCGTGCGCGGCAAGGCGGTCGGGGTCGATGGCGACCTCGACTTCGCTGGGGGTGGCGCCGGAAATTTCGACGCGGGCCACGCCCGGCATGCGCTCGAGCCGGCGCTTGAGGTGCAGGTCGATCAGGTCGTATTCGTTGGTCAGGTCGCGTTCGCTGGCGAGGCGCACGCGCAGGACCGGCTCGTCGCTGGTCGAGAACTTCATCACCCGGTAGCGCTGGAAGTCGTCCGGCAGCTCGTCGCGGATGGCGTCGATGCGCTCGCGGGCCTCGGAAGCCAGCACCTCGACATCGCGGTCCCAGTCCGAGAACTCGATCCAGACGCTGCCGCCGTCGGCGCGGCTCATCGAATTGAGGTTCTTGATGCCCTGCAGCGTGGACAGCGCCTCCTCGACCGGCCGCACCAGGCCCTGCTCCACTTCGTCCGGGGTCGAGCCCGGGTACGGCAGCTCGACCGCGATGAAGGGGGCGTTGAGATCCGGGAACTGCTCAAGCGGCAGCCGGAAGGCGGCGATCAGGCCGATGACCACCATCGACACGAAGAACATGATCGCCGACACCGGCCGGCGCAGGCTGAGCTCGGCGATGGTCATGCGCGCGCTCCCTCGGCCTCGCCGTCGTCGGCTTCGATGACGATGGGCTTGGCGCGGGCGACGTAACTTTCATCACTGCGCCGGTCGAGCAGGTTGTACACCACCGGGATCACCACCAGGGTCAGCAGCGTCGACACCGCCAGGCCGCCGATGACGGTCGCGGCCATGGGCGCGCGCACCTCGGCACCTTCGCCGGTGGCCAGCGCCATGGGCAGGAAGCCCAGCAGCGCCGTCAGCGAGGTCATCGCGATCGGCCGCAGGCGCGAGGACGCACCCTGCAGGATGGCCTCGTGCTTGGGCACGCCGGCGATGCGCAGCTGGTTGACCTTGTCGATCAGGATGATGGCGTTCTTGACCACGATGCCGACCAGCAGGATCAGGCCGATGAAGACCACCACCGACAGCGACGAACGGGTGATGAACAGCGCCAGCACCGCGCCGACCAGGGCCAGCGGGATGGTGAACATGATGACGAAGGGGTGCAGCAGCGATTCGAACTGCGAGGCCATCACCAGGTAGACCAGGAAGATCGCCAGGCCGAAGGCAAAGACCAGCGAGGCCACCGACGCGGCGAGTTCTTCGCCCTGGCCACCGATGCGCATGCCGACGCCGCTGCCCAGCGGGTTCTCGGCGACCAGGCGCTCGACTTCCTCGACCGCGCTGCCCAGGTCGCCGTAGGCCAGGGCCGAGGAAACCACGGCGACGCGGCCCTGGTTGGCATGGCGGATCTCGCCCGGGCCGGTGGTCTGGATGACGTCCGCGACCGCGTCCAGGGTCACCGGTACGGCGGCCTCGGGATTGACGATCAGCTTGCGGATGTCCTGCACGGACGCCCGGTCGGTGGCCTGCGAACGCACCAGCACGTCGATCTTGCGGTCATTGAAGCTGTAGCGGGTCGCGACTTCACCGCGGACCTTGCGCACGACCTGGTCGGCGACCTGGCGGGTGCTCATGCCCAGGGCGGCGGCGCGCTCCTGGTCGAAGCGGATCTGGATCTCGGGGTAACCCTCGGCGACGGACGACTTGATGTCCACGAACCGATCCGAGCCCTCCATCAGGGCCACCAGGCGCTGGCCGGCCTGCTCGAGCTGACCCAGGTCGGCGCCGTGCAGCTCGATCTCCAGCGGCGTCGAGAAGCTGAAGATCTCGGGCCGGCCGAAGCTGACTTCGGCGCCCGGGAAGCGCTGTTCCATGGTCCGGCGCAGGCTGCGGGTGGCCGCCGCTTCGGTTTCGCTGTCGTAGCCCTCGCCGAGCACGACGGTGAGCGTGCCGATGTTCTCGCCCGATTCGGTCGGGCTGGCGTCGAGCCGCGTGCCGGTGCCGCTGACGCCGTAGAGGGCGCGCACGCCGGGTTCTTCGGCATGCTGTTCCTGCACGCTGCGCATCACCGCGTCGGTGTCGCGCAGTTGGGTGCCGGCGGGCAGCTTCACGGTCATCTCGAAGCGGTCCTGGGCGAGCTGCGGGATCATGTCCAGGCCCAGGGTCGGCACCAGGGCCAAGGCCACGGCGAAGGCCAGCGCCGCGAAACCAAGCACGCGTCCCGGTCGCGCCAGCGCCGCCGGCAGCAGGCTCGCGTAACGACGCTCGGCCCAGTAGTAGGGAATCATCACCCAGCCACCGATCCAGGCCAGGACCTTGCCGGTGGGCACGACGATGCCGCGGAACACGGTGAACGCGAGCCAGGAGAGTCCGAGCACGATCCAGCCGACCAGCGTCGCCAGGCCGTGGCGGACGAACGCCACCGCCTTGAGGCCCCTGTTGGCCGGCTGCCACCGGGGCGCCGGCGCTTCGTCGGGATAGCCCATGGGCGACTTGGCCTTGAGCGAGGACAACATCGGGATGAGCGTCAGCGACACCACCAGCGACATCAGGATGGCGATCGAGATCGTCAGCGCCTGGTCCTTGAACAGCTGTCCGGCCACGCCCTCGACGAACACCAGCGGCAGGAACACCGCGACATTGGTCAGCGTCGAGGCGACCACCGCCATGCTCACCTCGCGGGTGCCGGCCACGGCGGCCTCGACGATGCCCAGGCCGCGCTCGCGGGCCTTGGCGATCGATTCGAGCACGACGATGGAATCGTCGACCACCAGTCCCGTCGCCAGCGCCAGGCCGCCCAGGGACATCACGTTCAGGCTGAGGCTGAACTGGTCCATGAAGAAGAAGGTCGCGATCAGCGAGATCGGCAGCGACAGCGAGATGACGAAGGTGCTCCAGCCATCACGCAGGAAGAAGAAGATCAGCAGGATCGCCAGGCCGCCGCCGAAAAGCGCGTCGAAGCGCACGTCGGCCAGGGCCTGGCGGATGAACACGGCCTGGTCGTCGACCACGGTCAGTTCGATGCCGTCGGGCAGTTCCTCGCGCAGGCGGCCGAGGTTCTCGTGCACGGCGTCGGCGACGCTGACGGTGTTGGCATCGCCTTCCTTGTAGATCGCCAGTTCGACGGCTTCGTTGCCGGCCAGGCGGATGATCGACTCGCGTTCCTTGAACCCCTGGGTGACCGTGGCGATGTCGCGCAGGCGGATCGCCTGGCCGCCGCCGGCGGCGTTGCCGCCACCCGAGGCGGCGCTCTGCGCCGACGCCGACGCCGCCAGGGCCTCGGCCGAACCAGTCAGCGCCGCCACCCGGGCGGCCGCCGCGGCGGCTTCCTGCGCCGCGGAATTGCCGCCGCCGTTGCTGCGCGCGGTGACCAGCAGGTCGCGGATCTGGCCAACGTCGGCGAACTGGTTGACGGTGCGCACGAGGTAGCGCTGGGTGCCGTCCTCGATGCGGCCGCCGGAGATGTTGACGTTCTCGGCGCCGAGCCGGTCGATGACCGTACCGATGCCCAGGTTGAGCTGGGCCAGCTTCTGCTGGTCGATCTCGACCTGGATTTCATCTTCCAGGCCACCACCGGCCTTCACCGCGGCCACGCCTTCGACCGGCTCGAGCTGCTTCTTGAGCTCCTCGTCGGCATAGCGGCGCAGCCGGACCAGGGCCGCGTCGGAGCTGCCCTGGTTGGCGTCGGAGAGCACGAGGCGCATCACCGGCTCGGTGGACGGGTTGAAGCGCAGCAGTACCGGCTGCTCGGCCTCGAG
This sequence comes from Arenimonas donghaensis DSM 18148 = HO3-R19, assembly GCF_000743535.1. Classification (GTDB taxonomy): domain Bacteria; phylum Pseudomonadota; class Gammaproteobacteria; order Xanthomonadales; family Xanthomonadaceae; genus Arenimonas; species Arenimonas donghaensis. Next base: position 413,258 of record NZ_AVCJ01000001.1, read on the forward strand.
CGGCAGGTTCAGGGTCTCGAGCTTGTCGCGCACCTCGAGGCCGGCGCGATCCATGTCGGTGCCCCAGGCGAACTCGAGCACCACGTCGCTCTGGCCGGTGCGCGAGACCGACTTGAGCTTGCGCAGTCCCTTGACCACGCCAACGGCCTCTTCCACCGGCTCGCTGATCAGGGTCTCGATTTCGGCCGGCGCGGCACCGGTGTAGTCGGTGCGCACCGTCAACGTCGGGTAGCTCAGGTCCGGCAGCAGGTTGACCGGCAACGCGCCGAACCCGATCAGTCCGAACAGCACGAAGGTCAGCGTCACCATCAGCACGGTGACGCGACGGCGTACGGAAAACTCGGCCAGGCTCATGTCAGCGTCCGGCGGCGTTGGCGTCGGCGACCTGGGCGACATCCACGGCCGTGGCACCCGCCGGGGGATTGAGCACCTCTACGACGGCACCGTCACGCAGCGCGACCTTGCCGGCGGTGACCACCTGCTCGCCTTCCTCCAGGCCCTTGCGGACCTCGGCCAGGTCACCGCTGAGGTGGCCGAGCTCGATCGGCACGCGCACGGCCTTGCTGTCGCGCACGGAGAACACGGCGGTTTCGCCGGCGTCCTGCAGCAGCGCCGAACGCGGCACGGTCAGGGCGTCGTTGCGCTGGTCGTAGACCACTTCGATGCGGCCGAACATGCCAGGACGCAGGCCTTCGCCGCCGGGGAAAGCCGTGACCACGCGGAAGGTGCCGCTGCCGGCGTCGACCACCGGGCTGACGCGGTCGATGCGGCCCTCGAAGGTCCGGCCCGGCATGGCATCGGCGGTCATGCGGACCGCCAGGCCTTCCTTCATCGTGGCCAGGTCGCGCTCGGGCACGTTCAGTACGGCCTCCAGGCGGGAGTCGTCGACGATGCGGAACAGGCTGGAATTGAGCTGGATGAGGTTGCCGGGCTTGACCGCGCGGGCGGCGATGACGCCGTCGATGGGCGCGACGATATTGGTGTACGACAACTCAAGCTGGGCCATCTGGTAGACGGCGCGCGCGGCTTCGAGGTCGTAGCGGATCTGGTCGCTGGCCTCGGCGCTGACGAGCTTGGACTCGAGCAGCTCCTGCGAGCGACGGTAGTTGTTCTCCAGCTTGCGCACGTTGGCGCGGGCACGCTCCATCTCCAGGCGCGGACGCTCAGGGTCGATGCGGGCCAGGACCTGGCCGGCCTTCACCTGGTCGCCCTCTTCGACCAGCAGTTGGAGCAGGACGCCGGAGGTCTTGGCGACCACCTGCGCCTCGCCCGGGGCTTCGAGGTTGGCGGTGCCGGAGAAGCTTGCCGCGATCGGTCGGCGCGCCACGGCGGACACTTCCACGGGCACGGCCTCGACCTTCTTGTCGTCGGTCTTCTTGCCATCGGCCTGGGCCGTGGCGTCGTCGCCGGCCCCTGCCGTCTCGGGCTCGCCGCCGCTGCAGCCCGCCAGCGCCAGGGAGATCGCCAGTGCCAGGACGGCAAGGGAGCGGGTCATCGGGGCTTTGCTGGGAGTCTTCATTGGGGGCACTTCTGGCTGGGGTGTTGTAGTTGAATAGAACAGTACAGGAGGGCTCGCGGCGTCCGTATGTGCCGGAAGTCGGGATGCCCTCCGGGAAGCCCGCCCTGCGGCGGCCTCGCACCGGCCCCCTCGTCTCGGGAAGGATGCTCCGGCTATACTTTCGGTTTACGCCGCCCGTCCGACCCTTTCGAGCCGGAAAAAACACTGATGAAGCGAATCCTCCTGCCCGCCGCCAGCCTGGCGCTTGCCCTCGCCGCCTTTCCCGCCGCCGCCAAGGGCGACGCCGAGAACGGCAAGGCCCTGTTCTATACCTGCACCGGCTGCCACGGCATCGAAGACTACAAGAACGCCTACCCGACCTACCGGGTCCCGAAGGTGGGTGGCCAGAACGAGGCCTACCTCGTCGCGGCGCTGAATGCCTACAAGAAGGGCGAGCGCAAGCATCCGACCATGCAGGCCCAGGCCGAGTCCTTCTCCGACCAGGAGATCGCCGACATCGCCGCCTACCTGTCCAGTGTGAAGAACGAGAAGTGAGGGCCGCGCCAATGAACCACATCCGTACCCTCGCCGCGCTCTGCGCGCTGGCCCTTGCCGCCCCGGTGCTTGCCGCCGGCCCGAAGGGCAATGTCGCCGCCGGCCAGGAAAAGTCCAAGACCTGCGCTTCCTGCCATGGTCCGACCGGCAACGAATCGCTGGACCCGAGCTACCCGAAGCTGGCTGGCCAGTACCCGGAGTACCTGGCCAAGGCCCTGCACGACTACCGCTCGGGCGAGCGCGGGAACGCCATCATGGCCGGCATGGCCGCCGCGCTGACCGACGAGGACATCGACGACCTGTCGGCGTTCTACGCGGCCCAGGCGGGCGACCTGCAGGACCTGAGCGACGTCAAGCAGCGCTGATCACCACAGCCAGTTCGAGTTCCAGAGGCCCCGCCCAGTGCGGGGCCTCGTCGTTCCGGGGCTCAGCCGGGCGGCATCCGGTCGACCGCCGGCGGCTTGCGGCACTCTATTTCGTAAAGTGCGCGCGTCCGGCGCCAGGCGGCGTGGCTTTCGGGATCGACGATCTGCTCCCACCACTGCTGGCATTGCTGCTGCTCTTCCGGGCTGAGCGTATTGGGGTCGTCGCCGGCGTTGACCACCGCATCGTTGTCATTGGCATTGACGATGCCGCAGCCACCGCCGGCCGCCAGCACGACGACGCCGCAGCGCAGTTTCGAACCCGGACTGCCCGGGATCGGGATGTCGACGTACATGGTCGAGGCTTCGACCGCTTTTTCCAGCAGTTCGGTCAGCAGGTCGGTTTCCGGCCGCCAGCTGGCATCGAACCGCGTGGGTTCGTACTCGAGGACCTTGCGTCGTTTCATGAACTCCGCCGACTCCTCCAGACCGGGCTGGCGGAAGCCGAAACGACGGTCATCGCCGCTGGATTCGGCCAGTTGCTCACGCACCTCGTCGGGCAAGGCCAGCGAGCCGTCGGGGTTGTAGAGCGATAGCGAACCAGCGCCGGGCGAGGCCTCGACCGCCTGCAGCGCCTGGGAACCGGCGCGGGGCTGCGGCGCCCAGACATCCGCGGCCTGCTGGCCCGGAGACGGCGGCGGGGGTGGCACCGGCTCGCCGCCCACGGCTTCGTCGATTTCGATCGGTTCGAGCGTGATCGGATCGATCACGATGCGCGTTTTTTTCTTCTTGTCCGGATCCAGGGGCTCGAACTCGACCATCGGCCGGGCGCGTTCGGGTTCGGTGACGTCGATCACCGGCGCCAGCGCAACCGCCGGGGTCGGGCTGGGCGGCGCGGTCTGCGGCGCAGGCTCGAGAGTCGGCGCAACGGCTTCGATCCGGGCCAACTCCGGAGGCGGCGGCGCGTCGTCGACGGCGATGTCCACCGTGACCGGTGAAGGCCGGGGCACCGGTGAATCGAACACCGGTTCGGTGACTTCAACCGCCTCGAGCACGGGGCGATCGATCGTCGGCCGCTCGAGTTCGATCTCGGGCTCGGGTTCGGGTACGGGCTCGGGCTCTGGTTCCGGCTCTGGTTCCGGCTCTGGTTCCGGCTCTGGTTCCGGCTCTGGTTCTGGTTCCGGTTCCGGTTCCGGTTCCGGTTCCGGCTGAGGCTCAGACTCGGGCTGAGGCTCCGGTTCGGGCTCGGGCTCGGGCTCGGGCTGAGGCTCCGGTTCGGGTTCGGGCACAGGCTCGGGTTCGGGCAGCGGCAGCGGCTCGAGCAACACCAGCGTCGTTTCGCGCTGTGGTGGCAGCGGATCCACCCAGCGACCGGAATCGAGCACCCAAAAGGCCAGCAGGTGGCCACCGGTGATGATCAGCCACAGGCCGATGCGCAGTCGCATCGGCATCGGATCGGCGTCGGGGATCGGACGCCAGGGGTGGTCGGCATCCACCAGGACCTGTGCGGGATCGGGGGTCTCGATGTCTTCGCTCACAGGCCACGCGCAGGTGAAGGGCCCGCAGAGACTAACGGCCCCCCCTGAAAAAAATCGGTTAAGGCACCGTTCGGTCGCGGCTGGCGTTCAGCCCCGGGCTATGTAGGGCGCGCTGCCGGTGCTGTGGTCGGTGGCGTCGCGCACCGCCGTGACTTCGGGGAAACGGGCCATCATCGTCTTCTCGATGCCCTGCTTGAGCGTCACGTCGGCCATGCCGCAGCCGTGGCAGCCGCCACCGAAGCGCAGGTAGACCACGCCGTCGGCATCGATCGATTCCAGCGCCACCTGGCCCTTGTGCGACGCCAGCTGCGGGTTGATCTCGGTTTCGATCAGCCAGCGCACGCGCTCGACCAGGCTGGCCTCCGAACCCGGCGTTTCACCCTTGATGCGCGGCGCCTTGATGGTCAGCTGGCCACCGGTGGCGTGGCTGGCGTAGTCGATTTCCGCCGAATCCAGGTAGGGCACGCTGGCGCCGTCGACGAACAGCGTGAAGCCTTCGCAGTCGATGGCCCATTCGTCGCCGAGCAGGTCGCCGTTGTCGCAAAACTCCAGGCGCGCATCCGCGCGCGGCGTGCCGGGCTCGACGGCGGACAGGCGGATGCCAACGGCGTCGCCGCCCTGGGTTTCGAGCAGGCGGCGGAAATAGGTCTGGGCGTTCGCGGACAGGTTGATCATGGCGTGCATTCTAACGCCCGGCCCTATACTTGGCTGCCCATGCACCGGAACGCTGTCATGACCACGATCAATGAACTCGCCGACCGCGACTGCCAGCCCCTGAAGGGGCCGCAGCACCAGCTCGACGCCGATGCCGTGGCCGCGCGCCTGGCCGCCCTGCCCGGCTGGGAGCTGGCCGACGAAGGCAAGGCCATCACCCGCACCTTCCGTTTCAAGGACTACTACCGGACGATGGCCTTCGTGAACGCCCTGGCCTACGTCGCCCACGCCCAGGACCACCATCCCGACCTGGGCGTGCACTATGACCGGGCGGTGGTGCGCTATTCCACCCACGACGTCGGCGGGCTGAGCGAGAACGACTTCACCTGCGCCGCCAAGGCCGAACAGCTGGCCTGACACCCCTTCCTGTAGGAGCGCCTTCAGGCGCGAATCTTTTGACTTTGCCTTTGGCAAAGAAGGGATTCGCGCCTGAAGGCGCTCCTACAAGATTGTTCAGGCCAGGCGGTCGAGCACGGCCTTGAGGTCGTCGGGCAGCGGCGCGTTGATCAGGTAGGGCTTGGCGCCGTTCTCGAGCGCGAACTCGATCGACGCCGCGTGCAGGAACAGCCGGCGCAGCCCGGCCTGTTCGACCAGGCGCTTGTTGGCGTCACGGTCGCCGTATTTTTCGTCGCCCGCCACCGGATGGCCCAGGTGCGCGGCATGCACGCGGATCTGGTGGGTACGACCGGTTTCGATGCGCACCTCGCAGAAGCTGTGGCCGCCGCGGCGCTCGAGCACCTTGACGTGGCTGATCGAGGGTTTGCCCGACGGATCCACGCGGACCATGCGCTCGCCGCCCTGGAGCACGGATTTCTGTAGCGGCGCGTCGACGGTCAGCGTGCCGTTGGGCACGCGCCCGACCAACAGGGCCAGGTAGCGCTTGGCCGGCCCTTCGTCGTCCTCGCCGGCGCGCATCAGGCGCTGCAGCTCCAGCAGGGCCGAACGCTTCTTGGCCAGCACCAGCACCCCGGAGGTGTCCCGGTCGAGCCGGTGCACCAGCTCCAGCGGCTCGCCCGGGCGCAGCGACCGCAGCGCCTCGATCACGCCGAAACTGATGCCGCTGCCACCGTGGGTGGCGATGCCGCTGGGTTTGCTGATCGCCAGCAGGGCCTTGTCCTCGAAGACGATGCTCGCTTCCAGGCGTTCGAGCATGCCCTTGGGCGGTGCCTTCACCTCGCCCGGCTCGGCCAGCCGGACCGGCGGGATGCGCACCTCGTCCCCCCCGGCCAGGCGGCTGTCGGCCTTGGCCCGCTTGCCGTTGATCCGGACCTGGCCACTGCGCACGAGCTTGTAGACCAGGCTTCGCGGGGCCCCCTTGAGCTGCAGCAGCAGGAAGTTGTCCAGCCGCTGGCCCTCCCGGTCCTCGGGGACCCGGACCAGTCTCACGCCGGTCGAGACGTCTTGGTTTGCCGCCATGGGGGTTGCCCCTATACAATCACTGCGCGAGATAACGTCCTGATTTCGAAGGGGCTCCCCGGCCAAAAGCCGACCCCTGCGAATCCCGAGGAACCGCTACCACACCCCACGGGGGTGACCATGTTAGCCGGTGCCGAAGGCGGACGGATATTGCCGCAGGCCTGAATGCCTGCGAACACCGGACGCCGCGCGGCGGGGTCCGGGCCCTAAGACCGAACAAAACAAACAAGCGCTCCCGTGGGTTCGCCCAAGGTCTGTAGCGCTGGAAGTTCCTGCCAGGCCCGGGCGCGCCATGCGCCCCGGGCCAGTTACATCGGGCGCGGACCCCGGCGTTCCTCGCGGTACGAGCGCGTGAGGAATCCACCATGAAGCGTATGCTGATCAATGCCACGCAGGCTGAAGAATTGCGCGTGGCGATCGTCGATGGCCAGAACCTGTACGACATCGACATCGAGCAGCCCTCGAAGGAACAGAAGAAGTCCAACATCTACAAGGGCCGCATCGTCCGGCTCGAACCCTCACTTGAAGCCGCCTTCGTCGAATACGGCGGCGAACGACACGGGTTCCTCCCGCTCAAGGAAATCTCCCGCGACTACTTCGTCCCCGGCGTCGACCCGAACAAGGCCGGCCTGAAGGAATTCCTGCGCGAAGGCCAGGAAGTCGTGGTCCAGGTCGAAAAGGAAGAACGTGGCAACAAGGGCGCTGCCCTGACCACCTTCATCTCGCTGGCCGGCCGCTACATGGTGCTGATGCCCAACTCGCCCTCCGCCGGTGGCGTTTCGCGCCGGGTCGAGGGCGACGACCGCGCCGCGCTGAAGGAAGCGATGGATGCGCTGACCATTCCCGAGGAAATGGGCGTGATCATCCGCACCGCCGGCGTTGGCCGCGCCGCCGACGAGCTGCAGTGGGACCTCGATTACCTGCTCCAGGTCTGGAAGTCGATCACCGACGCCGCGCTGTCCAAGCCGGCGCCCTTCCTGATCTACCAGGAATCGCGCCTGATCATCCGCGCCCTGCGTGACTACCTGCGCGCCGACGTCGGTGAAATCCTGGTCGATACGCAGGAGATGTACGACGAGGCCCGCGACTTCATGCAGTCGGTGATGCCGCAGAACCTGCGCAAGCTCAAGTTCTACGAAGATCCGACCCCGCTGTTCAACCGCTACCAGATCGAGTCGCAGATCGAAGGCGCCTACGAGCGCCAGGTGCGCCTGCCCTCGGGCGGCTCGATCGTGGTCGACCAGACCGAGGCGCTGACCGCCATCGACGTCAACTCGGCGCGCGCCACCAAGGGCAGCGACATCGAGGACACGGCGTTCAACACCAACCTGGAAGCCGCCGACGAAGTGGCCCGCCAGATGCGCCTGCGCGACCTGGGCGGCCTGGTGGTCATCGACTTCATCGACATGGCCTCGGGCAAGCACCAGCGCCAGGTCGAGGAACGCCTGCAGGTCGCCCTGAAGCAGGACCGCGCCCGCGTGCAGATCGGCCGCATCTCCCGCTTCGGCCTGCTCGAAATGAGCCGCCAGCGCCTGCGCCCGAGCCTGGGCGAGTCCAGCCAGGTGGTCTGCCCGCGCTGCGAAGGCCACGGCCGCATGCGCAGCGTCGAATCGCTGTCGCTGTCGATCCTGCGTCTGGCCGAAGAGCACGCGATGAAGGAAAACACCGGGCAGGTGCTGGTCCAGGCGCCGCCGGAAATCGCCAACTACCTGCTCAATGAAAAGCGCCGCGCCCTGGTCGAGATCGAGACCCGGCACGACGCCCCGGTGGTGGTGGTCGCCGACGACCAGATCGAGACGCCGCACTTCAACATCACCCGCCTGCGCGACAACGAGCTGGGTGAAGAGTCGGGCAAGCCCAGCTACCACCGCACCAGCCCGCGCAAGCAGGCCGTGCATGCCCTGACCAAGTCGCACATCAACGTGCCTGACCTGCCGTCGGTCACCGCCGTGCGCCCGCCGAACCCGGCGCCGGTGCGCGAAGAGGCGCCCGAACCGGCACCGCTGCCGGCGGCAATCAAGGAACCGGCGGCCAAGCGTGGCTTCTTCGCCCGGCTGGCGGCCCTGTTCAGCGGCGACGACACGCCCGCCGAGGCGCCGGCCAGGGCCAAGCGCAACGATCGCGGTGACCGATCCGAACGCGGCGAGCGCGGCGAACGGGGTGAGCGCAACGAACGCGGCGGTCGCCGTGAACGTGGCGGTCGCCGCGAGCGCATCGAGCGCGACCGCGGCGGCAAGCCGGCCCAGGCCGGCAAGCAGAAGGCCCCCAAGCCCGAGCGCACCGAAGAACAGAAGCAGCAGGACGAGGCCAAGCGCGCCGAGGCCCAGAAGCGCCGCGAGGAAAACCAGAAGAAGGACGCCGAGCGTCGCGAGCAGCAGCGCCAGGAAAACCTCAAGCGCGAGCAGGAGCGCCGCGAGGCGCGCGAGGCACGGCAGCAGGCCGCGGCCGCTGGAGGCGCAGGTGCTTCCGCGGCCGATGCCGCCGACGAGGCCGACCTGGAGCGGACGGACGCGGCCCTGGCCAGCCAGGAAGGTAGCAGCGAGGACACGGCGAATGATTCGTCGGCCTCGACCGAGGGCACCGGCCGTCGTCGCCGTGGCCGTCGCGGCGGTCGCCGCCGCCGTCGTTCGGAAGCCGGTGCCGAGACGAGTACCAACGAGGACTCGGGTGACGAGGGCGAAGAGTCCGCTGGCGCCGACGACGGCCAGGGCGGCGGCAAGTCTGCGGAAGCCAGCACATCGGCCGTGACCGCGGCAGAGTCGGATTTCGAGGACCTGGCGCCGACGCCGGCCGTCGTGCCGGTCGTGGCGACGTCGGCCGCCGCCGTTGTGACGGTGGAGCCGCCGGCTCCGATGCCGAAGCCGGAGCCTGAGCCCTCGGTGCAGGCCGTGGCCATCGACACCACGCCGGTGCCGGTGGCGGCGCAGCCCGCCGCGGCGGAAGCGGTCGCGCCCGGCAAGGACGATGCGAAGCCCGAGGTCACCGCCAACGCGGAGCCGGCTGCGCCCGTCGCCGAGGCCGTGGCGGCCGAAGCACCGCCGGAAGCCACCAAGGCGGACGCGGTCGCCGACGCGGCTCCGCCGAAGCCCGAGCCGACGCAAGCGGCGAAGCCCGCCCCCGCGCCGAAAGCCGAGCCCCAGCCGGAAGCGAAGCCGGAGCCCGAGGCCACGCCCGCGCCCAGCCAGCGCGCGGCCCAGCCGACGCAGCCGAGCCTGATTCCGGAGCAGGACCCGGTCAATCCCTACCTGCGGACCCAACCGGCACAGTTCGACAGCCCGCCGCGCCCGCAGACCCAGGAAAAGCCTGTCGAAGCCCCCGAGGCTCCGGACTGGTCCCTGGCTGATCCTGACGCGTCCAAGCAGGCGCAGGACGACAAGGCCAGCTGACGCTGCTGCACGAGATATCGGACAAGGGCGCCTTCGGGCGCCCTTGTTCGTTCCGGACCGGGGTTTCAGGCGCTGAGCGCGGAGGCGGGGTCGGAAACGCCGTGCTGCCCGGCCAAGCGGGCCAGCGAGATGGCGTCCCGGATGCCCAGTTTCTCGAACAACCGGTATTTGTGCGTGGCCACGGTTTTTCCGCTCAGGCTGAGCCGACGGCCGATTTCTTCCATGCGCAGTCCCTGGCAAAGCAGGCGCGCCACTTGCAGTTCCCGCGGGGACAGTGCGTCGAAAGGCGATGACTGGCCACCAAACCCGTCCAGGGCCATGCGCTGGGCGACGTCGCTGGCCAGGTAGCGACGACCGCGGAATACGTCGCCGACGGCACGCACCAGTTCCTGCGGGTCGCAGCCCTTGCCCAGGTAACCCGACGCACCCGCTTCGATGAGCCGGCGCGGCATCGGCCCGTCTTCCTGTATCGAGACGATGATCACGCGCGTGCCCAGGTCGGCACGCACGACGCGCTCGGTGACGTCCAGCCCGCTGATCCCGGGCAGGTGCAGGTCGCAAAGCACCACGTCTGGCTGCAGCCGGCGCACCAGCGGCAGCGCCTCTTCGCCGGTGGCCGCTTCGCCGATGATCTCGATGCCGCCGGCCTGCTCGAGGATGAGGCGGTAGCCGGTGCGCACGAGCGCGTGGTCGTCGACGATGAATACTCGGATCATGTGTGTCCCTCCCCAGGGTTCGCGTTCCACGCTAGGCGAGCGAGCGCCGACGCGACAAGGGCAACTTGCCGCCATTTCGCTAGGTTATTTCCTACCCGGGGGTCAATGGCACGAACCCTGTTATCGGTGCCTGACAAGTTGCGCGGATGCCTGCCTGCGACGGGCCGATCACGCGGAAAATGACTACGACACCCAGCGATGGCGGACGACAGACACCGTGGCGACGCGACCGGACACTGGGCACCTTCCACCGGGTTGAACCGACATGTCGCCTTCCCAACTCCTGCAGCGCCTTGGCCTGCTCGGACTCTCGCTGCTGCTGCCGGCACTGCTGCTGGGCCTGGCGGCCACGTGGATGTTCGCGCTCGACAAGCTGGGCCACCACGACCGCGTCCTGGCCTGGGTGCAGGGCACGCCGGCCCAGCTTCAATCGCTGCAGGCCCGCGTCACCCGCCACCCGGTGTTCGCGGACGGCGAGTTCGTTCCCGACGGTTTCCCCGACCATCGTCCCGAAGAATGCGCGGGCCTGGACGTCGCCGTGGGCTTCTCGCGCCTGCGCACCTTCGAGCTGTCGGCGGCGAGGACCACGCTGCAGGACCTCGTGCGCGCCTCCGGCGTCCGCAGCTGCGAAGCGCACGCCACCGTCTACAACGACCTGCCCAGCCCCTTTGATCCCGAGGCCTGGGACGATTCCCTGGTGACGGCGCTGCTGATGCTGGTGGTGCCCACCGGCACGCTGCTGATCGCCTATTGGGGCTTCGGCGTTGGCTTCAGGCTGCCCTCGCCCTTCGCCCTTCCCCGCCCTGTCTGGCCTGCCTTGGGCATCGCTGTCGCCGCGGCCGTGGCCGGCGTGGCCGCCGTGCATCTCATCGACGGCTTGAGCCGCCTGGTCTGGCCCGGCAGCGGCATGGGCAGCGACGCCATCCTGGGCATGGACGCGGACGCGCCGTGGTGGCCGATGTTCCTGATCGTCGGCCTTTACGCTCCCTTCCTGGAGGAACTGGCCTTCCGCGCCTGGCTCATCCCAGTCGCCGAGCGCGCCGTGGGCCTGTTGCCCGCGTGCGGGCTGTCGGTGCTGGCGTTCACCGCCGTGCACCTGCCCTTCGTCGGCCCGGAGCTTCCGGGCACGGTCGTGCTGGCCGCCATCTTCTCCGCGGTCTACGCCCTCACCCGCTCCCTGCCCGCCTGCCTGGTCGCGCACGGCGGCTACAACGTGCTGGCCCTGGCCCTGCACGCCGCCTTTTCAGGATAAGACCGGGAGATGGCGGAAGAGGTGGGATTCGAACCCACGGAAGGTTTGACCCTTCGCCGGTTTTCAAGACCGGTGCCTTAAACCGCTCGGCCACTCTTCCGAAACTGTTGCAAGTCGCGGCTAAGGGGCCGCGACAATCTTCTCGCAGGGCACGCCGCCGGGCGTGCCGCATTTGAGCTTGCTGTCCTGGATCTTCGGTGGCAAGTGCTCGGCCAGGAAATCAATGAACACCCGCACCGCCGGCAGCAAGCCGCGGCGCGAAGGATAGATCGCGTGGCAGATGCCCTGGGGCAGGTTCCAGTGCGGCAGCACCACTTCCAGCTCGCCACGCCGGATGGCTTCGGCGCAGCTCAGCTCCGGCAGCAGCACCACGCCCAGGCCGTCGCGGGCGGCGGCCAGTTGAAGCGGGAAATCCCCGGCCATCAGCACCGGCGTCAGGTCAACGCGCTGCACCTGGCCCTCGGGGCCGTGCAGGGTCCAGCGCTGGCGTGCGTCGTCGTCGCTCGTACTCAGCGTCGTGTGGCCGGCCAGGTCGGCCGGCACCTGCGGTCGCCCGACGCGGTCGAGATAGCGCGGGCTGGCCACCAGCAATTCGCGCAACTGGCCAAACCGGCGGGCCACCATCTCGCCGTCTTCGTCCAGCTGCATGCGCACGCGCAGGGCCACGTCGAAACCTTCCTGGATCACGTCCACGCGCCGGTTGCTCACGTGCAGCTGGATGCGCACCTGGGGATGGGTCTTCATGAAGGTCGGCAGCAACGGCGCAAGCAGTTCCTGCGCCAACGCGATCGGGCAGCTTACCTTGATGGTGCCGCGCGGCGCGGCGGACACGCGGTCGACCGCCTCGCGGGCCGCCTGGGCCTCGGCCAGCATGGTCTGGGCGTGGCGGTAGACGCTCTGGCCGACGTCGGTGACCGCGAACTTGCGGGTCGAACGCTGCAGCAGGCGCACGCCCAGCTCGTTTTCCAGCTGGGCGATGCGGCGGCTCAGGCGCGACTTGGGCACGCCCAGGGCGCGTTCGGCCGCTGCGAAGCCGCCGTGTTCGACGACCATGGCGTAGAACTGGAGATCGTTGAGGTCGGGGTGGTTCATCCGATGCACTCCTGGTTGCCCATGTAGGGCCGCAGCACCGCCGGGATCTCGATGCTGCCGTCGGCTTGCTGGTAGTTTTCCATCACCGCGATGAGCGCGCGGCCGACGGCCACGCCGGAACCATTGAGCGTGTGCACCGGCTCGGGCTTGCCGGTGGCCGGATTGCGCCAGCGCGCCTGCATGCGCCGTGCCTGGAAGTCGCCGCAGTTCGAGCAGCTGCTGATCTCGCGGTAGGTGTCCTGGCTCGGCAGCCAGACTTCCAGGTCGTAGGTCTTGACGGCCGAAAAGCCCATGTCGCCGGTGCACAGCAGCACCTTGCGGTAAGGCAGGCCGAGCTTTTGCAGCACCGCTTCGGCGCAGCCGGTCATGCGCTCGTGTTCGGCATCGGACTCGGCAGGACGGGCGATCGAGACCAGTTCGACCTTCTCGAACTGGTGCTGGCGGATCATGCCGCGGGTGTCGCGGCCGTGGCTGCCGGCCTCGGCGCGGAAGCACATCGAATGCGCGGTCATGCGCAGCGGCATCACGGCGTCCTCGACGATGCTGTCGCGCACGATGTTGGTCAGCGGCACTTCGCTGGTCGGGATCAGGTAGCGGCGGTCATCGCCAAGCGCGGTCGCGAACAGGTCGTCCTCGAACTTGGGCAGCTGGCCGGTGCCACGCAGGCTGTCGGCATTGACGACCAGCGGCACGTTGGTTTCTTCGTAACCATGCTCGCCGGCGTGCAGGTCCAGCATGAACTGGGCCAGGGCGCGGTGCAGGCGCGCGAGCGGGCCGCGCAGCACGGTGAAACGCGCGCCGCTGAGCTTGGCCGCGGTGTCGCCGTCGAGCCAGCCATCGCGGGCGCCGAGTTCGACATGGTCCTTCACCGCGAAATCGAACTGGCGCGGCGTGCCCCAGCGGCTGATTTCCTGGTTGTCGGTTTCGTCCTTGCCGGCCGGCACGCTGGCGTCGGGCAGGTTGGGGATGGCCATCGCGATCGCATCGATCTCGGCACGCAGGGCATCGAGCCGGGCCTCGGAGGCCTTGAGTTCGTCGCCGATGCCGGCGACCTCGGCCATCAGGGGCGCCACGTCCTCGCCCTTGGCCTTGGCCTGGCCGATGGCCTTGGATCGGGTGTTGCGCAGGTTCTGCAGTTCCTGGGTACGGCCCTGGATCGCCTTGCGCTCGGCTTCGAGCCGCTCCAGTGCGGCCACGTCCAGATCGAAGCCACGGGACTGCTTGAGACGGGCGGCGGTCTCGGCGAGCTGGCTGCGCAGGAGGGTCGGGTCGAGCATGGGGTCATTCCAGAAATGAAACGGGACGTCGCATTATCGCGCCCCGGCCGACGCCCCTGCAACGAAAATCGTGGCCATTCCGCGGCAGCTGGCGCATGCTTGCCGCCGCCGGGCCGCGCATCCGCGTGGCGGCACCACGGAGCATGACCATGGCCAAGGGCCTGAACCAGAAAAAGAACGAAAAAAAGAAGCCGGAGAAGACCCCGAAGGAAAAACGCGCGGAAAAGGACCTCAAGAAGGCCGCCCGCAAGTCATGACCGAACCCGTCCGCCTGGCCCGCCGCGTGGTCGAGATCACCGGCTGCACCCGCAGCGAAGCCGAGCGCTACGTGCAGGGCGGCTGGGTCACGGTGGACGGCGTGGTCGTCGAGGCACCGCAGCACCCGGTCACTGATGAAACGGTGGCCCTGCTGCCCGATGCCGCCGCGGAAGCCGCCGAGCCGGCGACGATGCTGCTGCACAAGCCCGCCGGCTTCGACCCCGGGGCCGGCGACAATCCGGCCGCGAAGCTGCTGGTGCGCGACAACCGCTGGGAAGACGACCCGTCTGGCTGGCGCCTGCTCCAGCGCCACTTCCCGCGCCTGGAGCCGGCGATGCCGCTGCCTGCCGAAGCCAGCGGCCTGATGGTCTTCAGCCAGGACGGCCGGGTGCTGCAAAAGCTCAGGCAGGACGGCGAGCGCCTGGAACAGGAATTCAACGTCGATGTCGAAGGCGAACTCGCGCCCTACGGCTGGAGCCGGCTGACCGGCGGCACCACCTACCAGGGCTGGCCGGTCGCCCCTTTCCGGGTCAGCTGGCAAAGCGAACAGCGCCTGCGTTTCGCCATCAAGGGCGTACGCCCCGGCCTGCTCGAACACCTTTGTGCCGAAGTCGGCCTCAAGGCCACGGCGGTGCGCCGCCTGCGCATTGGCCGGGTCGGCCTGGCCAAGATGCCGGTCGGGCAATGGCGCTACCTGCCGGTGCTGGAACGCTTCTGAAACCGGTTCAGACCGGCCGCAGCCAGCCGGCCAGCCGCGCCCCGGCCCAGACCAGGGCCAGGCCGCCCACCAGGGTGACCGCCAGGTAGCCCAGCATCAGCCCGGGCTTCGCCGTACGCGCGAACACCAGGCATTCGAGCATCAGCGCCGAATACGTCGTCAGCCCGCCGAGCACGCCAACGACCAGGAAGGCGCGGGCGTAAAGCGCCCCGGATCCGCGGTCTTCCAGCCAGACCAGCAGGAAGCCCGCCAGCAAGCTGCCGGCCAGGTTCACCGCCAGCGTGCCCCAGGGCATGCCGTCGCCGAGCTGGCGCAGCAGCCAGCCGCCCACCAGGTGCCGTCCGCCGGCGCCGATCGCGCCGCCGGCCATCACCAGCCAGAGCAGGGTCCAGTTCACTCAGCCCTCCCCGCGCGCCTGTTCGCGCGACGCCCGCAGGCGATCGAGTTTTTCCTTGAGCTTTATTTCCAGGCCGCGCTCGACCGGCCGGTAATAGACCCGCTCACCCATGGCCTCCGGGAAGGCGGTCTGGCCCAGGGCGATGCCCTCGGGCGCGTCGTGGTCGTACTGGTAGCCGCTGCCGTAGCCCAGCGACTTCATCAGCTTGGTCGGCGCGTTGCGCAGGTGCAGCGGCACGTCCAGCGTGCCGGCCTCGCGGACATCGGCCTGGGCCGCCTTGAAGGCGACGTAACCGGCGTTGGATTTGGCGGTGCTGGCCAGGTAGATCACTGCCTGCGCCAGCGCCAGGTCGCCTTCGGGGCTCCCCAGGCGGTCGTAGGTGTCCCAGGCTTCGACGCAGATCTGCAGGCCACGCGGATCGGCCAGGCCGATGTCCTCGACCGCCATGCGGGTGATGCGCCGGGCCAGGTAGGCCGGGTCGCAGCCGCCGTCGAGCATGCGCGCGAACCAGTACAGGGCGCCGTCGGGGTTCGAACTGCGCACGGACTTGTGCAAGGCCGAAATCTGGTCGTAGAACTGCTCGCCGCCCTTGTCGAAGCGGCGGGTGCGGTCGGCCAGCACCTGGGCCAGCGTGGTTTCGGTGATGCGGCCGCCTTCGTCCGCGGCCAGTTCGGCGGCGATCTCGAGCAGGGTCAGCGCCCGCCGGACATCGCCGTCGGCCGCGCCGGCGATGTCGCGCAGGCGCGCGGCGTCGACCTCGATGCCCTGCCCGCCCAGGCCGCGTTCGCCGTCGTCCAGCGCCCGCTGCAGCGCCGCGACGATGTCGTCCACCGACACCGATTCGAGCACGTGCACGCGGCATCGGGAGAGCAACGCGGAATTGAGTTCGAAGCTGGGATTTTCGGTGGTGGCGCCGACGAACAGGATGCTGCCGCGCTCGATGTGCGGCAGGAAGGCGTCCTGCTGGGTCTTGTTGAACCGATGCACCTCGTCCACGAACAGCACCGTGCGACGACCCTCGGCAAACCGCGCCTCGGCCGCCGCCAGCACCTCGCGCACCTGCGGCAGGCCCGAGAGCACCGCCGAAATCGCCACGAACTCGGCTTCGGCATAACGCGCCAGCAGCAGCGCCAGCGTGGTCTTGCCGCAGCCCGGCGGGCCCCAGAGGATCATCGAATGCACCCGCCCGGATTCAACCGCGCGGCGCAGTGCCGAGCCCGACGAGAGCAGCCGGCGCTGGCCGACCATGTCGTCCAGGCTGGCCGGGCGCATGCGTTCGGCCAGCGGCTTGAGGGCCTCGGGCGGGGCGAACAGCGGGGGCGTGGCGGGGGCTTTGCGGCTCACCGCGACAGTGTAACGGCTTGGCTAATCCGCCAGCGGCATGACCTCGGCAGCCTGCGCCTTCTCGCCCACCACCTCGGTGCCTGGCGGCGGGGTGAAGCGGAAGGTGTCGGCCGCCACGGCCGGGTTGCGCTGCCAGTCGCTGAAGCGCACCTGGGTACGCTGGCCCAGGCCATCGTGCATTTCCATCACGACCAGGCCCTTGGCGTCGAAGCCCAGGCGGGCCTTCTCGAACGGCGACTCCGCGGGCTTGACCGGATCCAGGTCCAACCAGGCCAGGCCGTCGGCCTGGCCGGCTTCGCTGACCTTGAACTGGCGCTCGAGCTCGGTCGGGTCCACCAGCACCGACAGCGGGCTGCCCTGCTCTTCATGGCTCTGGATGCGCACGGTGACCTGTTCCAGGTCCGGGTCGTGGATCCAGACGTGGGTGCCATCGGCGACGATCAGCTGCGGGAACGGCTCGACCACTTCCCAGCGGAACTGCCGCGGCGCGCGCAGCTGCAGCTTGCCGCTGGACGACTCGAGCAGTTCGCCGTCCGGGTCGTAGACCCGCTGCCGGAAGTCGGCGGCCATGCCCTGCATGCCGGCGCCGAAGGCGTCGAGTTGGTCGCGCGCACCGGCGTTGGCCAGCGGCGCGGCGAGGGCGAGCATCAGCAATACGAAAAGGCGCATCGAAAAAACCTCGTGGGCAATTGCGGGCCAGTGTGGCGTGGCTTGGCTGAACGGCGGATGCGGGCCTTGAACGGTGGCTTAAACCCTTGGGCCCTGCCGCTTCAGCGCGGCGGTGGCGGCGCGATCACCTGGCGGTCGCCGTTGTGTTCGGGCGGCGTGACGATGCCGGCGGCCTCCATGGCTTCGATCAGGCGGGCGGCGCGGTTGTAGCCGATCTTCAGGCGCCGCTGCACGCCGGAAATCGAGGCGCGCCGGGTCTCGGTGACCACCTTGACCGCCTCGTCGTAGAGCGGGTCGGACTCGTCCCCCGACGACGCGCCAGACTCGGGCAGGCCGGTCGGGCCGATGACCACGCCGTCGCCCATGGACTGCACATCCTCGAGCACGCCCTCGATGTAGTCCGGTCCCTTGCTGTTCTGGCGCAGGTGCGCCACCACGCGGTGCACTTCCTCGTCGCTGACGAAGGCGCCGTGCACGCGCTCGGGCATGGCGGTGCCCGGCGGCAGGTAGAGCATGTCGCCGTTGCCCAGCAGGGTCTCCGCGCCGGACTGGTCGAGAATCGTGCGCGAGTCGATCTTCGAGCTCACCTGGAAGGCGATGCGGGTCGGGATGTTGGCCTTGATCAGGCCGGTGATCACGTCCACCGAGGGCCGCTGGGTGGCCAGGATGAGGTGGATGCCGGCGGCGCGGGCCTTCTGCGCCAGGCGCGCGATCAGTTCTTCGACCTTCTTGCCGACGATCATCATCATGTCGGCGAATTCGTCGATGAACACGACGATGTACGGCAGCGCCTCGAGCGGCCGCGGCACTTCGTCCAGGTCCGGGTTGGGCCGGAACAGTGGATCCATCAGCGGCTGGCCGGCGTCCTGGGCGTCCTTGACCTTGCGGTTGAAGCCGGCCAGGTTGCGCACGCCGACCGCGCTCATCAGCTTGTACCGGCGCTCCATCTCGGCCACGCACCAGCGCAGGCCGTTGGCGGCCTCCTTCATGTCGGTGACCACCGGCGCCAGCAGGTGCGGGATGTTCTGGTAGACCGACAGCTCCAGCATCTTGGGGTCGATCATCAGCATGCGCACGTCCTTGGCGCTGGACTTGTACAGCAGGCTGAGCACCATCGCGTTGACGCCGACCGACTTGCCCGAACCGGTGGTGCCGGCGACCAGCAGGTGTGGCATGCGCGCCAGGTCCACCACCACCGGGCGTCCGCCGATGTCCTTGCCCAGCGCCATGGCCAGCGGCGAGGCAACCTTGTCGTATTCCTTCGAGCGCAGGATCTCGCTGAGGTAGATCATCTCGCGGTGCGAGTTGGGGATTTCCAGGCCCACCACGGACTTGCCCGGGATCACGTCCACCACGCGCACGGACTTGACCGACAGGCCGCGGGCGATGTCCTTGTCCAGGGAACTGATCTGGCTGCCCTTGACGCCCGGCGCCGGCTCCATTTCGAAGCGCGTGATCACCGGGCCCGGGTAGGCGCCGACCACCTGCACCTCGACGCGGAAGTCCTTGAGCTTGAACTCGATCTGGCGCGACAGGGTTTCCAGTGTCTCCTCGGAATAGCCCTTGGGCTGTTCCTTGGGGTCGTCGAGCAGGGACAGCGGCGGCAGGCCCTCGCCGCCACCGACGTTGAACAGCGGGATCTGCTGCTCGCGCTGGGCGCGTTCGGATTTTTCGATGACCGGTTTGGCCGGCGGTTCGATCCGCACCGGCTCGCGCTTGGCGCGCTTGGCGGTGTCGACCTTGCGTACCTCCTCGCGTTCCTCGCGCATCGCGCGGGCGCGCTGCCATTCGGCGGCCTCGCGGGTGCGGGTTCCCAGCCGGGCGAACAGCGCCAGCACCTTGCCGCCGATCCAGTCCATCAGCGCGAACCAGCTCAGGCCGGTGGCCAGGGTGACCGACATCAATACGACGGCCAGCAGGAACAGGTTGCCGCCCATGCCCCCGAACACCTTGCGCATGGACGCGCCGACCAACTCGCCCAGGATGCCGCCGGAGCCGTTGGGCAGGTCCAGGGCCGCACCGCCAAGTACATGGGCCAGGCCGCAGGCCGAAACCAGGAAGCCGACGATGCCGACCAGGCGCAGCGCCGGCCCGAAGTCCACGCGCCCGTCGCCGTCCGGATCGAGCCCGAAAAGCGCGATCCAGGCCACGCCACCGAGCAGCACCGGCAAGGTGTAGGCCACGAAGCCAAAGACCCAGAACGCCAGGTCGGCCAGGTAAGCGCCCACCAGGCCACCGACGTTGTTCAGCGGCCCGGCGACGGAGCCGGTGCGCGACCAGCCTTCGTCGTTCGGGTTGTAGCTCAGCAGGCTCGCCAGCAGGTACAGCAGCAGGGGCGCGAGCGCGACCAAGGCGAGTTCGCGCCAGAGCTTCTGGCGGCGGTCGATGCCGGCATTGGAGCTTCGATCTGGAGTGCGCGCCACCGAGAGAAAAAGCCTCAGAAAGTCGTTATAGCTGGCTGTTTATACAGCAGTTGATGCCCTCGCGCCCAGTGACCGCCGGACGGTGCCCCGGAACAGTGAGGTCCGGTGGTTCACCTTGATTTGCCCGGCCGTGGCCTACAAGCTAGATGGCTTGAGTAACAAACCCCTCGAACCTGAAGAATCATACATGACCGCCCCCAAGCACTGCCGCCTGCTCATCCTCGGTTCCGGCCCGGCCGGCTACTCCGCCGCCGTCTACGGTGCCCGCGCCAACCTCAAGCCGGTCCTGGTCACCGGCCTGCAGCAGGGTGGCCAGCTGATGACCACCACCGAAGTGGACAACTGGCCGGGCGACGCCCACGGGCTGATGGGGCCGGACCTGATGGCGCGCATGCAGGCCCACGCCGAGCGTTTCGAAACCGAAATCGTGTTCGACCAGATCCACACCGCCGACCTCTCCCGTCGCCCGTTCCGCCTGGTCGGCGACAGCGGCGAGTACACCTGCGACGCCCTGGTCATCGCCACCGGCGCCAGCGCCAAGTACCTGGGCCTGCCCAGCGAACAGGCCTTCATGGGCAAGGGTGTATCCGCCTGCGCCACCTGCGACGGCTTCTTCTTCCGCGACCAGGACGTGGCGGTGATCGGCGGCGGCAATACCGCCGTGGAAGAGGCGCTGTACCTGTCCAACATCGCCCGCAAGGTCTACCTGGTCCACCGCCGCGACAAGCTGCGCTCGG
Organism: Arenimonas donghaensis DSM 18148 = HO3-R19; assembly: GCF_000743535.1. Classification (GTDB taxonomy): domain Bacteria; phylum Pseudomonadota; class Gammaproteobacteria; order Xanthomonadales; family Xanthomonadaceae; genus Arenimonas; species Arenimonas donghaensis. The sequence continues at coordinate 433,610 of NZ_AVCJ01000001.1, forward strand.
AGAAGATCCTGCAGGACAAGCTGTTCGCCAAGGCCCAGGCCGGCAAGGTCGAGATCATCTGGGACCACACCGTCGACGAAGTGCTGGGCGACGCCACCGGCGTCACCGGCATGCGCATTCGTTCGACCAAGGACGACACCCCGCGCGAGATCGCCGTCCAGGGTTTCTTCGTGGCCATCGGCCATACCCCCAACACCTCGCTGTTCGAGGGCCAGCTGGACATGCGCAACGGCTACCTGACGATCAAGTCGGGCCTGGAGGGCAACGCCACCGCCACCTCGATCCCGGGCGTGTTCGCCGCCGGCGACGTCGCCGACCAGGTCTACCGCCAGGCCATCACGTCGGCTGGCTTCGGCTGCATGGCGGCCCTGGACGCCGAGAAGTTCCTCGACAAGGAATGACCTGCTGCCCCGTAGGAGCGCCTTCAGGCGCGAATTCCTTCCTTGCCCAAGGCAAAGGCAAAAGATTCGCGCCTGAAGGCGCTCCTACAGGCTCGGGATGAGCCTGCAGCTCCGCCTCCACGAACGGCTCGACGACATTCCGGCGCAGGCCTGGGACGCGCTGCACGATGGCGCCAACCCCTTCCTCGCCCATGCCTTCCTGGCCGGGCTCGAACGCCACGGCTGCCTGCGCCCCGCCTGGGGCTGGACACCCCGACACGCCAGCCTCTGGCGGGATGGGGAAATGGTCGCGGCGGCACCGGCCTACCTGAAGGGCAACTCACACGGCGAATTCGTCTTCGACCACGCCTGGGCCCAGGCCCACCAGCGCCTGGGCCTGGCCTACTACCCGAAATGGCTGGTGGCGGTGCCCTATTCGCCCGTCACCGGCCCGCGCCTGCTGGCGCGCGAAACCAGCGACCGCCGGGCATTGCTCCAAGCGATGCGCGAACGCGGCGACCGCGACGGCCTGTCCTCGCTGCACGTCAATTTCCATCCGTCCACGGAGTCGGCCGCCTTCGGCGACGGCTGGCTGCAGCGCGACGACATCCAGTACCACTGGCGCAACCGGGACTGGCCCGACTTCGACGCCTTCCTGGCCGACCTGCAGCCGCGCAAGCGCAAGAACATCCGCCAGGAACGCGCCCGCGTCGCCCGCGACGGTTTCCGGCTGCGCTGCGTGCACGGCGACGAGGCCAGCGAGGTCGAGCTCGAGGCGATGTACTACTTCTATTGCCGCACCTTCGCCGACTACGGCAACCACCCGGCGCTCACGCTTGAATTCCTGCAGCACCTGGCCCGGGTGATGCCGCGGCAGCTGGTGCTGGTGTTGGCAGAACGCGAGGGCGAGATCGCCGCCGGTGCCTTGTGCCTGCGCGGCGGCGACACGCTCTACGGCCGCTATTGGGGCTCGGTGGAGGCCTCGCCCGGGCTGCACTTTGAAACCTGTTACTACCAGGGCATCGAATATTGCCTTCGCGAGGGCCTGGCGGTCTTCGAGCCCGGCGCCCAGGGCGAACACAAGGTTCCGCGCGGTTTCCTGCCGGTGCGCACGAGCAGCCACCACCACGTCGCCGAACCGGCTTTTGCGCAGGCCCTGGCGCAGTGGTGTGCGCAGGAGCGCCAGGCCGTGGCCGAGCACCAGGCGCTGGTGCTCAGGCATCATCCCTATCGTGGCCTTCCTGCCGATACCTCCGCTGGACCCTGAGCAACCGGCGTGGTTCCCGCCGGCCTCGCAGGCGCTGGCCGACCCGAACGGCCTGCTGGCCTGGGGCGGCGACCTGTCCCCCGAACGCCTCAGGGCGGCCTATGCACGCGGCATCTTTCCCTGGTACAGCCCGGGCCAGCCACCCCTGTGGTGGTGCCCGGACCCACGCGCCGTCTTCGACACGCGACGGATACACCTGTCGAGCCGGTTCCGGCGGCGCCTGCGGTCGAGCAACTGGATCGTCCGCGCCGACACCTGCTTCGACGCCGTGGTCCAGGCCTGCGCCAGCGCGCCGCGGCCCGGACAGGACGGCACCTGGATCCTGCCCGCCATGCGCGAGGCCTACGGCGAGCTGCACCGGCTCGGGCACGCCCACAGCATCGAGGTGTTCGATGGCGATCGCCTGGTGGGCGGCCTTTACGGCGTGGCCTCGGGCGAAATGTTCAGCGCCGAGAGCATGTTCAGCGCGGACCCGGGGGGATCCAAGGTGGCGCTGGCGGCGCTGGGCCACTGGCTGGCCGGCTGGGGCTGGCCGCTGGTGGACGCACAGATCACCAACCCACACCTGGTGTCGCTGGGGGCCCAGGCGATTTCGCGCGGGCACTACCTGGCGCGGCTAAAAGTGCTGGCGGCCGCCGCCGGACGCCCCGGCAGCTGGTCGGGACTGGCCGCGCTGCCGGCAGCAAGTTTGGCCCCGGTCATTCCCGATTAACCAAATTTTTGCAACTGGGGCAAGGAGATGGCAGAATCACCGGCTTCCAAGCGCGGTTTCCCCGCCCAGCGAAACAGAGAATGTCCAAAGACGATTGCATTGAATTCGAAGGTACGGTTCTCGAGACCCTCCCGAACACCATGTTCCGGGTCAAGCTCGAGAACGGCCACGTTATCACCGCCCATATTTCCGGTCGCATGCGCAAGAACTACATCCGCATCCTCACCGGCGACAAGGTCAAGGTCGAGATGACTCCCTATGACCTGACCAAGGGCCGCATCACCTACCGCATGAAATAATCATACGGTCGCGGGGAGCAGCTTCTCGGGCTCGGCATAGGCCTCGACCACCAGCTCCCCGTCGCGCACGTCCACCGTGACGCGTCCGCCATTGGCCAGCTTGCCGAACAGCAGTTCGTCCGCCAGTGGCCGCTTGATCTTGTCCTGAAGCAGACGCGCCATCGGGCGCGCGCCCATCTGCGGGTCGAAGCCGTGCTGGGCCAGCCACTGCCGCGCTTCGGGCGTGGCGGACAGGCTCACGTGCTTTTCGTGCAGCTGGGACTCGAGTTCGATCAGGAACTTGTCGACCACGCGCAGGATGTGGTCCAGGCCCAGCGAGCCGAACTGGATGATGCCGTCCAGGCGATTGCGGAACTCCGGCGTGAACGCCTTGCGGATCGTTTCCATGGCGTCGCTGGTGTGGTTCTGTTCGATGAAGCCCATGGTCCGGCGCGACGCCTGGGCGGCGCCGGCATTGGTGGTCATGACCAGCACGACGTTGCGGAAGTTCGCCTCGCGGCCGTTGGTGTCCGTGAGCACGCCGCGGTCCATGACCTGCAGCAGGATGTTGAACACGTCCGGGTGCGCCTTCTCGATTTCATCGAGCAGCAGCACGCAGTGCGGGGTCTTGACGATTTTTTCGGTCAGCAGACCCCCCTGGTCGAAGCCGACGTAGCCCGGGGGCGCGCCGATCAGGCGGCTGACCGAATGTCCCTCCATGTACTCGGACATGTCGAAGCGCACCAGCTCGATGCCCAGCTGCATCGCCAGCTGGCGGGTCACTTCGGTCTTGCCCACGCCGGTGGGGCCGGCGAACAGGAAGTTGCCGATCGGCTTGTCCGGGCTGGCCAGGCCCGAACGGGCCAGCTTGATCGCCGAGACCAGCGTTTCGATGGCCGGGTCCTGGCCGAAGATCACCATCTTGAGGTTGCGCTCGAGGTTCTCCAGCACGTCCTTGTCCGACGCGCTGACCTGCTTGGTCGGGATGCGCGCCATCTTGGCGACGATCAGCTCGATTTCCTCCACGTCCACGACCTTCTTGCGCAGCTCGTCGGTGAGCAGGCGCTGGCGGGCGCCGGCCTCGTCGATGACGTCGATGGCCTTGTCCGGAAGCAGCCGGTCGTTGATGTGCTTCACCGAGAGATCGACCGCCGCCTGCAGCGCGTCGGCGGCGTACTCGACGTCGTGGTGCTGCTCGAAGCGGGTCTTGAGCCCGTTGAGGATGGCCACCGTCTCGGCCACGGTCGGCTCGACCACGTCAATTTTCTGGAAACGACGGGCCAGCGCGCGATCCTTTTCGAACACGCCGCGGTATTCCTGGAAGGTGGTGGAGCCGATGCAGCGCAGTTCGCCGCTCTGCAGGACCGGCTTGATCAGGTTCGAGGCATCCATGGTGCCTCCCGAGGCCGAGCCGGCGCCGATGATGGTGTGGATCTCGTCCACGAACAGGATCGCGCCCGGCTCCTTCTTGATCTGCTGGATGACCGCCTTCAGGCGCTTCTCGAAGTCGCCGCGGTACTTGGTGCCGGCGACCAGCGCGCCCAGGTCGAGCGAATAGATCGTCGCGTCGCGCAGCACCTCGGGCACCTTGCCCTCGACGATGCGCCAGGCCAGGCCTTCGGCCAGGGCGGTCTTGCCGACGCCGGCTTCGCCGACGTAAAGCGGGTTGTTCTTGCGGCGGCGGCACAGCACCTGGATGGTGCGCTCGACCTCTTCCTCGCGGCCGATCAGCGGGTCGATCTTGCCCTCGCTGGCCAGCGCGTTGAGGTTGGCGGCGAACTCCTCGAGCGGGTTGCCCTTGGCTTCCACGCCCTCCTCGCCCTCCGGCTTGGCCTCGGGGGCCGCCTTTTCCTCGGGACCGTCGCCGATCTTGGCGATGCCGTGCGAAAGGTAGTTGACGACATCGAGCCGGGTGATTTCCTGCTGGTTGAGGAAATACACCGCATGGGAGTCTTTTTCGCCAAAGATCGCCACCAGCACGTTGGCGCCGGTGACTTCCTTCTTGCCCGAAGACTGCACGTGGTAGACCGCGCGCTGCAGTACGCGCTGGAAACCCAGGGTCGGCTGGGTATCGCGCGGGTCGTCGGTGGGAAGCACCGGCACGGTGTCGGCGATGATCTGCCGCAGGCCGGTGGCCAGCCTCGGCTGGTCGGCGCCACAGGCCTTGAGCACGCCGGCCGCGGAGGGGTTGTCGAGCAGCGCAAGCAGCAGGTGCTCGACCGTCATGAACTCATGGCGGGCTTCGCGGGCCTGCTTGTAACACTGGCCGATGGTGTACTCGAGATCCTTGCTGAACATGCTCTGCTCCGGAACGTTTGCTCCGATATGGGGCCAGCCTAGGCTTTTTCCATGGTGCACAACAGGGGGTGCTGGTGCTCCCGGGAGAACTCGTTGACCTGCGTTACCTTCGATTCAGCCACTTCGCGTGTGTAGACGCCGCAAACGCCCTTGCCACGGGTGTGGACATGCAGCATCACCTGGGTGGCCTGCTCGCGGTTCATGGCAAAGAAAACCTGCAGGACCTCGACCACGAAGTCCATGGGCGTGAAGTCATCGTTGAGGATGATCACCTGGTAAAGGGGCGGCCGGACGACCTCGGGCTTTGCGGTCTCGACCGCCAGGCCGTGGTCGTGTTCGCGTTCGGGTGGGCGTTGCTGGGGCATGGCGCAAGTATAAGATGGCCAGGCCGGATTCCGCCGGTTCCCGACCCGGAGTACTCGAACATGACCCGTCACATCGCCCTGATCTCCCTGGCCTTGCTGGCCATGCCGGCCTTCGCCGCCAACCACGACGCGGTGGTCAAGGCGCAGCTGGAGGCCAAGGGAACGCCCTTCACCATCGACGACGACGGCGACTTCCAGATCACCGTCCGCGTCAGCGACAAGCGTACGCAGCTGGTCTGGGTCCGCTCCGGCGTCGAATCGACCGACCATTACAAGGTGCGCGAGATCTGGTCGCCGGGCTACCGGGCGCCGGGCGGCGACTTCAGCGCCGCCATCGCCAACGACCTGCTCGAGCGCAGCAACAACCTCAAGCTCGGCGCCTGGGTGAAACAGGACGATGTCGCCATGCTGGTCATCAAGATCCCGGCCGACGCCAGCGCCGACGCCCTGGACGAGGCCATCGACCTGGCCGCCGCCTCGGCCGATGCGGTCGAGCGTGAACTGCTGGGCTCGGACGCCCTTTGAACTATCGCAGCGGCCGCTTCTGGCAGCCCGACGTCACCGTCGCCACCGTCGTGGTGCGCGAGGGCCGGCTGTTGATGGTGGAAGAACGGGTCCAGGGCGAGCTGGTGCTCAACCAGCCGGCGGGCCACCTCGAGCCGGACGAAAGCCTGGTCGAGGCGGCCCGCCGCGAGACCCTGGAGGAAACCGGCTGGGAGGTCGAGCTGACGGCCTTCATCGGCGCCTACCAGTGGACCTCGCCGCGGGACGGCAAGCAGTTCCTGCGCATGGCCTTCGCGGCCGAGCCGCGTCGCCACGACCCCGACCGCCCGCTCGACGAGGGCATCGTGCGGGCCCTTTGGCTGACACCGGCCGAGCTTGCCGCCGAGTCGGCCCGACACCGCAGCCCGCTGGTCTGGCAGGTGGCCGAGGACTTCCTGGCCGGACGGCGCCTGCCCCTGCAGGCCCTGACCCAGGTCGCATGAGCGGGGCCCGGGTCATCGTCGGCCTGTCCGGCGGCGTGGATTCGTCGGTGGCCGCCCTGCTGCTCAAGCGCCAGGGCGAGTCGCTGGCCGGGCTGTTCATGCAGAACTGGGACGACGGGGAAGACGGCACCGGCGAGTGCCGCGCGGAGGACGAACGCCGCGATGCCCTGCGCATCGCCGGCCTGCTGGGCATCCCCTTCCACAGCCGCAACTTCGCCGCCGAGTACTGGCGCGACGTCTTCAAGCACTTCCTGGACGAATACCGGGCCGGGCGCACGCCGAACCCGGACGTGCTGTGCAATCGCGAGATCAAGTTCAAGACCTTCCTCGACGAGGCCCGGGCCCTGGGCGCCGAGGCCATCGCCACCGGCCACTATGCCCGGGTGGAACGACGCGACGGCCGCTGGTGCCTGCTGCGCGGCGTCGACACCGGCAAGGACCAGAGCTATTTCCTGCACCAGCTCGGCCAGGAGCAGCTGGCCGCGACGCTGTTCCCGGTCGGCCACCTGCCCAAGGCCGAGGTCCGCCGCCTGGCCGCCGAAGCCGGCCTGCCGACCGCGGCCAAGAAGGACTCCACCGGCATCTGTTTCATCGGCGAGCGCGACTTCCGCGAGTTCCTGGGCCGCTACCTGCCCGCCCGGGCCGGCGAAATCCGCGACCCCCGCGGCGTCGTGGTCGGCGAGCACGCCGGCTGCTGGTATTACACGCTCGGCCAACGCGAAGGCCTGCACATCGGCGGTGTCCGCGGGCGCCCGGCGGCGCCCTGGTTCGTGGTCGGCAAGGACGTCGCCGCGAACGTGCTGGTGGTGGACCAGGGGGGCGACAGCCCCTACCTGTTCTCGAACCGGCTGGCGTCCGAACCGGCCCACTGGGTCGCCGGGTCGCCACCGGCCCGCCGATTCGAATGCACCGCCAAGACCCGCTACCGCCAGGACGACCAGGCCTGCACCGTGGAGGTGGACGCGGACGGTTCGCTTTCCGTAGCCTTCGCGTCCCCGCAGCGCGCGGTGACCCCCGGCCAGTCCGTGGTGCTCTACCGCGACGATGAATGCCTCGGTGGCGCCGTGATCGCCACCACCGACGCCCCCCTGGAAAGGAAAACCGCCCCACCATGAAGGACCGCGCCCTCGCCCTCGCCGGCCTGCTGCAGGCCGTGCAGCTGGTTCAGCAGATGGCCCAGACCGGCCAGGCCGAGTCGGCCCCGCTGGCCGCCAGCATCGACAGCCTGTTCCGCTTCGACGCCGAAACCCCCGAAGCGGTATTCGACGGCGCCGACAAGCTGCGGCCCGGGCTCGAACGCCTGCTCGGCCAGCTCGAGGGTGGCGCCGGCCGCGACGCCGGCCTTACCCGGATGGCCATGACGGTGCTGCACCTGGAACGCAAGTTCATCGCCCACGCCCGCGCGCCGGGCGCCGTGCACGAGGCGCTGGAAGACATCGCCCGCCAGCGCGGCCACTTCGGCCCGGCGCATCCGACTGTGCTGGCGCGCCTGGGCGAGCTGTACGCCAACGAAGTCTCGCCGGTGGGACCGCGCGTGCTGGTGCAGGGCAACCCGGTCTACCTGGGCCAGCCCGACGTGGTCGGCGAAGTGCGCGCCACCCTGCTCGCCGCACTGCGCGCGGCGGTGCTGTGGCGCCAGCTCGGCGGCAGCTACTGGGACTTCCTGCTGGGGCGCCGGGCGCTGGCCCAGGCGGCCAGGGAATGGCTCGCCGCAACGGCCTGAGGGCGCCGCGTCGCGGTTTCGAACCGGACGGGAGGGTACGGGTTGAGGCATAATACGGGGCTAACCAGCCCCCGGAGCCTGTCCATGAGCGACTCCTTCGCCACCCGCGACCAATTGGCCGTCAACGGCAAGTCCTACACCTATTTCAGCCTCGCCAAGCTCGGCCAGCGCTTCGACCTCAAGCGCCTGCCGTACTCGATGAAGATCCTGCTCGAGAACCTGCTGCGCTGCGAAGACGGCGGCATGACCGTGGGCAAGGAACACATCGAGGCCGTGGCCAACTGGGACGCGAAGAAGGAGCCCGAGACCGAGATCGCCTTCATGCCGGCGCGTGTGGTGCTGCAGGACTTCACCGGCGTGCCCTGCGTGGTCGACCTGGCTGCGATGCGCGACGCGGTCGTGAAGCTGGGCGGCAACGCCGACCAGATCAACCCGCTGATCCCCTCCGAACTGGTCATCGACCACTCGGTGCAGGTGGACGTGTTCGGCAAGCCCGAAGCGCTGGACCTCAACGGCAAGATCGAATTCCAGCGCAACCAGGAGCGCTACAGCTTCCTGCGCTGGGGCCAGAAGGCCTTCGACAACTTCAAGGTGGTGCCGCCCAACACCGGCATCGTCCACCAGGTCAACCTCGAGCACCTGGCCCGCGTGGTCATGACCGGCGAGAAGGACGGCGAGCTGATCGCCTACCCCGACACCGTCTTCGGCACCGACTCGCACACCACGATGATCAACGGCATCGGCGTGCTGGGCTGGGGCGTGGGCGGCATCGAGGCCGAGGCGGCCATGCTGGGCCAGCCCAGCTCGATGCTCATCCCGCAGGTCGTGGGCTTCAAGCTCACCGGCAAGCTGCCCGAGGGCGCCACCGCCACCGACCTGGTGCTCACCGTCACCCAGATGCTGCGCAGCCTGGGCGTGGTCGGCAAGTTCGTCGAGTTCTACGGCGAAGGCCTGGACCACCTGCCCCTGGCCGACCGCGCCACGATCGCCAACATGGCCCCGGAATACGGCGCCACCTGCGGCATCTTCCCGGTCGACGAAGAATCGCTCACCTACCTGCGCCTGTCGGGCCGGGACGAAGACCAGGTCGCCCTGGTCAAGGCCTACGCCCAGGCCCAGGGCCTGTGGCGCAACCCGGGTGACCCGGAGGCCGAATACAGCGCCACCCTGCACCTGGACATGGCCGACATCAAGCCGTCGCTGGCTGGCCCCAAGCGCCCGCAGGACCGGGTGCTGCTGACCGACCTGAAGAAGAACTTCGAGGAAAGCCTCGTCGGCCTGACCGCCAAGCGCAAGCCGGCCAACAGTGAAGTCGCGCGCATGGACGCCGAGGGCGGCCACCAGCCGCAGGCGGACCACCTGGCCGCCCGCCCGACGTCCAAGCTGCGTATCCAGGAACAGGACGTCGAAATCACGGACGGCTCGGTGGTCATCGCGGCCATCACTTCCTGCACCAACACCTCCAACCCGGCGGTGATGCTGGGCGCCGGCCTGCTGGCGCGCAATGCCGCCGCCAAGGGCCTCAAGGCCGCGCCGTGGGTCAAGACCTCGCTCGGCCCGGGCTCGCTGGTGGTCACCGACTACCTGAAGAAGGCCGGCCTGCTCGACGACCTCGAGAAGCTGGGCTTCTACGTCGTCGGCTATGGCTGCACCACCTGCATCGGCAACTCCGGTCCGCTGCCCGAAGAAGTCTCCAAGGCGATCGCCGAAAACGACCTGGTGGTCTCCTCCGTGCTGTCGGGCAACCGCAACTTCGAAGGCCGCGTGCATTCGGAAGTGAAGATGAACTACCTGGCCTCGCCGCCGCTGGTGGTCGCCTACGCCATCGCCGGCACGGTCGACATCGACCTGTCGAGCGAGCCGCTGGGCACGGGCAGCGATGGCAAGCCGGTGTACCTGAAGGACATCTGGCCCAGCAACAAGGAAATCGGCGACTTCATCGCGCGCACGGTCGGCCCGGAGATGTTCAAGGCCAACTACGCCAACGTCTTCGCCGGCGACAGCCGCTGGAACGAGATCAAGTCCCCGGACGGCGCCAAGTTCGCCTGGGACGAGGCCTCGACCTACATCAAGAATCCGCCCTACTTCGACGGCATGCAGATGGACGTCGGCACCATCGCCGACATCCAGGGCGCGCGCGTGATGGGCCTGTTCGGCGACTCGATCACCACCGACCACATCAGCCCGGCCGGCAACATCAAGGCCAGCTCGCCGGCCGGCAAGTTCCTGCAGGCGCGCGGCGTGCAGCCGGCGGACTTCAACAGCTACGGCTCGCGCCGCGGCAACGACGACGTGATGGTGCGCGGCACCTTCGCCAACATCCGCATCAAGAACCTGATGCTGGGCGGCGAGGAAGGCGGCAACACCATCCACTACCCGTCCGGCGAAAAGATGCCGATCTACGACGCGGCCATGAAGTACAAGGCCGAACGGGTGCCGCTGGTGGTCTTCGCCGGCAAGGAATACGGCACCGGCTCGAGCCGCGACTGGGCCGCCAAGGGCACCAACCTGCTGGGCGTGAAGGCCGTGGTCGCCGAAAGCTTCGAGCGCATCCACCGCTCTAACCTGGTCGGCATGGGCGTGCTGCCCTGCCAGTTCCTGGACGGCCAGAACGCCGAAACCCTGGGCCTCAAGGGCGACGAGCTGGTGGACATCACCGGCCTGGATGACGGCAACGCACGCCAGGCGACCGTGGTCGCCAAGCGTCCGGACGGCACCGAGGTTCGTTTCCAGGTGCAGGTGCTGCTGCTGACCCCGAAGGAAGTCGAGTACTTCCGCCACGGCGGCATCCTGCACTTCGTGCTGCGCCAGCTGGCCGGCCGCAAGACCGCCTGACCCCACCCGGCGCTCCTTCCCCGGAGCGCCCCGGGCACGAAGCCCTCCCCGATTGTGGGAGGGACTTCAGTCCCGGCGACTGGGACAGCGGGTCACTCCCAGTCGGCGGAGATCAGCTTCCAGTCGTCGTCTTCCAGGCGCCAGCCCGTGTTGACCTGGTAGACCTCGGCGCGCTCGGGCAGCCACCTTCCGCCGCCACGGGCGGCCGCCGTGAACCTGACCCGGGCGCGGTCGGCTCCCACCAGTTCGACGTCCAGCGGCCCCAGCGTCACCCCGACCTCGCGGTTGCGCAGCCAGATCAGGGCCAGGTAGCGCCTGAACCGCTCGCGATCCATCCCGCCCGGGCCGGCGAAATCCTCCGCGAAGTGCTCGACCAGGCCGGCGCTGTCGCGCGCCTCGGCGGCTTCCTCCATCGCCGAAATCGTCTCGCGCAGGGCCTGTTCCGGCGGCGTCCGCGAACAGCCCCCGGCGACAACCACGCTCACCGCGGCCAGCGCCGTGAAGACCGCGCGAAACCATACGCGGGCCGCCTTGCCTGACCCCCGACGGTATGCTCCAATCGAGCGAATACTCCAATTCCGTTCAGGTGCACGATGCGCCGTGCGGGGAGTGCAGTCATCGGGTATCGAGGGGAAATGCATGGGTTTCGAACGTCCTTGGCTGGCCAATTATCCGAAGGGCATCGACCCCGAGGTCGACCTGGAGAAATACAGCTCGATCGTCTCGGTGCTGGAGGAATCGTGCCGGACCTACCGGGACAATCCCGCCTTCGCCAATTTCGGCAAGCAGCTGACCTACGGCGAGGTCGACAGGCTCAGCACCCAGTTCGCAAACTACCTCCTGCACGAGCTCAAGCTCAAGAAGGGCGACCGGGTCGCCCTGATGATGCCCAATGTCCTGCAGTACCCGGTCGCCATCTTCGGCGTGCTGCGCGCCGGCCTGACCGTCGTCAACACCAACCCGATGTACACCGCCCGTGAGCTTCGCCACCAGCTCACCGATTCGGGCGCCAGCGCGATCGTGGTGCTCGAGAATTTCGCCCACGTCGTCGAGGAAGTCGTCGCCGACACCCCGGTCAAGCAGGTCATCGTCACCGGCGTCGGCGACATGCTTGGTTTCCCCAAGGGCGCGCTGATCAACTTCGTGCTTCGCCACGTCAAGAAGCAGGTGCCCGACTACGGCCTTCCGGGCCACGTACGGTTCAACGACGCGCTGGCCAAGGGCGCCGGCCAGACCTTGCCGGCCATCGAGCTGCGCGGCGAGGACATCGCGTTCCTCCAGTACACCGGCGGCACCACCGGGGTCGCCAAGGGCGCCATGCTGACCCACCGCAACCTGGTGGCCAACATGCAGCAATCGTCCGCGTGGCTGGGAGCCAACGCCACCATGGGCAAGGAGGTGATCATCACCGCCCTGCCGCTCTACCATATCTTCGCGTTGACGGCGAACTGCCTGGTCTTCATGAAATTCGGCGGCCTCAACCACCTGATCACCAACCCGCGCGACATGAAGGGGTTCGTGAAGGAACTGCGCGGCATCCCGTTCACCGCCATCACCGGCGTGAACACGCTTTTCAACGGACTGCTGAACACGCCCGGGTTCGAGGACGTCGATTTCTCACGCCTGCACCTCACCCTCGGCGGCGGCATGGCCGTGCAGCGGGCGGTCGCCGAGCGCTGGAAGAAGGCCACCGGCATCACCCTGGTCGAAGCCTACGGCCTCACCGAGACCTCGCCGGCGGCCTGCATCAATCCCATGGACTTGTCCGAATACAACGGCGCCATCGGTCTGCCCATCCCGTCCACGGACGCCTGCGTCAAGGACGATGACGGCAAGATGATGCCGGTGGGCGAAGTGGGCGAGTTGTGCATCCGTGGCCCGCAGGTCATGGCCGGCTACTGGCAGCGCCCTGAAGAAACCGCCAAGGTGATCGACGCCGATGGCTGGTTGCACACCGGCGACATGGCCAAGATGGACGAGAAGGGTTTCTTCTACATCGTCGACCGCAAGAAGGACATGATCCTGGTCTCGGGTTTCAACGTGTACCCGAACGAAGTCGAGGACGTGATCGCACTGATGCCCGGCGTGCTGGAAGTGGCGGCGGTCGGGGTGCCGGACGAAAAATCCGGCGAAGCGGTGAAGGTTGTCATCGTCAAGAAGGACCCCTCCCTCAGCGCCGACGAGGTGAAGGCCTTCTGCCGCGAGAACCTGACCGGCTACAAGCACCCCCGGTACGTCGAGTTCCGGGACGAGCTGCCCAAGTCCAACGTCGGCAAGATCCTTCGCCGCGAGCTTCGCGACGGCCCCAAGACCCCGGCCTGACAGTCTCTCCAGCGGACCCCGGACGGCGGCCCCCGAGGCCGCCGCTGGCGTTTTGGCGCGGTCTCCAGTGTAGACTGGCCAGGCCCCTTGCGCTCCAAGCCCGGAACGTGTAGGGCCGCCCCCTTGCCTGGAGAATCCATCATGTCAGTCGTCGAAAACATCATCCGCGAGCCCGCCCTCACCCTGGTCGACCACCGCACCGAAGCCGAAGCCGGCATCGAATGGTGCTTCATGCACCACAAGCCGGCCGCCGGCTACCGCCCCTGTTTCAGTGAACAACTGCTCGTGGACCTGCGCGAATGCCAGCGACAGGTCGCCAATCGCCTGGCCAACGACCCGGACCAGGCCGGCAACGAAGTCCGCCACCTGGTGCTGGCGTCCCACTCCGACGTCTTCAACCTCGGCGGCGACCTCGAGCTGTTCTCCCGCCTGATCCGCACCGGTGACCGGGCCCGCCTGCTCGCTTATGCCCAGCTCTGCGTTTCCGTGGCCTTCCATTTCGCCCGCCTGGCCGATGATCGTGTCCACAGCATCGCGGTGGTCCAGGGCGACGCCCTCGGCGGCGGCTTCGAGGCCGCCCTTTGCTGCCACACGATCATCGCCGAGGAAGGCACCGGCATGGGCTTCCCGGAAGTCCTGTTCGACCTGTTCCCGGGCATGGGTGCCTATACCTTCCTGTCGCGCCGGGTCACCCCGGCACAGGCCGAACGCATGATGCTCGACGGCAACGTCTACTCCGCGGAAGACCTGCATCGCATGGGCGTGGTTGATTTCCTGGTCCCGCGCGGCGAAGGCCTGGCCGCGGCCCGCGAACTGGTGCGCCGTCGCAAGCGCATGGGCAATGCCTTGCGCTCCATGAACACCGTGCGCATGACCTGCAACCCGGTCAGCCTGGACGAACTGATGCGCGTCACCACGACCTGGGTGGATGCCGCGATGCGTCTTGGCGACCGCGGCCTGCAGACCATGGAGCGCCTCGTGCGCGCCCAGAAGCGCCGCGTGGCGGGTGGCTCGCCGCTGCGCCAGGTGATCTGAGGATCGCCCCGGATGGCCGCCTCGCAAGGGGGGCGGCCATTCCGGCCGGGGCTCAGCCCGACTCGTTGTCGGTGGGCCGGCCCTCTTCCCCTTGCGGCCGTGCAGAAATGCGCGCGACTTCGCTGCGGACCTGGGCAGCCGTGCCCTCGAGCTGGGTACCGATGCTGCCGACGAGGCGGCGCCATTCCTTGGCCAGCACGGCATCACTTGAACGCATCAGTTCGGCGCTGCGCACCACCAGCGCCTGCGCGCCGAGGTTCTCCGACACGCCCTTGAGTGCGTGCGCGGCCTCGCGCAGCCCCTCCCAGCGCCCGGACGCCGCGGCCCGCTCGGCTTCGGCCAGGCAACGGCTGGCGTCGCGCAGGCACTGCTCGGAAAAATCCCGAAGGAACTGTTTGCCCAGGCCCATGCCGGCCAGCTCCTCGAGCACGTCCGTGCGCAGGCTTGGCAGGCTGTCCTTGCGCTTGGGCGCAGCGGATTCGCCGCCGGCACCGCTGGCGATCTCGGCCAGGGTGTCGAGCAAGCGCGCGACCACCACCGGCTTGGTGAGGAAACTGTAGGCGCCCGCGGCCTCGGTATCGCGGACGGCGTCGACCGTGGCGTCGGCGCTGAGCACGACGATGGGCGTGCGCGTCCCGCCCGCCTGCATCACCCTCGCCTGCTTGATGACCTCGAGCCCGTCGACACCCGGCATGTGCAGGTCGACGATCGCCGCGTCCAGGGTTTCCGTCTCCAACCGGTCCAGGGCCTGCTCGCCGTTCTCAGCGAACACCGGCTGGTGGCCCGCGCGCTCGAGCAGTCGCTGCAGGACCAGCCGGTTGGCCGGCTGGTCGTCGGCCACCAGCACACGCATGGGCCGGACCCGGGCCCGGTGGCGCACAAAGGGATCGTCGAAGGAAATGATCTTGCCCTCGACCGCCTCGGACGCGGACTCGCTGTCGTCCACCACCCGCAGCTCGAGGTCCACCCAGAAATGGGTGCCGCCCCCGGGGTTGTCCTCGAGGCCGATGCTGCCGCCCAGGAGCTCGGTCAGCGTCTTGGCGATGGTCGTGCCCAGGCCGGTGCCACCAAAACGCCGGGTCGGGCCGCTGTCCACCTGTTCGAAGGCCTGGAACAGCGTTGCCTTGGCCTTGTCGGGCACGCCGATGCCGGTGTCGCGCACCGAGATGCGCAGCGCCACCTTGTCCTGGTCCCGGGAGCGCTGCTCCATCGTCAGGCTGACGCCGCCGGCGTCGGTGAACTTGATGGCGTTGTGGGTGAGGTTGAGCAGGATCTGGCCGAGGTGGCCCACGTCGCCGTGCAGGCGCGCCGGCACCTGTTCTTGCACGCTGATGTGCAGCTCGAGGTTCTTCTGCGCCGCCATGGGCTGGAGCATCGTCCGGATGCGCCGGGCCAGTTCCCGGGGCGAGAAGTCGCTGTCCTGCCGCTTGAGCTTGCCGGCTTCGATGGCCGAGATGTCGAGCACGTCCTCGACCAGCAGCAGCAGGGACTGCGCCGACGTCTGGATGACGTCCGCGGCTTCCCGCTGCTCGGGCGCCAGGCGCGTGCCCGACAGCAGTTCGGCCATGCCGATGATGCCGTTGAGCGGCGACCGGAACTCGTGGCTCATGTTGGCCAGGAACCGGCTCTTGGCGGCGTTGGCGCGCTTGGCCTCCTCGCCGGCGCGGCGCAGGTCGCGCAGCAGGCTGATCAGGTAGGCCGGGATGGCGACCAGCCCGACCAGCAGGCCCCAGGCGATGTAGGGGTTCTGTAGCCAGTACGGCGTCGTGAGGATGACCGCCAGGAAGCAGGCCATGGCCAGGCCGATGGCCGCGAAGAGGTAGGTAGTGCCGTAGCGCAGGCCGTTGCCGACGGTGACCCAGAGGATGATCACGTACAGGGGCGCCAGCACCTCGCCCTTGAGCATCATCATCGCGGCCAGGGTGCTGTAGTCGGCCAGCATGCCGACCACCCGTCGCGCATGCGACACCCCGGGCTGCACCACGATCGCGATCACGATGCCCAGGCCCAGCACGGTTTCGGCGAGCAGGATGAGCACGCTCAGCCGCAGCTCTTCACCTGCCGACTGGCTGCTGGCCAGCCCCGCCAGGTAGGCGAGCAGGAACCCGGCGATGATCAACCTCACCAGCGCCTGGCCGTGCTCGCTGTCGGGGCGATTGGCGAACGCGCGGATCATGGCACGGTGATCAGGGGAGCGCGGGGCCCGGCGCGACCATGCGGAAGACTTCCTCGAGCTGCTCCCTGCGGGCCAGCGCCGCCGAAACGACGGCCGGGTCGAACAGCGTGCCCGCGCTGTCCTTGATGTGGGCGATGGCGTCTGCGAACGAATGGGCCTCGCGCCAGGTCCGGGGTGATGTCATCGCGTCCAGCACATCGGCCACCGCGACGATGCGGGCCGACAGGGGGATGTCTTCGCCCGCCAGGCCCGCCGGATAGCCGCTGCCGTCCCAGCGCTCCTGGTGGCCCAGGGCGATCGCGGCGCCGGTCTGCACGAAGCGGCTGCTGCTGCCCGAAAGCAGTTCCTGGCCCAGGGTCGGGTGGCGGCGGACTTCGTCCATCTCGGCGTCGTCGAGCGCCGAGGGCTTGCGCAGGATGGCGTTGGAAATCGCCAGCTTGCCGATGTCGCGCAGCGGCGCGGCCAGTTCGATCATTCTCACTTCGTCCTCGCCCAGGCCCAGGGCCTCGGCGATGAGACCGGCATACCGACCCAGGCGCTCGAAGCTGGCTACCGAGCCGCCGTCGTGGAAGGCCGTGGCCTTGGCCAGGCGATGCAGGATTTCGCGCTCGCGCTCGTCCAGTTCGTGCATGCGCGCCAGCAGCTGGCGTTCGAGTTCATGCGCGCGGGACTTGAGGTTTTGCTGTTGCTGGCGCAGCGCCAGCAGGTTGCGGCAGCGCGAGCGCAGTTCGCGCGGGCGCACCGGCTTGACCAGGAAGTCGATGACGCCGGCTTCGAGCGCGGCGTTGCGGATGGGCTCGTCGCCCACCACGGTGATCAGGATGATCGGCACGTCGCGGTGCGACAGCGGACGTCGGAAGCGGCGGGCGAACTCCAGGCCGTCGAGCTTGGGCATCCGGTAGTCGAGCAGCAGCAGGTCGGGCGAGCTACGCTGGGACCAGAGCAGGGCCTCGACCGGGTCTCCGAAATCGGTGACCTTCACCTCGGGACTGATGTCCTCCAGCAGATGGCGGAACATCGTCCGCTGCGAAGGCTGGTCGTCGACGATCAGTACGTTCACGTAAAGCTCCCGGGTGCGGACACCGTGATTGCCGCGGATCGCGGCTCGGGTCCAGCTTACTCCCGGGAATTCAATGCCGGCAAGCACTTGCCGCTCATTCTTGCTGTCCGGTCTGCGGCCTTAGGAGGCCTCCGGACGCATGTAGGGGAACAGCAGCACGTCGCGGATGGAGGCCGAATCGGTAATCAGCATCACCAGGCGGTCGATGCCGATGCCCAGGCCCCCGGTCGGGGCCATGCCGTACTCGAGCGCACGGATGTAGTCAGCATCGAAGTGCATCGCCTCCTCGTCGCCCCCGTCCTTGGCCTCGACCTGGGCCAGGAAACGGGCCTTCTGGTCTTCCGGGTCGTTGAGCTCGGAGAATCCGTTGGCGATCTCACGGCCACCGACGAACAGTTCGAAGCGGTCGGTCAGCCCCGGGTCCCGGTCCGAGGCACGTGCCAGGGGGCTGACTTCCACCGGGTGGTCGGTGATGAAGGTCGGCTGCACGAGGGTGTGTTCGACGGTCTTCTCGAAAACCTCCAGCAGCAACTTGCCCCAGCCGTAGCCGTCCTTGAACCGGATGCCCAGGCGGGTGCAGTGCGCGCGCATCCTGGCGACGTCGCGGAGCTCGTCGCGACCGATCTCGGGGTTGTGCTCGAGCACGGCCTCGGTCATCGACCAACGCCGGAACGGGGGTCCCAGGTCGATGGCCATGCCTTCCCATTCCAGGTGGGTGGTGTCGCGCACCCGCAGGGCGGTTTCGCGGATCAGCTGCTCGGTGAGGTCCATGACTTCGTGGTACGTGGCGTAGGCCTCGTACAGCTCGAGCATCGTGAACTCGGGGTTGTGCCGCGTGGACACGCCCTCGTTACGGAAATTGCGGTTGATCTCGTAGACGCGCTCCATGCCGCCGACGACCAGGCGCTTGAGGTAGAGCTCGGGCGCCACGCGCAGGTACAGGTCCAGGCCCAGCGCGTTGTGGTGCGTGGTGAAGGGCTTGGCCGTGGCGCCGCCGGGGATGTAATGCATCATCGGCGTTTCGACTTCCAGGAAGCGACGGGCGTCGAGCCAGGCCCGCATCGCCGAAACGATGCGCGAACGCTGCACGAAGACCTCGCGCGCTTCCGGGTTCATGATCAGGTCGACGTAGCGCATGCGGTAGCGCTGCTCGACGTCGGCCAGGCCGTGGAACTTGTCCGGCAGCGGCCGCAGCGACTTGGTCAGCAGGCGCAGCGACGTCGCCTTGACCGAAAGCTCGCCGGTGCGGGTGCGGGTGAGCCCGCCCTGCACCGCGACGATGTCGCCCACGTCCCAGCCCTTGAAGGCGTCGTAGGCGTCGCCCAGGTCGGTGGCCTGCAGGTACAGCTGGATGCGGCCGGACATATCCTGGACCTGGGCAAAACTCGCCTTGCCCATCACCCGCTTGGCCATCAAGCGGCCGGCCACGGCGACCCGCCGGTCCAGGGCTTCGAGCTTCTCCGCCGGCCAGGCGTCCTTGTCGGCGAACTCGGCCTGCAGGTCGCCGGCGTAGTCGGCGCGCGCGAAATCATTCGGGAAGGCGATGCCGCCGGCGTCGCGAAGTGCCGCCAGTTTCGTCCGGCGCTCGGCGATCAGGGTGTTTTCGTCGGCGGCGGGAGTGGTCGGGTTGGGCTTGTCGGTCATGGCGGTCGGGCCGGTAAGGCTGCAGGTTGGGTTTTCGTGGGAGGGACTTCAGTCCCGAAGGGCTTTCGGGACTGAAGTCCCTCCCACAGGGTAGCCGTTGGCTCAGGCGTCGGAGCGTTTGGCGCCCACTTCCAGGCCGGCCTTGAGGCTGGCCTCGATGAATTCGTCGAGGTCGCCGTCGAGCACCTTCTGGGTGTCCGAGCGTTCGATGCCGGTGCGCAGGTCCTTGATGCGGCTCTGGTCGAGCACGTAGTTGCGGATCTGGCTGCCCCAGCCGATGTCGGACTTGGTCGCCTCCACCGCGTCCTTCTCGGCGTTGCGCTTCTGGATCTCCAGCTCGTAGAGCTTGGCCGCCAGCATCTTCATCGCGGTGTCGCGGTTGGCGTGCTGGCTGCGGCCGGTCTGGCAGGCCACGACGATGCCGGTGGGTTCATGGGTGATTCGCACCGCCGACTCGGTCTTGTTGACGTGCTGGCCACCGGCGCCGGAAGAGCGATAGACGTCGGTGCGCAGGTCGGCCGGGTTGATGGTGATGTCGATGTTGTCGTCCACTTCCGGCGACACGAACACCGAGGTGAAGCTGGTGTGCCGGCGGTTGTCGGAGTCGAACGGCGACTTGCGCACCAGCCGGTGCACGCCGGTCTCGAGCTTGAGCCAGCCATAGGCGAAGTCACCTTCCACCCGGAACGTGGCCGACTTGATGCCGGCGACGTCGCCGCCGCTGACTTCCATCAGCTCGGTCTTCCAGCCGCGGGCTTCGCACCAGCGCAGGTACATGCGCAGCAGCATTTCGGCCCAGTCCTGCGCCTCGGTGCCACCGGCGCCGGCCTGGATGTCGACGAAGGCGTTGGCCGAATCCATCTTGCCGGAGAACATGCGGCGGAACTCGAGCTGTTCGACTTCGCGCGCGTGCTTTTCAACGTCCTCGACAACGGCGTCGGCGGTGTCCTGGTCGTCCTCGGCCTCGGCCAGGTCGAGCAGTTCGCCGGCGCCGGTCAGGCCCTCGGTGAGCGTGCGGATGCCGTCGACGACCTTTTCCAGGGAGGCGCGTTCGCGGCCCAGGGCCTGCGCGCGCTCGGGATCGTTCCAGACGTCGGGGCTTTCCAGCTCCCGGTTTACTTCCTCGAGACGTTCGACCTTGAGGTCGAAGTCAAAGATACCCCCTGAGCGAATCCAGCCGGCCAATGAGGTCGGCGATGCGCTGGCGGACGGGATTGAGTTCCATGGGATTCCGCGGTTGTTTGGACGAAAGACCGCGAATACTAACATCCGACCCCCTGTGGCAGGGACTTGGGTCGCGAAGGTTTCGGGACTGAAGTCCCTTCCACAAGGCGCGCAATCAGGCCGGCTGCAGGTGGCGGATCAGCAGCTGGACGCCGCGACGACCGTTCCAGTCGTCGGCTTCGAGCTGGAAGGCGACGTGAACCTGCGTCGGCGGCGCGGTGCCGGTCCAGCCCCCGAAATGGATGGCCGACAGCTCAGGTCCGCCGGCCTCCGGAGAGAGCGCCAGCTTCAGGTGGCGGTCGCCGACCTTGCGCCAGGACGCGACCCGGAACCGGCCGTCGAACACCGGCTCCGGGAACCCCTGGCCCCAGGGACCGGCCAGGCGAAGCTGGTCGACCCGCTCGCGGCTGAAGTCGCCGGCCTCGAGCTCGCCGTCGCTGGCGAGTTCGGCGCGCAGCCGGGCCGGGTCGAGCAGCCCGGAAACGACGGTCTCCAGCGCCTGGCGAAAGGCCGCCAGCTGCCCTGCCCCCAGGCTCAGGCCGGCCGCCATGGCGTGCCCGCCGAATCGTTCGATCAGGCCCGGATGGCGGGCATCCACGGTGGCCAGGGCGTCACGCAGGTGCAGGCCCGGGATCGACCGCGCCGATCCCTTGAGCCGGTCGCTGCCGGGCTCGTCCGGCGCGAAGGCGAGCACCGGCCGGTGCAGGCGATCCTTGAGCCGGGAGGCCACCAGGCCGACGATGCCGGGATGCCAGCTGGCGTCGTGCAGGCACAGGACCGACGGCAGGTCGCCCTCGCCCAGCGGCAGGCCGTCCACCAGCGCTTCGGCGGCGTCCACCATCTGCTGCTGCAGGTCCTTGCGTTCGGCATTGATGCCGTCGAGCACGGCAGCCAGTTCGCGGGCACGCACTGGGTCGTCGCAAAGCAGGCATTCGATGCCCAGGGCCATGTCCTCGAGCCGGCCGGCGGCGTTCAGGCGAGGGCCGATCGCGAAGCCGATGTCCGAGGCGGTGAGCGCGCATTCATCCCGTTTGGCCAGTTCGATGAGCGCACGCAGGCCCGGCTGGCCCTGGCCGTTGCGCAAGCGCTTGAGCCCGGCGGAAACCAGCAGGCGGTTGTTGTAGTCCAGCGGCACCAGGTCGGCGACCGTGCCGACGGCGACCAGGTCGAGCAGCGCCGACAGGTCGGGCTCCCCGCCCGGGAAGGCACCGGCCTCGCGCAGCCGGCGGCGCAGGGCGAGCAGCAGGTAGAAGACCACGCCGACCCCGGCCAGCGCCTTGCTGGGGAAAGCGTCGTCACCGAGGTTGGGGTCCACGATCACATCCGCCGGCGGCAGGGTCTCGCCGGGCAGGTGGTGGTCGGTGACCAGGACCCGCCAGCCGCGGGCGCGTGCGGCGGCGACGCCGGCATGGCAGGCGATGCCGCTGTCGACGGTCAGCACCAGGTCGGGCGCCATGGCCACCATGTCCTCGACCAGGGCCGGGCTCAGTCCATAGCCATGCCGGGCCCGGTGCGGCACCTGGTAGGACACCCGGCGCGCACCCAGCAACCGCAGTCCACGCACGGCCACCGCGGTGCCGGTGGCGCCGTCGCAGTCGAAATCCCCGACCACCACGATGTGGCGGTCGTCGGCGATCGATTCGGCCAGCAGGGCCGCGGCCTGGTCGACCCGGCCCAGTGCGTCCGGTGGCAGCAGGCGCGCCAGCCGCAGTTCCCCGTCCGCCGGGGTCAGCACGCCGCGCGCGGCATAGACCCGCTGCAACACCGCCGGCACGTTGCCGGGCCACGGCGCGAAGTGCGGTACCTGCCGGCGGACGATGCGGGTCGCGGGCGGCGTCATTCCAGCCCGGCCAGCGGCCTGCGCCAGAATCGCCAGCCCTGCCCGGCCCGCAGCCACCAGCCGGCACCGTCGGCGAAATCCAGCACCAGGCCGGCGCCATCGACGCCTGGCAGCCGCGGCAGCAGTTCGGCCTCGACCGCCGCCCAATCACGGCTCCCACGAAGATCGAGCAGCTCGCCCGCGTTCGCCGCGACGCCGGCGGACAGCGCGGCCAGCGACGCCAGCTGGGCCTCGTCCGAGCGCACGTCGCCCAGGCGGCACCGGACCTGGTCCGGCAGCCGCCCCGCCCCCCAGAAACACAGGCTGTTGGCCGGCACGCGGCCAGCAGCGATGCGGGCGGCGTTGACCGGGTGGTTGTGCAGGATGATCTGCGCTTCGTTGAGCAACGACCGCCAGCGCCGCCCTTCCGGACCTTCGGGCAGGTGCAGGAACAGGTCGTCGCCCAACACCGCTTCGGGCGCCGCAAAGTCAGGCAGGCGCGCTTCGGGCGGCAGCGCCAGGTACCAGCGCGCCGGGTTCGGCGCCGAAATCGGGAAGCCGGCGTCGCCGAACAGCGGCCCCAGCGCAGCGCAGAGCGCTTTGGCTTCGTCGGCCGACAGGCCCAGTTCGCCGATCGCCAGCACCCGCGCGCCGGTCATGTCCGGACGCACGTAGGCCGGGTCGGCGCGCAGCCAGGCATGCAGCGCGGCGTCGCCGGCATCGCGCTGGCGGGTGATCGCCGCCATCGGCCAGCCGCGCGGCAGCAGGTCGAACCAGCGCTGGAGTTGGGCCTGTTCGCCCGTGCCGGCTTGCGGCATCGGGTCGGCGCGGCCCAGGGCGCGCGCCACCGCTTTCGACAGCGGCTGGCCGGCGAAGCGCCGGCTTTCGGGCAGCAGCAGGACCTGGCGCGGAGGGAGCATCCGGGGCCGCTCAGGCCCCGTAGCGTACGGCGACGATGTCGTAGTCGCGGTCGCCGGCAGGCGCCTGGATGGTGACCGAGTCACCCTCGTGCTTGCCGATCAGCGCGCGCGCCAGCGGCGAGGACACCGACACCAGGCCCTTCTTGATGTCCGCTTCCAGGTCGCCAACGATCTGGTAGGTGACTTCTTCACCCGAGTCGCAGTCGGCCAGCTCCACCGTGGCACCGAACACCACGCGCGAGCCGGCGTTGAGCGTGGACACGTCGATGAGCTGGGCATGCGAAAGCGTGTACTCGAGCTCCTGGATGCGGCCCTCGATGAAACCCTGCTGTTCGCGGGCGGCGTGGTACTCGGCGTTTTCCTTCAGGTCGCCGTGGGCGCGGGCCTCGGCGATGGCGTTGATGACCGCCGGCCGCTTGACCGACTTGAGCTCGTCGAGTTCGGCGCGCAGGCGTGCGGCGCCCTGGGTCGTGAGGGGTGCTTTCATCCGTGCAGTTCCTTGTGCAATTCCTGCAGCGACCAGACCCTGGGGTTGTCACGGGTGTCGGTGCTGCGGATCAGGGCGCGCGCGCCCGGAATGGTGGTGGAATAAGTTACCCGGTGCTGCAAGGCCTCGCGGCGGATCGAGAACGAGTCGGCGATGGCCTGCTTGCCTTCGGTCGTGTTGACGATGTAGCAGATTTCGCCGTTCTTGATCAGGTCGACGATGTGCGGCCGGCCTTCGATCACCTTGTTGACGCGGTCGCAGGCGATGTCCTGCTCACGCAGGAATCGGGCGGTGCCCTCGGTGGCCACCAGGGTGTAACCGCGCTCGACCAGGTCGCGCGCCACCGGCAGCAGGCGCTGCTTGTCCGGGTCGCGCACCGACAGGAAGGCCTTGCCGGGCTTCGGGGCCCGGATGTTGGCGGCCTCCTCGGCGCGACCAAAGGCCTCGGGGAAGGTGCGGCCGACGCCCATCACCTCGCCGGTGGAACGCATCTCCGGACCCAGGATCGGGTCGACGTTCTGGAACTTGGCGAAGGGGAAGATGGCTTCCTTGACCGAGAAGTAATCGGGCACGACCTCGCGGGTGGCGCCCTGCTCGGCCAGCGACTTGCCGGCCATGCAGCGTGCGGCGATCTTGGCCAGGGGCACGCCGATGGCCTTGGACACGAAGGGCACCGTGCGCGAGGCGCGCGGGTTCACCTCGAGCAGGTAGATGGTGTCCTCGCCGTTCTCGTCGAAGGTGATCGCGAACTGGGTGTTCATCAGGCCAACGACCTTGAGCGCCCGGGCAAGCTGCGCCACCTGGACACGCAGCTTGTCCTGCACCTTGGCCGACAGCGAATACGGCGGCAGCGAGCACGAGGAATCGCCCGAGTGCACGCCGGCCTCCTCGATGTGCTCCATGATGCCGCCGACCAGGATGTTGCCTTCGGCGTCGGCGATGGTGTCGACGTCCACCTCGACGGCGTTGTCGAGGAACCGGTCGAGCAGCACGGGCGAGTCGTTGGAGACCTTGACCGCGTCGCGGATGTAGCGCGTCAGGTCCGCGTCCGAGTAGACGATTTCCATGGCGCGACCGCCGAGCACATAGCTCGGACGCACCACCAGCGGGTAGCCGACCTGGTTGGCCAGCGCCACGGCCTCGTCGGCGTTGCGGGCCAGGCGGTTGGGCGGCTGCAGCAGGCCCAGCTCGTCGACCAGCTTCTGGAAGCGCTCGCGGTCCTCGGCCAGGTCGATGCTGTCCGGGCTGGTGCCGATGATCGGCACGCCGGCGGCTTCCAGGGCCCGCGACAGCTTGAGCGGGGTCTGGCCGCCGTACTGCACGATCACGCCCTTGGGCTTCTCGACCTCGACGATCTCGAGCACGTCCTCGAGCGTCAGCGGCTCGAAGTACAGGCGGTCGGAGGTGTCGTAGTCGGTCGAGACCGTTTCCGGGTTGCAGTTGACCATGATGGTTTCATAGCCGTCCTCGCGCAGGGCGAGCGCGGCATGCACGCAGCAGTAGTCGAACTCGATGCCCTGGCCGATGCGGTTGGGGCCGCCGCCGAGCACCATGATCTTCTCGCGGTCGGACGGATCGGCCTCGCACTCGTCCTCGTAGGTCGAATACAGGTAGGCGGTCTGGGTGGCGAACTCGGCGGCGCAGCTGTCCACGCGCTTGTACACCGGACGCACGCCGAAGGCCCGGCGCAGTGCACGCACGGCCGACTCGTCGGTGTCGGTGAGCTGGGCCAGGCGGGCATCGGAGAAACCCAGGCGCTTGAGACGGCGCAGCGCCGCCGCGTCCAGGCCGGACAGGCCAGCCGCGGCCACGTCCTTCTCGGCGGCGACGATTTCCTCGATCTGGTCCAGGAACCAGGGATCGATGAAGCTCAGGCCGAACACATCCTCGACCGACAGCCCGGCGCGGAACGCCTCGGCGACCGAGAACAGGCGTTCCGGACCCGGCTCCTTGAGCTCACGCCGGATCTTGACCAGGCCTTCTTCGCCACGGTCGGCGTCGCCGGTCGGGTCGAAGCCGACCTTGCCGGTTTCCATGCCGCGCAGGGCCTTCTGCATTGATTCCTGGAAGCAGCGGCCGATCGCCATCACCTCGCCCACCGACTTCATCTGGGTGGTCAGGCGCGAATCGGCGGCCGGGAACTTCTCGAAGGCGAACCGGGGGATCTTGGTGACCACGTAGTCGATCGCCGGCTCGAACGAGGCCGGGGTGGCGCCGCCGGTGATCTCGTTGCGCAATTCGTCGAGCGTGTAGCCGACCGCCAACTTGGCCGCGACCTTGGCGATCGGGAAACCGGTGGCCTTCGAGGCCAGGGCCGACGAACGCGAGACACGCGGGTTCATCTCGATCACCACCACCCGGCCGTTTTCGGCGTTGATGCCGAACTGCACGTTGGAGCCGCCGGTGTCCACGCCGATCTTGCGCAGCACCGCGATGGAGGCGTCGCGCAGGCGCTGGTATTCCTTGTCGGTCAGGGTCTGGGCCGGCGCGACGGTGATCGAGTCACCGGTGTGCACGCCCATCGGGTCGAGGTTTTCGATCGAGCACACGATGATGCAGTTGTCCGCGGTGTCGCGGACCACCTCCATCTCGAACTCCTTCCAGCCCAGCACCGACTCTTCCACCAGCACTTCGTGCACCGGCGAGAGATCCAGGCCGCCCTTGACGATTTCCTCGAACTCCTCGCGGTTGTAGGCGATGCCACCGCCGCTGCCGCCCAGGGTGAAGCTGGGGCGGATGATGGTCGGGAAGCCCACCTTGGCCTGGATCTCCACGGCCTGCTCGAAGCTGCGGGCGACCTCGGCCTTGGGGCACTCCAGGCCGATCTCGGCCATCGCCACGCGGAACAGTTCGCGGTCCTCGGCCATGCGGATGGCTTCGCGCGAGGCACCGATCAGTTCGACCTTGTACTTGTCCAGCACGCCGGCATCGGCCAGGTCCAGGGCGCAGTTGAGCGCGGTCTGGCCGCCCATGGTCGGCAGCAGCGCGTCGGGCTTTTCCTTGGCGATGATGCGTTCGACCGTGGCCGGGTTGATCGGCTCGATGTAGACCGCGTCGGCCATGTCCGGATCGGTCATGATCGTCGCCGGGTTCGAGTTCACCAGCACCACCCGGTAGCCCTCGTCGCGCAGGGCCTTGCAGGCCTGCGCGCCCGAATAGTCGAATTCGCAGGCCTGGCCGATGACGATCGGACCGGCACCGATGATCAGGATCGTCTGGATGTCTGTGCGCTTGGGCATGGCGTGGGGTCTTGTGTGCTTGGGGGAAACCGGGCGCCGATGCTGGAACGGCACCCGGGTGAACCGTTTGGTCAGGGCGCCTCGCCAACCTGGCGGGGCGCCGTGTGCTTGTCCAGGAAGGCCTCGATGGCGGTGTAGAGCTCGACCTGGTTGTCGTAGTCGTAGAAGCCATGGGCCTCCTTGTCCTTGACGATCGTGACTTCCGGCGGACGGCCGGCCTTTTCCAGGTTCTTCTTGAGGATTTCGTACTGCGACATCGGCACGCGCTCGTCCTTGGCGCCCTGGACCAGCATCACCGGGATGCGGATCTTGTCGACGTTGTACGCCGGCGACTGCGCCTGCTGCTCGGACAGCGTTTCAGGCATCACGCGGTTGAGGAAGCTGCGGCCGGACTCTTCTTCCGGGATGTCGCCATCCTTGAACATCAGCGGCAGGCTGTAGACACCGACGTAGCCAATCGTGCAGCGGTATTTTTCAGGTTCGCGAACCACCATCTGCAGCGCGGCGTAGCCACCGTAGGACGCGCCGTAGGTGCAGATGCGATCCTTGTCGACGATGCCTTCCCGGATGGACCAGTCCACGGCGTCGGTCATGTCGTCGATCATCACCTTGCCCCAGTTGCGGTAGCCCTGGCGCTCGAAGGCGCTGCCGTAGCCACCGGAACCGCGGAAATTGAGCTGCATCACGGCATAGCCACGATTGGCCAGGAACTGCACCGCCGGATTGAAGCCCCAGGTGTCGCGCACGCCGTGCGGGCCGCCGTGCGGGTGGAACACCAACGGCAGGTTCTTGCCGTCGCTGCCCGCCGGGATGGTCAGGTAGCCATGGATGGTCGTGCCGTCACGGGCAGGAATGGCCACCGCACGCGTTTCGGACATCTGCTCGGGCTTGATCCAGTCCATCGCCGAGAGCAGGAACTGGGCCCGGCCGGCCTCGCGGTCGAACAGGTAGTAGGTGCCGGGGTCACGATCGGAAAAGGCATAAACAAGGATGTAACGGCCGTCACGACTGATGTCCGGGAAGACAACCGACTTGTTGGGGAACGCGTTCATCAGGCCGGCGTAGACCTTCGACTCCGGGTGCTCGGTGTCCAGGAACTCGTAGGAAGGCAGGCCGTCGTGGTAGCGAACGGCCAGGACCTGGTCATCGTCCTCGCTCGCCGAAATCGAACCACCGGGCGTCACGTTCGGGTTGCGCGTCACCAGCTCTTCCTCACCGGTCGCCGGGTCGACCAGCGCCCACCGGGACGGCTCGCCCTTGTCGCTGATCGAGAACAGCACGCGCTTGCCGTCCTTGCCAAAGCCGATGGGCGTGCGGTGCCCCTCGCCCATGGTGCTGCGGAAGGTTTCCACCCAGCGATCGCCGTCGCGGCGCAGGATGATGTTGTTGAGCTTTTCGTCGCCACCGACCACGTAGCGGATGTTCTGGTCCTTGTCGAGCACGAAGCCACCGAATCGCACCGGTGCCGTGGCCATCGTGACCACGCGGCCACTGTAGACGTCGTACTTGAACAGGAAGGCCGACTCCACCGAGCGCTGCACGATTATGCTGCGCGGGTCATCCCAGTTCAGGTCGACGATGCCGTAGGTGCCCAGGTTCGGCATGTCGGCCCGCTGGGTGCCATCGACATTGCTGGCGTAGACGTCCGGCGTGCCGACGCGGAAGTCGAAACGGCCGAGCTTGAGCGACACGTACATCAGGAATCGTTCGTCGCTTACCCACGTGACGTCTTCGATATGCTTCTTCGGGCCATAGTCCCACTTGCCCACCAGCTTCATGCCGTCGACCTCGAAGGCCGCCAGCAGGGTGCGGTCGCCCTGGGGCACCGACACGGTGATGTACTTGCCACTGGGCGACAGGGACACCGAGGTGAACTCCGGATCCTTGAAGAAGTCACCGACCGGCAACTGCGTCGGCTTGGCCAGCACGAGGGCCGGCAGCGCGAGTAGCGCGGCGAGCAGGAGTTTCCCGAAAATACGCATGGATCTATTCCCCGAGTGAAGGTCGGCCCTGGGCCGACATCATGCTGACGAACTTGTCGAACAGCCCGGCCACGTCATGCGGGCCGGGGCTGGCTTCCGGGTGCCCCTGGAAGCTGAAGGCCGGGGCATCGGTCAGCTCGATGCCCTGGTTGGACCCGTCGAACAGCGAACGGTGCGTCACCTGCACGCCGGCCGGCAGGCTGGCCTCGTCGATCGCGAAGCCGTGGTTCTGGCTGGTGATCATCACCCGCTTGGAAGCGAGGTCAATGACCGGGTGGTTGGCGCCATGGTGGCCGAATTTCATCTTCATGCTGCGCGCCCCGGCGGCGATGCCCAGCAGCTGGTGGCCCAGGCAGATGCCGAAGGTCGGCACCTTGGCGGCCAGCACCTCGCGGATGGCCGCGATGGCGTAGTCGCAGGGCTCGGGATCGCCCGGGCCGTTGGACAGGAAGACGCCGTCGGGCTTTTCCGCCAGCACCTGCGCCGCCGGCGTCTGCGCCGGAACCACCGTGACCCGGCAGCCGCGCTCGGCCAGCATGCGCAGGATGTTGCGCTTGACGCCGAAATCGTAGGCCACCACGTGGAAACGCGGCTCGGCGCGCACGAATTCGTTGGAATCGAGGTCAAGCGAGCCCTCGGACCAGCTGTAGCGCTCGCGGGTGCAGACCTCCTTGGCCAGGTCCATGCCCTTGAGGCCGGGGAACTTGCGCGCGGCTTCGATGGCCGCCTCGCGGTCGATCTCGCCGGCCATCAGGCAGCCGTTCTGGGCGCCGCGGTCGCGCAACAGCCGGGTCAGCTTGCGGGTGTCGATGCCGGCGATGGCCACGACGCCGCGCGCCTGCAGCCATTCGGGCAGCGAGGCCTGGCTGCGCCAGTTGCTGGGCCGGCGCGGCACGTCGCGCACGATCAGGCCGGCGGCCCAGGGCTTTTCGGCCTCGTCGTCGCTGGCGGTGCAGCCGGTGTTGCCGATGTGTGGGTAGGTCAGGGTGACCAGCTGCCGCGCATAGGAGGGATCGGTGAGGATCTCCTGGTAACCGGTCATGGCGGTGTTGAACACCACTTCACCGGTGCGGCTGCCGGTAGCGCCTACGGATACGCCCTCGAATACGGTGCCGTCTTCGAGCGCAAGGATTGCTGGATGGTTCACGGGCTGGCGCCTTGGCTTGGGGGAACCCGTTCGCCGGGTGTGCGAACACCCGCGGACTGGGCAGGACCATGTCCGGACGGATGTGGGTTCAGGCGAGCCGGAAGTCTAGCGAAAACCGTTCCAAAAGAAAAACGCAACGGCCGCGGGCTCGGCAGGTTCAGCCAGTTCAGGTCCGATGGCGGGGCGAAATCCCGCCCGGAACTCAGGTCCGGCCCGAGGCCAGCAGCAATTCGCCGAAGTCGTAGCGGCCCGGGCCCTTGCCAGCCAGCCGCACCGCGGCCTCCAGCGCGCCCCGGGCGAAGATGTCGCGGTCGGTGGCCCGGTGCACCAGTTCCAGGCGCTCGCCGGGGCCCGCGAACTGCACCAGGTGTTCGCCCACCACGTCCCCGCAGCGCAGCGAGGCATAGTGCGGCTGGCTGCCCCGCCCCAGCGCCACCATCGCCCCCAGCGACAGGGCCGTGCCCGAGGGCGCGTCCTTCTTGTGCACATGGTGGGATTCGACGATGTCGGCGTCCCAGGCCGGCAGCGCCGCCGCGGCCTGGTGGACCAGGACCCGCAGCACCGCGACACCGACGCTGAAATTGGCCGACCACAGCACCGGCATCAGCTCCGAGGCTTCGTCCAGCGCTTCAAGCTGGCCCGGGGACAGCCCGGTGGTGCCGCTGACCAGGGCGGCGCCCTTGGCCCGGCAGGCCGCCACCAGCGGCTCGAAGGCCTCCGGCAGGCTGAAATCGACCGCCACGTCGAAATCCGGCACTTCGGCCAGCCGCGCCACCGGCAGCACCGGTACGCCGTCCGGCGCTTCGGCCAGCGGCTCGCCGCTGCGGGACACCGCCGCCACCAGCTGCAATTCCGGACGTTCGGCCGCCAGGCGCAAGAGCGCGCGACCCATGCGTCCGGAGGCACCGTGGATGAGCAATCGGGGTTTGGCCTGGTCCATTGCCGGACGCTAGCGGAAACCGCCCGCCGGTGGCAAACCGCTACACTCCGGCGCATGACCCGGACCAAGCACGTGCCCCTCCGCCTGCCCCTGCTGGCCCTGGCCGTCATCACGCTGGCCCTGCATGTCGCGGGCGCCCTGGACCGGGCCGACGATCGTCTTGGCGACTGGCTCGTGGCCTGGCACGCGCAATCGCGCCAGCCACCCGAAGACATCGTGGTGGTCGCGATCGACCAGCGCAGCCTTGAGGAGATGAACGAAGTCGCCGGCAACTGGCCCTGGGCCCGCGCCGTGCACGCCGAGGTGCTGGCCGGGCTGGCGCCGCATGGCCCGAAGGCGGTTGCCTTCGACATCATGTTCAACGAGACCGATGACTTCCGGGCCGACAGCGACCTCGTCTTCCGGGAGGTCGTGGCCAGCCAGGACAATCTGTTTTTCGCCTCCCTGCGCCTTGTCGATGGCCAGCAGGGCCCGCTGGCGCTGCTGCCGCCGAGCTTCGGCGCGGAAAGGACCGCGGCCGCCAAGCCAGATGCCAGCGCGACCCTGTTGGTGCCAGCGGTGCTCGGGCCCGCCAGCTGGCGCGGCGGCCTCATCAATTTCGAAGCCGACGGCGATGGCACGGGCCGCTACTACCGCCTCTACCAGCCCATCGACGGCTGGCGGCTGCCGTTCCTGGCCGCGAACCTGGCGCGTTTTTCCGGCACCCCCCTGCCCGACCGCGAACGCGTGCGCCTGCACTGGTTCGGCCAGCCGCCGCCGACGATCGCCTACGTCGACCTGTTCAGGGACCTGGAACAACGCGAGCCCGTCATCGCGCCCACCCTGGCCGGCAAAACCGTTCTGATCGCGGCCACCGCGCCGGGCATGCATGAGAACCGCCCGACGCCGCTGGGCCAGCACACGCCGGGCGTGCACGTCATCGCCACCGCCCTGGCCAACCTGC
Source organism: Arenimonas donghaensis DSM 18148 = HO3-R19 (assembly GCF_000743535.1). GTDB lineage: Bacteria > Pseudomonadota > Gammaproteobacteria > Xanthomonadales > Xanthomonadaceae > Arenimonas > Arenimonas donghaensis. The sequence goes on from NZ_AVCJ01000001.1 coordinate 465,392, forward strand.
GGGCCAACGACTGGCTGCGCGAGTGGCCGGCCCGCTGGCCGCTGGTGGTGGTGCTGGTGGCCGGCACCGTGCTGGCCTTCCATCGCCGGCTGAGCCCGGTGCAGGCCAGCCTCGGCCTGGGTGCGGCCAGCCTGCTGTTGCTGGCGGTCGCCTGGGCCGTACTCAGCGCCAACCTCTACCTGCCCCTGGGCACGGCGCTGCTGCTGGCCTGGCTGGGCTTTGGCCTGCTGACGATCGAGGCGCAGTGGCTGGAACGGCGCCAACGCGAGGCCACGGTCGGCATCTTCGGGCGGTTCCTGGATCCGCGCGTGGTGGAGGGCCTGGTCGAAAGCGGCGAACTCGACCGCGAACGCAAGCCCGAGGCCCGCGACATCACCATCCTGTTTTCGGACATCCGCGGTTTCACCACGCTTTCCGAGACGCGCACGCCGGAGCAGGTGGTGCACCTGCTCAACCGCTACTTCAGCCGCCAGGTGGACGTGATCTTCCGGCACGGCGGCACGCTGGACAAATTCATCGGCGACGCCATCATGGCCTTCTGGAACGCCCCGACCGAAGTACCGGGGCACGCCGAAAAGGCGGTGGAGGCTGCATTGGACATGACCCTGGCCCTGGACGAATTCAAGCGCGAACTGGCCGCCAACGGCGAGGGGCTGGGCGACTTCGACGTCGGCATCGGCCTGCACACGGGCCCGGCGGTGGTCGGGTTCCTCGGCAGTGACACCCGGATGGAATACACCGCCATCGGCGACACCGTGAACCTGGGCAGCCGCATCGAGGGCACGACCAAGGGCGTGGCCCGCGTGCTGGTTTCGGGCGCCACCAAGGCCGCCTGCGAGGGCTCTTCCCGTTTCACCTTTACACACCGCGGCCAGTTCAAGGTCAAAGGCCGCGAAGAGCCGGTCGAACTTTACGAACCGGCCCGTTCCAACGACGAAACCCGAGCAGGAGACATTCCGTGAAGCGCAAACGTACGTCCCCCACCCCCTGGCGCCCGATGCCCCTGGCATTGGCGCTGGCCGCGACGCTGGCCAGCAGCCTGGCCTTCGCCGAATCCGCGACCACGCTGCGCGCGGTCGACATGCACAGCGAACCGCTGGGATCGGCCGAGGTCGTGGCCAAGCTGGGCGCCAAGGCCCCCGTCGACATCACCCAGCGCCAGGGCGCCTGGGCCGGCGTCAAGAACGCCGAGGGCCTGGACGGCTGGGTCCGCATCCTGAACCTGCGCACCGGCACCTCCGACGGCAAGTCCGCCGGTGGCGGCAACCAGCTGGCCGCCGCCTTCCTGACCGGCTCCAGCGGCAATACCGTCAGCACCGGCGTCAAGGGCCTCTCGCCCGACAAGCTGCGCAATGCCGGGGAGGCCCCGGGTGAAGTGGCATGGCTCGAGCAACTGGCGGTCGCGCCCGATGACGCCCGGCAGTTCGCCGCGTCCGCCCCGCTGGCCTCGCAGCAGGTCGATTACCTGAAAGAAGAACGCCGTAGCCGGAGGAGGCAGCGATGAAAACCAAGCACCTGCTAACAGCGCTGATCGCCCTGGCGCTGGCCTCCCCGGCCGCCGGCTTCGGCCGCCTGGGCGACGCCGAAAAGCTGTTCAAGTTCGGCAAGAAGGCCGCCGATGCCTCGGCGCCGATCACCGACGAGGACGAAATCGAACTCGGTCGCGGCATCGCCGCCAAGCTGCTGGCCGCCCGGCCGCTGGTACGCGATGAAGGCCTGCAGCAGTACGTCAACCGGGTCGGCCTGTGGCTGGCCCTGCAGACCGAACGCCCGGAACTGCCCTGGCGCTTCGGGGTGATGGACAGCACCGACGTCAATGCCTTTGCCCTGCCCGGCGGCACCATCCTGATCACCCAGGGCCTGTACGACCGCCTGCGCGACGAAGGCGAGCTGGCCGCGGTGCTCTCGCACGAGATCGCGCACGTGGTCGAACGCCACCAGGTGAAGGCCATCAAGAAGGAAATGGGCACTGCCTTCGCCACCGAGCTGGCCGGCGAGGCCGCCGGCCACAGCGACAACCAGGCCGTGCGCATGTTCGGCCAGAAGGCCTTCCAGGCCGGCACCGAACTCTTCGTTCGTGGCCTGGACAAGGGCGATGAGCACCAGGCCGACGTGCATGGCATGGTCATCGCCGCGCGCGGGGGCTACAACCCCTACGCCCTGGCCTCGGTCCTGCACACGCTCGACGGCAGCAAGGCCGACGACGTCGGCGTGGCGCTGATGTTCTCCACGCACCCGACGGCGGTCAGCCGCCTGGAGCACCTGGAAACGGTGGTGGGCGACAAGCTCGAGGCGTATGCGATGAACCAGGCGCCCGCGCGCATGGTCCGTCCGGCGCAGTAAGGCCGTTGGACTGCGGGGCTTCTTGTGGGAGGGACTTCAGTCCCGAAAAGCTTCGGGACTGAAGTCCCTCCCACAAGAAGCCCCGCGGTTCAGGAGGTCATGCGGTCCCAGAAGGCCTTCACGCCGTCGAGGAACCCGCTCGAGCGCGGCGAGTGCTTGGCGCCCAGCTCGCCGGCGAACGTGGACTCGAACTCCTTGAGCAGTTCGCGCTGGCGCGCGGTCAGGTTGACCGGCGTTTCCACCACCACCCGGCACAGCAGGTCACCGGTGCCATGGCTGCGTACCGACTTCACGCCCTTGCCGCGCAGGCGGAACAGCTTGCCGGTCTGGGTCTCGATCGGCACCTTGATCAGGGCCTCGCCCTCGAGCGTCGGCACCACGATGTCGGCACCCAGGGCGGCCTGCGAGAAACGCACCGGCACTTCGCAATACAGGTCGTTGCCGTCGCGCTGGAAGATCGGGTGCTCGCGCACGCTGACCTCGACGTACAGGTCGCCCGGCTGCGAACCCGGCGGGCCGGCTTCGCCCTCGGCGGCCAGGCGGATGCGGTCGCCGGTATCGACACCGGCCGGGATCTTCACCTGCAGCACCTTTTCGTCCTGCACCCGGCCGTTGCCGTGGCAGGTCTTGCAGGGCCTGGCGATGGTCTGGCCGCGGCCGCCACAGGCCGGACAGGCCTGCTGCACGGCGAAGATGCCGCGCTGCATGCGCACCTGGCCGCGACCGCGGCAGGTGCTGCAGGTCTCGACCTTGCCGTCCTCGGAGCCGCTGCCGTTGCACGGCTTGCAGCCGACCAGGGTGGGCACCTCGATGCGCTTTTCGACGCCGAACACGGCCTCTTCGAGGTCGAGTTCGACCACGTAGCGCAGGTCGGCGCCCCGACGCGGGCCACGCTGGCGTCCACCGCCGAAGATGTCACCAAAGATGTCGCCGAAAATGTCGTTGACGTCGGCGAATCCGGGGCCGCCGTTGCCCCCGCCCATGCCGTTCTCGAACGCGGCATGGCCGTGCTGGTCGTAGATGCGGCGCTTGCCACCGTCCGACAGCACCTCGTAGGCCTCCTTGGCCTCCTTGAAGCTGGCTTCGGCGGCCTTGTCGCCCGGGTTGCGGTCGGGGTGGAACTTCTGCGCCGCGCGGCGATAAGCCTTTTTCAGCTCGTCCTCGCCCGCGTTACGCGCAACCCCCAGCACTTCGTAGTAATCACGCTTGCTCATCAAATCCCCAGCCTTGGCACCCTGCATGGCACGGGCCGCAATTGCGGCCCGGCCCTGAGCCGGCGTTGAGCCTCACGAACGTGAGGCTCGAACGGCGGCAGTTATTCCGTTGCGCGAAGCGCGACAGGGAATAACCTTATTTCTTTTCGTCGTCCTTGACCTCGGTGAACTCGGCGTCCACCACGTCTTCGGCCTTGTCCTGCGGACCCGGCTCGGCACCGCCTTCCGGGGCGCCGTCCTGGCCACCGGCCGCCGCCGCGTAGAGCGACTGCGCCACCTGCTGCAGGGACTGGGTCTTGGCTTCGATCTGGGCCTTGTCGTCACCCTTCATCGCGGTTTCGAGCTCGGACAGCGCGGTCTCGATGCCGGCCAACTGATCACCCGGCACCTTCGAGCCGTGTTCGGTGATCGCCGTGCGGGTGGCGTGGATCAGGCCGTCGGCGGCGTTGCGGGCGGTCACCAGCTCGTGGAACTTCTTGTCCTCTTCGCGGTGCGCCTCGGCGTCGCGGACCATCTGGGCGATCTCTTCCTCGCTCAGGCCCGAACCGGCCTTGATCTCGACCTTCTGTTCCTTGCCGGTCTTCTTGTCCTTGGCCGACACATGCAGGATGCCGTTGGCGTCGATGTCGAAGGACACCTCGACCTGCGGCATGCCGCGCGGCGCGGCATCGATGCCGGACAGGTCGAACTTGGCCAGCGACTTGTTGAAGCGGGCCTGTTCGCGCTCGCCCTGCAGCACGTGCACGGTCACGGCCGACTGGTTGTCCTCGGCGGTGGAGAACACCTGCGAGGCCTTGGTCGGGATGGTGGTGTTCTTCTCGATGATCTTGGTCATCACGCCGCCCAGGGTCTCGATGCCCAGGCTCAGCGGGGTGACGTCGAGCAGCAGCACGTCCTTGACGGTACCGGCGAGCACGCCGCCCTGGACCGCGGCGCCGATGGCGACGGCCTCGTCCGGGTTGACGTCCTGGCGCGGGTCCTTGCCGAAGAACTCGGCCACCGCCGCCTTCACCTTGGGCATGCGGGTCTGGCCACCGACCAGGATGACGTCGCCGATGTCGCTGGCGCGCAGGCCGGCGTCGTTCAGGGCCACGCGGCACGGTTCGATGGTCTTCTTGATCAGGTCGTCCACCAGCGCCTCGAGCTTGGCGCGGGTGAGCTTGATGTTCAGGTGCTTGGGACCGGAGGCGTCGGCAGTCACGTACGGCAGGTTCACTTCGGTCTGCTGGTTGGACGAGAGCTCGATCTTGGCGCGTTCGGCGGCGTCCTTCAGGCGCTGCAGGGCCAGGGGATCCTTGCGCAGGTCGATGCCCTGCTCCTTGTTGAACTCGTCGACCAGGTAGTCGATGACGCGGGCGTCGAAGTCTTCGCCACCCAGGAAGGTGTCGCCGTTGGTGGCCAGCACTTCGAACTGCTTCTCGCCGTCGATCTCGGCGATCTCGATGATCGAGACGTCGAAGGTGCCGCCGCCGAGGTCATAGACCGCGATCTTGCGGTCGCCGCCCTTCTTGTCCATGCCGTAGGCCAGCGCGGCCGCGGTCGGTTCGTTGATGATGCGCTTGACGTCCAGGCCGGCGATGCGGCCGGCGTCCTTGGTGGCCTGGCGCTGGCTGTCGTTGAAGTAAGCCGGCACGGTGATCACGGCCTCGCTGACCGTCTCGCCCAGGTAGGCTTCGGCGGTCTTCTTCATCTTCTCGAGCACCTTGGCCGAGATTTCCTGCGGGGCCATCTTCTTGCCGTCCGCGGTCTGCACCCAGGCGTCGCCGTTCTCGTGCGCCAGGATGCCGTAGGGCACCAGGTCCAGGTCCTTCTTGACTTCGGCGTCGGTGAACTTGCGGCCGATCAGGCGCTTGACGGCATAGAAGGTGTTCTTGGGATTGGTGACCGCCTGGCGCTTGGCCGAGGCGCCGACGATGACTTCACCATCCTTGGTGAAAGCGACGATGGACGGCGTGGTGCGGTCGCCTTCGGAGTTTTCGATGACCTTGGCGACGCCGCCTTCCATCACGGAAACGCAGCTATTGGTGGTGCCCAGGTCGATGCCGATGATCTTGCCCATGGTGTAACTCCCTGAAATTACGAATCTGTGTTGGCGGCGGCGGCCGCGGATGTTCGGTAGATGGGGCCCGCCGCGGATTGTTCAAGGGCCGTGAAGCCCTCAGCCGGCGGCGACGACGACCAGGGCCGGCCGCAGCAGGCGTTCGTTCAGCGCGTAGCCCTTCTGGAAGACCTGCAGCACGCTGCCGGGCTCGGCGCCCGGGGACTCGAGCTGGCTGATCGCCTGGTGCCACTCGGGGTCGAAGGCCTCGCCCTCGGGATTGATCTGCGCCAGGCCGTTGTCCTCGCCCACCTTGAGCAGCTGGCGCAGGGTCAGCTCCAGGCCGTCCTTGAGCGGGCCGGTGGCGTCGCCGGCGGCCTTGAGGCCGGCCTCGAGGCTGTCGAGCACCGGCAGCAGCTGCGAGAGCAGTTTCTCGTTGGCGAAGCGGCGGGCCTGGTCGACGTCCCGGGCCAGGCGCTTGCGCTGGTTTTCCAGCTCGGCGCGCTCGCGCAGGGCCTCTTCGCGCAGGTCACCCAGGGCGCCGCGGAGCTGCTCGAGCTCGTTGGCCAGGCTGTCGGTGTCCAAATCGGGGGCGTCTTCGGGCGCCTGGGCGTCCGGGTTCGGGTTCTGGTTTTGCATGGCGGTCCAATGGCTTGACCCGCGTCCTGCGGGCGTCGCCTACCCCTATGGGGTCGGCGGTTCGGGATTCAAGGCGGCACCGAGCAGGTCGGCGGTGGCCTGGACCATGGGAATGACCCGCTCGTAGGCCATGCGCGTGGGCCCGATGACGCCGAGCACGCCCAGGACCTTGCCCTGGGCGTGGTAGGGCGCGGTGACCACGGTGCAGGCGTCGAGCGGCGCCAGGCCGGTCTCCTCGCCGATGAACACCCGCACGCCCTGGGCCTTGAGCGTGCCCTCGAGCAGCTGGAGGATCTCGCGCTTGCGGGAAAAGGCCTCGAACAGCTCGCGCAGCCGGTCCATGTCGGACAGGTCCTGCACGCCCATCAGCCGGGTCTGGCCGGCCAACAGCATGTCCTCGGGCAAGGTGCCTCCGCCCAGGGCCTGTTCGGAGAGCTCGACGGCGGCCGACAGCAGCCGCTCCATCTCGCTGCGGGTGGCACGCAGGTCGCGCAGCAAGCGCGTCCTGATCTCCGCCAGCGGCTGGCCGGCGAAGTGGGCGTTGAGGTAATTGGCGGTCTGCTCGAGCTCGGCCGGCGTATAGGTCCGCCGGGGGCTGATGATGCGGTTCTGCACCTCGTTGTCGGTGAAGACCAGGATCACCAGGATGCGCTGCCCGTCCAGCGGCACGAAATCGATGTGCCGGAAGGCGAACTGGCTGCGCTGGGGAACGGTGACCACGCCGACGAACTGGCTCATCGCCGACAGCAGTTCGCTGGTGTTGGACAACAGGGCCTGGGTGCCGCCGCCGGCCGGCAGCAGGGACCGCAGCTGCTGCATTTCGGTGTCGTGCAGCGGCTTGATCGGCAGCAGGCTGTCGACGAAGACCCGGTAGCCCTGGGAGGTCGGCACGCGCCCGGCCGAGGTGTGCGGCGCCGAGACCAGGCCGATTTCCTCGAGGTCGGCCATGATGTTGCGGATGGTGGCCGGGCTCACGTCCAGGCCCGAGCGCTTGGCCAGCGTGCGCGAGCCCACGGGTTCGCCGTCGCGGATGTGCTGGGCGATCAGGGTGCGCAGCAGGCGGCGGGCGCGCGGGTCGAGTTCGAGGTCCATGCGCCATAGATAAGGCCGCCGGGCCCCTGGCGCAAGGCGCAGGCCCGTCCGGGACGAACCCCTACCCGGTCCGGGGCGGCCAGCGTCTTGGTCCGTGAGACAGGGGCAGCCGAAACTCGGTCTTTCAGGCAAAATCGCCGCCACCATGCTCAGCCACCTCACGCTCCAGGATTTCGCCGTCGTCAGCCGCGCCGAACTGGCCTTCGGGCCCGGCATGACCGTGGTTTCGGGCGAAACGGGCGCCGGCAAGTCACTGCTGGTGGATGCGCTGATGTGGCTCACCGGCGCCCGTGCCGACGCCGGCATCGTCCGCCATGGCGCCGAACGGGCCGAACTGGCCGCCGAATTCGACCTCGGTGATGCCCCGGCGGCGCTGCATTGGCTGCGCGAGAACGAACTCGACGACGACGGAGCCTGCCAGCTGCGCCGGGTCATCCGGGCCGACGGCGGCTCGCGGGCGTGGATCAACGGCCGCCCGGCGACCCTGGGGCAGCTTTCGGCCCTGGGCGGCCTGCTGGTGGAAATCCATGGCCAGCACGAACACCAGGCCCTGCTCGACCGCGGCCAGCAGCTGGCCCTGCTCGATGCCTTCGGACAGCACGGCCCGTTGCTCGACGCGGTGCGCGATGCGGCCCGGCGCTGGGCCGGGCTCGACCGCGAGCTGGCCGACCTGGCCCGCGCCGGCGACGTCGGCGAGCGCCTGGCCTGGCTCGAACACCAGGTCCAGGAACTGGCCGCCGAGTCGCTGGATGCCGAGTCCCTGGAAGAACTCGCCGCCGCGCACCGCCGCCAGGCCAATGCGGCCGGCCTGATCCAGGGCTGCGAAACGGCGCTGGCCCGGCTCGCCGGCGACGAGGGCCTGTCCCTGCAGCGCCTGCTGCACCAGACCCAAAACGAACTCGCCCGCCTGGCCGGCGACGAGCCGCGCCTGGCCGAGGTGCTGTCCCTGCTGGAATCGGCCGGTATCCAGCTCGACGAGGCCGCGGCCGGCATCGAACGCCTGCACGACGACTTCGACCTCGACCCCGACCGGCTGCGCACGCTCGAAGACCGCCTCGCCCGCCTGCACGACCTGGCCCGCAAACATCGCGTGCCGCTGGAGGACCTGGCCGCCCGGCGCGACCAGCTGCAGGAGGAACTCGACGGCCTGGCCGGCGCCGGCGAGCGCGCCGCCCGCCTGGGCCGCGAACGCGACGTCGCCGCGCGCGAATACAACGAGGCCGCCACCCGCCTGGGCCAGGCCCGGGCCGGCGCCGCCCGGCGGCTGGGCGAGGCCGTGGCCGCGCTGATGGACGAGCTGGGCATGTCGGGCGGCGTTTTCACCGTCGCCCTGGAGCCGCTCGACACGACCCGGCCGGCGCCGCAGGGCGCCGAACGCTGTGAATTCCTGGTCTCCGCCAATCCCGGCCAGCCGCCGCGCGCCCTGCGCAAGGTCGCCTCCGGCGGCGAACTGGCGCGTATCAGCCTGGCGATCGAGGTGGCCGCCCTGGGTCTGGACGCCGTGCCGACGATGGTCTTCGACGAGGTCGACACCGGCATCGGCGGCGCCGTGGCCGAGGTGGTCGGCCAGAAGTTGCGGGCCCTGGGCGCCGAGCGCCAGGTGCTGTGCGTCACCCACCTGCCCCAGGTCGCGGCCCAGGGCCACCACCACTACCGGGTCAGCAAGGCGGTCGAGGCCGACACCACCCACAGCCAGGTCCAGGCGCTGGACGACAAGGCCCGGGTCGAGGAGCTCGCCCGCATGCTCGGCGGTGTCGAGATCACCAAGGAAGTACGCGCCAACGCCCGTCAGCTGCTTTCCCGGGCCAGCGGCAAATAAGCCTTATTTCTTCTTGCGGGCGCGCACGTACAGGACCAGCGAGTGGTCCTCGATGTCGTAGCCGTGCTTGGCGGCGATGTCGTGCTGGAGGCGTTCGATTTCCGGGCTGGTGAACTCGATCACCTTGCCGGTGTCGACGTCGACCATGTGGTCGTGGTGCTGGCCGCGGTCGAGTTCGTAGACGGCCTGGCCGCCTTCGAAATTGTGCTTGAGCACCAGGCCGGCCGATTCGAACTGGGTGAGCACCCGATAGACCGTCGCCAGGCCGATGTCGTCGCCGCTGCCGAGCAGCTGGCGGTAGATGTCCTCGGCGGTCAGATGGCGCGGGCTGGTGGTCTCGAGCACCTCGAGGATCCGCATGCGCGGATGCGTGACCTTCAGTCCGGCCTTTCGCAGGTCCTGGGATTCCATGTCGTCTCCTGAATGCCTTCCGTCATGTGCCGTGGCCAGGGCTGGCGGCTGCGGACCGTAGTGTATCATCGGCCCCGGACAGTCCCGGATACCCCACGCAATGCGCAAGGCCTTCACGCTCCTGCTCGCCACTTTCCTGATCGCCGGCTGCGGCATCATCTATCGCCAGCCCGTGTTCCAGGGCAACCTGCTCGAGACCAGGAACGTCGAACAACTCCAGGTCGGCCTGAGCCGCGCGCAGGTGTTCAGCCTGCTCGGTTCGCCACCGGTGTCCGACCCCTTCCACCAGTCGCGCTGGGACTACGTCGCCACCGAACGTCGCCGCACCGGCGACACCGAGATCAAGAACCTCACGCTGTGGTTCGAAGGCGATTCGCTGGCGCGCTGGGAAGGCGAGTATTTCCCCGAGGCCGACACCGAACTGGCCGCTGAAATGCGCCGTTTCGGCAACCTCGCCCGCGACAAGGACAAGCCGCGCCGTCCGCCCAGCGGCGGCTAAGCGTCCCTGGCCCGGCGCCGCCGGGCCTGCATCGGATCCACCAGCAGCGGCCGCAGCACCTCGACGCGGTCGCCGTCGCGCAGGGCATCACCGGGTGCCGCCGTCCGGCCGTGGATCGCCAGGCAATCCTCCTGCACCACCAGACCGGGCACCTTCGTGGGCAGGTCGGCGGCAGCCAGGGCATCTGCGACCGTCGCGCCGGCGGGTAGCGCCAGCGTCAGCCGCCAGGCGCGACCGGGGCGCGCGCAGACCACTTCGATCCGCAGCGGCGCGCCGGCCATGTCAGGCCCGGTCGGCTTCGCGGCAGAAATCGTCGACCATGCGGTCGGCCAGGCCCTGGAACCCCACGGCCATTGCCGTGCCCAGGACCTTGCCGGCGACGTCGAAGTCGAGCGTCAGGCTGACCTTGCAGGCGTCCTCGGCCAGGCTGTGGAAATGCCAGTGGCCGCTGAAACGGCGGAACGGCCCTTCCTCCAGCTCCAGGTCGATGCGGGTCGGGGGTTCGAGCCGGTTCCGGGTGGTGAAGCTGGTGCGCATGCCGGCCACGCGCAGGTCCAGCCGCGCCAGCATGTGGGACTCCGAGGCCTCGAAGACCTCCGAGCCCTCGCACCACGTGAACCGCGCCGCGTAGGACCCGACGTCGTTGACCAGGTCGTACATGCGCCGGGCCGAGTGCCGCACCAGGGCGTGCCTGTGGATGCTTGTCATGGGCTCCTTGCCGCGCCCTCCCCCAGCCGGCCCGCGATGGGCGACAATGACCGCCAAGGAAAGGACATGTCGAAGAAAAACAACGCCAAGAATACCGGAACCGGCTCTGACGGCCACAAGACCATCGCCCTCAACCGCAGCGCCCGGCACGAATTCCACCTCGAATCCCGCTTCGAGGCGGGCATCGCCCTGCAGGGCTGGGAGCTCAAGTCCATCCGTGCCGGCCGCATGAACATGGGCGACGCCTACGCCGTGGTCAAACGCGGCGAGATTTTCCTGTTCGGTTCCCAGATCACCCCGCTCAGCCAGGCCTCGACCCACGTGGTGGCCGACGACCGTCGCACCCGCAAGCTGCTGCTGCACCGGCACGAGATCGACAAGCTGGTCGGCAAGGTCGAACGCGACGGCTACACCCTGATCCCCACCGCCGTGTACTGGAAGGGCAACAAGGTGAAGCTGGAACTGGCCCTGGCCAAGGGCAAGCAGAGCCACGACAAACGCCAGGCGAGCAAGGACCGCGATTGGCAGCGCGACAAGCAGCGCACCCTGCGCAGCCACAACAAGAACGCGTAAACCAGCCCTGAAGGACCTACCACCGGTCCTTGTGGTCCCCAGCCCGGACCCCCATACTCACCGTGTCGGTTGATCCAAAGCTTTCCGCGTTTCCGGGGGTGTCCTGGCTTCGACGGGGGTTGCAAGGTCGACTGGCGCATGCCGAGGGGGTAGCTTTCCTCGATAATCCAGCTGCAAAACTTTAGTTGCCAACGACGACAACTACGCTCTCGCCGCTTAAGGCGTAAGCCCCGAACCCACTTGTGTCCGTGCTCGTGGATGTAGGGTCATTATCACGGATCAGCGCCCGGCGGCGACCCGCCAACCGGGTGTCTACATAGCGGGTGTGGACGGTGGTGTGCTTCGCACGCTGTGTTGCCACCGGACGAGAATCAACAGCGAGCTAAGCATGTAGTGCCAGAGATTGAGTGCTCTCGGACGGGGGTTCAACTCCCCCCACCTCCACCAAACCACGCCAACGCCGCCCACCCGGGCGGCGTTGTCGTTCATGGGTCGGTTTCAGTCCGGCAGCTTCTGCAGCGACAGCGCGTTGGTGCAGTAGCGCAGGCCGGTCGGCGGCGGGCCGTCCGGGAAGACGTGGCCCAGATGGGCGTCGCAGGTGTTGCAAAGGATTTCGACCCGCTGCATGCCATGGCTGTGGTCGCCCTTGTAGGCAACGACGTTGTCGGCAAGCGGCGCGGTGAACGAAGGCCAGCCGGAGCCGGACTCGAACTTGGTGCCGGCGTCGAACAGGGCTTCGCCGCAACAGGCGCAACCGTAGCGTCCGGGTTCGAACAGGCCGCACATCTGCGAACTGAAGGGCCGTTCGGTGCCGGCCAGTCGCGTCACCTGGAAAACCTCCGGGGCCAGCAGCTCTCGCCACTGCGCCTGGGTTTTCCCGACCCGACGCGCGGGCGGCGGGTTGCCCGCGCCCACCCGCGCGATGACCAGCGACCAATCGTGCACGGACTCAGGCACCGGGCTCATCGCCCAGGTACCGGGCCACGCTGGCGCTGGCTGCGTCGACCGCCGACTTGGCCGCCAACAGCGTTGCCTGGCCTTCGTTCATCGCCGACTCCAGGCCTTCGATTTCCTCGCGGGCCCGGCGCACCGCCTCGCCCGCGCGATTCGCCGCCTCCCGGTCCTGGTCGACCTGTCGCCGGGTGACCCGGCCCTTGGCGGCCTGGGCCTCGGCGCGGGCCAGCCGCTCCGCGGCCTGGCCACGGGCGCGCTCGGCGCGCGCCAGGCTTTCCTGCGCCGCTTCGAGCTGGGCCTGGCGCGCTTTCACTTCCAGGCTCGCCGCATCGACGGCCGCGGCGGCCTGGGCCAGTTGCGACTCGACCTGGTCGCGGTCGGGCCGGTCCTGCGCCCACGATGGGCCAGCCAGGGCGATTGCCATGGCCAGGATGCATCCTCGCGCGGCCAAACGCCGCGAGTGTTTCGTATCCAAGCGTCACCTCCTGTTATCAGGCAGGCCGCCCCCTTCGGACCACGCCAACGGGCCGAGTCTAGCTTTTTTTATCGCGCCTGCGACCCCCTGCCAGGGACCCGCGGGCCTCACTGGACATAAATGGTCTGGATGTTGGTGAACTCGTGCATGCCGTGCTCGGCCAGCTCCCGGCCGAAACCTGAGGCCTTGGTGCCACCGAAGGGCAGCCGTACGTCGGACTTCACCAGCGAATTGACGAAACAGGCGCCGGCATCGATCTGCCGGGCCACGCGCTCGCCGCGCGCGGTGTCGGTGGTCCAGACGCTGGCACCGAGCCCGAAGCGGGTCGCGTTGGCGACGCGGATGGCTTCGGCTTCGTCGGCGACGCGCAGGACCGATGCGACCGGCCCGAACAGTTCCTCGTCCCAGGCCGGCATGCCCGGCTGCACGCCATCGAGGATCGTTGCCGGGTATTGCGTTTCGCCCTGCCCCGGCTGCCCGCCCAGCAGCACGCGGGCCCCCTTGGCGACGCTGTCCTGCACCTGCCGGTGCAGTTCGTCCCGCAGGTCGGCCCGGGCCATCGGCGCCAGGGTGCTGGCATCGTCATTGGGGTCACCCACGATCAGCTTCGAGGCGGCGTCGGCGAAGGCCTGGACGAAGCGGTCGGCGATGCCGGGCGTGACGATGAAACGCTTGGCGGCGATGCAGGTCTGGCCGGCGTTGCCGAAGCGCGAACGCACGGCGATCTTCACCGTTGCGTCCAGCTCGGCATCGTCGAGCACCACGAAGGGATCGCTGCCACCCAGTTCGAGCACGCACTTCTTGAGGTGCTTGCCAGCGGTGCCCGCCACGGAGCGCCCCGCCCGCTCGCTGCCGGTCAGGGTGACCGCCTTGACCCGGGGGTCGGCGATGACGTCCGCGGCCTGGTCGTTGTCGATGTGCAGGACGCCGAAGACGCCTTCGGGAATGCCCGCCGCAGCCAGAACCTCGGCGATGGCGTCGGCGCAGCTGGGCACGTTGGTGGCGTGCTTGAGCAGGGCGACGTTGCCGGCCATCAGGCCCGGCGCCAGGAAGCGGAAGACCTGCCAGACCGGGAAGTTCCACGGCATGATCGCGAACACGCAGCCCAGCGGCGCGTAGCGCACGTAGCTGAGGCTGGCCTCGGTGGCGATGGGCTGGTCGGCCAGGTAGCCGGCCGCGTGCTGGGCGTAGTACTCGCAGGCGTCGGCCGACTTCTCGACTTCCACGATCGCCTCGCGATGCAGCTTGCCCATTTCCGCGGTCATGGTCAGGGCCAGGTCGCGTTTGGCGCTGCGCAGGCCGGCGGCCACCCGCCGCAGCAGTACGGCACGTTCGTTGATCTCCCGGCCCGACCACGCCGGGAATGCCGCCTCGGCGGCGGCAAGCCGGGACTCGATGGCGGCGTCGTCCATCTTGGGAAACGGACGGACCTCCCCGGTCCAGGGATCACGATTGGCTTGGCTCATTTTTTTTCAACCCTTCTGCAGCGCCAGCTGCGCATCGCGCTGGCGTTTCCTTTCCTCGCGGTGCATCACCCACCAGCCGATGACGGCCGCCGCGGACACCGCGGCGATCATCAGCGTGGCCAGGGCGTTGATCTTGGGGCTGACCCCAAGCCGCACCGAGGAGAACACCTTCATCGGCAAGGTTGTCGATGAAGGACCCGTGACGAAGCTGGCGATCACCAAGTCGTCCAGACTCAGGGTAAACGCAAGCAGCCAGCCGGAGATGAGCGCCGGCGCAATGATCGGCAGCGTGATGACGAAAAACACCTTGAGCCGGTTCGCGCCCAGGTCCATGGCCGCTTCTTCCAGTGACCGGTCCAGTTCGCCCAGCCGGGAGCTGATGACGACGGTGACGAAGGCCATGCAGAAGGTGACGTGGGCGATCCAGATCGTCAGCATGCCGCGCTGGCCGCCGATGCCGATGACCGGCCCGATGGACACGAACAGCAGCAGGATCGACAGGCCGGTGATCACCTCGGGCATCACCAGCGGCGCCGTGATCAGGCCGCCGAACAGGGTCTTGCCCGGGAACTGGCGAAACCGGGTCATCACCATCGCCGCCATGGTGCCCAGCACCACCGATGCGCAGGCGGTCCAGAACGCCACCTGGATGCTGACCCAGGCCGCGTCCATCATCTGCTGGTCGCGGAACAGTTCGCCGTACCACTTCACCGAGAAGCCCGACCACACCGTCACCAGCCGCGACTCGTTGAACGAGTACACCATCAGGCTCAGGATCGGCGCGTAGAGGAATACGAAGCCCAGCACCAGCATGGCCTTGGTGAAACCGGAGTTGCCGCGCCCGTTCATGACAGCCGCGACTCCATTTCCCGGGACTGGTAGCGGTGGAAGATGGTGATGGGCACGATCAGCAGCACCAGCATCACGATCGCCACCGCCGAGGCCACCGGCCAGTCGCGGTTGTTGAAGAACTCCTGCCAGAGCACCCGGCCGATCATCAGCGTATCGGGACCGCCGAGCATTTCCGGGATCACGAACTCGCCCACCACCGGAATCAGCACCAGCATCGACCCGGCGATGATGCCGGCCTTCGACAGCGGCAGCGTGATCGACAGGAAGGACTTCCAGGGCGGCGCGCCCAGGTCGTTGGCGGCTTCGATGAGCCGGTGGTCGTGCTTGACCAGGTTGGCGTAGAGCGGCAGCACCATGAACGGCAGGTAGGCGTAGACGATGCCGATGTACACGGCCACGGGCGTATGCAGGATGGCCAGCGGCTCGTCGATCAGCCCCATCCCCATCAACGCGTTGTTGAGCAGGCCATTGTTCTTGAGGATGCCGACCCAGGCGTAGATGCGGATCAGGAAGGAGGTCCAGCTCGGCAGGATGACCAGCATCAGCGCCACGTTGCGGGTGGCCGGATCCATGCGCGAGATGCCGTAGGCGATCGGATAGCCGATGAGCAGGCACAGGAACGTGGACACCACGGCGATCTCGAGCGAGCTCAGGTAGGCCTTCACGTACAGGCTGTCACGCACCAGGTACAGGTAGTTGGCGGTGTTGATGCTGACTTCGAGCTTGTCGCCGGCCCACGACACCAGGTCGGTGTAGGGCGGCATCGCGATGGCGGCGCTGGCGAAGCTGATCTTGAGCGCGATCGCGAACGGCACCGCGAAGAACAGCAGCATCCACAGGTAGGGCACCGCGATCACCAGCCAGCGTGGTCCCGGCAGGCGCTTGCGGATCGAGCGCGGCAGGTTCTTCACGTGGTCAGCACCACCCCGGCCTGGTCGTCCCAGCTCAGCCACACCGAGTCGTTCCAGGTGAACTTCTCGCTGGCCCAGCGCTGGCTGTTGATCATGTTCGCCAACAGCTTGGTGCCACCCGGCAGGCGCACGTGGAAGACCGAGTGGCTGCCGAAGTAGGCGATGTCCTCGATGATGCCGCGCACCTTGTTGTGGGCCTGCGCCGGCTCGTCCTTGTCGACCTGGATTTTCTCGGGCCGGATCGCCAGGGCGACTTCCTGTCCCTCGAAGCCGGTGACGCCGTGGCCGACGTAGGCCATGTGCTCCAGGGCCGGGCTGGCGATGGTGACGTAGTCGTTCTCGTCTTCGACGATGCGGCCGTCGATCAGGTTGACCGAACCGATGAACTCCGCGGTGAACCGGCAGCTGGGCTGCTCGTAGATTTCGTCGGGACTGCCGACCTGGCGGATCCAGCCGGCG
Organism: Arenimonas donghaensis DSM 18148 = HO3-R19; assembly: GCF_000743535.1. Lineage (GTDB taxonomy): Bacteria > Pseudomonadota > Gammaproteobacteria > Xanthomonadales > Xanthomonadaceae > Arenimonas > Arenimonas donghaensis. The sequence continues at coordinate 481,845 of NZ_AVCJ01000001.1, forward strand.
TCCATCACCGCGATGCGATGCGCCATAGTCATCGCCTCTTCCTGGTCGTGGGTGACCATCACGCAGGTCACGCCCAGGCGCTCGACGATGTTCACCAGCTCGAGCTGCATCTGCGAGCGCAGCTTCTTGTCCAGCGCGCCCATCGGTTCGTCGAGCAGCAGCAGCTTCGGGCCCTTGGCCAGCGACCGCGCCAGCGCCACGCGCTGCTGCTGACCACCCGAAAGCTGGTGCGGCTTGCGCCGGGCGAACTTCTCCATCTGCACCAGGGCCAGCATCTCGGCGACCTTGCGCGTGACATCGGCCTTGGCCAGGCCGTCCTGGCGCAGGCCGAACGCCACGTTCTGCTCGACGCTCATGTGCGGGAACAGCGCGTAGGACTGGAACATCATGTTGATCGGCCGCTCGTACGGCGGCAGCCCCGTGATGTCCTGGCCGTCGAGCACGATGCGACCGCGGGTCGGCTTCTCGAAACCAGCCAGGCAGCGCAGCAGGGTCGACTTGCCACAGCCCGAGGCCCCGAGCAGCGCGAAGATCTCCCCCTGCCGGATCGACAGGCTGACGTCGTCCACCGCGACGAAACCATCGAACTCCTTGCGCACCGTCTCGATGCGCAGGTAGCCCTCGGCCCCCAGCATGTCGTTCTTGGGGGCGCCCGCCAGGGCGCCGCTCGCCGTCGTCGCCATCGTGGCTTATTGCCCCGTCTTGAGGGTGGTCCAGTGCCGGTTGAACAGGCGGTCCACTTCCGGCGGCAGCACCGCCAGGGTGAACAGCTTGGCCTTGGTGTCTTCGTCCGGGTAGATGCCCGGGTCGTCAAGCACCGCGTCATCGACCATCGGCAGCGCCGCCTGGTTGGCGCTGGCGTACATGACGTAGTTCTGGATGCCCGCCATCACGTCCGGGCGCAACAGGTAGTCCAGGAACAGGTAGGCGTTGTCGACGTTCCTGGCGTCCTTCGGGATCGCCAGCATGTCGAACCACATCGGCGCGCCTTCCTTGGGGATCGAATAGGCGACGTCGACGCCCTTGCCGGCCTCTTCGGCCCTGGCCTGGGCCTGGATGATGTCCCCCGACCAGCCCACCGCCACGCAGATGTCGCCGTTGGCCAGGTCGTTGATGAACTGCGAGCTGTGGAAGTAGGTGATGTGCGGACGCAGTTCCTTCAGGCGGTCGACGCCTTTCTGGATCACCGCCTCGTCGAAGCTGTTGGGTTGCTCGCCGAGGTAGAGCAGCACCGGCGGGATGATCTCGGACGGGGTGTCGAGGATCGCCACGCCGCAGCCCTTGAGCTTGGCCAGGTTCTCCGGTTCGAACACCAGGGCCCAGCTGTCGACGGGCGCGTCTTCGCCCAGGGCTTCCCTGACCTTCTCGACGTTGTAGCCGATGCCGGTGGTCCCCCACAGGTAGGGCAGAGAGTGCAGGTTGCCCGGGTCGTTGGTCGCCAGCAGGGCCATGAAGGCAGGGTCGAGGTTGCCGTAGTTGCTCAATCGTGACTTGTCGAGTTCCTGGAACACGCCAGCCTGGACCTGCCGCGACAGGAAGGTCAGCGACGGCACGACGATGTCATAGCCCGTGTTGCCGGCCATGAGCTTGGCCTCGAGCACTTCGTTGGAATCGAAGACGTCGTAGGTGACCCGGATGCCGGTCTCTTCCTGGAAGCCGGCGATGGTGTCTTCGCCGATGTAGTCCGACCAGTTGTAGACGTTGAGCACCTTTTCGGCGCCGGGCGCCGCGTTGGCGGCGCTGCCGTCGGCACCGGCCGGCGGATCACCCCCGCAGCCGGCCAGCAGGGCCGCGGCAAGGGCGGTAAAAAGAGCAGACATCCTGGCGTTCATCGGCACACTCCCCTCGGGGTGAATGAAGCGGTTGGACTGCGGGTGCATCATAACCACTGGCTAGCCGGTCGCCATGCCCAATTCGCGGGCGGTCAGGTCCAGGGCACGCCAGGTCTTCCCGGCCAGCTCGTCGACCTGGTCCCGGCTGATCACCAGCGGCGGCGACAGCAGCATGGCGTCGTTGGTGGCGCGCAGGATCAGGCCTTCGGCCAGGGCGAAGTCGCGGCACAGCTGCCCCACCCTGCCCCGGTCCGGGAAATAGGCGCGCGAAGACTTGGACGGCACCAGCTCCAGTGCCCCGACCATGCCGACGAAACGCGCCTCGCCGACCAGCGGGTGCTCGGCCAGGGCCTTCCAGCGCTCGCCCAGGTAGGGCCCGATGTCGGTCCGGCAGCGATCGACGATGTGTTCTTCCTCGAGGATGCGGATGTTTTCCAGGGCCACCGCCGCGCAGACCGGATGGCCCGAGTAGGTGTAACCATGGGCCAGTTCACCGCCGCGGCTCGACAGCACGTTCGCCACCCGGTCGTTGAACATCACCGCGCCCAGCGGGATGTAGCCCGAGGTGATGCCCTTGGCCAGGGTCATGACGTCGGGCCGGAAGCCGAAGGTCTGGCTGGCGAACCACTCGCCGGTGCGGCCGAAGCCGCAGATGACCTCGTCGGCCACCAGCAGCACGTCGTATTTGCGGCAGATGCGCTCGACTTCCTGCCAGTAGTTGCGCGGCGGGATGTATACGCCGATGGCGCCCATCACCGGCTCGCCGATGAAGGCGGCGACGCGTTCGGGCCCGAGCGCGAGGATCTTGTCCTCCAGGCGCTTGGCGCAGTGCCGGCCGTATTCGTCTTCGTCCATGTCGCCGCCGTCGCCGAACCAGTACGGCGGGTCGATGTGCACGATGTCCGGGATCGGCAGGCCGCCCTGCTTGTGCATGCCCTTCATGCCACCCAGGCTGGCGCCGGCGACGGTGGAGCCGTGGTAGCCGTCGTGGCGGCCGATGAAGATGTTCTTCTGCGGCTGGTCCTGCACGGCCCAGAAATGCCGGACCAGGCGCAGGATGGTGTCGTTGGCCTCGGAGCCGGAATTGGTGAAGAAGGCGTGGTTGAGGTCGTGCGGGCACAGTTCGGCCAGCTTGGCCGACAGCCGTACGGTCGGCTCGGTCGTGCACTGGAAGAAACTGTTGTAGTAGGCCAGTTCGGTCATCTGGCGCGAGGCCGCCTCGCCCAGTTCCTTGCGGCCATAGCCGACGTTCACGCACCACAGGCCGGCGAAGGCATCGAGCAGCTTGTTGCCCTCGGCGTCCCAGACGTAGCAGCCCTCGCCCCGGGTGAGGATGCGGGTGCCGCGCTTGGCCAGGGCCGCATTGTCGTTGAACGGATGCAGGTGGTGGGCGGCGTCCAGGCGCTGCAGGGTGGCGGTGTCGATTCCGGGCATGGTGGATCCTTGGGTCAGACGTTGAGCAGCAGGAACTCGCGTTCCCAGCTGCTGATCACGCGCAGGTAGGTTTGGTGTTCCTTGTCCTTGACGGCGGTGTAGGCGCGCACGAAACGCTCGCCCAACAGGTCACGCAGGGGCTTGCAGGCCCGCAGCGCCGCGATGGCTTCCTCCAGCGAACGCGGCAGGTCGTAGCCCTTGTCGTGGGCGCTGCCGACCAGGGGTTCGGTCGGCTGCAGTTTTTCCTTGATGCCCAGGTAGCCGCAGGCCAGCGTCGCCGCCAGGGCCAGGTAGGGGTTGACGTCGGAACCGGCGAAGCGGCTCTCGACGCGGGTGTTTTCCTGGTCGTCGTGGGGCACGCGCAGGCCGCAAGTGCGGTTGTCGTAGCCCCACTGCACGTTCTTGGGCGAGACCTCGCCGAAGGCCAGGCGGCGGTAGGAATTCACGTTGGGACCAAAAAACGGCATGGCCGCCGGGACGTACTTCTGCAGGCCGGCCAGGTAATGCATGAACAATGCGCTCTGCTGCCGCGACTTGCCGCCGGCGAAGGCGTTCTTGCCGGTTTTCGGATCGCGCAGGCTCTGGTGGATGTGCATCGAGCTGCCGGGCTCGTTCTCCATCGGCTTGGCCAGGAAGGTGGCGTACACGCCGTGGCGCATCGCCGCCTCGCGCATGGTGCGCTTGAACAGGAACACCTGGTCGGCCCGCGACAGCGGATCGGCATGCACGAAGTTCACTTCCAGCTGGGCGGCGCCGGATTCGTGCACCAGGGTGTCGACATCGAGCTCCATGGCCTCGCAGTAGTCGTACATCAGGTCGAGGATGGGGTCGAATTCGTTGACCGCGTCGATCGAATACGACTGGCGCGCCGTTTCCGGGCGACCGCTGCGACCGGCCGGCGGCAGCAGCGGGAAATCCGGGTCGGTATTGCGCTGGACCAGGTAGAACTCCAGCTCCGGCGCGATCACCGGCTCCAGGCCGATGCCTTCGTAAAGCTCGAGCACCCGGCGAAGCACGCTGCGTGGCGCCAGTTCGTGCGGGCGGCCGTCCTTGGTGAAGCAGTCGTGGATGACCTGGGCCGTGGGATCGGTGGCCCAGGGCACCATGCGGATGGTTTCGGGATCCGGGCGCAGCACCATGTCCGAGTCCGAGGCGCTGACCAGGTCGTCGTATTCGTCCGGGTAATCGCCGGTGACCGTGGTCGCGAAGATGCCCTCGGGCAGGCGCGTGCCGTAGTCGTGCGAGAACTTCGCGGCCGGGATGATCTTGCCGCGGGCGTTGCCGGTGATGTCGGGCACCAGGCATTCGACTTCGGTGATCCGGCGCTCCTTGAGCCAGCGCTTGATCGCACTCTCCTGCTGGGCCTGTTCGTCCTTGGGACTGGTTTTTTTCCGGGCCATGGGCCTTAGCGCCTTTGCTGTGCACGTTGGCGGCAGGCTGCCGCGAACGCCTGGAAGATACCCAGGTAGAAGGGATTCTCGGTGACCCGCCACTCCGGGTGCCACTGCACGGCCAGCAGGAAGGGGTCGGGCTGCCCGGACACGCCGCGGTCCAGGCGGGCCGCTTCCACCAGGCCGTCCGGTGCCGTCGCCTCGACCACCAGGCCCGGGGCCAGCTCGCGGATACCCTGGCCGTGCAGCGAGTTGACCATGGCCTCGGACGAGCCCGCGATGCGCTCGAGCCAGCCACCCGGCGCGAGGGCCACCGGATGCGCGGGCGCGTAGCGCACGCCCAGGGGTTCGTCGGGATTCTCGCGGTGGTCGGCGTAACCGATCAGGTCGTGCACCTTCTGGTGCAGGCTGCCGCCCAGTGCCACGTTGACTTCCTGCATGCCGCGGCAGATGGCGAGCACGGGCAGGCCACGTTCGATGGCCCGGGGCACCAGGGAGAGCGTGTTGAGGTCGCGGGCGGGATCGTGTTCGTTGCCCGGGAAGCTCGCTTCACGGCTGTAGTGGTGCGGTTCGATATTGCTGTGCGCGCCGGTCAGCACCAGCCCGTCGAGTTCATCGAGCAGGTCGCCCAGGTCCAGCGGCGGCGACAGCGACGGCAGCAGGACCGGCAGGCAGCCGGCGCCGTCCACCACCGCCCGGAGGTACTTTTCGCCCACCGCATGGAAGGGGTGGGGCCCGATCTGCTTGCGATCGGAAGGCAGGCCGACCAGCGGACTCGAACGCATAAAGGCCTCGGCGAGGGGAAGCCAGACATTACGCCCGGCGTTTGATTTTATCAACGCATTCGCCAAAGTGATGATTATTCTTTACAGCCGGGCCCCCGGTGATAAACTCCCGCGACCCCCGCGGATGCCCGTTCATGAACCAGCTTGCCCTGCCCTCCGAAGACGCCGCCACCCTGGCCCAGCTGCAGGACTGCGAGCAGGTGGATTTGCTGCTGCCGGACATGAACGGCCTGCTGCGCGGCAAGCGCATCACCCGCGACGCCCTGGAAAAGGTCTACCGCGACGGCGTGTGCCTGCCGATGTCGCTGATCGCCACCGACATCACCGGCAACACCGTCGAAGAAACCGGCCTGGGCTACGACATCGGCGACGAGGACCGGCTTTGCCGGCCCGTGCCCGGCAGCCTGCGCCCGGTCCCCTGGCAGCCACGGCCTTCCGCCCAGCTGTTGCTGCAGATGGAGGACGGCCAGGGCGGCCTGTTCGCCGCCAATCCGCGCGAAGTGCTGCGCCGGGTGCTCGACGGCTTCCGCGACCTGGGCCTGACGCCCGTGGTGGCGGTGGAACTGGAGTTCTACCTGCTCGACGCCGCGCTCGACGCCCAGGGCCGCCCGCAGGTGGCCCGCAACCCGGCCACCGGCGAACGCAACCAGAGCACGCAGGTCTATTACATCCAGGACCTGGACGATTACCGCGCCTTCACCGACGAGGTCAGCGCGGCCTGCCGGGCCCAGGGCATCCCGGCCGATACCGCCGTGGCCGAATACGCGCCGGGGCAGTTCGAGATCAACCTCAAGCACCGCGCCGACGCCCTGCAGGCCTGCGACGACGCGCTGATGCTCAAGCGCGTCATCAAGGCCGTCGCCGCCCGGCGGGGCCTGATGGCCAGCTTCATGGCCAAGCCCTTCGCCGACCAGGCCGGCAGCGGCGCGCACGTGCACGTGAGCCTGCTGGACCGGGAGGGTCGCAACCTCTTCGCCTGCACGCCCGAGGCGCCGGCCGATGCCCTGCGCCACGCCGTCGCCGGCCTGCAGCGCGCCAGCCGCGACTGCATGCTGATGTTCGCGCCGCACGCCAACAGCTACCGGCGCTTCGTGCTCAATGCCTTCGTGCCGCTCAACGACGCCTGGGGTTTCAACAACCGCACGGTCGCCATGCGGGTGCCGCACAGCGACCCGGCCAACCTGCGCATCGAGCATCGCATCGCCGGCGCCGACGCCAATCCCTACCTGGTCACCGCGGCGGTGCTGGCGGGCATCCTGCAGGGACTGCGCGACAAGGGCGACCCGGGCCCGCCGACGGTGGGCAACGCCTACGAACAGGGCGAGCACCGCGAACTGTTCTGGCGCGACACCCTGCGCGACTTCCTGGCCAGCGAGTTCGTCGCCAGCCACTTCGGCGAGCAATTCCGGCACATCTACGGCCAGCAGAAGCTCAAGGAGCTGCGCAGCTTCCATCGCGAAGTGACCACGCTGGAAGTGGACTGGTACCTGCGCCAGGTCTGACATGAGCCTGCGCGAGCCTTCGGCGCACGCCGACTCCTGGTACGCGCAGGGCGCCACGCCCTCGCCCGCCCACCCGCGGCTGGAAGAACGCACCCGCGCCGATGTCGTCATCCTCGGCGCCGGCCTGACCGGGCTTTCGACGGCGATCGAACTGGCCCAGGCCGGCCTGGATGTCGTGGTGCTCGAAGGCCGCCGCGTCGGCTGGGGCGCCAGCGGGCGCAACGGCGGCCAGGTGATCTTCGGTTATGGCTGCGACCAGGCGAAGATCGCCGCCCTGCTGGGCATGGAGGCTTCCCGGCAGTTGTTCCAGTGGTCGGTGGACGCCGTCGACCTGGTCCGCCGCCGGATACTCGAGCACCGCATCGACGCGCACTGGCGCGACGGCCACGCCCACGTGGCGATCAAGCCCCGCCACCTCGGCGAGCTCAAGGCCTGGCAGGCCGACCTGGCGGACAACTACGGGTACCCGCTGCAGTGGTGGGAACGTGACCAGGTGCAGGCGGTGGTGTCGAGCCCGCGCTACATCGGCGCGCTCTACGATCCGTGTTCGGGCCACCTGCATCCGCTCAACTACACCCTGGGCCTGGCGCGCGCCGCCACCGGCGCCGGCGTGCGCATCTTCGAGCACTCGCCGGTCACCAAGCTGGAACGTGGCGGCCGCCCGCTGATGCGCACGGCCACCGGCGAAGTGCAGGCCGACTTCGCGGTGCTGGCCGGCAACGCACTGGTGCATGGCATAACACCCGAGCTCGACGCGCGGGTGATGCCGGTCGGCACCTATATCGGCGCCACCGCGCCGCTGGGTCCGGAACGCGCACGTGCGCTGATCCGCAACGACATGGCGGTGGCGGACACCAACTGGGCCCTGGACTACTTCCGGCTCAGCCGCGACCACCGGCTGCTGTTTGGGGGCCGTGCCAGCTATTCCACCTTGCCGCCGCCGGGACTGGCCGGGGTGATGACCCGGCGCATGCGGCGAGTCTTCCCGCAGCTGGGCGACGTTGGCTTCGAGCAGGTCTGGGGCGGGCTGATCGACATCAGCCTCAACCGCGCCCCGCACTGGGGTCGGCTGGGCGACAACGTCTATTTCGCCCAGGGCTTCAGCGGCCACGGCGTCGCCGCCACCGGCCTGGCCGGACAGGTCATCGCCGAAGCCATCCGCGGCCAGGCCGGGCGCCTGGACGCCTTTGCCCGCATTCCGCACCGGCCGTTCCCTGGCGGCCGGACCCTGCGCACGCCGCTGCTGGTGGCGGCGATGGCCTGGTACAAGCTGCGCGACGCGCTGTGGTGAGCGCGTCGCGCGCCCCGGTCAGGCCGTGGGCTGCACGTTGGCGTTGAGGCGGAACAGGTTGCCCGGGTCGTAGCGGTTCTTCACCTGCACCAGCCGCTCGTAATTGCCCTGGTAATTGCCACCGACCACGCGGGCGGATTCGTTGGTGACCTCGTTGGCGTACCAGCCGTCGGTGAACCGCTCGAAAGGCTTCCACTCCTCCCGAATGTAGGCCACGTGCTGCTCGGGCGACTCCGCCAGCGGCCAGCGCACGAAGAACAGCATGTTGGCGATGGCCTTGCGCTGTGCGAACGCGGTGGCGTCGGCCGGCACCCGGCTGATCGCGCCGCCGGCATGCTGGAACGCCAGCATGGTGCCGCGTTCGACGAAGCCGTCGAAGTTGTCCGCGATCAGGTCCACCAGCGCGTCAGGAAGCTCATTGATGAAACCCGACTTCAGGTACTGCGCGTGGTTGCGCGGGTCGGAGTTGTCGTGGATCTGCTGGATGGCGACGTAGTCACGCCGTTCGATGCCGTCCCGGATCGGCTTGCCGGCCTTGTACAGCGGCGCGAGCACGGCTTCCGCCTTCTCCTCGGGGCCGGAGTAACACACGTGCATGCCGACGATGCCGTCCGGCTTGCCGATGGGCGAGTTGGCCATCATGTCGAGGTACAGCTCGTCCGGCGCCTGCCGTGAATAGTCGGCATAGAACCGCGCGATGTCGCGGAGCTGGGACAGCGGGAAGAGCAGGTCGCCGCCGACCACCGTTCGCTTCATCGGATGGAGCTGGAACTCGAAGCGGGTCACCACGCCGAAATTGCCGCCACCGCCGCGCACGCCCCAGTAGAGGTCCGGGTGCTCCTCGGCGTTTGCGTGCACCAGCTTGCCGTCTGCGGTGACGATGTCGACCGCCGTCACGTTGTCCAGCGCCAGGCCGAAACGCCGCGCCAGGCGGCCAAAGCCACCGCCCAGGGTCAGGCCACCCACGCCCGTGTGCGACACCGTACCGGCGGTGGTGACCAGGCCCTGCGCCATGGCCTCGTGGTCGAGCGAGGCCAGCAGGCTGCCACCGGCGACATGGGCGCGGCGCGTGCGGGCATCCACGTGGGTGCCACGCAGCGTCGACAGGTCGATCTGCAGGCCGCCGTCGCAGGTGGACTTGCCGCCGTAGCTGTGGCCACCGCATTTCACGGCCAGCAGCAGGTCCCGCTGCCGGGCAAATTCCACCGCGCGCATGACGTCGGAGGCCCCGGTGGGCTGCACCACCAGCGCCGGGTACTTGTCGATGCCGGCGTTGACCACCCTTCGAGCGGCGTCATAGCCCTCGTGGCCCGGGAGCAGCAGACGCCCCTGCAAGCTGTCGCGCAATTCCTCCAGTGCCGCGTGTTCCAGCGTCAGCTTGCGCCCGTCCAGGCCGATGGCTTCGACGGCGCCATCCACCCTGGACAGCGTTTGCACGGCTTGCGCGAGGGCGGCGGAAGTGGGCAGCGCGGCAACGGCGGCTGCACCGAGCGCGGTTTGCATGAATCGGCGTCTTTGCATGACCTCTCCCCTTTCGTGGCGGGACGGCCCGACGGGGCAGGTCCCGTGACTTCATGACGTGCCCTTGCGGCACCACGCGCACGACCTCGTGCCGATCGCCGAAGCCCAAGCCCCCTGGACTCCCTGCAGAGCCAGCCCGGTCGCTGTCCTGGAGTGGAACGCACTCGGGCGCGGCTCCCGGCCGGTCCGGGTTTGCTTGACGCGGATCGTTCCGGGAAGTTATATAACCACTTGGTTATCTTCAGGCTGACCCATGGCCGACCGACTCAGCGCCACCTTCGCCGCCCTCGCCGACCCGACCCGGCGCGCCATCCTGGCGCGGCTGACCGAGGGCGAGTGTTCGGTCACCGCACTGGCGGAACCGTTCGCCATGAGCCAGCCGGCCGTGTCCAAGCACCTCAAGGTGCTCGAGCGTGCCGGCCTGGTCAGCCGCGGGCGCGAGGCGCAGTGGCGCCCGTGCCGCCTCGATGCCGGCCCGCTGAAGGACGCGACCGACTGGCTCGAACCCTATCGCCAGCTTTGGGAAGCCCGCTTCGACCGCCTCGACGCCTACCTGGCCGAACTGCAGGCCGGGGCTGGCCCGGCGAGCAAGTCCAAGCCCAAGCCGCGCAAACCCCGCTGACCCATCCATCGATTACCCGACAGGAGCCCCCGATGGCCATCACCGCGATCCACCCCTACCTCAACTTCCAGGGCAACTGCGAAGAAGCCTTCGCCCATTACGCCAAGGTGCTGGGCGCCAAGAACACCGGCATCTTCCGCTACGGTGACGCGCCGCCGGAGCCGGGCGAGGCGTCGACATCCTCGCCGGAGGGCTGTAATCCCGCGCTGCCGCCTGGCTTCGAGGACAAGGTGATGAACACCGCCCTGCGCCTGGGCGACATGATCCTGATGGGCAGCGACTGCCCGCCCGGCATGTCCGAGCCCGGCGCCAACTTCACCGTTTCGATCCAGGTCACCGACGAAGCCGAAGCCGAACGCCTGTTCGCCGGCCTGATGGAAGGCGGCGGCAAGGTGCAGATGGCCATGGGCGAAACCTTCTGGGCCCGGCGTTTCGGCATGGGCGTGGACCGGTTCGGCACGCCCTGGATGGTCAACTGCGACCGGGAGGCCTGAGCCATGGCGCGCACCACCCTGCAGGCCGACCTGGCCGAGCGCCAGGTCATCCTCACCCGTGATTTCCAGGCGCCGCGCGAGCTGGTGTTCCAGGCCTTCACCGATGCCGGCGCCCTCGCGCGCTGGTGGGGCCCGCATGGCTTCAACACCGAGATCGTCGAAAACCAGGTCCAGGCCGGCGGCCGCTACCACTTCGTGATGCGCGACGGCGAGGGCAACGCCTACCCGGTACGCGGCCAGTACGTCGAAGTGACGCCGCCCGGGCGCCTGGTGATGACCGACGACTGCAGCTGCATGCCTCCCGAGTGGCTGAGGGAACACGCCGCCGACGAGATGGCCCGCGGCGAGGCGATCGTGAACACCAGCGTGACCACCTTTGAAGACCTGGGTGATGGCCGCACCCGCATGCGCATGGAAATCACCTGCCCGAACAACCGCCTGCGCGACGGCCTGGTCAAGGCCGGCATGAACGAAGGCTGGGGTGAGAGCTTCGAGAAGCTCGACGCCGCGCTGCGAACCCCCTGACCTGTCCCGGGAGCCGAACCGATGAGCGCCACCGCCGCACCACCGGCCCGCGAGGGCCAGGACGAACTGATCATCGTCCGCGACTTCCGCGCCCCGCGCGCGCTGGTCTTCCGGGCCTGGACCGACGCGAGCATGCTGCCGCGCTGGTTCTGCCCGGAAGGCTGCGACCTGCCCTTCCAGCGCTTCGACCCTCGGGTGGGCGGCAGCTACCGCGTCTGCCTGCGCGGCAGGGAAAGTGGCACCGAATGGTGGATGCAGGGTGAGTTCCTGGCCATCGAGCCGAACGAGCGCATCGTCTTCACCCACGTCTGGGACGACGTGGCCCGCCGCCCCGACCAGGACTCCGTGGTCACCGTCACCTTCTCCGACACGCAAGGCGGCACCCGCATGCACTTCCACCAGCAGCGTTTTGCATCCGAATTCGAGCGCGACGACCACCGCGGTGGCTGGAACAGCTGTTTCAACCGGCTCGAGGCCCTGGTCCGGCACTGAGCCGACGCCCGAGCCCGGGACCGCGCTAGAACTTCAACCGCACCCCGCCGTTGACCACGAACCCGTCCAGGGGCGCCCAGGCATCCACGGTCCACTGGCCATCGCTGGTGCGGCGCTGGCGCAGCATCGGGTCATGCTTGCTCTGGCGAACGTCGAGGATGTTCTCCAGGTTGAGGAAGAGGCTGACGTTGCCCAGCACGATCTCGCCAAGCGCACCCAACTCGACGTAGGGACGGCTGCGGCGGCGCCATGGGTTGTCGTCCAGCGCCTGGGTCCCCGTGTAATACGCCTCGAGCCCGATGCGGCCGCGGCCATGCTGTTCCCACATCGCCACGATGCCGGCGGAATGACGGGGCGTCAGGGACACTGCACGGCGGCCGCCACCTTCGCCCGGCTCGTCGGCGTCGGTGTAGACGTAGCTGCCGGTCACCGTGGTGTCACGCCAGCGGTAGCGCAGCAGAAGCTCGCTGCCCCGGGTGCGGGTGACACCCCGCACGTTGATCAGCTGCACGCGTTCACCTGGCGCGGACAGCGAATCGACCAGTCGCACCGCATCGTTGATGTTCGACGCGAACAGGCTCACGTTGGTTTCCCAGGGGCCACGGGTATAACCCACGTCGATCGAACCGGTCGTCGCCGTTTCCGCCTGCAGCCCTTGCAGGGGGTCGAGACGGGACAGGCCGGCGGCCTCGATTTCCTCCACGAAGGGCGTGGGTGCGTAGAAGCCCCCGCCCATGGCCGCCCGCAGGGTCCAGTCGCCGGGCCGGAAAAGCAGCGACACGCGCGGACTGAGGTGCCCTCCGTACTCGCTGTGCTCGTCCCAGCGGGCGCTACCGGAGAGCGTCAGGTCTCCACCCAGCGCCTGCTCGGCCTGCACGAACACCGCCGGCACCGTATGGCGGTAATCGAACTGCCGGAACTGCCGCAACCTGAACCGGTCCTGCTGCGCCGCCACGCCGGCCAGCCAGCTCGTGTCGCCGAAGCCGGAGGCATAGGTTGCTTCGGCGAAACCCGTCCAGTGGGCGTCCTGTTCCAGGGATTCGCCGTAACGATGGCGATGGTCGGTCGACATGGCCGAAGCACGCAGCTGCAGACGGTCCGTCTCCCGGAGCGGGATCTCGACCACGGCGCCCGCGTCATGGCGATCGGTGTGCTGTTCCAGCGCGAATGGCTGGCCATCGGGCGCGAGCCGGCCGGGCAAGGTGCCGCCCCTACGGCTTTCGCGCGTGCTGCCGCCGGTCACCAGCGCGCGGGCGCCCGTGTCCGCTTCCCAGAAGAGGCGCGGGCGCAGGGTGGAGCGTTCATAGCCGGGCATGTCGGCCCAGCCATCGCTGTCCAGGTCCTGGCGATCCTGCCGGTGGTGGCCGGCCACCACCGACAGCCCCCATTGCCCGGTGAGTGGCCCGGCGGCATACCCCGTCAGGTCCTGGCCTCCGCGGCTGGTGGCGTTGAACAACATCTCGGCCTCGCGGGTTTCGCGCGGCCGACGGGAAACAAGGTTCACCACGCCGCCCAGGGCCGCCGGGCCGTATAGCGCCGACGCACTGCCCTTGATGATCTCCACGCTGCCCAGGTCGGTGGGTGGAATCTGCAGCAGGCCGATTGACGAAGACTGGCCGCCGTACAACGGCAACCCATCCGCCAGCAGCTGGGTGTAGCGGCCGCGCATGCCCTGGATGCGGATGTTCGACCCGCCCATCCCGGGCGATGTGTTCTGTACGCGAACGCCTGCGGTTTCAGCCACCAGCATCGACACGTTTCCCGGCGACATCAGCAGTTTTTCCTCGATTTCCTCCCTCGGGACCACGTCCACCCGGATGGGGTCGTCGCTGACACGACGGCCCGAGCGGGTGGACTGCACCACGACGGCTTCCAACGCCACCGCGTCGTCGTGGTCGTCGTGCGTCGTCGCCGGCTCATGCGCGCGCGTGGTGGTGGAACCGGCGAAAAGGGCGATGCCCAGGGCCAGTGCAAGGGGGTTGAGGGACGAAGTCATGGAAACGGAGGGCGCAGCCAGGCCGCAGGATGGCGAAGAGGCGTGTCTTGTAAACCCTGAAGTGACTACAGGGTCAAGCGGCAGGCGTTGGCTGCAAGGCTTCGAGCACGCGGCAATCGGCGACGCGCCCACCCGGGCAGCTCCCGAGCATCCGTCCGAGCTCGGCCTGCAAGGCCTGAAGATCCCGGATCCTGAGGCCGATGTCGGCGATATGGGCTTGAACGAGGCCGTCCACCGAGCTGCATTGGAAGTCCCGCTGCTCGCCAAGCGCGATGAGTTCCCGGATCTGCTCGATGGAAAAACCGAGTTCGCGCGCCCTGCGGACGAACGAAAGGCGCTCCAGGTCCTTGGCGCCGTAGTAGCGGTAGTTGCCTGCGGAGCGCATGGCCTCGGCCAGGAGGCCGATCTTTTCGTAATAGCGGATCGTCTCCACCTTGGTGCCGGTCTGGCGGGCCAGCTGGCCGATGGTGAACGTTGCGGACATGGGCTTGACCCTGTAGTGGCTACAGGGTTGATAAAGGTTACCGGAGCCGATTTCAAGACCGGGATCCCCCGACAGGAGCCCCCCGTGGACCATTGCTGCAGCCAGAAGCGCCAGGACCTGCAGAGCCTCGCCCTTCACAGCGCCCAGCGGCGCGTGCTGGTCGCGCTGCTGGTGATCAACCTGGCCATGTTCCTGCTCGAGTTCGGTGCCGGGGTGGTGGCTCGTTCCAGTGCGCTGAAAGCCGATGCGGTGGACATGCTGGGCGACGGCATCGTCTACGGCCTGAGCTTGTGGGCCGTGAACCGGGGCCCCCGGTGGGAAGCCGGTGCCGCCCTGGTCAAGGGCCTGCTGATCCTTCTGCTGTTCATGTTCATCGTCGTCGAACTGATCGGCAAACTGGTCAACGGCGTGCCGCCCTCCAGCACCCTGATGCTGGTCTTCGGTGCGATGGCGCTGGTGGCGAACCTCACCTGCCTCGCGTTGCTGTGGCGGTTCCGCGTACTCAACATCAACATGAAGAGCACCTTCGAATGTTCCCGCAACGACGTGGCGGCGAACCTCGGCGTACTGGTCGCGGCCTGCGGCGTCGCGTTGACCGGACGCGGCTGGCCGGACATCGTCGTTGGTGCCGCGATCGGCTTGCTGTTCCTGCGGTCCGCCCTGCGCATGATCGCCGAGGCCTGGCCAGCATGGCGGGCGGCGCGGACAGGGTGAGTCGGCCGTCGCGGAAGGGCGGCCTCAGGACGCCAGGTTGATCCAGGTCGCCTTTACTTCGGTGTACTTGTCGAAGGCATGCAGCGACTTGTCCCGGCCGTTGCCGCTTTGCTTGTAGCCGCCGAACGGCGCGGTCATGTCGCCGCCGTCCCAGTAGTTCACCCAGACGCTGCCGGCGCGCAGCTTTCGCGCGACGCGATGGGCGCGACCCAGGTCGGCCGTGAAGACACCGGCGGCCAGGCCGTAGTCGCTGTCGTTGGCGATGGCGAGGGCTTCGGCTTCGTCGTCGAAGGCGATGACGCTGAGCACGGGGCCGAAGATTTCCTCGCGCGCGATGGTGTGGCTGGCGGCCACGTCATCGAAGATGGTCGGCGCCACGTAGCAGCCGCCGTCGACGGTGGCCAGGCGCTCGCCGCCGATCACCACGCGGCCGCCCTCTTCCCGGCCCCGGGCGATGTAGTCGAGCACGCGCCGGGTCTGGCCTTCGTCCACCAGCGCGCCCATCGGCGCGCCCGGTTCCAGCGGGTGCCGGGGCTGCATGGTTTCGCCGTGCCTGGCGACGCGCGCGACGAACTCGTCCTTGATGCGGCGCTCCACCAGCAGGCGAGAGGCCGCGGTGCACACCTCGCCCTGGTTGTAGAAGATGCCGCTGGCCGCCGCCTTGGCCGCCAGGTCCAGGTCCGGGGCGTCGGCGAAGACCAGGTTCGGGCTCTTGCCGCCGCATTCGAGGTAGACGCGCTTCATGTTCGATTCGCCGGCACACACCAGCAGGTGCTTGCCGACGGCGGTCGAGCCGGTGAACACCAGGCCGTCTACGCCCATGTGCCGGGCCAGCGGCTCGCCGGTGTCCTTGCCGAAGCCGGGCAGGACGTTCAGGACGCCCGGCGGCAGGCCGGCCTCCATGGCCAACTCAGCGAAGCGGATGGCGGTCAGCGGCGACTTTTCGGAGGGCTTGAGCACCACCGAATTGCCCATCGCCAGCGCCGGCGCCAGTTTCCAGGCGGCCATCAGCAGCGGAAAGTTCCAGGGCACGATGGCGGCCACCACGCCCAGCGGTTCGCGGGTCACCAGGCCCAGTTCGTCGGAGCCGGTGCTGGCGATCTCGCCGTAGACCTTGTCGATGGCCTCGCCGGTCCAGGCCAGGCAGCGCGCGGTGGCGGCCATGTCCACGTTCAAGGCGTCGTCGATGGGCTTGCCCATGTCCAGGGTTTCGAGCAGCGCCAGTTCGTCGGCGTTCGCGCGCACCAGCTCGGCCAGGCGCACCAGCACCTTCTTGCGCCAGGCGGGCTTGGCCTGCGACCAGTCGCCGGCATCGAAGGCCCGGCGCGCGGCACGAACGGCCCGGTCCACGTCCTCCGACCCGCAGGCGGCCACCCCGGTCAGCACGCGCCCGTCGATCGGGCTCAGGCACTCGAAACGTTCGCCGCCGGCGGCGTCCACGTAGCGGCCGTCGATGAAGGCCTGGTTCCGGAAGGACAGGCGCTGGGCGAGGGCTTCCCAGTCGGCGCGGGTCTTGGGGTCGGTCATGGCGGGCCTCAGAAAGTGGGGGGCGTGCTGGCGCTGATGATCACGGCATCATCGTCGCCGAGGTTGCGGAAGCGATGCGGCTGCCGGCATTCGAAATAATAGGCTTCGCCGGGGCCAAGCACCCGCCGTAGCGCGCCGACCGTGATCTCCACCCGGCCTTGCACCACCACCCCGCCCTCCTCGCCTTCGTGGGTGATCATGGACTCGCCGGTGTCGCTGCCCGGTGGCATCACTTCGCGCAGCACGCACATGCGCCGGTTGCGGCTGCGATGGCCGACCAGGAAATAGTGGATGTCGTTGTTGCCGACGTCGGGCAACTCACCGGCCGCGTAATAGGGACTGTCGCCGACGTCTTCCAGGTCCTGGGTGAAAAAGTCGGCCAGCGAGATCGGAATGCCGTCGAGCACCTTCTTCAGGGAACTGATGGACGGGCTGACCTTGTTTTGCTCGATCAGCGAAATGGTGGAGTTGGTCACCCCCACCCGCTTGGCGAGTTCGCGCTGGCTCAGGCCCTTGCTCTTGCGCACGGCCTGGAGCCGGATGCCGATGTCCAATGGACGTCTCCACGCGGAAATTGCTCAATATTTGACACCGTTTGTAAAGTTTATTCAACACTGATAGCGTTTCCGCCGCTTCCCTTCCCCAACGCCTGAGCCCCGCCATGTCCGCCTCCCAAACGCCCGCCCTCGCCGACCTCCAGGCCCAGGCGACCGCCGCGCCCGAACACCATGACGCGTTCTGGATGCCCTTCACCGCCAACCGCCAGTTCAAGAAGTCGCCGCGGCTGCTGGCGAGCGCGGAGGGCATGTATTACCGCAGCACCGACGGCCGCGAGATCCTCGACGGCACCGCCGGACTGTGGTGCGTGAACGCGGGACACGGGCATCCGCACATCGTCCAGGCGATCCAGAAACAGGCGGCCACCCTGGATTACGCACCGACCTTCCAGATGGGCCATCCGCTGCCCTTCGTGCTGGCCGAGCGGCTGGCGAAGCTGGCACCCGACCCGCTCAAGCACGTGTTCTATACCAATTCGGGCTCGGAATCGGTGGACACGGCGCTGAAGATCGCCCTGGCCTATCACCGCGTGCGCGGCGAAGGCCAGCGCACCCGGCTGATCGGCCGGGAAAAGGGCTACCACGGCGTCGGGTTCGGCGGCATTTCGGTCGGCGGCATGGTCAACAACCGCAAGTTCTTCGGGCCGATGCTGCCCGGCGTCGACCACCTGCCGCACACCCTGGACATTGCCCGCAACGGCTTCAGCCGCGGCCTGCCGGCGCACGGCGCCGAACTGGCGAACGAGCTCGAGCGCCTGGTCGCGCTGCACGACGCCAGCACCATCGCCGCCGTGATCATCGAACCCGTCTCCGGCAGCGCCGGCGTGGTGCTGCCGCCCGAGGGCTACCTCCGGCGCATCCGCGAGATCTGCGACAAACACGGCATCCTGCTGATCTTCGACGAAGTCATCACCGGCTTCGGCCGGGTCGGCGAGGCCTTCGCGGCCCAGCGTTTCGGCGTGGTGCCGGACCTGATCACCACCGCCAAGGGCCTGAGCAACGGCGCCGTGCCCATGGGCGCGGTGTTCGCCACCTCGGCCATCCACGATGCCTTCATGCACGGGCCGGAAGGCGCCATCGAGCTCTTCCACGGCTATACCTACTCCGGCCACCCGTTGGCCTGTGCGGCCGCCCTGGCGACCCTGGACGTCTACGAGGGCGAAGGGCTCTTCCAGCGGGCCATCGAGCTGGGGCCCTACTGGGAACAGGCCATCCATGCCCTCAAGGACCTGCCCAACGTCGTCGACATCCGCAACTTCGGCCTGGTGGGCGCCGTGGAGCTGGCGGCCCGGCCCGAGGGCGCGGGCCTGCGCGGCTACGAGGTCTTCAACCGGGCCTTCTTCGAGCAAAACCTGATGGTGCGCTGCACCGGCGACGTGATCGCCCTCTCCCCGCCCCTGATACTGAACAAAGAGCACATCGACCGGATTTTCGACCGCTTGGCGGCTACCATACGCGCCACCGCCTGACCGGGCGGCCCGCTTCCCCTTCAGACAGACCCGCCCCGGGAGGGCAGTTGCATGCTTATCGGCGTCCCCAAGGAAATCAAGAACCACGAGTACCGCATCGGCCTGACCCCGGCCGGCGTCCGCGAACTGTGCTCCCACGGCCACCAGGTGATGGTGCAGCGCGACGGTGGCAAGGCCATCGGCCTCACCGACGAGATGTATGAAGCCGCCGGCGCCAGCATCGTCGACAGCGCCGCGGCGATCTTCGCCAAGGCCGAGATGATCATCAAGGTCAAGGAACCGCAGCCGGTCGAGTGCGCGATGCTGCGCAAGGGGCAGATCCTCTACACCTACCTGCACCTGGCCCCGGACCCGGAGCAGACCGCGGCCCTGGTGAAGTCGGGCTGCACCGCCATCGCCTACGAAACCGTCACCGACCGCAAGGGCGGCCTGCCGCTGCTGGCGCCGATGTCGGAAGTCGCCGGTCGCATGTCGATCCAGGCCGGCGCGCACGCGCTTGAAAAGGCCCAGGGCGGCGCCGGCGTGCTGCTGGGCGGCGTCCCGGGCGTGAAGCCGGCCAACGTGCTGGTGCTCGGCGGCGGCGTGGTGGGTCTCAACGCCGCGCGCATGGCCATGGGCATGAACGCGCGCGTGACCATCCTGGACCGTTCGCTCGACCGCCTGCGCTACATCGACGAACTCTACGGCGACCGCATGACCACCCTGTACTCGACCGTGGACACGGTGGAATACCTGCTGCCCTTCGCCGACCTGGTGGTCGGTGCCGTGTTGGTCCCGGGCGCCGCCGCGCCCAAGCTCATCACCCGCAAGCAGCTGGCGCTGATGAAGCCCGGTTCGGTGCTGGTGGACGTCGCCATCGACCAGGGCGGTTGCTTCGAGACCTCCAAGGCCACCACCCACCAGAACCCGACCTACGAAGTGGACGGCATCATCCACTACTGCGTCGCCAACATGCCCGGCGGCGTCGCCCGCACTTCGACCTTCGCGCTGACCAACGCCACCCTGCCCTATGCGGTGAAGCTGGCCAACCACGGCCTGCAGGCGATGCTGGCCGACGAGCACCTGCTCAATGGCCTGAACGTGCATGCCGGCAAGGTCACCTACGAAGCCGTCGCCCGCGACCTGGGTTACGAGTTCGTGCCGGCGGCCGAGGCGCTCAAGGCCTGACAGTCCCTTGTAGGAGCGGCTTTAGCCGCGAATCTCTTCTTTGCCACAGGCAAAGTCAAAAGATTCGCGCCTGAAGGCGCTCCTACAGGCCACCCCATCGAGGCCAGCGCGTATGCGACGGATCGGTCATTTCATTGGCGGGCAGGTCGTAAACGGCGATGGCGAGCGCCTGGCCGATGTCTTCAATCCCGCCACCGGCGCCGTGCAGGCGCGGGTGGCGCTGGCTTCCAACGAAGACGTCAAAGCCGCGGTGACGTCGGCCCAGGCGGCCTTCCCGGCCTGGGCGGCCACGCCGCCGCTGGCGCGGGCCCGCATCCTGTTCCGTTACAAGCAGCTGCTCGAAGCGCACGCTGACGAGCTTGCGGCTGCGATCACCGCCGAACACGGCAAGGTCCTGGCCGATGCCCGCGGCGAAGTGACCCGCGGCATCGAGGTGGTGGAGTTCGCCTGCGGTGCGCCGCACCTGCTCAAGGGCGAGCACTCGATGGACGTGGGCCGCGACGTTGACTCGTGGTCCGAGCGCGCGCCCCTGGGCGTGGTCGCCGGCATCACGCCGTTCAATTTCCCGTGCATGGTGCCGATGTGGATGTTCCCGGTGGCCATTGCCTGCGGCAACAGCTTCGTGCTCAAACCCAGCGAACGCGACCCGACGGCGCCGATGATCCTGGCCCGCCTGCTGCAGGAAGCCGGCCTGCCCGACGGCGTGTTCAACGTCGTGCACGGCGACAAGACCGCGGTCGATGCCCTGCTCGACGACCCGCGCGTGCAGGCGGTCAGCTTCGTCGGCTCGACGCCGATCGCCGAATACATCTATGCGCGCGGCAGCGCCGCGGGCAAGCGCGTACAGGCCCTGGGCGGCGCCAAGAACCACATGGTGGTGCTGCCCGACGCCGATCTCGACCAGGCGGCCGCGGCGCTGCTCGGCGCGGCGTATGGCTCGGCCGGCGAGCGCTGCATGGCGATCTCGGTGGCGGTCTGCGTCGGCGACGCCACCGCCGACGCGCTGGTTGCGCGGCTGGCGCCGAAGGTCGCGGCGCTGCGCGTCGGCGCGGGCGACCAGGGCGAACCCGACATGGGTCCACTGGTGACCGGTGCCCACCGCGACAAGGTCCAGGACTACATCGACGCCGGCGTGGCCGAAGGCGCCGAGCTGGTGGTCGATGGCCGCGGCCTGCAGGTGGACGGCGCGCCCGATGGTTTCTTCCTCGGCGGCTGCCTGTTCGACCGGGTCACGCCCGGCATGCGCATCTATCGCGAGGAAATCTTCGGCCCGGTGCTGTGCGTGCTGCGCGTGCCGGATTTCGACGCGGCGCTGGCGCTGGTCAATGCACACGAATACGGCAACGGAACGGCGGTGTTCACCCGCGACGGCGACGCCGCCCGCCAGTTCGCGCACCAGGTGCAGGCCGGCATGGTCGGCATCAACGTGCCGATCCCGGTGCCGATGGCCTTCCACAGTTTCGGCGGTTGGAAACGCAGCCTGTTCGGCCCGCTGCACATGCACGGCCCCGATGGCGTGCGCTTCTACACCCGGCTAAAGACCGTCACCGCCCGCTGGCCCACCGGCGTGCGTGATCCCGAGTTCGTCATGCCCACCATGAAATGACGCAACCGCGTGTAGGAGCGCCTTCAGGCGCGAATCTCTACTTTGCCAAAGGCAAGCAAAGTCAAAAGATTCGCGCCTGAAGGCGCTCCTACAGGTTGGGGAAATAGCGCCGGAGCTTTTCCACTTTCGGCATCGAAACGTATTGGATGTAGGGCGCTCCCGGATTGCGCGCCGCGTAGTCGTGGTGCGCTTCTTCGGCGACGAAGAAAGTATCCATGTCCTCGATGGTGGTCTCGATCGGTCCCGCGTACACGCCTGCTTCCTGCAGCTGCGCCAGGTAGGCGCCGGCGACGTAACGCTGGTCGGCGTCGAGCGGGAAGATCGCCGACCGATACTGCGGTCCGACGTCGTTGCCCTGCCGGTCCTTCTGGGTCGGGTCGTGCGCCACCGCCATGAACACCTTGAGCAACTGGCCGAAGCTGATGCGATCGGGTTCGTAGCGAATGCGGATGGCCTCGGCGTGGCGGGTCCGGCCGCTGCAGACGGCTTGGTAGTTGGCGGTGTCGGCGCTGCCGCCGGCATAACCGGGCAGGACTTCGGTCACCCCGGCCAACTGCCGGTACACCGCTTCGGTGCACCAGAAGCAACCGCCGGCCAGCACCAGTTCGCCGCGGTCGTGGGCGGTGGCGATGTCCTGGGCCGGATCGGGAACGTCGCCGGGCGGGACGCGCAGGCCCTGGCCGGGCACGTCGCAAGTTTGGTTGGCCATTTGGTATCTCCTGTAGGAGCGCCTTCAGGCGCGAATCTTTTGACTTCGCCTTTGGCAAAGAAGAAATTCGCGCCTGAAGGCGCTCCTACAATCAGATGGGGGTCAGGCTGTCCTGCATCAAGGCTTCGGCGTCCTCGGCGCAGAAGTCGCCCTCCCAGCGCGCCATCAGCGCCAGGTAAAGCAACTTCTCGAATTCCGGGCGGAAGCGCCGGATGACCGAGTCCGGATCCGGCATCAGCTTGGCGTCGGCGATCAGGCCAAAGTGCACCGCGCCGTTGTAACTGAGGATGGAAATGCCCAGGCCGATCGAACCGTTCTGCGGCACCCAGAACATCAGGTCGGTGATCTTGCTGCCGCCCAGGTACAGCGGCATCTGCGGCCCCGGCACGTTGGTGGCGACGGCCGAAGCCTTGCGGCTGAACATCTCCAGCGCGAAGGCCTGCACGGCCGGTGGCGCCATGCCCACCGCCGCCAGGGCCCCGAAGGTGGCCACCGCCTGCCGGGACTTGCGCAGGACCTTCATCGAGGCGGCGACGCGCTCGAGTCGTCGCATCGGGTTGGGCTCGCCCACCGGCAGGTCCAGGAACACCAGGCCGAAGTGGTTGCCCAGCTGCTTGGCATGCTCCAGTGGCCGCAGGTTCACTGGCACGGTAGCGCGGATGGTGATGCCGTCGAGCTGCTCGCCGCGCTCGATCATGTAGCTGCGCAAGGCGCCGGTGGCCGACGCCAGCAGGAGGTCGTTGACCGTGCAGCGCAGGGCCCGGCTGACCGACTTCACTTCGTCCAGCGACAGCGGTTCGGCCCAGGCCACGCGCTTGCTGACGCCCAGGCGACCCTTGAGCACGGTGTCGGGATCGTCGGACAGCGAGAGCGCCAGGCCGATCTCCCGGGCGATGTCCACGCCCTCGCTGGCCAGCACGGCGGCCAGGGAGGGGTCGCGATAAAAATCCATGCCCTTCTCGAGCATCTTGTTGCCCAGCTGCATGTAGCGGTCGATCGCACCCACGCGCTTGGCGACCGGGGCGTGTTCTTCCTTCTTCAGCCAGCGCTTGGCAAGCGACTTCCTGCGCTTGTCGTCCTCGCCCATCTCGGTGAGCGAAAGCAGCACCTGCACCAGGGCGATGCCGTCGGCGTAACAGTGGTGGATGCGCGAAATCAGCGCCGAACCGCCGTCGTAACGTTCGACCAGGTGGAACTGCCAGAGCGGCTTGGATTTATCCAGCGGCGTCGAGGCCAGCTGGCTGGTCAGGCGTTCGAGCTCGCGCTTGCCGCCCTTGCCCGGCAGCGCGGTCAGCCGGATGTGCCAGTCCAGGTCGAAGTCGACGTCGTCCTGCCAGACCGCGCCGGTGGGCCCGTCCACGGCCTTTTGCCGGAAGCGCGGATAGGCCAGGAATTTCTGTTCGATCACCTTGCGCAGGGTGCGGATGTCGAGATGGGACTCGAACATCATCACGCCGGTGATCATCATCAAATTGGTGGCACGCTCCATGCGCAGCCAGGCGGTGTCCACCCGCGACATCGGCGTCTTGCGGACCTTCTTGCGCGCCTCGGCCATGTTTCCTCCCCGGTTCAGGGCAGGATGCCGGCCGCGTGGCGTGGGCGTCAACGCCGGGCGGCGCCGTCGGCCTTGACGGTCTCGTAGGCAGCCAGGGCGGCCTCACGGCTTTCGCGCAGGTCCACCAGCGGTTGGTCCGGGTATTCGGGCGCCTTTTCCCGCAGCAAGTCGGCGTGCTCCCAGGGTGCCGCCAGGGCCTTGTCCGGCAGCTGCGCCAGTTCCGGGACCCAACGGCGGATGTAGTCACCGGCCGGGTCGAAGCGTCCGGCCTGCGCGACCGGGCTGAAGATGCGGAAGTACGGCGCGGCGTCGGCGCCTGTGCCGGCGGTCCACTGCCAGCCCTGGGTGTTGTTGGCCAGGTCGGCGTCCACCAGGGTGTCCCAGAACCAGTCGGCGCCGTGGCGCCAGTGCAGGCGCAGGTTCTTGGTCAGGAAGCTCGCGGCGACCATGCGCACGCGGTTGTGCATCCAGCCGGTGGTCCAGAGTTCGCGCATGCCGGCGTCCACCAGGGGCACGCCGGTGCGGCCACGCTTCCAGGCCGAAAGCAGCGCCTCGTCCGGATCGACCCAGGGGAAATCCTCGAACTTCGGGTTGAGGTTGTCCTGGGCGGTCTGCGGGAAGTGGTAAAGCAGGTGGTGGCTGAACTCGCGCCAGCCCAGCTCCGAGAGGTAGTGCGTGAGGTCGGCTTCGATGGCCGCCGGCCAGTCCCCGTCCTGCAGCGCCTTGACGATGGTGCGCGGCGAAATCTCGCCAAAATGCAGGTGCGGCGACAGCCGCGAGGTGCCGACCCGGCCTGGCTTGTCGCGTTCGGCCTTGTAGCCGCGCAGGGCGCCGTCGAGGAAAACCTCCAGCATTTCCAGCGCGCCCGCCTCGCCGGGGGCCCAGTGCTCCCAGAAGCCAGCGTCCCAGTCCGGTTCGTGTGCCGGCGGCCGCAGGCCCAGGTCGCCCACGTCCAGACCCGCCAGCGTCACCGGCGGTTCGGGCAGGCGCTTGGGTGCGCTGCCGGCGCGCAGGCCTTCCAGCCGCTGACGGGCGTTTTTCCAGAATGGCGTGAATACGCGGTAGGGACCGCCCTGACCGGTCTGCACCGTCCAGGGTTCGACCAGCAAGGCGGCGTTGTGGCTCTCGACCGGGATGCCACGGGACTTGAGCCCCTGTTTGATGCGCGTGTCGCGGGCGATGCTGGCCGGTTCGTACAGGCGATTCCAGTGCAGTGCCGCGGCCTGGGTCTCTGAAATGAGCTTCTCGAGTTCGGACAGGCTGTCGCCCTGGCGGATCACCAGACGCGAGCCGCGTGCCTGCAGGTCGGCGTCGAGCGCCTGCAACGAACGATGCAGCCAGGCGCGGCTGGCGGCACCCGGCGCCCACGGCGCCTCTTCTTCCGGGGCGTGGATGTAGACCGGCACCGGCACGTGGCCGGCATCGAGCGCGGCCTGCAGGGCCGGGTTATCGGCCAGGCGCAGGTCGCGGCGGAACCAGACCAGGGCGTTGGACATCGGCGCTCAGCCCGCCCGCACCATCGGACGCACGGCCTGGAAGCCGCCGTCGAGGGCGACCACCTGGCCGGTGACCCAGGCGGCGTCTTCAGACAGCAGGAAGGCGCCCAGCGCCGCCGCGTCCTCGGCTTCGCCGTGGCGGCCGAGCGGGTACTGGGCCTTGATCGACTTCACCGAAGCCTCGTTCGACAACAGGCGGGCCGTAGCCGGCGTGCGCATCAGGCCCGGGGCGATCGCATTCACGCGCAGGCCCGAGGCGGAGTAGTCGGCGGCCAGCGCCCGCACCAGGCCTTCGACACCGCCCTTGGCCGCGGCGATGGCGGCATGGTTGGCCACGCCCATGCCGGCGGCGACCGAACTGAAGAACAGCAGGCTGCCGCCCTGCCCGGCCTTGTGTACCCGCGGTGCATAAGCCTGGGCGACGAAAAACGCGCTGTCGAGGTTGGCGGCCAGGCAGTCGCGATACATGGCCTCGGTCGTGCGGGGCAGCGAGCCCAGCACCACGGCGCCGGCGCAGTGGGCCAGGGCCATCGGCGGCGACCCGAAGGCGCCCTCTGCAGCCGACAGCGCGTGGTCGGCGCCGGCGGCCGTGGAGACGTCGGCTTCTATCACCAGGTCGGCGGGGTCGGCTTCCAGCTTGTCCGGCTGGCGGGTCACCAGGGCCAGGCGCCAGCCGGCGTCACGCAGGCGGCTGGCCAGGGCGGTGGCGACGCCGCCGGAGGCACCGGTGATCAGGCAGGTGGGCATGGGCAGGTCCGTCGAACGTGTCGCCACAGCCTAGCGCCCACCCCCGTGTTCCGGTCGTGAACCATCGGCCAGCGATGCCCGCAGCAGCCGGGCCTGCTCGCGGATCGCGGCCAGCTCGGCCGCGGGCTTGCGCCCCAGGTGCGACCACTGCCCAGACCGCGTCGGTGGCCGGATCGAAGTCGTCGAAGACCGTGGACTGCCGGTCGAGTTGGACGCCCAGGACCAGCACCAGGTGATGCAGTGGTTTTGCCATCCCGGCAGTGTGCCGGCGGCGCCGTGCGGGCGCCGACAAGGCGGCCCGGACCGCCCGGTCCTCAGCCGCCGATGTATTCGCGCGGGATGCGGCCGTTGAGCCCGACGAGGATTTCGTAGGGGATGGTGCCCGCGGCGAGGGCCACGTCTTCGCAGCGGATCGCCTGGCCGCCCTGCCCGCCGATCAGCACCACCTCGTCCTCGTTGTAGGCCGTGCCGGCCGGCCCGATGTCGACCATGAACTGGTCCATGCAGATGCGCCCGACGATGGGGTAGCGCTGGCCGCGCACCAGCACCTGGCCGCGCGAACTGAGCGCCCGTGGGAAGCCGTCGCCATAACCGATCGGCACGGTGACCACGCGGGTGGCGACCTGCGGTGCCCAGGTGCCGCCGTAGCTGACCGGGTCGCCGGCCGGCACCACCTTGAAGTAAACGACCTGCGAGGCCAGGCTCATCGCCGGCCGCAGGGCCACGGTCGGTCGCGAGGCGGCGTCGGGCAGCACGCCGAACAGCGCGATGCCCGGCCGCACCAGGTCCAGGTGGGTTTCGGGGAAATGCAGCACGCCGCCGGAGTTGGCCAGGTGCCGGACCGGCATCGGGGCACCGAGCCGGTCGAAATGGGCGCAGGCGTCGAGGAACCGTTCCAGCTGCCGGGCCGTGGCCGGCGAGTCCGGATCGTCGGCGCAGGCCAGGTGCGAATAGATGCCCTTGATGTCGCAGTGGCGCGAAGCCAGCGCGGCCTCGATGAAGGGACCGGCGTGGTAGCTGTGCACGCCAATGCGCTCCATGCCGGTGTCGATCTTCAGATGCACGGTGGCGCGCTGGCCCAGGGACTCGGCCGCGGCCTCGACCTGGCGCAGTTTGTCGATCGACGACACCGTGATTTCCAGGTTGTTCGCGATCAGGCTCGCGGCCTGCGGCCCGAAGACGCCGCCCATCACCAGGATCGGCAGGCTGACGCCGGCGCGGCGAAGGGCGATGCCCTCTTCCAGGAAGGCCACGCCCAACTGGCCGGCCCCGTTCGCCTGCAGGTGCAGGCCCACGCGGGCCAGTCCGTGGCCGTAGGCATTGGCCTTGATGATCGGCATCACCGGCACGCCGGCGTGGGCGCCCAGGGCGCGCAGGTTGTGGGTGATGGCGTCCAGGTCCACGCGGATGCGCGTGGGCCGCTGGCTGAAGAGGTCGTCGCGCTGGCTGGCGGGGTCCATCGGCCGATTCTAGCCCGGGCCCGGCCTATTCGAAGCTGCCGACGCTGTCCCGGGCCAGGTTGTCGAAGCGGGTGTATTCGCCGAAGAACTTGAGCTTGAGCGTGCCGGTGGGGCCGGAACGCTGCTTGGCGATGATCACTTCGGCCAGACCCTTGTCGGCCGAGTCCTTGTGGTAGTACTCGTCGCGGTAGATGAACATGATGATGTCGGCGTCCTGCTCGATGGCACCCGACTCACGCAGGTCGGCCATGACCGGGCGTTTGTCGGTGCGCGACTCCAGGCCACGGTTGAGCTGGGACAGCGCGACCACCGGCACGTTGAGCTCCTTGGCCAGGGCCTTGAGCGAGCGCGAGATCTCGGAAATCTCGTTGGTGCGGTTCTCGCCGGTGCCGGGCACCTGCATCAGCTGCAGATAGTCGACCACGATCAGGCCCAGGTCGTGTTCGCGCTTGATGCGCCGCGCCTTCGAGCGCAGCACGTCCGGCGACAGCGCCGGCGTGTCGTCGATGAAGACCTTCACTTCCGACAGCATCTTGATCGCCATGTTCACCCGCGACCAATCCTCGTCCTCGAGCTGGCCGGTGCGCAGGCGGGTGGCGTTGATGCGGCCGATGGAGGAGATGAGTCGGAACGCCAGCTGCGAGGCCGACATTTCCATCGAGTAAACCGCCACGGCCTTCTTGGACTTGATGGCGCCGTATTCGGCGATGTTCAGCGCCAACGTGGTCTTGCCCATGGCGGGACGGGCCGCCAGGATGATCAGGTCCGACGGCTGCAGGCCGGCGGTGAGCTCGTCGAGGTCGGTGAAACCAGTGGCCAGGCCGGTGACGTTGCCCTGGTTCTCGTAGCGTTCCTGCAGGACCTGGAAGGCTTCCTTCATCGCGTCGCGCAGGGTGACGAAGTCGGCGCGGCCGCGGCGGCCCTGCTCGGCGATCTTGAAGACCTTCTGCTCGGCGGCCGACAGCACTTCCTGGCTGTCGCGGCCGTCGGGCTGGAAGCCGTCGTTGACGATTTCGGTGCCGGCTTCGATGAGCTGCCGCAGCACGGCCTTCTCGCGCACGATCTCGGCGTAGGCCTTGATGTTGGCGGCCGAAGGCGTGGTGCTGGCCAGCTCGATCAGGTAGCCGGTGCCACCGATTTGTTCACTGAGCGAGTTCGACTCGAACCATTCGCCCAGGGTGACGGCGTCGAAGGGTTTGTTCTTGTCGCTCAGGTCGCGGATGGCGCGATAGATGAGCCGGTGGTCGCGGCGGTAGAAGTCGTTTTCGGTGAGGAAGTCGCCAACCCGGTCGAGCGAATCCGGCGCCAGCATCAGGCCGCCCAGCACCGCCTGCTCGGCCTCCACCGACTGGGGCGGCAGGCGCAGCGCGTCGATCTTGGCGTCGGTTCTGAAGGAGTCGGGACGTGCGGACATGTTCGCCTTTTTCTAATTATCGACGTGGCGGGCCACGCGGGCCAGGTCGGTCATCCTAACGACCTGGCCTTCCAAGCGTTAGGCATAACCCTGTGCATAACCGGTGGGCATCTCATACCCGCCCGGGCTCTCATATCGTGAGATTGGCGCAGGAAATGCAAAGGGGGCGCCGAAACGCCCCCTGTCCGGGTCTCCGTGGCGTGCGCCTATTCGACGCAGATCGCGTCGCCGGCGTCGCCCTTGCCGGTGCCGCCGGCCTCTTCGCACAGCAGCAGGAACAGGTTGCAGCTGCCGCCTTCGCCGGTATTGGTGCAACAGGTGATGGTCTTGGTTTCGCTGCTGCAGTCCGCGGTCTCGTAGGCCTGGGGATTGCCGTCCGGATCCACGGCCGGCGCGAACCGGCCGGGCGTCGGCACCGTGCCAACGGGTGGCTTGCGCGCCGGGGCCGCAACCCGCGCCGGCCGTGCCGCCGGTGCCTGGCTGCGCTGCTTGGCGTCAATTTCGTCCGGTTCGACGCCCTGGCTGGCCGCGGTCGCCGTCGCCGGCTTGCGGGTCTCGCTGGCCGATGCGGACGCCGCCACCGCGACGAGGGCCATGGCCACGATCGTTGCCATCATTAGTCGGAGGCTGGGTTTCATGGGGTTCTCCTTGTGCCGGGGGGGCATCCAGGAATAACGCACCACGGCACGCCGGGGGGCCAAAAAGACGAAGGCCGCCCCGGGGGGCGGCCTTCGGCGGTCCGCATGGCTCGCGGATCAGGCTTCGGCTTCGACGATCACCTTGACGGTGGTCTGGGCGTCGGCGTGCAGGCGCACTTCGATGTCGAACTCGCCGGTGCGGCGCAGCGGGCCTTCGCCCAGCACGACTTCGTTCTTCTCCAGCGCGAAACCGGCCTTGGTGAAGGCTTCGGCGATGTCGCGCGGGCCGATCGAACCGAACAGCTTGCCTTCGGTCGAGGCGTTGGCGGCGATGGTCACCGACGCGCCCTCGAGCTTGGCCTTGCGGGCTTCGGCGTCGGCCAGCTGGGCGTTGGCCTTGGCTTCGTACTCGGCGCGCTTGGCTTCGAACGCGGCCACGTTGTCGGCGGTCGCCGGCACGGCCTTGCCGTAGGGGATCAGGTAGTTGCGGCCGTAGCCCGGCTTGACCTTCACCTTGTCGCCCAGGCCGCCGAGGTTGACGACCTTCTGCAGGAGGATCAGTTCCATTTTTTTAACTCCGTAACGTTAGCGGGGCCGGTGGCCCCGCAACTGTGGCTGTCCGTCAGGATCAGTTCTGGTGGTTGTCGGTGTACGGGATCAGGGCCAGCTCGCGGGCGCGCTTGATCGCGGTCTGCAGCTGGCGCTGGTACTTGGCCTTGGTGCCGGTGATGCGGCTCGGCACGATCTTGCCGTTTTCGGTCAGGTACTGGCGCAGGGTGTTGAGATCCTTGTAGTCGATCTCCTTGACACCCTCGGCGGTGAACTTGCAGAACTTGCGGCGGCGGAAGAACTTGCTCATGTCGGTCTCCTGGCTCAGGCCGCGTCGGCGTTGGAATTGCGGTTGTCGTTGTCGCCGTCGTTGCGGTCGCCGGACTCATCGTCCTCGCGGCGCGGGCGGCGCTCGGTCTTCTCGTCCTTGCTCTTCATGATCAGGGACTGCTCGGTCACCGCCTCGTCGCGGGCGATGATCATGTGGCGGAGGACCGCGTCGTTGAAGCGGAAGCCGTCGACCAGCTCGGTCAGCTCCTTCTGGCCGCACTCGATGTTCATGAGCACGTAGTGGGCCTTGACCAGGTTGTCGATGGCGTAGGCGAGCTGGCGGCGACCCCAGTCTTCGAGACGGTGGATCTTGCCTTCACCGCCCTCGATCAGCGACTTGTAGCGCTCGATCATGGCCGGCACCTGCTCGCTCTGGTCCGGATGGACCATGAAGACGACTTCGTAATGGCGCATTGCTGTTTCCTTGTGGATGCGGCCGAGGATTCGGCCTGGCAGCCCCCGGCCGGGATGCATGGCATCCGCCGTGGAGCAAGGTCTCCCCGGGATGGGGAGCCGCGTATTATGCCGGCAATGGGGTTTCCCGCGCAAGTTCAGGCACTTGCGGGCCCCGGGGCGGCTAGGCGGCGCGATCGGCCTTGGTGCTGAAGGACTCGCCGCAGCCGCATTCGTCCTCGATGTTCGGGTTCCTGAACACGAACTGCTGGTTCAGGCCCTGGCTGACGAAGTCGATTTCGGTGCCGTCCACCTGGGGCAGGCTGTGGGCGTCCACGAACACCTTCACCCCGTCGGTCTCGAAGACGGTGTCGTCCGGACCCGCGGCCGTGGCCATGTCGACCACGTAGGCAAAGCCGGTGCAGCCGGACTTGCGGACGCCGAAACGCAGGCCCAGCGTGCCCGGCGTTTCAGCCAGGTACTTGCGGATGCGGGCGGCGGCGGCGGGGGTGAGCGTGATGGCCATGGCGGGGTCCGTGATTAGTCGGGGGCGAGGCAGCGCACAGTATACCGGCGCTGCGCCGGGACGCGCCTGCGGGTATCCTTGCGCACTTAACCAGATGGGCCCGTCCGGGCAGGGAATCAAGGCATGGCAGTGGTCAGCGTCCAGCAGGCGCTCGGTGGCGTGGTCGCCCCCGGCGAAGAAGTCACGGTCCGCGGCTGGGTACGCACCCGGCGCGACTCCAAGGCCGGGCTGAGCTTCGTCAACGTCAGCGACGGCTCGTGTTTCGCCCCGATCCAGGTGGTCGCCCCGGCGAGCCTGGGCAACTATGAAGACGAAGTGCGGCGCCTGAGCGCCGGCTGTTCGGTGGTCGCCACCGGCACCCTGGTGCCGTCCCAGGGCCAGGGCCAGGGTTTCGAGATCCAGGCCAGCGCGATCGAGGTGCTGGGCTGGGTCGAGGACCCGGAAACCTACCCGATCCAGCCCAAGGCGCATTCGCTGGAATTCCTGCGCGAGGTCGCCCACCTGCGCCCGCGCACCAACCTGTTCGGCGCGGTCACCCGCATCCGCCACTGCCTGGCCCAGGCCGTGCACCGGTTCTTCCACGAACAGGGCTTCTACTGGATCAGCACGCCCATCATCACCACCTCCGACGCCGAGGGCGCCGGCCAGATGTTCCGGGTCTCCACCCTGGACATGGCCAACCTGCCCCGCGACAACAAGGGCGAGGTCGATTTCAGCAAGGACTTCTTCGGCAAGGAAACCTTTCTCACCGTGTCCGGCCAGCTCAACGTCGAGGCCTACTGCCTGGCGCTGAGCAAGGTCTACACCTTCGGGCCGACCTTCCGCGCCGAGAACAGCCACACCACCCGGCACCTGGCCGAGTTCTGGATGATCGAGCCGGAGATCGCCTTCGCCGACCTGGCCGCCAACGCCGACCTGGCCGAAGCCTTCCTCAAGTACCTGTTCGAGGCGGTGCTGGCCGAACGTGCCGACGACATGGCCTTCATCGCCGAGCGCGTGCAGAAGGACGCCGTCACCCGGCTCGAGAACTTCATCGACTCGCCCTTCGAGCGCATCGACTACACCGAAGCCGTGCGCCTGCTGAAGGACTCCGGCCACAAGTTCGACTACCCGGTCGAATGGGGCCTGGACCTGCAGACCGAACACGAGCGCTGGCTCACCGAGGTGCACGTCGGCCGGCCGGTGGTGGTGATGAACTACCCCGAGCAGATCAAGGCCTTCTACATGCGGCTCAACGACGACGGCAAGACCTGCGCGGCGATGGACGTGCTGGCGCCCGGCATCGGCGAGATCATCGGCGGCAGCCAGCGCGAGGAGCGCCTGGACGTGCTGGACAAGCGCATGGCGCAGTTCGGCCTGGATGCCGAGCACTATGGCTGGTACCGCGACTTCCGCCGCTACGGCAGCGTGCCGCACGCCGGCTTCGGCCTGGGCTTCGAGCGCCTGGTGGTCTATACCTGCGGCCTGGCCAACATCCGCGACGCCATCCCCTACCCGCGCGCGCCCGGCCTGGCGACGTTCTGACCCATGCAGACCGGCGCCGGCTCCCTGTTGCTGTTCCTGATGCTGGGCCTGGCGGGCTCCGCGGCACCGGCGCATATCGGGTTCCGGGTGCTCGCCTAC
Organism: Arenimonas donghaensis DSM 18148 = HO3-R19; assembly: GCF_000743535.1. Lineage (GTDB taxonomy): Bacteria > Pseudomonadota > Gammaproteobacteria > Xanthomonadales > Xanthomonadaceae > Arenimonas > Arenimonas donghaensis. The sequence goes on from NZ_AVCJ01000001.1 coordinate 514,694, forward strand.
CGCCAGCACCTGGACAAGGACCACGCCTTCGAACCCGGCACCGCCGACGGCAACTGGGGCTACAGCTGGTGGCTGATGCGCTGGCGGCACCGCGTGCTCGGCGATCCGTCGCTGAACTTCTTCGGCGGCATCGCCGCCGGCAGCGGCTGGCTGGCCCTGGTCGGCGGCATCGGCGTGATCGTCCTGATCGCACTGCAATAAAGGAAACCCATGAGCGACGACACTTCAAGCGACGACACCTCCCGGGACAACGACCAATGGTGGCTGGCCGTCCTGCCCCGCATGCTGGTCTGGTGCCGGCTGCGCGTGCTTGAGAGCGGCGTGGCCGAAGTCTTCGACTGCGACGGCCGGATCAACGTTTACGAAAACGAAGACATCGCCCGGTCCTCCCTGATGGACGCCGAATACCGCGCCTTCGACGGCTTGGACGATGAGGATGCCGAGGCCTGGGGCCTGGACCTGGAAGAAATCGAACCGCCGCGGGCCGAGAACGACGACGAGCTGCGCGAACGCATGATGCAGCCGATGAAGACCCCGCTGTCGGGACAGGATTGGTAATAGCGACGAGGAGCACCGATGCACAAGGACCTGGCCGGGCGACACGCCCTGGTATGTGGAGGCTCGGAAGGTATCGGCCTGGCGGCCGCCACCGCGCTGGCTGAACGCGGCGCCGACGTGACGGTGCTGGCCCGCCGCCCGGGCCGGCTGTCGGAAGTCGCGGCGGCCCTGCCCCGCGTGCACGAGTCGCAGCGCCACGGTTTCATCGCCGCCGACGCGACCGACGCCGACGACCTGGGCGCGCAGGTTCGCGTCCTGTGCGAAAAGCGCGCCGTGCACATCCTGCTCAACAACACCGCCGGCCCGCCCGGCGGCCCGGCCCACGCCGCCGACCCCCAGGCCTACGTGGACGTCTTCCGCCAGCACCTGGTCGCCGGGCAGACCCTGGTGCAGGCGGTATTGCCGGGCATGAAGGCCGCCGGCTGGGGCCGCATCATCAACGTCATCTCGACCTCGGTGAAGGAACCGATCGCCAACCTCGGCGTTTCCAACACCATCCGCGGCGCGGTCGCCAGCTGGGCCAAGACCCTGGCCAGCGAACTCGGGCCGTTGGGCATCACCGTCAACAATGTCCTGCCGGGCTACACGCGCACCCAGCGCCTGGACCAGATCCTGGCCGAGCGCGCCCGCGCCACCGGCAAGTCAGAGGACGACATCGCCAAGGGCATGCTGGCGACGGTCCCGGCCGGACGTTTCGCCGAGCCGGCCGAAGTAGCCGCCGCCATCGCCTTCCTGGCCTCACCGCCGGCGGGCTACGTCAACGGCATCAACCTGCCGGTCGACGGCGGCCGGACCCGGTCACTGTGAGCCGGGCCCGATGAACGACCACCGGTTCGCACAGCGCGTTCCCTACGCGGCCAGGGTGATGGTGGTGCGCGGCGAGGAAGCCTGGCTGGGCGAGGTCGTGGACCTGTCCGAGGGCGGCTGTGGCTTGTTCCGGCCCGAAGGCTGCGAACTGCAGGTAGCCGAGCTGGTGCAGCTGGTGTTCTTCGATGAACCCGGGCCAGCCGTGCTGGTCGGTGCCCGCGTGGCGCGGGTGCACGACGGCCTGCTGGGCTTCGAGTACCACGATCCGCAGCAGATCCCGCCGGTGCGCGGCTAGGCCGCGACGCCGCCTGCACACGCCACGCAGCAAGCTGCACGCATGCCCGAAGGTCCCGAGATCCGCCGCGCCGCCGACCGCCTCGCCGAAGCCGTGGTCGGCCGGCCGCTGGCCGCCGCCTGGTTCCATTTCCCCGAGCTCAAGCGCCACCAGAAGACGCTGGTGGGTCGCACGATCACGGCGATCGAGCCCCACGGCAAAGCGCTGCTGACGCACTTCGACCACGGCCTGAGCCTGTATTCGCACAACCAGCTCTACGGCGTCTGGAAAATCGCCGACGCCGGGCAGCGGCCCGACGAAGGCGCCCGCTCGCTGCGGGTGGCGCTGGAAACAGACGAGCGCGCGATACTGCTGTACTCGGCCTCGGACGTGGCCATGTGGAAAACGGCTGAACTGCCGCGCCATCCCTTCCTGGCCAAGCTGGGACCGGACGTGCTCGACGCCGCGCTGAAGGCAGCGACGGTCGCGAAGCGGCTGCAGGATCCGCGCTTCGCCGGCCGTTCGCTGGTGGCGCTGCTGCTCGACCAGGCCTTCCTGGCCGGCATGGGCAATTACCTGCGCTCGGAAGTGCTGTTCACCGCCGGCATCGCACCCGAACGCCGACCCTCGGAACTGTCGGCCGCCGAGCGCAAGCGCCTGGCAAAGGCCCTGCTCGACGTCCCCCGGGCAAGCTACCGGACCCGCGGCATCGAAGCCGCCTCGGGCATGAAGAGCGACTACCTGACCGACACGCCCGCCGGCTTCCGCTTCCAGGTCTTCGACCGCGAAGGCGAACCCTGCCCGCGCTGCGGCGACGTCGTCGTCCGCCAGGAACTCGGCAGCCGCCGCCTCTATTGGTGCCGCCACTGCCAGTGTTGAGCCCTCCCCCGTGGCGGGGACTCCCTGTGGGAGGGACTTCAGTCCCGAGCTCTGGTCTTGTCCTTCAACAAGCAGGGCGTTGCCGCTCAGGACGTTCGCGGGTGGAGGCAGCGTGCAGTCGCCCTGGCCGACACGCCGCAAGTACCTCCCTGTAGGCTCTTCGTCGACGTCCTTGTCTCCGAAGGTCGGCCAGGGCGACCGCACGCTACCTCCTCGAAAAGACGCAGTGGCCGTCAGGAAAGCAGCGGGAAACTGACGCCGGAAGCAGCTACCGGCCCCCGATCACTGGCGCGCGCCAGGCACTTCGACGCGAAGCGTCGGGCTTGCAATCTGCGGCCCGTGATGAAGTGGGAGCGTCGTCGTGCACGCTATGTCCTCGACGAAGTGGAGGACAGGATGTCCGTAACGGCGCCGGGCAGGATGCCCAAGTGTCGCGGAGCGCATGGATGCGCGGGAGCGACCCGGCCGTGAGCTGGTCATGGATGACGCTTGGTCCCGGCCGGGCGGCGAGGACGTAGCGTGCGCGGCGGCGCCTCCGACGAATGCCCCAAGGGCCGCCCTGCTTGCCCATAGGGCAAGACCAGAGCTCGGGACTGAAGTCCCTCCCACAGGACGTCGCGCCCTGCGGGATGGATTGGCGTCCCGACCTGTCCGTACGGAGGCATGGGCGGGTAAGCTTGCGGGCATGAGCCTGAGACTGAGCCACCTGATCGGCGGTGACGCCCGGTCCGCCTCCGGTGGCGGCTGGCTGGAGGTCTTCGAGCCGGCCACCGCTACCGCGTATGCCCGCTGTCCGGACGGCACCGCCGACGACGTCGACGCCGCCGTCGCTGCTGCCCGCAAGGCTTTTCCCGCCTGGTCCGCCCTGCCCGCCGCCGAGCGCGCCGCCTGGCTCAACCGGCTCGCCGATGCGCTCGAAGCCCGTCTGGATGACTTCGCCGCGGCCGAGTCCCGCGACGTCGGCAAGCCCTTGGCCCTGGCCCGCAGCCTCGACATCCCGCGCGCCGCGAGCAACCTGCGCTTTTTCGCTGCGGCCGCGACCCAGTTCGCCAGCGAATCGCATGCCGGCCCGGGTGTCGTGAACTACACGCTGCGCCAGCCGCTCGGCGTCGTCGCCTGCATCAGCCCGTGGAACCTGCCGCTGTATCTGTTCACCTGGAAGTTTGCCCCGGCCCTGGCCGCCGGCAACTGCGTGGTCGGCAAGCCCTCCGAGGTGACGCCGGTCACCGCCTGGATGCTGGGCGAGCTGGCGCGCGAGATCGGGTTCCCGGCCGGCGTGTTCAACATCGTCCAGGGGCGCGGCGCCGTCGTGGGCCAGGCACTGGTGGACCACAAGGACGTCAAGGCGGTCAGCTTCACCGGCAGCACGGCGGTCGGCACGGCCATCGCCACGGCCTGCGCCGCTTCGCTGAAAAAAACCTCGCTGGAACTGGGCGGCAAGAACCCGACCCTGGTGTTCGCGGACGCGCCGCGCCAGAAGCTGCTCGACACCGTGCAGCGTTCGGCCTTCCTCAATTCCGGGCAGATCTGCCTGTGCGGCTCGCGCATCCTGGTCGAGCGCGGCTATTACGACCAGTTCCGCGACGAGCTGGTGGCTCGTGCCCGGGCGATGGTCGTCGGCGATCCGATGGAAACGGACACGCAGCTGGGGCCGGTCGTGTCGCAGGCGCACTTCGACAAGGTCATGGCCTGCATCGAACTGGCCCGGTCCGAAGGCGGCCGGGTGCTGTGCGGCGGCGAAGCCGTGAAACCGGCCGGGCGCTGCCAGGACGGCTGGTTCATCGCCCCGACCGTCATCGAAGGCCTGGGGCCGGCCTGCCGTACCAATACCGAGGAAATCTTCGGCCCCGTGGTCACCCTGCAGGCTTTTGATTCCGACGAGGAAGCCCTGGCCCTGGCCAATGCCGCCCCCTACGGCCTGGCCGCCAGCGTCTGGACCGGCAACCTGGGCCGCGCCCACCGGCTTGCCGCCGCCATCGAGGCCGGCGTGGTGTGGGTGAACACCTGGATGAACCGCGACCTGCGCACGCCCTTCGGCGGCGTCAAGCAGTCCGGCGTCGGCCGCGAAGGCGGCTGGGAGGCCATGCGCTTTTTCACCGAAGCCAAGAACGTCACCATCGATCTGGAATGAACCCATGCCCCTGAAGGAACTACTCGACAAGAACAAGGAGTGGGCCGACAACGTGCGGGCCGAAGACCCGCAGTTCTTCAAGCGTCTCTCCGGGCTGCAGGCACCGAAATACCTGTGGATCGGCTGTTCGGATTCGCGCGTGCCGGCCAACCAGATCACCGGGCTGATGCCGGGCGAAGTGTTCGTGCATCGAAATATCGCCAACCTGGTCGTGCACACCGACCTCAACTGCCTGAGCACCATCCAGTTCGCCGTGGACGTGCTCAAGGTCGAACACATCCTGGTCGTCGGCCACTACGGCTGTGGCGGTGTGCATGCCGCGCTCACCGGCACCCGGGTCGGCCTGGCCGACAACTGGCTGCGCCACGTCGCCGACGTGTCCCGCAAGCATGCCGCGCTGCTGGCCGAGGTCGACCTCGAGTCGCTGCGCCACGCACGGCTGTGCGAACTCAACGTCGTCGAGCAGGTGGCCAATGTCTGCGAGACCACCATCGTCCAGGATGCCTGGGCGCGTGGCCAGACGCTGAGCGTGCACGGCTGGGTGTATTCGCTGCTCGACGGCCGCGTGCGGGAGCTCGGCATGGGCGTGGACAGCCTCGAAGAACTGCCCGAAGCCTATGAGCTGGCGATGAAACACATCCGTGGCCGCCTGCAGGACGAAGCATGAGCGACATCATCCGCACCGAATCCGCACCCAACCCCGTTGGCGCCTACCCCCACGCACGCCGGGTCGGCCAGTTGCTGTTCCTGTCGGGCATCGGCCCGCGCACGCCGGGCAGCAACGCCATCCCGGGCAACCGCTACGACGCCGATGGCCGCCTGAAGGACTACGACATCGTCACCCAGGCGCACTCGGTGTTCGCCAACGTGCGCGCGGTGCTCGAGGCCAGCCACTGCCGCTGGGAATGGCTGGTGGACGTCACCGTCTATCTCACGGACATGAGCCGGGATTTCCAGGCCTACAACGGCGTGTGGGCCGAGTATTTCCCGGACATCAACAAGGCGCCCTGCCGCACCACGCTGGGCATCAGCGCCCTGCCCACGCCGATCGCGATCGAGCTCAAGTGCGTGGCGGCCTATCCGGAGTCGCACCGATGATCCCCGACGCCTTCAACCTCCAGCAATGGGTGGACGAGCACCGGCACCTGCTCAAGCCCCCGGTCGGCAACAAATGCATCGTCGACGGCGATTTCATCGTCATGATCGTCGGCGGCCCGAACCAGCGCACCGACTACCACGTCGAGGAAGGCCCGGAGTTCTTCCACCAGCTCGAGGGCGAGATGGTGCTCAGGATCCAGGAGGATGGCCAGGTGCGCGACATCCCGATCAAGGCCGGCGAGATGTTCTACCTGCCGCCGAAGGTGCCGCATTCACCGCAGCGCATGGCCGGCAGCGTCGGGCTGGTGATCGAACGCAAGCGCCGCCCGGGCGAGAAGGACGGGCTGCTGTGGTACTGCGAGAAGTGCAACCACCCGCTGTTCTCCGAGTACTTCGAGCTGGAAAACATCGAAACCCAGTTCCAGGCGGTCTTCGACCGCTTCTATGCCTCGGTCGCACGCCGCACGTGCGCCGACTGCGGGCACCTCAACCCGGCGCCGGCCAAGTACGACGCGACCTGAGCCATGCCCTTCGACCTGGATCTTTTCACCGCCAACCTGCTGTCGCCGGTGGTGCTGGCGTTTGGCCTGGGCCTGATCGCACGCACCCTGCGCAGCGACCTGGACATCCCGCCGGCCATCCAGGCCTACCTGTCGATCTTCCTGCTGCTGGCGATCGGTCTCAAGGGCGGCGTCGCGCTGCGGCAGGAACCGCCGGACAACCTCTGGCTGCTGCTGGGCGTGACCATCCTGGCCGGGCTGGCCACGGCCACGTCCGCGTATTTCCTGGCCCGCGCCTGGCTGCGGGACTCACCGCTGCAGGCGGGTGCGATCGCGGCCCACTACGGGTCGGTGTCGGCGGTCACCTTCATCGCCGCCCAGCAGTTCGTTGAACGCACCGGCGGCCAGCCGGTCGAGGTGCTGGTCGCGCTGGTGGTGGCCCTGGAGATCCCGGCCATCCTGGTCGGCATCGGCCTGGCACGTGGCGGCGGGCGCCCCAACTGGCACCAGGTGCGCGAAGTCCTCACCGGACGCACGGCGATGCTGCTGCTCGGCGGACTGGCCATCGGCGCCATCGCCGGCAAGGCCGGCGTGCAGGCAGTGGACGCCATGTACGTGCAGCTGTTCCAGGGCATGCTGATGCTGTTCATGCTCGACATGGGCCTGGTGGCCGCGGGACAGCTGCGCCGCCTGGGCAGCGGCTTCGGGCGCCTTCTGGTGTATGCGACCGCGCTGCCGGTGTTGCACGGCCTGGCCGGCGTGGCCCTGGGACACGCCGTGGGGCTGGGTCCGGACGGCGCGACCGTGTTCGGGGCCATGCTCGCCAGCGCGTCCTACATCGCGGCGCCGGCCTCGGTGCGCGCCTCGCTGCCGGAGGCCGACGCCGGCCGCTGCATCACCGCGGCGCTGGGCCTCACGTTCCCGTTCAACCTGGCGGTGGGTATTCCCCTGTACGCCGCCTTTTCCATGTGGCTGGCGTCGTAAGCCGGCCGTGGATGCCGGGCCGGCCCGGGGGCCAAAGCGGCTAGAATCGTGACCATGCTGAAAATCGATAGCCACGCCCATTACCTGCCCCGGACCTGGCCCAACCTGGCCGAGAAGTACGGCGACATCCGCTTCCCGGTGATCCACCACGAGGACGGCCGCGCGCGCATCTACAAGGACGGCAAGTTCTTCCGGGAAATCTGGTCCAAGACCTGGGACCCGGCCGAACGCATCACCGACTACGAACGATTCGGGGTGCAGGTGCAGGTGCTGAGCACCGTGCCGGTGATGTTCAGCTACTGGGCCAAGGCCCAGCACGCGCTGGAACTGCACCAGGCCCTGAACGACCACATGGCCGAGGCCTGCCGCGACCATCGCCGCCACTGCGCCGGCATCGGCACGGTGCCGCTGCAGTCGCCGCGGCTGGCGGTGCAGGAGCTGGAACGCTGCATGGACCAGCTCAACCTGCAGGGCGTGCAGATCGGTTCGCACATCAACGAGTGGAACCTCGACGCACCGGAGCTGCAGCCTTTCTTCGAAGCGGCCCAGGACCTGGGCGCCGCGATCCTGGTGCACCCCTGGGACATGATGGGCACCGAGTCCATGCCCAAGTACTGGATGCCCTGGCTGGTCGGCATGCCGGCCGAACAGAGCCGCGCCGCCTGCGCGCTGATCTTCGGCGGCGTGCTCGAACGTTTCCCGCGCCTGAAGATCTGCCTGGCCCACGGCGGCGGCAGTTTCCCCTACACCATCGGCCGCATCGAACACGGCTTCAACATGCGCCCCGACCTGGTCGCCACCGACAACCCGCACAACCCGCGCAGCTATCTGCCCAAGCTCTATTTCGATTCCTGGGTCGCCGACGACCGCGCCCTGCGCTACCTGCTCGACACCGTCGGCGTGCCGCGGGTGATGCTGGGCACCGACTACCCCTTCCCGCTGGGCGAACAGGAACCGGGCGCCGGCATCGCCGCGCTGGGCCTGGACGACGCCGAACAGGCCCGGCTCTACCATGGCACCGCGCTCGAATGGCTGGGCCTGCCGCTTTCGAGGTTCGCATGAGCGAGCTGCACACGCTTGCCGCCGCGGACCTCGACGCCCGCGATCCACTGGCCACCTACCGCGAGCAATTCCTGATTCCCCGCCACGGCGACGGCGAGCAGGCCTATTTCTGCGGCAATTCGCTGGGGCTGCAGCCCCGTGGCGTGCGCGATGCCCTGCTGCAGGAGCTCGACGACTGGGCGGCGCTGGGCGTGGAGGCGCACTTCCACGGCAAGCACCCCTGGATGCCGTACCACAACGAAGTGCGCGAGGGCCTGGCGCACATCGCCGGCGCCCTGCCCTCGGAAGTGGTGGCGATGAACTCGCTCACCGCCAACCTGCACCTGCTGATGGTCAGCTTCTACCGGCCGACGGCCGGACGCCCGGCGATCCTGATGGAGGCGGGTGCGTTTCCCTCCGACCAGTACGCGATGGCTTCGCAGGTTCGCTTCCATGGCTTCGATCCGGCGACCGACCTGATCGAGGTGCAGCCCGACGAAGCCAACGGCACGATCTCGATGGCCGCCATCGAACGTGCCCTGGACGAACACGGCCACCGGGTCGCCCTGGTGATGTGGCCGGGCGTGCAATACCGCACCGGCCAGGCCTTCGACCTCAAGGAAATCACCCGGCTTGCCCATGCCAAGGGCTGCGTGGTCGGCTTCGACCTGGCCCATGCCGCCGGCAACCTGCCGCTGGCGCTGCACGACAGCGGCGCCGACTTCGCCGCCTGGTGCAGCTACAAATACCTTAATTCCGGCCCCGGCGCGGTCTCCGGCGCCTTCGTGCATGAGCGCCACGCCCGCACCGACCGCCCACGTTTCGCCGGCTGGTGGGGTCACGACCAGGACTCGCGCTTCAAGATGGGCCCGGAGTTCAACCCCACGCCCGGTGCCGACGGCTGGCAGTTGAGCAATCCGCCGATCCTGGCGCTGGCGCCGCTGCGGGTCTCGCTCGATCTCTTCGCCAGCGCCGGCCTGCCGGCGCTTCGCGCGAAATCGCAGCTGCTCACCGCGTATCTCGAAGGCCAGGTGCTGGCACGGCTGCCGAACGTGCTCAAGATCGTCACCCCGGCCGAGCCGGCGCGCCGCGGCTGCCAACTCTCCCTGCGGGTGCGCGGCGGACGCGACCAGGGCCGCGCCCTGTTCGAATTCCTGATGGCCCAGGGCATCGTCGGCGACTGGCGCGAGCCCGACGTGATCCGGATCTCGCCGGTGCCCCTGTACAACCGTTACAGCGACATCAGCCGTTTCATCGCCGCGGTCGAGGCCTGGGCCGCACCGGCGGGTGGCGTCGCGTGAAGCCGCAGGCGCCCATCACGATCGCAGGCGCCGGCCTGGCCGGCGCGCTGCTGGCCACGCTGCTGGCGCGACGCGGCTGGTCGGTGGACGTGTTCGAAAAGCGCCCCGACCCGCGACGGCGCGGTTACGAAGGTGGCCGTTCCATCAACCTGGCGCTGGCCGAACGTGGCCTGGACGCGCTGCGCCAAGCCGGGCTGCAGGATGCGGTGATGGCCCAGGCCGTGATGATGCGCGGCCGCATGGTGCATCCGCTGGGCGGCGAAACGATGCTGCAACGCTACGGCCGCGACGACAGCGAGGTGATCTGGTCGGTGCATCGGGGCCGGCTCAACATCGCCATGCTCGACGCCGCCGAAGCCGCCGGTGCGCGACTGCACTTCAACCAGCGCCTGGACGGGGTCGATTTCGAAAGCCGACGCGCCGACTTCGTCGACGACCACGACCGGGTCCGGCGCAGCCACGATTTCAGCGTGCTGCTCGGCTGCGACGGCGCCGGCTCGGGCCTGCGCGCGGCGATGGCGCCGCTGGTAGACCTGGGCGAGCGCTTCGAGCCCCTGGGCCACGGCTACAAGGAACTGGAAATCCCGCCCGCGGCCGATGGCGGCTTCCGCATCGAACCCAACGCCCTGCACATCTGGCCGCGCGGCGGCTACATGTGCATCGCCCTGCCCAACACCGAAAAAACCTTCACGGTGACGCTGTTCCTGCCCAACGAGGGCGATCCCAGCTTCGCCACCCTGCCCGACCTGGCCAGTGCCCGCGCGTTGTTCGAACGCGACTTCGCCGACGCCCTGCCGCTGGTGCCGGATTTCGACGCCGACTGGACCAACAACCCGGTCGGTGGCCTGGGCACGCTGCGCCTGAGCAACTGGCGGCTCGACGACCGCGCGCTGCTGCTGGGCGACGCGGCCCATGCCATGGTGCCGTTCCACGGCCAGGGCATGAACTGCGCCTTCGAGGATTGCGTGGCGCTGGACCGGCACCTGGCCAGCGCCGCCGACTTCGGAGCCGCTTTCGCCGCCTTCGAAGCCGAGCGCCGGCCCAATGCCGAAGCCATCCAGGCCATGGCGCTGGAGAACTACGTCGAGATGCGCGACCGCGTTGACGACGCCGACTACCTGCTGCAGCGCCAGCTCGAGGTCTTGCTGGCCGAACGCCACCCGGACCGCTTCGTGCCGCGCTACTCCATGGTCAGCTTCGGGCGCGTGCCCTACGCGACGGCGTTCGAGCGCGGCAAGGTCCAACGTGCCCTCCTGGTCGAGGCCACGCGTGGGCTGGATCGCCTGGAGCAGGTGGACCTGGCCGCCGCCGATGCCGCCGTCGAGGCGCGACTGGCGCCCTTGCCGCGGCAGGCATGACCGCCAGCTTCCTCTGGTACGACCTGGAAACCTTCGGGCGCGACCCGCGGCGTACCCGAATCGCCCAGTTCGCCGCCCAGCGCACCGACGCGCAGCTCAATCCCGTCGGCGAACCGATCAGCCTTTTTTGCCAGCCCGCCAACGACCTGCTGCCTTCCCCGGAGGCAAGCATGATCACCGGCATCACGCCGCAGCACGCGCTTGCACACGGCCTGCGCGAAGCTGAATTCATGGCCCGTCTGCACGAGGAGTTCGCCCAGCCCGGCACCTGCGCCGTGGGCTACAACTCGATTCGCTTCGACGATGAATTCGTAAGGTTCGGCCTATACCGCAACTTCCACGATCCCTACGAACGTGAGTGGCGCAACGGCAACTCACGCTGGGACCTGCTCGACGTCCTGCGCCTGGCCGAGGCCCTGCGCCCCGAGGGACTGGCCTGGCCGCAGCGCGATGATGGCGCGCCAAGCTTCAAGCTCGAGCACCTGGCCGAAGCCAACGGCGTGCGCGAGGGCGACGCCCACGAGGCCCTGAGCGACGTGCGCGCGCTGATCGGACTGGCCCGCAAGTTCAAGGCCGCGCAGCCGCGGCTTTGGGACTACGCCTTCTCCCTGCGCAACAAGCGCCAGGTCGGCGCCCTGCTGGACGTGGCGAACATGACGCCGCTGGTGCACATTTCCTCGCGCTACCCGGCCAGCCGGCACTGCGCCGCCCTGGTGGTGCCCCTCGCCCGCCACCCGCGCATCGAATCACGGGTGATCGTCGCCAGCCTCGACGAGGACCCGGCACGCTGGCTGGCGATGTCACCCGAGGACATCGCCGAACGTTTGTTCGTGCGCAGCGCCGACCTGCCCGAAGGCGAGCAGCGCATTCCGCTCAAGGAAGTCCACACCAACAAGTGCCCGGTGCTGCTGCCGCTGGCCCACCTGCGCGATGCCGATTTCGAACGCCTGGGTATCGACCGGGCCGCCGGCCTGGCGCATGCCGACGCGCTGCGTGCGACCGCCGGCCTGGGCGAGCGCGTGCGCCGCGCCTTCGCTGTGGAAGCCGCGCGCGAGCCGGCCGATGCCGACGCGGCCCTGTACGACGGGTTCCCGGCCGAGGCGGACAAACGCCTGTTCCCGCGCGTGCGCAGCACACCGCCGGCGGGCCTGGCCGCGCTGGCCGACCAGTTCACCGACCCGCGCTATCGGGAACTGCTGTTCCGGTATCGCGCCCGGAACTGGCCCGACAGCCTCGACGACGCCGAACGCGGTCGCTGGGACGATTACCGCCGTGCCCGCCTGGGCAGCGAGCAGCTCAGCGAGTACGACTTCACTTCGTATTACGCCGCCATTGGCAAACTGCGCGGCGAACATGGCCCGGGCCCGCAGCAGGCCTGGCTGGATGCCCTGGAGACCTGGGGCCGCGACCTGCAACGATCCCTGGCATGAGCACCTATTTCAGCGACAAGACCTTCAAGTTCCTGCGCGCGCTGGCACGCAACAACAACCGGCCCTGGTTCGAGGAACACCGCAAGGACTACGAGGCCCAGCTCAAGGGCCCGTTCCAGCGCCTGATCGCCGACCTCGAGCCCGACCTGCTGGCGATCAGCCCGCACTACCGGGCCGACCCTCGCGGCAATGGCGGCTCCCTGTTCCGCATCCATCGCGACACCCGCTTCTCCAACGACAAGACGCCCTACAAGACCTGGGGCGGCGCGCGCTTCTTCCATGCCCGCAGCAAGCAGGTCCCGGCGCCATCGTTCTACCTGCACGTGCAGCCCGGCAACAGTTTCCTCGGCGGCGGCATCTGGCATCCCGAACCGGACGTGCAGCGGCGCATCCGCGAGTTCCTGGTCGACAACCCGGCCGGCTGGCAATCGGTGAAGACCCCGGCCTTCCGGCGCCGCTATGAATTCTGGGGCGACACTCTGGTGCGCCCGCCGCGCGGCTTCCCGGCCGAGCACCCGCTGATCGAGGACCTCAAGCGCAAGGACTTCACCGCCGGTTACGCCCTCGACGACGAAATCGTGGTGGGGCCGCGCCTGCGCCAGGCCGTGGCCTCGGGCTTCAAGGGCGTCGCGCCCCTGGTCGATTACCTGTGCGCGGCGCTCGAGCTCGAGTTCTGACAGCGATACCCGACCGATCTCCATACGGGGTAAGCCACGCTGTACACCCCGGGCCCTGAACGGCCATACGCTGCCGCACTGCAGCATCGAAATGTGTTGACCGTCACGGATTTAGCCGTAGGGTGGGCTTCCATACGCCGGCGCAGGGGAGCACCGGTTACTACCGGACGTGGCGACGCAAGGACGGGAAACCCGCGTTTCGCATGACATTCCTGGGGAGGGATCGTGCGCTATTTAATCTTCGCCGCCTTGGCGGCTCTTTCGAGCGTGTGCAGTGCAAACACCGGCGTCGCCTTCGTGCATGGCACCGGCAAGCAGACCAACGCCACCGCGGACTACTGGACGTCCGGCTTCGTCAACAACGTGCGAGGGGGCCTGCCGAACTCGGCCAACTACGTCGTCATCAATTGCGATTTCACCAAGTACATGTGGGACAACGCGGCCGCCGGTTGCCTGGCCGGCCAGCTGACGACCTTCATCAACAACAAGGGCATCACCCGGCTGATCGTCATCACCCACAGCAACGGCGGCAACGTCATGCGCTGGATCCTTTCGAACCCGACCTGGGACAGCCGCTACCCGAACATCATCGCCAAGACCGTGCGCGTCAATGCGCTGGCGCCGTCCTCGGCCGGCACGCCGCTGGCCAATGCCGTCATCAACGGCAACGTCTTCGAAGGCGCCCTGGGCTGGTTGCTGGGTTACCAGAACGACGCGGTGCGCATGCAGCAGACCAGCTGGATGGCCAGCTACAACGGCAGCTGGCTCTACGGCACCAGCGGTCGCCCGGCCCTGCCCAAGACCTTCCGCAGCGTGGTCGGCACCGACGTCGACTCGGCGATCTGGGATCCGGACAGCTATTGCGGTGGCTACGTCGAGAACGTCGGCCTGGAAACCACGCAGAACTGGCTGAGCTCGTGCTCGGACGGCTTCCTGGAGTGTTCCAGCCAGTCCGCCGCCGGCAGCGTGTGGTTCCAGGACAAGGCGCGCATGCGCGGCCGCGAGCCGCTGTCGCACAACCAGAGTCGCCGGGCCTGCTTCGGCCTCGACACCATCCTTCGTTCGGACATGGGGGCCTGAGCCATGAACAAGACCCTCATCGCCTGCCTGGTCACCCTCGCCTTCTCCTCGGCCCAGGCCGGCACCTTGCTGCCGCCCGGCGCCGCCGACCAATCACCCACCCGACTGGTGGCTTCCCCGCTGCCCGAAGGCCAGTTCGAGCGCCAGCCGGTGGCCGTGGCCTGGGCCATGGACCCGGCGGCGGCATTGGCCGCCGACGCGCCCTACCTGGCGCAAAGCCGCGAGTACTGGTCGGCGGTCGACGCCGGCGAACTCAAGTCCGGCTTCGCGCTCACCACCACGGCTCCCGGTGCACTGGTGCGCATCAGCCCGCGCGACCACGCCAAGTCCGGCGCGGTGGACCCGGGCGAGCTGCGGCTGCTGCGCGGCGGCCAGCCGCTGGCGCCCTCGGCGTTCAAGCGCCTGGCCGGCGCCGGCGAGCTCAAGTCGGCCGGCATGGACGTGCCCGAGGGCTCGCTGATCGTGCAGCTCGACGACGCCATCGGCCAGGGCCGCTTCCAGCTCCAGCTGACCAAGGCATCGGGCCGCTACCTGGTGCATGTGTTCGAGCCCAACAGCGACCTCGTGCTCGAGGCCCAGGCCGGCCGCAGCCGGCTGCTGGCGGGTGAAAACATCGAGGTCGCGGCAAGCCTGCAAAAGGGCACGTCGGCCCTGGCCGGCGGCGTCATGCAGGCCCAGCTGGTTTCGCCCTCGGGCCAGACCTGGCCGCTGCAGTTCGCCGATGGCAAGGCCACCGGCCAACTGCCCCTGGACGCCGATCCGGCGCCCGGTCTCTGGGAAGTCCAGCTGTTCGCCGGCGCGACCAGCAAGGACGGACCGGTGCAGCGCGACGCCCGCACCGCCATCGAAGTCAGCCGGCCGACCGCCCGGCTGGGTGGCGACTACGGCTTCGACCCGGGCGCGGTGAAGTTCAGCCTGCCGGTGCAGGTGGCGGCCCCGGGCCGCTACGAGGTGCGCGGCGTGCTCTACGCCACCAGCGCGTCCGGTGAATCCCGGCCGGTGGCGCAGGCGCATTCGGCGAACTGGCTCGAAGCGGGCGAGCGCAAGCTCGACCTGGCCTTCGGGCCGGGCAACGTGCCGATGGGCTACGGCGCGCCGTTCGAGCTGCGTTTCCTCGAGCTCAAGGACCAGACCCGCATGGGCACGCTCGAGACCCGTGAACTGGCCCTGCGCGAGGCGGCCCGCCGGCCGGGTTCGCGCGGCGACACCCGCCGCGAACGCTAGTTCCGGACCGGCGCGAAAACAGCGATGATGCAACGGCCGGGCCTTCGGGCCCGGCCTTTCTTTTTCGATGCCTCGCGCCCATGCCCCGATCCCTCTGGCGCTTCGCCGCCTTTTATTTCTGGTACTACGCCGCGCTGGGCGCCTACACGCCCTATGTCGGGCGCTGGGTGGACGCGCTGGGCCACGGTGGTTTCGTGATCGGCGCGATGCTCGGGCTCTGGTACGGCACCCGCGTCCTGGCCCCGCCGACCTGGGCGGCGCTGACCGGCCGCAGCGCCCGGCCAGGGGAGTGGTTCGTGGCCGGCTGCGTGGCGACGACCCTGTGTTTCGCCGGCTTCCTGTTCACCCGCGAAGCCTGGGCCCTGCTGGGCGTGATGGCGGTTTTCGGGCTGTTCTACAACGCGGTGATGCCACAGTTCGAAGCCATGACCCTGACCGCCCTGGGGCCCAGCCCCGAACAGTACGGACGGCTTCGGGTCTGGGGTTCGGTGGGTTTCCTGCTGGTGGCCTCGAGCTATGGCGCGCTGATGGACTACGTCGGTGCCGAGGCCTTCCCCTGGCTCACCCTGCCGCTGTTCGTCGCGATGATCATTTCGGCCTGGCCACATCGGCACGACCGGCCACCGGAGCTGCCCGGGCCCGCGGTCGCCGACGCCGGACATCTGTTCAAACGCCCGGGCGTGCGCCGTTTCCTGCTGGTGGCGATGCTGATGCAGCTGGGCTTCGGGCCCTTCTACGTTTTCTACACCCTGCACCTGCAGGCTGCCGGGCATTCGGGCGCGGCCATCGGTGCGCTCTGGGCCATCGGGGTGACGATAGAGATCGCCATGTTCTGGCAGGCACCGCGGCTGATCGCCCGCTTCGGGGCCGCCAGGCTGCTCGGGGTCTGCTTGGGCGTCTCCGTGCTGCGCTGGGCGCTGGTGTCGGGCTTCGCCGACCTGTTCTGGGTCATGGCGCTGGCGCAGACCACGCACGCGCTGAGCTTCGCCACCTTCCACGCCTGCTGCATGCGGCTGATCACCGAATATTTCCCGGGACGGCGCGCCGTGGCCGGTCAAAGCCTGCTCTATGGATTCAGTTCCGGCGTCGGCGGCGTGTTGGGCGCCGGACTGGCGGCGCTGATGTGGGAACGCGGTGGCGGCGGCGTCGGGGCCTTCGCCGCAGGCGCCGTGGTGGCGGCGATCGCCTGGCTGGTCTTCGCGCTGCGCCAGCGCGACGTCACCGTCGGGACGACCTAGCCTTCGTTGGTGACGCCGAACGGCACATGGCCGGTGGCGACGTGGCGGCGGGCGTTTTCGACGTTGTGCTGGGAGTCGTCGAAGAAGATGTCGGCCCCGAAGGTTTCCAGGAACGGCCCCTTGTCGCGCCCGCCCAGGAACATGGCTTCGTCCAGGCGCACGCCCCACTCGCGCAGGGTCAGGATGACCCGCTCGTGCGCCGGCGCCGAACGCGCGGTGACCAGCGCGGTCCGGATCGGCGAGGCATCGCCCGGCGGGAAGGCATCCTGGAGCTTGTGCAGGGCCGCCAGGAATCCCTTGAAAGGTCCACCCGACAGGGCCTCGCCGACGCGGCTGGTTTCGTTGTCATGGAAAGCGGCCAGGCCCGACTGCCGCGACACCCGCTCGGATTCGTCGCCGAAAATGACCGCGTCGCCATCGAAGGCGATGCGCAACTGGTCGTGCGTCCGCTCGGGCGGCTTGGACGGCAGGATGGTGGCGGCGGCAACCTCGTGCTCGAGCGCGCCGCGCACCGAATCCGGGTTGGCCGACAGGAACAGCTGGGCCCCGAAGGGCCGGACATAGGGCCAGACCTCGGCGCCGCTGGTGAACACGGCGCGCACGATGCGCAGGCCATAGTGGCGGATGGAGTTGAAGATGCGCAGGCCGGTGTCGGAGGAGTTGCGCGACAGCAGCACCACTTCCACCCGGGGCGCCGCTTCGGTGGCGCCTTCGTTGAGCGCCAGCAGCTTCTGCACCAGGGGGAAGGCGATGCCCGGCGCCAGGATTTCCTTTTCACGGCTGCGCTGGAACTGCGCGTAGGCCTCCAGCCCGCTGGACTGGAACAGCGCGTGGCTGTCCTCCAGGTCGAACAGGGCCCGCGCCGTGATCGCGACGATCAGCCGGTCGGACGGGGATTCGGGCGGGAGCGAATTCGGGGCCATGGGGGCATTGTCGCCGGGGACGGTCTCACCGGCCGAGACGACTCAGGTGATGAATTGTTCGTTGAGGATGCGTTCCTCGAGGTTGTGCTCGGGGTCGAACAGCAGGGTCACGGTGCGTTCCTGCGATTCGCGCACGGTGATCTCGGCGACATCGCGCACTTCGTGGGAATCGGCCGTGGCGCTGACCGGACGCTTGTGGCCGTCGAGCACCTCGATGCGCAGCTCGGTATCCGAACGCAGCAGCGCCCCGCGCCAGCGCCGCGGGCGGAACGCGGCGATCGGCGTGAGCGCGATCACCTGCGACCCCAGCGGCAGGATCGGACCGTGGGCGGAGAAATTGTAGGCGGTGCTGCCGGCGGGGGTGGCCACCAGGGCGCCGTCGCAGACCAGCTCTTCCAGGCGCACCTGGCCATTGAGCGAAATCCGCAGGTGGGCGGTCTGCCGCGTCTGCCGCAGCATCGACACCTCGTTGTAGGCCAGCAGCGAGATCGTCGCCCCTGACTCGCTGGTGGCGGTCATCTCCAACGGTCGAAGCACGGTGTCGTGCGCGGCCTGCAGCCGGTCGAGCAGGCCCTCGGGCCGGTGCTGGTTCATCAGGAAGCCGACCGTGCCCAGCTTCATGCCGTACACCGGCTTGCCAAGGCTGCCATGCCGGTGGAGGGTATGGAGCATGTAGCCGTCACCGCCGAGCACGCACAGGACGTCCGCGTCTTCCGCGCTCACCTGGCCGAACCGCGCGGTGAAATGCTCCCGGGCGGCCTGGGCCTCCGGCGTCGAACTGGCGAGGAAGGCGATGCGCGGGTTGGCGGGCAGGCTCGTCATGGGCCGAGGATAGCGCAGCTGGTCACTGTGGGAGGGACTTCAGTCCCGAAAAGAATCGGGACTGAAGTCCCTCCCACAGGTCCGGTCTGGTCAGGCCGCGCCGGAGGCGGCGACCTGGGCCAGGCGCCGGACCGCCACCGACAACGTCGGGTAGTCCAGGTCGCGCAGGTCGCGCATGTCGGCGAACATCGCCATCGTGTAGCGCAGCGCCGCATCGTCACGCTCGAGCCAGCGCGAGACCCGCTCGATGGCCGGGAGCCCGGCCCCGGCAACCAGCACCTGGCCGACCAGGGTTCGCTGCTGGGCCTGCAGTTCGTCGCGCAGCACGCCGCGGGCCTGGGCGTGCCAGCGGCCGCCGACCGGCAGGGCCTCGACCGCGTCCATCAGCCACTTGGTGTGCAGTGCATCGGACAGGCTGAAGTAGGTCGCCGCGACTTCGGCCACCGGCAGCGCCTGTTCAATCGCGACTTCGACGATGTCCAGGGCGTAGGCCAGGAACGGCAGGCTGGCGAAGGCACGCGCCATGTCCTCCGGGTAGCCATGGGCCTGCCACTGGGCGACATCGGCGACCAGCTCGGCACGGGCGGCCTCGGGCAGCACGCGGTCGAGCGAGGCGCGCAGCTCGGCGACACCGCCGGCGTAGCGTTCCACCTTTTCGGCGATGTTGAGCACTTCGCCCGGACGGTTGAGCAACCAGCGGGTCAGGTTGCGCTGCAGCTGCCAGATGCTGGTCAGGGCTTCGAGCTGGGCGTCTTCGCTGACCTTCAGGTCCAGGGCGTCGATGCCGGCCCAGAGTTCGCGGGCGTCGAGCACTTCGCGGCTGATCGTGTAGGCCTTGGCGATCTGCGCCGGCGACTGGCCAGTGTCTTCCTGCATGCGCAGCAGGAAGGTGGCGCCCATGCGGTTGACGGTGGAATTGGTGACCGCGGTGGCGATGATCTCGCGACGCAGGCGGTGGTTCTCCATGTCCTGGGCGAAGCGTTCCTGCAGGGCATTGGGGAAATAACGCACCAGTTCCTTGGACAGGTAGGGGTCCTCGGGCACGTCCGAATCGAGCATCTGGTTGAAGACGACGATCTTGTCGTAGCTCAGCAGCACGCTCAGCTCCGGACGGGTCAGGCCCTGGCCGCGCGCCTTGCGGTCGCCGAGCTCCGCCTCGGAGGGCAGGAACTCGATGCCGCGGTCGAGCAGGCCCTGGTCCTCGAGCACCCGGATGAAGTGCCCGAACGAGCCCAGGCGGGCGGCGCTCATGCGCTCCATCAGGCTGATGGCCTGGTTCTGCCGGTAGTTGTCGGTCAGCACCAGCTCCGCGACTTCGTCGGTCATGCTGGCCAGCAGCTCGTTGCGCTGGGGCAGGCTCAGTTCCTCGCGCTGGACCGGGGCCGCGAGCAGGATCTTGATGTTCACCTCGTGGTCGGAGGTGTCGACGCCGGCGGAGTTGTCGATGAAGTCGGTGTTCACCAGCACGCCGTTCATGGCGGCCTCGATGCGGCCGCGCTGGGTCAGGCCCAGGTTGCCGCCCTCGCCCACCGCGCGGCAGCGCAGTTCGTTGCCGTTCACGCGCAGGCCGTTGTTGGCGCGGTCGCCGGCGTCGGCATGGGATTCACTGCTGGCCTTGACGTAGGTACCAATGCCGCCGTTCCACAGCAGGTCCACGGGCGCCTTGAGGATGGCGTTCATCAGCGCCATCGGGCTGAGCTGCTCGACGTCGTCGGCCAGGCCCAGGGCCTGGCGCACCTGCGGGCTGACCGGGATGGTCTTGAGCGAACGCGGATAGACGCCACCGCCCTCGGAAATCAGCGAGGTGTCGTAGTCTTCCCAGCTCGAACGCGGCACCTTGAACATGCGTTCGCGCTCGGCGTAGCTGCGGGCCGAATCGGGGTTGGGGTCGAGGAAGATGTGGCGGTGGTCGAAAGCCGCCACCAGGCGGATGTGCCGCGAGAGCAGCATGCCGTTGCCGAATACGTCGCCGGACATGTCGCCGATGCCGACGCAGGTGAAGTCCTGCGACTGGCTGTCGATGCCCAGCGCCCGGAAATGGCGCTTGACCGACTCCCAGGCGCCGCGGGCGGTGATGCCCATGCCCTTGTGGTCGTAGCCGACCGAACCGCCGGAAGCGAAGGCGTCGCCCAGCCAGTAGCCGTGTTCGGCGGAGATGCCGTTGGCGATGTCCGAGAACGTGGCCGTTCCCTTGTCGGCCGCGACCACCAGGTAGGGGTCGTCCGGATCATGGCGCACCACGTCCTGCGGGTGCACGACCTCGCCATCGACCAGGTTGTCGGTGATGTCGAGCAGGCCGTTGATGAAGCGCTTGTAGCAGGCGATACCCTCGGCCAGCTGGGCGTCGCGGTCGCCGCCGACCGGCGGCCGCTTGACCACGAAACCGCCCTTGGACCCGACCGGCACGATGACGGTGTTTTTCACCATCTGCGCCTTGACCAGGCCCAGCACCTCGGTGCGGAAGTCCTCGCGCCGGTCCGACCAGCGCAGGCCGCCGCGGGCGACCGGGCCGAAGCGCAGGTGCACGCCTTCGACCCAGGGCGAGTACACGAAGATTTCCCGGTAGGGCCGCGGCTTGGGCAGGTCGGGCACCAGCGCCGGGTCGAACTTGAAGGCGATGTAGTCGCGGAAGGCCCCGTCCTTGCGCTGG
Source organism: Arenimonas donghaensis DSM 18148 = HO3-R19 (assembly GCF_000743535.1). Taxonomy (GTDB): domain Bacteria; phylum Pseudomonadota; class Gammaproteobacteria; order Xanthomonadales; family Xanthomonadaceae; genus Arenimonas; species Arenimonas donghaensis. The sequence continues at coordinate 535,669 of NZ_AVCJ01000001.1, forward strand.
TAGAAGTTGGTGCGCAGGGTGGCGTTGATCAGGGCCTGGTAGCCACGCAGGATGCGGTCGTCGTCGATGCTCTGGACCAGGCCGTCGAGCAGGATCTCCAGTGCGTCGGTGACGGCGTCGACCTGGGCGGCGCGGTCGAGCGCACGCGCCGAGGCGATTTCCTGGGGAATGGTGTCCAACGCCTTGCGGCGGTCGCTGGGCAGCAGCCAGGCGATCTGGTCGTGCAGGGCCTGCTGGCCGGCGGCGTCGAGCGGCTGTTCACGACCAGGCTCGAAGCGGGCGGCGAACAGTTCCCACAGCAGGCGCGCGATGACCGGATAACGCTGCAGCGTTTCCTCCATGTACGGCTGCGAGAACGGCACGCCGGTCTGCAGGGCGTACTTGGTGTAGCCACGCAGCATCGCAATGTCGCGCCACTCCAGGCGCGCGCTGGGCAGGAGCTGGTTGAAACCGTCGTTTTCAGCTTCGCCGCCCCAGACCGCCGTGAAGGCTTCCTCGAAGGGCTGGCGCGCCGCCTCGACGTCGATTTCGCCGTGGCGGGCCTTGACCTCGAAGTCCTGGATCGAGATGCGTTCGCCCTCGACCTCGAGTTCGTAGGGGTGCTCGGTGAGCACGCGCAGGCCCAGGTTCTCCATCACCGGCAGCACGTCGGAAAGCGCGATGTCACCGCTGCGGCGGACCAGCTTCAGGCGCAGTTCGTCGCCGTGGCGATAGAAGGAAATACGCTGGTCGCCGGGACCGGCCAGGCGCGAAGCCTGCAGCACGTCGGCGGCGGCCACCTCCGGCGAGACGGCTTCGACGTAGCCGGCGGGCAGCGCGCGACCATAGGTCTGGGCCAGCTTCAGGCCCTGTTCCTCGCCCGCCTCGCGCACCAGGATCTCGCGCAGTTCGTCGTGCCAGTCGCGGACGATGCCGGCCAGCTCGGCTTCCAGTGCTTCCTGGTCGAAATCAACGCGGCAGCCGGCCTTGGGCCGGATCACCAGATGCAGTTGGGCCAGCGGCGACTCGCCGATCTGCACGCTGTGGTCGAGACGCTCGCCGCCCAGCTCGCGCATCAGCACCGCCTCGATGCGATGGCGGATGCTGGTGTTGAAGCGGTCGCGCGGGATGTAGACCAGGGCCGAGAAGAAGCGGCCATAGCGGTCGCGACGCAGGAACAGGCGGGTGCGCGCGCGCTCCTGCAGGCCCAGGATGCCCATGGCTGTGCGCTGGAGTTCTTCGGCGCTGGACTGGAACAGTTCCTCGCGCGGCAGCGATTCGAGGATGTGGCGCAGGGCCTTGCCGCTGTGGCTGGTCGGGGCCAGGCCCGACGCCGCCATGACGTGTTCGTGGCGCTGGCGCACCATCGGGATTTCCCAGGGGCGGCGGTTGTAGGCGCTGGAGGTGTAAAGGCCAAGGAAACGCTGCTCGCGCACGGCGCGGCCGTTCTCGTCGAACACCAGCACGCCGATGTAGTCCATGTAGCCCGGACGATGCACGGTGGCGCGGGCGTTGGTCTTGGTCAGGATCAGGGCATCGAGGCTGCTGCCGGGCGGCAGGTCGGCGGCGGCCAGGCCGGTGATCGGTCGCGGCCGGACCAGGTGGTCCTTGCCGCGCAGCAGGCCCAGGCCACTGCCGGGCACCGCGCGCAACTCGCGATCGACCACCTCGTACTCGCGATAGCCCAGGAAGGTGAAGTGGTTGTCGGCCGCCCAGCGCAAGAAGGCCTCCGCTTCGGCGCGGCTGGCGGCATCGACCGGCAAACACCGGGACTCGAGTTCACCGGCGACCTCCAGCATCTTCTCCCGCATCGGCGACCAGTCGGCGACCGCGGCACGCACGTCGGCCAGGGCCGCCTTGATCGCCGCCTCGATGTCGGCCTGGGCCTTGGCGTCGGCCTGCCGGTCGATTTCCAGGTACATCAGCGATTCGGGCTCGCCCTCGCCCACCGCCTGCAGCTTGCCGGCGGGGTCGCGGCGCATCGCGATGACCGGATGGGCGATCTGGTAGAGGGTGATGTTGAACTGCGCAAGCGCCATCCGCACCGAATCGACCAGGAAGGGCATGTCGTCGTTGGCGATGCGCACCACGGTGTGGGTGCTGTCGTAGCCGTCCTGCGCCAGGCTCGGGTTGCCCGTCGCCACCGACACCGTACCCGGCGCCCGGTCCTGCGCGAAGTCGAGGAAGGAGCGCGCGATCGCGGCCCATTCCGCGGCCGGACGGCTGCGCAGTTCGTCGTCCGGCACCCGCACGAAGAAGCTGCGGGTGAAGGCTTCCAGCCGGTCCTTTTCGGTCTGCGAACCCGTGGCGGGCAAGGCCGCGGCGATGGCGTCAAGGGACTCGGCGGAAGCCAGGGCGTGGGCGTTCATCAGGAGCGTTCTCGCGGGGCGTGGATAAAACGTGAATTGTAGTCCCCGGGGATGCGGGCGGCCAGCAAAAAACCGCATAAAAAAAGCCCCGCTTCAGCGGGGCTTCGGATACGGCGGGGTACGGCTGCCGGACTAGCGCAGTCCGGTCTCGTTGCGGGCGATGACCAGGCGCTGGATTTCGCTGGTGCCTTCGTAGATTTCGGTGATCTTGGCGTCGCGGAAATAACGCTCGAGCGCCATTTCCTTCGAGTAGCCCATGCCGCCGTGGATCTGCACCGCCTGGTGGGTGATCCACATCGCGGCTTCCGAGGCGGTGAGCTTGGCCACCGAGGCCTCGGTGGTGAACTTCTGGTCCTGGCCCTTGAGCCAGGCCGCGCGCAGGGTCAGCAGCAGGGAGGCGTCGAGCTTGCACTTCATGTCGGCGATCTTGGCCTGGGTCATCTGGAAGGCACCGATCGGCTTGCCGAAGGCCTTGCGCTCCTTGACGTAGTCCAGGGTGGCCTCGTAGGCGGCGCGCGCCACGCCGATGGCCTGGGACGCGATGCCGATGCGGCCGGCGTCGAGCACGCCCATGGCGATCTTGAAGCCCTGGCCCTCCTCGCCCAGCACGTCTTCGGCGCCGACCACGTAGTCCTGGAACTCGATTTCGCAGGTGGCCGAGGCGCGGATGCCCAGCTTGGGCTCGGTCTTGCCACGGTGGAAACCGGGCTTGGTGGTGTCGACGAGGAAGGCGGTGATGCCCTTGGCGCCCTTGTCGGCGTCGGTCATCGCGAACAGCACGATGTACTTGGCGACCGGGCCCGAGGTGATCCAGCTCTTCTTGCCGTTGACCACGAAGCTGCCGTCGTCCTGGCGCACGGCCTTGCAGCGCATGGCCGTGGCGTCCGACCCGGACTGCGGCTCGGTCAGCGCGAAGGCGCCGATTTCCTTGCCTTCGGCGATCGCGCGCACGTACTTCTGCTTCTGCTCCTCGCTGCCGAACTTGAGGATGCCGTTGCAGAACAGCGAGTTGTTCACCGAGACGATGGTGGAATGGGCGCAGTCGGCCGCCGCGATCTCGACCATGGCCAGCACGTAGCTGATCGGGTCCATGCCGGCGCCGCCGTACTCGGCCGGGACCTCGATGCCCATCAGGCCGTTTTCACCCAGGGTGCGAATGTTTTCCAGCGGGAACTCGCCGGTGTGGTCGTGGTGTTCGGCGCTGGGGGCGATCTTTTCGCGGGAAATGCGCCGGGCGACGTCCTGGATCATCAGCTGTTCTTCGGTGAATCGGAAATCCACGGGGCACCCTCGGTCTGTATTGGGACAAGACCGCAATTGTAGCGGCTGCCGTCGTCGTCGGCAGGTGCAGGCCGGGTGAAGCGCCCTGCCTGGCGAACACGGCCGCCCGACGCGGCTTGACGGCCCCTGGCCACGGGCCTAACCTTCCAATATCTTTGAATCCGGATGAAAGGATAAAGCATGGACCTGGACGCCTGGTCGGCCTGTTTGAAGGTCCTTTCCGACCCCACCCGGGTCCGGCTGCTGGCCCTGCTCGAGGGCGAAGAGCTCACCGTGGCCGAATTGGCCGCCATCACCCGCCTGGCCCAGCCGCGCGTCTCCACCCACCTGGCCAGGCTCAAGGAAGCCGACCTGGTGCGCGACCGTCGTGCCGGCGTGTCGGCCTACTACCGTTTCAACGGCGACACCCTGGACCCGGGCGAGGCCCGGCTCTGGGAAGCCCTGCGCGACAGCACCGACGATCCGCTGCTGCGCCAGGACGCCGAACGCCTGCCGGCGGTGCTGGCCACCCGCGCCGCCGACCAGAACTGGGCCGACTCGGTCGCCGGCGACATGGAGCGGCACTATTCCCCGGGCCGTACCTGGGAGGCCCTGGCCCGCTCCACCCTGCCCCTGCTCGAACCCGGCGACGTGCTCGACGTCGCGTCCGGCGACGGCGTGCTCGGCGAGTTGCTGGCGCCGCATGCGCGTCGCTACGTCTGCGTGGACTCGAGCAGCCGGGTGGTCAACGCCGCCCGCGAGCGGCTGAGCAAGTACCGCCACGTCGAGGTGCTCGAAGGCGACATGCAGGCCCTGGATTTCCAGGCCGCGCAGTTCGACCTGGTGCTGCTCATGCACGCGCTGACCTACGCCGAACGGCCGGCCCAGGCCATCGCCGAAGCCGCCCGCGTACTGCGCCGGGGCGGCCGGCTGGTCGCCACCTGCCTGGGCAAGCACGAGCACCGCGCCGCGGTCACGCCCTATGGCCACGTCAACCTCGGCTTCACGGTCAAGGACCTGCGCCGCCACGCCGAGAAAGCGGGCCTGGAAGTGACCGTCTGCGAAGCCGTGACCCGCGAGAAGCGGCCCCCGCACTTCGAGGTCCTGACGCTGCTGGCGCGCAAGCCATGAGCCAGCTTCCCTGGCACGACCCAGGGCGCAGCGAGCGCCTGCTGCAGGCATTATCCGAACGCATCCTGGTGCTCGACGGCGCCATGGGCACGCTCATCCAGCGCCACGAACTGGGCGAGGCCGACTACCGCGGCGAGCGCTTCGCCGGTTCGGGGCGCGACCTCAAGGGGAACAACGACCTGCTCACCCTGGTCCGCCCCGACATCATCGCCGGCATCCACCAGGCCTACTTCGACGCCGGCGCCGACATCGTCGAAACCAATACGTTCAACTCGACCGCGGTCTCGCAGTCCGACTATGGCCTCGAGGCCCTGGTGCCGGAACTCAACCGCGAGGCTGCCCGCCTGGCCCGCGCCTGCGCCGCCCGGGCCGAGGCCGCCGATCCCGGGCGCCCGCGCTGGGTGGCCGGCGTACTGGGACCGACCAGCCGCACGGCCTCGATCAGCCCCAAGGTCGAGGACGCCGGCTACCGCAACACCAGCTTCGACGCCCTCGTCGCCGACTACACGGTCGCCGCGCGCGCCCTGGTCGAAGGCGGCGCCGACATCCTGATGGTCGAGACGGTGTTCGACACCCTCAATGCCAAGGCGGCGCTGTACGCGCTCGACGTGCTGTTCGAAGAACTGGGCGCGCGCGTGCCGGTGATGGTCTCGGGCACGATCACCGACCGCAGCGGACGCACCCTGTCGGGCCAGACCGCCGAAGCCTTCTGGTACTCGCTGCGCCACGCCCGGCCGCTGTCGGTGGGCCTGAACTGCGCGCTCGGCGCCCGGGACCTGCGCCCGCACGTGGACATGCTGTCCCAGGTCGCCGACACCCACATCAGCTGCCACCCCAACGCCGGCCTGCCCAATGCCTTCGGGGGCTACGACGAGGGCCCGGAGGAAACCGCCGGCATCCTGCGCGAGTTCGCCGAAGCCGGCCTGCTCAACCTGGTCGGTGGCTGCTGCGGCACCACGCCCGGGCACATCGCCGCGATCGCCAAGGCCGTGCACGGCCTGCCGCCGCGGCAGCTGCCCACCCTGCCCGCCCATACCCGGCTGGCGGGCCTGGAACCCTTCGTCATCACGCCCGACACCAATTTCGTCAACGTCGGCGAACGCACCAATGTCACCGGCTCGATCCAGTTCAAGAAGCTGATCCTGGAAAACCGCTACGACGACGCCCTGGCCGTGGCCCGCCAGCAGGTCGAGAACGGCGCCCAGGTCATCGACGTGAACATGGACGAGGGCATGCTCGACGCCGAGGCGGCCATGGTCCGCTTCCTCAACCTGGTCGCGGCCGAACCCGACATCGCCCGGGTGCCGGTGATGATCGACAGCTCGAAATGGAGCGTGATCGAAGCCGGCCTCAAATGCGTGCAGGGCAAGGCGATCGTCAACTCCATCTCGATGAAGGAAGGCGAAGCCAGCTTCCTGGCCCAGGCCCGCGAGGCGCGCCGGCACGGCGCCGCCGTGGTGGTGATGGCCTTCGACGAACAGGGCCAGGCCGACACGTTCGAGCGCAAGGTCGCCATCTGCAGCCGCGCCCATGCCCTGCTGGTCGGGCAGGCGGGGCTGGCGCCCGAAGACATCATCTTCGACCCCAACATCTTCGCCATCGCCACCGGCATCGAGGAACACGATGGCTACGCCGTGGCCTTCATCGAGGCAGCGCGCGAACTCAAGCGGCGCTTCCCCGACTGCCATGTGTCGGGCGGCGTATCGAACGTCTCGTTCTCGTTCCGCGGCAACAACGCCGTGCGCGAGGCCATCCATGCGGTGTTCCTGTACCACGCCATCGGCGCCGGCATGGACATGGGCATCGTCAACGCCGGTGCGCTGGCCCTGTACGACGACCTCGACCCGGCGCTGCGCGAGGCGGTCGAGGACGTGGTGCTCAATCGCCGTGGCGACGGCACCGAACGCCTGCTCGCCGAAGCAGAGAAGCACAAATCGAAGAAGGGCGAGGTCCGCTCCGAGGACCTGGCCTGGCGCGAATGGCCGGTGGACCGGCGCATCAGCCACGCCCTCGTGCACGGCATCGACAAATACATCGAGGCCGACGCCGAACTGGCGCGGCAGGGCTCGTCGCGGCCGCTGGACGTGATCGAAGGGCCGCTGATGGCCGGCATGAACGTGGTCGGCGACCTGTTCGGGGCCGGCAAGATGTTCCTGCCCCAAGTGGTCAAGTCGGCCCGGGTGATGAAGCGCGCGGTCGCCCACCTCATCCCCTACATCGAGGCCGAAAAGGCCCGCAGCGGCGACGCCGGCAAGCCCCGCGGCAAGGTGCTGATGGCCACGGTCAAGGGCGACGTGCACGACATCGGCAAGAACATCGTCGGGGTGGTCCTGGCCTGCAACAACTTCGAGGTCGTCGACCTGGGCGTGATGGTGCCGGCCCAGGTCATCCTGGACCGTGCCCGCGAGGAAAACGCCGACGCCATCGGCCTGTCCGGGCTGATCACGCCCTCGCTCGAGGAAATGAGCCACGTCGCCCGCGAGATGAAGCGCCAGGGCTTCACGATGCCGCTGCTGATCGGCGGCGCCACCACGTCGCGGGCGCATACGGCCCTGAAGATCGATCCGCACTACGATGCGCCGGTGATCTGGGTGAAGGACGCCTCGCGCGCGGTGGGGGTCACCCAGTCCCTGCTCAGCGCCGAGCTGCACGCGCCCTTCGTCGCCGCCAATTCGGCCGACTACGCCGAGGTGCGAAAACGCCACGCCAACCGGGGCGACGCCAAGCCGCTGATGCCGCTGGCGAAGGCGCGGGCCAAGCGCTTCGACGGCGGCTGGACCCGGTATGCGCCGCCCGCGCCGCGCAAGCCCGGCCTGACGGTCTTCGACGACTATCCGCTTGCCCAACTGCGCCCGCTGATCGACTGGACGCCGTTCTTCCAGACCTGGGAGCTGGCCGGCCGCTACCCCGCCATCCTCGATGACGAGGTGGTGGGTGCGCAGGCGCGCGAACTGTTCGCCGACGCGAAGGCCATGCTCGACCAGATCATCGAGGGAAAATGGCTGCGCGCGAAGGCGGTGGCGGGGCTGTGGCCGGCGCGTTCGGTCGGCGACGACATCCAGGTGCTCGACGACACCGGCCATCTGCGCGCCACCCTGCACTGCCTGCGGCAGCAGGCCGACAAGCCCGAAGACCGCCCCAACCTGTGCCTGGCCGATTTCGTGGCGCCGCGTGACGCCGGCATCGAGGATTGGGTCGGTGGTTTCGCGGTCACCGCGGGCCTGGGCATCGAACCGCACCTGGCGCGCTTCGAGGCCAGCCACGACGACTACAACGCGATCCTGCTCAAGGCCCTGGCCGACCGGCTGGCGGAAGCCCTGGCCGAAGCCCTGCACCAGCGCGTGCGCACCGAACTGTGGGGCTATGCCCCCGACGAGGCGCTCGACAACGAGTCCCTGGTGCGCGAGCAGTACCGCGGCATCCGGCCGGCCCCGGGTTACCCGGCCTGCCCGGAGCACAGCGAAAAGGCGACCCTGTTCACCCTGCTCGACGCGGAGCGCCATACGGGCATCACGCTGACCGAGAGTTTCGCCATGAGCCCGGCCGCGGCCGTGAGCGGGCTGTACTTCTCGCATCCGGGCAGCCAGTACTTCGTCGTGGGCCGGCTCGGCCGCGAACAGGTCGCGGACTACGCCCGCCGCAAGGGCGTGCCGCTGCACCAGGCCGAGCGCTGGCTGGCCAGCAACCTCGACTACGATCCGGCCTGAATCACCAGATCAGGTCGTCGGGCACCTGGTACTGCGGATCGGCGTAGGGGTCGTCCGTCGCGGGCGCGTTCGGGTCGATCTTCAGGGCGAGCAGGCTCGGCAGCACGGCGGCCACCTCGTCGGCCAGCGCCGCGGTCACCAGCAGGTAGCGGCCATCGAGCTGCACCACGGCCAGTTCACCGGCGTTGAGCGCCTTGAGCTGGTCGGGCGTCACGTAGACCCGCTTGATCTTGCCGCCGTACTCGAAGTGGCGCGCATGTTCGGCCTCGGCGACGTTGAGCGCCTTGTCCTTGAGCAATTCCGCCGCCCTGGCCTTGGCGGCGCGACGGCGCGCCGCCTCTTCCTGTTTCAATCTTTCGGCCTCGATGCGCTCCTGCTTTTCCTTCTGCGCGCGGATCGCATAGGCCTTGGCCAGGTCGATTTCCTCCTGGCTGCGGGGTGGCCGGTTACCGGCGCCGGCCTTGCCGCCGCGCCCGGGCTTGCCGGACCGCCCGGGTTTGCCCGACGCCTGGCCACCCGCCTTGTCGGGCGTACGCGCACCGCCTTTGCCCGACGTCCCGGGCCCGCGCTCGGGACGCTCGCGCCGGGGTTCGGGCGCCGGGGCGGTGAAGCCCAGGCCCAGCAGTTTTTCGCGCAGGGAATTGCTCATGGTGCGTTCTTCGGATCAATAGTGTGGCGGCGGGGGTTCGCTGCCGGGATCGGCGTACAGCAAGGTACGCAGCTGCTTGAGTTCGGCCATCACCCGCACCAGCGTCTCGGCGTTGCGCGCCGACTCCATGCGGATTTCGGCCAGGGCATCGCTCAGCTCGCCCAGGGTGTGTTCCTGGAACGCGAGCCGGGTTTCGAGTTCCGCGATGCGCTGCTCGACATCAGTGGTCATGGCCAGCCTCCCCGGCAGGCCGCAGGCTGCGCCCGCGACCGATGCCGTAATACGCCAGCCCGGCCTGTTCGACCTGGACCGGGTCCCAGACGTTGCGTCCGTCGAAAACCACCCGGGCGCCCAGCGCCGTCGCCAGCGCCGGGAAATCCGGGCTCCAGTAGGCCTTCCACTCCGTCACCAGCACCAGCGCGTCGGCGCCCTCCAGGGCGCTGGCAGGACTCGCGCACAGTTCCAGGTCGCCGCGCTGGCCGAATACCCGGCGCGCTTCCTCCATCGCTTCGGGATCGTGCGCCCGCACACGCGCACCGGCCGCCCACAGGTCGGCCAGCAGCGCGCGGCTGGACGCCTCGCGCATGTCGTCGGTATTGGGCTTGAATGCCAGGCCCCAGACCGCGAAGGTCTTGCCCCGCAGGTCGCCGCCGAAATGGCGAAGCGCCAGCTCCGCGAGCTTGTGCTTCTGCCGTTGATTGACGCCTTCCACGGCCTGCAGCAATCCGGCCTGGTAATCGTGCTGGCGGGCGGTGCGTTCCAGCGCCTGCACGTCCTTGGGAAAACACGAGCCGCCGTAGCCGGCGCCGGGATAGATGAACTGGTAACCGATGCGCGGGTCCGAGCCGATGCCCTGGCGGACCATTTCGATGTCGGCACCCACCCGTTCGGCGATGTTCGCCATTTCATTCATGAAGCTGATCTTGGTCGCGAGCATGGCGTTCGCGGCGTACTTGGTCAGCTCGGCGGAACGCTCGTCCATCACGACCAGGCGCTCGTGGTTGCGGTTGAACGGCGCATACAGCCGCTTCATGGTGTCCACCGCGCCGGCGCTGCGCGCGCCCAGCACGATCCGGTCGGGCCGCATGCAGTCATTGACCGCGGCGCCTTCCTTCAGGAACTCCGGGTTCGACACCACGTCGAAATCCAGCGGCAGGCCGCGTGCCGACAGCTCGGCGGCTATGACGGCACGCACCTTGTCGGCGGTGCCCACGGGCACCGTGGACTTGTTGACGACCACCGCCGGCCTCGACAAATGCCTGCCGATGGTCCGGGCCACCGCCAGGACGTACTGCAGGTCGGCGCTGCCGTCCTCGTCCGGCGGCGTACCGACCGCGATGAACACGACTTCGGCATCCGCGATCGCGGCCGCCGCGTCCGTGGTGAAGGCCAGCCGGCCAGCGGCATGGTTGGCCTTCACCATCGGCTCGAGGCCGGGCTCGAATATCGGGACGATCCCGCGTTCGAGCCCTTCGATCTTGGCCTGGTCCACGTCCACGCAGGTCACCTGATGGCCGACCTCGGCCAGGCAGGTGCCCGAGACGAGGCCGACGTATCCGGTGCCGAATACCGTGGCGCGCATGGCTTACTCGACGATTTCGAGCAGTTCGACTTCGAAGGTCAGCATGGCATTGGGCGGAATGACGCCACCGCCACCGGCTTCGCCGTAGCCCAGCTCGGACGGGATCCAGAAGGTGTACTTGCTGCCGACTTTCATCAGCTGCACGCCTTCGGACCAACCCGGAATGACTTGGCCCAGGCCGAATTCGGCCGGCTGGCCGCGGTCGTAGGAGCTGTCGAAGACATCGCCGTTGGGCAGCGTGCCCTTGTAGTGCACGCGCACGACGTCGTCGGCCTTCGGGCTGGCGCCGTTGCCGGCACGCTCGACGCGGTACTGCAGGCCGCTTTCGGTGACCTGCACGTTCGGCTTGTCCTTGTTGGCGGCGAGGAAGGTTTCACCCTCGGCCTTGGCGGCGATCGCCGCGGCTTCCATTTCGGCCTGCTTGCGTTCCTGCAGCTTGGTGGTGAAGGCCGCCTGGATCTGCTGCATCTGCTCGTCGGTGATCTTGGGCTCGCGCTCTTCGAACGCGTCCTCCATGGCCTGGCGCACGACGTCCAGGTCCAGGTCCTGCTTGACCACCGACATCGAACGGCCAATATCCAGGCCGATCATGTAGCTCACCTGGGCGCGCTCGGTTTCCAGGCCTTCGATGCCCGCAACGATGGGCGCGCCGGATTCGGCAGCGGCGGGGTCACCGGACGGATCGGCTTGCGAAGCAGATTCGGCTTCCGACTCGGGGGTATCGGACTTGCAGGCGCTGAGGCTGAGCACCAGGCTGGCGAGCACCAGCGGCGCGGCGAAACGCAGGGCGGGATTCATTGGGACAAGACTCCTGAAGGGGCGGGCCGGAACGGCACGTCGCCCGCTATTGTCCCGATGCGCCGCCGTCACGGCAATCAGCACCGTGACGGCGGTTCAGGCTGGCCCGCGGTTCAGCCGGCCTTGCCGGCCTGGTCGGCGGGCGCCGGCGCCGCCAGCAGCTTCTCGATTTCAGCCACCAGCTTCGGATCGTCCGGGGTCGTGCGGCTGCCGAAACTGGCCACCACCTTGCCCTCGCGATCGATCAGGTACTTGTGGAAGTTCCAGCCCGGCGCCTCGCCCGTCGCGGCGGCGAGCTCCCGGTAGAGCGGCGTCGCACCCGAGCCGCGCACCTGCACCTTCTCGAACATCGGGAACTTCACCCCGTAGGTCAGCGTGCAGAACTCCTGGATGTCCTCTTCGCTGCCCGGCTCCTGGCCCATGAAGTCATTGGACGGGAAGCCGAGCACCGCGAAACCCTGGTCCTTGTACTTCGCGTACATGGCCTCCAGGCCTTCGTACTGCGGCGTGAACCCGCATTTGCTTGCGGTGTTGACCACCAACAGCACCTGGCCGCCGTAGGCCTGCTCCAGGTTCACGGTCTCCTTGCCCGCCAGTTGCCGGAAATCCCGGTCCAGCAGCTTGCCGGCAGCCATGGCCGGCACCACGGCCAGCAGCCCGGCCAGTAAAACAAGCGATTTCCTGCCCATCGTCCACCCTCCGGCGCGGACCATCCGCGCCTATGCCATCAGTTTGGGCCCCCGGACGTGCAAAAGGTGTTGACAGCCGCTTTTTGGGTGTTATAGTTTGCTACAACACCTGACCAATACCTCACCAACGCGGGAGGCCGCATGAGCCCCAAGATCAAAACCAACCTGATGGCCCTGGCCGTGGCGCTTGGCGTCCTCGTCGCCGGATACGGCTTCGGTGAACCGCCGAGCCAGGCAGTCTCGCTGGCGCCTGCGACGACCCTGGCCATGGCCGACAGCGTCGAGCCCATCGCCCAGGACGCCGAAGCGGCGCTCCGGGCCCACCGGATCAGCCGCGGCGCGCTCAAGCGCCAGATCGCCATGCCCTACGTGTCGATGGCGGCCTTGATCACCCGCCGGGAGTCCTGAGATGACTATCGCCTGGAATGACAGCGCGCCGATCTACCGGCAGCTCAAGGACAAAGTGGTGGCGATGATGCTCGACGGCATCCTCCAGCCCGGCGAGGCCCTGCCCTCGGTCCGGCAGATCGCCGCCGAATACCAGCTCAATCCAATCACCGTCTCCCGCGCCTACCAGGAGCTGGCGGACGAAGGTCTTGTGGAAAAACGAAGGGGACTTGGCATGTACGTGACCGAAGGGGCGCGCGAAAACCTGCTGCATTCGGAGCGCGAACGCTTCCTGAAGGAAGAATGGCCGTTGGTGGTCGAGCGCATCCAGCGCCTTGGCCTGGACATCGGCAAGCTCATGGCCCAAGCGAAGGAGAGCAACTGATGAGCGCCGTCATTTCCGCCCGCAACCTCTCCAAGCACTACGGCAAGGGCGTCAAGGCCGTCGATTCGATCAGCTTCGAGATCCCCGCCGGCCGCATCGTCGGCCTCATCGGCCCCAATGGCTCGGGCAAGACCACCACGCTCAAGGCCGCCCTGGGCCTGGTGCCCTTCGAGGGCGAGCTCAAGGTGCTGGGCAAGAACCCGCGCACCGAGCGTGACGACGTCATGCAGGACGTGTGCTTCATCGCCGACGTGGCGGTGCTGCCGCGCTGGATCAAGGTCAAGCAGGCCGTGGACTTCGTCGCCGGCGTGCATCCACGCTTCGACCGCAAGAAGGCCGAGGCCTACCTGGCGCACACCAAGCTGCACCCGGACATGAAAGTAAAGCAGATGTCCAAGGGCATGATCGTGCAGCTGCACCTGGCGCTGGTGATGGCCATCGACGCCAAGCTGCTGGTGCTCGACGAACCGACCCTGGGCCTGGACATCCTGTACCGCAAGCAGTTCTACCAGAACCTGCTCGAGGACTACTTCGACGAGAACAAGACCATCGTCGTCACCACCCACCAGGTCGAGGAGATCGAACACATCCTCACCGACCTGATGTTCATCCGCGAGGGCAAGATCGTGCTCTCGGCCACGATGGACGAAGTGGGCGAGCGCTTCACCGAGGTGATGGTGCCGGCCGACAAGGCCGAAGCCGCCCGCGCCCTGAACCCGATCGACGAACGCACCGTGTTCGGCAAGGCCGTGATGCTGTTCGACGGCGTGCCCCGCGAGCAGGTCGCCACCTTCGGCGAGGTCAGAAACCCCGGCATCGCCGACCTGTTCGTCGCCACCATGAAAGGAACCTACGCATGAACACCTTCAAATGGCTCCTCAAGCGCGAATACTGGGAACACCGCGGTGGCTTCCTGTGGGCGCCCCTGATCGCCGGCGCGGTCTTCCTGGTCATCAGCACCATGGCGGTGATCGCCGGTGAAAGCATGCGCCGCAGCGTCGACCAGGGCGACCTCGAGATGAACGGCGTGCAGCTGCGCATGCTCACCGAAACCCTGTCGCCCAAGGAAATGGCGGAGCTCGGCGGCGGTCTCGACCTGGGCACGCTGATGGCCGGCTCCTGGCCCCTCATCGTGCTCGCCTTCGTGGTGTTCTTCTACTGCCTGGGCGCGCTCTACGACGAGCGCAAGGACCGCAGCATCCTGTTCTGGAAGTCGCTGCCCCTGTCGGACGGCCAGACCGTGCTGTCCAAGGTGGCCAGTGCGCTGGTGGTGGCCCCGCTGGTGGCCATGATCGCGGCGGTCATCACCTCGATCGGCTTCCTGGTCCTGCTCAGTGCCTACGTGATGTTCCACGGTGGCAATCCGATCCCGCTGATCTGGGGACCGGCCAGCCCGCTGAGCATCGCCTTCCACATGCTGGCCTCCCTGCCCGTCTATGCGGCCTGGGCCCTGCCGACGGTGGGCTGGCTGATGCTGGTTTCGGCCTGGGCCCGCACCAAGCCCTTCCTGTGGGCGCTGCTGGTGCCGGTCTTCGCCGGCATCCTGGTGACCTGGTTCGACGTCATGGAAATGTTCGGCTCCAGCGCCTCCTGGTTCTGGCAGCACATCGTCGGCCGCATGCTGCTGGGCACCGTCCCGGGCATGGACCTGGTCTACCGCGGCGCCAATGACCCGCAGATGGCGAACTTCAACCCGGACGGCCCGCAGGACATCGTCACCCTGTTCTCGGCCCAGAATGCCTGGGGTGCCTTCGCGACCCTCGACCTCTGGATCGGTGCAGCCGTCGGCGCCGCGATGATCTTCGCCGCCGTGCACTTCCGCCGCAGCCGCGACGAAGGCTGATCCCATCGGCAGGGCGGCCCCGTTGGCCGCCCTGCCCGTTCCATGCTCCATCCGACATCGCGAGGTTCCCCATGTCCCGACTTTCCCTGCTCCTGCTTGCTCCCCTGCTGGCCCTGGCCGCCTGCGGCGCCAACGGCGACGACGCCAGCACCGGCAGTTCCCTGGCCGACAAAGTGACCCGCGAAATCCGCGAGGAAATGGCGACCGAGAACCTCGACCTGGGCCGCGGCGATGACCTGCCCCGCGCCGAGCTCACGCCCGAGGGTGAATTGATCATCGGCGGCGAGCCGGTGGGGCTGGACCCCTCCCAGCGCGAACTCGCCATCGCCTATCGCGCCGACGTGGCCGCCATCGCCGAACATGGCGCGCGACTGGGCCTCGAGGCGGCCGGCCTGGCCAAGGAAAGCATCGGCATCGCCATCCAGGGCCTCTTCACCGGCGAAGGCACGGCGGCCGTGGAAGAAAACGCCAAGAAGAAATCCAAGGAGATCGAGGTCGCGGCCCTGGCGCTGTGCGATCGCCTGCCCGCCCTGCACCAGAGCCAGCAGGCCCTGGCCGCGGCGGTGCCGGAGTTCGCGCCCTACGCCAAGATGGACCAGTCGGACATCGACGATTGCCACGTCAACGTGGACTGAGGACGGAGACCCGACCATGAAGCCGATACTGCTCCCCCTGCTGCTGCTGCCTGGCCTGGCCCTTGCCAACGACTGCAAGCATGAAGACACGCGCCAGCTCGCGCTCGACCTCGACGGGGTCAGCCTGGTGCGATTCGAAGTGAACTCGCATGACCTGCGGCTCGACGGCGTGCCGGACGAATCGGTGGCGCCGCTGCAGATCCGCGCCTGCGCTTCGGACCCGGACTACCTGTCCCAGCTCGTGGTGGAGGCCCAGCGGTCCGGCGACACGCTGCGCGTGACCATCGAACGCCGGGGCAAGAGCAGCGGCCTGTTCTTCAGTCCGACCTACGCCAACCTGGAGGTCCAGGCCCGCCTGCCGGCCGGACTCGCCTACGACGTGGAGGTCGGTTCGGGTGACGCCGAGGTCGCCGGCGTCGCCAGCCTGGTGGCCGACGTGGGCTCGGGCGATCTGGAGGCACGCCGCATCAGCGGCGAAGTGCGCGCTGAAGTCGGCTCGGGCGACCTGGATTTCGACGACATCGGCAGCCTGGACCTTCGTTCGGTCGGATCCGGTGACCTGGATGCCCGGCGGGTGCGCGGCGACGTGCAGATCGGATCGCTCGGTTCGGGCGACATCGACCTCGACGGCGTCGCCGGCAGCGTCCGGGTTCGCCGGATTGGTTCGGGCGACCTCGACGTACACGACGTCGCCGGCGACCTGGTGGTCGAACGCCTGGGCAGCGGCGATGTCGACCACGGCCGGGTCCTGGGCGCCGTCAACGTACCCAAGGACGACTGACCCCGCGGCGGGGGCTAGCCGCCCCCGCCCGCGCCGCCATGGATGCCGCCCTTGGCCAGGGCCGCGGGATCGAGCAGTTTGCGCAGGGTCTTCTCGTCCATGCCGGTGCGCTCCATCGCCACCGCCAGCACCGGCCTGCCCTCGCGGTAGGCCTGTTTTGCAATGGCGGCGGCGTTTTCGTAGCCGATCACCGGGTTCAGCGCCGTCACCAGGATCGGATTGCGCGCCAGCGCCGCTTCCAGCCGGTCGTGGCGCACGCTGAACCCCGTGATGGCGCCGTCGGCCAGCACCCGCATCGCATTGGCCAGCAGCCCGATCGACTGCAGCAGGTTGTGCGCCACCAGCGGCAACATGACGTTGAGCTGGAAATTGCCGCTGGCGCCGGCCACGGTGATCGTGACGTGGTTGCCCATGACCTGCGCGCAGACCATGCACAGCGCTTCTGGCAACACGGGATTGACCTTGCCGGGCATGATCGAGCTGCCCGGCTGCAGGGCCGGCAGCTCGATTTCCCCGAGCCCGGCCAGCGGACCCGAGTTCATCCAGCGCAAGTCGTTCCCGATCTTCATCAGCGCCGTGGCCAACGCATTGAGCTGGCCGGACAGCTCCACCGCCGCGTCCTGCGAGGCGATGCCTTCGAAAAGATTGCCTGCCTGGGTGAAGCGCTGGCCCGCATGGGTCGACAGTTCCTTGCACAGGCGCTTGCCGAAACGGGGCTCGGCGTTGATGCCGGTGCCGACGGCGGTGCCGCCGATGGGCAGGCGGCGCACGCGTTCGAGCGTGTCGTCGATGCGTTCCATTGCGGACGCCAGCTGCGCCGACCAGGCCCCCATCTCCTGGCCCAGGGTCAGCGGCATCGCATCCATCAGGTGGGTCCGGCCGGTCTTGACGACCTTGCCGACCCGGCGTGCCTTGCGATCGATGGCCAGGCGCAGGTGCCTGATCGCCGGCAGCAGGCGCTCGCGGCAGGCCAGCACGGCGGCGACCTGGATGGCGGTGGGCACCACGTCGTTCGAGCTTTGGCCCATGTTGACGTGGTCGTTGGCGTGCACGGGCGATTTGCGGCCCTTCGAGGCCAGCCGCGCGATGACCTCGTTGGCATTCATGTTGCTGGAGGTGCCCGAGCCGGTCTGGAAGACGTCCACCGGGAACTGCCCGTCCAGGTCGCCGGCGGCCACCTGCAGGGCGGCGTCGCGGATGGCCTCCGCCAGGTCCGCGGGCAACTGCCCCAGCGAGGCGTTGGCGCCGGCCGCCGAGGCCTTGACCAGGCCCAGGGCACGGATGAAGTCGCGCGGCAGGCGCAGGCCCGAGATCGGGAAGTTCTGCACGGCACGCTGGGTCTGGGCGCCATACAGCGCCTCGGCGGGAACCTGCAATTCGCCCAGGCTGTCGGATTCGGTGCGGGTCTTGCCGGCCATGGCGGTGCTCCTTGCGACTTGCCCCGAGCATAGCGCTCCCGCGGGAGGGACTTCAGTCCCGAAGCTTTTCGGGCCTGAAGTCCCTCCCACAGTGGGGGCCGGTTAGAATGACGCCTTCCCCGCACTGCCCGAGCCCAGCCGATGTCCGACGCCGCCCTGACCGCCCTCTCCCCGATCGACGGCCGCTACGCCGGCAAGGCCGAGGCGCTGCGGCCGATCTTCTCGGAATACGGGCTCATCCGGGCCCGCGTGCGGGTGGAGGTGGAGTGGCTGCTGGCCCTGGCCGCCGAGCCCGGCATCACCGAACTGGCGCCGTTCCCGGACGCCGCGGCGGCGCGCCTGCGCGCCCTCGCCGAGGGCTTCACGGTGGCCGACGCCGGCCGCGTCAAGGCCATCGAACGCACCACCAACCACGACGTCAAGGCGGTCGAATACTTCATCAAGGAACGACTCAAGGACGATGCCGAACTCGGGCCGGCGCTGGAGTTCGTGCACTTTGCCTGCACCAGCGAGGACATCAACAACCTCAGTTATGCCCTGATGCTGCAGGAGGCCTACACCCGCGTGATCGCGCCCAAGACCGCGGAAACCGTCGATACCCTGCGGGCCATGGCCCACGAGCATGCCGCGCTGCCGATGCTCTCGCGCACCCACGGCCAGACGGCCTCGCCCAGCACCGTCGGCAAGGAAATCGCCAACGTCGTGGCACGGCTGCAGCGCCAGGTGGCGGTGATGCACGGCATCGAGTTCCCCGGCAAGATCAACGGCGCGGTCGGCAACTACAACGCCCACGTGGTGGCCTACCCCGACGTCGACTGGCCGGCGCTGGCGCAGCGCTTCGTCGAATCGCTGGGCCTGGACTTCAACGCCTACACGACCCAGATCGAACCGCACGACGGCATCGCCGAACTGTGTGATGCGCAGCGCCGGATCAACACCATCCTGGTGGACCTGTGCCGCGACGTCTGGGGCTACATTTCGCTGGGCTATTTCAAGCAGGCGGTGAAGGCCGGCGAAGTCGGCAGCTCGACCATGCCGCACAAGGTCAATCCCATCGACTTCGAGAACGCCGAAGGCAACTTCGGCATCGCCAATGCCCTGCTGGGCCATTTTTCCGAGAAGCTGCCGATCAGCCGCTGGCAGCGCGACCTGACCGACTCGACCGTGCTGCGCGCCCTGGGCACCGCCTTCGGCCACACGCTGGTGGCGTTCGAATCGCTGCAGCGCGGCCTGGGCAAGCTCAGCGCCAACCCGGCGCGCCTGGCCGAAGACCTCGATGCCGCCTGGGAGGTGCTGGCCGAGCCGGTGCAGACCGTGATGCGTCGCCACGGCCTGCCCAATCCCTACGAACAGCTCAAAGCCCTGACCCGCGGCCAGGGCATCACGGCCGAGTCCATGCGCGAATTCATCCAAGGCCTAGACCTGCCCGCCGACGCCAAGGCCCGCCTGCTGGCGCTGACCCCCGCCGGTTACATCGGCCACGCGACCTCGCTGGCGCGGGACGTCTGACCGGCCTGGCCGCGGACCCCATGCGCCCTGAACCCATGGCCCGACACCCGATCGAAGTCACCGGTGACCGCAAGCAGCCGCTGGGCATGGCGCCGTCGGCGTTCCTGCGTGATTACTGGCAGAAGCGACCGCTGCTGATCCGCCAGGCCTTCCCGGGATTCGAGTCACCGATTTCCCCCGAAGACCTGGCCGGACTGGCCTGCGAAGAAGCCGCGCTGTCCCGCATCGTCATGCATGACCGGCGCCGCGATGCCTGGCAACTGCGCACCGGGCCCTTCGACGAAGCCATGTTCCCGGGACTTCCGCAGCAGGACTGGACCCTGCTGGTCCAGGACGTCGACAAATGGGACATGGACGTGCGCGCACTGCTGCAGGCCTTCCGGTTCCTGCCGGCCTGGCGGGTGGACGACATCATGGTCAGCTTCGCCGCGCCCGGCGGATCGGTCGGCGCGCACGTGGACCAGTACGACGTCTTCCTGCTGCAGGCGCAGGGCCACCGCCGCTGGCAGATCGACAGCCGTGCGGACGCCCCGACCGACTTCCGCCCCGACGTCGAACTCAAGCTGCTGGCCCGCTTCGACCCCGACCACGACTGGGTCCTGGGTCCTGGTGACATGCTCTACCTGCCGCCGGGCGTGCCGCACCATGGCGTCGCCGAGGAGGCCTGCCTGACCTTCTCGGTCGGCATGCGCGCACCCTCGCGCGCCGAACTCATCGTGGACCTCGCCGAGGAACTGGCCGCCGCGCTGCCCGAGCAGGCGCGCTACGCCGACCCCGACCTGGCGCCGCCGCGGGACCCGTGGGAAATCGACGACGCGGCCTTCGGCCGCCTGCGCGGGGCACTGCGGGATTTGCAGTCGCTGGAAGAAGACCAGCTGCGCGCTTGGTTCGGCCGCTTCATCACCCAATACCGCGCCGGCGGCGAGATCGCCGCGCCCGCGCGCCCGCCCAGCGCCGAAGCCCTGGCGTCGAGCCTGGACCAGGGGGCGAGCCTGCTGCGCCATCCCCACTCGCGTTTGGCCTGGACCCGCGAAGGCCGCCAGGCGCGGCTGTTCGCCAATGGCCTGGGCCTCACGCTGGGGGTCGCCGACGCCCGCCGCCTCGCCGCGGCCGAGGAGCTCGACGCCGCAGGCCTGGCCGCGCTGGGCCCCGCCGGCCGTGACGCCCTGCACGCCCTGGTGGCCGCTGGCCACTACCAGCTGGTCAAGCCACGCCGCAAACGGTGACGCCATGATCCCGACCGACTTCCGCATCGAACCCGCCGACTACGCCACCGACCTGCCGGACCTGCGCAAGGTCCGCGAGACGGTCTTCGTCCTCGAGCAAAACGTGCCGGAGGAAGAAGAATGGGACGAGCTCGACCCGCGCAGCCACCACGTGCTCGCCCGCGACGGCGAAGGCGAACCCATCGGCACCGGCCGCCTGACACCGGAACACAAGATCGGACGCATGGCGGTGCTGGCCGGGTGGCGCGGCCGCGGCGTCGGCGACGCGCTGCTGGTGGCCCTGATGGACCGGGCCCGCAGCCTGGGCTGGACCGAGGTCAGGCTCAATGCCCAGGTCGCGGCCATCGGTTTCTACGGGCGCCACGGCTTTGAACCCTACGGTGACCGCTTCATGGAAGCGGGCATCGAGCACCAGGCCATGCGCCGCGCCCTCGTGCCCCTGGCCGGTCCGGACCGGCCCCCGGCCAGGCCACGCGGCCCGTCGGTGCCGGCCACGGAGTTCGAAGGGCTTCCCGAAGCGAGCCAGGCCACCCTGCGCCTGGTCGGGGACGCCCGGCGCGAACTGTTCGTCTTCAGCCGCGACCTCGACCCGGTGCTCTACGGCCAGCCGGCGCTGATCGATGCGTTCCGGCGCTTCGCCACGGCCGGGCGCGGCGGCGTCGTGCAACTGATCGTGCTCGACCCCGCCGGCGTGCAGGGCCAGGGCCATCCCCTGCTGGGCCTGGCGCAGCGGCTGACCTCGGCTTTCCAGCTGCGCACGCCCACCGAGGACCTCGACCTGCAATATCCCTCGGCCTTCCTGGTCAACGACCGCGATGGCTACCTGTTCCGCCAGCTCGGCAGCCGCTGGGAAGGCGACTGGAGCCCGGCGCACCCGGCGCGCACGCGCCAGCTGGCGGAGCATTTCGGCCGGGTCTGGGAGCGTTCACGCGCCTGCACCGAATTCCGGGCCCTGGACATCTAGGCCGGCCCCCGCCGGGTCGTCACGCGCGGGCTTCGGGTTCCCGTACCTGCGCGTGCGGGCTATAATCCCGGGCCTTGTCGTCGCCCGCCCGCGGCGCCCCGACATCCCATTCCATCAATCACTTACCTGCCGTCAGGCGGGCCAGGCCAGGGTCGTGGATAGTCTGATCAAGCAGTTCAAACAGACCTCTCAGCTCGCCGGCGGCAATGCCGCCTATATTGAAGACCTGTACGAGTCGTACCTGGTCGATCCCGACGCCGTTCCGGCGGCCTGGAAAACCTACTTCGACGGCTTCAAGGGCCGCGAGGCCGGCGACGTGCCGCATTCGGCGGTCATGGCCCGGGTGCAGGCCGCCGCGCGCGCACCGCAGTCGGGTGGCGTGGACGACGAGACCGCCCGCAAGCAGGCCGCCGTCGGCAAGCTGGTCACGGCCTATCGTTCGCGCGGCCACCTGGGCGCCAAGCTCGATCCGCTGGAACTGATGAAGCGGCCGGACGCGCCCGACCTGGGCCTGGCCCACCACGGCCTGTCCGATGCCGACCTGGACACCGAGTTCACCGTCGACACCTGGTTCGGCGCGCCGCGCTACAAGCTGCGCGACCTGCTGGCCAAGCTGCGTGCGTCCTATTCGGGCAGCATCGGCGCCGAATTCATGCACATCTCCGACGTGCAGCAGCGCCGCTGGATGCAGCAGCGACTCGAAGGCGCCACCCGCGGCTACGGCCTGGACAAGGACGGCAAGCTCCGGCTGCTCGAGCGCCTCACGGCAGCCGAAGGCCTGGAACGCTACCTGCACACCGCCTTCGTCGGCCAGAAGCGTTTCTCGCTGGAAGGCGGCGACTCGCTGATCCCGCTGATGGACACCCTGATCCGCCGCGGCGGCAGCGCCGGCGTCAAGGACGTGGTCATCGGCATGGCCCATCGCGGCCGCCTGAACACCCTCGTCAATACGATGGGCAAGCCGCCGCACAAGCTGTTCGACGAGTTCCGCGGCCAGTTCGAGCACAACGACGACCCGGCCTACTCGGGCGACGTGAAATACCACATGGGTTATTCGTCGGACATCGCGACGCCGGGCGGCCCGGTGCACCTGGCGCTGGCCTTCAACCCCTCGCACCTGGAAATCGTCGACCCCGTGGTCGCCGGCTCGGTGCGCGCGCGCCAGATGCGCCGCGGCGACAGCAAGCGCGAGCAGGTGCTGCCGATCCTGGTGCATGGCGACGCCGCCTTCGCCGGCCAGGGCGTGGTGATGGAGCTGTTCCAGATGTCGCAGGCCCGCGGTTTCGCCGTCGGCGGCACCGTGCACGTGGTGGTCAACAACCAGGTCGGCTTCACCATCAGCCGCCCGGACGATGCCCGCTCGACGCTCTACAGCACCGACCCGGCGAAGATCATCGGCGCCCCGGTGTTGCACGTTAACGGCGACGATCCCGAGGCCGTGGCCTTCTGCGCCCAGATGGCCTTCGATTTCCGCCGCGAATTCGGCCGGGACGTTGTCATCGACCTGGTCTGCTACCGCAAGCACGGCCATAACGAAGCCGACGAGCCGGCCGCCACCCAGCCGCTGATGTACAAGAACATCCGCGCGCGCAAGTCCACGCGCGAGCTGTATGCCGAGCGGCTGGTCGAGGAAGGCGTGATCGACGCCGACGGCGCCAAGGCCCTGGTCGACGACTACCGCGACAAGCTCGACAAGGGCGTGGTCACGACCGAACTGGCCAAGAGCCAGTCCGATCCGTTCGCGGTCGACTGGTCGCCGTGGCTCGAGGGCACCCTGGCCGACGAGGTCAAGACCGCCGTCAAGCGCAGCGAGCTCGACGCGCTGGCCACCCGCATCAACGCCGCGCCCGAGGGCATCAAGCTGCACGCACGCGTCGCCAAGATCTACGACGACCGCCGCAAGATGGCCGCCGGCGAGCAGGCCATGGACTGGGGCTTCGCCGAGAACCTGGCCTACGCGACCCTGCTCAAGGAAGGCTACAAGCTGCGCATCGTCGGCCAGGACTCGGGCCGTGGCACCTTCTTCCACCGCCATGCCGTGTTGCACGACCAGGCCACGGGCGAATCGGTGATGCCGCTGCGCGCGCTGGTGGACAACCCCGAGCACGCCATGATCATCGACTCGCTGCTCAGCGAAGAGGCGGTGATGGGCTTCGAATACGGCTACTCCACCGCCGAACCGTCGACGCTCAACATCTGGGAGGGCCAGTTCGGCGATTTCGCCAACGGCGCCCAGGTCGTGATCGACCAGTTCATCACCTCGGGTGAATCCAAGTGGGACCGGCTGTGTGGCCTGGTGCTGTTCCTGCCGCACGGCTACGAAGGCCAGGGTCCGGAACACAGTTCGGCCCGCCTTGAGCGCTTCCTGCAGCTGTGCGCGCTGGACAACATCCAGGTCTGCACGCCGACCACGCCCGCGCAGATGTTCCACCTGCTGCGCCGGCAGATGCTGCGCGCCACCCGCAAGCCGCTGGTGGTGATGACCCCGAAGTCCATGCTGCGGCACAAGCTGTCGGTGTCGAGCCTGGACGACCTGGCCAAGGGCGGCTTCCAGAACCTCATCCCCGACAGCACCTGCAAGGACGCCAAGAAGGCGCGCCGGGTCGTGGTCTGCGGCGGCAAGGTCTATTACGACCTGGTCGAGGCGGCCGCGGAAAAGAAGGTCAAGGACGTCGCGATCGTGCGCGTCGAGCAGCTCTATCCGTTCCCGCGCCAGCTCCTGGCCGCGGAACTCAAGCGCTTTGGCGCCGCCAAGGAAGTGGTGTGGTGCCAGGAAGAACCCATGAACCAGGGCGCCTGGTACCAGATCCGCCACCACCTTGATTTCTGCCTGGGCAAGGGCCAGTCGCTCAGCTACGCCGGGCGCTCGCGCTCGGCCTCGCCGGCGGCGGGCCACCTGAACACGCACAATGCCGAACAGGCGCAGCTGATCGAAGACGCACTGGTCAACGCGCCCAACACCCACACCGCCGAATAAGCCCCCAATCCAACGCCAGCAGGACCTTGTCCATGAGCATCGAAGTCAAAGTCCCGGTCCTTCCGGAATCCGTGTCCGACGCCACCATCGCCACCTGGCACAAGAAAGCCGGTGACTCGGTCCGTCGCGACGAGAACCTGCTCGACCTCGAGACCGACAAGGTGGTCCTCGAAGTGCCCTCGCCCGTGGACGGCAAGCTCAAGGAGCTCAAGTTCAAGGAAGGCGACACGGTGAATAGCCAGCAGGTCGTGGCCATCATCGAGGAAGGCGCCGTCGAAGACGCGCCCAAGCCCGAAAAGAAAGCCGACACGCCCAAGTCCGAGGACAAGCCGGCGGCCAAGGCCGAGGCTGCCAAGGCCCCGTCCCGGACCGGCGGCAGCGAGCTGCCCCCGGGCGCCGCGGCCCACGCCGCCCGCAACGACGTCAACCCGGCCGATGTCGAAGGCACCGGCCGCGGCGGCCGCGTGACCAAGGAAGACGTCGTCAACCACATCAAGGTCGGCGGTGGCGCCCGCCCCGAACAGCGCGTGCCGATGACCCGCATCCGCCAGCGCATCGCCGAGCGCATGATGCAGTCCAAGAACTCCATCGCCATGCTCACCTCCTTCAACGAGGTGAACCTGGGCAAGGTGATGGCGATGCGCAAGGAACTGGGCGAGCCGTTCGAGAAGACCCACGGCATCAAGCTCGGCTTCATGAGCTTCTTCGCCAAGGCCGCGGCCAACGCGCTGCAGAAGCACCCGGCGGTCAACGCCTCGGTCGACGGCAACGACGTGATCTACCACGGTTACGCCGACATCTCGATCGCGGTGGCCACCGACAAGGGCCTGGTCACGCCGGTGCTGCGCAACGTCGAGAACATGTCCTTCGCCGACGTCGAGTCCTCCATCGCCGGCTACGCCAAGGCGGCCCGCGAAGGTGGCCTCAAGCTCGAAGACCTGCAGGGCGGCACCTTCACCATCACCAACGGCGGCACCTTCGGCTCGCTGATGTCCACGCCGATCGTCAACCCGCCGCAGTCGGCGATCCTGGGCATGCACGCCATCAAGGAACGCCCGATCGCCGAGAACGGCCAGGTCCTGGTCGCGCCGATGATGTACATCGCGCTCAGCTACGACCACCGCATCATCGACGGCAAGGACGCGGTGCTGTTCCTGGTGGACATCAAGAACCAGCTCGAGAACCCCCACCGCATGCTGCTGGGCCTGTAAGGCCAACAAGGAAGGAACCGGACATGTCTGAGCAATACGACGTCGTCGTCATCGGTGCCGGCCCCGCCGGTTACCATGCCGCCATCCGCGCGGCCCAGTTGGGCCTCAAGACCGCCTGCATCGATGCCGCGCTGGGCAAGGACGGCAAACCGGCGCTGGGCGGCACCTGCCTGCGCATCGGCTGCGTGCCTTCCAAGGCGCTGCTCGACAGCTCCCGCCAGTTCCACAACCTGCAGCACCTGTTCGGCGAGCACGGCATCACCGCCAAGGACGCCAAGATCGACGTCAAGACGATGGTTGCCCGCAAGGACAAGATCGTCAAGCAGTTCACCGGCGGCATCGCCCAGCTGTTCAAGGCCAACAAGATCTCGGCCTACTACGGTTTCGGCACCCTGCACGCCGGCAAGAAGGTGGTCGTCAAGCAGCACGACGGCAAGGAAGTCGAACTGGTCGGCAAGCACGTGGTGCTGGCGCCGGGCTCGGATTCGATCGAACTGCCGTTCGCGAAGTTCGACGGCAAGCACATCGTCGACAACGTCGGTGCGCTCGATTTCGAGCAGGTGCCCAAGCGCCTGGGCGTCATCGGCGCCGGCGTCATCGGCCTGGAGCTGGGCAGCGTCTGGAAGCGCCTGGGCGCCGAGGTCACCGTGCTCGAGGCCCTGCCCGACTTCCTGGCCGCGGCCGATGCCGACGTCGCCAAGGCGGCGCTGCGCGAATTCAAGAAGCAGGGCCTGGACATCAAGCTGGGCGCCAAGGTCAGCAAGGCCGAAATCAAGAAGAACGAAGTCCACCTGACCTACAACGACGGCAAGTCCGACCAGTCCCTGGTCGTGGACAAGCTGCTGGTCGCGGTTGGCCGCAAGGCCGCCACCAAGGGCCTGCTGGCCGACGACAGTGGCGTCAAGCTCAACGACCGTGGCCAGGTCGAGGTGGACGAGCACTGCAAGACGTCCGTCGACGGCGTCTGGGCCGTGGGCGATTGCGTGCGCGGACCGATGCTGGCGCACAAGGGTTTCGAAGAAGGCATCGCGGTCGCCGAGCTCATCGCCGGCCTGCCTGGCCACGTCAATCTCGACACCATCCCCTGGGTCATCTACACCGAGCCCGAGATCGCCTGGGTCGGCAAGACCGAAAAGCAGCTCAAGGACGAAGGCGTGCCGTTCAAGACCGGCAGCTTCCCCTTCGCCGCGGTGGCCCGTGCGGTGGCGATGGCCGAACCGGCCGGCTTCGTGAAGGTGATCGCGCACGAGGAAACCGACCGCATCCTGGGCATGCACCTGGTTGGCGTGAACGTCTCCGAGCTCGTGCACGAAGGCGTCCTGGCGATGGAATTCCACGGCTCGGCCGAGGACCTGGCGCGCATCTGCCACGCCCACCCGACCCTGTCGGAAGCCATCCACGACGCCGCCATGGCGGTCGACAAGCGCGCCATCCACAAGGCCAACTGAGGCATGGGCGTGCCGGAAAAATTCCGCGCATTCCGCATCCATGGGGAAGGTGGCCACCGCGCCGGCATCGAACAGGTCGGCATCGACGACCTGTCGCCCGGCGAGGTGGTGGTCCGCGCCGAATGGTCCAGCATCAACTACAAGGACGCGCTGGCGGGCACCGGCGAAGGCAAGATCCTGCGCAGGTTCCCGCTGGTCGGCGGCATCGACGTCGCCGGCCACGTGGTGGCCTCCACCGACCCGCGATTGCGCGAGGGCGACCCGGTGCTGTGCACGGGTTCGGGCCTGTCCGAAACCCGCGACGGTGGCTATTCCGAATACGTGCGGCTGCCGGCGGAGTGGACGATCCCGCTGCCGGCGGGCCTGGGCCTGCGCGAGGCCATGGTGCTGGGCACCGCCGGTTTCACCGCCGGCCTGTCGCTGCTGCGCATGGAGGCCAACGGCCAGACCCCGGCGATGGGGCCGGTCGTGGTCACCGGCGCCACCGGCGGCGTCAGCATGCTGGCGATCGACATCCTCACCCGCGCCGGCTACGAGGCGCACGCGATCACCGGCAAGTTCGACCAGCTCGACTTCCTCACCCGGCTGGGCGCGAAGCAGGTGCTCGACCGCAGGGACATGCACTGGGGCCAGCGGCCGCTGGAAACCGCCCTCTGGGCAGGCGCCATCGACAGCGTCGGCGGCGACACCCTGGCCGGCCTGAGCCGCGCCATCCAGCCCTACGGCAATATCGCCGCCTGCGGCCTGGCGGGCGGCCACGTACTCAACACCACGGTGATGCCGTTCATCATCCGGGGCGTCTCGATCCTGGGAATCGCCTCGGCAGGCACGCCGCGACCGCAGCGCGAGCAGGTCTGGGAACGCCTGGCCGGACCCTGGAAACCCGCCCACCTGGATGCCATCTGCACCCGGGAAGCCACGCTGGACGCGCTTGGCGAGGTTTTCCCGACCATGCTGGCCGGCGACTCCTTCGGACGAACGGTCGTCCGCATCTGACCCGGGTTGCACCCTGACCGCCCCCCCGGCATACAATCCCCATACCTGTTGGAGGCCCATTCATGGCACGCATCCTGATCGTCGATGATTCCCCGTCCCAGCTGATGGGCATGAAACGCATTGTTGAAAAGCTGGGCCACGAAGCCCTGACCGCCGAAGACGGCGCCGCCGGCGTCGAAGCCGCCAAGGCCAATGTCCCGGACCTGATCCTGATGGACGTGGTGATGCCCAACCTCAATGGGTTCCAGGCCACCCGCGCCATTTCCAAGGAATCGACCACGGCGCACATCCCGATCGTGCTCGTGACCACCAAGGACCAGGAGACCGACAAGGTCTGGGGCATGCGCCAGGGCGCCAAGGCCTACATCACCAAGCCGTTCAACGAGAACCAGCTGATCGAGGTCATCAACGGCCTGCTCACCGGCGGCTGATCCGGCACGACACGTTTGCAAAGGGCCCTTCGGGGCCCTTTTTTTCTCAGGCCCGCCGCGGGTCGAAGTCGAAGGCCTCGGCCATCTGCTGGTATAGCGCCTTCTGTGCGTCGGTCGACGCCTTGGGCGCGCGGACCTCGAGCTCGACGATCTGGTCGCCGGCCGCGGGCTTGCCCGGCAGGCCGCGGCCGCGCAGGCGCAGCTTGCGCCCGGTGTCGGAATCGGCCGGCACCCGCAGTTCGACCGTACCGCCCAGGGTCGGCACGCTCACCGTGGTGCCCAGCGCCGCCTGCCAGGGCGCCAGCGGCAGGGTGTAGAGCACGTTGCGGCCATCGACCTCGAACTCGGCGTGCGGGCGGTAGTCCACTTCCAGCTTCAGGTCGGCGCCACGACGCCCCTGCCCCGCCAGGCGGATCACCTGGCCCGGCTGGATGCCGGCCGGAATCCCGACGTCGAGCTTGCGGCCATCCACCTCGATGCGCTGCTTGCCGCCGGTGAAAGCCAGTTCCAGCGGGATCGCCAGCTTGGCCCGGGTATCGCCGGGCGGCTCCGGCCGGCCGCGCGGACGGCCGCCGCCGAACAGGGATTCGAAGAAGTCGCTGAAACCACCGCCGCCGAAGTCCTGTTCGAAGCGGAAGCCCTGGCCGCCGAAGCCACCGGCGCCGAAGTCCGGCGGCGGGCGAAACTCCTCGCCCGGGCGGTAACCCTGCGACTTGAGCTGGTCGTAGGCGGCGCGTTTTTCCTTGTCGCGCAGGACCTCATAGGCCTCGTTGATGGCCTTGAAGCGATCTTCGGCGCCCGCCTCCTTGCTGACGTCCGGGTGGTATTTGCGCGCCAGCCGCCGGTAGGCGGTCTTGATTTCCGCCTCGCCGGCCGTCGGCTCGACGCCGAGGGTTTCGTAATAATCCTTGAACTGCATCGTCTGGCCTTGGGAAAGAAAGGACCCGCGGGTGTCGGCCGCGGGTCCAGTTTACGCGGGTGCCGTCCCGGGGCCGGGGCCGCCGGGATCAGGACACCTGGATGCGGCGGGGCGTGGTCTCCGGGCGCTTGGGAATGGCGATCTCCAGCACGCCATGCTTGCCGGTGGCGGTGACGCCATCCGGGTCGGCGCTGTCGGGCAGCGCGAAGCGCCGGTAGAACACGCCGTGTGCGCGCTCGACCCGGGAGTAGCGGGCCGACTCGGCCACGGCTTCGGTCTTGCGCTCGCCCTTGATCGAGAGGATGCCCTTGTCCATCTGCACCTCGATCTGGTCCGGGTCCACGCCCGGCAGGTCGGCGAGGATCAGGAACCGTGCTGCTTCCTCCTTGATGTCCACCCGCGGCATCCATTGGCTGGTCACCACGCTGGAGGCATCGTCGGAATCGCCGTTGAAGAACTTGTCGAACACCTGCTTGATCTCGTCCTGCAGGGCGGCAGGATGGTTGGCTGAATAGCGGGTCAGGCTCATGTCGGATCTCCGTGGTTGCGGCGGCCGGGCCGCCATACCCGCTAGATAGGGACGGTCTTCACGGCTTCAAGACCCCTGACCCGGCAGCATCACCCATGGGGATAATCCCTTATTTCGTTTCCGCCGCCCTTCCGATATAACCGTTGTAATCACCCCCCGGAGCCACCCATGACCATCGCGGTCGGAGACAAGATTCCCAAGGCCACGCTCAACGTCCTTCGTGACGGCGTCCAGGCCGTGGACACGCAGGAACTGTTCGGCGGCAAGAAAGTCGTGCTTTTCGCCGTCCCGGGCGCGTTCACGCCCACCTGCTCGGCCAAGCACATGCCCGGGTACGTGGAGAAGATGGACGCCTTCCGCGAGCGCGGCGTCGAAGTCGCCTGCCTGTCGGTCAATGACGCCTTCGTCATGGGCGCCTGGGCCAAGGACCAGGACGTGCCGCCGGACCTGACCATGCTCGCCGACGGCAATGGTGCTTTTACCCAGGCCCTGGGCCTGGAGCTCGACGCCACCGCCTTCGGCATGGGCCTGCGCGCGAAACGCTTCGCCCTCTACGCCGACGACGGCGTCGTGCGGCAGCTGCACGTGGAGGCACCGGGCGAGTTCAAGGTCTCGGCGGCCGATTACGTGTTGGCCAACTTGCCCGGCGACTAATCGAGTACGCGCAGCCGCAGCTCGGCCCAGGCGCCGGATTCGGCCAGGGCGGTGACATGCTGCGGACCCGGCTGGTCGAATCGAACCGTCCAGGTCGACTGGCCCCGGGTCTGCCCGGCCAGGCGACCGTTGACCAGCCACTGAACCCGGGCGTCGGTACCGAGCGCGCGCAGCCGCAGCGTCGGCGGCTTGCTGCTGCCGGGCGGTGAGGCCAGCAGGCTGCCGTTGGCCGGGCCGTCGATGCGCAGGTTCTCGAAGGCGGCCAGGGCATCGGGCGGGCAGTCGGGGGACAGCGGCGGAATGGCCGAAGCCTGCCGTTCGGCCGCCGGCAACCAGGGCGTGGCCAGGCTGGGCCAGCGGGCGATTTGCACGCGTTTGACCGGGGCCTCGCGCCGGCAGCCCGCCGACAGCCGCCGGCCACTGCGCGCATCCAGGTCCAGCACCAGCCGACCCGCGCCCCAGGTTCGGGCATCACGCTCGGGCAAGGTCGGTGGCAGTTGTCCGGCCAGGGTCCAGGCCTCCCGGCGACGATGGCAAAGCGCGGGTGCCGCCGGATCCGGCGCCACCCCCAGCGGCCAGCAGATGTCGCGCTTTTCCACGGACGCCGGCATCGGCGGGCGTTGGCCGCCGCCGGGATCGCGCGGCAGGCCGTCGATGACCTCGAACAACAGGGGCAGCGCGGTGATGGCGCCGTACTGGCCCGGCAGCGGGGTCCCGTCCGGTCGCCCCACCCACACGCCGACGGTGTAACGACGCGTGCTGCCGATCGCCCAGGCGTCGCGGAAGCCGTAGCTGGTGCCGGTCTTCCAGGCCACGCGCTGGCGACCGGAGGCGTCCACGACACCCTCGCGCAGCCCCGGCCGCCCGTGCTGCTCGAGGATTTCGCGCACGATCCACGCCGAGCCTTCCGACAGCAGCCGGCGCTCCTGCAGCGGCGCATCCGGGGTGTACCGCACCGTGCCGGCCAGGCCGGCACGGTTGAAGGCGGCGTACGCACCGACGAGCTCCTCGAGCCGGGTGCCGGTGCCGCCCAGGATGATCGACAGGTTCGGCCGGGCACCGCGCGGCAGGCGCAACCCGACCCCGCCGTGCGCCATGCGCGCGGCGAACCGTTCCGGTCCGACCCGGTCGAGCAGGTCAACCGCCGGCACGTTCAAGGAAAGCCGCAGCGCCTCGGCCACCGACACCGGGCCATTGAAGGTGGGGTCGAAGTTGGCGGGCCGGTAGTCCCCGAACGACTGCGGCGCGTCCAGCAGCAGGCTTTCCGAATGCACCAGGCCATCGTCCATGGCCAGTCCGTAAAGGAAGGGCTTGAGCGTCGAACCCGGGGACCGCACGGCGCGCACCATGTCCACGTGGCCCAGGCGCCGGGCATCGCCGAAGTCCAGCGAGCCGACGTAGGCGCGGGCCTCGAGGGTGGCGTTCTCCACCACCAGCAGCGCGGCCGAACTGCGCTCGGGAAGCGGGGAAAAGTAGGCGGCGAGCCGCGCTTCCAGGCTTCGCTGCATGTCGGCGTCGAGCGTGCTGCGGATGCGCCCCTGGCCCGGCCGGGCGGCGTGCAGGCGTCGTGCCAGCAGCGCAGCGTGCATCGGCGGTCGCAGCCGGCGCGAGACCACCGGCTCGATGCGCGCGGCCTCGACCTCGGCGGGCGTCCAGTCGCCCTGCGTCGCCAACCGGTCGAGCACCTTGTCGCGCGCGACCCGCGCCGCTTCCGGATGCCGGTCCGGACGCA
This sequence comes from Arenimonas donghaensis DSM 18148 = HO3-R19, assembly GCF_000743535.1. GTDB lineage: Bacteria > Pseudomonadota > Gammaproteobacteria > Xanthomonadales > Xanthomonadaceae > Arenimonas > Arenimonas donghaensis. Next base: position 567,878 of record NZ_AVCJ01000001.1, read on the forward strand.
GCCGGCTGGGCGCTTGCGGCAGCACCGCGAGCAAGGCGGCCTCGGCGCGCGAGAGCTCGCGCGAGGACTTGCCCAGGTAAGCCCAACTCGCCGCCTCGACGCCTTCGACGGTGCCGCCGAAGGGGGCGTGGTTGAGGTAGAGCGCCAGGATCTGGTCCTTGTCCAGGTGCCACTCAAGCTGCAGCGCGCGCAGCGACTGCCGCAGCTTGCCGCCCAGGCTGCGCGGCTGGGGTTCGAGGATGCGTGCCACCTGCATGCTCAGGGTCGAACCACCCGACACCACCCGCCCGTGCCGGGCGCGCTGCCAGGCGGCGCGCCCCATCGCCAGCGGATTCACGCCCGGATGCCGGTGGAACCAGCGATCTTCGTAGCCCAGGAGCGCCTGCAGGTAGAACGGCGACACCTCGTCGGGTGTCACCGGGTATCGCCAGCTGCCCTCGCGGTCGGGGAAGGCACGCAGTGGCGATCCGTCGGCCGCCAGCACGACGCTGGCGCCCCCCGGCGCCGGCAGCGGCGGCGGGAACAGGCGGTCGACCAGCCACCAGGTGCCCAGCCAGGCGACCAGGACCAGCAGCAGCCCGCGACCCGGCCCGCGGACCCCGTCAGGGCGGCCAGCCTGGCGGCGCGGACCGCCCATTTCAGGGCGAACCGACGGTCACCGTCGCGGGACTGGCACGGCCGGTACCACGCAGCTGCGGCCGGTACATGTCCTCGGCCTGGGGCGGCGGCACGGCATAGGTTCCCGGGGTCACCGCACGGACCAGGTAGAACAGGTGCGCGGGCTGGCCCGGATAGAGCCTCAGTGCCGCCACGTAGCGGTCGTCCCGGTATTCCTCGTGCGCCAGGTCCGACGCGAAGCCCCGGTCCGACAGCGCCACGCCGTCGATGCTCACCCCGTTCCACTGGTCCGGATCGCTCAGGTTGAGGTTCTCGATCTCCAGGCCGGCGGCCAGGCGGTCGACGACCAGGGCGTCGGGCATGGCCTCGCGCGCCTCGATGCGCAGCGCCGCCACCAGCACCTGGCCCTCGCGCAGCGGCCCGGGTTTCCAGGGGCTGCCGTCCGGGTTGTGCCAGCTGCGCACGATGCTGATCTGGCTGTCGTCGAACTCGGGCGCGCGGCGCGGGATGCCGGTGACGTCCAGGAAGCCGAAGACCGGCGCATCCGCACGCGCCGTGAAGCGCAAGCCCGCCGCCAGTCCGGCGTGGCCCAGCTCGCGCACGTGGATGCGGTCGGGCGTGAGTTCGACGCTTTCGCCGCCGGCGACCAGCACGCCCGCGAAGGTGCGTTCGCCGTCCAGGGCCAGCTGCCTTCCCAGGCGCGCCAGCGCGATTTGTTCGCGCGTGCTGTACCAGGCCGGGCTGCCGCTGCCGCGGGCCTGCAGGTCGCGCGACAGCGCCAGCAGCCGCTCGTCCAGGCCCGGTGCCTGGCGGCCATGTTCGCGCAGCAAGGCCAGCACCAGGGCCTGGTCGCTGAGCACGCTGCCGTAATCACCCAACCAGCGCGGCCGGCGCGAGGCCTTGGCCAGGCCCTCGGCAATCGCGGCGTCGCCGCGGGCCGTGTCTCCCTGCAGCGACAGCGCCAGGCCCAGCTGCACCAGGGGCAGCCCGGCGAGCGCGTTCCCGCGCTGGTTGTCGTGCAGCGCACGCAGGGTACCCAGCGGCGCCCGGTTGAGCGTGGCCAGCACCAGACCGGCCTGCGCCTGGTAGGCGAAACGAAGATGTTCGGACTGGTCGTAGGCGTAGAACGGCAGGCCACCCGAGAGCAGGTCCTCGTTGAGGCGCTCAAGCGTCTTCTGCAGCATCGCCTCCGGCACTGCGAAACCAGCGTCGCGCGCGGCCAGCAGGAACTCGGCGATCGCCGGCGTCAGGATCGGCGAGGTATCGCTGCCTCCCCACATCGAGAAATGACCGCTGTCGGCCTGCAGCGCCGCCAGGCGGCTGATGCTGGCTTCCAGGCGGCGACGGCGTTCGTCCTGGCCCAGGCCGGCCAGGCCCATGCCCTTGGCGGTCTCCTGGTCGAGCAGCAAGGCCGCGTGACCGCGGCTCAGGGTTTGTTCGGCGCAGCCATAGGGATAGGCGAGCAATTCGCGCAGCGCCTGGGCAAAGGGCACCGGCGGCTGCGCGCTCAGGGTCAGTCGTGCCGACACGGTGGCCGGCATCAGGCCCTCGGCCAGGCTGGCGTCGAAGGCCAGGGTGCCGCCGGGTGCCACCGACTGCGCCCGCGAACGCGCGACGCTGCCCCAGGCCGGTCGGACCGGCAGGTCGAACTCGCGATTGACCACGTGGCCGCCGCCTTCGACCCGCAGCTTGAGCAAGCCCGTGCCGACGCCTTCGGTCGCCGTCAGCGGGAAGCTGAGCGTTTGCCGCGCTTCGGGTTGCAGCGAGACCCGGCGCTGGCCACCGCCGACCGCCAGCGGCCCCTCGGTGTCCAGTCGCAGGGTGAAGTCACCGGCCTTGCCGGTGAAGTTCTGCAGGTCGATGGTGACCGTGCTGCGGTCGCCCGGGGCGAGTACGCGCGGCGCGCTTAGTTCGGCCAGCACCGGCGCACGCAGCACGCTTTCGGCGCTGGCCTGGCCATAACGTTCGTCGCTGAACACCACGGCTGAAACCCGCAGCGTGCCGTTGAAGTCCGGCACCGGCAGCGCGACGGTGGCACGACCACCGGCATCGAGCCGCACCGGACCGGCGAACAGGTCCACGGTCTTGACCCGCGCCGTCGGTCGCCGCGCCTGCGGCAGCGCCGCCAGCGCCATGTCACCGCCAAAGCGCAGGCGGGCATCCTCGCCTTCGAAGCTCTCGATGACCCGGCCATACAGGTCGTAGGCATCCACGCCCAGGCGCCGTTGCGCGAAGAAATGCGCGGCGGCATCGGGAACCGGGAACCGCGTGATGTTGATGATGCCCAGGTCGACGGCTGAAATCGTCGCCCAGGCGTTCTGCCCGGCCAGCGCCGGCGCCGTGACCGTGACCGGCAGGTCGCCTTCGGGCTCGGCCATCGCCGGCACCTCCAGGCTGGCCTCGACGCGTCGTTCGGCGCGGTCCATCGGCACGTGCACGACGCCGACGGCGCGCGCAGGCGTCACCTTCTCGAGCGCCGACCCTCCCCGCAGCACCAGCGCGGTGATGTACACGTCGTGGCGCTCCCAGTCCTCGGTGACCTCGAGCTCGTAGCTGGCCCCGGGCTTGGCGAGCAGCGGCTGCACGTGCAGCAGCCGGTCGGTTTCGACCAGCAGCAGGCCCTGCCCCGGCTGCGGCGGCGTCACGGTCACCGTGAGCTTGTCGCCGGCACGGTAGTGCGTCTTGTCCAGGGCCAGCTTCACCTTGTCGGGGCGGGCGTCCAGGCCGCGGTTCTGGTTGTCCCAGCTCCAGCCGGCGACGAAGGGCAGTCGCGTCACCAGGCCGGTGGCCGGATCGCGAACCTCCAGCCGGTACTCGCCCCACTGCACCGGGAAATCAATGCGGGTGCCACCCTCCCGGCGCGCGACCAGCTCGCGGGTTTCCACCGTTTCGTAGCGGGCGGTGAAGTCGAATGCCCAGCCGCCGTCGTCGCGGCGCCAGTGGTAGTCACGATGCTCGCGCACCAGGCTCACCTGCAACGCGCCTTCCGAGAGCTTGCCGTCGGCATCGCTTCGCAGGACTTCGAACCCGGCGTTGCCGTTCGCCGGCGCGCCTTCCTTGGGATCGAACAGCGGCCGCACGCCGACCAGCACCGGCGCCGGCCAGAGGCTGCGCGACAAGGTGCGCACGACCGGACGGCCGCCACTTTCGTAGACGCTGCCGGCGACCAGCACGGCGACCGGCGCGGTCGGTTTCGCGACTTCTTCGGGCAGTTCGATGGCCTGTGCCAGCTTGCCCGCCTGGTCGAGCTTGGCGTCGATGACGTCGCGCGGTTCGCGCGGCACCACCACGCCCGGATCACCGAAGTGATGGTCCGGCAAGGACACGACCGGATGCAGCGCCGGCGAAAGCGACAGGCGTGCAGTGAACCGGTTGCCGGCGGCGGGCGCCCCGTACAGGTAGGCGGCGTCCACGGCCAGGTCGAGCGCTTCGCCCGGCGCCAGCGCATCAGGCGCCTGCAGCTCGAGTTTCATGCGCTCGGGCAGGAATTCCTCGATGCGCAGCGCCAGCCCCTGCACCACGTCGGCGGCGCCCGGCGAGGTGCGGAATTCAACCCGCCAGCGCCCGGTCGGTGCCTCCGGCGGCAAGGCCTGCTGCCACTCGTAGTAACCGCCCTCGCCCGCTTCGAGCCGGGTTTCGAGATGAAGCTTGCCATCGGGCTGGCGCAGGGCCAGGTACAGCGGCTGCGGCTTGACCGCCCCGCCGTCGTGGTCGCGCATCAGGGCCGAGATGCGCAGGGTTTCACCCGGCCGGTAGAGGTCGCGCCCCGACCAGGCGAACACGTCGAACCAGGCCTGGGTGCGGCCGGCGACCGCGAACTCGGAGAGGTCCAGCGCCGGCTGGTTGAAGGGCAACACCGACACGTCGTTGCCGCTGCGGGCCACGAGCACGTGACCAGCATCGAGGCGATAGGCGATCCGGGCATTGCCGGATGGGTTAGTGTGCGCGGCGACGGCCACGGTGCCGTCGGGCCCGAGGACCTCCAGGCTGACGTCGCCGGCCGGGTCGCCGGACTTGAGCGAGGCCACGTGCACGAAGATTTCCTCGCCGTAGGCACGCACGTGCAGGCCCAGGTCGCTGACGAAGAAGATCGCCGTTTCGTATTCCTCGTCGTAGCCGCCGACGCGGCGCATCAGCGCGAAATAAACGCCGGGATGCTGGAGCTCGGTGATGTTCTGCACCGGCAGGTAGGACAGCTTGCGCTCGTTCTGGGCGCCTCCGAGCACGAAGCGGTTCAAGTACACGGGCTCGGCGACGCGGGTGATCGCCACGCGGTCCTGCCAGGGACTGTCCGACAGGTCCCAGCCACCCCGGCGGCCGCCGCGCTGGTAGCTGACGAAGAAGTTGGCGATTTCCGACTCGCGCACGCGCAGGAATTCCACGTCCACTTCCGGCACGTTCACGGACACCACCGGCAGGCCGCGGGTGTCGCGCGCCGGCAGCACGCTGCCCTGCGAAGCGAATCCGGCCGCCGGCTCGACGGGCGCGGTGTCCAGCTCGCGCTCGACGTCCTGGCCCAGGCTGCTGCCGTCGGCCGCGGCCAGCGATGCGCGCAGGCGCACGGCATACTTGCTGCTGGCCTCGACGTAGGGGAAACGCAGCACCCTGGCGCTGTCGTCGAGCACCCAGCTGCCCTTGACCACCTCGCCATCGGGGCCGGTCACCGCGATGCGTTCGTCGAAGGCCTGGCCTGCGGCCAATGGCCGGGTGAACCGCAGCTCGATCGCAGTGGCGCCATCGTGGCGCCCGTGGCCGGCGCCCTCGAGCGCGAACTGTTCACTCCCGGTGCGGGTGTCCACCGGCGTCGCGCCCTGGAGCTCGGGAACTTCGCCAGCGTCACGCTGGCAAGCGACGGTCAGCAGGACGGCGAACAACAGCACCAGCGCGGCAAGGCGGCGGGACAGGGTTTGAACGGGCATGGGCGGCTCCCGGGAAGTCCGCGCCAGTATAGGCCGCCCGCCTTGCGGCTTTCAGTCCGGGTTTATTCCCCGCCGGCGATGGGCAGGCCGGCTGCCTGCGCGGTGGCCGCGGCGACCTTTTCCACCGGCGTCAGGCGCAGGACCATGTCGGCCATGTCCATGCCGATGCCGGGGTTCTGCGAACGCATCATCTGCGCCAGGTCGATGTCGACGTACCCCATGGGCAGGCCGTCGTGCGAGAACGCCAGGCCCGGCACGCCGTCCACCAGCAGGCGGTAGGTCGGCGTGTGGGTTTCGCCCAGTACCAGGCCCGGCCGGTACACCACGACGCCGCCGTATTCGTCGGACGTGCGCAGCGCCGAGAAGAACACCATGCCCGGCTTGGCCGGCGTGCCCTTGGCGAGATCGACGAAGGGCAGTTCGCCCTGGACGTCGCGCAGTCGCAGCCAGGCCAGGCCCAGCGCGCTGTCGCGCGTGACCAGGTCGGCAGGCTGCCACTCGTCGCTGCCGGCCAGGCGCACCCGGAAGTCGCTCGACTTCGCCACGGGCGCCCCTTGGGAGCCCTCGCGCAGGCTGGAGAGGTCCAGGCTGATGGTGCGCTCGGGCACCAGCAGCAGGCCATCGGCGCTGACCAGCACGGCCTGGGTACGGTCTTCGATGCGCTGCTCGTTGCCCGAATTGGTCACGGACATCACGAACTTGACGGTCACCACGGCATCGCCGTGGCGCTCGCCGAGCATGCTGAATACGTCCTGGTAGTCGTCGAAGTCCTCGGCCGCATGCGCGGCCGGAAGGCAAGCCGATCCGAGCAGCAGGGCCAGGGCGAACAGGCGGGCAAGGGTCATGGGGTCTCCGTAAGCCAATAGCGTTCAAGGTAAAGGATGCGTGACTCGGCGCCGCGCAGCACCTGCAAGGGGATCACGCGGCCATTGCCGTTTTCCAGCGCGGCGTCCAGCGCCGCCTGCAGGCCAGGCAGGTCGCGGACCACCTGGTCGCCCAGGCGCACGATGATGTCGCCGCGCTTGAGGTGGGCCAGGCCGGCCGGCCCGCCGGCCTCGACGCCGTCGACCATCACGCCCTGCTGGCTGGCCGGCAGTTCGCGCGCGGCGCGATCGAAGAAGCCCAGCTCCCGGGTCTGGGCGCGCAGTTTGGTCAGGGCCAGGGTACGCAAGGAGGCCGTGTTGGCCGGTGCGGCGCGCAGCGCCACCTGCAGCGCCAGCGTCTGGTCGCCACGGCGCGCCTGCATGGTGACCTTCTGGTTTACCGCCAGGTCGCGCACCCGTTGGTGGAAAGGCAGGTCCGAGGTCTCGTTGCCCGCGCGCAGCGCGACGTCGTCGATGGCGGTCAGCAGGTCGCCGACGCGCGCCCCCGCCTCGCCCAGCGGACTGCCGGGATAAACCCGGGTGATGCGGAAACCCGGGCCGGCAAGGCCGAGCTCGCGGGCCAGCGAACTGGTGACCGGCTGTACCTCGACGCCGGCCCAGGCCTTGTCGAGTTCGGGCAGCGGCACGCGCATCTGGTCGCCGTGACGCGGCACCAGCAGCGCGATGCGCCGCTCCGGCCCGCGCCGGTATTCGATGACCAGGGGCTGGTTTTCCGGCGGTGGTTCACCGGCCACCGCCTCGAGCGCCTCCAGGTCCGGGACCGGCTTGCCGTCCACGCTCAGCAGCAGGTCGCCTTCGTCCAGGGCGGGCCGGGCGATCGCCGCCGGGCCGCCGGGCCGCAGGCCGGTGACCAGCAGTCCCCGCTCGCCCTCGAGGTTGCGACGCCGGCCCATGGCCGCGGTGAGCTCGGCCAGCGAGGCGCCGAAGGGCGCAAAGGCCCGTTCCTCGCCGCGATCCTCGGGCTGGGCGCGGGTGGTGAGCTTGAGTTCGCGGCGCTTGCCGTCCTGGGCGATGCCCAGCCGGACCTCGGCGCCGATCGGCAGTTCGGCGATGCGTCGCTGCAGCGCCGGCACGTCCACCGGCTGCAGGGTGGTCACCGGCTCGCCGTCCACCGACACGATGCGGTCGCCGGCCCGCAGGCCGCCTTTTTCAGCGGCCGAGCCGCGCTCGACCGAATTGACCAGCACGCCTTCGGTTTCGCCGGTGCCCTTGAGCGAGCGCAGACGGAAGCCCAGGTGCGAGCGCTTGATTTCGCCGCGTTCGATCAGTGCATTGACCACGTCGCGGGCGTCGGGGCCGGGAATGGCGAAGGCCAGGTCACCGCCGAAAATCATGCCGCGGGTGTTCACCCCGACGATGCGACCGGAAAGATCGACCAGCGGGCCGCCGGAGTTGCCGGGGGCGATGGCGGCGTCGTGCTGGATCCAGGCGTAATACCGGCCGGTGGGTTCATCGGCACCCAGCCGGTCCTCGTAGTCGGCTTCGTCGTCGAACAGCGACACCAGCAGGCGGCGCGGGTTGTTGACCACGCCGGCGCTCATCGAGTTCGACAGGCCCCAGGGCGCGCCCATGGCCAGCACGGTGTCGCCCGGCGCCAGGTCCAGGACGTCGGCGAAGCGCGCGTGCGCGAAGGTTTCCGCCTTCGGCGGCTGCACCTTCAGCACCGCCAGGTCGGACAGGGTGTCGGTGCCGACCAGCCGCGCCGGGAGTTCGCGCCCATCGGCGAAGACCACCCGGAAACTCTTGCCCTTCTGGGTGACGTGGGCATTGGTCGCGACGTGGCCCTCGGGCGTGACCACGGTGCCGCTGCCGGAGGACACGGTCAGCACCGGCTCGCCCTGCTTGAAGTCCTCGCGCACCGTCAGGATGCTCACCACCACCGGCAGCACCTTGTCGCGCGCCGCTGCAATCGTGCTGGGCGCCGGCGCCTCGGTCGCGGGCACGGCATCGGCGGCAAGGGCCCGCGAAGCGGGAGTCAGGACCAGCCAGGCGGCAAGCAGGAACGCAGCGGGGCGGGAACAGGTCATCGGACACTCCTGGGGATTTCGCCCTTAGGGTACAGGCCGCGCGGGGAGTTCCGCGCGGCCTGTCGCCGTGGCGTGATGTGCCGGGTCAGGCGCCCGGCTGGTCGGCACCGACGGACGGGGTGTCGGTATCCGCTTCGTCTTCCGCGTCGACCTCCAGCACGTCCACGCGCTCGACCGCGATCAGCTTTTCGTCCTTGCCTACGCGCATCAGGGTCACGCCCTGGGTGTTGCGGCCGACCTGGCTGACTTCCGAAGCCCGGGTGCGCACCAGCGTGCCCTGGTCGGAGATGAGCAGGATCTCGTGCATTTCGGTCAACTGGATGGCGCCCACCAGCGCACCGTTGCGCTCGGAAACCTGCATGGCGATCACGCCCTGGGTGCCGCGGCCCTTGCGCGGGAACTCCGACACCGGCGTGCGCTTGCCGTAACCATTCGCGCTGGCGGTGAGGATGTCGCCCTCGCCGTCGACGACGATCATGCTGACCACCTTGGCGGCGTGGCCTTCGGCGTCGTCCTTCAGGCGCATGCCGCGGACGCCGGTGGCGGTGCGGCCCATCGGCCGGACCTCGCCTTCGTCGAATCGCACCACCTTGCCGTTGCTGGCGAAGAGCATCACGTTGCACTCGCCGTCGGTGAGCTGCACGTCCACCAGGCCGTCGCCCTCGTCGAGGTTGATGGCCCAGATACCGGTGGAACGCGGACGCGAATAATCGGACAGCGGCGTCTTCTTGACCGTGCCGTCGCGGGTGGAGAAGAAGACGTAACGCTGTTCGTCGAACTCGCGCACTGGCAGCACCGCCTGCACCTTCTCGCCTTCCTGCAGCGGGATCCAGTTGATGATCGGCCGGCCGCGGGCGTTCGGGCCGGCGTCGGGCAGCTGGTAGACCTTGAGCCAGAACACCCGACCGGTGCTGGTGAAGGTGAGCAGCGTGTCGTGCGTATTGACCACCCACAGGCGGTCGATGAAGTCTTCTTCCTTCATCGCCGTCGCCGAGCGACCCTTGCCGCCGCGCTTCTGGGCGCGGTAGGTGGTGAGCGGCTGGCGCTTGGCGTAACCGCTGTGCGACAGCGTGACCACCACGTCTTCGGACGCAATCAGGTCGAGCACGTCGAGGTCTTCCTCGCTCGGACGGATCTCGGTCCGGCGGGGGTCGGCGTACTCGGCACGCAGCGCGTGCAGTTCGTCGCGGATCACCTGGAGCAGGCGCTCGGGGTTCTCGAGGATCTCGATCAGCCCGCGGATGGCCTCGAGCAGCTGCTTGTATTCTTCGGTCAGCTTTTCCTGTTCCAGCCCGGTCAGGCGGTGCAGGCGCATTTCCAGGATCTGCTGGGCCTGGGTGTCGGTGAGCTGGTACCCCGAGGCCTGCAGGCCGACGCCGTCGGGCAGGTCTTCGGGGCGGGAGGCTTCGGCACCGGCGGCTTCGAGCAGCGCACCGACCAGGCCGGCGGGCCAGGTGCGCGCCAGCATGCGTTCCTTGGCGACGGCCGGATTCTCCGAGGTCTTGATCAGTTCGATCATCTCGTCGATGTTGGCCAGCGCGACCGTCAGGCCCTCGAGGATGTGGGCCCGGGCGCGCGCCTTGCGCAGTTCGAAGATGGTGCGGCGGGTGACCACTTCGCGGCGGTGGCGCACGAAGGCCTCGAGCATCTGCTTGAGGTTGAGGATCTGCGGCCGGCCGTCGACCAGGGCCACCATGTTGATGCCGAACACCGACTCCATCGGCGTCTGCAGGTACAGGTTGTTGAGCACCACCTCGGCCGACTCGCCGCGCTTGACCTCGATGTAGATGCGCATGCCGTCCTTGTCGGACTCGTCGCGCAGCTCGGAGATGCCCTCGATCTTCTTTTCCTTCACCAGCTCGGCGATCTTCTCGATCAGACGCGCCTTGTTGACCTGGTAGGGGATCTCGGTGACGACGATCGCTTCGCGGCCGTTGTCGTCGTTGACCTCGACATCGGCCTTGGCGCGGATGCGCACCCGGCCACGACCGGTGTGGTAGGCGGCGTGGATGCCGGCGGCACCGTTGATGATGCCGGCGGTCGGGAAGTCCGGGCCCGGCATGAACTGCATCAGGTCGGAAATGCTGGCTTCCGGGTCGTCGATCAGCGCGATGACCGCGTCGATGACCTCGCCCAGGTTGTGCGGCGGGATGTTGGTCGCCATGCCGACCGCGATGCCGGCCGAGCCGTTGACCAGCAGGTTCGGGAACCGGGCCGGCATGACCGTCGGCTCGAGTTCCTTTTCATCGTAGTTGGGCTGGAAATCGACGGTTTCCTTGTCGATGTCGGCCATCAGCTCATGAGTGAGCCGCGACATTCGCGCCTCGGTGTAACGCATCGCCGCGGCCGAGTCGCCGTCCACCGAACCGAAGTTGCCCTGCCCGTCCACCAGCAGGTAACGAAGCGAGAACGGCTGCGCCATGCGCACCAGGGTGTCGTACACCGACTGGTCGCCATGCGGGTGGTACTTACCGATGACGTCGCCGACGATTCGCGCCGATTTGTAATAGGGCTTGTTGCTGTGCGCGCCCAGTTCGTTCATCGCGTACAGCACGCGGCGGTGCACCGGCTTGAGGCCGTCGCGGACATCCGGGAGGGCGCGGCCCACGATCACGCTCATGGCGTAATCGAGGTAGCTCCTGCGCATCTCGTCTTCGAGGTTGACCGGGATGATTTCCTTCGCGAGGTCTGCCATTCGTGATTCCGTTCTAGAGCCTGCGGGCAGGCGTTTGGTTAGCGTGAAATCATAACAGAAACCGCCCCCGGACGGGGCGGTTTAGCCACGAAAAAACAAGGACTTAGCGAGGCCCGCCGGCCCCGAACATCGCTGCCATGCGGGCGGCGTCGGGCTGCTGCACCACACCCCGCTCGGTGACGATGGCATCCACCAGGCCGGCGGGGGTCACGTCGAACACCGGATTCCAGGCCAAGACGCCCTCGGCAACGGTGCGGGTGCCGGCCATGGACAGCATTTCCGCCGGGTCGCGCATCTCGATCTCGATGCCCTCGCCCGAGGCCGTGTCCATGTCCACCGTGGACGACGGAGCGACCACCATCACCCGGACGCCGTGGTGGCGGGCGGCGATGGCATGCGAATAGGTGCCGATCTTGTTGGCGACGTCGCCGTTGGCGCAGATGCGGTCGGCGCCGACGATGACCCACTGCACCTGGCCGCCCTTCATCAGGTGCGCGGCGGCGCCGTCCGCGACCAGGGTGGCCGGGATGCCGTCTTCGAGCAGCTCCCACACCGTCAGTCGCGCGCCCTGCAGCCAGGGCCGGGTCTCGCTGGCGAACACCCCGCCGATGCGGCCTTCGGCCACGCCCGCGCGAATCACGCCCAGGGCGGTCCCGAAGCCGGCCGTGGCCAGCGACCCGGTATTGCAGTGGGTGAGCACGCCGCTGCCCGGCGCGATCAGTGCGGCGCCGAGCGCCCCCATGTGCCGGTTCGCGGCGAGATCCTCGGTCTCGATGGCGCGCGCCTCGCACTCAAGCACCTCGCGCCAGTTGTCGCCAGCCACGCGCAGCACCCGACGGATGCGGGCCAGGGCCCACATCAGGTTCACCGCGGTCGGGCGCGCGGCCTGCAGGCGATCCAGGGCCGGTGCCAGCAGGGCCAGGGCCCCCGCTCCGTCTTCGGCCTGCACCTCGCGGCCGGCCAATACGGCGCCCCAGGCCGCGGAAATGCCGATCGCCGGCGCCCCGCGCACCACCAGGTCGCGGATGGCGGCCGCGACCGCGTCGCTGTCGGTGCAGTGAACGTCCTCGACCACGAAGGGCAGCTTGCGCTGGTCAAGCAGGGCCAGGTGGTCGCCCATCCAGCGGATCGGACGTATGCGGTCGTAGCGGTCGAAATCCATTCGGTCGGGCCGTTGCGGGAACGGCCTGGAGTTTACCAAGGCACGCCGCCGGGCCGTCGCGTTATCCTGCCGGCATGGCCAGCCGACCCCGTCGACTCACCCCCAGCAAGCCGCTGCCCGATACCGGCATCGAAGCCCTGCTGCACGGAGCCTGCGTGCGCGCCGGCGCCGGCGCCTCGATGCAGGTCGTGCTCGACCGGCTGCCGCTGCTGCGTCCCCTGCTGCCCGCGGGCCTGCGATTCGTCGGCAGCCGGGAATCGGCGCAAGCCACCCAACGCGCAGTGGTGGAGGAAATCTATCGCCGCTACGGCCTCAAACCCGCTGCCTGGGAAGTCGAAGGCGTGCTGGCCGTCGCCCAGACCCAGGCGGTGCTGAGCCCGCTGGCCAGCCGCGAGGGCCTGCGCAGCCTGCTGCGCGGCTGGCTTCCGGATGCGCTGAGCGGTCCGCTGATGCGCTACACGCCGCTTGAACCGCTGGTCACCGCCACCGTGCATGCGGTGGCCGAGACCTGGGCCGCGGGCCGCTACGCCGACAGCGTTTGCCGGCTGCGCAAGGCCGGCGCCGACTGGCTGCCCAAGCCGCTGGCAAGTGCGCTGAACATGGCACCGGCCACGCTCAAGGCCTGGAGCGCCGAAGCCCTGTCGATGGCGATGCCGCCGCTGAAGCTTGCAACGACCCTGGGCCGGCAGCTGACCAGCCTGGCCCTGCCCCGCACGGCCGTCAGCGCGGGCGTGCGCAAACCGGCAAACAAAAAGGCGCCCGCCAAAAAGCGGGCGCCTGCATCGAAGTCAGCCGGCTCCCGGCACAAGGCCGGGAGCAAGCCCAGGGCTCAGAAGACGACGAAGTCGGCGCGACAACCGCGGTCAACCCAGACGCCATCGCGACGGAAGCCCCAGGAATAACCGTAATCGCAGCCAGCGCGGCTGAGCCGGCGCTCGATGTCGGCCTCGCGCACGCCACCGGGCACGCGACAGAAATTCGGACGGTTGTCGTGCGACTCACAGCGCAGCACGCGTGGCTGCGGGCGGCCATAACCGTAGCCGGGACGCGGGTCGGGACCCCAGCCCGGGCGACCCCGCCCGCCGATCTCGAAGCGGGCGCGGCAGCCGCGCGTCACCCAGACGCCGCCGCGGTCGTAACCCCAGGTACGGCCAAGCACGCAGTCGGCGCGCGATTCCTGGCGCACCAGCCTGACGCCACCGCGGGTGTCGGCGGGGCAGTAGCGGTCGCGCTGCTTGACCGACTCGCAGCGCAGCACCTGCGGCGCGTGGTCGTAGCGGTCGTAGCGATCGTGGCGGTCACGAGCCTGGGCAAGCGTGGGCAGCGCGACGGCGGCCATCAGCAGGGAGATGAAAAGTCGGTTCATGCGTTGTCCTCCGTCGCGCCGCACCGGGCGCGGACAGGGTCAATCTAGGCAACACGGCATGAATCCCCGGCCAATTGGCGGTTTCAGGCGCCCCCGTGCTCAGAAACGGTTCATGCGCGTTCGAAGGGAAATGCCAGTACGTCGGCGATCTTTTCGGTGCCCAGCAGCGCCATCAGCAGGCGGTCGACACCCAGCGCGACGCCGGCGCAGGCGGGCAATTTCGGCAGTGCCGCCAGCAGGCGTTCGTCCATCGCCGGCTCGGCGGCGTTGCGGGCGCGGCGGCGTGCCAGGTCGAGTTCGAAGCGGGCGCGCTGTTCGTCCGGGTCGGTCAGCTCGTGGTAACCATTGGCCATCTCGAGCGGGCCCAGGTAGGCCTCGAAACGCTCCGCGACCGGCGGCTTGCCCGGGCGGATGCGCGCCAGCGCGCACTGGCTGACCGGGTAGTCGTAAACCAGCAGGATGCGGCTGGCCGGGATCGATGGCTGGATGAGGTGGGTCATCAGCAGGTCGAGCCAGTCGTCGCGGGTCAGCCCGGCCGGGTCGATGTCGTAGACGCCCAGCGGCGAGCGCAGTTCCTCTTCCGGCGCGGACATCGGGTCGAAACCGAACTTGTCCAGGTAGAGCTGGCGGAAACTGGTGTCGCGCACCGTGGCGCGGCGTCCGGCAAGCGCCAGCGCGGCCTTGAGCAACTCGGCGGTTTCGTCCATCAACTGGTGGTGGTCCCAGCCGACGCGATACCACTCGAGCATGGTGAACTCCGGATTGTGGCGCGCACCAGCTTCGCCGTTGCGAAAAACCCGGCCCATTTCGTAACAGTCGCCGATGCCCGCGGAGACCAGCCGCTTGAGCGGGAACTCGGGCGAGGTGCGCAGCCAGCGCGTGCTGGCCCCGGCCGAACGCGGGCCACTGAACTCAAGCTGGAAACTCTCGATGTTCGGGTCGGTGTTGCCCGCCATGGACAGCACCGGGGTCTCGACCTCGAGCACGCCGCGGTCGGCGAAGAAACGACGGATCAGCGCGTACAGCTCGGCCCGGAGTCGCAGGGCACGGGCATTCGCGGTGGGCTTGCTGTTTTTCATGGCCGCCACTTTACGCCCCGTCCGTCCAGCCGGCTTCCCCTGGGGTCACAGGGGTTCGGGCTTGTTCAGGTAGGCAAGCAGGCGGGCCTCGTCCCAGACCGTGATGCCCAGGGCCGTGGCCTTCTCCAGCTTGGACCCGGCGGCTTCGCCGGCGACCACGAAATCGGTTTTCTTCGACACGCTGGAGGCGACCTTGGCCCCCAGCGCCTGGAGCTGGTTGCCGGCCTCGTCGCGGCTCATCGCCGACAGGGATCCGGTGAGCACCACGGTCTTGCCGGCCAGCGGCCCCTCGGCGGCGCGCTGGGGGCCGGCCTCCGGCCATTGCACACCGGCCGCGCGCAGCGCCGCGATGACGTCGCGATTGTGCGGCTCGGCGAAAAAGCCAGCGATGCGTTCGGCGACCACCGGGCCGATGTCGGGGATCTCGACCAGGCTTTCGCGGCTGGCCGCCATCACCGGGTCGAGCGCGCCGAACCAGCGTGCCAGCGTGCGCGCGGTCGACTCACCGACGTCGCGGATGCCCAGCGCGAACAACAAGCGTTCGAGCGTGGTGTCCTTGCTGGCGGCGATGGCCGACACCAGGTTTTCCGCCCAGCGCGTGGCGACCTTGCCGGCTTTGACGGTCTCGGGCACGGTGCCGTCGCGTTCGTCGGCGCGGCGCTTCATTTCCAGGAAGTCGTCGAGCTGCAGCGCATACAGGTCGGCGACGGTCTTGACGTAGTCGAAGTCCACCAGCGCCTCGATGTACCGCTCGCCCAGGCCGTCGATGTCCATGGCCTTGCGCGAGGCGAAATGCACCAGCGCCTGCTTGCGCTGCGCCGGGCAGAACAATCCGCCGGTGCAGGTCAGCGTGGCACCCTCGGCATATTCGACGCCGGCCTTGGTTTGCTTGAGCACCTTGCGCACCGCTTCGATGTGCGAGCCGCAGGCCGGGCACTGCGCGGGGAACTGGAAAGGGGCGTGCAGCGGCCTGCCCTTGCCGTCCACCGGGCGGCGCTCGTCCACGACGCGCATCACTTCCGGGATGACGTCGCCGGCGCGGCGCACGATGACGGTGTCGCCGACACGCACGTCCAGGCGCGCGATCTGGTCGGCGTTGTGCAGGGTCGCATTGGTGACGGTGACGCCCGCCACCTGCACCGGCGCCAGCCGCGCCACCGGCGTCAGCGCGCCGGTGCGCCCGACCTGCACCTCGATCGCCTCGACGGTGGTGGTCTGCTCCTGGGCCGGGAACTTGTGCGCGATGGCCCAGCGCGGCGCCCGCGAGACAAAGCCCATGGCCTTTTGCTGGTCCTGGCGGTCGAGCTTGTAGACCACGCCGTCGATGTCATAGGGCAATCCGTCGCGAAGCGCGCCGATGCACTGGTAGTAGGCCAGCAGGCCATCGGCACCCCGCGCGATCGAAACCTCGGGCGACACCGGGAAGCCGAAGCCTTTCAAGGCCTGCAGGACGGCGCTGTGGCGCGGCGGCAGCGGCCAGTCACCGGTCGCCCCCAGCCCGTAGGCGTAGAAGCTCAGCGGCCGCGCGGCCGCCAGCTTCGGGTCGAGCTGGCGCAGGGATCCGGCGGCGCCGTTGCGCGGGTTCGCCAGGACCTTGCGGCCGGATTCACGCATGCGCGCGTTGTAGGCCTCGAAGCCGGCACGCGGCATGTAGACCTCGCCGCGCACTTCGAGCAAGGCCGGCGCCGCGCCGCGCAAACGAAGCGGGATGGCGCGGACCGTGCGCAGGTTCTGGGTGACGTCTTCCCCGGTGGCGCCGTCGCCGCGGGTGGCGCCGCGGACGAAACAGCCGTCCTCGTAGCGCAGGCTGATCGCCAGGCCGTCGAGCTTGGGTTCGACCGAAAACTCCGGCTCGGACTCGCCCAGCTCCTTGCTGATGCGCGCCACGAAGTCGTGCACCTCCTCGTCGCTGAAGGCGTTGTTGAGCGACAGCATCGGCACGTCGTGCACCACGGTCTCGAAGCCCGGCAGCACCCCGGCGCCCACTCGCTGGGTCGGCGAATCGGGTCGCCCCAGTTCCGGATGGGCCTGCTCGAGCGCCTGGAGCTCGCGCAGCATCGCGTCGTACTCGGCGTCCGGGATCGCCGGATCGTCGAGCACGTGGTAACGATGGTTGGCGTCCTCGAGCGCGAGGCGCAGTTCACGGATGCGCTTGGCCGCGTCGCTCATGGTGCCGGCCTCAACGGGTCGTGCGCAGGTCCCACTTGGTCTGCTTGCGGTCGTAGTTGCGCAGGTCCTCGCGGATGTGCGCGATGCGCTGCCGGCCCAGGGCGTTGCGTTCCTCGTCGAGCAGGACGCCGTCGAGCAGCTCGGCCATGCGCTGGGCGGTGGGCAACATGGCGTCCCAGGCGTCGAGCGCCGGCAGCGGACCGGGCAGCGCCATGAAAAAACTGATGCCCGGCGTGCGCAGGTCCTGGATACCGGCCATCTCGAAGGAGCCGGGCTTGACCAGGTTGGCGACCGAGAACACCGGCCCCTGCTCGGGATGGTTGTCGACCAGGCGATGGAAGATGTTCATGTGGCCATAAACCAGGCCGGCTTTTTCGGCGGCGACCACCAGGTCGGGGCCGTGGAAGGCCTGGCCGGCCCGCGCGGCCAGGTAGAGGCTGACCACCTTGTCGAAATTCTCGTCCGGGCGCGCACCGGGTGCCGGCGGTCCGGCCGGCGTGCGGTCGGGCACGGCTTCGCCGGCAAGGGTTTTTTCCAGCAGGTCGAGTTCGGACTGTTCGACGCCGGCGGCTTCACCGCCGGTGCTTGCGTCAGCTTCCATGATTTCGCGCAGCGTCGGTTCCTGGCGTGCGTTGCCGCCGGACTCGCGCTGCGGCGAGGCTGCGCGCCGACCCTGGCCGGGCTTGCGCCGGCTGCTGATGATGATCACCACGAACAGGACCAGGGCCGCGACGCCGATGGCGATGCGCAGCAGCGTGGTGTCGCTGAGTCCTTCGAACATGGTCCCCTCCCTGTGTCCTTGTCCGGTGGTGGCCAGGCCACCACGCGTGAATGATGCCCGAAAACCCGACCGCGGTCAGGCCGCGCCGGCCAGCCGCGCGGCTTCGGCCAGGTCCACCGACACCAGGCGGCTGACGCCCGGCTCGCGCATGGTGACGCCGGAAAGCTGCTTGGCGGCCTCCATGGTCGACTTGTTGTGGGTGACGAACAGGAACTGCACCTTTTCGCTCATCTCGGTGACCATGGACGAGAACCGGCCGACATTGGCCTCGTCCAGCGGTGCGTCCACCTCGTCGAGCAGGCAGAACGGCGCCGGGTTGAGGCGGAAGATCGCGAACACCAGGGCCACCGCCGTCAGCGCCTTCTCGCCGCCCGAGAGCAGCGAAATATTCGACACCCGCTTGCCGGGCGGGCGCGCCATGATCGAAACGCCCGTGTCGAGCAGGTCTTCGCCGGTCAGTTCCAGGTAGGCATGACCACCGCCGAACAGGCGCGGGTAGAGTTCCTGCACGCCGGCATTGACCCGGTCGAAGGTTTCCTTGAAGCGGCCGCGGGTTTCGCGGTCGATCTTGCGGATGGCGTCTTCCAGGGTTTCCAGCGCCGACGTGAGGTCGGCGTCCTGGGCGTCGAGGTAGGTCTTGCGCTCGCTCTGCTCGCCGTATTCCTGGATGGCGGCGAGGTTGACCGGTTCGAGCCGGCGCATCTTGGCGTCGATGTCGGCCAGCGCCTTGCGCCAGGCCTCGACGTCGGCTTGTTCCGGCAAGGAGGCCACCACCTCGTCCAGCGACAGGCCGGCTTCGGCCACCGCGTCGGAAAGCTGGCTGGCGCGCAGCTGAAGGGCCTGGTGTTCGAGCTTCTTCTGCGAGATCGCCTCGCGCTGGGCCAGGGACTCCTGGTCGCGCTGCTGGCGCACCTGTTCGTACTTGCGCATCTCGGCCTCGATACCGTCCATGGCCGAACGCGCCGCGGCCAGGCCCTTGTCGGCGACCACGCGCTGGTCGAGCGCCGCCTGGCGCTGGGCCTGCAGCGCCAGCACCGGGGCGTCGCCCTCGGCGAGCTGGGCCTGGAGTTCGTTCAAGCGCACTTCGAGCTGGGCTTTCTGGTTGCCCATTCGCGCCAGGGACTGGCTCAGCGCCACCACGCGGGCACGCTGTGATTCCAGCGTCAGGGCCAGCTGGTGGCTGGCCTCGCGGGCCTCGCGGGCGCTGTTGCGGGCGGCATCGCGCTGTTCGCCCAGTTCCCGGCGCTGGCCGTCGAGCGCCTGGCGCTCCGACTCCAGGTCGCCCATCTTCGCGACGGCCTGCTCAAGCCGGGCCCGGGCTTCACGGGCGTTGGCCTGCGATTCTTCGAGGGTGGTCGCCAGGCTGGCCAGCTCCGCGTCGATGCGGGCGACACGGGCCTGGGCCGATTCCAGCCGACCCTGCTGGCCCTGCAGCTGGCCGGCCAGCTCGGACACGCCGCGGTGCGCCATGTACAGCGCGCGCTGGGCATCCTCGCGGTGCTGCTCGGCCTCGAGCAGCTTGTCGCGCATGTTGGTCAGGCCCTCGTTGAGTGCCTGTTCCTTCTTCGCCAATGCCTCGATCTCGGCGCGCAGCGTCTGGATTTCGCGTTCGCGCGCCAGGGCGCCCTGCTGGGCCTCGCCGCTGCGCAGCACGCGCAGCCAGCCCGGGCCGAGCCATTCGCCACCCCGGGTGATCGCCGAGGCGTTTCCGGAAAGCGCGGGCGCGGCCTGGCCCTCTTCGACCGCCTGCACGTCCGCCAGCAGGCGCAACACGGCGTCCGGGCCCTTGACCTTGGCGGCCAGCGAACCCGCGGGTGCATTGAATCCACCGGAGGCCCCGGCCACGAGCGCGACGCGCCCCTGCGCCAGCTGGGCGATGGCGTCGAGCCATTCCTGCGGCGTGTCCACGGTGACGGCCTCGAGCAGGCTGCCAAGCACGGTTTCGACCGCGGTTTCCCAGCCCGGCTCGACCTGCAGGGCTTCGCCCAGGCGTGCCTGGCCGTCGAGCCCCTGGGCCTTGAGCCAGTCCAGGGCGACGTTTTTTTCCTGGCCGAGCGCCGCGTGCTGCAGTGCCTCCAGCGAAGACAGTCGACCGCGCGCCGCCTGCGCCTGCTTGCGCACGTCGGCCAGTTCGGACTGCTGCTGGCGCTGCTGGTCCTGCAGGCCGGCCAGCGCCGACTTGCGCTGTTCGAGCTGTTCGCCCAGGCCGTCCAGGCCCGCCTTCTGCTGGTCGTGGTCGGCGGTGAGCTGGGCCAGGCTGGAGGCGATCGCGCTGGTGTCCAGGCCGCTGCGTTCGCCGGCGAGGGTTTCGCGGCGCCGGCCGGCGTCCAGGGCCTGCTTTTCCAGGTATTCGATCTTGGTGCGCTCGACCTCGGCCCAGCGCGCGGCTTCGGACTGCGCCTTGGCATAGGTGTCCCAGCGCTGCTGCCAGTCGTGCAGCGCCGCTTCGGCGGTCTTGAGCGCTTCCTGGCGGCCCTGGTCGTCGGCACGCAGGGTCGCGAGCTGCGGTTCGGCGGCGGAAATCGCGTTGTGGAGTTCCGCCAGCTGGCGTTCGTCGCCGCTGATGTGCTCGCCGACCTGGGCGAACGCGGCATCGGCTTCGGCGCGGGCGGTTTCCAGGCGCTGGCGCAGTTCCTTCTGGTGCTGGATCTGCTGTTCGACGCGGGCGAGCTCGCCGCCGATGCGATAGACCTCGGCCTGGGCCTTGCCCAGGGCGTCGCTGGCCTCGCCATGCTGGCTGCGGCAGGCTTCGATCTGGGCCTCGGCCTGGCGCTGGTCGGCGAGGATGGCCTGGAGCTTGATCTCGTCCTGGGTCAGGGTGTCGTTGAGTGCCTTGAGATCGGCATCGAAGCGGCGGAACTCCAGCGCCTTGAGCTGGGCGTCCTTGTTGAGCCGCTCCGCCTGCAGGGCCTGGTACTGCTCGGCGGCGCGGGCCTGGCGCTTGAGGTGTTCGAGCTGCTTGTCGACTTCCTCGCGCAGGTCGTTGAGTCGGTCGAGGTTCTCCCGCGTGCCCTTGATGCGCGACTCGGTTTCCTTGCGGCGCTCCTTGTACTTGGAGATGCCGGCGGCTTCCTCCAGATACACGCGCAGGTCCTCGGGCTTGGCCTCGATGATCTGGCTGATCATGCCCTGCTCGATGATCGAATAACTGCGCGGACCCAGGCCGGTGCCCAGGAACAGGTCGGTGATGTCGCGGCGGCGGCAGCGCGCGCCGTTGAGGTAATAGTTGGACTGGCCGTCGCGGCTGACCAGGCGCTTGACCGAGATTTCGGCGTAGCGTGCGAACTCGCCGCCGATGCTGCCTTCGGCGTTGTCGAAGATCAGTTCGACCTGGGCCTGGCTGACCGGCTTGCGCGAGGACGACCCCGAAAAGATGACGTCGGTGAGCGAATCGCCGCGCAGGCGGCTGGCCGAGCTTTCGCCCATGACCCAGCGCACCGCGTCGATGATGTTGGACTTGCCGCAACCATTGGGACCGACCACGCCGGTCATGTTGGTCGGCAGGTGCAGCACCGTGGGATCGACGAAGGACTTGAAGCCGGAAAGCTTGATGGTGGAAAGGCGCATTGATCGGGGTTCTCAGTCGACCGGACGAACCGGCCGGCCACGGGGCGTTGCAGGCGCCCCGCCGCTGGGTCCAGGGGAAGTCCACGAACCGGTCCGCTGCCCACGCCAAGATGTTGATTTCATTGGCAGAGCGCGGTCCCCGGTGCGCGGCCGAACGGCAGTATAGCAGCGCCCCGGCGGGCTCCGGCCATAGCCTGGCCAGGCCCCGGCAATGCCCGGGACCTAGGTTTCGTCCGGGGTCCGGGCCTGGATGGACAGGGCGTGGATATCGCTCTGCATCAGTGGCCCCAGGGCCGCGTAGACCTTGCGGTGCCGGGCGAGCGGCGCCAGGCCGGCGAAGGCGCGGCTGACGATGCTGACCTTGAAGTGGCCGCGGCCGTCGCGGGCCCCGGCGTGGCCGGCGTGGCGGTGGCTGTCGTCCACGACGTCCAGCGCGACCGGGGCGAGCGCCGACTCGAGCATGGCGCGGATGGCGGCCGGACGTTCCTCGCGCGGCAGGCTCATGGCAGGACCTGCCGGAACGGCCAGACGTCGACGTGGCTGTAGGCGCCCGATTCCAGGTAAGGGTCGGCATCGGCCCAGGCGCGGGCGGCCGCCAGGTCGGCGAACTCGGCCACCACCAGGCTGCCGGTGAAACCCGCCGGACCCGGATCCTCCGCGTCGATGGCCGGCAGCGGGCCGGCCAGCTTGAGGCGGCCTTCGTCCGCCAATGCCTTCAAGCGTGCCAGGTGTGCAGGCCGGGCCTGCATGCGTGCGGCCAGTGACTCGGCCCGGTCATTGCCTTTGATGGCGTACCACATCGGACCCCCCCGGTTCCGACCCTGTTGGCCGCCATTATGGCCGAATCCCGTGGCGACGCGCGAACCGGCGACGGAACGGCGACAATGCCGGCAGGCTCCCCTCCGGACACGGCATGCGATCGCTGGACGATTTCCTGGTACTGGCCGAACTCGACGACCCGGCGCCGATCGCACCGCTGTTCCGCCGCACCTGGGGCGCCGAACCCCCGGCATTCGAATTCCACGCGGCCGCCCTGCACCGTCGCGAAGACGGCAGTCTGCTGCCGCTGTCCTACCTGCACCTGTGGCTGCGCGACGACACCTGCCTGCTTGGCGGCGCCTGCACCGACGGCCCGGCCATCGCAGCCATGCCGCCGGTGCAGCGGGAGCGCCTTCGCGCCGCCGGCGGCGCGATGCTGCAGGTGACGCGTTACGCCATCGGCCGCTATGGCGATCGCTGCGACGGATTCTTCGGGCACTGCGGCGACAACCGGTCCTGGGCGGTGCTGGCCCGCGCCGGTTTCGAACCCACGCCGCACCCCAACCGCATCGTGCACTGGCACCGGCCGCTGCCGGCGGAACGCAAGCAGGCCCTGCTGCAGCGCGTGCTGGCGTTCGGGATTTTCTGAAGCCTCAGTCCAGGCCGGCGAGCAGCGCTTCGAACTGCTGCGGCGACGACCAGTGCAGGCCGCAGACGTAACGCGGCACGTGCCAGGGATCGCTGTCGGGGCCCACCGCCCCGCCCTGGGTGCCGAAGGCGGCCTGCAGGCCGAGTGCGGCGCCCTGGCGCGGGAACCAGTCGCGCACCAGGAAATCCGGCGCGTGGCCGTAGGGATAAGCAAACAGCCGGCAGGTGCCCTGCCCCAGCCGCGCGGCCAGGTAGTCCGCGGCCTGGCGGATCTGGTGGTCGGCCCGGGCGTCGCTGTCGATGACATGGAAATCGCCGCGGACCAGGTCCGGCGGCCCCTCGCCTGCCATCACCGGGTGGTTGTGGTCCCAGCTGTGGTTGCCGATGCCGATCCGGCCACCCGCCAGCGCCGGTGCCCACCAGTCTTCGTCCATCCAGCCCAGGCCGTGCAGGCAGTCACGGTCCATGCGCTGGCGGGCCTCGGGCGAGGCGATGACGAAACAGGTGAGGTGGCGGTCGGGTTGCCCGGCCTGCGCCTGCAGCGCGCCCAGGAACGATGCCTGCGGCCCGTGGCCGGGGTAGTCGACGTCGCGCACGTCGAGCACGGTGCCGTCGTCGCAGCTCAGGGCCAGGCACCGATGCAGGTCGCGGTCGGCCAGGCCCAGCCGCTGCTCGACCACCCACTGCAGCGGGACGATGCGCCAGCCCAGCCGGGTCGCCGTCGCCAGGTCGCTGGCGAAGGCGACGTGGTCGTTGCCGGCGTAGTCCGGACCGCCGACGGTGCTGGCGTGGTAGGTCAGCACCGGCACCTGCCAGTCACGGCGGCTCATGGCAGGTGCATGCCCTTGTAGCGGGTGTTGTGCGGCGCGCGCTGCTCGGCCTCGGGGCGCGTCGTCGTGTAGTAGTACATCGCGATCGAACGGCGCCAGACGCCCTCGGGCGTCGCCAGCGGTGCCGGGTGGCCATGGAAGGTGTCCGAGCGGGTATTGAAGATGACGGCGCGGTTGAACAGGGGCGCTATCGACTTCTCACGCCGTGCCGCGTCGGTGGACCAGAGCTCCAGGTCACCGCCCCAGGCCGGGTCCCAGTCCTGGTTGAGGTAAAGCAGCAGGTTGATGCGCCGGTTCGCCTGCAGGCCCGGATGCCAGTTGAAATCCGCGTGCACGCCCAGGTGGCCGCCGCGCCCGACCAGGTGCAGGCCACCGCCGAGCAGCTGGGGATCGGGCAGCAGGTGCCCGATGCCGGTCAGGGCCTCGAGGAAACGCAGCATCGGCCCCGCATTGAGTTCGTGCAGGGCGCGGCAGACCGTTTCCGGCAGTTCCTCCTCGCGCGAGCAGGCCAGCTTCATCTCGAAACCTTCGGCCGCGTAACGGTCCCAGGCGATCTCATTGCCCGGTCCCGTGACCGCCGCGGCCAGGGCCGCGGCCGACGCGGGTTTCAGGAACTGGTCGAGCACGATGTGCGGAAAAGGATGGCCGCCGCGGTAGGCCCCGGCCTGGCTCGACGCGATCGCCGACAGCCTGTCCAGGTCGTAGATGAATTCCATGGCGGGGATGATGCCGGCTGGCGCGACCACAGGCCACTGCTATCGCTGCGTGCCCGGTCCCGGGCACAATCGGGCATGGCAGAACGATTGATGGTCCATCCGGTGACCCCGCAGCAGCGCCTCGTCGACAAGGCGGTGGCGGTGATCCGCGGCGGTGGCCTGGCCCTGGTGCCCACCGACGCCGGCTATTCCCTGGCCTGGGGCCTGGAGTCCCGGGACGCCGAGGCGCGGGTGCAGCGACTGCGTGAACTGGACAGCCGGCACCCTTTCACCTTACTCTGTCGCCAATTGAGTGAGGCCGGCCGCCTGGCCCGGCTCGACGATCCGGCCTTCAGGCTGCTGCGATCGCTGACCCCGGGGCCATGCACGTTCATCCTGCCGGCCTCTCCGGACCTGCCCAAGCGCATCAAGAACGCCGGCCGCAGCAAGCGCCGCGACATTGGCATCCGCTTGCCCGACCATGTCGTCACCCGGATGGTGCTTGAGTCCGTTGGCGAACCCCTGTTGTCCACCAGCCTGGTGCTGCCGGACGAGGAACATCCCAACAGCCACGAGGCCGACCAGGTCGCCGATCGTTGGTTGCGTTGGGTCGATGTGATGCTTGACGCCGAGGACTGTGAGCCGGGGCCGACCAGCATCGTTGACTGCACGGGCGATGAGCCCGAAGTGATCCGCCAGGGTTTCCATCCCGTGGCGCTGTAGCACCCGAACATCCGGGCCGGAGGGGCCCCCGCTCGATGAGAGCCCACGAACATTGCATGAGCCGCCGATGAGCGAACCGATCGCGCAGGACGCCGCGCGTCCGAGCCACCCGCAGCAGCAGGAAATGCCGCTGGCGGTGGTGAAGGGCCAGCCGGTGCTGCAGATGCCGCAGGACCTGTACATTCCGCCGGATGCGCTCGAGGTGTTCCTCGAGGCCTTCGAAGGTCCGCTGGACCTGCTGCTGTACCTGATCCGCCGCCAGAACCTGGACATCCTGGACATCCCCGTCGCCGAGATCACCCGGCAGTACGTGGACTACATCGGGGTGATGCAGGACATGCGCTTCGAACTGGCCGCCGAGTACCTGGTGATGGCCGCGATCCTGGCCGAGATCAAGTCGCGCATGCTGCTGCCGCGTCCCCCGGCCGAAGAAGGCACCGAAGCCGACCCGCGCGCCGAACTGGTTCGCCGCCTGCAGGAATACGAGCGCTACAAGAAGGCCGCCGAGGACATCGACCAGCTCGACCGCCTCGACCGCGACACCGCCCTGGCCTCGGTGCACGTGCCCGACCGCAGTGCCATCAAGGCACCGCCGCCGGTGGACCTGAAGGAAATGCTGCTGGCGCTGCGCGACGTGCTCAAGCGCGCCGACCTGTACACCCACCACGCGATCCGTCGCGAGGCGCTGAGCGTGCGCCAGCGCATGGGCGAGGTGCTCAGCCAGCTCTCCGACCGCCAGTTCCACGGCTTCGAGACCCTGTTCACCGTCGAGGAAGGCCGCCTGGGCGTGGTGGTCACCTTCCTGTCGATCCTCGAGCTGGCCAAGGAACAACTGCTCGAAATCGTGCAGGAGGCGCCGCTGGCGCCCATCTACGTCAAGTCGCTGGCCGCCACCGACGACGACACCGCCCTGCCCGACCCGTCTTCCGACGAAACCGGCGCCGACGCGCCGGCCGACTGACCCAGGAATCCCGAGCTACCCGCACCCATGGACCAGACCCTGATCCGACAAATCGTCGAAGCCGCCCTGCTGGCGGCGCCGCAACCCCTCACCGTGACCCAGCTGGCCGGCCTCTTCCCCGAGGACGAGCCCGCGCCCCAGGGCAGCCTGCAGCAGGCCCTGGACGAACTGCGCGAAGCCTGCGCCGACCGCGGGGTCGAACTGGTCGAGGTGGCATCCGGCTTCCGCTTCCAGGTCAAGGCCGCCGTGCATCCCTGGGTGGCCCGCCTGTGGACGGAACGCCAGGCCAGGTACACCCGCGCCACCCTCGAAACGCTGGCGCTGATCGCCTACCGCCAGCCGATCACCCGCGGCGAGATCGAACAGATCCGCGGCGTCGCCGTCAGCACCAACACCGTCAAGCTGCTCGAGGAGCGCGAATGGGTCCGCGTGGTCGGGCACCGCGACGTTCCCGGCAAGCCGGCGCTGTTCGGCACCACCAAGGGCTTCCTGGACTATTTCGGGCTCAGGAGCCTGGACGAGCTGCCGCCGCTGGCGGAGCTCAAGGACATTCCCGAACTCGAGCCGCAGCTGCCCTTCGACACACCCGCCGGCGTCGCCGCCGCGGCCGTGGCCCAGGACATCGCGGCCCAATCCCCACTTGAAGAGGCCGGCGAAGACGCCGCGCCGGAGCAATCGTCATGAGCAACACCCCCAAGAAGGTCCTTTCCCTGAAGGCGAAAGGCAGCGACACCCCCGCCACCAAGACCGAAGAACGCCTGCACAAGGTCCTGGCCCAGGCCGGGCTGGGTTCGCGCCGCGCGCTCGAAGAACGCATCGCCCAGGGCCTGGTCAAGGTCAACGGCGAAGTCGCCCGCACCGGCCAGTCCGTCTGCAGCGGCGACCGCGTCGAGATCGACGGCAAGACGTTCGTCGCCAGCGCCCTCACCGATCCGGCCCGGGTGCTGCTGTACAACAAGCCCGAAGGCGAGGTGACCACCCGCGACGATCCCGAGGGCCGCCCGACCGTGTTCGAGGCCCTGCCGCGCCTGAAGGGTGCGCGCTGGATCGCCGTCGGCCGCCTGGACATCAACACCACCGGCCTGCTGCTGCTCACCACCGACGGCGAGCTGGCCAACGCCCTGATGCATCCCTCGTCGAACATCCAGCGCGAGTACGTCTGCCGCATCCATGGCGAGGTGCCGGAAGACGTGGTGCAGCGACTGGCCAAGGGCGTGGAGCTCGAGGACGGGCTGGCCAAGTTCGATGCCATCGAGCGCATCGGCAGCTCCGACTCGCACGCCTGGTTCAACGTGGTGCTCAGCGAGGGCCGCAACCGCGAGGTGCGCCGCCTCTGGGAATCCCAGGGATTCCAGGTCAGCCGGCTCAAGCGCGTGCGTTATGGTTCGACGCCGCTGCCGCGGCCGCTCAAGCGTGGCCATGCCGAGGAGCTGCCTGAAGCCGAGGTCGAGAAGCTGCGCGGCCAGTTCCGCCTGGAAGACAAGCCGGCGGTGCTGACCCTGCAGCCGGTGATCGGCCAGCGCAAGTCGCGTCCCACCGAAATCCGCGTCGGCAAGGACCGCAAGCAGGCGTCCTACGTCAATGGCGCCATCGACGACGAGGCGCGCGAACTGCGCCGTTTCGACAACGTGCGCGAGGAACCGCGCGGCCGCGGCCGCGGTCGCCCCGGCGGTGGTCCCGGCGCCGGCAAGGGCAAGCGTGGCCCCGGCCGCGGCGGCCCGCGCGACGACAACTTTGGCAACCGGATCGACGGACCCCGGCCGGCCGGTGCCCGGCAGGGCAAGGCCCGCGGCCCGCGCGGTGATGCCCAGCCGACCCATCACGGTGGCCACGACGCCAATCCGGCGGCCTTCCGGAGCTGGTACGTGCCCGAGGGCGTGGAAACCGGCTCGAAGGTCGCGCCGCCACGCACCCCGCGCGGGCCCAAG
>NZ_AVCJ01000002.1 GCF_000743535.1 Arenimonas donghaensis DSM 18148 = HO3-R19
ATCCGCAGCTGACGCCGGGCAGCACGAGCTGCGCCAGCGTCGCCGTCGGGGGCACCTGCGTGCTCACGGGCACCCATGTGGTCACTGCGGCCGAAGCCCAGGCGGGTCAGGTCGTCAACACCGCCAACGCAACCAGCACCGAGATTCCCGGCCCGACGGACTCGAATACCGTCACCACGCCCGTGGTCCAGGTGCCGGCGCTCACCCTGGCCAAGTCCGCGGCGACGCTGACAACCGATGCCGATGCGTCGGGCGACATCACCGAAGGCGACACACTCAGCTACACGGTCACGCTGACCAATACGGGCGACGTTGCCCTGACCTCGGTCGTGGTCAGCGATCCGCAGCTGACCCCCGGCAGTGTTTCCTGCGCCAGCGTCGCTGTCGGCGGTACTTGCGTACTCACGGGCACCCACGTGGTGACCGCGGCCGAGGCCCAGGCGGGCCAGGTAGTCAACACCGCCAATGCCACCAGCACCGAGGTGCCGGGTCCAACGAATTCCAACACCGTCACCACGCCGGTGGTGCAGGTGCCGGCCCTGACGCTCGCCAAGTCGGCCGCCACCCTGACCACCGATGCCGACGGCTCGGGCAACATCACCGAAGGCGACACCCTCAGTTATACCGTCACGCTGACCAATACGGGCGACATTGCCCTGACGTCGGTCGTGGTCAGTGATCCGCAGCTGACGCCGGGCAGCACGAGTTGCGCCAGCGTCGCCATCGGCGGCACCTGTGTGCTTTCCGGCACGCATGTGGTGACCGCCGCGGAAGCGCAGGCCGGCGAAGTGGTCAACACGGCCAACGCGACCAGCACCGAGGTGCCAGGTCCGACCAACTCCAACACCGTCACCACGCCGGTGGTCCAGGTCCCGGCACTGACGCTCGCCAAGTCGGCGGCGACACTGACCACCGATGCCGACGCGTCGGGCGACATTACGGAAGGCGACACGCTGAGCTACACGGTGACGCTGACCAACACCGGTGATGTCCCGTTAAGCAGCGTAGTCATCAGTGACGCCCAACTTGCCCCGGCCAGCACGAGCTGCGCCAGCGTCGCCGTCGGGGGTACCTGCGTGCTGACGGGTACCCATGTGGTCACCGCGGCCGAGGCCCAGGCGGGCCAGGTGGTCAACACCGCCAATGCCACGAGCACGGAAGTGCCCGGTCCGACCGATTCGAATACGGTCACCACGCCGGTGGTCCAGGTCCCGGCCCTGACGCTCGCCAAGTCGGCCGCGACGCTGACTACCGACGCGGATGCCAGCGGCAACATCACCGAAGGCGACACGCTGAGCTACACCGTCACGCTGACCAATACGGGCGACGTGGCGCTGACCAACGTGGTCGTCAGCGATCCGCAGCTGACCCCGGCCAGCGCCAGCTGCGCCAGTGTCGCCGTCGGCGGTACCTGTGTCCTGACCGGTACGCACGTGGTCACGGCGGCCGAGGCCCAGGCCGGGGAAGTGGTCAACACGGCCAATGCGACCAGCACCGAGATCCCAGGTCCGACGAGCTCGAACACCGTCACCACGTCGGTGGTCCAAATCCCGGCGCTGACACTGGCGAAGTCGGCGGCGACGCTGAGCACCGATGCCGACGCCTCCGGTGACATCACCGAAGGCGACACCCTCAGCTACACGGTCACGCTGACCAATACGGGCGACATTGCCCTGACGTCGGTCGTGGTCAGTGATGCACAGCTGACCCCCGGCAGCACGTCGTGTGCCAGCGTCGCGGTCGGGGGCACCTGCGTGCTCACGGGAACCCATGTGGTTACCGCGGCCGAAGCCCAGGCGGGCCAGGTCGTCAACACGGCCAACGCGACCAGCACCGAAGTGCCGGGTCCGACGGACTCGAATACCGTCACGACGCCGGTGGTCCAGGTCCCCGACCTGACCCTGGCCAAGTCCCCGGCCACGCTGACGACCGACGCGGACGCCTCGGGTGATATCACTGAAGGTGACACGCTGAGCTACACCGTCACGCTGACCAACACCGGTGACGTGGCGCTGACCAGTGTGGTTGTCAGCGATCCGCAGCTGACGCCGGGCAGCACGAGCTGCGTCAGCGTCGCCGTTGGCGGCACCTGCGTGCTTTCCGGCACCCATGTGGTGACCGCGGCCGAAGCCCAGGCGGGCCAGGTCGTCAACACCGCCAACGCGACCAGCACCGAGGTGCCGGGTCCGACCAACTCCAACACCGTCACCACGCCTGTCGTGCAGGTGCCGGCCCTGACGCTTGCCAAGTCGGCCGCCACCCTGACCACCGATGCCGACGGCTCGGGCAACATCACGGAAGGCGACACCCTGAGCTACACCGTCACGCTGACCAACACCGGCGACGTGACGCTGACCTCGGTCGTGGTGAGCGATCCGCAACTGACCCCGGGCAACAGCTCCTGCGCCAGCGTCGCCGTGGGCGCCACCTGTGTGCTCTCCGGCACCCACGTGGTGACTGCGGCGGAAGCGCAGGCCGGCGAAGTGGTCAATACGGCGAACGCGACGAGCGCTGAGATTCCCGGCCCGACGAGTTCCAATACCGTCACCACGCCTGTTGTGCAGGTGCCGGCGCTGACGCTGTCGAAGTCGGCCGCCACGCTGACGACCGACGCGGATGCCAGCGGTGACATCACCGAAGGTGACACGCTGAGCTACACGGTGACGCTGACCAATACCGGTGACGTACCGCTGAGCAGCGTCGTGATCAACGATGCGCAACTCACCCCGGCCAGCACGAGCTGCGCCAGCGTCGCCGTCGGCGGCACCTGCGTGCTTTCCGGCACGCATGTCGTCAGCAACGCCGAGGCGCTTGCTGGCCAGGTGGTCAACACCGCCAGCGCGACCAGCACCGAAGTGCCGGGCCCGACGAGTTCGAACACGGTGACCACCCCGGTAGCGCAGGTGCCCGAGTTCAGCCTGGTGAAGTCGTCGGCGACGCTGACGACCGACGCGGACGCCTCGGGTGACATCACCGAAGGTGACACGCTGAGCTACGCCGTCACGCTGACCAACACCGGTGACGTCCCGCTGGGCAACGTCGTTATCAACGACGCCCAGCTGACCCCGGCGAGCGCCAGCTGCGCCAGCGTCGCCGTCGGCGGCACCTGCGTCCTGGCCGGTACGCACGTGGTGACCGCAGCAGAAGCCCAGGCGGGCCAGGTGGTCAACACCGCCAACGCGACCAGCACCGAGATCCCCGGCCCGACGGATTCCAATACCGTCACCACGCCGGTGGTCCAGGTGCCGGCGCTGACGCTGTCGAAGTCGGCGGCGAGCCTGACCACCGATGCCGACGCCTCCGGTGACATCACCGAAGGCGACACGCTGAGCTACACCATCACGCTGACCAATACGGGCGACGTGGCGCTGACGTCGGTCGTGGTGAGCGACCCGCAGCTGACCCCGGGCAGCACGTCCTGCGCCAACGTCGCCGTCGGCGGCACCTGCGTGCTCGCGGGCACCCATGTGGTCACCGCGACCGAGGCCCAGGCGGGCCAGGTGGTCAACACGGCCAACGCGACCAGCACCGAAGTACCGGGTCCGACGAGTTCGAACACGGTGACCACGCCGGTGTCGCAGGTGCCCGAGTTCAGCCTGGTTAAGTCGTCGGCGACGCTGACGACCGACGCGGATGCCAGCGGTGACATCACCGAAGGGGACACGCTGAGCTACACGGTGACGCTGACCAATACCGGCGACGTGGCGCTGACCAGCGTGGTTGTCGCCGATCCGCAGCTGACCCCGGGCAGCACGAGCTGCGCAAGTGTCGCCATTGGTGGCACCTGCGTGCTCACGGGCACCCATGTGGTCACCGCGGCCGAGGCCCAGGCGGGCCAGGTGGTCAACACCGCCAACGCGACCAGCACGGAACTGCCGGGACCGACCGATTCCAATACGGTCACCACGCCGGTGGTCCAGATCCCGGCCCTGACCCTGGCCAAGTCGTCGGCCACGCTGACGACCGATGCGGACGCCTCGGGTGACATCACTGAAGGTGACACGCTGAGCTACACCGTCACGCTGACCAACACCGGTGACGTGGCGCTGACCAGTGTGGTTGTCAGCGATCCGCAACTCACCCCCGGCAGCACGTCCTGCGCCAGCGTCGCCGTCGGCGGCACCTGCGTCCTGGCCGGTACGCACGTGGTCACCGCGGCCGAGGCCCAGGCGGGCCAGGTGGTCAACATCGCCAACGCGACCAGCACCGAGATCCCCGGCCCGACGGACTCCAATACCGTTACTACGCCGGTGGTGCAGGTCCCGGCCCTGGCGCTCGCCAAGTCGGCCGCCACCCTGACCACCGATGCCGACGGCTCGGGCAACATTACCGAAGGCGACACCCTCAGCTACACGGTGACGCTGACCAATACCGGTGACCTGGCGCTGACCAGCGTGGTCGTCAGCGATCCGCAGCTGACCCCGGGCAGCACGAGCTGCGCCAGCGTTGCCGTCGGCGCCACTTGCGTGCTTTCCGGTACGCATGTGGTCACTGCAGCCGAGGCCCAGGCGGGTCAGGTCGTCAACACCGCCAACGCGACCAGCACCGAGGTGCCGGGTCCGACGAACTCCAACACTGTCACGACGCCCGTGGTCCAGGTACCGGCGCTCACCCTGGCCAAGTCGGCGGCGACGCTGAGCACCGATGCCGACGCCTCCGGTGACATTACCGAAGGCGACACCCTCAGCTATACGGTGACGCTGACCAATACGGGCGACGTTGCCCTGACCTCGGTCGTGGTGAGCGATCCGCAGCTGACCCCGGCCAGCACAACCTGCGCCAGCGTCGCCGTGGGCGGCACCTGCGTGCTTTCCGGCACGCACGTGGTCACCGCAGCCGAAGCCCAGGCGGGTCAGGTGGTCAACACCGCCAGTGCCACGAGCACGGAACTGCCGGGCCCGACGGACTCCAATACGGTGACCACGCCCGTGGTCCAGGTCCCTGACCTGACCCTGGCCAAGTCGGCCGCCACCCTGACGACCGATGCCGATGCGTCGGGCGACATCACGGAAGGCGACACGCTGAGCTATACGGTGACACTGACCAACACCGGTGATGTTCCGCTGAACAACGTCGTCATCAACGACGCCCAGCTGACCCCGGCCAGCACGAGCTGCGCCAGCGTTGCCGTTGGCAGTACCTGCGTGCTCACGGGCACCCATGTGGTCACCGCGGCCGAAGCCCAGGCGGGCCAGGTGGTCAACACCGCCAACGCGACCAGCACCGAGGTGCCGGGTCCGACCAACTCCAACACCGTCACCACGCCGGTGGTCCAGGTGCCGGCCCTGACGCTCGCCAAGTCGGCCGCCGCGCTGGTGACCGACGCCGACGCGTCGGGCGACATCACGGAAGGCGACACGCTGAGCTACACGGTGACGCTGACCAACACCGGTGATGTCCCGCTGGGCAACGTCGTTATCAACGACGCCCAGCTGACCCCGGCGAGCGCCAGCTGCGCCAGCGTCGCCATTGGCGGCACCTGCATGCTGACCGGCACGCACGTGGTGACGGCGGCGGAAGCCCAGGCCGGCCAGGTGGTCAACACGGCCAGCGTCACCAGCACCGAGATCCCCGGTCCGACCAATTCCAACACCGTCACCACGCCTGTCGTGCAGGTCCCGGCGCTCACCTTGGCCAAGTCCGCGGCGACGCTGACCACCGATGCCGACGGCTCGGGCAACATCACCGAGGGCGACACGCTGAGCTACACGGTGACGCTGACCAATACGGGCGACGTTGCCCTGACCTCGGTCGTCGTCAGTGATCCGCAGCTGACGCCGGGCAGCACGAGCTGCGCCAGCGTCGCCGTCGGCGGCACCTGCGTGCTGACCGGTACGCACGTGGTCACCGCGGCCGAAGCCCAGGCGGGTCAGGTCGTCAACACCGCCAACGCGACCAGCACCGAAATTCCCGGCCCGACGGACTCCAACACCGTCACCACGCCGGTAGTCCAGGTCCCGGCGCTCACCCTGGCCAAGTCGGCGGCGACGCTGACGACCGATGCCGATGCGTCGGGCGACATCACGGAAGGCGACACGCTCAGCTACACGGTGACGCTGACCAACACCGGCGATGTCCCGCTGGGCAACGTCGTCGTCAGCGATCCGCAGCTGACCCCGGGCAGCACGAGCTGCGCCAGTGTCGCCGTCGGCGGCACCTGCATCCTGACCGGTACGCACGTGGTCACGGCGGCCGAGGCCCAGGCGGGCCAGGTGGTCAACACGGCCAACGCGACCAGCACCGAGGTGCCGGGCCCGACAGACTCCAATACCGTCACCACGCCGGTGGTCCAGGTCCCGGCGCTGACGCTGGCCAAGTCGGCGGCGACGCTGAGCACCGATGCCGACGCCTCCGGTGACATCACGGAAGGCGACACGCTGAGCTACACGGTGACCTTGACCAACGTGGGCGACATCGCCCTCACCAGTGTGGTCGTGAGCGATCCGCAGCTCACTCCGGGCAGCATCAACTGCGCCAGCGTCGCCGTCGGCGGCACCTGCGCGCTTTCCGGTACGCACGTGGTCACTGCGGCCGAGGCCCAGGCGGGCCAGGTGGTCAACACCGCCAATGCGACCAGCACCGAGGTGCCGGGTCCGACGGACTCAAACACGGTGACCACGCCCGTGGTCCAGGTCCCTGACCTGACCCTGGCCAAGTCGGCCGCCACCCTGACCACCGATGCCGATGCATCGGGCGACATCACGGAAGGCGACACGCTGAGCTACACGGTGACCCTGACCAACACCGGTGATGTTCCGCTGAACAACGTCGTCATCAACGACGCCCAGCTGACCCCGGCCAGCACGAGTTGCGCCAGCGTCGCCGTCGGCGGCACCTGCGTGCTTTCCGGCACGCACGTGGTGACGGCCGCGGAAGCGCAGGCCGGCCAGGTCGTCAACACCGCCAACGCGACCAGCACCGAGGTGCCGGGTCCGACGGATTCGAATACCGTCACGACGCCCGTGGTCCAGGTCCCGGCGCTCACCCTGGCCAAGTCCGCGGCGACGCTGACCACCGATGCCGACGGCTCGGGCGACATCACAGAAGGTGACACGCTGAGCTACACCGTCACGCTGACCAACACCGGCGACGTGGCACTGACCTCGGTTGTCGTGAGCGATCCGCAGCTGACCCCCGGCAGCACGACCTGCGCCAGTGTCGCCGTGGGCGGCACCTGTGTGCTTTCCGGCACCCACGTGGTGACGGCCGCGGAAGCGCAGGCCGGCCAGGTGGTCAACACCGCCAATGCCACCAGCACGGAGGTGCCGGGTCCGACCAACTCCAACACCGTCACCACGCCGGTCACCCAGGTGCCGGCGCTGACCCTGGCCAAGTCGCCGGCGACCCTGGTGACTGATGCCGACGGTTCGGGTGACATCACCGAAGGCGACACCCTCAGCTACACGGTGACGCTGACCAACGTGGGCGACCTCGCCCTCTCCAACGTGGTCGTCAGTGATCCGCAGCTGACCCCGGGCAGCACCCCCTGCGCCAGCGTGGCCGTCGGCGCTACGTGCGTGCTCACCGGCACGCATGTCGTGAGCAATGCCGAAGCGCTCGCCGGCCAGGTGGTCAACACGGCCAGCGCCACCAGCACGGAAGTCCCCGGACCGACGAACTCCAACACGGTCGTCACGCCGGTGCGCCCGGTGCCGGGCTTCACGCTGTTCAAGTCCGACGCCAGCCTGGTGATCGACGCCGATGGCAGCGGCAGTCTCACCGGTGGCGACACCCTGCGCTACACGGTGACGCTGACCAATACCGGCAACCTGCCGCTGACCAACGTGGTTGTCAGCGATCCGCAGCTGACGCCCGGCAGCACCACCTGCGCCAACGTACCGCTCGGCGGCACCTGCGTGCTCACCGGCACGCACGTCGTCACCGATGCCGAGGTGCGGGCCCGTCGCGTCGTCAACACCGCGACGGCCAGCAGCACCGAAATCCCGGCGCCGGTGTCGTCGAACACGGTCACCACGCCGGTGGCCAATCGCCGCCCGGTGGCGGTCACCGACACCTACACCACGCCCGCGGGCGTGCCGGTTGCCTTGTTCCCGCTCACTGCCGACAGCGACCCGGACGGAGACACCCTCTACGTCTTCTCCATCAATGGCGTGCCGCTGACGCCCGGCTCGTACCAGGAGATCCCGGTGACGGGTGGCACCGTCATCGTGGCGGCCGACGGCAGCTTCACGTTCGCGCCGGATCCGGACTTCACGGGAACCGTGACCTTCCCCTACGCCATCACCGACCGCAACGGCGGCGTCGCCAGCGCCAACCAGGTCATCACCGTCATCTCGCCGGAAATCGCCGAAGCCACGCTCGCCAAGTCCGCGGCGACCCTGCTGGTCGACGCCGACGGCAGTGGCGGCGTCAGCCTCGGTGACACCCTGGCCTACACCATCACCCTGACCAACACCGGCACGGTGGAGCTGACCAATGTCGTGGTCACCGACGCCCTGCTTGATCCGGGAAGCGTCAGCTGCGCCGTCGTGCCCGTCGCCGGCACCTGCGTGCTCGAAGGCACGCACGTGGTCACGCTGGACGAGGCCCAGGCCGGCGAAGTGGTCAACACCGCCAATGCCGAGAGCGGGCAGACGCCTGCCACCGTGGTCTCGAACACCGTTGTCACGCCGGTCGCGCCCGTTCCCGCCGGCGTACCGGCGATGGCCACGACCAAGCCCGAGCCGGTCCTGGCCACGGATGCGGACGGTGACGGCCTCGTAAGCGCCGGCGACACGCTGGCCTATACCGTGACCGTCATCAATACCGGTGAAACGCCGCTTACGGATGTCCGCATCGACGACGCCATGTTGACGCCCGACAGCGTCACCTGCGCCCTGGTGCTGGTCGGCGATACCTGCGTGCTGGAAGGGACCTACGTGGTCACCCTGGCCGATGTCGAGGCCGGCGCACTGACCAATACGGCCACCGCCACTTCGGCCCAGGTCTGCCTGCCCGGCGAAGCGCCGGCAGCGGCGTGTACGGCGAGCGTCGGTATCGACATCGAGCAGCGCCCGCAGATCGCCATCGAAAAGCTGGCCGAACTGACCACCGACGAAGGCGTGCAGGGTCGCGGCGAAGCCGGTGACGTGATCACC
The DNA here is from genome assembly GCF_000743535.1 of Arenimonas donghaensis DSM 18148 = HO3-R19. Classification (GTDB taxonomy): domain Bacteria; phylum Pseudomonadota; class Gammaproteobacteria; order Xanthomonadales; family Xanthomonadaceae; genus Arenimonas; species Arenimonas donghaensis. The sequence continues at coordinate 9,099 of NZ_AVCJ01000002.1, forward strand.
TATTCGGTCATCGTCACCAATACCGGCAATCTCACGATCAGCAACCTGACCGTGGAGGACAGCTTCCAGGGCGGCGCGCCGGTCATGCTCGACTGCGCACCGACCACCCTGGCTCCGGGTGAGGTGGCGACCTGCGCCAGCTACACGCACACCATCACGGCGGCGGAAGCCAATGCCGGCAACCCGCTTGAGAACGCGGTCATTGCCAGCGGCACCACCAAGGCCGGCAGCCAGACCATCACGGTCACCGGCAACGCCGCAGCGGTCGTCGAGGTACAGGCCGACCCGACCGTGATCCGTCTGAGCAAGTCGGCCCAGCCCAGCGAAGTCCGGGTTGGCGACCTGGTGCGCTACCAGGTCCGGGTCGAGAACACCGGCGGCGGCCCGCTGGTGGACGGCCTGCTGGTGGACACGCCACCGGCCGGCTTTACCTATGTGCAGGACTCGCTCGTGGTCGCCGACGACGACGGCGCCGGTCGCCTGGTGGGAACCTTCCCGATCCGGGTCGACCGCATCGACGTCGCCCCCGGCCAGTCCGCGACGATCAGCTACCTGCTGCGCGTCGGTGCCGGCGTGCGTCCGGGCATGCACGTCAACTCCGCCGTGCTGACCAGCGGCGACAGCCAGTCCAACGTCGCCACCGCCCAGGTACGCCTGGCCGGTGATCCGATGATGGAAGAATCGCTGGTGATCGGTACCGTCTTCGACGACCGCGACGGCGACGGTCGCCAGGACCTGGCCTCGCTGACCGGTATCCACGTGCAGGGCGGCTTCGAGGCCGGGGCCTACGTGGCCGGCTCCACCGTGCTCCATCGCGACGGCCAGGCCCGGCCGGTGGCGGACGCGAGCGCGCCGCTGCTGCGTGGCCTGGACGTGGGCGACATCGAAGGACGCCAGTCCGAGGCCGACCCGGCCTCGGCGCGGCAGCTCGTGGTGTCGCAGTTGCTGGTCGAGCCGCGGTTCACCAGCGACTTCGTGCTCAGCAGCGACCAGGGGCTGAGCCTGCGCATGGACGCCGCTGGCAATACCCGAATCGAGGGCGAACCGGCGCAAGACAGTGCGGCCCTGCCGCAGGTCGAACGGCGCGTCTCGCGCGAAGCCGGCGGCTACCGCGTCGACTATGTCGTCTCCAACCTGGGCGTCCAGGAGCGCGGTATCCCGGGCGTACGCATCGCCTCCGTGGAAGGCCTGTTGATCGAGACCGACCCGCATGGCCGCTACCATCTGGTCGGCGTGGCGGGCGGTCCGTGGGAACGTGGCCGCAACTTCATCCTCAAGGTGGACACCGCGACCTTGCCGCCGGGCAGCGTGGCGACGACCCGCAACCCGCTGGTGCGCCGCGTCACCCAGGGCATCCCGACGCGCTTTGACTTCGGGTTCACCCTGCCCACGGGCCGGGTCGCGGGCACCGAACAGGTGCTGGAGATCGCGCTGGGCAACCTGATGTTCCCGCCTGAAAGCGCCGAGCTCCGTCCGGGCCACGAACCCGTCGTTGCCGGCATCGTCGAACAGCTGCAGGCTCGCGGAGCCGGCCAGCTGGTCATCACCGCCGAAGGCGGGGACGAAGCCCTGGCGTTCAGGCGCGCCCGCGTCGTCCAGCAGGCCGTCGAGGCCGCGATGCCCGAAGGCCTGGACGACGTCGCCGTGAGCCTGCGCACCGACCCGGCCGATCCGGACAGCAGCCTGGCCAGCATCGGCGGATCCCCGGTGCTGGGCACCGTGTTGTTCGAAACCGGCCAGGCGGTGCTTGCCCCTCGTTATGCGGCGCTGCTTGATGCCGTGGCCGCCGATATCGAACAACGGGCGGCCACGGGCGACGGCATGCTGGTGGTCGGCATCGTCGGCCATGCCGACCGGCGCGGTTCGGACCAGGCCAACACGGCACTGGGCCTGCGCCGGGCGCGTGCGGTCTTCGACGCCCTGGCTGCACGACTGCCACCCGAACTGCGCCAGCGACTGCGCGTTGACATCAGCCAAGACCCGGATGCCTCCGTCCGCAGCAGCGAGGGGGGCAAGTGATGCGCCTGAAGATGAAGATCCTCGATTGCACCCTGATCGCCGTGCTTGGCACGGCGGCCTTTCCACTGCTTGTCTCGGCAAGCGACGACCCGGCCGCCGCGAAGTCCATCGGTGACGTCGCCTGTGGGGCGTCCGGCTGTACGAGCGACGGCGAAGTGCTGGTGCGCGTGCGCACCCGCGGCGAGCGCGAGCCCGCCGCCGACGGCGCGGACGAGGGCCTGGCGGCCGATCGCCGCGTGACCATCGAAGCCGGGCAAGCCGGCCGCGTCTCGGCGGTCGGCAAGTGGACGGTCCAGCTGCCCGATGGCGGCGTGGTCTGGGCCACCGAAGACCCCAACCTGGGCCAGCCCGTGCTCAACGCCAGTGCGTCCAGCCTGGTGGCCTTCGAAGGCGGCCGAATCGCCAAGCCAGTGCGCTTCTACGTGCAGGGCAATTATTCGTCCTTCATCAGCGAAGCCGAGATCATCGTCTTCGCCGGCAAGGACACCGACCTGGTCGAACCCCTGGCCCGCATCCCCTTGGAGGTGGCGGCGGTGGCCGATGCGACCTGGGACGGCGAACTCCCGGCCGACGCGGTGGCGCGCGAAGGCGACGAACTGCAGTACATCGTGCGCGTGCGCGATGCCGAAGGCAGCGTCGATGAAACCTTCCCGCAGCGCCTGCAGCTGGTGCGCCCCGAGGAAGCGGAGCGTGGCCTGTCCAGGAACCGGGACGGCACCGAGAAGACCCGGGGCATCCGCCTGGGGGCCGACGAGGCGCAGGACCTGGCGCTGGTGCAGTCCGCCTTCGCCGGCAATGCCCTGCGCCAGCAGAACATCGCCATCCATGGCTCGCGCATCCGCATCCACGGCCGCAACATCCCCGAGGGTTACACGGTCGAGATCAACGGCCAGCCGCACCCGGTCGACCTGGAGCGCAAGCTGGCGGCCGAATACCTGATGCCCGTCGGCCAGCACCGGTTCGAACTGACCCTGGCAGGCCAGGATCGCGCGCCGGTTTCGCACACGCTTGATGTGGACGTGACGGGTCGCTACCTGTTCGCCGTCGCCATCGCCGACCTCACGGTGTCCAATGGCGACACCAGCGGCTCGATCGAACCCCTGGCCGGCGACGAACGTTTCGACGACGGGTTCCTGCTGGAAGGTCGCCTGGCGTTCTACCTCAAGGGGAAAATCAAGGGACGTTACCTGGTGACGGCGCAGGCCGACACGAGTGAACGCGAGGTCTCCGAGCTGTTCGACGGATTCTGGGATGCGGACCCCCAGGACATCTTCCGGCGCCTCGACCCCGACACCTACTATCCGGTGTACGGCGACGACTCCACCACCTACCGCGACGTCGACAGCCAGGGCCGCCTCTACGTGCGCGTGGACTGGGACCGCAACCAGGCCCTGTGGGGCAACTTCGGCACCGGGTTCACCGGCACCGAATACGGCCAGTACCAGCGCTCGCTCTACGGTGCGGCGCTGGACTGGCGCAGTCGCCGCGCCACCGCCTACGGCGATGCCGGCAGCCAACTTCGCGCCTTCGCGTCCGAAGCCCAGACCGTGGCCGGGCACAGTGAATTCGTCGGTACCGGCGGCAGCCTCTACTACCTGCGCCACACCGACGTCTTGCCGGGATCGGAAGTGCTGACGCTGGAGGTGCGCGACACCACGACCGGTCGCGTCGAGGGCAGCGTCGTGCTCCAGCGCGGCGTCGACTACGAGATCGACGAGTTCCAGGGCCGCATCCTGCTGACCCGTCCGCTGGCGCAGATCACCCGCGAGCGCGTGCCGACCCTCACCCGCGACGCGCCGCTCGACGGCTGGCTGCAGGTCCTGCTGGCCGACTATGAGTACGTGCCCAGTGGCGGCTTCGATGCCGACGACGTGGCCGCGGGCTTCCGTGGGCGCCACTGGTTCGGCGACCACGTTGGCCTGGGCGCGACCTGGGTGGACGAAAACCGCGCCGGCGACGACTATTCGCTGCGCGGCGCCGACCTCACGCTCAAGGCGGGTCGCGGCACCTACGTGCGGCTCGAGCACACCCGGACCGAAGCGACCAGTGCCCCGGTCTTTTTCTCCGACAACGGTGGCCTCAGCTTCACCGAACTCAACTCGGGCCTCGGCGCCCGGTCGGGCGAAGCCCGTGCGGTCGAGGCCAGGGCGAACTTCCGCGAGCTGGGCTGGACCCAGCGCGACTGGAGCGCCGGCGCCTGGTGGCGCGAGGTCGAGGGTGGCTTCTCGGTCGCGCGGTTCGATACCGGCCAGGCGATCCGCGAGTATGGCGCTGAAGTGCGCGGCGAATTCGGCCCCGACCTTGGCGTGTACGCGAAGGCGAGCCAGGCCGAGCGTGGCGCCGAGTCGCTGGGCCAGGCTCAGCTGACCGCGGAATGGCGGCTGTCGCAGGATCGAAGCCTGTCGGCCGAACTGCGCCGCGTCGACGAACAGCGGCTGGGCGGCGACGCCGTCGGTACGCTGGCGGCGGTGCAGTACAAACATCGTCTCGGCACCTCGCTGGACCTGTACGGCATCGCGCAGGTCACGGTCGACGACGACTCCGGTGCCTACCAGGAGAACGACGCCCTGACGGTGGGTGCCCAGTACCAGTTCGGCGACCTGTCGACCGTTGGCGCGGAACTGACCACCGGCGACCGGGGCGACGCCCTGCGCGTGGACGGTGAATACCGCCTCAGCGCCGAGCACAGCTTCTACGGTGGCTACACCTACAGCACCGACCAGTCCGCCTACGACCCACTGTTCAATCCGTCGGCCAATGCCGGCTGGACGCTTGGCCAACGCTGGCGCCTGAACAGCAACGTCAACGTGTTCAACGAAAGCCAGTACCTCAAGGCGCCGGGCCAGACCGGCCTGGCGCATACCTTCGGCATGGACTTCTTCGTCGGCGAAGGCTGGAACCTGGGCTTCACGCTGCAGGACGCCGACCTCGAAGCGGCATCCGGACTCGTCGAGCGACGCGCCATCAGCGTCTCCGGCGGGCGCACCTCCAACCTGACGCAGTGGCAGAGCAAGCTGGAGTGGCGCGAGGACCGGGGCGCGGAACAGCGCGAGCAATGGGTCACCACCAACCGCCTGCTGCACAAGGTCAACGACAGCCTGCGCGTCGCCGCCCGGCTCAATTGGTCCGAGACCGAGGACGCCGTGCAGACGCAGGCCGGTGCCCGCTTCATCGAAGGCAACGTCGGTTTTGCCTGGCGGCCCTGGGACAGCACCCGCTACGCCCTGCTGGGCAAGTACACCTGGCTGTACGACGTGTCGGCGCTGCCCCAGGTGGGTGACACGGTGGCCTTCTACGACCAGCGCACGCAGGTGGCTGCGATCGAAGGCATCTTCAGCCCCGACCAGCGCTGGCAGCTTGCCGGCAAGCTCATGCGCCGCGAGGGCGAAGTCCGCATGGGCCGCCTGGCCGGCACCTGGACCGATGCCGCGGCGACCTTCGCCGCCGGGCAGTTGCGCTACAGCTTCGCCGACCACTGGCATGCCCTGGCGGAATATCGCTGGCTCGGCGTGACCCAGGGCGGTGATCGCCGGGGTTTCCTGGTCGGCATCGACCGTGACATCGGCGACCATTTCCGGATCGGCGTAGGCTGGAACTTCACCGATTTCAGCGACGACCTGACCGATTTCGACTACGACCACCGCGGGTTCTTCCTGAACCTGGTGGGCAGCTACTGATGCGAGGATCCACCATGCCTGTCGTTAACTCCCGCAAGGCGCCGAGCGCCTGGCTCCTGCTCGCCTGCCTGCTCATGCCCGGCGTGGCCTCGGCGCAGGCGCTGGTCTGCGGCAACCCCGGCAGCAACCCGGCCAGCACGGCCTCGGGCATCGTGAACACCTATTATTCGGGCACGACCGGCACCCTGGCCGCGGGCTCGACGGTGCTTGCCCTGGGCAACCGCGATACCCGGGGTGCCAGCACCACGGTGGCCGTCGGCGACGTCCTGATGTTGATCCAGATGCAGGACGCCACGATCAACACCAGCAACAGCAGCGTTTACGGCTCCGGAACCGGCAACGGTTCGGGCACCACCGGCATCGGTGGCACCGGTCGCTACGAATTCGTGCGGGCCGACGCCGTGGCCGGCAGCAACGTGACGTTTTCGCCTGCGCTCACCTATTCCTACGTCAACGCCGACGCGACCGCCGCCGCCGGCCAGCGGCGCTACCAGATCGTGCGCGTGCCGCAGTTCGCCGACGTCACGCTCAACGGCGTCACTGCCCCGCCCTGGGGCAGAGACGGCACCTCGACCGAAACCGGTGGCGTGGTCGTCGTCGATGCCGCCGGAACCATCACGCTGGGCTCGGCGACCGTCGAGGGCCAGGCCGGGCGTGCGGTGTTTGTTGCCGGCCGGGGCTTCCGCGGCGCTGCCGGCATCGGCGGGTCCGGTCCGGGCACCGACGTCGACTGGCGCGCCCAGGACACCGGTGTTTTCTCCTCTACCACTCACGGCGGCAAGGGCGAGGGCATCGCGGGCACGCCGCGTTTCCTGGCGATCAAGACGAACAATTTCGGCGCGGCGGTGACCAGCGCCAACCTGCTGGTGCTCGATGCCGGCAGCACCGGTTACCCGTTGGGCGATCGCGCCCGCGGAGCGCCCGGTAATGCCGGCGGCGGCGGCACCGAAGGCTCGCCGGCGGCGTTCAGCAATTCGCGCAATGCCGGCGGCGGTGGTGGTGGCAACTATGCCGCAGGTGGCCTGGGCGGACGACCCTGGAACGCACCGCTCAACGACACCGGTGGCCGCGGCGGCGCCGGTTATTCCGGCACGCTCGAGTTCAACCGGGTGTTCCTGGGCGGTGGTGGCGGTTCGGGCGGCACCAACAACAACACGGCCGACGCCGGGACCTACCTAAATGCGGGCATCAGCTGCGCCAGCAGCGCCGCGGCGCGCTGCTCCGCCGGCGGTGCCGGTGGCGGCCTGGTGATCCTGCGGGCCCGGCAGGTCACGGGCAGCGGTGTCATCGATGCCCGGGGTGCCCACGGCTACAACGTGCTCAACGACGCCGCGGGCGGCGGTGGCGGTGGTGGCGCAGTCGTGCTGCAGACCCTGGAAGGCGGCAGCGCCACCGTCAATGTTGCCGGTGGCGACGGTGGCAACGCCTGGGCCGGCAACCAGACGGGCGAGGCCGCCCGCCATGGTCCCGGTGGCGGCGGCGGCGGTGGTTTCATCGCGTTCGCACCCGCGGCCATGTCGCTTTCGGCCAACCTGGCCGGCGGTCGCCCCGGCTACACGACCAACGGCACGACCGACAGCTACGGCGCCTTTGGCCTCAACGGCGGCCTGACCACTTTCCAGTCGCCGAACGTGCCGGGCGTGGCGCCGGGCGCCCAGTGTTACCCCGACCTGCGGCTGGCCAAGTCCAATGGCACCAGCACCCTGACCAATGGCCCGACCACCTACGCCCTGACGGTGTCGAACGTCGGCCAGGCCACGAGCTCGGGCACGGTGACCGTGGTGGACGTGCTGCCTGCGGGCATTTCGGTGCCCGACGGTGCCCTGGCCCTGGGCGGGGCCCAGGCGGCGAACTGGGCTTGCAGCGCCGCCAGCAACGTCATCACCTGCACTTCCGCCACGGCGCTCGCGCCGGCGGCCACCAGCAACTTCAGCTTCGTGGCCACCGTGGCGAGTGCCGACGGCACCAGCCTGATCAACCGCGCCCGGGTGGGTGGCGGCGGCGACCAGGACCAGCCGACCCCGACCCCGGCCAGCACCACGGCCTGCACGGGCAACAACACGCCAGCGGGCTGTGCGGCCGATGCCGACACGGTGCAGGCGCCGCTGCTCACGCTTACCAAATCCGACGGCAGCGACGACGTCGTGCTCGGCGGCTCGAGCACCTACCAGCTGGTGGTCGGCAACACCGGCAGTCTCGCCACGTCCGGCACGATCGGCGTTCGCGACGTGCTCCCGGCGGGCGTGACCTATACCGGTGCTTCGCCCTTCAGCAGCGGCGGTTTCTCCTGCACCTGGACGGCGGGCACCAACAGCATCGACTGCACGCGCGCCACCGCGCTGGCCGCCGGCGCCACCGCCACCATCAGCCTGCCGGCGCAGGTGTCGGCCAGTGCCGCCAGTTCGCTGACCAACCGCTCCCGCGTTGGCGGCGGTGGCGATCCGGGCAAGCCCTCGCTGCCCAGCGTTGCCGACACCCAGGCGTGTCCGGCCCCGACGCCGCCGGCCACCACGTTCAGTGATGCTTCCAATGGCTGCGCATCGGACACCAATGCCGCGCTCAACATCGAACTGCGCCTGGAGAAGGATGACGGCGCGGTCTTCATGTCCATTGATGGCAGCACCACCTACCAGTTCATCGTCCGCAACGTCGGCGCGGCCGACTCGGTGGGCACCCTGCTGTTCCGCGATGTCCTGCCGGCGCCGATGAACTGGCCGGCGGCGCTGGTCAAGGCGGGGCCGAACGCGGCGGCATGGACCTGCACCCGGGTATCGGCCACGGTCGTCTCCTGCCAGTCGAACACGGTCATCCCGGCCGGCGCCGTGAGCCAGTTCAGCCTGGTGGCCAACGTCGGGACGGCCACCGACGGCGCGCAGTACACCAACCGCGCACGCATCGGCGGCGGTGGCGACACCGACCTGCCGTCGAGCCTCAACGATGCCGCCGTCACCGCGTGCACCGCGAACAACTCACCGCTGGGCTGCGCCATCGACCTCAATACGGCCCAGGCGGGCCCCCAGGTCAGGCTGTCCAAGTCCCATCCGGATCCGCAGAATCGCGCCCCCGGTGACACCTTCACGGTCAGCCTGGTCGTGCGCAACGAAGGTGGCACCCCCACCAGTGGCACGATCACGGTGGTGGACGTCCTGCCCAATGGGCTGGGTTTCGTCGGCCCCTTCACCGCGCCCAACAGCAGCTGCAGCAATGCCGGCCAGGTCGTCACCTGCACGTCGAACACGGCGCTCGCCGCGGGCGCCACCCGCACCATCGCGTTCCCGGTGCAGGTGCAGGCCGGCATCGTCGCGCCGGCGGTCAACCGGGCGCAGGTCGGCGGTGGCGGCGATCCCCAGAACTCGGCCGCACCGACGCCGGCTTCCGCCGCGACCTGCGTGATGAACGGCCAGCCGCAGTTTGGCTGCGCCGTCGACCCGATCCCCCTCACCAGCGACCTTCAGGTCACCAAGACCAACAACCAGGTCGGAGTCGTCTCCGGCCAGACCGTGACCTACGTGGTCACGGTCACCAACGCCGGCGCGGTGGCGGTCACCGGGGCCGTGGTGCACGACAGCCCCAGTGGCCAGCTGAACTGCCCCGCGGGCAATCCGGTCACCTGTTCCGGCGCGGCCTGCCCGGGCGGGGCCCTGACGGTCGGCGGCCTGGTGGGCGGCGTGACCCTCGGGACCCTGGGAACCAGTGCGCCCGGCAATGCGGTGTCGTTCACGTTCGACTGCCAGGTGCCCTGAGGCCAGGCCCCCGGAATCGATGCAGGTCATTGATTCCAGGGGGCTTGAAACCGGCCGGGCCAGCACCACATAAGCTTCGGGCCAAGGGGAGCCGTCGTTCCATTCATGGAACGGACAGGGAACTTTATGCCTATTTAGCACTCCAAATGTCCGAGTGCTAAACTCCGGACCCATGAACGAGGATCGCATGACCACGACGGCCTTGATCGCCAACAACCTGCCGGTTCCCAGTGCGCTGGGTTCCCTTGACGCCTACATCGGTGCGGTGAACCGCATCCCGGTGCTGGCCGTCGAGGACGAACAGGCGCTCGCCCGCCGCTATCGTGACGAAGACGACCTGGACGCCGCCAAGGCGCTGGTGATGTCGCACCTGCGCTTCGTGGTGCACGTTGCCCGCGGTTACCAGGGCTACGGCCTGGGCATGGGCGACCTGATCCAGGAAGGCAACATCGGCCTGATGAAGGCGGTCAAGCGCTTCGACCCGGACCAGGGCGTTCGCCTGGTCAGCTTCGCCGTGCACTGGGTGCGCGCCGAGATGCATGAATTCATCCTGCGCAACTGGCGCATCGTCAAGGTCGCCACCACCAAGGCGCAGCGCAAGCTGTTCTTCAACCTGCGCAAGTCGAAGAAGCGCCTGGGCTGGATGAACGCCGAGGAAGTGCGCGCGATCGCCAAGGACCTCAACGTCTCCGAGCGCGAAGTGATGGAGATGGAGTCGCGCCTGTCCGGCCGCGACATCGGCTTCGACGCGCCCGACAACGGTGACGACGAGGGCCCGCCGTCGCCGGTGGCCTACCTGCGCACCGACGTCGACGATCCGGCGATGGCCTACGAGCGTGCTTCGCACGAGGAAGACCAGCTCGACCTGCTGCGTGAAGGCCTGTCCAGCCTGGACCAGCGTTCGCGCGACATCCTCAAGCGGCGTTTCCTGGGCGAGCCCAAGGCCACGCTGCAGGAGCTGGCCGACGAATACGGCGTGTCCGCCGAACGCATCCGCCAGGTCGAAGCCAACGCGCTCAAGAAGATGCGGGCGCTGTTCGCGGCCTGATCCGCGCTGCGACGATGATCACGAAACGGCCCCTCCGGGGCCGTTTTTTTTCGCGTTGCCGCCACCGGCAGGCGGCTTGCCGACGATGATCCGGGCGTGGCGCTGGTAGGTCCAGTACGACCACGCCCAGTTGGTCAGCACGATGATCCGGTTGCGGAAACCGATCAGGAAGAACAGGTGCGCGACCAACCAGAACCACCAGGCCAGCAGGCCCGACAGTTTCAGGCGGCCAAAATGCACCACGGCCGCCATGCGACCGATGGTGGCGAGGTTGCCGTAGTCGCGATAGCGGAACGGCTTGCCCGGCGCCCCGCGCAATCGGTCGCGGATGACGCCGGCGGCGTGCGCGCCCATCTGCTTGGCCGCCGGCGCCACGCCGGGCACGGGTTTGCCGTCCTGGCTGACGCTCGCCAGGTCGCCGACGACGAATACTTCCGGGTGTCCCGGTAGCGACAGGTCGGCCGCGACCTGAACCCGGCCGGCGCGATCGGTGGCCAGGCCCAGCTGGCCACCCAGGGGCGACGCCGCGACGCCCGCGGCCCACAGCACGGTGCGGCTCGCCAGCCGGCTACCCGCGAGCACCACGCCTTCCTCGTCGATGGCCGTGACCGCGTCGCCGGTATGCACCTGCACACCCAGGCGCTGCAACTGCTGGCGCGTTTTTTCGGACAGGTCTTCAGGCATCGAGGCGAGCAAGCGGGGACCGGCCTCCACCAGGTGGATCCGCGCATCGCGCACGTCGGCGTGCCGGAACTCACGGGGCAGGGTGTGGCGAGCGATCTCGGCCAGGGTGCCGGCCAACTCGACGCCGGTGGGCCCGCCGCCGATGACCACGAAGTTCAGCCAGGCCTCGCGCTGCAAGGGGTCGTTTTCGCGCTCGGCGGCTTCGAAGGCGGACAGCACCCGCGAGCGTATCCCCAGGGCGTCCTCCAGGGTCTTGAGCCCGGGTGCATGCGCGGCCCAGTCGTCGTGGCCGAAATACGCGTGGGTGGCTCCGGTGGCCACCAACAGGAAGTCGTAGTCCAGCCCGCCCCCGGCCAGCGCCACCCGGCGGGCCGCGACGTCGATCGAACGCACCTCGTCCATGTACACGGTGGCGTTGCGCTGCCTGCGGAGGATGTGGCGCAGCGGCGCGGCGATATCCGGGGCGGAGAGCCCGGCGGTGGCCACCTGGTAGAGCAGCGGCTGGAACAAATGGTGGTTGGTGCGATCGACAAGGCTGATGCGGACCGGCGCGGTGGCCAGGGCGCGGGTCGCCCACAGGCCGCCAAAACCTCCCCCCAGCACCACGACATGCGGAAGCCGGTTCTTTTCGTGATCGTGGGTCGGGGCGCTGTCCATGGCCCATGTTGGCCGCGTTGGTGGTCGCCGTCGAGCCTGCCTGGCCTCAGTCCGGGTCGACCAGCAGGCCGCGTTCGCGGGCGATGCGGGCGAGTTCGCCGGGGTGGCGCGCGCCCAGTTTTTCCATCAGGTTGGCGCGATGCCGGTACAGCGTCTTGTCGCTGATGCCCAGGGCGGCCGCGACGACCTTGGGCGGCAGGCCGGAAAGCAGGCCGCGCAGGGTTTCGCGTTCGCGCAGGGTCAGCGCCGACGCCTCGTCGTGGCTGCCGGCGCGCGGCGGCGCCAGGTCCGTGCTCAGCGCGCGTTCGCCCTTCATTACCCGGCGCAGGCCTTCTATCAGTTCCTCGGCCGCCACGGCCTTGCTGAAGTATCCCTTGGCGCCACGCTCGAGTGCCCGCACCACCAGGCCTGGATCGTCGTGCATGGACAGCACGACGCAGCGGGTATCGGGGTAGGACTCGTGCAGCTGCAGCAGCAACACCAGGCCGCTGGCTTCGCAGCCCAGGCTCAGGTCCACCAGCGCCAGGTCCGGCGCGTGGTCGCGTACGGCGGCCAGGGCCTCGGTCGGCGTGCCGGCTTCCGCCACGACCTCGAAGCCATCGGCTTCCTCGAGCAGGCGACGGAATCCTTCGCGCACCATGGCGTGGTCGTCGATGAGCAGGATTCGCGGCATTCCTACAGTCTGGCAAAGGCGCCGCGGACAACGGCGAGAAAAATTCCCAACTGTGCTGGCGTTGCGCCGCTAAGCTAGCGGCCGATGCCGAACAGGGGTGCGAAGCGGGACGGGGTGGAAACGGTGCAGGCCTGGGCCTCGACGCGCCCGCGCTACCTGCTGGCCGGTTCCGTCGGGGCCGTGCTGCTGGCGATCGTGTTGCGGGCCGTCGCGGCGCTGGATTTTTACCACTGGGAACTCGGCACCGGGCTGTTGTTCGTCACACTTTGGTGTTTTCCGCTTCGCTGGTGGCCGTGGGCGCTGGTCGCGGCGATGCTGACGCATCCGCACGACGGTGTCGTGCTGGCGCTAGTCGAACCCTTGCTGGTGATGGGCGGCGTGCTGCTGCTGCAATCCTGGGGCGTCAGGCCGGGGGTCCAGGTCAGCCTGCGCCGTATCGGCCACGTGCACCTGGCCGCGCTGCTGGCCGTGGTCGGCATGGCGCTGGCCGAAGTGCTGCTCGCCCTGCGGACGCCAGCGTCGGGCCTTGAGGCCTTGCTCGAGATCGCCGGCCCGGCCCCCTTCGGCAACGGCAGCCTGGCTTCCCTGCTGGGTAACCTGTGGTTGCGGCACCTGTTGAGCGACTTCATCGGCATCCTGATGCTGATGCCCCTGGCCTATTGGGCGACGGCGCCATCACCCCGGCACTCGCCGCCGTCGGTGGCGGTCATGCTGCGCTCGGCCGGCGTGATGGGCCCGGTCGTCGGCGCCTACGTCTGGCTGGGCGCGGTTTTCCCAGGCTCCGAGTTCGCCGAACTGTTCCGGTTGCTGCTGGTCGCGGCCGTCGTCGTGTTCACCCTTTGGCAGGGCTGGCGTGGCGCGGTGGCGGCGATGTGCCTGATCTCGGTCGCGGTCGCCCTGGAAGAAGCCCTGGGCGATCCGCGCATGGGCCCCATCGTCACCCAGACCTATGTCGGGGTCGTCGGCGCCCTGACCCTGCTATTCGGCGCCTCGGTGGACGATTTCCGGCGGCAGGCGGCCGACCTTTCACGTGCCAGGCAGCAGGAACACCGCCTGCTCGACGAGATCCAGGATGCCGCCCTGCGCAACCTGCAGCTCGAAGAAAGCGAGCGCCAGCGCCTGGCCCGCGAACTGCACGACGAATTCGGCCAGAACCTGGCCGCGCTGCAAACGCACCTGAAACTGGCGGCACCCCACCTCAACAGCGCCGGACGGCCCGGCATGGCCGACCTGCTGCTCGAGCTCACCCGCGCCATGCAGCGCAACATCAGCCGGGTGCTGTCCGACCTGCGCCCCGCGGGCCTGGAACAGCTTGGCCTGTTCGGTGCGGTCGACCGCGGCAGCATTCGCCGCCTGGCCCAGGACGCCGGCCTGCAGATGGACGTGCGCCTGGAAGGGGACGCACGGCTGCTGTCGCAGCTCGATGTCACCCATGCCACGGCGATCTATCGCATGGCCCAGGAAGCAGTCACCAACATCGTGCGCCACGCGCAGGCACGGCGCTGCCAGCTCACGTTGCGCATCAGTCGCCGGCGTCGCGCCCTGTGGGTCTTCCTGGACATCCGCGACGACGGCCTGGGGCGCTTGAACCGGCTGCTGCCGGGCAATGGCATCACGGGCATGCGCGACCGCGTGCTGGCGCTCAACGGGGCGCTGTACCTGCACCAGCTTTCGCCTGGCCTGCGCCTGCACCTGATGGTGCGCCAGGAAGACGGCGCCCGCGGCACCGGCCGCTGATCAGTAGAGGTCGGTCGGGTCGACGTCGAGCGACCAGCGCACGCGTCGCGCCGAGCGCAGCGCCCTCAGCGCCGGCAGCCACTCGCGCAGCGCGGCGTGCAGGGCCACGCGCAGGCTCGCGTCCACCAGCAGCTGGCCGCGGGCCTTGCCGGCGCGTCGCGCCATCGGTGCCGGCATCGGGCCATTGGCGCGCACGCCTTCCCGGGCTTCGAACGCGGCATGGGCCTCCTTGAGGAAGCCCTGGACCTCCGCTTCGGTGCCGGCCTCCGCGCGCAGCAGCGCCAGGTGCGCATAGGGCGGGAACGCCGCCGCTTCGCGCTCGGCCAGCTGCAGGGCCGCGACCGCGGGATAGCCGCCGTTGAGCAAGGTTCCCAGCAGCGGGTGGTCGGGGTGGTGGGTCTGCAGCACGACTTCGCCGGGCAGGCGGGCGCGACCGGCGCGGCCGGCGACCTGGATCAGCAGCTGGGCCAGCTTTTCGCCGGCGCGGAAATCGGCGCTGAAAAGACCCTCGTCGACGCCGACCACCGCCACCAGGGTGAGGCGCGGCAGGTCATGGCCCTTGGCCAGGATCTGGGTGCCGACCAGGATGCCGGGGCCGTCGCCGAGCCGGGCCAGGAGTTTCTCCAGGGCGTCGCGCCGCCGCGTCGTTTCGCGGTCCACCCGCACCAGGCAGGCTTCGGGGAAACGCGCGGCCAGGGCCTGTTCCAGGCGTTCGGTGCCGGCGCCCTGCGGCTGCAAGGCCAGGCTGGCGCAGTCCGGGCAGGCATTGGGTGGCGTCGCGCGCGCGCCGCAGTGGTGGCAGATGAGCCGGCGGCCGCCGGCGTGCACGGTCATCGCGGCATCGCAGCGGCTGCAGTGCGCGCTCCAGCCGCAGTCGTGGCAGATCAGCACCGGCGCGTAGCCACGACGGTTCTTGAACACCAGCGCCTGTTCGCCGCGCGCCAGGCAGGCATCCACGGCCTCGAGCAAGGCTTCGGAGAGACCGTCGTGCAGCGGCCGCTTGCGCACGTCGAGCACGCGCACCGCCGGTGGCCGTGCGCCGCCGGCCCGCTCGGTAAGGCGCAGGTGCCGGTAGCGGCCGGAGAGTGCGTTGTGAAGCGATTCGAGCGAGGGGGTGGCGCTGCCCAGCAGCACCGGCACGCCCAGCTTGCTGCCCCGCACCAGGGCCAGGTCGCGGGCGTGGTAGCGCACGCCGTCCTGCTGCTTGTAGGAACCGTCGTGTTCTTCGTCCACCACCAGCAGGCCGGCCTCGGGCAGCGGGCAGAACACCGCCGAACGCGTGCCCACCAGCACCCGTGCCCGGCCACTGGCCATGTCGGCCCAGGCGCGGGCGCGCTCGCCGTCGGCCAGGCCGGAGTGGAACGCCGCCACCGGCACGCCCAGGCGCGCCCGGAAACGCGCCAGCGTCTGCGGGGTGAGGCCGATCTCGGGCACCAGCACCAGGGCCTGCCGTCCGGCCGCCAGGCAGTCGGCGATGGCTTGCAGGTAGACCTCGGTCTTGCCGCTGCCGGTGACGCCTTCGAGCAGGGTGGGCCGGAAGCCGTCACCCGTGCGCAGGGCTTCGATGGCGGCGGCCTGCCCGGGTGTCGGTACAGGCGCTGAGGCCGGGCGCGGACTGGCTTCGGCGTCCATTGCTTGTCGCTGCGCCAGCCCGCGGGCGGCCAGCGCCCGGGCCGCCGCGCGCCAACCCGGTTCGCTGGCGTCGAGCTCGTCCTCGTCGCGGGCGCCTTCGCACAGCGAGAGCAGCAACCGGCGCGGGCGACCCTCGCGGCCCGGCTGCGTCGCGGACGCCTGCCCGGCCGGCGTGGCCGCCCAGCCGTGGCGACGGGTGTCGGGCAGGGGCTGGCCGGCGCGCAGCAGGGCGGGGAGCGCGGTGGCGATGACCTCGCCCAGGGGGGCGTGGTAGTAGCCGGCGACCCAGCGCAGGCTGTCGAACAGCTCGCCGTGCAGCAGCGGCACCTCGTCGAGGCGCTCGTGGGCCGCCTTCAGCGCGGCGGGATCGCCTTCGGCTTCGCCAACGCCAACGACAAGGCCCACCAGGTCTGCACCACCTCGTCCGAAGGGCACCCGCACGCGGCATCCCAGCCACTCAGGGGCCACGGTCGCGCCGGGTGGGGGCAGGTAGTCGAACTCGCGCGGCAGCGGCACCGGCAGGGCGACGCGAAGGATGGCAGGGGGTGGCGCAGGCATCGGCGAAGTCTAGCCTGTGGCTCCTTCCAGGGACCGCCTGTGGCCGCCGCGGGACACTTGCGGCGCAAAGCTGCCGAATGCATCACAAAGGACGGGTAAGCCACTGTTCAGAAAAACGAAACGGCCTTATCCACACAGATTGTGGATAAGTCTGTGGAGGGCGACCCGGGCACGACTGCGCATCCCCGTGCCCACGGCCCCCATGCCGGGTTGGTGATTTTTTAACCACGCTGACATATTCGTTTGTATTCAATGGCTTAAGGCGGACATGAATCCGTAACCCAGCGTCTGCAGGGCGTGAAGGCGTGGATTCACGCTCACCACCTGCCGCTGTGCACAACGTTCCACGCCGGAAGCCGCGCCGGGCTTGGCTGAGCGCGAATTTCCCACAAGTCAACCGCTGTATTGCGGCGACGGCTGGCTAGAATAGGGGGTGATTTCCGACCCCCCGATGCCTGCATCCCCGACCCCTTCCCCGGCCCTCTCGGCCTTCCTGCGCGGCATCGAGCGGCGTGCGTTCGTGTTCGCGCAGGTGCAATCGGGCAACGACGACGAGTCGCTGGCCCTGGTCGGGCGCGCGATGCGGGCGTTCCGGTCGGTTTCCACCGTGACCCCCCTGTCGGGCTGGCCCGCGGGCTTCTGGGCGCTGCTGCTGGCCCAGGGTGGCCTGGCCGCGGGCGAGGCACCCGAACCCGAGCTCTCGCACCTGGGCGCGGGGCCGCGGGCGGCGCTGCTGCTGCGCCTGGTGGGTGGCCTGGACCTGGCCCATGCGGCGCAGGTGCTGGGCGTTTCTGAGCCCACCTACCGGTTCGCCCTGCAGCGCGCCCTGCAGCAGCTCGGCGAGGCGGGCGTCAGTTATGCCGCGCTGGGCCAGCTGCGCGAACGCCTGCATCGTCAGGTCAAGACGCTGCCCGCCCATCACGTCGAGGCCCTCGCCGAACTGCGTGGCCGCATCCTCCGCGACGAAGCCGAACCCCCTGCCGTCGTCGCGGCGCCGTCCTCGCCCTGGCCGCGGCGCCTGGCCTGGGCCGGCCTTGTCCTGCTGGCCTTGGCGTTTGCCGCGACCTGGTGGGAGCCGCCGCCGCCGCTGCTGCCGGGCGGCGTGCAGGACCTGCCCCCGGAAACGCCGGTCGATTCCACCGTGCCGATGCCGGGGGATGCCAGCCAGGTCATCCATCCGGACTATCCCGCGCTGGCCGATCCGGACAGCGAGGCCCTGGCCGTCGACCTGGCCTTCCTGAGCTGGCTGGCGGCCCGTGATGGGTCACCGCCGGAGCCGCAGGCGCAGGCGGCTCAGGCCGCGGACGCGGCGCCCCTCGCCGCGGCGCAGGACCAGCCGGCCTTTCCGTCCCTGGCCGCTGGCGAACGCAGCCTGCTGGCGCCGCTGGCGGGTACGTGGCCGCAGCTCGACCCCAACACCCGTCGCCAGCTGATCGGCCAGGCCCGGCATTGGCTCGCGCTGGACGGCGAGGCGCGCGCCGCCCTGCGCGAACGCCTGGCGCAATGGGATGCCCTGCCTGTCGCCGACCGTGCCGCGCGCCGGGGCCATCTGGCGGCCTGGGGCAATCTCTCGGCGGCGGAGCAAGCCTGGGTGCGCGCAAGCGCGGCCGTTTTCTCCGCCCGGCCCGCGGAAGCACAAGCCGCCGCGCGCGAGGAATTCGAGGCCTTGCCGGCCGAAGCGCGCCAGGCCTGGTGGCTGGGGCCGGCGCTGGGCGAGTGGTTTTCGCCGGTGCAGCCGCTGTTCGCCTACATGCCCGAGGACCAGCGGCCGCCCTTGCTGGCGATGCTGCGGGATCTGTCGCCGCAGGCGCGCGCCGACCTGGCCCTGTTGGCGCGCCGGCTGCCCGCGACCGAGCGCGAACGCCTGCGACGTGAACTGCTGGACGCGCCGGCGGACCAGCGCGAGGCCCTGGTGCACGCGCGCCTGGGCCGCTGACCGCGACCGGCGCGGCGTCCGTCCCGCCTACAGGTAGACCAGGCTGGCCATCAGCGCGAAGGTGGCCCCGATGCCGATCAGCACCAGGTAGCAGCTGCCCAGTATCCAGTACTTGAACAGGGTCATGATCCAGCCCTGGCGGTAGACCCGCTTCTGCATGATCAGCAGGTAGACCGGCATCCAGCACAGCATCGCGACCTCGAGCCAGCCCAGCGGCCGCGACAGCCAGGCCCAGCCCGAGGTCCAGGCCGACAGCGCGTCCAGAATCACCACCAGCAGCAGGCTGCCGCACAGGAAGCTGTGGCTGTGCAGGGCGACGATCAGGTGCTCCATGTACAGGCGCTTCTTGAACAGGTACATGATCTTGAGCAGCACCGCGAACAGCGGCAGCAGGATGAACAGCGTCGTCGGCACCATGGACAGGAAGGCGCTTTGCAGCAGGTTCGGGTCCTTCTTGATGCGCTCGATGTTCCCCTCGGCGCGGCCGACCTGGGCATTGAGCCAGGCGTTGCCGGTAGCGCCCAGCCAGTCGATCTGCAGGGGATTGTCGACCGGGTGCCAGGGCTCGCCGTTGAAGCTGAGCGAGTCCTTTACCTCAACGGGTGCCGCCACCTGGACCGGCTCGCCCGCCGCCGTCGCCTTGTCGATCTCGGCGATGCGGCGTTGGGCCTCCTTGCGCACCGCCTCCGCGGCGACGTCCATGCCGATGTTGACGCCGAAGTCCACGCCCGGGATGCCCGTGCCTTCGGCGCGGGCGGCCGCGAGTTCGGCCAGGGCGTCGTCGCGCAGGCGCTCGACCTCGGCGACGGTCGTGGCCGCCCGCATGCCGGCCACTTGTCGCCCGTCCACGGTGCCGTCGGCGTCGAGCGCCACTTCGTCGGGTGATTCATCCGCCGGCTGCGCTTCGTCGTCCGTTGAGTTGTCGGCGGTTCCGCCCGGCTGCGCCGTCACCCCCACCGGTGGTTCGTTGAACGCGAAGTCGAACCGCAGCTGCGCCGCGAAGAACGCGAACAGGCTCAGGAACACGAACAGCCGGACCGGGCTGACGTAGCGCACCCGGCGGCCTTCGAAATACTCCAGGCTCAGGCTGCCGGGTTTGAAGAGCAGCGGCCCGAGCGTGCGCAGGATGCGCGAATCGAGTTCGAACACCGAGTCCATGAAGTCGCCGATGATCGAGCTGAAGTGCCGCACCAGGCCCTTGGTCGGCTGCCCGCAGGCGTAGCAGTGCTCGCCCAGCAGCACGACGCCGCAGTTGGCGCAGCGGCGTTCGGGCACGGCGGGGGATTCGGGCGGGGGGCTCTGGTTTTCTGCGCTCATCGCGGACTCCGGCGGTGCTGCGGCTAATATAACGGCCCGCCGCCCCACACGGACCCCACGCGGAACCCCATGAGCCGTTCCGAAAGCCGCCTTGCCCGCCTGTTGCGGGAAATGCGGGTGAGCTTCGTGCTCGCCCTGCCCCTGGTGCTGAGCCAGGTGTCCTCGATGGCGATGAACATCGTCGACACGGTGCTGGCCGGCCGCCATGGCCCGGTGACGCTGGCGGCCGTGGGCGTGGGCAGCGCGGTGTGGTCGGTGGTGATCCTGGTCAGCATCGGCGTGCTGATGGCGGTGCCGCCGACGGTGTCGCAGCTCAACGGCGCCGGTCGCCGGGCCGACATCGGGCCGGTGTTCCGGCAGGCGCTTTGGCTGGCCCTGGGCCTGGGCCTGGCACTGATTTTCGTCGTGCGCGGCGGCGCGGTGGCGCTCGAGCCCCTGGGCATCACCGCCGAGGCGCGGCCGGAAGCCGTGGCCTTCCTGCGCGCGATCAGCTGGGGCGCGCCGGGGCTGGCGCTGTTCTTCTGCCTGCGCAACCTGAGCGAAGGCGTGGCCTGGACCCTGCCGTCGATGGTCTTCGGGCTGTTGGGCCTGACGCTGCTGGCGCCGCTGGGCTGGGGTCTGATGTTCGGCGCCGACCTCGGCGCCGCGGGCCTGGGTTACGCGGTGGCGATCGTGCTGTGGTGCCAGGCGGCGGCGATGGCGGTGTACCTGTGGGGGGCGCCACGTTTCGCCGACCTCGGCCTGTTCTCGCGCTTCGACGCACCGAGCTGGCCGCCGATCCGGGCCCTGCTGAAACTGGGCCTGCCGATGGGCGTGTCCGTTTTCATGGAAGGCAGCCTGTTCGTCGCCACCGCGCTGCTGGTGGGCACCCTGGGCACCACCCAGATGGCCGCGCACCAGATCGCGATCCTCATGGCCAGCCTGTGCTTCATGGTGCCGCTGGGCGTGGCGATGGCCACCACGGTGCGCGTCGGCCACGCCGTCGGCGCCGGCGACCTGTCGGGGGTGCGCTGGTCGGCCGCGGCGGGTTTCAGCCTGGCGATGATCGCCCAGACGCTCTCCGCCATCGTGCTGGTGGCCGGTGCGGCCTGGCTGGCGTCGCTGTTCACCACCGATCCGGCAGTGATCGCCCTGGCCAGCCTGCTGATGGCCTATGCCGCGGTGTTCCAGTACCCCGATGGCCTGCAGGCGCTGTCGGCCGGCTCGCTGCGCGGGCTCAAGGACGTGCGGGTTCCGATGGTGATCACGGTGCTGGCGTACTGGGGTTTCGGGCTGCCGCTCGGCGCCTGGCTGGGCCTTTCCCAGGGCCAGGGCGCGCCCGGCCTGTGGACCGGCCTGATCCTGGGGCTCAGCGTCGCGGCCAGCCTGCTGGGCTGGCGATTCTGGCGCCTGGCGCGACGTCCCCTGCCGGCGGTATCCGTGACCTGAGGCTTATGCGCCTTCACGTCGGGCTGGGTATGCTGCCCGCTGGATTTTCTGGAGCCATCCCATGTCTGACTCGAAGCCGGGCCCGATCCGGCGCTTCCTCGGCGGTATCTGGAACACCCTGAACTTCACCCGTCGGCTGGTGTTCAACCTGCTGTTCGTGGCGGTGCTGGTGTTCTTCATCGTCGTGCTGTTCTCGGGGCCGGGCATCAAGCCTGTCGCACAGAAGAGCGCCCTGGTGCTCAATCTTTCCGGCACCCTGGTCGAACAATACGGTGCCCATCCGGTGGACCGCGTGCTCAACCAGGCCATGGGCCAGGGGCGTGCCGAAGTGCAGCTGCGCGACATCCTGCGCGCCATCGAACTGGCCAAGGACGACAAGCGCATCGACCGCATCGTGCTGCTGACCGACGGCTTCAGCGCCAGCGGTTTCGCCGCCATGCGCGACGTCACCGCGGCGCTGCGCGAATTCCGCGAATCCGGCAAGCAGGTCGTGGCCTACGGGACCGGCATGGACCAGATGGGCTATTACCTGGCCGCGCACGCCGACGAGGTCTACATGGACCCGCAGGGCGGCGTGCTGCTCGAGGGCCTGGGCCGCTACCGCATGTATTACCGCGAAGGCCTGCAGGACAAGCTGGGCGTGGACGTGCACCTGTTCAAGGTGGGCGAATACAAGTCGGCCGCCGAACCCTACGTGCTCGACGCCGCGTCGCCCGAGGCCAAGGAAGCCGACCTGTACTGGATGAACGACCTCTGGGACCGCTACGTCGCCGACGTTGCCGCCGCACGCGGCCTGGAGCCGGCCGACATCGACACCATGATCGCCGAGCTGCCGCAGCGCGTGCAGGCGGTGGGTGGCGACCTGGGCCAGCTGGCCGTGGACGAGAAGCTGGTCGACGGCCTGCGCACCCGCGAGGAAATGCGCGAAATGCTGGTCGCGCGCGGCGCCCTGGACGAGGAGGAAAAAACCTTCCGCCAGGTCGACATGCGCAGCTACCTGCGCCAGCAGTCCCTGGCGCACCTGTCCCTGGACGGTCGCCCGCAGGTGGCGGTGGTGGTGGCCCAGGGCCCGATCACCGACGGCCAGCAGGCGCCGGGCACGGTCGGTGGCGAATCCACGTCGGAACTGCTGCGCCAGGCCCGCGAGGACGAAGACGTCAAGGCGGTGCTGCTGCGCGTGGACTCCCCGGGCGGCGGCGTGTTCCCGTCCGAACAGATCCGCCGCGAGGTCGAACTGATCCAGGCCGAAGGCAAGCCGGTGGTCGTTTCGATGGGCAACGTGGCCGCGTCGGGTGGCTACTGGATCTCGATGAACGCCGACAAGATCTACGCCGATGAATCGACCATCACCGGCTCGATCGGCATCTTCGGCCTGTGGATGACCGCGCCGCGCGTGCTCGACAAGCTGGGCGTGAACACCGACGGCGTCGGCACTACGCCGCTCGCCGGTGCCTTCGACCCGACCCGTCCGATGGACCCGAACGTCGGCGTCATCATCCAGTCGGTCATCAACAAGGGCTATGCCGACTTCATCGGCAAGGTCGCCGAGGCCCGCGACAGCACGCCGGCGCAGATTGACGTGCATGCCCGCGGTCGCGTGTGGTCGGGCGCCCAGGCCAAGGAACGTGGCCTGGTGGACGAACTCGGTGGCCTGGAAGCGGCGCTGGCGGAAGCCGCGGCGCTGGCCAAGCTCGAAGAGGGCAAGTACGGCGTGCGCTATGTCGAGAAGCCGCTGACGCCGTTCGAGAAGTTCCTGGTCGACGTCGGTGGCCAGGCGCGTTTCCAGGGCGCCATGCGCCTGCTGGCGCCGGCCGCGCTGGGCCTGGACCGCGAAACCGCGCTGCGCATCGGCAACGAGCTGGGCTGGCTGGAAAGCCAGTCGAACACGCCGTACCGGGCGGTCGCGCACTGTCTGTGCGCGCTCTGACGCCGGCAAGGCAACAGGCTTGACTGCAGACGCCCGGGCTAGCCCCGGGCGTCCTGCTTTCAGTCGTCGGCGGCTTCCAGCGCGTCGTCGCGCGCAGCGGCGCTTTCCTGCAGCGTCACTTCCACCGACTGCGCCTTCTCCAGCGGCGCCTGCATGGCGTCGCGCAGTTCGGTGTGCTCTTCGGCTGCGGCGGTCTGCGGCTCCGGCGGATCCGGCGTCGGCGTCGGCGCCGGGTCGGAACACGCGGCCAGGGCCAGCCCGGCGGCCAGGGTGACGCTCAGTTTGGTCAGGATGTGCATGGTTTCCTCCTCGGGGTCCCTGGCCGCTATCCTAAGCCCCGGCGACGAGGAGATGGCCATGGGCACGAACCGCTGGCGTTTGGACGGGCAGGTGGCGCTGGTCACCGGGGCGAGTGCGGGCATCGGCCGGGCCATCGCCGCCGAGCTGCTGGAACTGGGCGCCGACGTCATGCTGGTGGCCCGCGACCAGGACGGCCTGGACCTGGCCGTGGACGAGCTCGAGGACCAGTTCCCGGATTCGGAAGTTCGCGCCTTCGCCGCCGACGTCTCCGACACCGAGCAGCGTCGCGAAATCTTCGACTGGGTCGAGGACCTGGGCAACGGCCTGCAGATCCTGGTCAACAACGCCGGCACCAATGCCAGCAAGCCGACCATGGACTACGCCGACGACGAATGGCGGCAGATCTTCGAGACCAACCTGTTCTCGGCCTTCGAGCTCAGCCGCTTTGCTTTCCCGCTGCTCAGCCAGCACGCCACGTCCGCGATCGTGAACGTCGGCTCGGTGTCGGGCCTGGCGCACGTGCGCACCGGTTCGCCCTACGGCATGTCCAAGGCGGCGCTGCACCAGCTGACCACCAACCTGGCCTGCGAATGGGCCGAGGACGGCGTGCGCGTCAATGCGGTCGCGCCCTGGTACATCCGCACCCGCCGCACTTCGGTGAAGCTGGCCGACCCGGACTACCTGGACGAAGTGCTCGACCGCACCCCGATGGGCCGCGTCGGCGAGCCCGAGGAAGTCGCGGCGGCCGTGGCTTTCCTCTGCCTGCCGGCCGCCAGCTACATCACCGGCGAATGCATCGCCGTCGACGGCGGCTTCCTGCGCTACGCCTTCTAGGCGTTTCTTTTCTCTTGCCGTGGGAGGGACTTCAGTCCCGAAGCTTCCGCCTTCAAAGCCTTCGGGACTGAAGTCCCTCCCACAGGGGTCAGCGGCAGCTCTCGCGGACGATTTGCGTCAGGCGCTTCACTTCCGACTTGCGATACGCCGCCGTGTCGCTGAAGGCGTGCAGCGCATCCGACTTGGCCTGGTCGAGCTTGCGCTCGAACACCGCGCAGGCCGAGGCATCGTCCAGGCGCACGCAGGAGTCCTCGACCCAGCGGCAGGTGGCCCCGAAGGCGCCGGCGTCGTAACCCAGCACCGCCAGCGGCACGCAGCGCGGGTTCGGGTCGTAGTTCTCGCTGAAGCGGGTTTCGCCGTCGTAGGCGGTGCATTGGTACAGCGGCGGCGGCGAGAAAACCACGGGCGCTGCCTCGACCACTGCCTCAACGGGGGCAGGGCTGGGTGCGGGCGCCGGTTCGGCGGGCCGCGGCGGCGGGTCCCTGGGCTGCACCATGCTGCGCTGCTGCTGCGCCTGGCCTGCGGGGCAGGGTTCGTCCTGCAGCATCACCCGACCCTTGGCGTCGGTGCAGCGGTAGACGGTGATGTCCTGCGCGCCGGCCGGGCCGACGAGGGCCCACAAAATAGCTAAGCTTGGCCAGCAGCGAAGGCGCATGCCGCGCATTCTCCGCCGCTTCCGTCCTTCCTTCCAGTCCGGGTCCGTCATGTCCAATCTGCTGCGCCACGCCGTCCTGCTCGCCATCGTGCTGTTCGCACCGCTCGCCCAGGCCGCCATCCCGGCCGCGCCCGAGCGCGATGAAGGCGAAGGCCCCTGGCCGCAGCTGATCCTGCGCGGCGTGACGGTCATCACCGGCACCGGCGCACCGGCCTATGGCCCCGTGGACATCGTCATCGAAGGCGACCGCATCACCCGCGTGCAGATCGTCGGCAGCGCCAACACGCCGATCAAGGCCGACAACCGGCCGGCACTGAAGCCGGGCGGCCGCGAGATCGACCTCAGCGGCCACTACGTCATGCCCGGCATCGTCGACATGCATGGCCACATCGGCGGCGACGAGCAGGGCGTCACCGCCGAATACGTCTACAAGCTGTGGCTGGCGCACGGCATCACCAGCGTGCGCGACCCCGGCTGCGGCAACGGCATCGAATGGTGCGCGTCCGAGGCCAGGCGCAGCGCCGCCAACACCATCACCGCGCCGCGAATCTTCCCCTACGCCTTTTTCGGCATGGGCCACGACGGCCCGATCACCACGCCCGAGCAGGCGCGCCAGTGGGTGCGCACGATGAAGTCCAAGGGCGCGCTGGGCATGAAGTGTTTCGGCTACCGCCCGGACATCCTGGAGGCGGCCTTCGACGAACTGCGCAAGCAGGGCATGGGCAGCGCCTGCCACCACGCCCAGCTCGACGTCGCCCGCGTCAACGTGCTGACCACCGCGCGCTGGGGCCTGGGCACCATGGAACACTGGTACGGCCTGCCCGAAGCCCTGTTCGACGGCCAGACCGTGCAGCAGTACCCGGCCGACTACAACTACATGGACGAACAGCACCGCTTCGGCGAAGCCGGGCGCCTGTGGGCCCAGGCCTCGGAAAAAGGCAGCGAGCGCTACGAGGCGGTCATCACCGAATTGCTTGAACTGGGCTTCACGCTCGACCCCACCTTCACCATCTACCAGGCCACCCGCGACCTGATGCGCGCGCGCACCGCCGAGTGGCACGCCGACTACACGCACCCGGCGCTCTGGGACTTCTTCACGCCCAGCCGGCACAACCACGGCAGCTTCTTCTTCGACTGGGGCAGCGAGCAGGAAACCGACTGGAAGCACAACTACCAGCGCTGGATGGCCTTCGTGAACGACTACAAGAACCGCGGCGGCCGGGTTACGGTCGGCAGCGATTCGGGCTACATCTACAAAACCTACGGCTTTGGCACCATCGAAGAGCTCGAGCTGCTGCGCGAAGCCGGCTTCCACCCACTGGAAGTGATGCGCGCCGCCACGCTGTCGGGCGCCGAGGCCCTGGGCGCCGAAGACCGCATCGGTTCGATCGAGCCGGGCAAGCTGGCCGACCTTGTGGTGCTGTCGGAAAACCCGCTGGCCAACCTCAAGGTGCTCTACGGCACCGGCCACATCCGCCTGGGCGCCGACGGTGAACCGGCCCGCGTCGGCGGCGTGCGCTACACCATCAAGGACGGCATCCTCTACGACGCCCCGGCGCTGCTGCGCGACGTGCGCGCCATAGTGGCGGAGGAAAAGGCAAGGCGCGGCATTCAAACCCTGCCGCAGCCCTGAGCCCGGCCCGACGCCAAAACTAAAGGCCCCGGCACTAGTGCCGGGGCCTTTTGCTTGTTATTGCCGATCAGAGCTTCTGGATCGCCGCGCTGCGGGTGACGCCGTTGATCGTGAACTGCACGTTGGCCGTGGTGGCCGAGGTGTAGGTGATCGTGGCGGTACCGGCCGCGGTGAACGAGCGGTTGTTCGGGTTGAACGTGGTGCTCCACGGCGCGGCATTGGACGCATACACCGTGCCCGAACGCACGTCGGTGGCGGTCCAGGTGGCATCGAGCTCGAACCACTGGGCCTTGCCGGTGTTGTCGTAGATGAAGAACATCACGAACTGGTTGTAGGTCGGCGCGGCGTACTGGTAGACCGTCAGGCCCCAGCCGGCTTCGCTGGGCACGTACCAGGCGCCGGTGTAGTCGCGACCTTGGCTGGGGCCGAAGCTCTGCTGGACCGGTGCGAGGTACTGCTGGAGCTGGGGGTACGCAACGTCCAGGCGCGAGTAGATGTCGAAGTTGCCAGGATTGTTGAGGTCGCCAGAGTTTTCGCAGCCTGCGCCGCCGCCGAAGAGGCCGCCCCGCAGGAAATAGCCGCCGTTTCCCTGCGTGAACAAGCCCGAGCCGCTGCTGCCGCCTTCGGTCGTGCCGCTCAGCCAGCCGGTGTAGTTCACCATGTCGTCCCGGTCGATCTGCTTACCCAGCGACGACTTCTTGGCGTCCCAGCTCGGATGGTGGATAGCCAGCACGTCGGCGTTGTCCACCAGCACGTTGGCGTCCCACCCCGCGAAGAAAGCAAAGCCGGGAGGGGCCTGGTTGAGCCGGAACAGCGCGGCATCCGTGCCCTCATAGGGCGGCGCATTGATGGGGCCTGCATTGTCTGCAAACAGCAGGGTCGCGCCGCCGGCGCGCTGCGTGGTGGCCGCAGAGACGCCGCTATTGCATGAGGTTGCCTCGTAGTTCCAGACGGTGGTCAGCGTATTCGCCACTGACTGAGTGCTGATGCAGTGGTGTGCAGTGAAGAAGTATGGAATCTGGGTGTTGGGATCGGTGTCGTTGAGCAGGGTGCCGGTGCAGGTCGCCGTGCCGCCGTTTTTCGAGAAGATCATCTGCGCCACGGCATTCTTGGCGTCGACAAAGTTCTGGCCAAGCGTGCCGACACGGCAGGCCGTATCGACATTGCAGGAGCCGGACTCACCGATCTTCTCGGAGATGCTCAGGCCGCTGGCAAGGCTAGTGATCAGGTGCGAGACCACAGGAACTTCCACCTGGATTTTTGTTTGGTCCAGGCCCTCCGGGGCGTAGATTTCGATGAACTGGGTCTGCCCGTCGGTGACCGGGCCCCAGAAGGTGCCATCGGCATCGACGATGGCGGCTGCCTGGGCTCCGGTTAGCACGCCCTCGACCTTTGAAGGTGCATCGCTACCCGAATATCGGAATTCGAGTCCAGCCATTGGGCCGTGCACGCGCAGCGCGGCGCGCATCGCCAGCGCATCAGAGGACGTCACCCTCAGGCGGGCCACCCGGCCGCCATCGACCTGCACCCAATTGGGGTTATGGACATGCGAAGTCGCTTCATCCAGTTCACGGTTGATGCCGATCTGCAGGGGCGTGCCGGCGCCCTTCCTGTTTCGTGCCAGCATCTGGGCGATACGTTCCGGCGCCATCGGCTGGTAAGCCTGCTCGGCGGCTTCCGCGACGGCAGGTGAGCCAGCGCGCCACTGCGTGGCCGTCTCCGCCTTGCTCGACCAGGCGGGTTCGCCGGCAACGCTGGCCACGGTCTGGCCATGGACGCCGCTGGCCGTGAGCCCCATGGCCAGCAGGAGCGCAGTCAGAAGTCTAGTTGTCATCGTTGGATTCCGTCGTTGGCGGGCTGGACCGCAGTCTACGACTTTGGCCGCGGAGGTGCTCGGCCAAGCGCCGGGCGCTCAGCCTACTCCGACGCTTTCCCGGCAGCGGCCTTCTTCACGGCCTTCTTGGCCGTCTTCTTGGCCGGGGCCTTCTTCGTGGCCTTCTTGGCGGTCTTCTTCACGGCCTTCTTGGTGGCCTTTTTGGCCGGAGCTTCGGCCATTTCGCTCGCCTTCTTCACGGCGGCCTTCTTGGCCGGCGCCTTCTTGGCCGGCGCCTTCTTGGCCGCGACCTTCTTCTTGCCGAAACGGCCGCCCTTGCGGACCGGCTTGCCCTCGGCCAGCAGGGCCTCGCACTCGGCCTGGGTCAGGCTGGCCGGATCGCGGTCCTTGGGGATCTTGCCGTTCTTCTCGCCGTCGGTGATGTACGGGCCGTAGCGGCCGTTCAGGACCTGGATGTCGGTGCCTTCGAAGGTCTTGATCGTGCGGTTGGCGATCATTTCTTCCTTGGCGCGGATCAGTTCGACCGCCCGCTCGAAGCCGATCTTGTACGGGTCGTCTTCCTTGCCCAGCGAGGCATAGGTATCGCCGCGCTTGGCGAAGGGACCGAAGCGGCCGATCGCCACCGTCACCGGCTTGCCGTCCATCTCGCCCAGGGTGCGCGGCAGGTCGAACAGCGGCAGCGCCTCCTCCAGCGTGATGGTGTGCATGGAGGTGCCGGGCCGCAGCGACGCGAACTTGGGCTTTTCCTCATCGTCCATGTGGCCGATCTGGGCATAGGGCCCGTAGCGACCCAGGCGCACCGACACCGGCTTGCCCGATTTGGGATCGGTGCCTAGCTGGCGCGCGCCGGTGGCTTCGGTGCGGTCCACCGTCTCGCTTTTTTCGTCCACCGTGGTCTTGAACGGCTTCCAGAACCGCTCCATCAGCGGGATCCAGGCGGTTTCGCCCGCGGCCACCGAATCGAGTTCGTCCTCGAGCTTGGCGGTGAAGTCGTAGTCCACGTATTGCGTGAAGTGGCTGGTGAGGAAATTCGCCACCGCGCGGCCAACGTCGCTGGGACGGAAGCGGCGGTTGTCCAGGTACACGTACTCGCGGCCCTGCAGCACCTGGATGATGCTGGCGTAGGTGGACGGACGGCCGATGCCGTGTTCTTCCAGCGCCTTCACCAGCGAGGCTTCCGAGAACCGCGGCGGCGGTTCGGTGAAATGCTGGTCGGTGTGGATGCTGCCCAGGGGCACGGCCTGGCCGGTCTTCATCGGCGGCAGCTTGCGGCCCTCGTCGTCCTCGTCCGCGGTTTTCTGGTCCTTGCCTTCTTCATAGACGGCCAGGAAGCCCGGGTCGACGACGGTGGTGCCGCTGGCGCGGAAACCATGGTCGCTGCCCGCGGCCAGTTCGACCGACACGGTATTGAGGGTGGCGGGCACCATCTGGCAGGCGACGGTGCGCTTCCAGATCAGTTCGTAAAGGCGGCGGCCGTCGTCGTCGAGGTACTTGGCCACCGAAGCCGGCGTGCGCAGGGCGGACGTGGGGCGGATGGCCTCGTGCGCTTCCTGGGCGTTCTTGGATTTGGACTTGTACTCGACCGGCTTGTCCGGCACCGCCTGGGTGCCGAAATCGCGGGCGATGACGTCGCGGATCTCCGACACCGCGTCCACCGACAGGCTGACCGAGTCGGTACGCATGTAGCTGATCAGGCCGACGGTGCCTTCCTCGCCGATCGCCATGCCTTCGTAGAGTTTCTGCGCCACGCGCATGGTGCGCGAGGTGGTGAAACCGAGCTTGCGCGCGGCCTCCTGCTGCAGGGTCGAGGTGATGAAGGGCGGCGCCGGGCGGCGCTTGCGCTCCTTGCTGACCACGTCGGTCACGCGCAGGGCGTCGCCGGCGGCCTTGACCAGGCGCTCGCGGGCGGCCTGGGCGTCTTCGGTGTTGGTCAGCGTGAACTGCTCGAACTTCTTGCCGTCGAGCTTCACCAGCCGGGCCGTGAAGCCCTGCTGCGGGTGGTTCATCTCGGCCTCGACGCTCCAGTACTCGCGCGGCACGAAGGCTTCGATCTCTTCCTCGCGCTCGACGATCATGCGCAGCGCCGGCGACTGCACGCGTCCGGCCGACAGCCCGCGCTGCACCTTGCGCCACAGCACCGGCGAGAGGTTGAAGCCCACCAGGTAGTCCAGCGCACGCCGGGCCTGCTGGGCGTCCACCAGGTCGCCGGCGACCTGGCGCGGATTCTCGACCGCGGCCTTGATGGCGCGCGGGGTGATTTCGGTGAACACCACCCGGTGCAGGGCGCGGTCCTTGAGCAGGCCGCGCTCCTTGAGGATCTCCGAGATGTGCCAGCTGATCGCCTCGCCCTCGCGATCCGGGTCAGTGGCCAGGTAGATGGCTTCGGCGACCTTGGCGGCCTTGGCGATGGCCTCGACGTGCTTGAGGTTCTTCTCGATCAGGTCATAGCGCATCGCGAACCCGTTGTCCGGGTCCACCGCGCCTTCCTTGGGCACCAGGTCGCGGACATGGCCGTACGAGGCCAGGACGTGGAAGTCCTTGCCCAGGTACTTGTTGATCGTCTTGGCCTTGGCGGGCGATTCGACGATGAGTAGGTTCTTGGCCATGCCGGTTGATGCTCCAGGGCGGATCCGGCTTCGGGCCGCCCAGATGGCTCGGCCCGCGGGGGACGCGGGCCGGGGGGTTCTCTTTTTTCATTAAGGCACCACTCCGGCCGGGCCTGTCAAGCAAGGGCCCGGGTCGGGGGTGGCGGCCGGTTCACTTGCAGGCGCTGGGCAGCAGGGCCTGCGGGATACCCTCGGCGCTGCATGGCGAGGCCCTTTCCGGGTCCCTGTTCAGGTACAAAACGCCCCCGGCCGCCCCCTTGAGCGCATCGGTATCGCGCAGGGTCACGGCCACTTCGCAGGCGCCGTCGGGGCTTTCGATGATCAGGATTTCGTGGATGTCCGGGCTGGAGGGTGCGGCCAGGCCCAGTTCTTCGGCATCGCGCGGGCAGCGGTCGGTATTGGCGCGGAACTCGGATGCCTGCAGCGCCGCCGAGGCGCCCTCGCCATAGGCGGTGGCCACCTTCGCCCGCACCACGTAGTCCTGGTAGGCCGGGACCGAAACGGCGGCCAGGATGCCCACCACCGCCAGTACGCCCAGCAGCACCACGCCGGCGACCACGGCCACCAGGCAGCCGTTGAGCTCGCGCACCTGCCGGCCGGGCTGGTCCGAATAGGCCCACTTGTCGACCACGAAGGTGCCGGCCATCAGGTCGTGCAGGGCCTGCTTGCGGCGGGTCCAGCCGGCCATGAAGAAGCCGATGTACAGGATCAGGTAGGACACGATGCTGCCGGCCCAGCGGCCGGCGGCGCGACCAAAGCCCAGTCGGCGGCCCTGGCGGTCGACGACCTTGATGCCCAGGGCCAGCTTGCCGACGGTGGCCTGCAGCTTCGAGCTTTCCATGCCGGCGTAGTAGGCCAGGCTCATGACCGGGTAGATCAGGTAGACCACGACCATGCCGACCAGGAAAGTTTCCTCGTTCTCGAGGTTGTTGGTGGCGACGATGGCCAGGGCCACCATGCCAATCAGGAACACCACGTAGAAGATGCTGCCCAGCAGCATCGAGTCGATCAGGTAGGCGCCCAGCCGCCGGATGAAACCGGCGTCCACGACGGCGTCCAGGTCGGTGCCGGGCTGCGCGGTCGCTGCCGGGCCGGCACCGGGCGTGGCCAGGCCGGGCGCTGCTGCGGCGGCCAGGGCGGGTTCGGCCGGCGGCGGCACCGGCAGTTCGGCCAGGTGCTGTTCCAGCGGTGCCCACTGGGGCAGGCCCTCGCGCCAGACCAGGGAGTCGCGATTGACCCGGCCCTGGCGGAAAGCCAGCGCCAACGCGTCGGCGGACACGGGGCCTTGCCGCTCATGGCCGGCGTCCACGAAATACCAAGCGCTCATCGTCCCCTGACTCCCCGGCGCGCTGCGCCCTGTGCGAAAGAAAACGCCCGGCCGTGCCGGGCGTCTTCACAGGGTAATCGCGAACGCGGTGTCAGTGAACGGGTTCGGGCTCGTCCTCGAACATCTGGCTTTCCATCCAGGCGTAGGCGGCCTCGGAACCGGGCTGGTTGAACAGCACCATCAGCACCACCCACTTGATGTCGTCGACGTCCACTTCGTCCTGGTCCAGGGCCATGACCCGGTCCAGCACCAGTTCGCGCTGGTCGGAGTCGAGCACGCCGCTTTGTTCGAGGAACATCAGGAAGCCACGGCAGTCGGCGTCGAGGCGGTCGAGCTCGGGCTCCGAGTACACCCGCACCGGCACCTGCAGGCGCGGCGTGGCCACGGCCGGGCGCTGGCGCGCCAGTTCGTCGAGCCAGTCGAAGGCCTTGTTGATCTCGGAGGGGCTGAAACCGGCCTGGATCAGGCCGTTCTGGAGCGAGTCGCGATCCCGGACGGCGTCGGGGTCGTCATAGAAGTAGTGCTCGAACAGGTACAGCAGGACGTCCAGTATGGTCTCTTTCATTACCCTCAGCCTGCGCCAATCGGCGCGATGGGAAGGTCAGGGGCGCCGGGCAAAGCGGCCATTGTCGGCAACCACCTGCCCGTCCAACTCCATGACCAGCAGCATGGAGGACAGTTCGGCCACCGTCAATCCTGTCCGCCGGGCCAGTTCATCCAAAGGGGTGGGGTCGTGACCGAGGGCGGACCACAAGCGCTTGTGGTTGACGGACACGGCTGGCTGTCCGCCGGCTGAGTGCCCGCAGGGCCCTGGCGGGCACGCGCCGGCCGCGTCCGCGAGCCCGGTTTCGAGCGCGCCGCGCAGGTCGGCGGCCAGGCTTCGGGCCAGGGGTTCGAGGGATTCGACCACCTGGGCGGGCGTCTCGACCAGAGTCGCGCCGTCGCGGATCAGGCGGTGGCAGCCACGTGCCACCGGGTTGTCCACCGAGCCCGGCATCGCGAACACCTCGCGGCCGGCCTCGCCGGCCAGGCGGGCGCTGATGAGCGCCCCCGAACGCAACGCGGCCTCCAGCACCACCGTGCCCAGGGACAGGCCGGCGACGATGCGGTTGCGGGTGGGGAAGTGGGCGGCGATGGCCGGCGTGCCGGGCGGGTGTTCGCCCAGCACCAGGCCCTGGTCGGCGATGCGGGCCATCAGGGCGGCGTTTTTGGGCGGGTAGGCCTGGTCCAGCCCGGTACCGACGACGGCCAGGGTGCGGCCGTGCACGGCCAGCGCGCCGGCATGGGCAGCGGCGTCGATGCCCTCGGCCAGGCCGCTGGTGACGGCCCAGCCGGCGCCAGCCAGGGCGGCGGCGAAGTCGTGGGCGCGCTGGCGGCCCCCGGGACTGGGGCGACGACTGCCCACCAGGGCCACCTGCGGGTGCCAGAGCAGGCTGGGGTCACCGTGCAGGAACAGCACGGGGGGCGGCCAGGGCGTTCGCCTGAGCAGGGCCGGGTAATCGGGGGAGCCCCAGGCGAGCAGCTGCCGCCCGGGCTTCTCCAGCCAGGCCAGGTCACCCGCGAGCAGGCGAGGGCAGGGTGAAGCGAGGGCCTGGCGGCAGGCCGGCGGCAAGCCCAGGCCGGCGCCGTGGCGGGCCGCGGCCAGGGCCGCCGCGGGCCCGTCGTGGCTGGCCAGCAGGTGTCTCAGAAGGGCGTCGGGCAGCCTGGCGCGGGCCAGGACCAGCAGGGCTTCGGGATTTTCCATGGCCCGGACAGCATCGCGGCGCCCGGAGGCGCCGCGATGTAGGCAAAACCACTGCGGACGGGTCCGCTTATTCGGTGGCGTCCGGGTGCTTGAGCACGTCGCCGTGGTGCACCGGGCGGATGCCGTTCATCACCAGGGCGTAGGCCACCTTGTCGAAGGTGCGGAACACCATCAGGTTGCCGACGAACTCGTCGGGCAGCTGCACGCTGTCGGCCTTGGCCGCGGCGCCGCTGCGATGCGCAACCTTGTCGGGCACCACGCTGCCTTCGTTCCAGATCGACATCACGTGGCCGTTGCGGATGCCGTCACGGGCACCCACCGAGATCGCGACCACCAGGTTCGGACCGGCCTGCAGGCCGTCGGCCACCGCCATGATGCGGGCATTGGCCGGCACCACGTCGGGCGCGCGCGGCATGAACTGCAGGTCGTAGGGCTGGGCCTCGGAGGGCAGCACGCGATCGCCGACGCGGATCTCGCGGCCTTCGTCGCGCAGCACCACCGTGGTCACTTCGCCCTGGACCCGCGTCACTTCGCCGGTGGCGTGGATGGCCAGTTCGTAGCCCAGCTTCTCGCCCGTGGCCTCGCCGTAACCCGCCGGCACGGTCCAGTGCGAATGGTTGCGGTCGCCGCGGAAGTCGAGCGGGGTGGCGCCCGGGTGGTTGCGGCGATTGCCGCCGCCGAACACGTTCACCGGACGGGCGAAGTCGACCACCATGCCCGGCGCCGCGCCCTGCAGGCCGCGCACGTAGACCAGCTGGCCGGCGACGCTGTAGAGGCGGTCGTCTTCGGTGCCGACGACGTAAGGCAGGGCCTTGGGGTCCTCGACCACGGTGAAGTGCTTGAGCAGCGCCTCGATTTCCGACAGTGGGATGGTGTCCACCGCCTCACCGACCTGCGGGCCTTCGGCGCGGACGCGCGGCTCACCGTCGATATAGACCAGGCTCAGCACCTGGCCCGGGAAAATGAGATGCGGGTTCTGCACCTGCGGGTTGGCCTGCCAGATCTCCGGCCAGAGCCAGGGCTTCTCGAGGAAGCGCCCCGCGATGTCCCAGAGGGTGTCACCCCTCTTCACCACGTAGGTGGTTGGGTGGTCCTCGCGAAGGTCGGCCGCGAGAGCGGCAGCCGCGAAGGTGAGCAACATGGCAGCACTAACTGCAAGAAGCCGTTTAAACATGGCGGCTATCCACCTGATTTTCCCCGGACAGGTTGGGCGACTATAGCCCAAACCCGGCCCCGGATTGCAAGCCCGCCGGGGTTATACTGTGTTGCCGGCCCCTTGAGGTCCGGGCCCTTGTTCCCCATCTTTCCGTCCATGGCCAAGCTCCCCATCCTGGAATTCCCCGATCCCCGCCTGCGAACGGTCGCAAAACCGGTCGAAAGCGTCGACGACACCCTGCGCGCTCTGGTGGACGACATGTTCGAGACCATGTACGCCGCCCCGGGCATCGGTCTGGCGGCGACCCAGGTCGACGTGCACCAGCGCCTCCTCGTTCTTGACGTAAGCGAGGACCAGAGCCGGCCAATGGTGTTCATAAATCCCGAGATCCTCAGCGCCGAAGGCCACCAGGTCTACCAGGAAGGCTGCCTGTCGGTGCCGGGCATCTATGCCGACGTCAAACGCGCCAATTCGGTGCGGGTCAAGGCCCTGGACCGGGACGGCAAGGCCTTCGAGATCGAGGCCGACGGCCTGCTGGCCGTGTGCATCCAGCACGAAATGGACCACCTGGCCGGCAAGGTCTTCGTGGACTACCTGTCCCCGCTCAAGCGCGAGCAGGTGCGCAAGAAGCTGGCCAAGCAGCAGCGCGGCACCGACGCCGCCTGAGATGTCCCTACGAATCATCTTCGCGGGCACGCCGGCATTCGCCGTGCCCTGTTTGCGCGCCGCCGCGGCCCGCGGTGAAGTCGTCGGGGTCTGGACCCAGCCCGATCGCCCGGCCGGCCGCGGTCGCCAGCTCGCGCCGTCGCCGGTGAAGGTGGAGGCGCTGGCGAGCCAGCTGCCGGTCTTCCAGCCGGAAAACTTCAAGTCCGAAGACGCGCGCGAGCAGCTGCGTGCGCTCAAGCCCGACCTGATGGTGGTGGTGGCCTATGGCCTGATCCTGCCGCAGGCGGTGCTCGACATCCCGGCCCAGGGCTGCTGGAACGTGCATGCCTCGCTGCTGCCGCGCTGGCGCGGCGCCGCACCGATCCAGCGCGCCATCGAAGCCGGCGACCGCGAAACCGGCGTCTGCCTGATGCAGATGGAGAAGGGCCTGGATACGGGGCCGGTGCTGCTGTCGCTGGCCACGCCGATTTCCGACACCGATACGGGCGGAGAGCTTCACGACCGCCTGTCCGCGCTCGGCGCCGAAGTGCTGTCGGACGGCCTGAAACTGCTGCGGGCCGGCATGCGCCCGGTCCCGCAGCCGCAGCCGGCCGAGGGCGTCACCTACGCCCGCAAGCTCGACAAGGCCGAGGCCCGCCTGGACTGGTCCCGGCCGGCCAACGAGCTCGCCAACAAGGTCCGCGCCTTCAATCCCTGGCCGGTCGCCGAAGCGCAACTGGCCGGCGAACGGCTGCGCATCCACGCCGCCCAGGCCCTTGCGGGGGGCTCGGGCATGGCCCCGGGCACGGTGGTTTCGGCCAGCCGCGACGGCCTGGACGTGGCCTGTGGCGACGGCCTGCTGCGCCTGCGCGTGGTGCAGCGCGACGGCGGCCGTGCCCTTCCGGTGGCCGACTACCTCAACGCCCGTCCGGCCCTGGCGACCCCGTGAGCGCCCCCGGCTCGGCTCTTCGCGCCACCGCCGCCCGCGTGCTGGGCACGGTGCTGGGCGAGGGCCGGTCCCTGAAGGCCGTGATGGGCCGGGCCCTGCCCGAACTGCCCGATCCGCGCGACCGCGCCCTGCTCGAGGCCATCTGTTTTGATGCCCTGCGCCATCGCCGGCGTTACGAATTCGCCCTGTCGCAGTGGCTGGCGCACCCGCTGTCGCAGCGCGACCAGGCCGTTCACTGGCTGCTGCTGGTGGGCCTGGCCCAGGTGAAGGGGCTGGGCCTGGCGCCGCATGCCGCGGTCAGCGCCAGCGCCGAAGCCGCGCGCGACCTGGGCCGGACCGGCCTGGTCGGCCTGGTGAATGCCCTGCTGCGCCGGGCCAGCCGCGAGCCCCTGCCCGAAAGCGACGACCCCGCCGTGCGCTGCAGCCATCCGGACTGGCTGGTGCAGCGCTTGCGCACGGACTGGCCCGACCAGGCCGACGCGATCCTGGCCGCGAACAACCAGGCGGCGCCGCTGTGGCTGCGCGCCAACCCGCGCCAGGGCAGTGCCAGCGCCCTGGCCGCCGAACTGCACGAAGCCGGCATGCCCGCCGACTGCCCGGAGGCCGTGCCTGGCGCAGTGCGCCTGGAGACCCCCGTCCCGGTGGACCGCCTGCCCGGCTGGGACCATGGCGCCATGAGCGTGCAGGACGGCGCCGCCCAACTGGCCGTGCTGGCGCTGGCGCCGCGCCCGGGCGAGCGCCTGCTCGACGCCTGCGCCGCGCCGGGTGGCAAGGCCGCGCAGCTGGCCGAACACCTGGGCGAAGGCGAGCTGGTGGCCCTGGACGTCGATGGCCGCCGGCTGGAAAAGGTCCGTGCCCTGCTGCAGCGGCTGCGACTGGAGGCGCCCAACGTGCAGGTGCGCGTGGCCGACGCCGCCCGGCCCGGCGACTGGTGGGACGGCCGGCCCTTCGACGCCATCCTGCTCGACGCCCCCTGCTCGGCGACGGGCATCATCCGCCGCCAGCCCGACATCAAGTGGCACCGCCGGGAAACCGACATCGCCGCCCTGGCGACCACCCAGCGCGAGCTGCTCGACGCCCTGTGGCCGCTGCTGCGACCGGGCGGCCGCCTCGTGTACGCCACCTGCTCGGTGCTGCGCGAAGAAAACGAGCGGCAGGTCGAGGCTTTCCTCGACCGCCACGCCGATGCCCGTGCCGCGACCCTCACCGACCGCTTCGGCCACGCCAGCGGCGCCGGTCGCCAGCGCCTGCCCGGTGAGGACGGCATGGACGGTTTCTTCTACGCCCGCCTCGAGAAGACCGCCGTCTAGGCGTACGCCTTGTGGGAGGGACTTCAGTCCCGAAAGCCTTTCGGGACTGAAGTCCCTCCCACAGGCGCGTCGCGGATTTATATAGTGCTCGCGATGA
Source organism: Arenimonas donghaensis DSM 18148 = HO3-R19 (assembly GCF_000743535.1). Taxonomy (GTDB): domain Bacteria; phylum Pseudomonadota; class Gammaproteobacteria; order Xanthomonadales; family Xanthomonadaceae; genus Arenimonas; species Arenimonas donghaensis. The sequence continues at coordinate 47,225 of NZ_AVCJ01000002.1, forward strand.
CAGCCGCCGATCGTCGCAACACCCTCGTCTTCTTCGCGCTGGCCCTGTTCGTGCTCGCCGCCGGTTATGGCCTGCGCGATCCCTGGCCGGCCGACGAACCGCGCTTCGTCCTGGTGGCCAAGCAGATGGTGGAGTCCGGCGACTACCTGTTCCCGCATCGCGGCCAGGAGCTGTATCCGGACAAACCACCGGTCTATTTCTGGCTGCTGTCGGCGGCCTTCGGTCTGGTGGGCAGCTGGCGCTGGAGTTTCCTGCTGCCGTCGCTGCTGTCGGCGATGGGCACGCTGGCGTTGACCTGGGACCTGGGAAGGCGGCTGTGGTCCCCGCGTGCCGGGCTGTGGGCGGCGATCGCGGTCGCTGTCACCTTCCAGTTCCTCTACCAGGGCAAGCGCGCGCAAATCGATCCGACCCTGGTCTTGATGACCACGCTGTCGTTTTATGGTTTGTGCCGGCACCTGCTGCTGGGGCCGCACTGGCGCTGGTGGCTGATGGGCTGCTTCGCCGCCGGCTTGGGCGTGGTGACCAAGGGCGTGGGCTTCCTGCCGCTGCTCGCGCTGCTGCCGTTCGCGCTGTTCGCGCGGCGGCACTGGCAGGGCCTGGCGCCGCTGGGCCAGGGCAATGCCTGGCGCTGGGCCGGCGGTGGCCTGGCCTTTTTCGCCGCCATCGCGCTCTGGCTGGGCCCGGTGCTGGCCATCGGACTGAGCAGCGACAACCCCGAGCACGCCGAGTACCTGCGCAACCTCCTGTTCAAACAGACCGCGCAGCGCTACGCCGAGCCCTGGCACCACACCGAACCATTCTGGTACTTCAGCCAGGTCGTGCTGCTTTTCTGGCTGCCGTTTTCACTGGCGCTGCCGTGGCTGCTTAAACCCTGGGCCGCCGCCTGGCGCGAGCGTGACGCACGCGTGTGGCTGCCGCTGGCCTGGTTCGGGCTGGTGCTGCTGTTCTTCAGCGCCAGCGCCGGCAAGCGCGACATGTACCTGCTGCCGGCGCTGCCGGCGCTGGCGCTGGCCGCGGCGCCCTACCTGGACGATATCGCCGGGCGCCCCGGGTTCCGGCGGCTCGTGCTGGGTTTCGTGCTCGCCCTGGCGACGGTGCTGGCGGCCGGCGGCCTGGTGGCGCTGCTGGGCGAGCCCGGGTTCGAAACCCGCCTGGTCGCCGAGCGCGGCCTGGGCCCGGAGGCGCGCTGGCTCTGGCTCATGCTGGCCGGGGTGGGCATTGCCGGCCTGGTCGCGGCCCTGGCCTGGCGCGTGCGCGGCGCCAACAAGGCCTGCGCGCTGCTGCTGGTGCTGCTGTGGTCGGGCTACGGCCTGGTGGTGCACCCGGTGCTCGACGACGAAAGTTCCGCGCGCGGCCTCATGCAGCAGGCGCGGGTGCTGGCCGGGCCCGGCACCTCCATCGGCCTGGTGCACTGGCGGGAACAAAACCTGCTGCAGGCCGTCGGCCCTGTGGCCGAGTTCGGTTTCCGCCGGCCGCCTGCGGAACAGTTGCGCCGGGGCCAGGCCTGGCTGGCCCGGGACCCGGCCTCGCGCCTGCTGCTGGTGCAGCGAACCGACGCACTGGCCTGCGCGCGCTTCGTGCCCGGTCCCGGTGCCCGCCGGGTCGGCGCGGCCAATCGACGCGAATGGTGGCTGCTGGGCCCGGACGCGCTCTCGGGCTGTTCCGTCCAGGCCACGCGAGTAGACTAGCGCCGCATGAAGATCCTCATCCTGGGCGCAGGGCAGGTCGGAACGTCGGTGGCATCGGCGCTGGCCTCCGAAAACAACGACATCACCGTCGTCGACACCGACCACCAGCGCCTGCGTGACCTGGCGGAAAAGCTCGACATCCGCACCGTCGTGGGCCACGCCTCCTTGCCCGACGTGCTCGCCCAGGCCGGCGCCGAGGAAACCGAGCTGCTGGTCGCGGTCACCTCCAGCGACGAAGTGAACCTGATCGCCTGCCAGGTGGCCCAGCACCAGTTCCGCACGCCGACGCGGGTGGCCCGCCTGCGCGAGGCCCAGTACCTGGACGTGGCCGCGCTGGCCGACCCCGAACATTCGGCCGTCAACGCCGCGATCAGCCCGGAGCAGCTGGTCTGTCGCCACGTCGAACGCCTGATCGAATACCCGGGCGCGCTGCAGGTGCTCGATTTCGCCGAGGGCCGGGTGCAACTGGTGGCCGTGCGCGCGGTGCCCGGCGGCGCCCTGGTCGGCCACGAGATCCGCGAACTGCGCGAACACCTGCCCACCGGCGTCGATGCCCGCGTCGCGGCGATCTTCCGCAAGGGCCGGCCGGTGCAGCCCGAGGGCAATACCGTCATCGAAGTCGACGACGAAGTCTTCTTCCTGGCCGAACGCAAGCACATCCTCACCGTCATGGCCGAATTGCGCCGCGTCGACGCCCGCCCGGCACGACGGCTGCTGATCGCCGGCGGCGGCAACATCGGCCGCAACCTCGCGCGCAGCCTCGAGGGCCGTTACTCGGTGAAGGTGCTGGAACGGTCCCGCGAACGCGCCCGCGGCATCGCCGAGGACCTGCTCAACTCCATCGTGCTGGTCGGCGACTGCGCCGACGAGGACCTGCTGCGCGAGGAGAACATCGACCAGACCGACGTCTATTGCGCGATGACCAACGACGACGAGGCCAACATCCTCTCGGCGATGCTGGCCAAGCGCATGGGCTGCCCGCGGGTGATCTCCCTGATCAACCGGCCCAGCTACGCCGAGCTGGTGGAGGGCGGCAGCATCGACATCGCCGTCAGCCCGCAGCTGGTGACCCTGGGCGCGCTGCTCGCGCACATCCGCGAAGGCGCACCGGCGCGCGTGTACTCGCTGCGCCGCGGCGCCGCCGAGGCGATCGAAGCCGTGGTGCGTGGCGACGCCCGCACGTCGCGGGTCATCGGTCGCGCGCTGGATGAACTCGAACTGCCGCCGGGCACCACCATCGGCGGCATCGTGCGCGGCGACAAACTCCTCATCGCCCACCACGACGTCGTCATCGAGCCGGGCGACCACGTCATCCTGTTCGTGATGGACAAGCGGGAAATGGCACGCGTCAGCGCCCTGTTCCAGACCGGGGCGACCTGGCTGTGAGCCAACGCTTCCGCGCGATCCAGCGGATCATGGGCGTCATCATCGTCCTTTCCTCGCTGACCAAGCTGCTGCCGGGTTTCCTGGCCCTGGCCTGGGACGAGGAGGGCACCGCGCAGGTGTTCTTCGGCAGTTTCCTGGCCAGCGGCCTGCTCGGTGTCTTCCTGTGGCTGCCGGTGCGCGACGTCAAGTACGACCTGCGCTTGCGCGACGGCTTCCTGATCGTCACCTTCACCTGGATCTTCGCCAGCATGGTGTCGGCCCTGCCGTTCGTGCACGGGCCGCCGCACCTCGATTACGCCGAGGCCTTCTTCGAAGCCACGTCGGGCCTGACCACGACCGGTGCCACCGTCATCGCCAACCTCGACGCGCTGCCGCGCAGCGTGCTGTTCTACCGGCAGTTGCTGCAGTTCCTGGGCGGCATGGGCATCGTGATCCTGGCGGTGGCGATCCTGCCGATGCTCAAGATCGGCGGCACCCAGCTCTTTCGTGCCGAAAGCACCGGCCCGACCAAGGACACCAAGCTGACCCCGCGCATCGCCGAAACCGCGAAGGCGCTGTGGGGCGTGTACTTCGGCCTCACCCTGCTGTGCGCGGGTGCCTACTGGGCGGCGGGCATGAGCCTGTTCGACGCCATCTGCCATTCGCTGTCGACGGTTTCCACAGCGGGTTTCTCCACCCATGACGCCGCGCTCGATTACTGGAACAGCCCGCTGATCGACTGGATCGCGATCATCTTCATGACCCTGGGCGGCATCAACTTCGGCCTGCATTTCGTCGCCTGGCGCCGGGCCTCGATGTCCGTGTACGGCAGCGATTCGGAGCTGCGCGCCTACCTGCGCATCCTGTCGGTGGCGGCGGTGGTGATCACCCTGGTCGCCTGGATGGGCGGTTCCTTCGACAGCTTCGGCGAGTCCTTCCGTCGCGCCACGTTCCAGGTCGTGTCCTCGATGACGACCACCGGCTTCGTGACCAGTTCGTTCCAGGACTGGGCGCACCCGGCGCCGTTGCTGCTGGTCGGCCTGGCCTTCATCGGCGGCTGCGCGGGTTCCACCGTCGGTGGCCTGAAGGTCGCGCGCGTGATGATGGTCGTGCGCCAGGGCTTCCGTGAGATCAAGCAGCTCGTGCACCCGAAGGCGCAGTTCCTGGTGAAGATGGGTGGCCGGCGCGTGTCCGAGTCGGTGGTGCTTTCGGTCAGCGGCTTCATCGCCATCTGGATGCTGTGTTTCGTTGCGCTGATGGTCGGATTCAACCTGTCCGGCCTGGACATCGAATCATCCTTCGGCGCCGCCGTGGCGACCCTGACCAACCTGGGCCCGGGCCTGGGCAGTGTGGCGGCGACCTGGGCCCATGCGGGCGACCCGGCGATCTGGCTGGGCAGCCTGGGCATGATCCTGGGCCGCCTTGAGGTCTTTTCGCTGCTGGTCCTGCTTACGCCGCAGTTCTGGCGGGAATAGCCGGCGTGTCCATGGTCGCGGCCAGCTGGTCGCGCAGGGCCATGGCTTCTTCGGCCGGCAGGTAGCGGATGCGCAGCGGCGGGTCGAAGGGACTGGCGCCGACGGTGTCCATCAGCAGCGTAGCCATGCCGTGGTAGCGGTCGATCGGCGACTGCATCAGCGACAGTGACTGGATCTTGCGCACTTCGGCGAAGCGCCAGCGCTTGTCCAGCCAGCCCTCGCGCACGGCGATGACGCCAGCTTCCTCGCTCCAGCCGGCATAACGCGCCCAGACGATGGCGCGCACCAGGAACACCGGCACAAGTGCCAGTGCGGCCAGTCCGGGCAGGCCGTGGAACCAGGTCAGCGCGCCCGCCAGGACCACGCTGAGCACCGCCGGGAAGGTGAACTGCCGGCGCCAGGCGCGATAGTGCAGCCGGCGCCAGGCCTGCATCGGCCAGCGCCCCACGGGCAACAGGTGCTGGATCAGCGCGTCCATGGCGGTGGGCGTGGCCAGCGGGGCCAGGTCGCGCAGCGACCGCTGGTCGTTGGCGGTGTCGATCGATGCGCTGTCCACGCGCAGCCCTTGCCGGCCGAACCAGCGGTAGAGCAAGCCTTCGCGCAGGCTCCAAGCCTGGATGCGCGAACGTGGCATGTTGGCGCGCAGGCGGGTCAGCAGGCCGCGCTGGGCGCTGAGCCGGCGGCCCTGCTCGGTCAGGGTGAAACCGTGGAATTGCAGCAGCGCCAGCGCCACCGACAGCAGGCGCATCGCCACCACGAAGAACAGCAGCAACAGGGCGGCGCCGATCAGCCAGCCGATCCAGTCCAGGTGCTGGTTGCGGCCCCAGTCCACGGCGTCCCTGGCCCAGGGTTCGACCAGCACGTCCAGCATGTCCGCCTGCGCCAGCAGGCCGAACGCCGCCGCGACCGCGACGACGCCGCGGTTGGAGATCAGCCCCAGCTTGATCACTTCGGTCGTGGGCATCGACAGCAGCACCCGGCTTTCCGGGGCCGCCGTCGCCCCGTCTTCGCCGGTGGACGGCGCATCGGCGCCCTGTGCCCGCACCAGTTCTTCCAGGGCGTGGGCATCGGCGAGCGACAACACGCGCATCTCGGCCTCGGGCTTCATGCCGCCGGCGGACTCGAGCCGGACCTCGGCGACGCCGAATACGCGGTGCAGCAGCGACTGGTGCAGCGCCACGTTGTGCACGCGCTGGTAGGGGATGTGCCGGTGGCTCTTCTGGAACACGCCGCTGCGGATGACGATGCCGTCGCCTTCGACCCGGAACCGGTAGAAGAAGTACTGCAGCAGTGAAACCAGCACCAGCACGCCACCGCCGGCCAGGCCCCAGAGTTCCCAGGAGTTGCCGCGGCCGGTGAACAGCAGCACCAGCAGCGGCAGCGCGAAGCTTTTGAGCTGCTGGATCAGCACGAACAGCCAGGACCACGGATGCAGGCGGCGTTCGCCGCCGCCGGGGTTGATCGACTCAGAGGCTGTCGTCATGGCGATCCGTTTCCGGCAGCAGGGCGTCGCGCAGGGCCACGGCGTCGTCGTCGAGGAACCCGGACTGGCGAAGCGCGTGCATGCGCGTGCCGGCCGTGTGCACGACCAGCGTGGCCAGGCCGAAGTGGCGTTCGATCGGGCCGCGTTCCAGGTCCAGGTGCTGCACCCGGCTGCGCGGGACCAGGATTTCCTTGTGCCAGATCACGCCGCGGCGCACGCGCAGGCCGCCGTCGTCCAGGCGCCAGTGGGTGCGGCGCCAGCGCGTCCGGGCCCAGGTGGCGAACACCACCGCGGGCAGCACCAGGGCCACCAGGCCCAGGCCGAGCTTCGCCGCCAGGCCGACGTCCAGCGCCACCGCCACCGGCACCGTCGCGGCGATGCCGACGAGCAATCCCCAGAACGCCGCAACCCCGGCGCCGACCCGCCGCGCCGCCGGTGCCAGCGGCTGCCAGTCGGCGGCGAAGGGTTGGAAGATCGGGGCGGCAGGGTCGAGTGCGGTCATCCGGGTTCCTTGCGCGGTCGCGTGTAGGGGTTGGGCTCGCCCGAACCGGGCGGCCTGAGTGTGTAGCGTTTGTAGGTCCACTGGTACTGTCGCAGGTCACGTCGCGCCACCGCTTCGACGGCGGCATTCATCGCGGCCGTGGCCACGTGCAGGTCGTCGCTGGCGATGGCCGCCGGGGCGCTTTCAAAGCGCAGCATGAAGCGACCATCGGCCAGGCGTTCGGCGTAGCCGACCAGCACCGGTGCGCCGGTGCGCGCGGCCAGCTTGGGGATCAGGCTCAGGGTCAGTGCCGGCACGCCGAAGAATGGCGCGAACTCGCCGCCGCCCAGCTTCGGCTGGTGGTCGGGCGTGATGCCGACGGTTTCGCCCGCTTGCAGGGCCCGCCAGAGCGGCCGCATCGCATTGGCCTCGGCCGGCACCAGGCGGACGTTGTCGCCACCGCGGGCCAGCCTCAGGAAGCCGTCGCCAGCGGCGCTTTCCGGCACCCGGTACACCAGGCTGAAAGGCCCGCGGGCGGCCATGAACTCGACCAGCAGCTCCCAGCTGCCGTAATGCGGCGCCGCGACAAGCACGCCGCGACCGCCGCGCTCGGCGGCTTCCAGCACCTCCAGGCCTTCGCAGCCGGCCACCAGGCGCAGGGTGTCGGCGCGGCGGGCGGTCCACAGGCGCAGGGTTTCCAGGGCGGTGCGTCCGGTTTCGCGCATCACCGCGCGCACCAGGGCTTCGCGCTCGGTCTCGGGCATGCCGGGCAGGGCCAGCTCCAGGTTGCGCCGGGCCACCCGCGGTTCGCGGCCGTTGGCGCGCCAGGCCAGTTCGCCCATCGCCGTACCCAGCGCGCGCTGCAGGGCGCGGGGCAGGCGGCCCACGGCCCAGGCAGTGGCGTACAGGGCTCGGCTGGCGAAAGGCACGGAAGGCATCGCCGGAGTGTAAGGGAATCGCCAATTCGCCCGGTCGCAAGGCCGGCGGGATTGACCCTCCGGGCGCCCCACGGCGACGATGCCGGCATGATCGCCCTCATCCAGCGCGTGCTTGAAGCCAGTGTCCGCGTCGACGACGAAACCGTGGGCGCCATCGGCCCCGGCCTGCTGGCCCTGGTGGCGGTCGAGCCGGGCGACGACGAGGCCCGCATCACCCGCATGGTCGACCGGCTGTTGGGCTACCGGGTCTTCGCCGACGCCGAGGGCCGGATGAACCGGTCCCTGGCCGACACCGGCGGCGGCCTGCTGCTGGTCAGCCAATTCACCCTGGCGGCCGACACCCGCAGCGGCATGCGACCCGGCTTCAGCACGGCGGCCGAGCCGGCGGCGGCCCGGGCCGGCTTCGAGCGGCTGCTGGCCGCCTGCCGGACCCGGCACCCGGTGGTTGAAACCGGGCGCTTTGGCGCCCACATGGTTGTCAGCCTGGCCAACGACGGCCCGGTGACCTTCCGGCTGCAGACCTGAGGCGCCCAAAAACCCCGGTTTATCAAATAGATAGCTAGGTGGTTTGGCGTCCTGTATACTGCGCGGTTCCATTTTCCCTCGTCTCGGGACACGTTTTCATGGCCAACGATCGACCGGCGCAGCAGTCCGAAATCAAGCAGCTGATCAGCAAAGGCCTCGAGCAGGGTTACCTGACCTATGCCGAGGTGAACGATCACCTGCCCGACGATATCGTCGACGCCGAACAGCTCGAAGACATCATCGGCATGATCAACGGCATGGGCATCGAGGTGCACGAAGTTGCGCCGGATGCCGAGACGCTGCTGCTGTCGGATTCGTCGTCGCAGCGCGATTCCGACGACACCGCCGCCGAAGAAGCCGCCGCCGCGCTGACCGCGCTCGACAGCGAGGGTGGCCGCACCACCGACCCGGTGCGCATGTACATGCGCGAGATGGGTTCGGTCGAACTGCTCACCCGCGAAGGCGAGATCGCCATCGCCAAGCGCATCGAGGAAGGCCTGAACCAGGTCCACGCCTCGCTGGCCAGCTTCCCGTGGTCGATCCAGCTGCTGCTCGAGGACTACGACCAGCACCTGGAAGGCAAGAAGCGCCTGAATGAAGTCGTGGTCGGTTTCCTGGGCGAGGAAGAGCCCGAAGAAGCCGTGCCCGAGGCCGCCACCGCCAGCGAAGACGACAGCGAGTCCGAGGACGACGACGACAGCACCGACGGCGACGAGGAAGAAACCGCGGTCGACACCGGCCCGGACCCGGCCGAGGTCGGCCGGCGCATGGACGCCCTGAAGTCGCTGTACACCAAGTTCCAGAAGACCCACACCAAGTACGGCTCGACCGACAAGAAGACCATCAAGGTCCGCGAGGAGATGGCCGCGGAGTTCCTGCGCCTCAAGCTCCCGCTGGCGCTGATGGACGCGTTCGTCCGCAAGCTGCGCGAGGTGGTCAATTCCATCAAGGAACACGAGCGCAAGGTGCTCGACATCTGCGTGCGTGGCGCCCGCATGCCGCGCAAGGACTTCCTGCGCGCCTGGCCGGGCAACGAGATCAACCTCGACTGGGCCGACGAAGTCATCCGCCGCAAGCAGAAGTGGGCTTCGGGCGTGCGTGAGCACAAGGACGACATCGTCGCCGAGCAGCAGAAGCTGGTGGGCATCGAACAGTCCCTGTTCCTGACCCTGCCGGACATCAAGGAAATCAACCGCGCCATGGCCTACGGCGAGGCCAAGGCCCGCAAGGCCAAGAAGGAAATGGTCGAGGCCAACCTGCGCCTGGTCATTTCCATCGCCAAGAAGTACACCAACCGCGGCCTGCAGTTCCTCGACCTGATCCAGGAAGGCAACATCGGCCTGATGAAGGCCGTGGACAAGTTCGAATACCGCCGCGGTTACAAGTTCTCGACCTACGCCACCTGGTGGATCCGCCAGGCCATCACCCGCTCGATCGCCGACCAGGCCCGCACCATCCGCATCCCGGTGCACATGATCGAGACCATCAACAAGCTCAACCGCATTTCCCGCCAGATGCTGCAGGAAATGGGTCGCGAACCGACCCCGGAAGAGCTGGCCAAGAAGATGGAGATGCCCGAGGACAAGATCCGCAAGGTGCTCAAGATCGCCAAGGAACCCATCTCGATGGAGACGCCCATTGGTGATGACGAGGACTCCCATCTGGGCGACTTCATCGAGGACATCAGCATCGAGTCGCCGATCGACGCGACCACGAACCTGGGCCTGATGGAAACCGTGCGCGACGTGCTCGCCGGCCTGACCCCGCGCGAAGCCAAGGTGCTGCGCATGCGCTTTGGCATCGACATGAACACCGACCACACCCTCGAGGAAGTCGGCAAGCAGTTCGACGTCACCCGCGAGCGCATCCGCCAGATAGAAGCCAAGGCCCTGCGCAAGCTGCGCCACCCGACCCGCTCGGAACAGCTGCGCAGCTTCCTCGACCTCGAATAAGCCCGCCGGTCCACTGGCGCAAGCATGAAGCCCCGCATCCGCGGGGCTTCATTGTTTCAGGGCTCAGTCGCGTGCCTCGACACGATCGCGCCCGTTGGCCTTTGCGCGATAGAGGCGGCGATCCGCGGCTTCGATGAGCTGCCCAAGTGTCTGGCCGTCTTGTGGCATGGACGCCACTCCGAAGCTGGCCGTCGTAGCCACCGGGCTGATGCCCCTCTCGTGCAGGGACGCGACTTGGAACCGCAGCTGTTCCGCGATGCCGATGGCGCCGGACAGCGCGGTGTTGGGCAGGACCATGACGAATTCCTCGCCGCCGTAACGACAGAGATAGTCGGAAGGTCGCCGGCCGCCCGCGAGACAGGTTGCGGCGGCCCGCAGCACCGCGTCACCGACCCGGTGGCCGTGGGTGTCGTTGATCTGCTTGAAATGGTCTAGGTCGATGAACATGAGGGAAAGCGGATGCTTCGCCCGCGCGCAGGTGGAGACATCGTGCTGTGCAGTGACGTCGAAGTAGGCGCGATTGAACACTCCCGTCAGGCCGTCGTGCATGGCCTCGCGGCGCGCCAGCTCGTACTTCTGGCGGTAGGTGAAGATCGCGAAGATCTCGCGCGGCTTCCCGCCCTGGAAAAACGCGAACGGTTCCCGCTCGAAATGGTTGAGGTAGGTCGTGCAGACCAGCGCGTAACCGGTGGCGACCATCGTCTTGCTGAGCACCGAGTTCAACAGCGTCACCCAGTACTCTGCCGCCGGCGCGTCCCAGAACACTGCGGTGATGAAGACCAGGCTGTCGAAGGCGAGGACGGTGGTAAGGGTGGCTACTATCGGCAGGAACAAGCCGCGGGCCCACCGGGCGAAGAACTCGTAGAGCACCACCACCAGGACGGCGTCGACCGCGAGCAGGACGGTGCCGAGTACGAGCGTGCCACCTCCGTAGAACAGGCTCCTGGCATTGAGCCCCGGTCCGTTGAGAACGGAGGGATCCTGTACCTGGAGCGACAGCAGGAACATCAAGGCACCGGCGGCTGCGTTGGCGGCCAGCAGGGCGAGGATCAGCCGCCGTGCCTCCGGGGCGTCTTCGCGCAGGTAGACCAGCAGCACCCCCACCAGGCCGGCACTGAACATCACCGAAGAGCCGGGGCTGAACACCAGGCCGAGGCTGGTCGGCACGAAAATCGTCGCGGTGAGCGTCTGCAGTACCTGCAGCGCGCCAATGAACACGTACATGGGCGCGAGGCCGAATCTCTGGCGAAGGCCGAACAGCAGGAGCAGGGTCAACACGGCGATCCCTGCCTGCAGTGAGATGCCCAGCATGGTGACTCCTTGGCCGGCAGCGAGTGGCGACGAGGTCAGCACCCCGATTATGCAGCCTGCCGGCCAATCCCGCCGGGCTCGGATTGGGGGCAATCGAAGGCTACGCCCATCCGGTACCGCCGTTTTCGTTATACGATTCCCCCACGGGCCTATAGCTCAATGGTTAGAGCAGGGGACTCATCGAAAGGTGTCGCCGCCCAGGAATGGGCGGACGAGAACGGGATGAATTCAGGGAAACCGCAGCGGCGTGGCGACACGGCCGGCGGCAATCCTGAGCCAAGCCGGCGGTACACCGCCGGAAGGTGCAGAGACTACCTGGGGGCTCGAGTGCCCTTGATGACAGGCTAGAGCGTCCCGCACCCCACTCGCCGAGGCGAAGGGTGAAGAGATAGTCCGCGCCGGGGGAAACTCCGGGACCACGCGAATCCCTTGGTTCCAGGTTCGAGTCCTGGTGGGCCCACATGAATCCCGCGCAAGCGACGCCACGAAGGGATTCACGCCCAGGCTGCGGAAGTTCGCGCGTTCCGCCCGCATGCAGCAAGGCCGCCGCGATCGCGATCAGCAAGCTCAGGCGGGTCAGCATGGTCCGTCCCCCGGGGCGAGTGAACGAACGATACGGGATCCCCGGACATGGCCTGAACGCCATAACGGGCCACTCACCCCAGGTTTATGAGAGTTGCGGGACAGTCGAGGTCCATGACCGCAAGGAAGACACCCATGACCAAGATCGCCGAGAACGCCCTGATCGTCGTCGCCGATGGCGAAGGCGCCCGCCTGTTCCGCAACCAGGGCACCCCCACGGCCATCTCGCTGCACCAGTTCGACCTGATCGAACTGATGGACACCGGTGACCAGGGGCCGGGTGGCAGCATGCCCGGCGAAGCCTCCGACAAGCAGATCGAAGAAGCGACCTTCGCCAAGCTGCTGGCCCAGGGGCTCAACGAAGGCGCGCTCAACCATCGCTACGAGCAGCTGGTGCTGGTGGCCGACCCGATCACCCTGGGCCGGATCCGGCCGCAGCTGCACAAGGAAGTCCAGCAGCGCCTGGTCGCCGAGGTCGCCAAGACCCTGACCAATTCGCCGATCGGGGACATCGAGAAGTCGCTCAAGGCGCTGGCGGCCTGACCGGCAGGGGGGTGCTTGACACGCAAATGCGAATCATTATCATCAAGGCCGAACCCACCCGGAGCCGGCCATGCACGTCTCGCATCCCCCTGTTTCCCCCTCCACGCCGGCACAGCGCGCCCCGAGCCAGGCCGACCACGACAGCCGTGAGCTGATGCGTGGCAGCCGCGAGGTGCTCATCCGCCACGGCGACCAGGTCTATCGCCTGCGCCACACCCGCAACGACAAGCTCATCCTGGTGAAGTAGCCGGGGTCAGCCGGCAGCGGACGCGCACAGGGGCCTTATCTTCGCCACCTCGCGCGCGGGGCCGGCGAAATCGATCGAAGCCAGGCGCCCGTCGTCGGCAAAGCTGTACCAGGCCACCCCGTTCGGGAACAGCGCCACGGTGATCCCGCCGAACCCCGAAAGGAAGGGCACCCACAGGGGCTCCTTGCAGCCCAACTGCGCACCCAGCTCGCGCGCCCAGACACCATGCTGGTAACGATAGTTTTCCAGGTGCGCCGCCTGCAGGCCGCCCGCCCCGGGCACCCGCTGCATGGCTTCGTCCAGCAGCCTTGCATCGAGCACCGGTCCTGCGCCGGCATCACCGCGCGCCTGGCCCAGGAAACGCGCCAGCTTTGCCACGTCGTCCGCGCGCAGGAACTGCCCCCAGCCGAAAAACGGCTGGGCGGCCGGGTCCTCGGTGCGCCGCGTGTAACGCGCCGTCTGGCTCAGGCCCAGGGGTTCGAAGACGTCCGGTAGCAGCACGTCGTCGAAGACGTCGCGCGCCGAGCCGGCCGTTCGCTTCGCCAGCGCCTGGTCCAGGGCGGCGCCGAGCAGGTACGTGTCGCTGGTGTGGTAGACCCAGCGCCGGCCGGGTGCCTCGCGCCGGGCGTAGGCCTCGCAGGCGAACGCCAGCTTCAGCGCGTGCGTGCGCGCGCCGAAGAAGGCCGCCACCTTGCCGGCGTCCTCGTCGGCCATGTAGGCCGGGTCGTCGTAGTGGCCAGTGGCCATGTCCAGCAGGTCGACCAGGCGCACGCCGGCCCAGGCGTCCGACCGGCATCCCGACCCCTCGGACAGCGCACGCAGCGGCGTCGAAGCCAGGCCGGGATAGCGTTTCTCAAGCCGCATCAGCGCCACCGCCGCCACCGCTGTCTTGGCGACCGAAAACGAGGGCAACGTCAGCCGGTCGCAGGCCGGGTAGGGCCCCAGGCGGGTGTCGCAGCCGCTGGTGAAGTGCACGCCATCGACCACCAGCCCGTGGCGCGTGCGCGCCCGGTCGTCGCCGATCGCGAGCGCGGCGACGTCTACCGCCGGCCAGCGCTGCGAGACCGCCTGCAGTGGCTGGGTCGGCAAGCGGCGGTCGCGCTCGGCGGCCGCTGCGTCGGCGATAGCGGCGTGGTTTGCGGCTCGGCCGGGCGTGAAGCGGGCCGGCAACAGTCCCCACAGATCCATCTGCAGGTACTGGCAGGTTTCGCCGCCCACCTGCACGGCCACGGGCGACACCACGCCGCCATCGCCGACCAGGAACATCAGCATGCCGTTGTGCGTGCAGTTGGCGTTGCGTTGCACCAGCGCGAAAGGCAGCGCCACGCGCGTGCGCCCGCCGTCGCCGGGTTCGGACCAGGCTTGGCCGGGTTCGAACAGCCACTGCCACCAGCCATGCTTGCCGGCCATCGGGCCGCGCTGCGCGGGCAGCACGTGCACGCCGTCGTGCACCAGGTCCAGCACCAGGTCGTCCGGCAGGCTGCGCGCCAGGGCACGTTCCGGGCGGCTCACGAAATCCGGATCGGCGACATGCGTCCGGCTTCTTACCGGCCCGCCGAAACGCAGCTGCCCCGAAACGTCGTGTCGTGCAGGCCCTGCGTCGGCGGAGGGTGCGAACGCGTCCATGGGGACGGGGGTGCGCAGCGATCGTTTCCCGAACTGGTCGGCGGACAGGCTGTCGCGCGCCGAGGCGACGGCGGCGAGTGCCATCAGGAAACCCGCAAGCAAGGTCCGCGACGTGCCGCCGAAGGCACGCCGGCTCACGCCAGCGCCCTCTCCGCGGCGTCCACCCGCCGCGCCGCGACCAGCGCCACCGCGCCGGCCGCCAGCAGCACCAGCACGGCCAGCGATACCAGGGCGCCGAAATCGCCGCCACGCAGCACCCAGCCCGCCAGCAAGGGGCCGCTGGCCAGCCCTGCCTTGGAAACGAAGCCACCGAGCGTGGCCAGGCGCCCGCTCACGTCCAGGCGCGACAGCATGCCGAACAGGTAGGGCACCACGAACGACCAGGTGATGGCCGTGCCGACGTTGGCCGCGAAATACACCCAGGGCATCTGGCTCCAGCGGAAGGCGGCAGTGCCGACCAGGGTCAGGGCCAGCGCCAGCAGCAAGGGCCGGAACCGGCCCCAGCGCGTGCCCATCATGATCACCGCGACGGCGCCACCCGCACCGATCCAGGTGGCCCAGCCCAGCGCCTGGCCGATGAAGTCGCGCGCCAGCGAAGCATCTTCGCCAAGCCGGATGATGAAGGCGCCCAGGGCCATGTTGCCCCCCTGGAACAGGAACAGCGCAAGCAGGGTCAGTGCTGCCGTCGCCCGGCTGTACACCACCGCGGCCACCACCTCGCCCAGGGCCGGCCGACCGCCGGCTTCGATGCGCCGGGGGATCGCAAGCATGGCCAGCAGGGCCAGCGCACCCAGCCCGGCCAGCACCACGAACAGGATCCGGGCGCCATACAAGGGCACCAACGAAGGCAGGAACATCACGCCCAGGCCGCCGAGCCCGAACTGCACCGCCAGCAGCATGCCGAAGGCGCGGTCCGGCGACTGGGTGCGCGCCATCACCGAATACGCCACGCCCACCGACAAGCCGCCGACCACGCCGTGCATCGCACGCACCACCAGCAGCGTGGTCGGGTCGGTGACGGCGATCGACGCCAGGTCGATGCCCACCAGCAAGGTCAACAGGCTGGCCAGCGTCGGCCGCCAGCGCCAGCGCCGCACCACGAACACCGCGAGCAGGCTGCCGGCGCTGGCGCCGTAGATGTTCGCAGCACCCACGCTGCCCGCCTGCGGGTTGCTGAAACCCAGGCCGGTGACCAGGCCATCGACGATCGCGGACATGATGTTGACGTAGAAAAATCCCGCCGTGGCCAGCAACGCCAGCAGGGCATACAGCCACAGACTGTCACGGGCGGGATGGGAAACCGGTTGTGCGGCGGCGGTCATGCGCGCTCCCAGGGGCGTGCGTCCACGTCCACGCCTGCCGCGGAGAATCGCGACTGCAGCGGCGCCAGGGCCTGCGCGTGCCGCCGCCAGGCCCCTACCGACGAGGAATAAACGGGCTGCCGGATTTGCGCGGCGCTGGCCGTCAGCGACGGCTCGGGATTGCGCTCCGGCGCCAGGCAGGCCGGATCCCATTGCAGGCCAAGGAATTCGATCAGTGCCCGGCTGGTGCTTTCCTGCCGTGCCACCAGGCCCTCGTAGTGCAGTTCGTGCAGGCAGTGGGCGGGAAGCCAGCGTCGCCAGTGCGCCATCAGCCGGTCGTAGGCGAGCCAATAGCGACCGAGGTCATCGAGGTCGTAGGAGAACGGGTAGGCCATGCGGAACAGCGTCTTGTACATCGCGTAGCAGGCATCCATCGGGTGGCGGCGCACATGCACGATGCGCGCGCCGGGAAGGGCCCTGGCAACTAGGCCCAGGTAAAGGAAGTTGATCGGCGTCTTGTCGACCTCGCGGGCGGCGCTGGCCTGCGGCAACTGCGACAGGTAGTCGCGGCCGAAGGCATCCAGGTCCATCGCGGCCGCCTGTCGCACCCGCGACTGCTTGTCGGTCGCCGGCCCGGTGCCGCGCATCAGCGCCATCGCCAGGTCGCTGGTTTCGCCGCGGCTGTGCACCGCCGGATGCGAGCTGATGATCCGGTCCACCAGCGTCGTGCCGCTGCGCGGGAGCCCGACCACGAACACCGGCCGGGCGTCGGCGTTGCCCGCCGCCGGTCGCGCGAAGAAGTCCGCGTCGAAATGCCGGGCGATCGCCGCCAGCGTTTCCTCGTCGTCCTGGACCCGGTAGGCAAGCCCGGCCCGCCGCGCATCCGCGCCCCGGCGCAGCGCCTGGAAACACTGCTCGTGCCGGCCAAGGTCCTCGAGTTCCTTGGCCAGCGCGTAGTTGAGCGCCACGGTTTCCTGCGGCCGGCGGTCCGGGCGGGAAAGCCGCGCCTGCAGTGCTGCCACGTGGTTGCGTTCCGGGGTCTGGCGCCGGAGCGTGGCGCGGTTGTACCAGGCGTCGGCGTCGGTGGGCGCCCGTTCGATCACCCGGTCGAGCACGGCTTCGGCTTCGTCCATGCGGCCCAGCGCGATCAGGCTGGTGGACAGGTTGTAGAGAATCGCCGGATGCTCCGGTTCGCGCGCCACGCAGGTCTCGTGGCAGGCCAGGGCCTGCGCGTGCCGGCCCAGCTGCGTGTATCGCTGGGCCAGGTCCTGCAGCACGGTCACCGGCAGGGCGTCGCCCCGGGCGGCCATCAGGTCCAGCACCTGCAGGCCGTCACCGGCGTGGCCCTGGGCCAGCAGCAGGTCGGCGCGCAGCATGCCCGGGGCGGGGTGGCCGGGTGCCAGTGACTCCGCTTCCTGGGCGGCGTGCAGCGCGCCGTCGAGGTCGCCGCGCTGGCGACGTGCATGGCCCAGCAGCACCCAGGCCTCCATGCACCCGGGCTGGCGTGCGACCAGGTCCAGCGCGGCCCGCTCGGCCGGGCCTGCCTGTCCGCGCTGCAGCATCTGCTCCAGCGCGCGGACCGCCTGCGGGTCCGCCGCTTCCTGCGGGCTATGGGCCAAGGACACTCTCTCTTGCCGGCTCAGAACCCGTAGCTTACGGTCAGACCGACCGTGCGGGGCAGGGCCACCAGGGCCTTGGACCCGTTGCCGAAGTAGTTTTGCGCCGGCGATGTGCCCATGTACTGCTCGGTGTAAACGCCGGTCACGCCTTCCTCGTTGCCGATGTTCTTCACCCACAGGGTCGTGTCCCAGGCCCCGCGGCTATAGGTCGCGGAGGCATTGAGGATGGCGAACGCGTCCATCTCGTAGCGGAAACGCGGGCTCTGGCTCAGCGCGTTCTGGGTTTCGGACTGGTAGTAGGCGTCGCCACGCAGCGTCACCAGGCCGCCGGCGAACTCGAAGGCATGGCTGCCGGCGACGTTGAAGCGGTGTTCGGGCGCGCCCGGCAGGCGGTCGCCCGCGAAGCCGTAGGTATAGGCGCCATCGGCCGCCACCGCGTCGGCGTCGAGCTGCGCATCGGTGTAGGTGTAGCCCACGCTGTAGGTGCTGCCTTCGCCCAGGCGGCCGGATATCTCCAGCTCGACGCCGCGGCTGCTGGCTTCTTCCGCGTTTTGCACCGCGAAGAAACCCCAGTTGGTGGTTGCGCTGTTGACCTGGGCGTCCTGCCAGTCCAGGTAGAACAGGTTGGCGTTGTAGTTCACGCCGTTGGCCGAACCCTTGATGCCCAACTCGTAGTTGCGGACCGTGTCGGCCTCGTACTTGGTCCAGGCCGGGTCTTCGCCGAACAGGCCGCTCGTTGGCGTGCCGTTGGTGCCACCGCGCCGGTAACCTTCCGAGGCCGTCGCGTAGAACAGCCCGTAAGGCGAGAACGCGTAGGACAGGTTGGCCTTGAACAGCGTGCGCTCGTCCTTCTCGCGGTCCTCGGACGTCGAACTCTCATTGAAGCTCGACCACAGGCCGGTGGTCTGGGTCACCCGGGTATGGGACTCGTCGCGGAAGTGGCGCAGGCCCAGGGTCAGGTCCAGGCGGTCGCTGGCGTGCCAGGTGAACTCGCCGTACAGCGCCGTTTCCTTGAAATTCTCGGCCTGCCGGTACAGGTAGTCCTGGTCGGAGATCACCGCCGACGCGAACGCCGGGTAGGCCGCGTCCCACCACTGCTTGAAGCCACGCAGGAAGCTGTCCTGCGAACTGCGGCGGTCCTGGTCCTGGTAGTAGGCGCCCAGCACGTAGTCGAAGGCGTCACCCGGCTCCGAGGTCAGGCGGAATTCCTGGATGAAGCCGGTGTCGCCGTAGCTGCGCTCGGCGGTGGCCATGGGCCGCGGGTAGTTGTAGTAGAACGCCGCCAGCCAGCCGTTCTGGGCGTAGAAGCCGGTGTTCTCGCTGGTGATGTCGCCCTCGTGGTTGTAATCCGAGGTGCTGGAGGTCAGCGTGGCGAAACCCAGGTCCACGTTGGCCTCGACGCTGGCCAGGTTCACGTGCCGCGCCGCCGGTTCAAGTTGCACGGAACCGACCTCGAGGTCGTCGTAGGGCACGCCCCAGCCGTCGGTGCCGAAGCTGGTGGCGCGGCGGCCGCCGAAGCGGTCGGCCTGGGCCATGTAGCTGAAGGTCACGTCGAAGCGGTCGCTGGGGCGCCACAGCGCCGAGATGCGGCCGTAGTTCTGTTCGACGTAGTCGGCATCCTTGGCGTTGCGGTACTCGGCGGTGTCGGCCAGGCGGCCGTCCGGTGCGACCGGGATGCCCTGTGCGTCGAGCACGTAGACGTTGCGGTAGTCCGTGGCACCCGGGAAGTCGTTGATCGTGGTGTTGACCCGCATCGCGAAGGTGTCGCTGAAAGGCAGGTTCAGGGTGGCCGAACCGGAGGCGCCGATGCCGCCGGAATGGTCGACGCTCGAGGCCGACAGGCTGACCCGGCCGCCGACGCGGTCGAAGTCCGGCTGGCGCAGGATGAAGCGCACCGAGCCACCCAGGGAACCGGAACCGTAAAGCGTGCCCTGCGGCCCGCGCAGGACCTCGACACGCTCGATGTCCGAGAGCAGGAAGTTGGCGAACAGCGGCGTCTTGTCCACGTAGGTGGACACCGTCGCCGCGGCAGAGACGGCGTAGTCGCCCAGCGCGGAACTGTCCACGTTCAGGCCGCGGATCCGGATGCCGCTGACGACGCTGGAGTTGCGTGCGCCGCGGTCGACCACGCCGACGCCGGTGAGGCCACGCATCAGTTCGGCCGTGTCGAGGATGTTGGCCTGTTCGATGGTGTCGCCCGATACGGCGCTGATGTTGTAGGGCACGGCGAGGATGTTTTCCTCGCGGCCCTGGGCGGTGACGGTCACTTCGTCCAGCACCACCGGTTCGACGGTCCCTGACGGGTTCGTGTCATCGTTGGCGTCCTGCGCGTGAACGGCGCCCGCCAGTCCGGCGAGGATGGCGAGGGCCAGCGTCGAGCGACGGCTGACGCGGCGGCGCGGTTGGCGTTTGGTATCCATGCAGTGTTCCCCTGGTAGCTGCGGATGCAAGTGGTGTGGAGCGTTCAGTCGGAGCCCGGAAGCTTCATCGGACCCAGCCGGTCGAAGGCGACCGACGCGGCCCGTGGAGCGTCATAGGCGGGATAGCGCACCGGGTTGTCCCGGAAGCTCTTGAGCGGCTGGCCCAGCCCCTGCCAGCCGCGTTCGCGGCAGCGCCGCAGGTAGGCCAGGTCGGCCTCGAAGGTGATGATTTCCCGGCCGGGTCCGGCGCGATGGATCACCTCGCCGCCCGGTCCGCAGATGACGGACTGGCCGACGCCCAGGTCACCGGCGACATTGATGTCGACCACGTAACACTGGTTGGTGGCGGCGCTGGCACGGACGATGGCGATTTCGACATCGCGGTCGATGGTGTTGGTCATGGTCGGGTGCACGATGATCTCGGCGCCCAGGCTCGCCAGCGATCGCGTGGTTTCGGGAAACCACATGTCGTAGCAGATCGAGACCCCGAACCGGGCGACGCCCGGTACGTCGAACACCAGGAACTCCGAACCCGGCGCCACGCCGCGTTCGTAGGGAGCAAAGGGGAAAAGCTTGCGGTAGCGCCCGGCGATGCGGCCTTCCGGGTCGATCACGGGCGCGGTGTTGTAGACCGTGTCGCCGTCGCGCTCGTAGAGCGACCCGGGCACCAGCCAGGTGCCGGTCTCGCGCGCCAGGGCGCACAGGAACCGCTCCGCCTCGCCGTCGGGACACTGGGCGTGTGCCGTATTGGCACCGAAGCTGCACAGTTCGCCCAGCACCACCATCCGCACCCAGGGGAAGCGGCGGCGCACCGACCGCACTTCGTCGGCGATGCGTCCGAGGTTGTCGCCCGGGCCGTGGTCGAGCTGGAGGCCGGCGATGCCGAACGGTTCGCCGCGGGATGCGGGGGTGCTGGCAGGCGGCAAGTGACGGCTCCATCGGCCCAAGGATGAAGCCGACGGTAGCCCCGCTCAGCGACCCGGCTTAGTGCCAGATTGGATTGTTTGATGGGTCCAGATGCCGAATCCGGTTCAATCGGCGGCCCGGCCGGTGCGGCTGCGCCGGATCAGTACGGCGGTATCGGCGAGCAGGCCGTCTTCGCCGTAAAAGCGCAGTTGCTCGCCTTCCACGACCAGGTCATAACCCGAGGCCTCGCCATAGGCCCATTGCTGCCACTGGCGATACCAGCGCCCATCCTGGATCCACCACCGGCCCTGGTCGCAGTCCTCGCCCTGGTCGCCGGCGACGCCGCTCAGGCGGCCGTCGGCGTGCACCTGCAGCGTGCAGGGCGCGCCGTAGACGGTGTTGTAGAGCAGCCGCGCATTGGCCACGGTGCGCCGCAGGGCATGGCCACGCAGCACCGTTCCGCCTTCCTGCTGCAGGTGCCGGGGCGTGGCCGCCAGGTCGCCGCGCACCAGGCGCGAGAGGGCATGCACGCCGGCGCGCACTTCGGCCGGCTCCAACCCGGTCACGCCCATGCACAGCAGGTGGCCGCCGTCGGGCTGCGCCACCGGTTCGAGCAACACGCCGATGGCGGCAGCGCGGCGTGCCAGGTCCAGGGCGTCCGTGCCGTCGGCCAGCCGCACCCAGTAGGCGCTCGCGCCGGGCTGGGTCTGGATGCTCACCGATTTGTGCAGGTAGTGATTGAGCGCATCGCGCAGCGCCGTTCGCCGGGCGGCAATGACGCGTCCGGCCCGCTGCAGCGCCGCGGAGTAATGACCCAGGCCGATGAAGTGGCACCAGGCCCGCTGGATCAGCGCCGGCGGCGTGGCGCCCTGGCTGCTGCGGATCTGCCGCAGGCGCTCGATGACGCGCGGCGCGGCGACCACGATACCCAGGGGTTCCCCGCAGGACGCCACCGGGGCCAGGCTGGCCACGTAGGCCACCCGGCCTTCCGGGCACATGGCCGCCAGCGCGGGTGCGGCCTCGCTGCCGTCGCGCGCGCCCGGCGGCATGTCGTGTTCGATCAGCAGGCCATCGGCGGCGGCGACCGCGGCCAGCAGTCGTCGCGGCCAGGCCGAACCCGCGGGCACCGAACGGCGCGCACTGGTGACCACCAGCACGCCCTCGGGCAATGGCCCGGCCAGGTCCGGGTCCAGCCGGCCCACGCTGGCCTGGCGTTCCCGCAGCCGCCGCTCCAGCCCCGGGTCGACGGGTTCTTCCAGGCGTACCGGCGTGCCACGCCGCACCAGCACCTCGGCCAGGAGGTGCAGCGCCTGGCGCGACGACAGCGTCACCAGCACCTGGTCGGCGTCGGCCTCCAGTCCGCGCATCGGCAGCACCTTGCCGCGCAGCTCCTCGAGCAAGGCCGGGTCGTCGCTGTCGCCGTGGTCCATGTTGCAGGCCAGTACCTCCTGGCGGCTGCCCGAGAACCGCAGCGCTTCGCGCCATTCATCGGCGGGCAGAAGGCTGGCGTTGACCCGGCCATCGATGAACGGGAAGGGGTACTGGTGCCAGTTCGCCGGGCAGCGAAATCCCTGCTCCTGGGTCGCGGCGGGCAGGCGCGCCGCCAGCGGCGATGCCTGCACCTGGCTGCGTGGCCCGGCGGCGACGCGGCCCGCCGGCACGTCCGCGGCGACGTAAACGCCGCTTCGCGCGCGGCTGACCAGGTGTCCTTCGGCAAGCAGCGCGTCGTAGGACAGGCTGACCGTGTTGCGCGACACCCGGACCCGTCGGGCCAGCGCCCGCGTCGACGGGAGCTTGCGGCCGGGTCGCAGCACGCCGCGATGGATCGCGTCCACGAGCCATTTGCGCAGCTGGTGCTGCAGGCTCAGCGGGCTGGCGCTGTCGAGAACGATGTTGAGATCGTCCATGGGCGGGGTTCCCGGTAATGCGGCACGATGGCATGGAGCCAGACGGTTGCCACCCATAGTGCCAGTGTGCGCCCACCCTGCCGAGCGGGGCCGCGGGACCGGGCAGGCATAATGCGGGTTTTCCGCCCAAAGTCCCTCCATGCTCGAAACCGTAGAACACCAAACCGCGGCGAACCCCGCCTGGTCCATCCTTTGGCTGCACGGCCTGGGCGCCGACGGCAACGACTTCGCGCCGATCGTCCCGGAGCTGCTGCGGCCCGGCTGGCCGGCGCTGCGCTTCGTATTCCCGCACGCCCCGGTGCGGCCGGTCACCCTCAACAACGGCGTGCCCATGCGGGCCTGGTATGACCTCAAGAACCTCGACCTGGACCAGCGCGCCGACGAAACCGGCGTGCGCGAATCCATGGCCCAGGTCGAAGCCCTGATCGCCCGTGAAGACGAGCGCGGCGTGCCGCCCGAGCGCCTGCTGCTGGCCGGCTTTTCCCAGGGCGGCGCCATCGCGCTCGCCGCCGGCGTGCGCCGCCAGCGTGGCCTGGCGGGCATCATCGGCCTCTCGACCTACCTGCCGATGGGCTCGACCACGGCGGCCGAAGCCACGCCCACGGGCCTGGCCACGCCGGTATTCATGGCCCACGGCAGCCACGATCCGGTTGTGCCCGAAGGCTTTGGCGCCCGCAGCCGCGACCATTTGAAGTCCCTCGGCATGTCGGTCGACTGGCACAGCTACCCGATGCCGCACAGCGTCTGCGCTGAAGAAATCCGCGACCTGGCGGACTGGATGGACCAGCGATTCAAGGCCGGCTGAGCCGCGGGCGGGTCTGGGGCATACTTCGGGCATGAAGCTGTTGATCGCCGACGACGAACCGCTGGCCCGCGAGCGCCTGTCCGCGCTGGTGGCCGAGATCGGGGGCCACGAGGTGGTCGGCCAGGCCGGCAACGGCCGTGAAGCCGTCGAACAGGCCGAGGCCCTGCGCGCCGACATCGTGCTGCTGGATATCTCGATGCCGGTGATGGACGGGCTCGAAGCCGCGCAACACCTGTCCGGCCTGCGGCCGCCGCCGGCCGTGGTCTTTTGCACGGCCTACGACCAGCACGCGCTGGCCGCCTTCGAAGCCGCCGCCGTGGACTACCTGGTCAAGCCCGTGCGCCGCGAGCGCCTGGCCGAAGCGCTCGAACGCGCGCGCCGGCATCGCAGCGCACAGCAGTTGCCCGGACTCGGGGACGAGGCTAGCAAGCGACAGCGCAGCCATCTCAGTGCCCGCCTGCGCGGCAGCCTGCGGCTGATCCCGGTGGACGAGATCCGCTTCCTGCAGGCCGAGGAAAAATACGTCGTCGTGCACCACGCCCGCGGCGAAGACCTGATCGAGGAATCGCTCAAGTCGCTGGAAACCGAATTCGGCGAGCGCTTCATCCGCATCCACCGCAACTGCCTGGTCGCCGCCGACGAATTCGCCGAACTGCGCCGCGGCGCCGATGGCCAGGTGCGCGCCATCCTGCGCAACGACGAAGCCGCGCTGGAAGTCAGCCGCCGCTGCCTGCCGACGCTGCGCGACAAGCTGAAACACCTCTAGGGGAGGACCGATGGAAAAGATCCGCCTGGCCACGCGCGAGAGCGCGCTGGCGCTGTGGCAGACCGAACACGTGGCCGCGCGGCTGCGCGAGGCGCATCCCGGCCTGGAGGTCGAGCTGGTGCCCATGACCACGCGCGGCGACCAGGTGCTGGACCAGCCGCTGGCGGAGATCGGCGGCAAGGGCCTGTTCCTCAAGGAGCTCGAGGTCGCGATGCTGGAAGGCCGCGCCGACGCCGCCGTGCACTCGCTCAAGGACGTGCCGATGGAGCTCGAAGCCGGCTTCGCGATCGCCGCCGTGCTCGAGCGCGCCGACCCCTACGACGCCTTCGTCTCGAACGACTACCCCGGTTTCGAGGAACTGCCGTTCGGCGCCCGCGTCGGCACGTCGTCGCAGCGACGCCAGGCGCTGCTGCGCGCGCACCGGCCCGACCTGGTCATCAGCGACCTGCGTGGCAACGTCAACACCCGCCTGGCCAAGCTCGACGCCGGCGACTTCGACGCCATCGTGCTGGCCTGCGCCGGGCTCGATCGCCTCGGCCTGGGCGCCCGCATCCGGGAGCGCCTGCACGCCCCGCGTTTCATCCCCGCTGCGGCCCAGGGCGCGGTGGCGGTGGAGATCCGGGCCGGCGACGACGCCACCGCGGCCCTGTTCGCGCCGCTCGACCACGCCGACACGGTCGCCTGCACCCGCGCCGAGCGCCACATGACGCGCCTGCTGGGCGGCAGCTGCCGGGTGCCGATCGCGGCCTTCGCCACGCTCAAGGGCGACAAGCTTTCGCTTGAAGGCCTGGTCGGCGACGCCAAGACCGGCAAGACGGTGCGCGGTTATGCCAGTGGCCCGGTCAGCGAGCCGGAAAAGCTCGGCGAGCAGGTCGCCGACATGCTGGTGTCCCGCGGCGCCGACGCCCTGTTGCCCTGACCGAACCCTGTGGGAGGGACTTCAGTCCCGAAGCCTTTCGGGACTGAAGTCCCTCCCACAGAAAGCGGGCTAGTAATAAAGCATAACCAGATGCTTGGCCTCGGCGAAGAACAGCCAACGCTCGACGAGGGCACCGAGCAGGGAAGCCAACACCGCGACCGCCAGCACCGGCGTCGCGGCGTCGGGGAACAGCCACGCCAGCCAGCAGCAGAGCACCGGCACAAACGCGAACAGCAGCACCGAAATCAGTCGCAGCTTGCGCGCATGCTTGCGCGCCAGCACGAAGCCCATCTCGGTGGTCAGGTAGTTCGCCTCGGTGTGCGGGCGTTCGAACACGCTCACTTCGCGCCCTTCCGGCAGGCCCAGCGCCGACGTCTTGCTGACCGGCAGCGGCCGGCGGTCGATGCCGCGCCAGTACAGCCATTTCATCAGCGCCAGCAGCCCCGCCAGGAAGCCGGCGACGACCAGCAGCGGCGCGATCGCCACGCCGCCGGCCAGGCGCTGGCCCAGCATCATCAGCAGCAGGCCGCACAGCAGCGCGAACACCAGGTACACCGGCAGCACCAGCGGGTGTCGCCAGGCCGGGATCGGTTTGAGCGACGCGTAGATCATGGCCGTGCAGGCGACGGTGAGCAGCGCGCCCAGCAGCGTTGCCCAGATCACCCACCGCACCTCGTCGGGCAGGCCCGCACCGGATTCGACGCCGCGCAGCGGGGCGGACAGCCACCAGGCCAGCGCCAGCACCGTCAGGTAGACCAGCACCGCCATCACGCCCTCGCGCGACAGCCAGGACGTACGCCACTGCGAAAACGCCCGCCAGGCGCGCTGCGGCTGGCCCAGGTGGCCCAGCGAACTGAACAGCCCGAGGGTGAACAGCACCGTCGCGGTGCCGATGAGTCCCAGGAACAGCAGCGGCGTATGGCCCATCAAGGCGCCGGGGCGTTCGAAGGCCAGCAGCAGCATCGTCCAGGCCAGCAAGCCGTAACCCGCGCCCGAAAGGGTGGTGAAGAACAGGACGGAAAAAGCCGGATGCATGTCAGCGGCTCAGGGCGCGGTCGAGCCAGCGCAGCAAGGGGTTGAGCTGGCTGGTGTCGAGCGATTCGCGCGGGGAATCGGCCACCGCCTCGGCTTCGCCCGGCGGGCCGGCGCGGCGCGGTCGCGGCGGCAGGTAGCGGTTCACCGGCGCATAGCCCAGTTCCGGCATCAGCGGCACGCCGCCGCGGTCGGCCACCAGCTTCGACACCTTCGAGTCCGGATCGCCCAGGTCGCCGAAGTGACGCGCCCGCGTCGGGCAGGCCTGCACGCAGGCGGGTTCGCGGGAGGCTTCGGGAATCGTCTCGTTGTAGATCCGGTCCACGCACAGCGTGCACTTCTTCATGACGCCCTCGACCGCGCTGTACTCGCGCGCGCCGTAGGGGCAGGCCCAGCTGCACAGCTTGCAGCCGATGCACTTGTCCTCGTCCACCAGCACGATGCCGTCCTCGGCGCGCTTGTAGCTGGCGCCGGTCGGGCAGACGGTGACGCAGGCCGGCGTCTCGCAATGCAGGCAGCTGCGCGGAAAGTGCAGGGTGCTGGCGGGCTGCGTGTCGGTGGCGGCGACGTCGTAGCTGTGCACGCGGTTGAACCACACGCCGCTGGGGTCCTTGCCGTAGGGTCGCTCGTCGGTGAGCGGGCCGGTGATGCCGCCGGCGTTCCATTCCTTGCACGACACCGCGCAGGCGTGGCAGCCCACGCAGGTGTCGAGGTCGATCACCAGGCCAAGCTTTACCTTCGAGGGGGCGGGCAGGCCGGTCACGTCAGAACGGGAAGAACTTCGGGATCAGGTACACCGCCATGCCCCAGAACAGCAGGTTCAGCGGGATGCCCATTTTCATGAAGTCCACGAACCGGTAGTTGCCGGCGTTGTAGACCATGGTGTTGGTCTGGTAGCCCACCGGGGTGGCGAAGCTGGTGGACGCGGCGAACAGCACCGCCACCAGGAACGGCGTCGGGCTGACGTCCATCGAGACGGCGGTGGTGAAGGCGATCGGCGTGATCAGCACCGCCGCGGCGTTGTTGCTCATCAGTTCGGTCAGCAGCGCCGTCAGCAGGTACACCGCCGCCAGCACCGCCAGCGGCCCGAAGCCGCCGACCCAGTTCACCGAAAAATCGGCGATGCCCTGGGCCAGGCCGGATTTCTGCATGGCGATGCCCAGCGGCAGCACGCCGCCCAGCAGCACGATCACCCGCCAGTCGATGGCCTGGTAGGCCTGGTCGTTGCCGATGCAGCGCGTGGCGACCAGCGCGATGCCGCCGAGGATGGCCGAGGCCACGATCGGCAGCCAGCCCAGCGCCGCCGCGGTGATGGCCGCCACCATGATGCCGATCGCCAGCCACGCCTTGCGCTTGGGCAGGGAGACTTCGCCGCGCTCGTTGAGCACGATCAGGTTGTTGTTGGCGCGCAGGACGTTGAGCTCGGCCTTCGGGCACATCACCAGCAGCACGTCGCCGACGTTGAGGTTCACGTCCTTGATCTTCTCGCGCAGCACTTCGCCGCGGCGGTGCACGGCCAGCACGGTGGCGTTGTAGGTCCACTTGAAGTCCAGCTGCTCGAGCGTGTGGTTCACCAGCCGGGAGCCGGGCGCGACCATCACTTCCACCAGCACCTGCGACTGCTCGCCGTCCTCGCCGCTGAACTGGCTGTCCTGCAGCTTGAACTCCGGCAGGAACTCGAGCTTGCTGCCTTCCTTGAGCGACTTGATCTTTTCCAGGTCGCCGCGCACCAGCAGCACGTCGCCCTCGCGAAGCTCCTCGCCGCGCGGGGACCAGTGTTTTTCCTCGCCGCGCATCAGTTCGAGCACGTAGACCGAGTGCTTTTCGCCCAGCTGCGACTGCCCCACCGACTTGCCGATCAGCGGCGAATCCGGCATCACCCGCAACTCGGCGATGTATTTGCCCAGTTCGTAGGCCTCGGTGATGGCCGCCGGCGGATGCGAGGGCAGCAGCCAGCGCCGCATCAGCATCAGGTAGACGAAACCCACCGCCATGGTGATCAGGCCCACCGGCGCGAAGTCGAACAGCCCGAAGCCCGGGTGCCCCAGGTCCTTGGCCAACGAGTTCACCAGCAGGTTGGTGGAGGTGCCGATCAGGGTGCAGACGCCACCCATCTGGGCCGCGTAGGACATCGGGATGAGGATCTGCGACGGCGACTGCTTGTTGGCCGACGACGCCGCCAGCACCAGGGGCAGCAACACGGCGACCGCGGCGGTGTTGTTCACGAAGGCCGAGATCGGGCCGACGATCAGCATCAGCAGCAGCATGAACAGGAAACCGTTCTTGACCCGCCCGAACAGCCGCGCCAGCGAGGCCAGCGCGCCGGTATGGGCCAGGCCGGCACTGAGCACGAACATCGCCGCCACCGTGATCGTGGCTTCGCTCGAGAAGCCCGACAGCGCCTCCACCGGCGACACCAGGCCCAGCACCAGCAGGCTGGCGAGCACCAGCATGGCCACCACGTCCACGGGCAGCTTTTCGGTCACGAACAGGGTGACGGCGCCCAGCAGCACGAGCAGCGTCAGGATGGCATCCATTTCCATCGTCAGGCTTTCCTGAATCCGGCGCCGTAGCGCAAGGGGGCATTGTCGCCGTTATCGCCGAGCTCGGCGAACTGGGGGTGGCTTTCGGCGGCCGGGTCGGCCCGGTGGATCGCCACCCGAAGGTCGAACCAGGCGGCCTGGCCGGTCACCGGGTCGGCATTGGCGTAGCCGCCGTCGGGCAGCTTGTCTGATATCAGGTGGTTGAGCAGGAAGCCCTTGGTGGCTTCGGGGGCGTCTGCCGCCAGCTTCCAGGCGCCGCGGCGCTTGCCGATCGCGTTCCAGGTCCAGACCGTGTCGGGCTGCACGTTGGCCGCGAGCCGGCACTGCACGGTGATGCGGCCGTGGTGCGAGTCCACGTGCACCCAGTCGTCGTCGGCCAGGCCATGCCGGGCGGCGGTTTCCGGATGCAGGTAAAGGAAGTTGCGCGCGGTGATCTGGCGCAGCCAGGCGTTCTGCGAACCCCAGGCGTGGTACATGAACGGCGGCCGCTGGGTCACCGCGCTCAGGGGATAGCGCTTGAGGTCGAGCTGGCTGCCTTCGAAGGGTTCGTACCAGATCGGCAGCGGGTCGAAGTAGGTCGCCACGCGTTCGCGCTCGGCCGCCGGCGGCTGCACCGGGCCGTGGCCCTGGGCCGCCAGCCGGAATTTCTGCAGGGTTTCCGAATACAGCTGCAGCACCACCGGTTCAGCCTTGGCGATGAAGCCCATGCGCTGCGACCAGTCCAGGAAATCGCGATTGGCCATCTTGAAGTAGCGGCCCTCGGCCGGGACCTCGGCGCTCCAGAAACCGCCGTTGGCGCGGTAGTGGTCGAGCTGCGCGGGATTGGGCGGGCCCTTGCCATGCTGGTCGCCGTCCCCGCGCCAGCCGGCCAGCAGGCCGACGCCCGGGGCGCGTTCGTGGTTGACGATGTAGTCGGCGTAGCTGCCGTAGCGCGGCTTGCCGGCGTCCGTCACCAGCGCCGGCAGGCCGATGCGCGCGCCCAGGTCCAGCAGCACGTCCTGGAAACCGCGAACGTCGCGGCCCTCGCGCTGGGTGGCGCTGTCGAGCACCGGGTGGCGGATGGCGTCGGCGGCGCGGTCGGCGTCGGAAATCGGCCGGTCCAGCAGCGAGATCGCGTCGAAGCGCTCCAGGTAGGTCGTGTCGGGCAGCACCAGGTCGGCGTAGGCGACCATCTCGCTGGCGTAGGCGTCCGAGTAGATGATCTTCGGGATGCGGTATTCGCCGGCGTCGTCCTTGTCGGTCAGCCAGTGCATGGTCTCGGCGGTGTTCATGGCCGAGTTCCAGCTCATGTTGGCCATGAACATCAGCAGCACGTCCACCGGCGCCGGATCCGCCGCCCAGGCGTTGCGGATGACCGTGTGCAGCATGCCGTGCACGGCCAGCGGGTAGCGCCAGGAATACGCGTGGTCGAGCCGGCGCGGCTGGCCCTGGGCGTCCACCAGCAGGTCTTCGGGGCCGTGGATGAAGCCCAGCGGGGCGGCGTCGAGCGCGCCATTGGCCTGGCGGGTCTTGCCCGGCCGGTTCGCCGGCGGGATCGGTCGCGGGAACGGCGGTTGGTAGCGGAAGCTGCCCGGCGTATCGACCGCGCCCAGCAGCAGCTGCAGCAGGTGCAGCGCCCGGCAGGTGTGGAAACCGTTCGAGTGCGCGCTGATGCCGCGCATGGCATGGAAGGACACGCCGCGGCCGACCATGCGTTCGTGGCGCACGCCATGCACGTCGGTCCAGGGCTGTTCGATGACGACCGGCTCGTCGAAGGCGGCCGCCGCCAGCTCGTTCGCCAGTCGCCGGATGGTCGCCGCCGGCACGCCGCAGCGTTCGGCGACGGCGTCGGGCGAGTATTTCGGGTCCAGGTAGCGCTCGGCGACCAGCTGGAACACCGGCACTGCCTTGCGACCGTCGGGCAGCGTGAACTCGCCGATGACGGCGGGGCTGAGCCCGGTCGATTCGGCCGGCATGGCCTTGCCTGTGGGAGGGACTTCAGTCCCGATGCCTTTCGGGACTGAAGTCCCTCCCACAGGAGCCTGCCCACGATCCCAGCACAGGCCCCGGCCCTCGCCATCGCGCGCAAACAGGCCGTCATCGGCCCCGCCCGGATTGCGCACCACCAGCCAGTGCGCATTGGTGTAGCGCACCAGGTAATCGAGGTCGATCCTGTCGGCCTTGAGCAGTTCATGGATCAGCGCGAACGCCAGCAGCCCGTCGGTGCCCGGCCGGATGCCCACCCATTCATCGGCGATCGCCCCGTAGCCGCTGCGCACCGGGTTCACCGCCACGACCTTGGCGCCGCGACCCTTCATGTGCCCCAGGCCCAGCTTGATCGGGTTGGAGTCGTGGTCTTCGGCCACGCCCCAGAGCATCAGGTACTTGCTGTGCTCCCAGTCCGGTTCGCCGAACTCCCAGAAGCTGCCGCCCAGGGTGTACAGGCCGCCGGCGGCCATGTTCACCGAACAGAAGCCGCCGTGCGCGGCGTAGTTGATGGTGCCGTACTGCTGGGCCCACCAGCCGGTCAGGGCCTGGCTCTGGTCGCGGCCGGTGAAGAAGGCCAGGCGGTCGGGGTCGCGTGCGCGTGATTCGCGCAGCCAGCCGGCGGCCAGGTCCAGCGCCTCGTCCCACTCGATTTCCCGGAATTTGTTCTCGCCGCGCTCGCCCACCCGCAGCAGCGGCTTGTCCAGCCGCGCCGGCGAGTAGTGCTGCATGATGCCGGCCGAACCCTTGGCGCACAGCACGCCCCGGTTCACCGGGTGCGCCGGGTTGCCTTCGATGTAGCGCACCTTGTTGTCGCGCAGGTGCACGTTGATGCCGCAGCGGCAGGCGCACATGTAGCAGGTGGTCTGGCGGACCTGGTCCCCCACCGGCTTTTGCAGTTCGAGGACGGGCTGGCGCATGGCGCGCATTGTGCCCGGTCGCGGCCAGCCGGCGCGAGGGGTGCCGGTGCGGTGGCGAGGCAGGGCCCGGAACTGCCATCCTAGGCGCCTTGCCGCGAACCGCCGGAACCCCCCTGCCATGGACCGCTACGAGCGCATCCTCGCCCTGCACCGCAGCCTCAAGACCGCCCGCTACCCGGTGCCGATCAAGCGCCTGATGGAAGAGCTGGCCTGCTCCCGCGCCACCCTGTATCGGGACATCGCCTTCCTGCGCGACGCGCTCGGGGCGCCTGTGGAAAGCGAAGGCGAGGGCAGCATCCGTTACGACGAGAAGGAAGCCGAGCGCTTCGAGTTGCCGGGCCTTTGGCTCAACTCCGACGAATTGCATGCCCTGCTGGCTGCCCACCAGCTGCTCGACCGCACCGGCCAGGGCGTGCTTTCCAGCGCCCTGGCGCCACTCAAGGGCCGCATCGAGTCCCTGCTGGCCCAGCAGGCCGGCGGCAAACGCTGGCCGGTGGAGCGCGTGCGCGTCATCGCCTCGGGCGTGCGCCGGCGCGACGAGCTGGCGTTCCGCCTGGTCGCCAGCGCGGTGCTCGAACGCCGCCAGCTGGAATTCGACTACCTGGCGCGCTCGACCAACGAGCGCACCCACCGCAAGGTCTCGCCGCAGCGGCTGACGCACTACAAGGACAACTGGTACCTCGACGCCTGGGACCACGAACGCGAAGGGCTACGCAGCTTCTCGGTCGACCGCGTCCAGCACGCGCGCCTGCTCGACCCGGCCGCGCGCGACATCCCGGACGAAGAGCTCAACCAGCACCTGGCTTCGAGCTACGGCATCTTCTCGGGCGCGCCCAAGGGCATCGCCACCCTGCTGTTCTCGGCCAAGGCCGCGCGCTGGGTGGCCGATGAACACTGGCACTCCAAGCAGGAGGGCCGTTTCCTGCCCGACGGCCGCTACGAGCTCAAGTTGCCCTACAGCAATGCCAAGGAGCTGCTGATGGACGTCATGCGCTACGGCGCCGACGCCGAGGTGGTGGAGCCGCCGGCGCTGCGCGCCCAGGCGCGCACGATGCTGCAGCTGGCGCTTTCGGCGTATGAGCGCTGAAGGCAAGCTCCCGGCGCCGGTGTCCGGCAAGCGCGTGGCCCTGGTCCTGGGGGCCGGCGGCGCCCGCGGCATCGCCCATGTCGGTGTCATCGAGGCGATCGAAGCGCGCGGTTACCAGATCGCCGGCATCGCCGGTGCCTCGATGGGTTCGCTGGTGGGCGGCATCTATGCCGCCGGCCGCCTCAGGGAATATTCGGACTGGGCACGCGGCCTGCAGCGCAGCGACGTATTGCGACTGCTCGACTTCGTTTATGGCTTTCCCGGCCTGATCCGCGGCGAGCGTGTCATCGGCGCGCTGCGCGAACTGGTCGGCGAACATCTCATCGAAGAACTGCCGCTGCCCTATGTCGCCGTCGCCACCGACCTGGCCAGCCAGCGCGAGGTCTGGCTCACGCGCGGCAAGCTGTTCGACGCCATCCGTGCCTCGATCGCCATCCCGATGATCTTCACCCCGGCCCACGTCGACGGGCGCGAGCTGGTGGACGGCGGCCTGCTCTCGCCGGTGCCCATCGCCGCCACGCGGGCCATGCACGTGGACCGGGTGATCGCCGTGGACGTCAACGGCCCGGTGCGCTGGATGAACCCGGCCCTGGAACCGCGGCACGAGGAAATCCATGCCAGCCACGGCGACGACGAAGCGCCCCGGGACGACGACGTCGCCGGGGGTGGCCTGCGCGAACGCATGGCGTCGATCTGGGAGGGCATCGCCTCGACGGTGACCCCGGCGCGCGAAGGCAAGCACGCCGGCAGCGCCAAGAGCCGCGGCGTGATGGACCTGATGTCGCGTTCGCTCGACACCATGCAGGCGCACATGGCACGGGTGCAGCTGGCCCAGGATCCGCCCGACCTGCTCATCCAGATGTCCCGCGAGGTCGCCACCTTCTACGAGTTCTGGCGCGCCGGGGAACTGGTCGAGGAAGGGCGCGCGGCGGCCGAGAAGGCGCTCGACGCCGCGGGCCTCTAGCGTTTACTGGAAACCCGGCTGGCCGACCTGTTCGGCGCGCTGGGGCACGCGTTCGATGGTTTCCGGGTCGTAGCCCCAGGCCGCGAAGCGCTGGCGCAGGTCCTGGTACAGGACCTCGTCCATCACCGGCTCACGCGAGAACACCCAGGCCAGTTTGCGCTTGGGGTGGCCGATCAGCGCCCAGGAATAGTCGGGCGCGACCTCCATTACCAGGTAGTCGGCCTTCACCAGGCCCCAGAAGAAGGCGATGCGCCACTGGGCGTTACCGGTGCCGGGCACGACCTCGGCGACGCCGTTCATCGACCTGGCCGGCTCGTCGAAGGACTTGCGGTATTCATAGGTGTTGGTGATGCGGCCGTCGTCGCGCAGCGTGTAGATGTCGGCGGCGGCGACCTTGCCGCGCTCGGCGAAGTATGGAACGTTGGCGATCACCCACCAGCGGCCCATGTAGCGCTCGAGGTTGATGTTGGCGTGGGCGGTCAGGGGCGGCATGTTTTCTCCGGGAGTGGCACAGGCGGCCAGCAGCATCAGTGGCAGGGTGAGGACGAGTGCGAGTCTGCGCATCGGCGGCTCCATTGAGTTTCGCGACACGCTAGGGCAGGCCCGGCGAAGGCCGCGTATACGCCGTCTCGGTCCGTGAGACATCCGTTTGGGAAGCTGACTCCACGCCCAACGGAGAACGCTCCCATGCCCCGTCTTCACGCCATCGCCGCCCGCGCCGAGTCCGATTTCCCGGTCCTGACCCGCCTGCTCTGGCAGGCGCTGGTGCTGGGGGTCCTGGCCGTGGCCTTGCTCCCGCCCGCGCGCGGCGATTCCGCGCTGCTGGGCGCCCTGCCGTTCTGGCTGCTGGCGGCGCCCGCCGCGGCCCTGTTCATGCTGCATCGCCGGTTCCTGGCGGCGGCGTGGCGTGCGCACCTCGTCCGCGCCACGCCACGCCGTCGCCAGCGTTTTAGCGGCCGGCAGGCGCGCCGGGCTAGTCGCGCACGCCCAGGCGCTTTCGCTCGAGCCGCCTGAGGAACTCCGCCATGATCCGCCGGTACAGGTCCTCGCCCAGGTAGGCGTCTTCCACGCCGGCATCGATGCTGGGGTTGTCGTTGACCTCGATGATCACCGTGCGGTCCTTCACGACCTTCAGGTCCACGCCGTAGAGCCCGTTGCCGATGGCGTTGCTGGCGCGCGTGGCCAGCCGCACCACTTCCGAAGGCGCCTCGCGCACCGGCAGGGTCTTGAATCCCCCCGAGCGCACCGTGCCGGGTTTGCCGCCGGCCTTGGCGGCATGGTCGTAGATCTGCCAGTGCCCGCGCGACATGAAGTACTGGCAGGCGTACAGCGGTTCGCCGTCGAGCACGCCGATGCGCCAGTCGAACTCGGTCGGCACGAACTCCTGGGCCAGCAGCAGGGCGGTTTGCTGGAACAGCTGCTCGGCGGCCGCCTTCAGTTGTTCCAGCGACTCGACCTTGTGGATGCCGCGCGAAAAGCTGCCGTCCGGGATCTTGAGCACCAGCGGCAGGCCCAGCAGGTCGGGCAGGGCGGCCAGCTTGCGGGCGTCGTCGCGGAACACGATCTCGGTGCGCGGCGTCGGCAGCTTGCGGCTGCGCAGACGGTCGTGCAGATAGATCTTGTTGGTGCAGCGCAGGATCGACTGCGGGTCGTCGATCACCACCATGTCCTCGCGCTCGGCGCGGTGGGCGAAACGGTAGGTGTGGTTGTCCACCGCCGTGGTTTCGCGGATGAACAGTCCGTCGTACTCGGCCAGGCGGGTGAAGTCGCGGCGGCCGATCGGGTCGACCTCGATGTCGAGCTCCTTGCCGGCTTCGATGAACTGCTTGAGCGCCTTCTTGTTCGAAGGCGGCATCTGCTCGGCCGGGTCCTGCAGCATCGCCAGGTCGTAGCGGTACTTGCGCCGGGCCCGTGGCTTTCGCCACAGCTTCGTGCTGAAGGCGTCCAGGGCGTTGGCGAAGGCGGTTTCCTGCTCGTCCGACAGCATGTGCAGGCTGGCCGGCTTGATCGCGGTGATCTGCCAGACGCGCTGGCGCTCGAACTCGATGCGCAGCACCGGGCAGGGAAAGGTTTCGAACACCTGCTGGGCCAGGTCCTCCAGCGGCGCGTAGTGGGTCCGCCCGAAATAGACCAGCAGGCCGAAGTCGCTGGCGTCGCGCGAACCCTCGGGCAGGAACTTGCCCAGCTGCGTATTCAGGTCCTCGATGTCCACGCCGTAGAGCGAGCGCCGGCGCAGGTCGTTGATGGTGCGCACGCTCGGGATCACCTTGTGCCCGCGCGCCTCGGCCAGCAGCGATACGTAATAACCCGTGCCCATGTACTTGTAGCTGCGGCACAGGTTGATCACCTGGGTGCGTTCGCCCTCGGCGGCGACTTCGCCACGCAGGTAGTCGGCGGCCGCCACCACGTTGTCGGACGGATAAAAGGCCCCCCAGTCGGAGGGTTTTTCAACAACGATGACGAGGCGGCTCATGGCGGCAGGGCGGGGGCGACGGCGGCAAGCATGAGCCTTCGGCGCGCACTTGGATAGACTCGCGCCATGGCCACTGTTCAGCTGCGCGACGCCCGCCCCGACGACCTGCCGGCCCTGCTGGCGCTGGAGGCGCGGTTCCCGGGCGACCGGCTCAGCGCCCGCCAGTTCCGCCACCACCTGGGCAACCCACGGGCGCGGCTGCGGGTGCTCGCCGACGAGGCCGGCGTGCAGGCCTACCACCTGGTGCTGCTGCGCCGCGGCAGCCGGTGGGCGCGGCTGTATTCGATCGCCGTCGCCGACGCCGCCCGCGGCCAGGGCCTGGGACGGCGCCTGTTGGCCGACGCCGAAGCCCAGGCCAGGGCGGCCGGCTGCCGGGGCCTGCGCCTGGAGGTCCGCCAGGACAATCCGGCCGCCAATGCCCTGTACGTGGCCGCGGGCTATCGCCGGCTGGGCGCCTTGCCCGGGTATTACGACGACGGCGCGGACGGCTGGCGCTACGGCCGCGACTGGCCCAGCCATGACCAAAGGCCTACGGCCTCTTAACGGACCCCCGTGGTAGCGTCCAAGGTTGCTTCCAGAACCTCGGGGAACCCCATGCGCCTTACCGCCCTTGCCTGCCTTGTTGCCGGCGCCATTTCCATGAACGCCACCGCCGCCGAACCCGAAGCCATGAACGAAGATCCCTACCTCTGGCTTGAGAACGTCGAAGGCGATGAAGCCCTGGACTGGGTCCGCGCCCGCAATGCCGTGTCCGAGAAGCAGCTGGCCGGGGATCCCGGCTTCGAGCAGGTGCGCAAGGACATCCTGGACATCCTCGATTCCGACGCCCGCATTCCCTACGTGTCCAAGCGCGGCGAGTACTACTACAACTTCTGGCGCGACAAGCAGAACCCGCAGGGCGTCTGGCGCCGCACCACGCTCGACGAGTACCGCAAGCAAAACCCGAAGTGGGAGGTCCTGCTCGACATCGACGCCCTGGGCAAGGCCGAGGGCGTCAACTGGGTCTGGGGCGGCTACGACTGCCTGCGGCCGGACTACGACCGCTGCCTGGTCGAACTCTCGCGCGGCGGCGCCGACGCCACGGTCACCCGCGAGTTCGATGTTTCCGAAAAGGCCTTCGTGGAAGGCGGGTTCAGCCGCCCCGAAGCCAAGGGCAACGTCAGCTGGATCGACATCGACACCGTCTACGTCAGCACCGATTTCGGCGACGGCTCGCTGACCGACTCGGGCTACCCGCGCCTGGTCAAGGAATGGAAGCGCGGCACCCCGATGGCCGAGGCCAAGCTCGTCTACGAGGGCGAGAAGACCGACATCGCGATCGGCGCCTTCCACGACGATACGCCGGGCTGGGAGCGCGACTTCGTCTACCGCGGCCTGACCTTCTACACCAACGAGCTCTACCTGCGGAAGGACGACGGCGAACTGGCCAAACTCGACCTGCCCGACGGCGCGCAGAAGGGTGTGTACCGCGAATGGCTCACCGTCGAGCTGCGCCAGCCCTGGGAACTGGGCGACCAGACCCATCCCGCCGGTTCGCTGCTGGCGATCAACTTCGACGACTTCATGAAGGGCGCCCGCGACTTCGAAGTGGTGTTCGCGCCGACCGAAAACAGCTCGCTCGCCAGTTCCGGCGCCACCAAGGACTATTACTTCATCAATGTCCTGGAAGACGTCAAGAACCGCATCTACGTGCTGACCCCGGACGAGGACGGCTGGAAGCGCGAACCGCTGGTGGGCGCACCGGAATTCGGCACCGTCAGCATCAGCGCGGTGGACGCGGATGAATCCAACGCCTACTTCATGACCGTCGCCGACTACCTCACCCCGACCTCGCTGCTGCTGGGCGAGATCGGCGGGAAGCCCGAGGTGCTCAAGCAGCTCCCGGCGTTCTTCGACGCCTCGCCCTACCGCATCGAGCAGCACTTCGCGACCAGCAAGGACGGCACCCGCGTGCCCTATTTCATGGTCTCGGAGAAAGCACTCGAACTCGACGCCGACAACCCGACCCTGCTCTATGGTTACGGCGGCTTCGAGGTCTCGCTGACCCCGAACTACTCCGCCAGCGTCGGCAAGAACTGGCTGTCGGCCGGCGGCGTCTACGTGGTGGCCAACATCCGCGGTGGCGGTGAGTACGGACCGCGCTGGCACCAGGCGGCCCTGCGCGAGAACCGCAACAAGGCCTACGAGGACTTCGCGGCGGTGGCGCAGGACCTGATCGCCCGCAAGGTGACGCGCCCCGAGCGCCTGGGCATCCAGGGCGGCAGCAACGGCGGCCTGCTGATGGGCAACATGACGGTGATGTACCCGGAGCTGTTCGGTGCCGTGGTCTGCCAGGTGCCACTGCTGGACATGTACCGCTACGACAAGCTGCTGGCCGGCGCCTCCTGGGTGGCCGAATACGGTGACCCGGACGTGCCCGCCGATTGGGCGTTCCTGCGCAAGTATTCGCCGTACCAGAACGTAAAGAAGGGCGTGGACTACCCGCCGGTGCTGTTCACCACCTCCACCCGCGACGATCGCGTGCACCCGGGCCATGCCCGCAAGATGATGGCGCGCATGATGGAGCAGGGACACGACGTCACCTACTACGAAAACATCGAGGGTGGCCACGGCGGTGCGGCCAACAACGCCCAGTCGGCCTACATGGGCGCGCTGGCCTACACCTTCCTCAAGCAGCAGCTGTTCAAGGGCAAATAAGCATGAACCGACCGCTGGCGTTCTCTGCGTTTTTCCTTGCTTTCGCGCTGGCGGGATGCGCCAGCCAGCCCACCGCGGCGCCCGCGCCCGCCGGGGCCGCGATGGCGGCCATGGCCTCGGCGCCGGTCGCGCAAAAGCGCGACTTCCTGGTCACGGCGCCGCACGGCGCGGCCCGCCAGGACGAGTACTACTGGCTGCGTGACGACACCCGCGAGGATGCCGACATGCTGGCCTACCTCCGGGCCGAAAACACCTGGGCCGACCAGGCCATGGCGCCGCTGGCGCCGCTGCAGCAGACCCTCTACGAGGAACTGGTCGGGCGGGTGAAGCAGGACGACGCCAGCGTGCCCTACCTCAAGGACGGTTACTGGTATTACACGCGCTACGAAACCGGCAAGGAATACCCCATCCACGCGCGCCGCAAGGGCAGCATGGATGCGCCGGAGCAGGTGATGTTCGACGTCAACCAGATGGCGGAAGGCAAGAGCTTCTTCCAGTTCGCGCGCATCGAGGTCAGTCCCGACGGCCGCCTGGCCGCCTTCACCTACGACGATGTCGGCCGCCGCCAGATGGTGGTGCAGGTCAAGGACCTGGCCAGCGGCGACGTGTTGCCCGATCGCATCACCGGCGCGTCCAACGGCCTGATGTGGGGAGACGACAACCGCACGCTCTACTACATCGAGAACGACCCGACCACGCTGCTCACCAAGCGCGTGAAGCGGCACCTGCTGGGCACGCCGGTGGCCAGCGACACGGTCGTTTACGAAGAGGCCGACGACACCTTCTACATGGGCATCGGCCGCACCCGTTCCGACGACTACCTTTGCATCGGCGTCAGCAGCACGGTGTCCTCGGAGACCCGCTGCACGCCGGCCGACGCGCCCGGCGAGTTCGCGGTGCTGGCGCCACGCCAGCGCGATTTCGAATACGAAGCAGACCACCTCAATGGCCGCTGGGTGTTCACCACCAACTGGGATGCCACCAATTTCAGGGTGATGTCGCTGGCCGATGGCCAGGCCTGGGGCGACCGCAACCTGTGGCGCGAAATGATCCCGCATTCGTCCGAGGTCCTGGTCTCGGGTGTCACGCTGTTCAATGATTTCCTGGTGGTGTCCGAACGCAGCGGCGGACTCCAGCGCCTGCGCCTGCGTGACTGGGACGGCGGCCGCGACGAGTTCGTGCAGGCCGACGAAGCGGCCTATTCGATGGGCCTGTCGGTCAATGCCGAGCCGGACACCGACTGGCTTCGCTACAGCTACACCTCGCTCACCACGCCGGCGACGACCTACGAGCTAAACACCCGGACCGGCGAGCGTCGCCTGCTGAAGGAACAGCCCGTCCTGGGCGGATTCGACAAGAACAACTACGCCACCGAGCGCCTCTGGGCGACGGCTCGCGACGGCACCAGGGTGCCGGTGTCGGTGCTTTACCGGAAGGGCTTCAAGAAGGACGGCAGCGCGCCGCTGTACCAATACAGCTACGGCTCCTACGGAAGCAGCAGCGACCCTCGCTTCAACGAGAACGTCATCAGCCTGGTCGATCGGGGCGTCGTTTACGCCGTGGCGCACATTCGTGGCGGCCAGGAAATGGGTCGGCAGTGGTACGAGGACGGCAAGCTGCTCAAGAAGGTCAATACCTTCACCGACTTCATTGACGTCACCGACCACCTGGTGGCCCAGGGCTATGCCGCCGAGGGCCGCGTGGCTGCGATGGGTGGCAGTGCCGGCGGCCTGCTGATGGGCGCGGTGGCCAACCTGGCGCCAGAAAAGTACGCCGCCATCGTCGCCCACGTGCCCTTCGTCGACGTGGTGACGACGATGCTCGACGAATCCATCCCGCTGACCACCAATGAGTTCGACGAGTGGGGAAACCCCAAGGACCCGGTCTACTACGAGTACATGCTGTCGTACTCGCCCTACGACCAGGTTACGTCACAGGCCTACCCGCCGATGCTGGTGACCACCGGCCTGTGGGACAGCCAGGTGCAATACTTCGAACCCGCCAAGTGGGTCGCTCGCCTGCGCGACCGCAAGACCGACGACAACCCGCTGCTGCTGCGCACGAACATGGAAGCCGGCCACGGTGGCAAGTCCGGGCGTTTCCAGCGCTACCACGAGCGCGCCGAAGAGTACGCCTTCGTGCTGCACCACCTGGGCGTCTGAGGCAGCGGGCTACCAGCCCGCTTGCTGGAGCAGCAGTTCGGTCCTGGGGTCGGCGGGCTTGGCGACGAGCCCGCCTCGGGGATTGAGCGACACCTCGTAGGTCGCACCGTCGAGCATCGGCAGGTAGGCGGCGCTGCCCCAGCGGGCGTCGGCCACCGGCAGGCCGGCCAGCCAGCGCTGACGGAACTCCCAGAAGTCCCAGCCTTCGCGCAGGTCGTGCACGCTGCGCTGGGCGACCAGTTCCTGCTTCGGGTCGCCGTAGCGTCCCGACAGGCGTTCGAAGCGGTACACCGGGCGCATGCCGGCCAGCTGGCCGGGCAGGGTCCAGCGGATCACCCGGGCATCGAGCTGCCATTCGTCGCCCAGGATTTCGAAGTGGCGCTCGGCCTGGCCCGGCCGGACCAGCGTGGCTTCGAAGCGCTGGCTGCCGAGCTGGCGCAGGCTGATCGTCGCCACCGGCACGTCGGCCGTCAGCCAGTGGTATTGCCGCAGCAGGCCGCCCAGTCCGGCCAGGGCCAGCGCCAGCAGCAGCGCCACCGCGCCCAGGAACCGGCCGAAGCCGCCCCGGCTGCCGCGCCGGCGCGTGCGGCGCGGCCGCAGCCACGGCAGCAGGCCCAGCGCGGCCAACAGGCCAGCGGCCAGGAACAGCCAGTTCGACAGCGGCATCGCGTCCTCCATTCGCCCGGGTCCTGCCCCGGACTATACTCGCCGGATGAAAACCGCTCGTATGTTCATGTTGCTGCTGAGCCTCGTCCTGGTCGCCGCCTGCGGCAACAAGGGCGAGCTGGTGCGTCCCGCCCAGGCCGAGACCGCCGCCGCGCCATGACCGGCGCCGCGACCCTGCGGTTCTCCAAGATGCATGGGGCGGGCAACGACTTCGTCGTGCTCGACCTGCGCGGCGGCCGCCCGGCGCCGACGCCGGCGCTGGCCCGCGCCCTGGGCGATCGCCACGCCGGGGTCGGCTTCGACCAGCTGCTCACCATCGAGGACCCGGGCCAGGCCGGGGCCGTCGCCCGCTACCGCATCTGGAACGCCGACGGTTCGGCCGCCCAGCAGTGCGGCAACGGGGCCCGCTGCGTCGCCGCCTGGCTGCAGCGCGACGGTGCCGCCGCCGGCGATGCCTTCGTGCTCGAGGCCCCGCCGGGGCCGGTGACCGTGCAGGCCCTGGGTGCGGGCCGATACGCCCTGGCCCTGGGTCGGCCACGTTTTGAGCCGGCCGACCTGCCGTTCCTGGCCGACGCGGCGCAGGCCAGCTACCGGCTGGACGTGGATGGCGAGGCGGTCGGATTCGGCATCGCCTCGATGGGCAACCCGCACGCCGTGCTCGAAGTCCCCGACGTCGCCACGGCCGAAGTCGGGCGCCTGGGCCCCGGGCTGCAGGCGCGCGCCGAATTCCCCGAAGGCGTGAACGTCGGATTCGCGCAGGTACTGGCGCCCGACCGTATCCGCCTGCGCGTGTACGAGCGCGGTGCCGGCGAAACCCTCGCCTGCGGCAGCGGCGCCTGCGCGGCGGTCGCCGTGCTGGCGCGACGCGGCCGGGTCGGCCGGCACGTGTTTGTCGAACTGCCCGGCGGCACCCTTGAAATCACCTGGCCCGGCGATGATTCGCCGGTCACCATGGCCGGACCCACCGCCTTCGTGTTCGAAGGCGACTTCCTGCTGGAGCAAAACGAATGATGGAAGAAAAGAACGAGCGCCTCGGCGCCCACGAAGTCGCCGCCTTCCTGCGCCGGCACCCGAAATTCCTGGGCCAGTTCCCGGACCTGGCGGTGACGCTGGTGGTGCCCAAGGAGGAAGGGCAGGCCGCTTCGCTGGCCAGCTACCAGCTCGACGTCCTGCGCGACAAGAACCGCGAGCTCACCCGGCGCCTGAACGAACTGTTCGCCAACGCCCAGGAAAACGAGCGCCTGGCCGTGCGCACCCACCAGCTGTCGCTGGCGCTCATGCGCGCCCGCGGCCCGGCCGAGACCCTGCGCACCATGGTCGCCGTGCTGGGCGAGGATTTCCGCGGCGAAGACGTGCGCGTGGTGCTGTTCGAGCCCGTCGAGGGGCTGCAGGCCGACTGGCTGCAGGTCATCGCCCGGGACGACAAGGCGCTGCAGCCGTTCCGTGATTTCCTGGCCGGCGGTGAACCGCTCACCGGTCGCCTCAACCAGGACAAGCTGGCCCTGCTGTTCGGCGACGACCAGGCCCGCGCCGCATCGGCGGTGCTGCTGCCGCTGCCGGACGTGGGCATGCTGGCGGTCGGCAGCGCCGACGCCAACCGGTTTTTCCCCGGCATGGGCACGCTGTTCCTGCGCCTGATGGCCGAATCGCTGGTGACGGCGCTGGGTCGTCCGCCCGGCGACTGACATGGCCGACGCCGCGCCGCTGCAGCCCGAGATCGACGCCTTCCTGGCCTGGCTCGCGGTCGAGCGGCGCATGTCGAAACACACGCTCGACGGCTATCGCCGCGACCTCGCCGACCTGGCCGGCTGGATGCGCGACAACGGCATCAGCGACTGGTCGCGCCTGCGCCAGGAAGCCCTGCGCGGCTACGTCGCGGGCGCGCACCGACGCGGCCTGTCGGGCAAGAGCCTGCAGCGCCGGCTTTCCGCGGTGCGCAGTTTCTACCGGTTCCTGAACCGCGAACGCGGCAGCCAGCTCAATCCGGCCCTGGGCCTGCGCGCACCCAAATCGCCGCGCAAGCTGCCGCAGGTGCTCGACCCGGACGAAGCCTCGCGCCTGGTCGAGGTTTCCACCGACGGGCCGCTCGGCCTGCGCGATCGCGCGATGCTGGAGTTGTTCTATTCCTCGGGCCTGCGCCTGTCCGAGCTGTGCGG
Source organism: Arenimonas donghaensis DSM 18148 = HO3-R19 (assembly GCF_000743535.1). Lineage (GTDB taxonomy): Bacteria > Pseudomonadota > Gammaproteobacteria > Xanthomonadales > Xanthomonadaceae > Arenimonas > Arenimonas donghaensis. The sequence goes on from NZ_AVCJ01000002.1 coordinate 90,749, forward strand.
CCTGCGCTGGCGCGGCCTGGACCTGGCCGATGGCCTGGTGACCGTGCTGGGCAAGGGCGGCAAGAGCCGGGTGGTGCCGGTCGGCAGCCATGCCCGCAAGGCACTGGATGACTGGAAAGCCGCGTCGGCGCCGGCCTCGCCCGATGCGCCGGTCTTCCCCGGCCGCCAGGGCGCGCCGATCAGCCCGCGCACCGTGCAGGTACGGCTGCGTGCGCTGGCGATGCAGCAGGGCCTGTTCAAGCGCGTGCATCCACATTTGCTGCGCCACAGTTTCGCCAGCCACATGCTCGAATCCAGCGGCGACCTGCGCGGCGTGCAGGAATTGCTCGGCCACGCCGACATCGCCACCACCCAGGTCTACACCCACCTCGACTACCAGCACCTGGCCAAGGTCTACGACGCCGCCCACCCCCGCGCCCGCCGCAAGAAGTAGCTTTTTTTTGTGGGAGGGACTTCAGTCCCGAAGCCCTTCGGGACTGAAGTCCCTCCCACAGTCGAGCCCGGGTTGAAGCCCGCCGGGCACGCCCCCACAACTGTCCGGAGCCCCCACGGAACCGCCCATGGACCCCACCGTCTTCCACGCCACCACCATCCTTTCAGTCCGCCGAGGCAACCAGGTCGTCGTCGCCGGCGATGGCCAGGTCACGCTGGGCAACACGGTGATGAAGGCCAACGCCCGCAAGGTCCGCAAGCTGGCCGGCGGCAAGGTCGTCGCCGGATTCGCTGGCGCCGCGGCCGACGCCTTCACGCTGTTTGAACTCTTCGAAGCCAAACTCGACCAGCACGGCGGCCAGCTGGTCCGCGCGGCCGTCGAGATGGCCAAGGAATGGCGCACCGACCGCCGCCTGGGCAAGCTCGAGGCGCTGCTGGCGGTGGCCGACAAGGACAGCTCGCTGGTGATCTCGGGGAACGGTGATGTTATCGAGCCTGAAGACGGCATCGTCGCGATCGGCTCGGGCGGCCCCTTCGCCCTGGCCGCGGCGCGGGCGCTGTACCACCACACCGAACTCGACGCGCGCGCCATCGCAGAAGCCGCGCTCAACGTCGCCGGCGACATCTGCATCTACACCAATCGCAACATCGTGATCGAGGAACTGTGATGTCCGAGCTGACCCCCCGCGAAATCGTCGGCGAGCTCGACCGCTACATCATCGGCCAGGCCGACGCCAAGCGCGCTGTCGCCATCGCCCTGCGCAACCGCTGGCGGCGCATGCAGCTCGAACCCTCCCTGCGTGACGAGGTGATGCCCAAGAACATCCTGATGATCGGTCCCACCGGCGTCGGCAAGACCGAGATCGCCCGCCGCCTGGCGGCGCTGGCCAACGCGCCCTTCGTCAAGGTCGAGGCCACGCGTTTCACCGAAGTCGGTTACGTCGGCAAGGACGTCGAACAGATCATCCGCGACCTGGCCGACATGGCGGTGAAGATGTACCGCGAACAGGCCAAGCTGCGCGTGCGCACCCAGGCCGAGGAACGCGCCGAAGATCGTGTCCTGGACGCCCTGCTGCCCAAGCGCCGCGGGCCGGGTTTCGCCATCGAGGTCAATGCCGAGGGCGAGAACGAAACCCGCAACAAGCTGCGCCGCCAGCTGCGCCAGGGCGAACTCGACGAGCGCGAGATCGAACTTGAACTGCAGCCGCCGATGGGCGCCGGCATGGACATCATGACCCCGCCGGGCATGGAGGAAATGGGCCAGCAGCTGCGCCAGATGTTCCAGTCCATGGGCGGCGGCAAATCCCAGAAGCGCACGCTGGCGATCAAGCTGGCGCTGCCGATGCTGGTCGAGGAAGAAGCCGGCAAGCTGGTCAACGAAGAAGAAATCCGCGCCCAGGCCATCGCCGCCTGCGAGCAGAACGGCATCGTCTTCATCGACGAAATCGACAAGGTCGCCAAGCGCCAGGACGTGCAGGGCGGCGACGTCAGCCGCGAAGGCGTGCAGCGCGACCTGCTGCCCCTGGTCGAAGGCTCGACGGTGAGCACCAAGTACGGTTCGATCAAGACCGACCACATCCTGTTCATCGCCTCGGGCGCCTTCCACGTCGCCAAGCCGTCCGACCTGATCCCGGAACTGCAGGGCCGCTTCCCGATCCGGGTCGAGCTGGGCGCGCTCAGCCGCGACGACTTCAGGCGCATCCTCACCGAGCCAAGGAACGCCCTGGTGCGCCAGTACATGGCGCTGCTGGCCACCGAGGGCGTGAACATCGGCTTCGACGACGACGCCATCGACCGCCTGGCCGAGATCGCCTTCCTGATCAACGAGCGCCAGGAAAACATCGGCGCCCGCCGCCTGCACACGGTGCTCGAGAAGCTGCTCGAAAAGCTCAGCTTCGAGGCCCCCGACAAGGGAGGGCTGTCGCTGATGGTCGACCGCGCCATGGTCGACGACCAGCTCGGCGACGCCGTCCAGGACCCGGACCTGAGCCGCTACATCCTCTGAGCCCTGGACATGGCTGTCAGGTTTCCAGCGGGGGGCGGGTCTATGGCATTACGTGACCCTGGAACCCGCCATGCCCGCCGTCCTCGCCCTTGCCAACCTGGCCGCCAGCCCGCCGGCGCCGCGCCCGCGGCCGGCGCCTGAGCCGCCGTCCACCGTGGCCAGCGCCGACCTGCCGCGCATCGAGGACGTGCTTCGCGAACACGGCGCCATGCTTTCGCGCATCGCCGGCAGCTACGAGTCCGAACCGGCCCGCCGCGACGACCTGCTGCAGGAAATCAGCCTGGCGGTCTGGAAGGCGCTGCCGGCCTGGCGCGGGGATGCCTCGCTGCGCACCTTCGCCGCCCGGGTCGCCCACAACCGCGCCCTGGACCACCTGACCCGGGAAAAACGCGCCCAGGGTGAAGAACTGCGCGACGAACACCCCGATCCGGGCACCAGCCCGGTGCGCCACGCCGAAGCCCACCAGCAGCGCAGCGACCTGGTCGCCGCCGTGCGCCGGCTGCCGCTGGGCCAGCGCCAGGTCGTGGTGCTGGCGCTGGAAGGATTCTCGCAGCGCGAAATCGCCGACAGCCTGGGCCTGGAGGAAAACACCGTCACCCAGCGCCTGTCGCGCGCCCGGCGACAACTCAACGATTGGCTGGGAGCCCGCGCATGAATGCCAACAAGGACTGGGACGCGCTGTCGGCCACCTGGCAGCAGCAGGCCACGCAGACGATCGACGTCGAGGCCCTGCGCCGCGAGGCGGTTCGCCGCGGACGCACCCTGCGGCTGACGGTCTGGCTGGAGACGGGCCTGACGGCGCTGGTCGTGCTCGTCTGCGCGGTGGTGGCGCTTGCACCGTCGAGCGACGCCTTCGAACGCGGCCTGTTCGCCGGTCTGGCGGTGCTGATGACCGCCTACCAGGCCTACATGGTCTGGCTGCGCCGCCGCGAGTGGAGCGAAGCCGGCCTCGACGCCACCGCCCTGCTGGACCTGGAGCTGCGCCGCTGCGCCACCACGCTCTACTACTGGCGTTTTGGCATGTGGTCGGTGCTGGGGCTTTGGCTGGCCCTGTTCGGTGCCTGGCTGTGGATGATCGGCCAGCCGGATCCGAACGCCAGCGCCGAGGGCCTCATGGGCGGCCTGTACGCCAACGTCGTGGTGATCCCGGCCATCGGCGTTTACGGTCTCTGGCGAAGCCGGCAGGCCCGCCGTCGCCGCGAACGCCTGCTGGCCCTGCGCAACTAGCCGATACAATGCGGCGATGAACCCGCGCCCGACCGACATCGTCCTGCACCAGGCCTCGCACGTGCTGGAGGTGGCCTTCGACGACGGCCGCCGCTTCCGCCTGCCCTGCGAATACCTGCGGGTGGAATCGCCCAGCGCCGAGGTCCAGGGCCATGGCCCGGGCCAGAAGGTGCTGGTGGCCGGCAAGCGCGACGTCAACATCCGGGCCGTCGAACCGGTCGGCCACTACGCCGTGCTGCTGCGGTTCGACGACGGCCACGAAAGCGGCCTCTACAGCTGGAAGCTGCTGGCGACCCTGGGCGAAGAACACGCCACCCGCTGGCCCGCCTACCTGGCCGCCCTGGAAGCCGCCGGCCTGTCCCGCTGACCCACGTCCTTGTGGGAGGGACTTCAGTCCCGAAGCCCTTCGGGACTGAAGTCCCTCCCACAGGTGGGCTAGAGCAGCTCCAAGAGCCGCTCCGTCGGCCGCCCAATCACCGCCCGGTCGCCGACCTCCAGCACCGGCCGTTCGATCAGCCGCGGATGCGCCGCCAGCAGCGCCGCCCACTCGGCGGCCGGGCGCTCGTCGTCGGCCGACAGCCCCAGGGCCCTGGCCTGGTCTTCCTTGAACCGCACCAGCTGCCGCGGGTCGCCGCCCAGCTTGCCCATCAGGGCTTCGACCTGGGCCGGGGAGGGCGCCTGCCCCAGGTAATCCACCACCTCGGCCGTCACGCCGCGCCCGGCCAGCAGCTGCATGGCCTCGCGGGACTTGCTGCAGCGGGGGTTGTGCCAGATTCGTATCGTTTCCATGGGCGAATTATACTTCCCCGATGGACGACAAGGCCCCGCAGGACACCACCCACTTCGGCTTTCGCGACGTGCCGGTGGGCGAGAAGAAAAAGCTGGTCGGCGAGGTCTTCAGCTCGGTCGCGCGCCAGTACGACCTGATGAACGACCTGATGTCCCTGGGCATCCACCGGGTCTGGAAGCGTTATTTCGTCGGCACCTCCGGCGTCAAGCGCGGCGACCGCGTGCTCGACCTGGCCGGCGGCACCGGCGACATCGCCGCGCTGCTGCACGACCGCGTCGGCGACACCGGCAGCGTCGTGCTCGGCGACATCAACGCCCAGATGCTCGGCGTCGGCCGCGACCGCCTCACCGACCGCGGCCTGGTCCGCGGGCTTGAATACGTCCAGCTCAACGCCGAGGCGCTGCCGTTCCCGGACGCCAGCTTCGACCTGGTCACCATCGCCTTCGGCCTGCGCAACGTCACCGAGAAGGCCAACGCCCTGCGCGAGATGCACCGCGTGCTCAAGGTCGGCGGCCGCGCCCTGGTGCTGGAGTTCTCGCAGGTCAAGCCTGAATGGTTCCGCCCGGTCTACGACTTCCACTCCTTCCAGGTGCTGCCGCGCCTGGGCAAGCTGTTCGCCAACGACGCCGACAGCTACCAGTACCTGGCCGAGTCGATCCGCAAGCACCCGCCGCAGGACGAGCTCCGGGCCATGATGGAAACCGCCGGCTTTCACCGCTGCGACTACCGCAACCTCAGCGCCGGCATCTGCGCCATCCACTCCGGCTACCGGGTCTAGGGGCTGCCACCCGGTTCCTGCGCTAGAATCGGACGGTCCCGCCGTACGGAAACGCCCATGCGCCGCCCCAGCCTCCTGCTCGCCCTGCTGCTGACCCTGCCTGCCTTCGCCCAGGCGCCTGCCCAGGCCCCGGCCGAAGACGACCGCCGCAGCGATGAACATTCCTATGCCCAGCCCGACAAGGTGCGCATCGGCGACCTGGCGCTGGACCTGGCCGTTGACTTCGCCGACCGCCAGCTCGCGGGCCATGCCACCCTCACCCTGGCCTGGGCCGACCCCGAGGCGACCGAGCTGGTGCTCGACACCCGCGACCTGGCCATCGAGCGCGTCGAGGCCCGCAACGGCAGCCGCAAGTGGCGCGAGGTCGAATTCGCCCTGGCCGCGGAGGACGAGCGCTTCGGCAGCAAGCTGACCGTCAGCCTGCCGCGCCAGTACGAACAGGTGCGCATCCACTACGCCACCTCGCCCGAGGCCTCCGGCCTGCAGTGGCTGGCGCCGAGCATGACCTCGGGTGGCAAGACGCCCTTCATGTTCAGCCAGTCGCAGGCCATCCACGCCCGCAGCTGGGTGCCGCTGCAGGACACGCCCTCGGTGCGCTTCACCTACACCGCGCGCATCCGCACCCCGGCCGACGTGATGGCGCTGATGAGCGCCGACAACGACCCGCAGGCCGCGCGCGACGGCGACTACAGCTTCACCATGCCCCAGGCCATTCCCAGCTACCTGATGGCGATCGCCGCCGGCGACCTGGTGTTCAAGCCCATCTCCGATCGCGTCGGCGTCTGGGCCGAGCCGCAGGTCGTCGACCGCGCGGTCAAGGAGTTCGAAGACACCGAGCGCATGATCGAGGTCACCGAGTCGCTCTACGGCCCCTACCGCTGGGAGCGCTACGACCTGCTGATCCTGCCGCCGTCCTTCCCCTTCGGCGGCATGGAAAACCCGCGCCTGAGCTTCATCACGCCCACCGTCATCGTCGGCGACAAGTCGCTGGTGTCGCTGATCGCGCACGAGCTGGCGCATTCGTGGTCGGGCAACCTGGTCACCAATGCGACCTGGAAGGACATGTGGCTCAACGAGGGTTTCACCAGCTACGTCGAGAACCGCATCGTCGAGGAACTGTTCGGCAAGGCCCGGGCGGACATGGAGTTCACCATCAGCCGCAATGGCCTGCGCGAAGAGCTCAAGGACATCCCCGAAGAACGGCAGGTGCTGATGCTGCCGGCGCGCGCCGGCTCCGACCCCGAAGACGCGCTCGGCGCGGTGGCCTACGACAAGGGCGCCTGGTTCCTGCAGTTCCTGGAACAGCGCTTCGGCCGCGAGACCTTCGACGCCTTCCTGCGCAGCTGGTTCGACCAGCACGCGTTCCAGTCCGCCACCAGTGAACAGTTCCTGGCCTTCCTCGAAGCAGAACTGATGGCCAGGCAGCCCGACGCGGTGACCCGCGAGGAAGTGATGACCTGGCTGACCGCGCCCGGCATCCCCGACTTCGCGCCCGCGATCGAATCGCCGCGTTTCGCCGCCGTCGATGCCGCGCGCGCCGACTGGCTGAAGAACCGCAAGACCGCCCGCGACCTGCCCACCGCCGAATGGACCACCCAGGAGTGGGTGTATTTCCTCGAGGGCATGCCCGAGTCGCTGGAGCCGGCCCGGATGGTCGAACTCGACCAGGCCTTCCGCTTCACCGGTACTTCCAACGGCGAACTGGCCCAGCGCTGGTACCCGCTGTCCGAGCGCAGCGAATACTTCGAGGCGCGTCCGGCGATGTCGCTGTTCCTGCGCAAGATCGGTCGCCGCAAGCTGATCATGCCGACCTACGAGGCCCTGGTGGCCAGCGAGGAAGGCCTGGCTTTCGCGACCCAGGTCTACGCGATGTCGAAGGCGGGATACCACCCGATTACCCAGGGCTCGGTCGAAGCCATGCTGGCCAAGGCCCGCAAGGCGACGGAAGAATCCACGAAATGAGTTCCGGGCGCGCGGCGCGTCCGCGCAAGCTGCTGCTGGCCGGCGCCCTGGGCGTGACCATCGGGGCCCTGGGCCTGGCCGCCAGCGCGCCCGAGCGGGTGCTCCAGGCCGAATTCGCCCGCCAGCGCTGGCTGGCCGGCGCCGAGCCGCTGGATTTCGAAATCGCCGGGCACCGCTGGGCCAGCCTGGCCGCCGGCCCGGTCGACGCGCCCCTGGTGGTGCTGGTGCATGGCTTCACCGGCAGCAAGGAAAACTGGCTGCCACTGATGCGCGAGCTGTCGCGCGAGCACCGCGTGCTGGCCGTCGACCTGCCGGGCTGGGGCGAAAGCGACCGGCTGGCCGGCACCGACTACGGCCCGGCCGCCCAGGCGGCGCGCCTGGCGGCCTTCATCAAGGCCCTGCCGCAGGCGCCGGAAATGGTGGTCGGGCACTCGATGGGCGGCCAGATCGTCGGCCTGCTGGCCGCGCGCCATCCCCGGACCGCGCCGCGCATCGTGCTGATGTCCTCGGCCGGAGTGCGCTACAGCGAAAACGCCTTCGCCAACGCCGTGCTGGCCGGCGAGAACCCGTTCCAGGTGACCAACCGCGCCGAACTCAAGCGCTACCTGGGCATCGTCTTCGCCGACCCGCCGTTCGTGCCGTGGCCGGCCAGCGAGGCCCTGGTGCGGCGCCGTCGTGCCGATGCCGATTTCGAACAGCGCGTGCTCGACGGCATCGGCCGCGGCCCCGACGCCTTCGCACTGGAAGCCGAGCTGGGCAACATCAGCGCCCCGACCCTGCTGCTGTGGTGCCGGGAGGACAAGGTGATCGACATCAGCGCCGCCGAGGTTTTCGCCCGAGGCATCCCGGAAAGCCGCACCGTCATCCTCAGCGGCTGTGGCCACATGCCGATGATGGCCCAGCCCCGCAACGTCGCCGAAGCCCTGCGCAATTTCATGTGACCCCTGTGGGAGGGACTTCAGTCCCGAAAGCCTTTCGGGACTGAAGTCCCTCCCACAGGGGGCGAAAGAAAAAGGCCGCCCGGAGGCGGCCTTTTCCGTCAAGCAACCACGAACCTACTCCCCGGCGCGCGACGCGTCGCGGGCGGCCTTGAAGGCGTTGCCTTCGACGTAGTTCGGCCAGGCCTCGTTGCCGGCCAGTTCGCGGCCCACGCCATAGAGCGCCTGCAGGTCCTGCACGACGCCGCGCAGGTCCCAGTTCGGGTCGTACTCGTCGGCGGCCTTGTGGTAGGCGACGTTCTGGTAGTTCGCCTGGACCTGGCGGCCGTAGTCCTTGCCCTTCTCGACGTGGTCGATGCCGCCCTTGGCGTACAGGGCCGGCACGCCGTACTTGGCGAAGCTGAAGTGGTCGGAGCGGAAGAAGAAGCCCTTCTCGACGCTGTCCTCTTCCACCAGCACGCGGTCCTGGGCCTCGGCGATCGGGCGCAGCACCTCGTCCAGCTCGCTGTTGCCCAGGCCGATCACCACGAAGTCCCGGGTCGGGCCGACGACGGACATCGCGTCCAGGTTCACCACCGCCACCGTGTCCTTGAGCGCAATGGCCGGGTTGGCGGCGTAGTACTTCGAACCCAGCAGGCCGGACTCTTCCAGGGTCACCAGCAGGAACACCACCGAACGCGCCGGCTGCGGGTCCTGCACGGTGAAGGCTTCGGCGATCTCCAGCACGCCGGCGACGCCGGTGGCGTTGTCGATGGCGCCGTTGTAGATGTGGTCCTCGCCTTCGCCGGCGGCTTCACCGCCGTGGGCGGCGCCGTGGTCGCCCAGGTGGTCCCAGTGCGCGGTGTAGACGATGGCTTCGTCCGGACGCTCGGTGCCCGGCAGCTTGGCCAGGATGTTGCGCGAGCTGCTTTCCTTGATGGTCGAGTTGAGCGTGGCGCTGAAGGTCGCGTCGCCCAGGTCCACGGCGGTGAAGCCGGGCTGGTTGGCGGCGGTGCGCAGCGCGGCCAGGTCCAGGCCGGCGTCGGCGAACAGCTGCTCGGCGACTTCACCCGTGATCCAGCCCTGCATCGGCAGGCGCGGTTCCGGGTCGTCCGCCGCGGTCAGGTCGTACTGCGCGCCCGACCAGCTGTTCTTCACCACGTCCCAGCCGTAACCGGCGCCGGCATCGTCGTGGATGATCAGCGCGGCGGCGGCGCCCTGGCGGGCGGCTTCTTCGTACTTGTAGGTCCAGCGGCCGTAGTAGGTCATCTTCTTGCCGCTGAAGAGTTCCTCGCTGCCGACGTGGAAGCCCGGGTCGTTGACCAGCATGACCACGGTCTTGCCCTTCACGTCCAGGCCTTCGTAGTCGTTCCAGTCGACTTCCGGGGCGTTGACGCCGTAGCCCACGAACACCATTTCGCTGGCGTCCACCGACACCTGCGGCTGCGCGGTGCGGGTGCCCAGGGCCATCTGGCTGCCAAAGGCCAACGGGCGGTCTTCGCCGCCCAGGGTGATCCTGGCGCCGGAGGTCGATTCGTCGGCGGTGGTTTCCACCATGGCCACGTCCTGGAACCAGCTGTCGCCGTTACCCGGCTGCAGGCCGAGGCGCTCGAACTGGGCGACCAGGTAGTCGGCGGTCAATTGCTCGCCCTCGGTGCCCGGGGCGCGGCCGCCGAATTCGTCGGACGAGAGCACCTTCACGTGGGCGGCGAAGTCTTCCGCGGAGATCTCCGGACCAAAGCCGTGGTCGGCCGAAGGCGCGGCGCGCGCGGCCGGTGCAGCAGCGGCGGCGGCGTCGTCGGCCGGCTCCGGGGCCGGGCTGCAGGCGGACAGCGCCAGCGCCGCGGCGGCAAACAGCAGGGTGTGCTTCATGCGTGGGGTCTCCAGCTGAACGGAAACCCCGATTCTAGCGCCATCGCCACCTCATTGTAGGAGCGCCTTCAGGCGCGAATCTTTGCCATGCCCAAGGCAAGGCATCGCGGCTGAAGCCGCTCCTACAGGGGTGGGATGGGTCACTCCTGGCGCGGGGCGTCCGGGCTGTCGATCATGCGCGGCGACACGCCCGACTGCTTGCCGACCTTCGCGTCCGGGTGGACGTACAGCTCCACCTCGTGTTCGAAGACCATCTCACCGCCGACCACCGAGCCGGCGCCGATGACGATGCGCGGCAGGCGCTTGTTCGACGAGGACCACCAGCTCCGGTTGGGCTTTTCCACCCGCAGCCCGCCGCGCACGGTGGCGGCGTCGAGCGTGATGTCGCCGTTGACGGTGAGTACGTGGCCGGCGACCTCGGCGCGATCGAGGTGGATGGCGCCGTTGACGTTTTCGACGTCGCCGCCGATCACCACGCCGGCTTCGGTGCGCACGGCGCCGTTGACGATCTCGACGTCGTTGGCGACGCGGGCGTCGCGGCCGAGCTTCACGGCGCCGTTCACGGCTTCGATCGACCGGGCGCTGGCGCCTTGCCCCAGGCGGATGCTGCCGTTGACGGTCTCGGCGTCACCCACGCTGGCCCTGTCCTCGATCTTGATGCCGCCATTGACGGTTTCCGCCTGGCGCACGGTGGCGCCCTCGCGGATGGTGATGCCGCCGTTGACGCTGGAAAGCGAACCGTAGTCACGGCCCGCTTCAGCGGTGATGCCGCCGAAGACCTTGTCGATGTCCTCGTCGGCGATGGCCGGCGCGGCCGCCAGGGCCAGGGACAGGGAGACGACGGCGGCGAGGGGACGAATACGCATGGTGTGGCTCCTTGGGAATTACCCGTCTGATGCCCGGTGCGGGCCGAGGGTTTAAAGGTCCGACAGGCCCACTATCCCTGCCGGGGCTACAATTGGCCCGTGCCACACGTCCCGGAGCCCGCCTTGTCCGCCCAGAACCGCCCCACGCCCCTGCTGCTGCTGATCCTGGACGGCTGGGGCCACCGCGAAGAGCCGACCGACAACGCCCTGGCCCAGGCCCGGCTGCCCAACTGGCGCCGCCTGCTGGCCGATTGTCCGCATACCCTGGTGCACACCGAAGGCCGCCACGTCGGCCTGCCGGACGGCCAGATGGGTAACTCCGAAGTCGGCCACATGAACATCGGCGCCGGTCGCATCGTCTACCAGGACCTGACCCGCGTGGACGCCGCCATCGAGGACGGCAGCTTCTTCGAAAACCCCGAACTCGTGGCCGCCTGCCGCGCGGCCAAGGCCGCCGGCGGCAGCCTGCACCTGATGGGCCTGCTGTCGCCGGGCGGCGTGCACAGCCACGAAGACCATCTGTTCGCGATGATCGAACTGGCGCGCCGCGAAGGCGTCGCCGACATCGCGGTGCACGCCTTCCTCGACGGCCGCGACATGCCGCCGCGCTCGGCCGGGCCCAGCCTCGACCGCCTGCATGCCCTGTGCGACGAAGGCGACGTGCGCGTGGCGACCGTCACCGGCCGCTACTACGCCATGGACCGCGACCAGCGCTGGGACCGGGTCGAACGCGCCTGGAAGGCCATCGTCGAGGCCGATGCCGACGACACCGCGTCCGACGCCGTCACCGCACTGCAGGCCGCCTACGGTCGCGACGAGAACGACGAGTTCGTGTTGCCCACGGTCATCCGCGGCCACCATCCGATGCGCGACGGCGACGCGGTGGTGTTCATGAATTTCCGCGCCGACCGCGCCCGCCAGCTGACGTCGGCCTTCGTCGCGCCGGGTTTCGAAGGCTTCGCGCGCCGCCTGCCGAAGCTGGGCCGGTTCGTCTGCCTCACCGAATACGACGCCAAGCTGCCGGCACCGGTGGCGTTCGGCCCCGAGGACCTGAAGAACACCCTGGGCGAAGTGCTCGCCGACAACGGCCTGAGCCAGCTGCGCATCGCCGAAACCGAAAAGTATGCCCACGTCACCTTCTTCATGAGCGGCGGCAAGGAAGCCGTGCTCCGGGGCGAGGATCGCGCGCTCATCCCGTCGCCCAAGGTCGCCACCTACGACCTGCAGCCGGAGATGAGCCTGCCCCAGCTCACCGCCCGTCTCACCGACGACATCCGCGCCCGCAAACACGACGTCATCATCTGCAACGTCGCCAACCCGGACATGGTCGGCCACAGCGGCATCCTGGCCGCCGCGGTGAAGGCCGCCGAAGCCGTCGACCACGCCTTGGGTGCCATCCGCGCCGCGCTGGCGGAGGTCGGCGGCGAGATGATCGTCACCGCCGACCACGGCAACGTCGAGATGATGCGCGACCCCGACACCGGCCAGCCGCACACCTCGCACACCGTCGGCCCGGTGCCCTTCGTCTACTGCGGCCGCAAGGCGACGCTGCGCGCGGGCGGCGCCCTGCGCGACATCGCCCCGACGATCCTGGCCCTGCTGGACCTGCCGCAGCCGGCCGAGATGACCGGCAAACCGCTGGTGGCGCTGGCTTGATCCGGCGCATCCTGCTGGCCACCTGCCTGGCCGCCATGGCCACGACGGCCGCGGCCCAGACGGCCGACCGCGAGCAGAAGGAAGCGGCCGCCGAGCAGCAGCTGCAGCAGCTGCGCAAGCAGATCAAGACGATCACGGCCGAACAGCGCGACCTGGAAGGCGAGCGCAGCGCCGCCAGCCAGGCGCTGCGCGCCGCCGACGCCCAGGTCGGCGACGCCGTGCGCGCCCTGCGTCGCACCGAGGCCGGTATCGCCACCACCGAAATCGAGCTGCGTGACCTGCAGGCCGAACAGGCCCGGCTGGAAGCGGGCCTGTCCGAGCAGCGCGAAGCCCTGGCCGCCCTGGTGCGTTCGGCCTATGCCCTGGGCCGGCACGAACAGCTCAAGCTTCTGCTGGCCCAGGACCGCATGGCCGACCTGGCCCGTGTGCTGGCCTACCACCGCTATTTCCAGGCCGACCGCCAGGAGCGCATCGCCGGGCTCATCGAAGAACTCCAGGCCCTGGCCACCGTCGCCCAGCGCATCCAGGACCAGCGTGACGTCCTGTCCGCCGCCCTGGCCCAGCAGCAGGCCGACCTGGCCGCCCTGGAGTCCCAGCGCGCCGAGCGCGCCAAGGTGCTGGCCGGCCTGGAGTCGGGCTTCAAGGACCGCGCCGCCCGGCTGGCCGCGCTGGGCCGGGACGAAAAAACGGTGCTCAAGCTGCTTGAACAGCTGCGTGATGCCGTCGCCGACATTCCCCGCCAAGTGGACGACACCCGGCCCTTCGCCAGCCGCCGGGGCCAGCTCGGCCGCCCCCTGGCCGGCACCGTGCTGGCGGCCTTCGGCGGCAAACTGCCCGATGGCCGCGGCAGCGACGGCTGGCTGGTTGCCGGCACCGCAGGAGCCGAGGTCCGCGCCGTCGCCCCGGGCCGGGTGGCGTTCTCGGACTGGCTCAAGGGCTACGGCCTGCTGGTCATCGTCGACCACGGCGACGGCTGGATGAGCCTCTACGCCTTCAACGACGCCCTGCTCAAGGACGTCGGCGACTGGGTCCGGGCCGGTGACCCGCTCGCCACCGTCGGCAGCTCCGGCGGCCAGGGCCGCCCGGCCCTGTATTTCGAACTGCGCCGCAGCGGCCAGCCCCAGGACCCCAAGCCCTGGTTCAGACCCTGAGCGGCCCATTGTGGGAGGGACTTCAGTCCCGAAGGCCCTTCGGGACTGAAGTCCCTCCCACAGCGCGCCACTGGGCGCATAATCCTCCCATGCGCCAACGACTTGCCTTCACGCTTCTGCTCCTGCCCGCCCTGGCCTTCGCCCAGGAACCGACGCCCGCGCCCACCTCCGTGGACGCCACCGACCCGGTCGCGGCCGAAACCCTGCCGGCCGAGGTGCCGCTGGCCGAGATCCGCCGCTACGTGGCCGTCTACAACGCGGTCAAGGACGCCTACGTCGAACCCGTGGACGACGCGCAGCTGATGAAATCGGCGCTGCGTGGCCTGCTGTCCGACCTCGACCCGCACAGCGCCTACCTGGACAAGGAAGACGCGCAGGCGCTGATCGACGACACCCAGGGCGAATACATCGGTATCGGCGTGGAAACCGAACGGCGTCCCGACGACACCCTGCGCGTGGTCGCACCGATCGACGGCACGCCCGCGCATCGCGCCGGCCTGCGCGCCGGCGACGTCATCATCGCCATCGACGGCGAACCGCTCAGCGGCAACGCCAGCCCGCACAACGACCTGCGCGGCGAAGCCGGCGAACCGGTCACCGTCACCATCACCCGGGTCGGTGAAATGGAGCCACGCGACCTGGAGATCGTGCGCGAAGCCATCCGCGTCGCCTCGGTGACCAGCCGCCTGCTCGAGCCTGGCTACGCCTACCTGCGCATCAGCACCTTCCAGACCGACACCGGCCCGCAGGTGCGCCGCCAGCTGCGCAAGCTGGTGGACCCGGCCAACGGCCCGATGCGCGGCCTGGTCCTGGACCTGCGCTCGAACCCGGGTGGCCTGCTCAGCGCCGCCGTCGAAGCCGCCGACAGCCTGCTCGACGAAGGCCTGATCGTGCGCACCCAGGGCCGCCTGGCGTATTCGAACGCCAGCTTCCACGCCAAGCCCGGCGACCTGCTCGACGGCGCACCGGTGATCGTGCTCGTCGACACCGGCACCGCCAGCGCCGCCGAGGTGCTGGCCGGCGCACTTCGCGACCACGGCCGCGCCAGCATCATGGGCGCGCGCACCTACGGCAAGGGTTCGGTGCAGACGGTGGTGCCGCTGGACAACGGCGACTCGATCAAGCTCACCACGGCGCGTTATTACACGCCCAGCGGCACGTCCATCCAGGCCCGCGGCATCCGCCCGGACATCGTGCTGCGCGGCGAGGCCGCCCGCGGCATGCGCGAACAGGACCTCGCCGGCCACCTGGCGGGCGACAGCGAGTCCGCGGCCAAGGCCGGCGAGTTGATCGAGGGCGACACCGCCATTGGCCGGGCCCTGGACGCCTTGAAGGCCGGCACGGCCACGGCACGCGCGCGCCGGCGCTTCTGAGCGCTCACGCCGCGCGCGGCGCGGCCACCAGCAGCAGCGACAGCGGCCGGCCGGTGTTCGGATCCATCGGCTCGCGCACGCGTTCCACGCCCAGCCCCGCCTTGCCCAGGTCGTCGACCCAGCGCGACAGCGTCCGGAAATACCAGGGCATCGACGCCGGGAAGCGACCGGCGCCGAAGGCGGCGAAGGTTTCGGTGCGCCAGCCGTCCGCGTAATCGCCATCGGCCCCGGCAACCAGGGGGTGCACGGTTTGCAGCACCAGGCGGCCGGTGGCCGAAAGCCGCCGGCGCAAGCTGGCCAGCAGCGGCAGGATGTCTTCGCCCAGCAGCGCGAAGTTGCAGGCGATGGCGTCGAAGGGGCCGGGCAGCGCGTCGCCGGCCGCCAGCGCGGCGTAGTCGAGAACTTCGTAGTGGCCATCGCCAGCCTCGCGCGCCGCGTGCACCAGCGACGCCGAGGCGTCCACGCCGGTGCAGCGCACGTCGCGTGCGGCGAACTCCCGGCACAGCCATCCTTCGCCGCAGCCCACGTCCAGCAGGGTCGCGGGGGCCAGCGCCGCGATGGCCTCCACGACGGCGGCATTGGTGCCCAGGCGCCGGCTCTCGATGCCATCCGTGCGCACGACCTCGGCCCAGGCGTCGGCGTTGGCCAACCAGCTGCGGATGATCGCGTCCTCGCCCATGGCGTTGGCCTCAGTGCGGCCCGGAAACGTTCTCGAGGATCGGCTGCTGCTGGCGCAGCCAGTCATTGGCCAGCTCGCTCCAGGGCCAGATGCCTTCGACGGTCGGGTAGACAAGCTGCAGCATCTTGAAACGCGGGCCATCGTGCAGCCAGACGTTGAAGCCGAACAGCGCCTCGTGGTGCGAAGGGTCCACCGGCCGCAGCAAGCAATCGGTGTCCTTGATGAAACCCTGCAGCACCTGGCCGGCCTCGAAGCGCTCGCCTTCGCGCACGCGCTTGTTGTAGTGGTGCAGCAGGCGGTGCGCCGATGGCGCCGGCAGGCCGAACACACAGACGTCGGGACTGTCGGAGGTGCGGCCGATGCCCAGGGTGTAGGCGAAGGACGGGTGCGGGCCGTTGCCCTGCACCTGCAGCACGTGGCAACCGTACTTTCGGATGTCTTCGACGATGCGTGCCTGGGCTGCCTGGATGTCCATGACCACTGTCCTGCCTGTTCGGGGCGGACAGGGTAGCGGATGTGGCTCAGCGCCGGAAACGCACCACCAGCGCCACGCCACCGACGATCGTCAGCGCCGCCAGCGCCAGCCGCAGCGTCGCCGGCTCGCCCAGCCAGGCCACGCCGGCCAGCGCCACCAGCAGCGGCACGCACAGCTGCAGCGTGGCGGCCGTACTGGCGCGCAGCGCCGGCAGCGCGGTGTACCAGATCGCGTAACCCAGGCCGGACGCCAGCGCGCCCGACGCCAGCGCGTAGCCGACGCCGGCGGCGTCCATCCGCGTCGCGTCCCGCATCAGCAGCCAGAAAACGGCGGCGAAGGGCAGGCAGCGCAGGAAGTTGCCGGCCGTGACCCGCACCGCGTCGCCGGCGCCCTGACCACGCAGCGAGTAGATGCCCCAGGCGATGCCCGCGGCCACCATCATCAGCGACGGCCCGGGCGGCGGCGCGGTAAGCCCCGGCAGCAGCAGCCCGGCCAGGCCGGCCAGGGCCAGGCCGAGCCCCAGGCCCTGCCAGGCCGAAAGCCGTTCGCCCCGCCACAGCCCGCGGCCGATCATCGTCACCTGCACCGCGCCGAACAGCAGCAGGGCGCCGGCGCCGGCTTCGAGCTGCACATAGGCCAGCGAGAACAGCGCCGCGTAGGCGAACAGGGCCAGTGCCGACAGCCAGTGGCCGCGACCGGAGGCGGCTGGCCGGAACGCAGCCGCCAGCACCCAAAGCACCAGCGCCCCCGACGCCAGCCGCAGCGCCGTGAAGCTGGCGGGGTCCATGCCGCCGTCGCGCAGGGCAAGACGGGCCAGCAGCGAATTGCCGGCGAACGCGAGCAGCGCCAAGCCGACGACGACCGCCAGGCGGGGGCCGCGCAGGGCGGATGGCAGGCTCATCGCTCCGGGCTGGTGCCGGGGCGCCACAGGGCCGGCGCGACGGCGAAGACCAGCAGTGACGCCAGATAAACGCTGCCCGAGACCGGGTCCCGCGAGGCGACGTACTCGCCCGGCGACTGCTGGCCCAGGCACCAGGCCAGCAGCAGTTCGGCCGAACCAAGCAGCAGCAGGGCCAGGAGTCCGGCGAGCAAGCGCAAACCACGGGCCAGGTCGCGGTGGCGCCTCGCCAGGCGCCAGGACGCCCAGGCGATGACCGCCAGCATCACCGGCATTTCCATCAGTTCGGCCGTGCGCACGCCGAAGCGCGGCACCAGGAACGGCAGCCGGACCAGCGCGAGCGCGAAGCCGGCGGCAAAAACAACGAGGAAGTAGATCAGCCCAGCCCTGGCGATACGCAACCGATGTCCCTCCTCAAGCGCCAGCGCGAAAGCCCGCGTGGGCGGCCACGTTATGACGGCAATCTATCGAAACGGGGCGCCTTCGCCAGGTCGTGATCCCAGGCCGCGCGACTCGCCGTGAAAATATGGCCATCAACGGCCATGGCGAACTCCGAGTCAAGGCTTCCCGCGGGAACGACGAGGGTTTTTTCCGATGCGTAGGGAAGCGCCGAACCGCAGCGCGAGCAGAAGCACCGCGTGTGTCGGGTTCCGGGCAGCGTGAAGGCACGCACCTGCGCCTGTCCCGACAGCCAGTGAAGCCGGGCGGTAGACGAGAACAGGTTGGCGGCGTGCGCCGAGCCGGTGTCCTTACGGCAGTGCGCGCAGTGGCACAGGTAGAAGCGCTCGAACCGGCCTTCGACCTTGAAATGCACTTCACCACAAAGACAGGAGCCGCGGACTTCTTCTTGCATACGATCCTCGTTGGTCATCTTGGCATCTGCTTAGACGCACCTGGCCGCCGGCGGACGCGGGAAAGGCCCCTAGCCCAGCGCGGCGTACAGGATCGCAGCGCCCAGCGGCAGCGCGACAAGCCCGAACACCCAGGGCCGCCGGGTCATCGGCGCCACCGAGCGCCGCGCGAAGCGCTGGTGCCACCGCCACGGCAGCAACAGCAGGACCACGCTGGTGACCACCAGCAGCCAGCCAAACATGACGAAGCCGCCGGGAAACACCATCTGCGGACCGAAGCGGATGAACGCCAGGCCGGCGAGCAGCCGCAACGACATTTCCAGCAGGTGGGCCCGGAGCGAAGCCGCGAACGCGTTCAGGAATCGCGCCGCCTGTACCGGCGCGAAAAAGGAAACCAGGGCCAGGCCGACCAGGTAGGCGGCGGCGAGCACGACGATGGCCGCGGCCAGCATGTCCAGGAGATCGTTCGTCGGCAAAACGTTCAATTCCGTTTCTCCGCCACGTACACCCGGGGCCTATTGTTCCGGCACCGGGTCGGCCGGTGCCAGGGATTGGCTGGCGCCATTGCTGGCCCCGACCGGACCGATGGCGGCCAGGTCCACGCCATGGATGCAGGCCACGTTGAATCCGTATTCGGTGGGAACGCTTCGCCGCTGGTGATGGGTGTAGATGCCGCAAACGCTGCAGAAATAATGCTTGGCGATACGGGTGTTCCACTGGTAGAGCGAGAGCTTGTCCTCACCCTTGGTCACGCGCAGGCGGTCCAGCGGCACGCCCGCCATGATCGCGCCCTTGCGGCTGCAAAGGGAGCAGTTGCACCGGCGCACGTTCTGGTAGCCGTCCTCGAGATCCACCTCGAACTTAACCGCACCGCAGTGGCAGCTTCCGGTTTCGGTCTTCATGGCTCACTGCTCCTCGGAATCGCGTCGGGCCGCACGCACGAACCACATGGTCCTGACCGTGCCTCCGAGCATGAGCATGAAGGTGATTGATATCCATAGCTGCAAAGAGGCGTCGGCCAGCGACAAGGCCTCGTACAGGGACGGGTAGATCAGATCGATGGACATGGATCCGCCTCGGGCTGGGGCAGGGGGCGGCGTGCAGGCTCAAGCGAGTCAGCCGGCAGGCCGCTGGACAACGCCCAACAAGTGCAATTGCCGGGGCTGACGGGGATGGTCCTCGTATTCGAAGACGCAGGCAATACCTCGCGCGCCCCCAACCGGGGACAAGGTCAGTAAAGAACCGAGGGAAGGAACGCGCCGGTGGGCTCGTTGTAGAGTCCGACGCTCATCAGGGTCATCGGCTGGACCACGCGAAGCCCATGGGCCAGGCACCAACGAAAGAGATCCCCGTTGCGGCTGGGCAGCAGGAAGCCAGGCCCCAGGAACGCTGGCGCCGCCCCGATGAGAGCCTTGAGCGACTCATTCGTTTCGCCAACGGCGTGGCCGAAAAACGCAATCGCCGTGGCATAGCCGGTGATGCGCCCTGCGTGCTCGACCACCGTCGCCGTGCCTTGCTGGATCGCGCCGAGCAGTTCACCGTAGCGGTGATGGCCGTGGACTCGCATGCAGACCTGGTTGCAGGCGTCCAGGTCCTGCAATGTGGCGGGGCGCACGGTGTAACCGGGAATCCTTGCGTTCAACGGCGCGCCCTGCATCGTGGACAGTGGCTCGCGCACTTCGAACCCCAGCTTGCTGTAAAGCGACAGCGAACGATTGTGATAGGTCGCCTGGCACAGCCGGACGCCC
This sequence comes from Arenimonas donghaensis DSM 18148 = HO3-R19, assembly GCF_000743535.1. Classification (GTDB taxonomy): domain Bacteria; phylum Pseudomonadota; class Gammaproteobacteria; order Xanthomonadales; family Xanthomonadaceae; genus Arenimonas; species Arenimonas donghaensis. The sequence goes on from NZ_AVCJ01000002.1 coordinate 110,429, forward strand.
GGAAACCCCTTCTCCTGGGCCCGGTCCAGCACGTTCTGCATCAGCAGACGTCCGACCGAACGATCCTGCACGGCAGGGTCGATCGTGATCGGACCCACGCCAGCCACGGCCGATCGCTCGTCGAGGAAATTGCTACCGACGACCACGCCGTCGATTTCCGCAACCACCGAATGGAAGCCGGGGTTCGCCAGCAGGCTCGCCAGGAAGTCGGCAGCGACTTCGGTCGAGGGGAAGTCGCGCGGGAAGTTGTGCTTTTCAGAGATCGTCTTGAAAGCGTCGAAACAGATTGCAGCGCACTGCTGGGCATCTTCGGGCTTGCCCGGTCGTAGGGTGACCTTGTCGTTCATGGAAATTCCTCGAGTCGTGATTCTTCAGGTTGGTCTGCGGGATTGCGGCACCGGGCGCCCAAGCCCAGCCGCGCCCAAGGGAGGCGGATCGACTGGAAGGGTGGGTTCACGGTTCAGCGTGACCGCATGGGACAGGCCGGCGCACAAATGTCCAGGCGGGGGGCTTGCGCAGGGCTGGGCCCAGGCATCACGGCGGGGCCGGTGCCTGCCAGGGCGCGAACCGCGATTGTCTCAACCGGGTACCGGCGCCAGGAGCCAGCCCACGCCGGAATCGTTGACAGGAATTAGCAACTCGGACGACGGGGCCCCGGGCGCTGGCCCCGGCAGTCTTCCTGGAAGGCGCAGATACCCGAGGCCTGGCGCCTGGGGCAAGCCGCGCCGGGTGGCGGCGTCGGCTTGGGCGAATCGTCAGCCGCTGAGCGACCGTGCCAGCTCGGCCGCGACGCCTGACTTGACGAGCCACGTGACTGCAAGCACGTTCAGGAAGACGGTGCCCCAAAAGACCGACTGGAAAGACTGCTTGATGGTCTTGTGGCGAAAATGTTGCTGGGCTACCAGCGCACCAGGCCACCCTCCGGCCAGTGAAACCAGGTGCAAAGTACTCTCCGGAGTTCGCTGCCCGCCTCGCTGGGCGGCGGACTTATCCACCCAGTACATGAGGTAAGCCAATAGGCTCAGGCCCGCGATCGCAACCAGAAGCAGGAAGGGAATTACGCGAAATAGGGCGAGCGCTGTGCAAAGAGCAAGCGCGGCAATCCCTAGCGCCGCGCGAGGCACCCGCGATGGCGAACGCGGCACCGCCACCTTCTGGCCAGCGTGCCGAATCTGCCTGGCCTTGAGCCTCCCGCGTTGGTCGGTGGTGGGTAAGTAGGAGATCAGGTCCCCCGACACCGGACGCCTTGATCCGCGTTGGAATTCGTTGACGTGGACGAACGCACGATCGCCGCCGCCGTTGGGCACAACGAAACCAAAACCCTTTTCATCGTTCCAGTCAGTGATTCGACCTGCCAGACGCATTGCTGTCCCCATCAGCGGCCAAGGCCTGAGTTAAGTCGCCCCGAAAGGCGTCGGCTTGGAGAATCGGTTAGGCCTCCAGCGCCCATTGGACGGATACCCGGCAACCGATACCTGTCACGGCAAACCTAGCAAGTGGGTGTCAAAGACCGCACGTATCGAGATTCTCTCGACGCAACACAGCACAGACGGCTTGCCGCCGTACTCTCCAGGCTGTCCGATACCAAAGATCGAATGCAGGAAATAGCCGGGGCGCCCGAAACAGACAGGCCTCCGTAGGCATCGGCGCGTAAGGTGCAGGTAGTGGGCTGGATGCGCAGGCGGTTGTGCTTAGGGCAATCAGCTGCGCGAACGGGCTACTCTTTTCTCGGCATCACTGACTGCATTGAGCGGCCGACCGCTACCGCATACTGACGCAACAATCTCCAATGGCGACCCTGGTTCAATCGCTGAAGCATCTGCTATGGACATCTGTGCGCCAGCGGTGTCTCCGTTCATGATCTGATCGGCCCACTTTCTGTAAAGGGCGGCAGCAAGTGCGCGGCGGCCAGCGCCATAGTTCATTATTTGCAACGCATGGTTCGCCTGCTCCAAAGCGCCCTCGAAATCATCCCGCACGCACAACAGGAAATTCGCATAGTTTCCGTAGTTCCAGGCGCTTTCCGGATCGTATGCAATCTTCTTCCTGTAGATGGAGTCAGCTTCATCGAGGCTACCCGTACGCTTGTAGTACCGCGTGAGCCCTTCGAAAGCCGCAACCATGGCCCTCCTGTTTTCGGTTCCGCTCTCAACCACATTCTTATAGCGTTGAGCGGCTTCTTCAAGCCTGCCCTCGTCAATCAGGATGTCTGCCCAATTGTTCTGGAGCCACGGGTCCCGACTACCAAGAGCATCTGCTTTGGACAATGCAGCCTTGGCCTCGATTGGTCGCTTCATGAGCCGATAGAGATGGCCGGCCAAAACGTATGCTTCTGCATAGCTAGGATCGACTTCAATAGCCTTCTTCAACGAAGCTTCGGCGGCTTCCAGCGAACCAGGCATGAAACTGAGGTAACCGAGGTGTCCTCGCATTATGTGATAACGAGCAATCTCTCGATGCGCGGGAGCATTGCCTGGGTCCTTTTGAAGGATCCCGTCCAAGATCGCTTTTGCCCTCTCCAGGCTTGAACTATCGCCACGATAGCCATCCAGCAGTTCAACTGCTTGAGTCAGTTGATGTCCAGATGGGGATGCGGCGCTACTCTTCGCGGCGGCTACTTGCTGTCCCAGCAGACAGAAGATCGCTGCTAAAGCGAACAGCAAAGGAGAATGCTTCGTCATATTTGGCTCTTGCAGAGACTCATGCGTGGCCCCCAGAATCCGACGCCCAACACGTGAGTTGGGCCTCGTGCCCAAGGCACGCTGGCTTGAATGAATGGTTAGGCGACGCTAGCCCCGAAGCCTCGGAGCTGCAAGACCCCAAGCCCGCCCAGGGCCGAGAAAATTTCGCGCCCCCGTCTGGCCGCTGGGCGGAACGTCTGCCCTGGCCCCCGCGCTACACCAGACGTAGGTCTCACGACTATCCGGAGCCGGGTGCCTGGGCCAAGCCGAGTGGGCACCGATGCCGTTGAGCTGGCGGCGGGCCCAGCCTTCGCTACAACCCCCAACGTCTCGAAGCGAGCGATCAGACTTCTCGTGCCAAATGATCCATTGTCCTGACGCGGCGTGCGTGGGAAGGGGAGCTGGCGGGTCCGGCGCTGCAGCGCAGCCACCTAGGCCAAGAAACGCAACTGCGAGAGTATTCGTCCGAGGCCTAACACCTTGTGCTAAGCCGCGTGCCGGAGGCGCGTCGGCTTGAATGATTCGTTAGGCGCCACCGTTTTTGGCGATGAGCTGCCTGATGTGCTCGATCGAAACACCGCCGAGAGTGCGGAGGCGGCCGTCCGCGTGCGCGGCGGAGTAGCGCATCTGCGCTGGCGAACCAGTGAAGAACACTATTTCGCCATCACCATAGGACATATTGGGCCGCAGGGGCTGACCCGAACGACCAAAACTATCCCCTACCTTGTAGTAGCTAACCGTGCCAGGGCGCTCCAGCAGTACTTCCGTAACCGTACTTCTAAGCTTTCCGTCTTCCTCGATGTTCTCCGTCAAAAGAATCAAGGAGGCCCCAGCGATCTGTACTTCAATTGGCAGATCGTGGAACGAGTTCTGATCTTCAAGCCCAGAGAGAATGTCATACGGTAGCCCCGCCGTTCCAGATTGTTCGGACTTGCCGGCAATGGTGGCGGCAGGTGGCCCAAGAAGCGCCCAATAAAGGACTGCGATAGTAAGAGCTAGAAGCCCAAGTGCGACAGCCCAAACGGCAACCGTCAAGCCCTTGGTCGCCCGCAAAGATGCATCATCCACTGCGCTCTCTCCTGTGACGCCTAACACGTTGATCTAAGCCGCGCCGAAGGCGTCGGCTTGAATGAATAGTTAGGGCTCACGCCGCCCCCGGGCCGCGGCAATGAACTCGGCAACCAGTTTTGCTGGGGCATCGAAGTCATAGTGCTCTCCCGAGAAGTGCGTATCGCCCCCAATTACCTCGGCCTGATCCTCGTAGATATAGACGGTTCCGCGCCCGCCGGGAAGCGAGCCGACCAAATAGATCTCATCGGCTCCGCCTCGTTGGAGCAGCGCACCAGGAACGGCATCACGGAGGGCCTGAGCTGCTGAGTGTTGGAAGGGGGTTAGCCCATCCGGCCCGACTTGAATGGCAGCGTCCCAAGCCGCGCTGTGCTCGCGCACATGCGGTCGACGATGGGTAAAGAACTCGATGATCCGATGAAGCATCAGTGAGCCCTAACGCCTTGAGTTAAGCCGCGCCGAAGGCGTCGGCTTGAATGATTGGTTAGCCCCCGGCCTCATCCGGCCAGACTGGAGACCGGTGGATCTCCGAGGCAATCCGAAGTGGAGGGACAGCAACCGCGCTGGTGCCGGGAACCGTACGGACGGTCTCAGATTGCGCGTAGTGTGAAGACGTATACGCACTAACGGTGAATTTGATGGTGCGTGGACCACATTCGTGGGGTGCAATGCGTACCGGGATTAAGAACTCTCCCTGGTCGTTAGTTGAGGCGAGTGCCGGACCTTTTGGGGTGGCGGCGACTTCCCAGGAAACGCCAACAATTGCTCCCGAGGCCGGCTGGCCATCTAGGCCTATGACCGTGCCTGATACCTCAAAGAAGCGAGCGATGCACTTCTTCGCCGAAGCATCGACGGGCGCCAACATCAATAATGCAATAGCGACGATGTACCGCATCTGGGGCTAACACCGTGAGTTAAGCCGCGCCGAAGGCGTCGGCTTGAATGATTGGTTAGGCCCGAACCGTAATGCAGAAATGCAGCACATCGGTAGTGCCTGGATTGTCATGTAGCCATTGAGCGGCATCGGTTGGAATTGTCTCTCGGCAGAGCTGGGCGGCCTCGCGGATAGACAGCTTGTCGAGACTGACGGTTCCTTGTGGGGCCGAGCCGTGGCCGACGCGGCCGTCCTCTCCTTTGACCCACCCCTCCCAGCCAAGAATATGAATCCCCTGACCCTCAAGAAAGTCAATCGCCTCCAGTGCAGCATTCTGGGGAAGCACGATCTCGCGAGATGAAATCGAGAGGTCCTGCAATCTCTTTGGCAAGAGGTCGAGTTGTCTCATTCCGGGCCTAACGCCTTGAGTTAAGCCGCGCCGAAGGCGTCGGCTTGAATGATTGGTTAGGCCCGAGAATCTGCATCACTTGTCCTTAACCTGCAGCGGACCGAGGAAGCCTAGGGCAAGAAATACAGCCCCGGCAACTAGCGCGTAGGCCAAAACGATGGCGGCGATAGGGGCGGGTACGGAGAAGCTGTAAAGGCCGAATAGTGCCAATGCTGGCACTGCCAGCAATGTGTAGATGGTCTCGAATACCCAATGCACTCTAACGGCAGCACCGCACGAGCGGCACTTCTCACGCCGCGTAAAGCCGAGCCAACTTGGCGAGATCCCAGGAACGCTGCAACCAGGGCATTTGCGAAGCACGGGCATTGGGCCTAACGCCTTGAGTTAAGCCGCGTGCCGGAGGCGCGTCGGCTTGAATGATTGGTTAGACATCGGCTGTTGGCGGCTGGCGATGCCGATGCAAGCCTCCAAGCCCGAAAGCGTGTGGCAGAAGCCACAAGCCAACTACGATTGATGCTGCACCCAGGGCGATCTCGGCGGCGAGAAGCAGCCATCCATCAGGCCAGAGAATCGACGACACGCCGAATAGAAGGAGGTAGGCGCCAATGATTCCCGATGCAATGCGGGTCGACCGGTGGCGAAGAGAAATATCGCTCCGCTCTACGCAATCAACCCAGTACACGACACCGCCAAATGGAAAAAATAGTCCCAGCAGAGCCCATGACATTCGACCCCACCAAGCTAGCTCAGAATTGAAAAGAATAAGGGTAGTGCTTAGTAAGAAGAATGCGGCAAAACTGGCCAGTAACAAAAGCCACCAATATGCCGTGAAGAAGCGAGCCACATCGACTAGCGAATCAGGAATAGACGAAGCATCGAACACGCTCGAAAGGGACACGCCAGCTGCAACGATCAGGCCAAGTGCGAACTGAGAGAAGATAAGAGTGCGCCAAAGTAGTTTGTATGACCCGATCTTCATATGGGTCGGATCCCCCGTCCGATGTCTAAC
>NZ_AVCJ01000003.1 GCF_000743535.1 Arenimonas donghaensis DSM 18148 = HO3-R19
CTCTTTCGCTACGTCGGCCGCACCTTCGTGCGGAAATACACGTCAATGCGAGCCCGCCGTCGCGTCGAACCTCCTTGTCCGACCCGGGTAGAAGCCAGAACCCACACGATCGCGCCTACAGGTCGACCGACGAGGTCCGATGCCGCGCTGGGCTCGCGCAGAGGTTTATTTCCGCACGAAGGTGCGGCCGACGTAGCGAGAACCCACGAGGCGAGGCAGTGGCCCGCACGATAGCGTCGCCAGGCGTTTGTCCGTATCGCCTTGCGGGACCGGCGGTTCCGCATGCCAGGACGCGAGGGAAAGGGTGTTCCGAACAGCCGGCGAACCCCCATCCACACCCGCCGTGATGATGAGTGCCCCGTTTGCGAAAGAGCGGGCGGGGTGCTCATCAGCGCGGTGGGTGTGGCGATGATGTCTCCGGTCGCCTCGTACAACCTCGCGAAAACCCAGCCCCATATCCCGCGGAACCAAACGCGTGCTTCGGGACTGAAGTCCCTCCCACAAGCAGCACGGGTTACAGGTCTTCGTCGTCGCCGACGAGGCCGAACAGGTCGTGTTCGTCGCTGCCCATGATGCGCACGTCGCAGAAGTCGCCGGGCTTGAGACCCGCCGCTTCGCCGTCCTGGATCTGGACCAGGCCGTCAATCTCCGGGGCATCGGCCATCGAACGGGCGATCGCCAGCTCGCCGTCGATCGCGTCGACCAGGCAGCGCTGCACCGTGCCGACCTTGCGCTCGAGCTTTTCCTCGCTGATCTCGGCCTGCAGCGCCATGAAGCGCGCCAGGCGCTCCTGCTTCACTTCCTCGGGCACCGGGTCGGGCAAGGCGTTGGCTGCCGCGCCGTCCACCGGCGAGTACGCGAAGGCACCGACGCGGTCGAGCTCGGCCTGGTCGATGAAGGCCAGCAGCTGCTCGAAGTCCTCGTCGGTTTCGCCGGGGAAACCCACGATGAAGGTGCTGCGGATGGTCAGCTCGGGGCAGATGGCGCGCCAGCGCTGCACCCGTTCGAGCGTCTTGTCGACGGCGCCCGGGCGCTTCATCAGCTTCAGGATGCGCGGGCTGGCGTGCTGGAACGGGATGTCCAGGTAGGGCAGCAGCTTGCCTTCCGCCATCAGTGGGATGATGTCGTCCACGTGCGGATACGGGTAGACGTAGTGCAGGCGCGTCCACAGCCCCAGCTCGGACAGGCCTTCGCACAGACCCTTCATGCGCGTGGCGTACTCACGGCCGCGCCACTCGCGCGCCGCGTATTTCATGTCGACGCCGTAGGCGCTGGTGTCCTGGGACACCACCAGCAGTTCCTTCACGCCGCCGCGCGCCAGCTTCTCGGCTTCGCGCAGGACCTCGTCGACCGGGCGCGAAACCAGGTCGCCGCGCATCGACGGGATGATGCAGAAGCTGCAGCGGTGGTTGCAGCCTTCGGAAATCTTCAGGTAGGCGTAATGCTTCGGGGTCAGCTTCAGGCCGTAGTCGGGCACCAGGTCGATGAACGGATCGTGCTTGGGCGGCAGCGCCAGGTGCACGGCCGACATCACGCTCGCGTAGTCCTGCGGGCCGCTGATCGACAGCACGTCCGGGTGGGCCTGCTGGATCACTTCCGGGCGCTTGCCCAGGCAGCCGGTGACGATGACCTTGCCGTTCTCGGCCAGGGCTTCGCCGATGGCGTCCAGGCTCTCGGCGACGGCTGAATCGATGAAGCCGCAGGTGTTGACCACCACCACGTCGGCGTCGTCGTAGCTGGGCACGATGTCGTAACCCTCGACCCGGAGCTGGGTGAGGATGCGTTCGGAATCGACGAGGGCTTTCGGACAGCCGAGGCTGACGAAGCCCACCTTGGGCTGGCTGGCGGACATGGGACGCGGGCTCGGAGCGGGGGCGCGGAGTATACCCTCCCCCGCCGCCCCGGCCGGTGTAGGCTAGGCGCCGGGGACAGCTGAAGCAGGGGAACCGGCCATGGGCCAATCAATCTCCATCAACACCCGCCACGGCCGGATATCCGGCTACCAGGCCCGGCCGCACATCACGCCGCGCGGGGCCCTGATCCTGGTCCACGAGATCTTCGGCGTGAACCACTACATCCGCGCCCAGGCCGACCGCTTCGCCAACTACGGCTACATCACCGTGGCGCCGTCCCTGTTCGACCGGGTCCAGCCGCGCACCGAGCTGGGCTACGACGAGGCGTCCGTGGCCAAGGGGCGCGCCATCGCCGACGAGGTGGGCTTCAACGGGGCCCTGGACGGCGTGCGCGGCGCCTACGACATGCTCGAAGCCGAGAACCGGGTCGCCGTGCTGGGCTATTGCTGGGGCGGCAGCGTGGCCTTCCTGGCCAATACCCGGCTGGGCCTGCCGGCGATCAGCTACTACGGTGGCCGCACGGTGCCCCTGCTGGGCGAACGGCCGAAAGCGCCGCTGATGCTGCATTTTGGCGAGGACGACCCGCTGATCCCGCCCGAGGACGTGCAAAAGCACCGCGATGCACTTTCAGCGGCCGAAATCCACGTCTGGCCCGGCGCCGGCCACGGGTTCGACTGCGACCAGCGCCCCGACTACAACGCCCATGCGTCCCAACAGGCGCTGCAGCGCACCCTGATGTTCCTGCAAAAGAACCTGCGCTGAGCATGGCCGACGCGTTCAGCCTGGACCCGCGACTGGCGGCAGATTCGGTCCTGGTGGCAGACGGCCCCTTGTCCCAGCTGCGGCTGGTGGACGATGCCCGCTTTCCGTGGCTGCTGCTGGTGCCGCGCGTCGCCGGCGCGGTCGAGTGGGTGGATCTCGACGGTGGCCACCAGCGCCTGCTGCTGGCCGAAATCAACCAGACGGCCCGCGCACTGCGCGAGGTTGCTGATGTGCAGAAGCTCAACATCGGCGCCCTGGGCAACGTCGTGCCGCAGCTGCACGTGCATGTGGTCGGTCGGCGCAGCGACGACGACGCCTGGCCGGGACCGGTCTGGGGCAGCGGCCGCGCCCGGCCCTATCCCGCGGCCGCCCGCGACGCCCTGGTCGCCCGGATCCGGGGTTTGGCGCCGGCGTGAAGGCGCGCATCGACGCCTGGGGTGACCGTGGATGGCTGGTCACGGTGGACGTCGACAGCATCGAAGCGGCGAACCGGCGGGTGCATGCGCTGCGGGCCGCCATCGAAGCCCGGCGTCCGCCCTGGCTGCAGGACCTGGTCCCCGCCTACGCCAGCCTGGCCCTGGTCGTGGACGGTCACGCGGCCCGCGGCCAGGCGGCCTGCCTGGCAGAGGCCAGGGCCTGGCTGGAACGCCTGTTGGCGTCCGCGCCCGACGCGGAGGCGGGCACGTTGGGTCGCCGCGTCGACATCCCGGTCTGCTACGCACCGGAGTTCGGGCCCGACCTGGGCGCGTGGGCCGCGCACTGCGGCCTGGAGGTCGAAGCCGCGATCAGCCGCCACACCGCTGGCGATTACCGGGTGGCCATGCTGGGTTTCTCGCCCGGCTTTCCCTACCTGCTCGGGCTCGACCCCGCCCTGGCGATGCCACGCCTGGCGACGCCGCGCCCGCACGTGGCCGCAGGCAGCGTCGGCGTGGGGGGCTCCCAGACCGGCGCCTACCCGGCGGCCGGACCCGGGGGCTGGCGCCTGCTGGGTCGCACGCCGCTGCGACTGTTCGATCCGCAGCGCGCCGAGCCGGCCTTGCTGGCACCAGGCGACCACGTGCGCTTCGTCCGTATCGACCGCGCCGGCTTCGACGCCCTTTCGGGGGCCGGAGCATGATCGATATCGACGTCCTGGAGCCGGGTTTGCTCAGCAGCGTCCAGGCGGGACCGCGCACCGGGCTGCGGCACCTGGGCGTGGGCGCCGGCGGTGCACTGGACGGTTTTTCCTGGCAGGTCGGCAACGCGCTTCTCGGCAACCCCGGGAACGCCGCATCCCTGGAGTTCACCCTGCGCGGACCGACCCTGCGTTTTCCCCAGGGCGCCCGGATCGCGCTGACCGGCGCCGACGTCGACGCTTTCGCCGACGGCGAACCCGTGCCCGGCTGGCGCGCCGTGGCGCTGCCGGCGGGCTGCACCTTGCGCCTGGGGGCCTGCCGCCGCGGCGCACGCGGGCTGCTGGCCGTGGCCGGCGGACTGGACGTGCGCGACGTACTGGGCAGCGCCAGCACCGACCTGCGCGCCGGGTTCGGCGGCCTGGACGGCCGCGCCCTGCGCACCGGCGACCGGCTGCGGGCGCGAGGCCTGCCGCCTGCGGTCGACGTTGTGACGACGCAGACTGGCTGGATCGATCCGCATCCGGACATCGACCTGGACCGCCCGGCCCGGGTCCGGCTGCTTCCGGGCGCCGACGCGCTGGCGACGCCGACGCCCTGGCGCGATCCGTTCCGGGTGGCGGCGACCAGCAATCGCCAGGGCCTGCGCCTGGAAGGCACGCCGCTTGCGGTGCGTGATCCGGGCGACCGCCTCTCGTCCCCGGTCATCGAAGGCAGCGTGCAGCTTCCCCCCGACGGAAAGCCGATCGTGCTGCTCGCCGATGCCCAGACGGTCGGCGGCTATCCCTGCATCGGCCACGTCGTGCAGTCGGACCTGCCGCGGCTGGCGCAGCTGCGGCCGGGCGATCGCCTGCAGTTCGAAACGATCGACGCCGGGGGCGCGCTGGCCCTGGCTTGCGGCCAGCGCCAACGCCTGGCAAGAATCAGCCTGGCCATCGAACAGGCGCGCCGGCTTGCCGGACGACCGGGCCCATGAAAGAAGCGCTGGACTTCAATGCCGACGTAGGCGAAGGCGACGACGACGCCGGCGTCCTGCCGTGGGTGAGTTCGGCGAGCATCGCCTGCGGCTTCCACGCCGGAAACCCGGAAACCATGCGCGACACCGTGGCCCTGTGCCTGCGCCACGGCGTCGCCATCGGCGCCCACCCCGCCTTCGACGACCGCGCCGGTTTCGGCCGACGCGAACAGTCGGCGACGCCAGACCAGGTGCATGCCCTGGTCACCTGCCAGGTCCGCGCACTGGCGGCGATCGCGCACGCGGCCGGCGCGCGCCTGTCGCACGTCAAACCGCACGGGGCGCTGTACAACCAGGCGGCGCGCGACCCGGCCCTGGCCGACGCAGTCGCGGCCGCCGTTCGCGACACCGACCCCGGCCTGCGCCTGTTCGGCCTGGCCGGCAGCGCCCTGGTCGAAGCCGGTGCACGCCTGGGCCTGGCGGTGGCGCACGAGGTTTTCGCTGAACGCCGGTACCTTGCCGACGGCCGGCTGGCACCGCGCGGCACCGACGGCGCCGTCATCGACACGCTCGACGAAGCCCTGGCGCAGGTCAGGCAATGCCTGCAGACCGGCAGCGTCACCGCCCTGGGCGGCGAACGGGTGCCCCTGCAGGCCGACACGCTGTGCCTGCACGGCGACCGTCCCGACGCCGCCGCCTTCGCCCGGGGCCTGCGGCAGGCGCTTGAACGACTCGGCCTTCAGGTGCGCGCACCGGGACGCGGGGACGCATGAACTACTGGCCCTTGATCGGCGTCGCCTGGGTGGTGGCCGGCTTCGCGCTCCGGCTCAACCCGGCCCTGACGGTGGTCAGCGCGGGCGTGGTCACGGGACTGGCCGCCGGGCAGTCCCTGTTCGGGGTACTGGCCCTGCTCGGCGACGCCTTCGTCCGCAATCGCTACCTTGGCCTGCTGCTGCTGACGCTGCCGGTGATCGGACTGCTCGAGCGGCATGGTCTCAAGGAACACGCCCAGGCCTGGATCGCCCGGCTTCGCGGCGCCACCAGCGGACGCCTGCTGATCGCCTACCTGGCGACCCGGCAGATCGCCTCGGCCATCGGCCTGACCAGCCTGGGCGGCCACCCGCAAACCGTGCGCCCGCTGCTGGTGCCGCTGGCCGAAGGCGCCGCCGAGGCCCGCCATGGCGAGCTGGACCCGGCGCAGCGGCAGTCGCTTCGTGCCCTTTGCGCAGCCACCGACAACGTCGGCCTGTTTTTCGGCGAGGACATCTTCCTGGCGTTCGCCGGCGTTTTGCTGATCCAGGCGACCCTGGCCGAACAGGGCATCGTGCTCGAACCGATCGTCATCGCGCTGTGGGGCATCCCGACCGCACTGTTCGCCTTCGCCATCCACGCCGGACGGCTGTCGCGGCTGGACGCGCGCCTGGCGCGCGAAGCTGCCCGCCTGCAGCGGCCCGCACCGGCCGCGGGCCCATGATCACGCTCCAGTACATCTACTGGCTGGCGGGGGCCTACCTGCTGGTGCTGGCCTGGCGGGGCGGCCGCGATCGCAGCAATCGCAAGCGCTGGGGCAACGCCGGCTTCTGGGGAATCATGGCGCTGATGTTCCTGGCCGGCGAACGGCTTCCGTCGGCCCTGGCCGGCGCGGCGGTGCTGGCCCTGGCCCTGATCGCCGGCCTGGGCGCCATGGGGCGGGGCGGCGCGCCGCAGGCAAGGGACGACCGCAAGCGGGAGCAGGCGCGAGCGCTCGGCAATCGGCTGTTCCTGCCGGCCCTGCTGATCCCGGGCACCACCGTGGCCCTGGTGCTGGCAGCCAAGTACACCGGCTGGGGCAGCTGGCTGCTGGCCGCGGACCAGACCACCGTGATCGCCCTGGGCCTGGCCTGCCTGGCATCGGTGCTGTCGGCCTGCCTGCTGACCCGCCGCTCGCCGATGTACGCGATCGAGTCTTCCCGGCCGCTGGTGGATGCAATTGGCTGGACGGCGATCCTGCCGCTGATGCTTGCCGCGCTGGGCAGCGTGTTCGCCGCGACCGGCGTCGGCGACGCCGTGTCCTCGCTGGTGCAGTGGGCCATTCCGGTCGAGAACCGCCTGGCCGTCGTACTGGCCTATGCCCTGGGCATGGCGCTGTTCACCATGGTCATGGGCAATGCCTTCGCCGCGTTCCCGGTGATGACCGCGGGCATCGGCATTCCCCTGCTGGTGCAGGGGCATGGCGCCGAAGCCGCGTCGATGGCGGCCATTGGCATGCTTTCGGGCTACTGCGGCACGCTGATGACGCCGATGGCGGCGAACTTCAACCTGGTCCCGGTGGCCCTGCTGGAGCTGGACGACCCGTACGCGGTCATCCGCGCGCAGTTGCCGACGGCGCTGCCGCTGCTCGCGGCCAACGTCGTGCTGATGTACCTGGTCATCTTCCGCTGAGCGCGCGGCGGCCCGATCGCCGCCTCAGGTGCGGGGCAGCGTGACGCCGGTCTGGCCCTGGTACTTGCCGCCCCGGTCGCGGTAGCTGGTTTCGCAGACTTCGTCGGACTGGAAGAACAGCATCTGGGCCACGCCTTCACCGGCGTAGATCTTGGCCGGCAGCGGCGTGGTGTTGCTGAACTCCAGGGTCACGTGGCCTTCCCACTCCGGCTCCAGCGGCGTGACGTTGACGATGATGCCGCAGCGGGCGTAGGTGCTCTTGCCCAGGCAAACCACCAGGGTGTCGCGCGGGATGCGGAAGAACTCGACCGTGCGCGCCAGCGCGAAGCTGTTGGGCGGGATGATGCAGACGTCGGCCTCGACGTCGACGAAGCTGGTCGGGTCGAAGGCCTTGGGGTCGACGATGGTCGAGTTGATGTTGGTGAATATCTTGAACTCGCGCGCGCAGCGGACGTCGTAGCCATAACTCGAGGTGCCGTAGCTGACGATGCGGTGGCCGTCGGCCGCATGCTTGACCTGGCCCGGCTCGAAGGGCTCGATCATGCCCTGCTGCTCGGCCATGCGGCGGATCCACTTGTCGGCTTTGATGCTCATTCGGGGGCTCTTGGGGGATGCGGAGGCGAAAGCCGGGATTCTACCGGTCGCGCGGCCCGGGCGGGCCGCTGCCGGCTCAGGTGTTCTGGATGACGATGTTGGGCAGGCCGATGGCCTTGTTCCGGGCCTGCAGCGACAGCTGCGCGGCGGCGCGGCGGGCGATGTCGCGGTAGGCCAGGGCCAGCGGCGAGGCCGGATCGGCGGCCACGGTCGGAATGCCCGAATCCGCCTGCTCGCGGATGCGGATGTCCAGGGGCAGCGAACCCAGCAGGGGCACGTCGTACTGCGCGGCCATGCGCTCGCCGCCGCCGGCGCCGAACACGTGTTCGGTGTGGCCGCAGTTCGAACAGGTGTGCACCGCCATGTTTTCGACGATGCCCAGCACCGGCACCTCGACCTTGGCGAACATCTGCAGGGCCTTGCGTGCGTCCAGGGTGGCGATGTCCTGCGGCGTGGTGACGATGACCGCACCCGACACCGGCACCCGCTGGGCCAGGGTCAGCTGGATGTCGCCGGTGCCTGGCGGCAGGTCGATGACCAGGTAGTCCAGGCCGTCCCAGCGGGTGTCGTTGAGCAGCTGCTGCAGGGCCTGGGTGACCATCGGCCCGCGCCAGATCATCGGCGTGTCCTCGCCGACCAGCAGGCCGATGGACATGGCCTGCAGGCCGTGGTTTCGCTTGGGCTCGATGGACTTGCCATCGGGGCTGTCGGGCCGGCCTTCGAGGCCGAGCATCTTCGGGATGGACGGGCCGTAGATGTCGGCGTCGAGCACGCCCACGGACGCCCCCTCGGCCTGCAGGGCCAGGGCCAGGTTCACCGCGGTGGTGGACTTGCCGACCCCGCCCTTGCCCGAGGCGACGGCGATGATGTTGCGCACCCCGGGCAGCGGCGTCAGTTCCTTCTGGACTTTGTGCGCCTGGACCCGGGAAGCGACCGAGACGGTGGCCCGGGCGACGCCGGGCATCGCCTCGAGCCGGCCCCGGACCTCGGCCGCCAGGGCCTCGTGCCAGCCGGCGGCCGGATAGCCCAGCTGCAGTTCGACCGCCACCCGGTCGCCATCCAGGCCGATGCCCCTGACGCTGCCCTGCGCGACCAGGTCGCTGCCCGTGTGCGGGTCGACGATGGCGGCCAGTTCGGCGCGTACGGCGTTTTCGTTCAAGGGCATCTCAAGCTCCTGTTTCTACTGCGATTTGGGGCGGCACGGGGGGGCCGCAATTCAGCTTTGCGAATAGGCCGGAAGTCATGATGCATTTCGGCCCACCACTGTGTTACGTTCCGGTTAAGGCTTGGCCGGGGATTCAGGCCCGCCGGAACCGCAACAACCATTAAAGCTTCATAAAACAACGCATCCATTCTAGGGGGTCCAATGACTACTGCTCCAATTGCCGGGTACCGTCGTTCGGTGCTTGCGCGTTCCCTTGCCCTTGCCCTGACCATCCCGTTCGCCTGCGGTGCCGCTTTCGCCCAGGAATCGGCCGATGAGGAAGAGGAAGGTACCGCGGGTACCACCCAGCTCGACACCGTCGAGGTCGTGGGTTCGCGCATCAAGCGCGCCGAGATCGAGGGCCCGTCGCCGGTCACCGTCATCACGGCGGCGCAGATCGAGGCCGAAGGCTTCAACACGGTCTATGACGCGCTCAACACGCTGACCCAGACCACCGGTTCGTTCCAGAACGAACTCTTCCAGTCCGGCTTCACCCCCAATGCCCAGGTGCTGAACCTGCGTGGCCTGGGCCCGGGCCGCGTGCTCACCCTGATCAACGGCCGCCGCGCCGCGGACTATCCGCTGCCCTACAACGGCCAGTCGAACTTCGTGAACCTGGCCTCGGTGCCGACCGCCGCGGTCGAGCGCATCGAGCTGCTCGCCGGTGGCGCCTCGGCCATTTATGGTTCCGACGCGGTCGCGGGCGTGATCAACATCGTGCTCAAGACCAATTTCGAAGGCCAGTACCTGTCGTACCTGACCGGCCGGCCGACCCGCGGTGGCGCCCCGACCAACAACATCCAGTGGGTGGGTGGCAATACCGGTGACAACTGGAGCCTGACCTACGCCGTGGAGTACTACGAGCGTGGCGAGATGTTCGCCTCCGAGCGTGACTTCATGGACTCCTACCGCGACGACCCGAGCGTGGACCCGTCCGCCGCCACCGCCGTGCAGGGCATCCGCCTGCGCAACCGCCTGATCGGCACCGGCGCCAACAGCCAGGTCTGGCAGCCCGGCCAGAACCTCGCCTCCACCTGCTCGCGCTGGGGCGGCGACTTCGAGATCGATGCCCGGCCGACCGGTTCGTGGTGCGGCTACTACGGCTACCCGGCGACCCAGGCCATCCGTAACTCGGACGAGAACATCTCCGGTTACATCTACGGCACCCTGGACATCACCGACAACACCCAGGGCTTCATCAGCCTGAACGTCTGGGACTCGGAAGCCTCCACGGCCTCCAACACCCAGTTCTGGTCGGTGCCCCTGTTCTACGACCCGAACTTCGGCACGATCCTCGACGGCCAGCGCATCTTCACCCCGAATGAAACCGGCGGTGCCGGCGCGCAGCGCACGATCTTCAACGAGCAGTCGGTCGAATTCGCCGTGGGCCTGCGTGGCTCCTTCGCCGACAACCGCTTCACCTGGGACGCCACCCTCAGCCACTCGCGCTACGAGACCAACAACGACCGTCCGCGCTTCCTGCGCCAGAACCTGGAAGACTTCTTCCTGGGCCAGCGCCTGCCGGGCCTGGATCCGGTCTTCAACGCCTACCCGGTGTACCAGCTGAACCAGGATCGTTACTTCAACCCGATCACCCCGGCCGAGTTCCAGGCGCTGTCGACCGTGGTCAAGACCCGGGCCGATTCGAGCTCCTCGACCGCGCAGTTCGTGGTCACCGGCGACCTGTTCGAAATGCCGGCCGGCCCGCTGTCGTTCGCCACGGTGTTCGAGCTGGGCAGCCAGGAATACGAGCTCATCGCCGACCCGCGCATCCTCCCGGGCCAGAACGTCATCTACAACCTGACCGGCACCGGCGGCGGCGGCGAGCGTGATCGCTACGCGATCGGCACCGAGTTCGCGATCCCGCTGCACGACACCTTCAAGGCCACCCTGGCGGCGCGTTACGACCTCTACGACGACATCACCGACGTCGATGACGCGTTCACCTGGAATGCCGGCCTGGAATGGCGCCCGATCGACAGCCTGCTGATCCGTGGTTCCTACTCCACGTCCTTCCGCGCCCCGGACATGCACTTCGTGTTCGCGGATGAGAGCGGCTTCTTCTCCACGGTGTTCGACGAGTACACCTGCCGCAACTCCGGGCAGACCGTGACGCAGTGCGGCAACCAGACTGCGTACAACTACTCGGCCTTCGGCGTCCGCCAGGGCAACCCGCAGCTGGAAGAGGAAGAGGGCGAGTCCTACACCTTCGGCTTCGTCTGGGACGTCGTGGACAACCTGTCCCTGACCGTCGACTACTACAGCGTCGAACTCGAGGGCGTGGTCGGCGACATCAGCTCGTCGTACATCCTGCAGAACGAAGCCGACTGCCGCCTGGGCGTGGACCGCCAGGGCAACCCGGTCGACGGCAGCTCCACCTTCTGCCAGTTCATCCTCAGCAGCGTCATCCGCACCGTGGGTGGCCCGAACGACGGCCGCATCGAGCAGGTCAACCGGGGTCCGATCAACCGCTCCTACCTGTCGAACGAGGGCATCGACGCGACCCTGCGTTACACCCTCGACACCGACCGCTGGGGCAACTTCGGCTTCCAGCTGGGCTGGTCGCACGTGCTGGACCAGAAGTTCGCCGAGTTCCAGAACGAGCCGCGGGAAAGCTACCGCGACGACCTGACCAACTTCGACTTCCGCAGCCGCATGCGTGGCAGCGTGTCCTGGCAGTACAAGGACCTGGACGTCACGGTGTTCGGCACCCGCTACGGCTCGCTGCCCAACTGGGCCGAGACCGGTCGCATCGCGCCCTACCACGTGTACAACCTCAACGTTGGCTACGAGTTCACCGAGAACTTCCGCGCCAGCCTGATCGTGAACAACGTGCTCGACAAGCTCGCTCCGAAGGACGATACCTTCTTCACCTATCCGTTCTTCTGGCGCGCTTACAGCCCGATCGGCCGCGAGGTCTTCGTGCGGGCCGAGTTCACCTGGTAAGCGTTTCGAAACTGGTCGTCTGACCAAGGGCCCGGCGAAAGCCGGGCCCTTTTTTCATGGGATAATGCCGGCCCCACCGACCCGCCCGAGCCCCGATGACGCCCCGCCCTGCCCTGGTCACCACCGCCCTGCCCTATGCCAACGGCCCCCTGCACCTGGGCCACCTGGTCGGCTACATCCAGGCCGACATCTGGGTCCGGGCCCGGCGAATGTCCGGCGGCGAGGTGCACTTCGTCTGCGCCGACGACGCCCACGGCACCCCGATCATGCTGGCAGCCGAAAAGGCCGGCATGGCACCGGAAGAATTCATCAAGGCCATCCAGGCCGGGCACGAGGACGACTTCGGGCGTTTCCGTGTCGATTTCGACCACTACCACTCCACCCACTCGGACGAGAACCGCGAACTCGCCAGCCTCGTCTACACCCGGCTGCGCGACGGCAGCCACGGTCCCAAGGCCATTGCCCGCCGGTCGATCCAGCAGCTGTTCGACCCCGAACGGCAGATGTTCCTTCCCGACCGCTACATCAAGGGCGAGTGCCCGAATTGCGGCGCCGCCGACCAGTACGGCGACAACTGCGAAGTCTGCGGCAAGGCCTATGCACCGACCGACCTGAAGAACCCACGTTCGGTGGTGTCGGGCGCGACGCCCGAGCTGCGCGACTCCGAGCACTACTTCTTCGAACTCTGCAAGTTCGAGGCCTTCCTGCGCCAGTGGCTGGCCGGCGACGTGGCGCACCCGGCGGTGAAGGCCAAGCTGGCCGAGTGGCTCGAAGGCGGGCTGCGCGACTGGGACATCAGCCGCGATGCGCCCTACTTCGGATTTCCCATCCCGGATGCCCCGGGCAAGTATTTCTACGTCTGGCTCGACGCCCCCATCGGCTACCTGGCGTCGTTCAAGGCCCACTGCGCCAAGGCCGGACTGGACTTTGGCGCCTTCACCGACGAGGCACGCAACCCCGCCGGCGCCACACCGACCGAGATGCACCACTTCCTGGGCAAGGACATCATCAACTTCCACGGCCTGTTCTGGCCGGCGATGCTGCACGGCGCCGGGCTCAGGCCGCCGACGGCGCTGCACGTCAACGGCTACCTCACCGTCAACGGCGCCAAGATGAGCAAGTCGCGCGGCACTTTTGTCATGGCCCGCACCTATCTCGACCAGGGCCTGGACCCGGAGGCACTGCGCTACTACTTCGCGGTCAAGACCGGCGCCGGCGTCGTCGACCTGGACCTCAACCTCGAGGACTTCGTCGCCCGGGTCAATTCCGACCTGGTGGGCAAGTTCGTCAACATCGCCAGCCGCTGCGCCGGCTTCATCACCAAGCGGTTCGACGGCCAGCTGGCGCCCGCCCTGCCCGACCCGGCCATGTACGAACGTTTCGTCGCCGGTGCCCGCGACATCGCCGCCAGCTACGCACGCGACGAGTATGGCCAGGCCATGCGCCAGGTGATGGCGCTGGCCGACGAGGCCAACCGCTACATCGACGAACACAAGCCCTGGGTGATCGCCAAGCGCGAGGGCGCCGACGCCGAGCTGCAGGCCGTCTGCAGCCAGGGCCTGAACCTGTTCCGCGTGCTGGCGGCGGCGCTCAAGCCGGTGCTGCCGGGCACGGTCGCGCGGGCGGAAGGTTTCCTGCAGGCCCCGGTGCGGCACTGGGACGACGTCGCCCGTCCGTTGCTCGGCCACGCCATCGCACCCTTCGAAGCCCTGATGACCCGAATCGACCCCAAGCAGATCGACGCCATGACCGAAGCAAGCAAGGAAGACCTCAAGCCCGCCGCCGCCCCTGTGGGAGGGACTTCAGTCCCGAAAGCCAGCGCCGGCAAGAGCACCGGGACTGAAGCCTCTCCCACAGGGGAAAACTTCATCGGCATCGAGGACTTCGGCAAACTCGACCTGCGCATCGGCAAGGTGCTCGAGTGCGGTTTCGTCGAAGGCTCGGACAAACTGCTGCGGTTCCTGCTCGACGCCGGCGAACTCGGCCAGCGCCAGATCTTCAGCGGCATCCGCGCCAGCTACGGCGAACCGGATGCGCTGGTCGGCCGCAACGTCGTCTTCATCGCCAACCTGGCGCCGCGCAAGATGCGCTTCGGCCTGAGCGAGGGCATGATCCTGTCGGCCGGCCATGACGGCGGCGCACTGGCCCTGCTGGGCGCCGACGCCAGCGCCGAGGCCGGCATGCCGGTGCGCTGAGGCCGCCATGGACGACATCGCCCTGCTGCTGGTCGGCGCGGTGTTCGTCAATAACTTCGTGTTGGTGAAGTTCCTCGGCCTCTGCCCGTTCATGGGCGTATCGCGGCGGCTGGACGCTGCCTACGGCATGGCCCTGGCCACCGGCTTCGTGCTCACGCTTTCGGCGGCGCTGGCCTGGTGCGTGCACCACTGGCTGCTGGCGCCGCTGGGCCTGGAACACCTGCGCACCCTGGGCTTCATCCTGGTGATCGCGGCGGTCGTGCAATTCACCGAGACGGTGATGAACCGCCAGAGCCCTCGCCTGTACCGCGTGCTGGGCCTGTACCTGCCGCTGATCACCACCAACTGCGCGGTGCTGGGCGTCGCGCTGCTCAACGTGCAGGCGCGCCGGGGCCTGTTCGATGCGGTCGTCTACGGGTTCGGCGCGGCAGTGGGCTTCGGCCTGGTGCTGGTGCTGTTCTCGGCCATGCGCGAACGCCTTGAAGTCGCCGACGTCCCTGCCGCCTGGCGCGGCACGCCGATCGCCCTGGTCACCGCCGGGCTGATGTCCCTGGCCTTCATGGGCTTCACCGGCATGGTGCCGGCCTGATGTGGCTGTCGGTCGGCGTGGTGGTCGGCCTGGCCGCCCTCCTGGGCGCAGTGCTCGGCTGGGCCACCGTGCGGTTTCGCGTGCAGGCCGACCCGATGGTCGAACGCATCGACCGCCTGCTGCCGCAAACCCAGTGCGCCCAATGCGGCTATCCGGGCTGCCGGCCTTATGCCGAAGCCATCGCCCGCGGCGACGCCGACATCAACCAGTGCCCGCCCGGCGGTGATGCCGGCGTCCGCGCCCTCGCCGAACTGCTGGGCCGCGAAGCCAAACCCGTCAACCCCGAAAACGGCAGCATCAAGCCACCGGTCGTGGCGCTGATCGTGGAAGAGGACTGCATCGGCTGCACCAAGTGCATCCAGGCCTGCCCGGTGGACGCGATCATCGGGGCGCCCAAGCGCATGCACACCGTGGTTCCGGAGCTGTGCACCGGCTGCGAGCTATGCCTGCCGCCCTGCCCGGTGGATTGCATCGAGCTGGTCGCGCCAACGCCCCGGGCCAGCGAATACCGCTGGCCCCGGCCGGCGCCGGCTCAGAGCCGTTCGACGGTGTAGCCGGCCTCGCGCAGCAGGTTCACCAGGCCGTCGTCGCCGAGCAGGTGCAGCGCACCGACGATCACCAGCACGTCCTCGTCCTTGCCGCCGCGCTCCAGGCGCTGCTCCAGCACCGGCAGCCAGGCCAGGTTGCGGTCGCGATTGATGCGCCGGTACAGCTCCGGGTATTCCTCGCGCAGGCGCTGGTTGGTTTCGGCTTCGATGCCGGCGTCGTCGCCGTTGCGCCAAAGCTGGTGAAGCCGGTTGATGTTCTCTTCCATCTTCTCGGCATCCGCCAGCACCTCTTCGAGCGACTGCTGCTGGAGGCGGGGGTCGAGACCGTCGAACAGCGCGATCTGCTGGGCGCCGGTCTCCAGGCCTTCGGTGGGCTTGCCGGCTTCGACGGCCCGGCGGGCGAAATGCCGGTCCAGGCCCAGCGCCGGATCCAGGCCCAGCCGCTGCATCTCGAGCAGCGAAACCGTCAGGCTGACGAACCAGGCCTCGAAAGCCTGCAGGTTCTCGATCGGCACGCCGCGGCGCGCCGACCAGGCTTCGAGCCGGGCCCAGGTCTGGGTCGGCAAGGTGTCCTGCAGGCGCTTGCCATCCTCGCGGCGCGCCGCGGCGCCCATCCGCTGGCCCAGCGCGGGATCGTTCATCTCGGCCGGCGAGAGCTCGAACACCAGCGACTCGGCATCCTCGAAGGCCAGGTCGGTGCTGGCGGCCAGCGGGTAGTCGCCCTTTCGCAGCAGATGGAACGAGCCCAGCAGGTAGACGGCATTGTCGGCGTCGCTGACCTTCCAGAGCAGCGGGCGCGGGGCTTCGGCCCGGGCACAGCCGGCGGCGAACGTGAGGGTCAGCAGGCAGGCGATCCAGGCCAGGCGCATTCAGGGGATCCTTCGGGCTTATTGGGGAAACGGCAGGGGCTTTTTTTCGCCCGCTTCGATGCGCAGGTCCAGCCGGTTCTCCGGCGGCGGCATCGGGCAGGTGGAATACGCGGTGAACGCGCAGGGCGGATTGTAGGCACGGTTGAAGTCGAGCACGGTCATGCCGTCGGGCCCCGCCGGTTCAGCGTAGAGGAAACGTGACGCCGAATAGGTCTCGTGCCCGCTGGTGCGGTCGGCGAAGACGAAAAACAGCTGGCCATCCCCCTCGTCCAGGGCTTCGAGCAGGTAGGCCTTGCCGTCTTTCTCGAAGTGCACCCGGCCGGGGTTCGCCATCGGCTCGACCATGCCCAGCATGTTGACGATGTCCATGGTCCTGCCCTCCGGATGCGCTTCGAAGCGCGCCTCGAAGCGGAAGTCGGGATTGATGTCGAAATAGTCGATGCCCGGGAAGCTGGTCCGCGTGCGAGCCATGGCATTTCGCACCCGCAGGGCGTGCCGCCCCGAACGCTCGATCAGCAGGAAACTGGCGTCGCCGCGGTTGAAGCCCACGACCGTCGGCGTGCCCCGCGCATCGGACACCAGTTCCACCCGGCCTTGGGCCGGTTCGCCGTTGATCCAGACCTCGGCGCCCTTGGCGATGTCCAGGCGCGCGCTGCCGTCCTTTTCCAGGGTGAGCATGCCCAGCTGCGGCGGGCCCAGGTCCAGGCGGGTGCCGTTGTCCTTGGCCGAGCCCACGAACGTCGTGCCCGTGCCGACCCAGTGCAGGCCAACCAGGGACAACCAGCCGTCCGGGCGGGTCAGCCGCTCGACGCGCTGCTCGCGCCACTGGCGTATTTCCCGGACGTAGGCCTGGCGCGCAGCCTGCTCGGCGCGTGCCGCGGATTCGGCGTTGGATTCGGCATCGCCGCCGCCGCAGCCGGCGAGTGCGGCGGACAGGGCCAGACCAGGCAGCAGGATAGTGCGCATCAGCGTCCCCTGAGGAAAAGTTTGTCCAACTCGGATTTGCTCAACTGCACCCAGGTCGGGCGCCCGTGGTTGCATTGGCCGCTGCGCTCGGTGGCTTCCATGTCGCGAAGCAGCGCGTTCATCTCCGGCACCGTCAGGCGCCGGTTCGCACGCACCGACGTATGGCAGGCCAGGGTCGAAAGCAGTTCGTTGCGCGCTTGCTCGAGCTTGCGGCTGCTGCCGTGTTCGCGCAGGTCGGCGAGCACGTCCAGGGCCAGCGCGCGCGGGTCGAGGTCGGCCAGCAGGCTCGGCACGCTGCGGATCGACAGGGCCTGCGGTCCGGCGCGGCGGATCTCGAAGCCGTAGTCGGCCAGCGCCTGGGCATGCTGGTCGGCGGCATCGGCCTCGCGTTCGCTGACCGCCAGCGACACCGGGACCAGCAAGGGTTGGCTGCGGATGCCCTCGCCGTCGAGCGCCGACTTGAGCCGTTCGTAGGTGATGCGTTCATGGGCCGCATGCATGTCCACCAGCACCAGGCCATGGTCGTTTTCGGCCAGCACGAAGACACCATGCAGCTGCGCGAGCGCATAGCCAAGCGGCGGCGCTTCGCCTTCGTTGGCGGCCGCCGCCGGCATCGCGGTGCCGGCCTGCCCCGGCTCGGGTGCGCGATACAGCGAGGCATAGGCCGACATCGCTTCGCGCACCGGCAAACCCAGGCCGCCCTGCCGCGGCGTGAAGCCGCCGCCTCCAGGCGCCGCCACGCCCATCGCCAGCGCCGGGCTTGCCTGCGGTTCCGCGGCCAACCCGGCGCGCGTCGAGGCCAGCGCCTGGTGCAGGGTCCGGTAGATGAACTCGTGCACCAGCCGCTGCTCGCGGAAGCGCACCTCGTGTTTGGCCGGATGCACGTTGACGTCGACCTGGCGCGGGTCGCACTCGAGGAAGAGCACGAAGGCAGGGTGCCGGCCGTGGAACAGCACGTCGGCGTAGGCCTGGCGCACCGCGTGCGCGACGGTGCGGTCGCGCACGGCGCGGCCGTTGACGTAGAAGTATTGCTGGTCGGCGCTCGACCGCGCCGCGGTGGGCAGCCCGACCCAGCCATGCAGTCGCAGGCCTGCGGCGGCATGGTCGATTTCCAGGCACTGGTGGGTGAAGTCTTCGCCCAGGGCCTCGGCGACGCGACGCAGGCGCTCGCCGCCGTCGCGCACCGGCTTGTAGTGCCGGCTGGCGCGACCGTTGTGGCTGATGCGCAGTTCGACCCAAGGACGGGCCAGCGCCAGCGAGCGCAGCCATTCCTCGATGTGTCCGAGTTCGGTGCGTTCGGCGCGCAGGAACTTGCGTCGCGCCGGCACGTTGAAGAACAGGTCGCGCACCTCGACCGTGGTGCCCTCGGGATGCGGATGCGGCATCAGTTCGCCGACGCGACCGCCGTCCACTTCGAGGCGGGCGCCCTGGCTTTCGCCTCGCGGCCGCGCGCTGATCGCGAAGCGGCTGACCGAGGCGATCGACGGCAAGGCCTCGCCGCGGAACCCCAGCGTGGCGACTTCCTCGAGGTCTTCGATCGAGCTGATCTTGCTGGTGGCATGGCGGGAGATGGCCAGGGCCAGTTCCGGTGCCGGGATGCCGCCGCCGTCGTCGCGAATGCGAATCAGGCGAACGCCGCCTTCCTCGAGATCGATGTCCACCCGGTTCGCGCCGGCATCCAGGGCGTTCTCGACCAGCTCCTTGACCACCGACGCAGGGCGTTCGACCACCTCGCCGGCGGCGATCTGGTTGACCAGGGTGTCGGGCAGGGCTTGGATCGGCACGTCGCGCAGGGTCCGGGCGAAAACAGCCCCGATGATAGCAGCGGCGGCGCGGCTTACTCCGGCAGACCAGCCAGGGTGGCGCTGGCGACCGGGATGGTCAGGCGCTCGCCGATCTTCACGGTGTCGCCGTCGAGCCGGTTGGCGGCACGGATGGAATTCATCGGCACGCCGTGGCGCTGGGCGATCAGGCTCAGCGTCTCGCCGCGGCTGACCACGTGCTGGCGGCTGCCGCCCAGGGTGCCCTGGCGGGCCGCGTACCAGGTGCCCGGGGGCGCCTGGTTGGCGAAGTAGTTGCGCACGCCCGACACGATGGCGGTGGCCATCCGGCTGCGATAGGCCGGGTCGGACAGCCGGGTTTCTTCACCGGGATTGGTGATGAAACCGGTCTCGACCAGCATCGAGGGCACGTCCGGCGAGCGCAGCACGACGAAATTGGCGCGCTCGATCTGCTTCTTGTGGGTCTTGCCGACGCCCTTGAGCGCGGCCAGCACTTCGCCGGCGACATCGTCGGAGACGCGCATCGTGGCGTTCTGCGACAGGTCCAGCAGGACCGCCGCCAGGTTCTTGTCGCGCGCGTCCAGCGAGACCCCGCCGACCAGATCGGCGGCGTTTTCCTGGTCGGCCAGCCAGCGCGCGGCTTCAGACGAGGCGCCGCGCAGCGACAGCACGTACACCGACGCACCGCTGGCCGCCTTGTTGTGGGCGGCGTCGGCGTGGATGGAGACGAACAGGTCGGCCTGGGCCTCGCGGGCCTTCTGGTAGCGCTCGTGCAGCGGAATGAAGACGTCGCCGTCGCGCACCATGAAAGCTTCCATGCCCGGGTCGGCATTGACCTGGCGCGCGAGCTCGCGCGCCATCGCCAGGGTGATGTCTTTTTCGTACTTGCGGCTCGGGCCGATCGCGCCCGGGTCCTTGCCGCCGTGGCCGGCGTCGATGGCGATGACCAGCTTGCGCTCACCCGCGCCGATGACGTCCTCGAGCGTGCGCGCCACGGCGGGCGTGCCGCTGGGGCGGTCAGTGGAAAGCAGTTCGACGATCAGGCGGGCGGAGTCGCCCTCGCGTTCGATGCGGCTGCGCGGCTGCACCGCGCCCCCGAGATCGAGCACGACGCGCAGGTCGCCTTCGGCCGGCTTGCCGGTGCGCACGCCGGCGACCAGGCCGTTGGGCGCCGGGGCCCGGAAGCCGCTGGCCACCGACGAGCCCGACAGGTCGAGCACCAGGCGGTGCGGGTTGGCGAGGGTGAAAACCTTGTAGTCGGCCGGGGCCGACAGGTCGAGTACGGCGTGGGTGCCCGACGCCCCTTCGACCAGGGTGACCCCGCGCAGCTGCGCGGCCTGCGCCGCGGACGCGGCGAGCGCCAGCAGGGCGGCGAACGAAACAGCAAGGGCCTGGGGACGACGCATGCGGCCGATTGAAGCACCGCCCGCGCGCTATTGCAAGCACTTTTTCCTTTGTAATCCGATACCTGCCCCACCTTCCTAGGATTTGGGTAAGAAGGTGGCCGGAAACCCACTATCCGGGGGTTTTGCCCAGCCAGGCCTCGCCGCGGGCGCTGGTTGCCTGCAGTCGCGCCACCCGGCCCGTGCCGGCCAGCGCCAGGCTGATACGCAGGTCCGACGGCGGGAGGCCCAAAGCGCCCCGCTCCGGCCACTCCACCAGCCAGAGCCGGGCGTCGGCCAGTTCGTCCAGGCCCAGGAAATCAAGCTCCGCAGCGTCCGCCAGCCGGTAGAGGTCCAGGTGCGCCGCCTCGCCCCCGTCCGGCAGCGCATAACGCTCGACCAGCGTATAGGTCGGGCTCTTGATCGCGCCCTGCACGCCCAGCGCCCGCAGCCAGGCCCGGGCCAGGCTCGACTTGCCCGCGCCCAGGGGACCCTCGAGGAAAACGACGGCACCGGCGGGGGCGGTGGCCGCTAGTGCCCGGCCCAGGGCTTCGGTGGCGGCCGGGTCGGCCAGGAAGTGCTCGCGTTCGCTCATGCCGGGTTCGCCAGCCTGCGCAGGTGGGGAAACAGATCGGAAGGCAGCAGGCCACGTTCGCCGTCCACGCGTGCCGCGGCGTCGCCGGCGGTGGCATGCAGCAACGCGCCGGCGACGCTGGCCTCGAAGGCCGGCAGCCCCTGGGCGAGCAGCGAGGCGATCACGCCCGAAAGCACGTCGCCCATGCCGCCGGTCGCCATGCCCGGGTTGCCGGCGCCCACGACCACCGGATCCCGCCCGGGTGCGGCGACGACGGTGCCGGCCCCCTTGAGCACCACCACGGCCTGGTAGCGCTGGGCCAGCCGGTGCGCGGCGCCAAAACGGTCCGCCTGCACCTGCGCCGTATCACAGGCGAGCAGGCGGGCCGCCTCGCCGGGGGGCGGGGTCAGCACGGCCCCGGGCACGGGCACCGGCCGGACCGCCAGCAGGTTCAAGGCATCGGCATCGAGCACCAGCGACTTGCCGGCACCCAGCGACGCGTCGAGCAGCGATCTTCCCCAGTCCCCCTGCCCCAGTCCGGGGCCGACGGCCACCACGCTGGCGCGTTCGAGCAGCGGTGCCAGGGCGGTGGCGTCCTCGACGGCATGGGTCATGGCCTCCGGGCGGGCCGCGACCAGGGCCGCGACGCCCTCGCGGCGGGTGGCGACGCTGGCCAGGCCCACGCCGGTACGCAGGGCGGCTTCCGCGCACAGGCGCACGGCGCCGCCCATGCCGACCTCGCCACCGATGCACAGCACGTGGCCGTGTTCACCCTTGTGCGCATTGGCGTGGCGCGGCGCCAGCCAGGCCGACAGGTCGGTGTCACGCACCAGCCAGGCCGAGGGTGGGTCCTGGCCGGTGTCGATCGCCGGCAGGCCCAGGCGGTCCACCCTGACTTCGCCGCAGGCGTCCCGGGCCTGGCCGGTGTACAGGCCCTGCTTGGCGGCGATGAAGCTCAGGGTGACGCGTGACTGCACCACCACCCCGGGCACCCGGCCGCGGTCGGCGTCCACGCCCGAGGGCACGTCCAGCGCCAGCACCGGGCGGCGACTGGCATTGATTCGTTCGATCAGCGAGCGCACCGCGTCCGAGGGCGGCCGCGACAGTCCGATACCGTAGATCGCGTCGACCCAGACGTCGACGTCGGGCAGCATCCCGTCGAAGGACTCGACCCGGCCACCGGCGCCGCGCCAGGCCGCGAGCGCCTCGCGCGCGGGATCGCGGCGCGGATGGCCGCCCGGCGCACAAACCACGTGCACGGTGCAGCCCGCCTCGCGCGCCAGGCGCGCCAGCACGTATCCATCGCCGCCGTTGTTGCCCGGACCGCAGGCCACCCCGATGCGCCGCACCTGCGGCCATTGCGCGCGCAGCAAGGCCCAGGCGGCCGTACCGGCACGGGTCATCAGTTCGTAGGCCGGGATGCCCCACTGCTCGATCGCGCGGCGATCCATCGCGCGAACCTGGTCGCCGCGGTAGAGGGGGAACATGTCGGCCATGGCGGGATTCTATACTTGCCGGCATGCATGACCGCGCCGACATGGATCAACTGGCCCTCGCCATCAAGGCCTGGGGCAGCGAGCTTGGCTTCCAGCAGGTCGGCATCGCCGGCATCACGCTCGACCAGGACGCCGCGCACCTGCGCGACTGGCTGGCCAAGGGACAGCACGGGCGCATGGACTACATGGCGCGCCACGGCGACAAGCGCGCGCGCCCCGAGGAGCTGGTGCCGGGCACCGTGCGCGTGGTGTCGGTGCGCCTGGATTACGGCACCGCCGACGACGGCGCCGCCTGGGACACGCTGGCGGAAGGCGAACGCGCCTACGTGGCGCGCTACGCCCTGGGCCGGGACTACCACAAGCTGATGCGCAACCGCCTGCAGAAGCTGGCCGACCGGATCGCCGAAGAAACCGGGCCCTTCGGCTATCGCGCGTTCGTGGATTCGGCGCCCGTGCTCGAACGCGCCCTGGCCCGCGACGCTGGCCTGGGCTGGATCGGCAAGCACAGCTGCCTGATCAACCGCAGCGCCGGCAGCTGGTTTTTCCTGGGCGAGATCTACACCGACCTGCCGCTGCCGGTGGATGCGCCCGCCAGCGCCCATTGCGGCACCTGCACGCGCTGCATCGAGGTTTGCCCGACCGGCGCCATCGTCGCGCCCTACCGCGTCGACGCCCGCCGCTGCATCAGCTACCTGACGATCGAACTGCGCGAAGCCATCCCCGAAGAACTGCGTCCGCTCATCGGCAACCGCATCTTCGGCTGCGACGACTGCCAGCTCGCCTGTCCCTGGAACAAGTTCGCCCAGCGCCACGACGAACCCGACTTCCGCGCGCGCAACGACCTGGACCAGGCCAGCCTGGCCGACCTGTTCGCCTGGGAGGAAGACGAGTTCCTGCGGCGCACCGAAGGCTCGGCGATCCGCCGCACCGGCCACGAAGGCTGGCTGCGCAACATCGCCGTGGCCCTGGGCAATGCCCCGACCACGCCAGGCGTGCTGGCGGCGCTGGCCTCGCGGCGGGACCATGCCAGCGCGCTGGTGCGCGAACACGTCGCCTGGGCGCTCGCCCGGCACGAAGGCCGCGATTAGCGGCGCGAGCGGATTTCCGCGATGAGCGCCCGGGTGACAGGGTCGGAGGGCTCGGCGTCACCGGCCACCGCCGGCAGCAGTTCGCCGGCGATTTTCTTGCCCAGCTCGACACCCCACTGGTCGAAGGCGTTGATGCCCCAGAGCACCGACTGCACGTAGACGCTGTGCTCGTACATCGCCAGCAGCGCACCCAGCGAATAGGGATTGAGTTCGTCGAGCAGGAACAGGGTGTTCGGGCGCCCGCCGGGATAACGCTTGTGCGGGTCGTCGGAGGGCGCGCCGTTGGCCAGCGCCTCGGACTGGGCCAGCAGGTTGGCCAGCAGCGCGTGGTGGTTGTCGTCGAAACCGTGCGCCGGCCGCACCACGCCGATGAAATCGGCCGGCAGGATGTCGGTGCCCTGGTGCAGCGCCTGGAAGAAGCTGTGCTGGGCATTGGTGCCTGCGCCGCCCCACAGCACCGGCACCGTGTGCACCGGCACCGGGCTGCCGTCGAGCCGCACCGATTTGCCCAGGCTTTCCATGACCAGCTGCTGCAGGAAGCCCGGCAACAGCGCCAGGCGCTGGTCGTAGGGCATCACCGCGTGGCTGGCGGCACCCAGCGCGTTGCGGTTCCAGACCGCGAACAGGCCGTGCCAGGCCGCCAGGTTGCGCGCCGGCGGCGCTTCGCGCACGTGCTGGTCCATCATCGCCGCGCCTTCGAGCAGGCGTGCGAATCCGTCGTGGCCGATGGCGAGCTGCAGCGCGAACCCCACCGCCGACCACAGCGAATAGCGGCCACCCACCCAGTCCCACATCGGCAGCACGCGATCCGGGGCGATACCGAAGGCTTCGGCACGCGCGACGTTGGCGCTGACTGCGTACAGCCGCTCGCTGCCGCCCAGCCAGTCGCGCAGGATGCCGCCGTTGAGCAGGGTTTCCTGCGTGCCGAAACTCTTGGACACCAGGATCCCGGCCGTGCGCCCCGGGTCCAGGTCGGCAAGCAGGTGACGTGCGGCGCTGCCATCGACGTTGGTCAGGAAATGCACGCGGAAACGACCGTCATGGAAATCACGCAAGGCGTCCACGGCCAGGCGCGGACCCAGGTCGCTGCCCCCGATGCCGACGCTGACGATGTCGGTGACCGGCCCCTGGGCCAGGGCCGCGTGCAGCGCGTCGACGCGCTCGCGGCCGGCACGGGCCTCGGCGGCGGCGGCGCGCGCCGGTTCACCGCGGCCGACGTCGCCGCGCAGCGCACTGTGCAGGGCCGGGCGGCCTTCGGTTGGATTTACGATTTCGCCGTCGAACAGGGCCGCCAGTGCCTTCGCCAGGCCGGCACCGGTCGCCAGCGACTGCAGCTGGCCCCAGGCGGCATCGTCGATGCGCTGGCGCGCGAAGCTGGCGTGGATCGGCCCGACCCGCAGCGCCCAAGTGCCGGCCCGCGCCGGTTCGGCGGCCATCAGGGCCGAAAGCGGGGTCGCCGCCAGGCGATCGCCGTGCTGCCTGAGTTGCTGCCAGTGCGCGGCGCTCAGCATGGATGCCCCGGGAAAGTGGCCGTCGCGATCATGGTTCGTCGAAAGCCAGGTTGTCGATCAGCCGCGTGCGGCCCAGCCGCGCCGCGATCAGGGCCAGCAGGCCCGGTTCGTCGGGCGACCGCGGCCGCGACAGGTCGGCACGCCGCACTTCGGCATAGTCGACCGTGAAGCCCGAGGCCTCCAGGCGCGACAGGGCTTCGTCCTCGATGCCGCGCACCGGCAGCCCCTGGCGGGCGGCATCGCGCATGAACCGCAGCGTCTGGTGGATATGCGTCGCGGTCTTGCGCTCGTCGCCCTGCAGGTACTGGTTGCGCGAACTCATCGCCAGGCCGTCGGCTTCGCGCAGCGTCGGCGCCGGGATGATCTCGACCGGGAAGCTCATTTCCCGCGCCATGTAGCGGATGACCTGCAGCTGCTGGTAGTCCTTGCGCCCGAACACGGCGAGGTCGGGCTGGACCATGTTGAACAGGCGCGCCACGACCTGGGCGACACCGTTGAAATGGCCAGGCCGGTGCGCGCCGCACAGGATGTCGGTGATGCCCGGCACGTGCATCTGCACGCAGCCCATGGTGCCGAAGGGGTACATCTGCTCGACGTCCGGCAGGAACAGCGCATCGCAGCGGTGCGTCGCCAGGCCGTCGATGTCGGCCTGTTCGGTGCGTGGATAGCGCGCGTAGTCCTCGTTGGGACCGAACTGCGTGGGATTGACGAAGATGCTGGCGACGACCTTGTCGGCATGCCGGCGGGCCAGCTCGACCAGGGCGAAATGCCCGGCATGCAGGTTGCCCATGGTCGGCACGAAACCGACGCTGGCGCCTTCCCGGCGCCACTGGCGAAGCTGCGCGCGCAGGGACGCCAGCGAGTCATGGGTCTGCATCATTGGTATCCGTGTTCGGGGCCGGGGAAACTGCCGTCGCGCACCGCGTCGGCATAAGCGCGCAGCGCGCCTTCGATGGAGCCGCCTTCGGCCAGGAAGTCCTTGACGAAGCGCGGGCGGCGATGGCCGCTGTTGAGGCCCAGCAGGTCGTGCAGGACCAGGATCTGGCCGTCGCAGGCCGGGCCGGCGCCGATGCCGATGGTGGGGATGGCGATGTCGTCGGTGATGCGCTTTGCCAGCGCCGAGGGCACGCATTCGAGCACCAGCATGTCCGCACCGGCGTCCGCGACGGCGCGTGCATCCGCCGCCAGGCGTTCGGCCGCGGCCTGTTCGCGGCCCTGCACCTTGTAGCCGCCCAGGCGCAGCACCGACTGCGGGGTCAGGCCCAGGTGCGCGCAGACCGGGATCTCGCGCTCGGACAGGAACCGGATGACGTCGAGCTTGTTGCCGGCGCCCTCGAGCTTGACCATCGCAGCTCCGGCCTGCAGGAAACGCGTGGAGGCATCGAGCGCGCGCTCCGGCGTGGCGTCGGCCTGGAACGGCAGGTCCGCGACCAGCAGCGCCGACGACAGCCCGCGGGCCACGCAGGCGACGTGGTAGGCGATGTCGGCGACGGTGACCGGCAGCGTGCTGTCGTGGCCCTGGCAGACCATGCCCAGCGAATCGCCGACGAGCACGAAATCCAACCCGGCGGCGTCGACGGTGCGGGCGAAGCCGGCGTCGTAGGCCGTCACCGAGACGATGCGCCGCCCCTCGGCCTTCATCTTGCGCAGTCCGGGCACCGTCAGGCGCGCACGCGGCGCGGCCTTTTCATCGTTGGCGTACATGGCGGCGTCCAGGGTGGGGAGCGCCTAAGGTATCGCTTGAATGCCCGAGGCATCCACCCTGGCGAGCAGTTCATCCACCCTGCCCCGCCCCGGCACGACCAGGCCGGGGGCGATTTCAGCCAGGGGCACGAGCACGAAGGCGCGCTCGTGGAGGCGTGGGTGTGGAAGCTCCAGGCCGGGCAGTTGCAGCGACTGGTCGCCGAACACCAGCAGGTCCAGGTCGAGCGGGCGCGGCCCCCAGCGTGCAGCGTCGTTCTCGCGCACGCGGCCGAAGCGGCGTTCGATATCCAGCAGCAGCGCCAGCAGGCCGGGCGCCGGGTGCGTGGATTCCACCGCCAGGGCCGCGTTGATGAAATCGGGCTGGTCGGTGCGGCCCCAGGCCGGGGTGCGGTAGTTGCGCGAGCGCGCCAACACCCGGACGCCGTCGCTGGCATCAATGGCCGCGACGGCGGCATCGAGCGTGGCCAGGACGTCGCCCTGGTTGCCGCCGAGGGCGATCCAGGCCGGCACCGGCCCGGAGAGACTCACTCCGATGCGCCCCCGCTGCCACCCGGCTTGCGCCGCCGGCGGCGCGGGCGGCGACGCGGCGCGTCGTCGGCATCGGACTCGCCGGCGTCGCCGGCCTCGTCGTGGGCGCCGCGTGGCAGGGTCTTCGGCGCGAGCCGGCCGGCGAGCTGCTCGGGCGCCTGGGCCTGGGCCTCGCGCCAGAACGCCAGGTCGTCGGCGACCTCGGGCGTGGCGCTGGCGCGCAGCTCCAGGAAATCGAACGCGGCGCGGAAGCGCGGATGCGCCAACAGGCGGAACACGCGCTTGCGCACGCGCTGGGTGAATCGCGGCTGCAACAGCCAGATCTCCTGCATCGGCAGTGAGAACCGCCGCGGCAGCGCGATGCGCTGGGCCTGGTGCAGGGTGACCCGGTCCGCGGCGCGCTGCTGGGCGACGCCGCTGTCCACGCCCTGGTTCTGCAGCACGGCGAGCTCGCGGCAGTAAGCCGGCCACAGCAGCGCGGCGAACAGGAAAGCCGGCGTCACCGGTTTGTCCTGGGCGATCCGGTCGTCGGTGTTGCGCAAGGCCTGCAGCAGCATCGTGCGCAAGGCGCCGCTGCGATTGGTGGCCAGGGCCTTGGCGGTTTCCGGGAACAGCGCCGGCAGCAGGCCAAGGCGCTCAAGCGTGAGGAAGCTCTTTTCGGCATGCCCGGCCAGGAACATCTTCAGGCATTCGTCGAACAGGCGCGCCGGCGGGGCCGACGACAGCAGGCCGGCCAACTCGGGGATGGGGTCGGCGGCTTCCGGCGCGATGCTGAAGCCGAGCTTGGCCGACAGCCGCGCCGCGCGCAGCATGCGCACCGGGTCTTCGCGATAGCGCTCGACCGGGTCGCCGATCAGGCGCAGCACGCGGTCACGCACGTCGGCGTATCCGCCGACGAAGTCGCGCACGGAAAAATCCTCGACCGTGTAGTACAGCGCATTGGCGGTGAAATCGCGCCGGACCGCGTCATCCTCGATCGTGCCGTAGACGTTGTCGCGCAGCAGCCGGCCACCGTCGTCGGTCTGGCGGTCGTCGGTGTCGTTGGAGCTGTTGGCGCGGAAGGTGGCGACCTCGATTATCTCGCGCCCGTAAACGACGTGCGCCAGCCGGAAACGCCGGCCGATCAGGCGGCAATTGCGGAACAGGGACTTGACCTGCTCGGGCGTCGCGTCGGTGGCGACGTCGAAGTCCTTGGGGTGGCCACCGGCCAGCAGGTCGCGCACCGCGCCGCCGACCAGGTAGCCCTGGAAGCCGCCGTCGCGAAGCCGGTAGAGCACGCGCAAGGCGTTGGGACTGATGTCCTTGCGGGAGATGCCGTGCTCGGCGCGCGGCACGACCAGGGGCGGGTTCTGGCTTGAAATGGCGGTGTCCGTCATGAAGGCTTTGGGCGGCGCGGGAACCCTGCGCGGCGGGCGGGTGCCCGGGACCGTGCGGCTTCCCGCGGGCGAACAAGCCCGCTATACTAGCGCCCGCGTCACCGCTTCGCCATCCGCGCTCCCTTCGTCTAGTGGCCTAGGACACGGCCCTCTCAAGGCTGGAACAGGGGTTCGAGTCCCCTAGGGAGCGCCACCCATTCCGAAGGCCCGGCCATGCCGGGCCTTCTTCGTTGCGGGCGCCGGGCGCTAGAATCGGCGGCCTGACTCGCCAGAACCGGAAAACACCATGCCCTTCGTCGTCACCGAGAACTGCATCCGCTGCAAGTACACCGACTGCGTCGAGGTCTGCCCGGTCGACTGCTTCCACGAGGGCCCGAACTTCCTGGTGATCGACCCCGAGGAGTGCATCGACTGCACCCTGTGCGAACCCGAGTGTCCGGCCAACGCGATCTATCCCGAGGACGACGTGCCGGCTGGCCAGGAGGGCTACATCGCGCTCAACGCCGAACTGTCCCGGGACTGGCCGGTGATCACCACCCGCAAGGACCCGCTGCCGGATGCCGCCGAGTGGGACGGCAAGACCGGCAAGCTCGGCGAACTCAAGCGCTGAGGCGGGCGCCCGGGTTCAGCCCAGGCGGGACTTGAGGATCGCCAGCAGTTCGGTCGCCACGCCGGTGCGCACCGGCTGGCCGTCCGGGCCCAGCGCCACGACGCGGGTCTGGCCGTCGGCTTCCTGGGCACGCACCAGCACCGTGACACCCTTGTAGCTGACCTCGTAGCTGTTGAGCACTTGCGCCCGGTCGCCGATGGTCACGCCGTCGATCTTGCCCAGGGCAATGCCGATGCGGCGCCAGCTGCTGGCCACGGAATCGGCCAGCGTGAACGACTCGATGCCGCCGACCACCGCCTGGCCACCCGCACCCGAAGGCACGCCCTCGCCCACCGGCACGCCGGCGGCACCCGGACGCGCGTCGGGGATGACGACGCCACCGGTGGTGGCGGGCACGTCCAGGCCCGGCGGCACTTCCAGCGGCTGGTTCTGGCGACTGGCCTGGTATTCCGCCTCGTTGCCCCACTTGGCGCGGATCCAGCTGCAGCCACTGGAACCGAGCACGGCCACGGCGAGGGTGGCGATCAGCAGCGGGCGGAAGGAAAGCTTGGGGGCGGTCATGTGTTTCTCCTGGGGAGCGGCGCGCAGGGGCGCGCACGCGGGGGATTCAAGGCGACAAGGTTACTTCAGTTCGGATTCGATCTGCTCGCACAGCGCCGCCATGGCCTCGGCCGCCGCGGCATGTCGCGGCGACAGCGGCAGCAGCGGCAGGCGCAGGCCATGGCCGATGCCCTGCAGGGCCAGCAGCGCCTTGACCGGGATCGGGTTGGGCTCGACGCCCAGGAAGTCGTAGAGCGCCGCCAGCCGTGCATCCAGCGCCTGCGCGTCGCCGGCCTGGCCGGACCGGGCCAGGCGGCACAGCCGGGCGAAGGCCGCCGGCACGACATTCGAGGCCACGGAGATGACGCCGGCCGCGCCGCCCAGCATGGCCCCGACGAAGGTCGGGTCGTCGCCGCTGAGCAAGGCGAAGTCGTCGCCTGCCAGGGGGTACAGGGCCTGCCAGCGCGCGTCGTCGCCGCGTGCCTCCTTCAGGCCGATGATGTTCTCGTGGTCGCGCAGCTGCGCCACCACGTCGGGCGACATGTCGCAGCCGGTGCGCCCGGGCACGTTGTAGAGCACCACCGGCAGGCCACCCGCTTCGGCAACGGCCCGGTAGTGCGACACCAGCCCCTCGGGTGTCGGCCGCACATAGGGCGGCGTGACCACCAGCGCGACGTCGGCGCCGCCGTCGCGGGCCAGGCGGGTCTGGGCGATGGTCTTGGCGGTGTTGGAGAGCCCGGTGCCGGCCAGCACCGGCACCCGGCCGGCGACCTGTTCGACGGCGGCGCGAAGCAGCGCGGTGTACTCGCCGTCGGTGAGCGCGGCGGCTTCGCCGGTGGAGCCGGCGACGACCAGGCCGGCGGTGCCGGCCTCCAGCTGCCGCCCTATCAGGCGCGACCAGGCCGCGAAGTCGGGTTCGCCGGCGACCGTGAACGGGGTCGCCAGCGCGGTGATGCTGCCTGAAAGTTGCAAAATGAGTGCCTAGCGGGGACTGGCCACGATCTTACTTGCGGCCCCAAAGCAGCGGCAAGTATGCTGGCCATGACCTCCAGGCGCGCCCCCTGCCGCGCCACCACGGACCACCGCTTTGACCGACCCCGCCGCGCGCCCGACCGCCAACGAGAACCACCTGCTGATCAGCGCGTACACCACGCATCCGCAGTCGCCACTGCTGTCGGTCAGCCGTCGCATTTCGGACAGTGGCTGCAACCTGGTGGATGCCCGGCTCACCACCGTCGGCCGCGACGTCTCGGTAACGGCGCTGGCGGTGGGCTCCTGGGACGCCGTCGCCAAGCTCGAGGCCATGCTCGGGCGCCTTGAACGCGAGGACGGTTACAAGCTGGTCTGGTACCGTACCGGCCCCAAGGCCCTGCAATCGAACCTGCTGCCCTACATCGTCGAGGTGGTGGCGGCCGACAAACCAGGCATCCTGTTCCAGCTGGCGGATTTCTTCGACCGCCAGGGCATCACCGTCGAGAACCTTCACAGCTCGCGCTACCGCGCCATGCAGACCGGCGCCGACATGTTTTCGGCCCAGGTCACCATCGGCATCCCGGCCAACATGCACATCGCCGCCCTGCGCGACGACTTCCTCGAGTTCTGCGACCACCTCAACCTCGATGCCATCATGGACCCGATGAAATTCTGAGGACGCGATGACCGAACCCGGCGACAAGATCCCCGATCTCGACATCACCCTGGCCAACGGCGGCTCCGCCCGCCTCTCCGACTACCGCGGCAAGTGGCTGGGGCTGTACTTCTACCCGAAGGATTCCACGCCCGGCTGCACGACCGAGGGACAGGACTTCAACGCCTTGCTGACCCGGTTCCGCCGCGCCGGCGCCGAAGTGCTTGGTGTTTCCCGCGACTCGGTGAAGTCGCACTGCAACTTCATCGCCAAGCAGGGATTCCGCTTCGACCTGGTGTCGGACCCCGATGAGTCGCTGTGCCGGGCCTTCGGCGTCATCAAGGAAAAGAACATGTACGGCAGGAAGGTCATGGGCATCGAGCGAAGCACCTTCCTGATCGACCCACAGGGCCGCGTCGCCGAAAGCTGGCGAGGCCTCAAGGTCCCCGGACACGCCGAGTCCGTGCTCGAAGCCCTGAAGAAGGCCAGCAAGACCAAGTGAACCACCCCCGCGCAAACCCGCACCGCCGTCTCGCCCCGCGAGCCACGGCGGTGCGTCGCCGTGCCCCTGTGTCCCTTCCCAACATGAGAATCCCATGACGAGAAGCAAGCGGATCTACGTTCTGGACACCAACGTGCTCATGCACGACCCCACTGCCCTGTTCAAGTTCGAAGAGCACGACGTCTTCATTCCGATGATGGTCCTGGAGGAGCTCGACAACGGCAAGAAGGGCCACTCCGAAGCCAGCCGCAACGCGCGCCAGGTCAGCCGGTTCCTCAACGAGATCATCGTCGCCCACGGCAGCGACAGCATCGGCGACGGCGTCCGGCTGGCGCGTCCCCAGGGCCTGCAGCTGCGGGCGCCGGAAGCCATCGGCCGGCTGCTGTTCCAGCTCAAGCCGGTGGAAGTGGGCAAGCGTTTCGGCACGGTGCTGCCGGACAACCAGATCCTGGGCTCGATCCTGCAGCTGATCGAGGACAACCCCGGCGTGCCCGTGGTCCTGGTGTCCAAGGACATCAACCTGCGCATCAAGGCCTCGATCTGCAACGTCAAGGCCGAGGACTACGAGAACGACCGCGCCATCGACGACTTCAACCTGCTCTTCACCGGCGCCACCGAACTGCCGGACGATTTCTGGGAACGGCACGAAGGCAGCCTGCGCAGCTGGACCGATCGTGGCCGCACCTTCTACGAGGTCGCACGCCAGGACGACGACGGCTGGTACCCCAACCAGTTCCTGTACATGCCCGGCGACGACGAAGTGGAGATGAAGGTCGCGCGCCTGGACGAGGAAAAGGCGGTGCTGCAGATCGTCGACGATTTCCGCAACCCGCAGCACCAGGTCTGGGGCATCAATGCCCGCAACCGCGAGCAGAACTTCGCGTTCAACGCACTGATGGACCCGGAGATCGACTTCGTCACCCTGCTCGGCACCGCCGGCACCGGCAAGACCCTGCTGGCCCTGGCCGCGGGCCTGACCCAGACCATGGACGTGCAGCGTTACCGCGAGATCATCATGACCCGCGCGACGGTCAGCGTTGGCGAGGACATCGGCTTCCTGCCCGGCACGGAGGAAGAAAAAATGACGCCGTGGATGGGCGCGCTGACCGACAACCTCGAGGTGCTCACCCACACCGAGGACCATGGCAGCTGGGGCCGGGGTGCCACCAACGAACTGCTGGCCAGCCGCATCAAGATCCGCTCGATGAACTTCATGCGTGGCCGCACCTTCCTCAATCGCTGGGTCATCGTCGACGAAGCGCAGAACCTCACGCCCAAGCAGATGAAGACCCTGGTCACCCGCGCTGGCCCGGGCACCAAGATCATCTGCATGGGCAACGTCGAACAGATCGACACGCCCTACCTCACCGAAACCACCTCGGGCCTCACCTACGCCGTCGACCGGTTCAAGAACTGGAACCACAGCGCCCACATCACCCTGCGCCGCGGCGAGCGTTCGCGCCTGGCCGACTACGCGTCCGAGGTGCTCTAGCGCCATGGCCGAACGGCTGGCGACCTGGGTCTGGGTGGGCGCCGCTGCCCTGGCCTTCGTCGCCGGCATGGTGAACGTGGTGGGTTACCTGGGCTTCGAGCACCAGGCCATCACCCACCTCACCGGCACCACCACCCTGCTCGGCGCGGCCCTGGCACAGGGCCAGGGCGGCGCCGCGTTGCAGTTGGCGGGCATGGTCCTGGCCTTTGTCGCCGGTGCCGCCCTGAGCGGCCTTTTGATCCAGGACAGCGTGCTGCGCCTGGGTCGCCGCTACGGCGTGGCCCTGACCCTCGAGGCCCTGCTGCTGGCGGCCGCGGTGCCGCTGTTCCAGCGCGGGCAGTTCAGCGGACCGCTGCTCGCCGCCGGCGCCATCGGCCTGCAGAACGCCATGGCGACCACGTACAGCGGTGCCGTCGTCCGCACCTCGCACGTCAGCGGCATGTTCACCGACCTGGGCATCATGATCGGCCATGCCCTGCGCGGCCTGCCGCTGGCCCGACGCCGGCTCTGGCTGTGCCTGGTGATCATCAGCGCCTTCCTGGCCGGCAGCGGCGCGGGCGCGTTCGCCTTTGCAAACGCCGGCTATGCCGCGCTCTATCTGCCCGCGTTGCTGACGGGCGTCACCGGCGTCGCCTACGCGCTCCGACGGCGACGCGAGGGCTGAGGCCGGGGTACCCTTCGCCGGGCATCCGAACGGTCCCTTCCAGCCATGCCCGAAACCCGCCCCGTCTGCGCACTCACCATCGCCGGCTCCGATTCCGGCGGCGGTGCCGGCATCCAGGCCGACCTCAAGACCTTTGCCGCCCATGGCGTGCATGGCCTGAGCGCGCTGGCCGCCCTCACCGCCCAGCACACCCGTGGCGTCACCGCCGTGCACGTGCCACCGACGGCCTTCCTGCGCGAACAGATCGACGCCTGCTTCGCCGATTTCCGGATCGGCGCGGTCAAGCTGGGCATGCTGGCCAACGCCCGGGTCATCCACGCCGTGGCCGACGCGCTCGAGGCGCACCGGCCTGCGGCCGTGGTGCTGGACCCGGTGATGGTCGCCACTTCGGGCGCCAAGCTGCTCGAGGACGCCGCGCTCGAGGCGCTCCGGCGGCGCCTGCTGCCCCTGGCGACGGTCCTGACCCCGAACATCCCCGAGGCCGAACTGTTGCTGGGCCACCCGGTCTCCGACGAGGAAGCCGCCGAAGCCGCCCTGGTCGAATTGCTCGCGCTGGGACCCGGCGCGATCTTGCTCAAGGGCGGCCACCTGCCCGGCAGCGGGGCGATGGTGGACCGGTTCGACGACGGCGAAGCGCTGCTGGAATTCGAACACCCGCGACTGGACGTCGAAGGCCACGGCACCGGCTGCACCCTGGCCTCGGCCATCGCCGCCAACCTCTGCCGCGGCACGGGCCTGCGCGAAGCCTGCGCCAACGCCACCGACTACGTGCACGGGGCGCTCCGGGCCGCGTACCGGCCCGGCAAGGGGTCGGTCGCGGTGCTTGACCATTTCTGGCGCCGCCGCGGCGACGCCGGATGAAATTCCGGGCGGCAGGCGCGATGGTCCTGGCACTGGCACTGGCACTGGCCGTGCCCGCCTGCCGCTCCCCAGGTCCAACGAGCGCCGCGCATGCCCAACCCTCCGGCCCGGCCCCCTGGCCAGAGGCGGAAGCCCTTTTCCACCAGGAGCCGCGCTGGCTGGGCGGCGACGCGTCGCTGTCGATACCCTTGGAGGGCGACCGGATACTCTGGCTGTTCGGGGACAGCTTCATTGCCACGCCGCCACGACTCGACCGGCGCAGTGCACCCATGGTCCGCAACTCGGTGGCGATCCAGAATGGTCGCGACCCGGCACGAGCCAGGATGGACTTCCACTGGGGATCGACCCCGGACGGATTGCCCTCCGAGTTCTTCCCCGGCGGGCCGGACCATTGGTATTGGCCCGGCCATGGATTGCAGTTGCCCGATGGTCCGTTGCTGGTCTTCCTGTTCCGCATGGTTGAAACCCCGGGACGCGACCTCGGTTTCGCGGCACGGGGTTACGCCCTGGCCATCGTGGCCAATCCCCGCGATTCGGCCGGGGCATGGCGCGTACGCATCGTCGATGCGCCGCCGGCTCCGTTCGACGCCGCGCCCGCCACGGCGGTGGTGCACGAACAGGGATACGTGGTGGCGCTGGCCATTCGGCAGCAGGGAACGCATGCCGGCGCCCTGGTGCGCTACCGGCCCAGGCACCTGGTAATGGGCGACCTGGCCGGTGCCGAGTGGTGGGCGGGCGTGGATCGAGGCTGGGTCCGTGAACCGGCCCTCGGTCCTGACGGTCCGGCCTGGGTCATGGACGACGCCGGCGCAGAGGCCTCGGTGCATCGGGACGCCTGCACGGGTCGCTACGTCCACGTCGCGAGCTACGGGTTCGGAGATACTGAAATCGGCATGCGCGATGCCCCGGCGCTGGTCGGACCCTGGAGCAAGCCACGCAGGGTCTACCGCCCGCCGGAATCAGACCGGCCGGATGCATTCGTGTACGCCGCCAAGGCGCACCCGTGGCTGGGCGGGCCGGACGAGGGGGCGGCCGTCACCTACGCCACCAATCGCTTCCGGTTCGAGGACCTGGTCGAAGGCCCGGGGGCCTATGACACCTACTGGCCACGGGTCCTGCGCATGCCCGGCTGCTGAGCCGGCGCTGGCGCCGCGGGAGCAGGCCGGGCTAGCATCGTCGGCATCACGATCCCCTTCCGGAGCCAACCATGCGCAGCGGCAATCCCGCTCTGAACAAGAACACCTTCCTCGACGTCGGCAGCGGCCAGGTCGTCTCGCGCGACGCCAGCCAGGTGATGACGCTCAGCGGCACGGTCAACAAGACCGGCCTGCTGCTGCTGATGTGCGTCGCCACGGCGGTCTACACCTGGAACCTCTACACGGGCCCGGAAAGCATGGGCGTGCTGATGCCCTACCTGCTGGTCGGCGGCATCGGCGGTTTCATCGTCGCCATCGTCACGGTCTTCAAGAAGCAGTGGGCACCGATCACCGCGCCGCTGTACGCGCTGCTCGAGGGCCTGTTCCTGGGCGGCATCTCGGTCTACTTCGAATCGATGTTCCCGGGCATCGTGATGCAGGCGGTGATGCTGACCCTGGGCGTGCTGGCGGCGCTGTTGATGGCCTACAAGTCGGGCCTGATCAAGGCCACCGAGAACTTCAAGCTCGGCGTCGTCGCCGCGACCGGCGGCATCGCGCTGCTCTACCTGATCAACATCGGCATGCGCATGTTCGGCTTCGAGGGCATGGGCTTCATCCATGATTCGGGCGCGATGGGCATCGCCTTCAGCCTGTTCGTGGTGGTGATCGCGGCCCTGAACCTGGTCCTGGACTTCGACTTCATCGAATCGGGCGTCGAGGCCGGCGCACCCAAGTACATGGAGTGGTACGGCGCCTTCGGCCTGGTCGTCACCCTGATCTGGCTCTACCTGGAAATCCTGCGCCTGCTGGCCAAGCTGCAGTCGCGCGACTGACGCCGATGAAGCGGGTGCTCAACGTCGGCGGCGGCAGCAAGGACATCCCGCTGCCGCCCCAGTACGCCGGCTTCACGCAGGTACTGCTCGACATCGACCCCACCGGCCAGCCGGACATCTGCTGCGATGCCCGCGAGTTGGCGACGCTGGAGGCGGCGCAGTTCGACGCCGTGTATTGCTCGCACAATCTCGAGCACTACCACCGGCACGAAGTGCACGGGGTGCTGGCCGGGTTCCGGCACGTGCTCAAGCCGGACGGGTTCGCCCAGATCCGCGTGCCGGACATCCCGGCGGTAATGAAGAGCGTGGTCGAGCGCGGCCTGGACCTCGAGGACACGCTCTACGACTCGCCGGCCGGGCCCATTTCGGTGCTCGACGTCGTCTACGGCCTCGGCCGTCAGATCCAGGCCAGCGGCGTCGACTTCTACGCGCACAAGACCGGTTTCTCCAACCGCAGCCTGACCCGCGCGCTGGAGCGGGCCGGCTTTAGCCGCAGCTTCAGCGCCCTGGGCAACTTCGAGATAAACGCGCTGGCCTTCACCGGCGAGCCTTCGCCGGAAGCGCGCGCCCTGTTCGGCCTGCCCGGATGATCGAACGCCTGCGCTCGCTGCTGCGATCCCTGCGCCAGCGCCTGTGGGCGAAGCCGCTGGCGGCCTGCCTGCTGTCGGTCGTCGGCGTGGGGCTGGCTTCGGCGCTGGACAACAAGTGGCTGATGGAGAAGCCACCCGAGGTGTCGGCCGAATCGATTGAATCGCTGCTGTCGATCATCGCCTCGAGCATGCTGGTGATCGCCATCTTCGCCGCCGGCGCCATGGTCTCGGCCTATGCCTCGGCCAGCAACAACGCCTCGCCGCGCTCGTTCCCGCTGGTGCTGGCCGACGACGTTTCCCAGAACGCGTATTCGATCTTCGTGGGCGCCTTCATCTTCGGCGTGGTCGGGCTGGTGGCCTTGCAGAACAACAGCTTCGGCACCACGGGGCGCTTCGTGCTTTTCATCGAAACGGCCCTGGTGTTCGCGATGGTCATCCTGACCTTCGTGCGCTGGGTGGACCGCATCGCCCGGCTGGGCCGCCAGGGCAACACGATCGACCAGGTCGAACAGGCCGCCGCCGATGCCATCCGGCGT
Source organism: Arenimonas donghaensis DSM 18148 = HO3-R19 (assembly GCF_000743535.1). Lineage (GTDB taxonomy): Bacteria > Pseudomonadota > Gammaproteobacteria > Xanthomonadales > Xanthomonadaceae > Arenimonas > Arenimonas donghaensis. The sequence goes on from NZ_AVCJ01000003.1 coordinate 37,846, forward strand.
TATCGCCGACGCGCGGGTCCCGGGGACCAGACGCTGGACGGTCCGCACTCGGTCGTCGCGGCCGACACGGTGGGCTACCTTCAGGAGGTCAAACTGGAGGCCTTGCAGGCGTGTGCCGAAGCCAGTGGCCAGGCCCTGGAGGTGCTGGAGTTGCCCGGTGCGTTCATCGTCGCCGGCCAACCCCTGCTGCGCGCCTATGGCGGTGATGCGCCGGCCGAAGGCGAATGGGCTGACCGCTTGCGCACGGCCTTTCGCATCGGCAGTGCGCGCGAATTCGATGAAGATCCGCGTTTCGGCCTGGTGGTGTTGTCCGAAATCGCGGGCCGCGCCCTGTCCCCCGCCGTGAACGACCCTGGCACGGCGATCGACGTGCTGGGCCGGATCGTCCGGCTGTTCACGCTGTGGGAAGAGTCCGGGCGGGATCCCCCGCATCCGCCCTGCGCACCGGCCGTGCGCCTCCCGGCGCTCACCAGCGCCGACCTGGTCGAGGATGCCTTCACCGCCACGGCCCGCGACGGTGCCGGCAGCATCGAAGTCGTCTGCCGCCTGCTCAAGGCCCTGGAGGCCGTCGCGGACCTGGGCGACACGGTCCTCGCAGGCGCCGCGCGCCAGCAGGCCCGCGAGGCCCTGGCCATGGCGGAAGCGAAGCTACCCCTGCCCGAACACGTCGAGCGTGCCCGGCACCTGGCGCGGTTCGCCGCACCGTCCCCGCAAGCGTAGGCAGGCTGGGATCGCGTAATTGAAAAGGGCGCCCGGAGGCGCCCTTTTCGTTCATCGCGCCCGCAGGCTCAGCCTTTGGCGCGGGCGGCAATGGCCTGGGCGAAGGACTGGGTGGTGCCGCTGCCGCCGAGGTCGGGCGTCAGGTTGTCCTTGGCCGCCATGGCGTCGACGATGGCCTTGCGCAGGCGCGCGGCCGCCTCGTTGTGGTCGAGGTGGTCGAGCATCTGGGCGGCGCCGAGCAGCAGCGCCACCGGGTTGGCGATGCCCTTGCCGGCGATGTCGGGAGCCGAGCCGTGCACGGCCTCGAAGATCGCCGCCTCGGTGCCGATGTTGGCGCCCGGGGCCAGGCCCAGGCCACCGACCAGGCCGGCGCAGAGGTCGGAGATGATGTCGCCGAACAGGTTGGTGGTGACGATCACGTCGAACTGCTCGGGGCGCATCACCAGCTGCATGCAGGTGTTGTCCACGATCATGTCGTTGCACTGGATGTCCGGGTACTCGGTGGCCACCTGGCGCGCGACCTTCAGGAACAGGCCGGAAGTCGACTTGAGGATGTTCGCCTTGTGCACCACGGTCACCTTCTTGCGGCCGGTGCGGCGAGCCAGGTCGAAGGCGTAGCGCACGATGCGCTCGGAGCCGCGACGGGTGATCTTCTGGGTGAGCGTGGCGGTTTCGCCGTCGGCGGTGAGGTTCTGGCCCTCGCCGATGTAGGCGCCCTCGGTGTTCTCGCGCACCGTGATCAGGTCGATGTTCTCGTAACGCGACTTGGTGTTCGGGAAGCTGATCGCCGGACGCACGTTGGCGTACAGGTCGAAGCGCTTGCGCAGCTCGACGTTGATCGAGGAGAAGCCTTCGCCGACCGGCGTGGTCAGCGGGCTCTTGAGCGCCACGCGATGCTTGCGGATGGCGTCCATGGTGGCGGCGGGCAGCAGTTCACCCTGCTTCTCGTAGGCCACCAGGCCGGCCTCGACGAAATCGTAGGAAAGCCCCAGATCCAGCGCGTCGAGCACCTGCAGGGTGGCGTCCATGATTTCCGGGCCAATACCGTCGCCGCGGATCACCGCAATCGTCTGGGTCATAAAATCCTTCTTTTTTCAACTGGTTATGGCGACAGAGCAGCCGCCAAAGGCGCGATATTATGCCTCAAACCGGGAGGACCCGTGCGATTGGACCTTGGTTGGGGGGCGGTCAGTGACCGTGTCCGGGCGGCTCCGCCGCGCCCTCGGCCTGCCCGGCTTCGAGTTGGTCCAGGAAATCCACCGCCCGGCGCAGGTGCGGGATGACGATGGAGCCGCCGACCACCAGCGACACGCTGAAAGCCTCGAAAAGCTCCTCGCGGCTCACCCCGGCCTGCTTGCATTGGGCCACGTGGTAGGCAATGCAGTCGTCGCAGCGCAAGACCATCGACGCCGTCAGGCCCATCAGCTCCTTGGTCCTGGTGTCGAGCGCGCCAGCCCGGTAGGTCTGGGTGTCGAGCGCGAAGAAGCGACGAACGACCTGGTTGTCCTCGGCCAGGATGCGTTCGTTCATGCGCTTGCGGAACTGGCTGAACTCGCGGACGCGATCGTCCTCGCCGGCGCTCATGCCTGGGCCTCCAGCAGCGGCGCCAGTCCGCCGGCGCGGTCCAGGGCCACGAGTTCGTCGTAGCCGCCGACATGGGTTTCGCCCACGAAGATCTGCGGCACCGACGTACGCTGGGTCCGGGCCATCATCTCGCGGCGGCGTTCGAGGTCCAGGTCGACCCGGACCTCCTCCCACTGCGCGCCGCGGGACTTGAGGAAATTCTTGGCCGCCACGCAGTAGGGGCAGATGGCGGTGGTGTACATCACGACCTTGGACACGGGGTTCTCCGGGTTGATATCGCCAAGTCTGGGGCCGCCGGGCGGGTATTTCCAGCCATTGGCTGCAACACTCAGGCACGGACCGGCGGATTAACCGCGGGTTCACCCGCGGCGGACCGCTCAGCCGCTATGCTTTGCTTCCCCTGCCCGGAGCCTGCCTTGCGCATCCTCGCCACCGCCGCCCTCAGCCTGGCCATCACCCTGGCCGTCGGCGCCCGTGCGCAGGACACCAGCCTGCCCGACATCGGCTCGTCGGCGGCGGAGATGATCGACCCGGGTACCGAGGCCGAATACGGGGCCTACCTGCGCTACGAACTGCGCCGCCTGGACATGCTCGTCGAAGACCCGCTGGTGGACGACTGGCTGCAGTCGATGGGCTACCGGCTGGCCGCGGCCAGCGACGTGCCCAGGCACGGGTTCACGTTCTTCATGATGCGCGACCGGCAGATCAACGCTTTCGCCACCCTGGGCGGCTACATCGGCATGAACGCCGGCCTGGTGCTGACCGCCGAGACCGAAGCCGAGGTCGCCGGCGTGATGGCCCACGAAATCGCCCACGTCACCCAGCGCCACGTCCTGCGCGCCTATGAACGCGCCAGCAAGGACCAGGTGCCGATCATGCTGGCCATGCTCGGCGCGATCGTCGCCGCCCAGGCCGTGGGCGACAGCGGTGGCCAGGACAGCTCCAGCTCCAATGCCTCGATGGCCGCCGTGGCCGGCGCCATGGCCCTGATCCAGCAGCGCCAGATCGACTACACGCGCTCGAACGAATCCGAAGCCGACCGCATCGGCATCCAGACCCTGTCCCGGGCCGGCTTCGACCCCAATGGCATGGCCGACTTCTTCGAACGCATGCAGCGGGCCAACCGCGGCAACTCCGGTGGCTACCAGCTGCCGGAATACCTGCGCACCCATCCGGTCACCACGACCCGCATCAGTGAAACGCGGCAGCTGGCCAACCGCATCGGCGGCGCCGCCGGCCGCCAGCCCACCGCCGTGCGCACGCCGGGATCGCTGCTGCTGCCAGGCGAACTGAGCCTGGCCACAAGCGGCGGCAGCGCCTTCGACCGCGACCACATCTTCCCCTGGGCCCGCGAACGCCTGCGCGTGCTCAGCGCCAGCAGTGCCCGCCAGGCCCTGCTCGAATACGAGGCCCTGGCCAAGGTGGCCGACCCGGACGACAGCGACGCCTTGCAGTACGGCCTGGCCCTGGCCCAGCAGCGTGCCGGCCGGCCGCGCGAAGCCGCGACCACGCTCGACGCCCTGCTTGAACGCCACCCGGGCGACCTGTGGCTGGAACTGGCCCGCGCCGAATCCGCCGCCCGCTACCGCCAGCCTGCCGAGGCCAGCGAACGCTTCGAGGCCCTGCTCAAGCGCCACCCGGAGAGCCGCGCGGTAAGGCTTTCCTACGCCGAGGTCCTGGGCGAGCGCGCCACGCCCGAGGCCGGCCGGCGCGCCCAGGACGTGCTGCGCCCGCTGGTGCCGACGGCCGGTGACGACCCCCTGTTCCAGCGCAATTTCGCCCGCGCCAGCGAACTGGCCGGCGACGAAGTCCGGGCCGGCGAAGCCTATGCCGAGGCCGCCTTCCTGAACGGCCGGGCGGTGGACGCGCTCAACCAGCTCGAGCGCCTCAAGCAGCGCGAAGACCTGAGCTACTACCAGCGGGCCCGCATCGAGGCCCGCATGGCCGCCATCACCCCGGTGGTGCTGGAAATGCGACGCCAGGGCATCCGCGCCGAAGAGCAGCGCCCGGACCAGCGCTGACACCTTTTCCGGCCGGTGTCACGCAGGGGTCACAAAAGTTTTATCTACTTGCACCCGACCCCACCCGATGACACGGTACGCCAGTGCAAAAGCGCATTCTTATTGTTGATGACGAACCCGCCATCCGGGACATGGTGGCCTATGCCCTGCGCAAGGCGGACTATGAACCCGCCCACGCCGGCGACGCCCGCGAGGCCCAGGTCGCGATCTCCGAGAAGGTGCCCGACCTGATCCTGCTCGACTGGATGCTGCCCGGCACCTCCGGCCTGGAGCTGGCCCGGCGCTGGCGCAAGGACGAGCTGACCCGCGACGTGCCGATCATCATGCTCACCGCCCGCGGCGAAGAGAACGACCGGGTTTCTGGCCTGGAGTCGGGCGTCGACGACTACGTCGTCAAACCCTTCAGCGCCCGCGAGCTGCTGGCCCGCATCCGGGCCGTGATGCGCCGCGCCCGCGACGACGAGGACGACGGTTCGGTGGCGGTCGGCGCCCTGCGCATCGACGGCGCCGCGCATCGCGTGTTCGCCAGCGACCAGCCGCTGCACGTCGGCCCGACTGAATACCGGCTCCTGCATTTTTTCATGACCCACGCCGAGCGCGTCTATACCCGCACCCAGCTGCTCGACCACGTCTGGGGCGGCAACGTCTACGTCGAGGAGCGCACCGTGGACGTGCACATCCGGCGCCTGCGCAAGGCGCTTGAACCCTTCGGCCTGGACACCATGGTGCAGACCGTGCGCGGCGCCGGCTACCGCTTCTCGGCGGCCGCGGACTGAGGCCGGCCAGCACATGAGCGTTTCGATCCTGCTGCGGCTGGCCTGGCGCCAGTCCCTGATTCGCCTGCTGCTGTTTTACGCCGCGGCGCTGGGGCTGGGCGTGCTTCTGGGGGAGCCGTGGTGGGCGCTGGGCCTGGCCACCTGCGTGGTCGCCGCGCGCGCCTACTGGCGGCTTTACCGGGTGCTGCGCTTCCTGGATTGGCGCAAGCAGCTGCGCACCGTCGACGGGCAGGGCCTTTGGGCGGCGCTGGAGACCCTGATCCACCGCCGCCAGACCGAGAACCGCCGGCGCGGACGACGCCTGGTGGGGCTGCTGCGCGCCTACCGCCAGGCCGCCACCGCCATGCCCGACGGTGCCCTGGTGATCGGCCGCCGCGACGGCCGGCTCGTCTGGTTCAACAAGACCGCCCGGCACCTGCTGGGCCTGCGCTATCCGCAGGCCCTGGGCGAGCCGCTGGTCGAGACCTTCGGCGCCCAGGCGCGGGTGCGCGAATGGCTGGCGGCGGGACACACCGACGAACCGCTGACCGACCTGGCCAGCCCGGCCGACCCGATGGTCCGCATCAGCCTCCGGCTGATCCCCTACTCCAGCTCGCAGTGGCTGGTGGTGGTGCGCGACGTCAGCAAGCTGATGCGGCTTGAACAGGTGCGCCGGGACTTCGTCGCCAACGTCTCGCACGAACTGCGCACCCCGCTGACCGTGGTGCACGGCTACCTGGACATGATCGAGCCGGCGGAACACCCCGAGCTGGCGACCATGGTCGAGGAAATGCGCCGCCAGTCCCAGCGCATGACCCAGCTCGTCGAAGACCTGCTGACCCTGTCCCGGCTCGAGGCCCAGGAATCGCTGCCCGAAGAATCCCTGGCGATGGCGCCGATGCTGGTGACGCTGCGCCGCGAAGCCGAAGCCCTGAGCCAGGGCCGGCACACTGTGCGCGTGGAGGACACCGCGGGCTGCGACCTCACCGGCTCCACCAAGGAGCTGCACAGCGCTTTCTCCAACCTGGTGTCCAATGCCATCCGCTACACCCCGACCGGGGGCCAGGTGCTCATCCGGTTCGAGCCGGTGGCCGGTGGTGGCGTGCGCCTGGCCGTGCAGGACACCGGCTACGGAATCCCGGAACAGCACCTTCCGCGCATCACCGAGCGTTTCTACCGGGTTTCCACCAGCCGCTCGCGCGAGTCCGGTGGCACCGGCCTGGGCCTGTCGATCGTCAAGCACGTACTGAGCCTGCACCAGGCCCGGCTGGAGGTGCAGAGCGAGGTCGGCCGCGGCAGCACCTTTGCCTGCGTTTTCGGGCCGGCCCGGGTCAGGATGCGCCCGGCGCCGGGCAGCGCGGGCGCCGACGAAGGCCCGGAAGACGTAAGCTAAGGGCATGAGTCCCGAACCCGCCGACACCAGCGCCGCGCCGGCCGACCCGCAAGCGCCCGAGCTCTACCTCAACCGCGAACTCTCGCAGCTGGAGTTCAATTTCAGGGTCCTGGCCCAGGCCAAGGACCCGCGGGTGCCGCTGCTCGAGCGGCTCAAGTACCTGTGCATCAGCTGCACGAACCTCGACGAATTCTTCGAGATTCGCGCCGCCACCGTGCGCACCGCGCTGCAGTTCGGCGGGCCGCTGCCGCCGGACGGCATCCAGCCGTCCCGGGCCCTGGAGCTCATCCACGACAAGGCCGCCGAACTGGTGGCCGAGCAGTACCGCTACTGGAACGAGGCCCTGCGCCCCGAGCTCAATGCCGCCGGCATCCGCATCCTCGCCAATTCGGCCTGGAACGCGCGCCAGCGCAAGTGGCTGCACCGTTATTTCCGCGACGAATTGCTGCCGGTGCTTTCGCCCCTGGGCCTGGACCCGGTGCATCCGTTCCCGCGCATCCTCAACAAGTCGCTCAACGTCGTGGTGGTGCTGGAAGGCAAGGACGCGTTCGGCCGCAACGGTGGCATGGCCATCGTCCGCGCGCCGCGCTCGCTGCCGCGCATCATCCAGCTGCCGCCGGAAATCTCCGGCGGCCAGCATGATTTCGTGCTGCTTTCGGCGGTGCTCACCGCCTTCGTCGACGACCTGTTCACCGGCATGCGGGTCAAGGGCGCCTACCAGTTCCGCGTGACCCGCAACTCCGAGCTGTTCGTCGACGAGGAGGAAGTCGAAAACCTCGCCAGCGCGCTCAAGGACGAACTGGCCAGCCGCGGCTTCCGGCCGGCGGTGCGGCTCGAGATCGCCGAGAACTGCCCCCGGCCGATCGTGCACACCCTGCTGCAGAACTTCGGCCTGAGCGAAAACGCGGTGTACCGGATCAACGGGCCGGTCAATCTCAACCGGGTCACCCAGGTCTACGACCTGGTCGACCGGCCGGACCTGAAGTTCCCGGCCTTCAAGCCCGGACCCGTGGCGATCGACGAAGAATCCCCGTTCGAAACCCTGCGCCAGCGCGACGTGCTGCTGCACCACCCCTACCAGGGTTTCCAGTCGGTGCTCGACCTGCTCCAGCACGCCGCCAACGACCCGGACGTGCTGGCGATCAAGCAGACGCTCTACCGCACCGGCAAGGACAGCAAGATCATCGACCACCTGATCACGGCCGCCCGCAACGGCAAGGACGTGACGGTGTGCGTCGAACTGCGGGCGCGTTTCGACGAAGAAGCCAACATCCACCTGGCCGACCAGCTCCAGGAGGCCGGCGTGCAGGTGATGTACGGCGTGGTGGGCTACAAGACCCACGCCAAGATGATGTTGATCGTGCGCCGCGAGGGCAAGAAGCTGCAGCGCTACGTGCACCTGGGCACCGGCAACTACCACGCCGGCACTGCCCGCGCCTACACCGACATCGGCCTGATGAGCTCGCATCCCGATATCGCCGCCGACGTGCACGACATCTTCCAGCAGCTGTCCGGGCTGGCGCCGGCGATCAAGCTGCGCAAGATGATGCAGTCGCCCTTCACCCTGCACAAAGGCATCCTCGCCCGCATCGAGCGCGAGGCCAAGCTGGCGCGCGCGGGCAAGGGCGGCCACATCATCGCCAAGATGAACGCGCTCAACGAGGCCCAGGTCATCCGGGCGCTTTACGAGGCATCCCAGGCCGGCGTGAAGATCGAACTGATCGTGCGCGGCGCCTGCTGCCTGCGCCCCGGCGTGCCCGGGATGTCCGAGAACATCACGGTGCGTTCGGTGGTCGGCCGTTTCCTGGAACACAGCCGCGTCTACTGGTTCGGCAACGGCGGCAAGGCCGAGACGTTCTGCTCCAGCGCCGACTGGATGGAGCGCAACCTGCTGCGCCGGGTCGAGACCTGCTTCCCCATCCTCGACCCGCGCCTGGCCGAACGCGTCTACGACGAGGAGTTGGCGAACTACCTCAACGACAACCAGCAGGCCTGGGAACTGCGCGAGGACGGCAGTTATGTCCGCGTCTCGCCGGCCGCCGACGAGATGCCCTATTCTGCCCAGGGCGCGCTCCTGGCCAAACTTTGCGGATGACCCGATGCCGATCGAAGCCACGCCACCGCTGAAGGACGGCGACCTGCTGGCAGCGGTGGACCTGGGATCGAACAGCTTCCACATGGTCGTCGCCCGCTACCTGATGGGCCAGCTGCGCATCGTCGACCGCATCAAGGAAACCGTGCGCCTGGCCGAAGGCCTGGACGGCCAGGGCGGCCTCGACCCGGCGGTCATGCCGCGCGCACTGGACTGCCTGGCCCGCTTCGGCCAGCGCATCCGCAGCCTGCCGGCGCCGCGCGTCCGCGCCATCGCCACCAATACCGTGCGCCAGCTGGCCAATCCGCAGGCCTTCCTGATGCCAGCGGAAACCGCCCTGGGCCACGGCATCGAAGTGGTGGCCGGACGCGAGGAAGCCCGCCTGATCTACCTGGGCGTCGCCCACGGCAATCCGCCCGACCCCGGCAAGCGCCGGCTGGTGATGGACATCGGCGGTGGCTCCACCGAAGTCATCATCGGCGAGGGCCTCGAGGCGGTGGAGCGCGAAAGCCTGCAGATGGGCTGCATCGCGACCACCCGGCGGTTCTTCGGCGACGGCCGGATCAACCGCAAGCGCTGGAAGGAGGCCCGCATCGAACTGGCGGCCGAGTTCCAGCAATTCGCCGAGGCCTACCGCCGGCGGGGCTGGCAGGAAGCCATGGGCTCGTCGGGAACCATCAAGGCGATCTGCGACGTGTCGGTGAAGATGAAGCTCACCAAGGTCTCGATCACCGACGCCAGCCTGGCGACCATCCGCGACAAGCTGCTCGACTTCGATACGCTCGACAGCATCAAGCTGCCCGGGCTGTCGTCCGAACGGCGTCCCATTTTCGCCGGCGGCCTGCTGGTGCTGGACGCGGCCTTCGGCGCCCTTGGCATCGAACGCATGTATGTCAGCGACCACGCCATGCGCGAGGGCGTGCTGTACGACCTGATCGGCCGCAACCGCCAGGACGACCCGCGCGCGGAGTCGATCCGGGCGCTTCAGGTGCGCTACGACATCGACCCCGAACAGGCGGCCCGCGTGGAAGCCACGGCGATGAGCCTGTTCGACCAGGCCGAGCTGCCCTGGGGCCTGGACGCCGACAACCGGCGCCTGCTGGCCTGGGCCGCGCGCATCCACGAAATCGGCCTGGCCATCGCCCACAGCCAGTACCACCAGCACGGCGCCTACCTGGTCGAACACTCGGACATCGCCGGTTTCTCCCGTACCGAACAGCAGACCCTGGCCGCGCTGGTGCGCAACCAGCGCCGCAACTTCAACCCGGCCAGCTTCGACAAGGTGCCCGACCGCCTGATGGCCAATATCCAGCGCTGCGCCTTGCTGCTGCGGCTGGCGGTGCTGATGCACCGCAGCCACGACAGTGACCCGCTGCCGGTGGTGGAACTGGACGTCGACGGCGACGAACTGCTGCTGCGCCTGCCCAAGCGCTGGCTCGATGGCCATCCGCTGACCCGGCTGGACCTGGAAACCGAGCGCGAACTGCTCGAGGGCTTCGGCCACAAGATGGTGCTGCGCACCCTGTGAGCCCGTAACACCCGCGTCATGCGCTGGTCATGGGCCTGGCACATGCCGGCGGCAACCTGCCGCCATGGACAAGCGCCTGCACATCGAACTGGTCACCGAAACCTATCCGCCCGACGTCAACGGCGTGGCCCTGACCGTGCACTCGCTGGAACAGGGGCTGCGCGGACTGGGCCACGCCGTCGGCGTGGTCCGTCCCGAGCGCGAGCACGACGGGCCGCGGCCCGATCCGATGCTGATGCTGGTCGAAGGCGCCCCGATCCCGCGTTATCCGGGCCTGCGTTTCGGCTTGCCGGCCGGGCGCCGGCTCCTGGCGCGCTGGCAGGCGCAGCGGCCGGACGCGGTTTATATCGCCACCGAGGGTCCGCTGGGCTGGTCGGCGCTGCGGGCGTGCCGACAGCTTGGCATCCCGGTCGCCACCGGCTTCCACACCCGCTTCGACGATTACGTCGGACGCTACGGCGCGGGTTTCCTCAGCCCCTGGGTGTTCGCCTGGCTGCGTCGTTTCCACAACCGCGCCGACGCCACCCTGGTGCCGACGCGGGAGCTGCGCGACCAGCTCGCGCAGCAGGGCTTCCGGCGGGTCGCGCACCTGGGCCGGGCGGTGGACACCGAAGCCTTCCATCCGCGCTTCCGCGACCCGGCGCTGCGCCAGCGCTGGGGCGCGGCGGTCGATGCGCCGGTGCTGGTGCACGTGGGCCGGATCGCCCCGGAGAAAAACCTGCCGCTGGCCGTGCGCGCCTATCGCGAACTGCAGAAGCACCGCCCCGATGCGCGCTTTATCTGGGTCGGCGACGGCCCGGCGCGCGCCGGCCTGCAGGCGGCGAACCCGGACTTCCTGTTCGCTGGCGTACTGCGCGGTGAACACCTGGCGCGACACTTCGCCAGCGCCGACCTGTTCTGTTTCCCCAGCCTCTCGGAAACCTTCGGCAACGTGACGCTCGAAGCCATGGCCAGCGGCATCGCCACCATCGCGTTCGACTATGGCGCTGCCCGCGAACACCTGCGGCACGGGCTGCACGGGGCCGCCGTCGAGGTGGGCGATGAGCCGGGCTTCGTCCGGGCACTGCTGGCCACGGCCACCGGCGAGGGCCTGCGGCACCAGGGCGACGCAGCCAGGCGTGCGGTCCAGCACCTGCACCCCGACCAGGTGGCGAAGGACTTCGCGGCCCTGCTCGGCGGGCTGGGCGGTCATCGGGAGCAGGCGGCGTGAACGCCCGGGTCCGTCGAATGTCGGACCGCGAACACGCCTGGTGCCTGGTAGCCAACCGCTGGGGCACGCGCGCAGTCGTGCGCGCCTACTTCCGCGCGGTCAGCCGCCTCGGCGACGGCGCCTTCTGGTACGCGCTGATGGCCGCTCTGGTCGTCCTGGACGGTTGGCGCGGCCTGGCGGTTTCGGCGCAACTGGCCGCGACCGGCCTGGTGGCGCTGCTGCTGTACCGCAAGCTCAAGCGCTGGACCCGGCGCCCGCGCCCCTTCGCCGCCGATGGCCGCATCCGCGCCTGGATGGCGCCGCTGGACGAATTCAGCTTCCCGTCCGGCCACACCCTGCACGCGGTAGCGTTCACGACGGTTGCCCTCGCCCACTACCCGGCCCTGGCACCGCTGCTGCTGCCCTTCGCTGCAAGCGTCGCGGCATCGCGCGTGGTCCTGGGCCTGCACTACCCCAGCGACGTACTCGCCGCCACCGGCATCGGCCTGGCCCTGGGCAGCCTCTCCCTGCTGATCCTGCCCCTGTAGCAGTCCCATCAAGGGACTTCAGTCCCCGGCTCTGGTCTTGCCTTGCGGCAAGAACGGCGTCGCCGCTCAGGACATTCGTGGGTGGAGGCGCCGCGCCTTCGCCCCGGCCGACACGCCGTGAACCCATCCATGGGGGCTCGTCGTCGACATCCATGTCTCCGACGGTCGGCCGGGGCGAAGACGCGACACCTCCTCAAGAAATCGTCGTTGGCGAGGTGAGAGCGGCATTTGCTCGAGGACCCGGTCGCGACTTGCGCCCGTGGCACTTGGCTCTTGGCTCTTGGCTTCTCGCTCTTGCTTGCCAGCCGGCCACCGAACCCTATCGAGGAGGTAGCGTGCGGTCGCCCTGGCCGACCTTCGGAGACAAGGACGTCGACGAAGAGCCTGCATGGAGGTACTTGCGGCGTGTCGGCCAGGGCGACCGCACGCTGCCTCCACCCGCGGATGCAACACGCGCCCAAGCCCTTCTTGCCGCAGGGCAAGACCAGAGAGCGGGGCTGAAGTCCCACTCACGCCGAAGAGAAAGAGCAGCAGCTGAAGGGAGCCCTACGCTGCCAGGGGGCGCGTCCAGAAGGTCAGCGGTTTTTCGGAGGGCGTACTTTCGCCGAGTTCGCGCCAGGCCAGGTGGACGGTGAGTCCGGGCTGGCGCTGGTAGCCACGCTTGGCCCAGAAGTCTTCGTTGCCGCGGTGGCCCGGGGGGCGCCGGGGATCGTCCGCGGGACGGTCGACCGCGCAAAAGGCCGTGAGGCGGAAACGACCCAGCGCCGAGGCATGGGCCTCGCGTTCGTCGAAAAAACGATGACCCAGGCCGCGTCCGCGCCAGGCCGGCAGCAGCACCGATTCGCCGAAATAGAAAACCTCGTCCACCGCCCGCCCTGCCTCCAGGAAGGGCTTCTGGAACTCGGGGCTGTCGTCCGCCAGCGGCAGGCCGGTCGAGGCGCCGATGACCTGGTCGCCGTCGAAGGCCAGCACCACCACGCTGTCGGCGGACCTCACGTAGGCCTGCAGGTATTCGCGTTCGTATGCGGCGTCGCCGTCGTACAGATAGGGCCAGTCGCGGAACACCTGCGTGCGCAGCGCCGCGACGGCCTCCAGCCAGGGCACGAGGCCCTGGCCCGTCACCCGCCGCAGGCCGATGCCGTCGCTCACTTCCCGGCCTGCGCCTTGATCCACGCGTCCACGCGCTGCTCGAGCAGGCTCAGCGGAAGGTCGCCGCCGGTCAGCAGCAGGTCGTGGAAAGCCGCCAGGTCGAAGCGATCACCCAGGCGCGTCTTTGCCCGTTCGCGCAACGCCAGGATCCTGTTCATGCCCACCTTGTAGGCCAGGGCCTGCCCCGGCATCACCAGGTAGCGTTCGATTTCGGCGACCACGTCGGTCTCGGGCATGCCGGCTTTTTCCAGCATGTAGGCGATGGCCTGCTCGCGCGTCCAGCGCTTGTCATGCAGTCCGGTGTCCACCACCAGCCGCACGGCGCGCATCATCTCGCCCTGCAGGCGGCCCAGGTTGTCCAGCGGCTCGTCCTGGAAGCCCAGCTCCCAGGCCAGCTGCTCGGTGTACAGCGCCCAGCCTTCCGAAAACGCGGTGAACGGCAGCACCTTGCGGAAGGTCGGCACGCCGGTCAGTTCCTGCTGGATCGTGGTCTGGAAGTGGTGGCCCGGAATGGCCTCGTGGTAGGCCAGCGTGCGCATGCCGAAGCGCGCCACTTCCGCGGTGTTGCGCAGGTTGATGAAGAACTTGCCGGGGCGCGAGCCGTCGAAGGCCGGCGGCTGGTAGTAGGCGCCGGGCGCGGTCTTTTCGCGGAACTCGGGCACGCGCTCCACCTCGACGCCCTGCCGGGGCCGGACGTTGAAGACACCGTCCAGGCCGGCATCGATTTCTTCGATGATGGCGGTGAAGTCGGCGATGATCGCGGCGCGGCCTTCATCGGTGTCGGGATACAGCTGGTCGGGCCGCGTGGCGATCTGCTGAACGCGCTCGCCGATGCTGCCTTCGACCAGGCCTTCGCCGACCAGGATGGCGTCCATTTCGGCCTCCAGGCGCGCGACCTCGTCCAGGCCCAGCTGGTGCACCTGCGCCGGCGTCATGTCGGTGCTGGTGTGCATGCGCACGGACCAGGCGTAGAACGCCTCGCCCTCGGGCAGGGCCCAGACGCCGTGGTTGCCCCGGGTCTTGGGCAGCAGGCCGGCGTAGTAGTCGATGAAACGCTGGTAGGCCGGATAGACCTGCCCGGCGACCGCCGACCGGACCTGCTTGAGCAAGTCCTCGCGCTCGTCCGGTGCCACGGCGTCGGCGTCGAGCTTGGCCAGCCGTTCGTCGAAGGACGTGTAGAGGATGTTGTCGGTCGGCGCGGCGCCGATGAAGGCGCGCATTTCCGCCAGCACCTTCTCGACCACGAAGGTCGGCGGCAGGATGCCCGCCTGCTCGCGCTCGTGCAGCCCGGCCAGGACCTGTTCGGCCATCACCGGGAACTGCCGCAGCCGCGCGACGTAGTCGTCGGCGTCGCCGCGCGAGCGAAGCCCGTGCTGGGCGGCCATGAAGCTGGGCAGTTCGCTTTGCACGCCGAACAGCTGGTTGAGCGGGTAGTTGTGCTGGTAGAAGCGTTCGCCGTCCTGCTGGATGGCCAGGAAGTATTCGAGGATGTCGTAGGACAACTGGCTGCCCGGGTCCAGGTCGCCGCGGTCGTAGTCGCGCAGGGTGGCCAGGTCCTCGCGCAGCTTTGCCTGCATGGCCCGCGCCTGCGCCGGCGACCGGTCGGACAGTTCGTCGCCGTACCAGTTCAGCCACGGCGGCAGCATGCCCAGCGAGGTCAGCAGCTCGGGGTCGTCCAGGGCGTATTCGATGAACACCCGCTCGTAGAACCAGCCGATCTTCAGCGGCTTGCCGTAGGCGGTGTGCAATCCCAGGCCCGTGGCGGCAAGCAGGACGGCCAGCAGCGCCCAGGCGATGAACTTGAACAGGGTCTTCATGGGGTTCTCCCGGTTTGCCGGAACCTTAGCAGAGCCCGCCCGCCCGGCACGCCCGGGAGCTACACTGCCGGCCATGAACTACCGTCACGGATTCCACGCCGGCAACCACGCCGACGTGCTCAAGCACCTGGTCCTGGTCGCCCTGCTCGATGCGCTCAAGCGCAAGCAGGCCCCCTTCTTCGTGCTCGACACCCACGCCGGGCGCGGCCAGTACGACCTGGCCGGAAGCCACGCCCAGCGCACCGGCGAAGCCGCCGATGGCGTCAAGCGACTGCGCGCGGCGAACGCCTCCGGGCCGCCGGCGCTGGCCGCCTACCTGGCCGCCATCGACGCCTGCCGGGGCCGGGGTGGCGACATCTACCCCGGTTCGCCGCTGCTGGTGGCGCGGGCGCTGCGCGAACAGGACCGACTGGCCGCCTGTGAACTGCAGCCCGAGGAAGCCGCGGCGCTCAAGGACGTACTCGCCGGCGACCCGCGCTGCCACGTGCACCAGCGTGACGGCTACGCCGCCATCAAGGCGCTGCTGCCGCCGCGCGAAGGCAGCACCCGCTTCGCCCGCGGCCTGGTGCTGGTCGACCCGCCCTACGAGGCCCAGACCGACGAATACCCGCTGATCACGGCCGCGCTGCGCGATGGCCTGGAACGCTTCCCGCAGGGCATCTTCGCGCTGTGGTACCCGATAAAGCAGCGGGCCCCGCTGCAGCCGCTGATGCGCAAGCTCGGCCACCTGCCGATGAAGTCGGCCCTGGCGATCGAGCTGCTGGTGCGACCCGATGACTCGCCGCTGCGAATGAATGGCAGCGGCATGGTGGTCATCAACCCGCCCTGGCAGTTCGAACGCGCGGTCGAACCGGCCCTGCGCCCCCTCGCCCAGGCCATGGGCGAAGCCGGCGCCTCCTGGCGCCTCACCTGGCTCAAGCAGGAAAAAACCTGACCATGTCCACGCCCAAGCACGCCCGCTACGAATCCCGCGGCCCGGTGCCGCACGACGTCATCCACCCGGTGCAATTCGAACTCGCCGACCCGGCCGAGGGCGAATGCCGGGTGGTCGTGCTGGCTGCCCCGGTCAACCCGTCGGACGTGCTGACGCTGACCGGGGAATACGGCCAGCTGCCGCCGCTGCCGGCGGTCGGTGGCAACGAAGGCGTCGGTCGGGTCGAGCAAATCCAGGGCCAGGCCCACGGCCTGGCCGAGGGCGACATCGTGCTGTTGCCGGTGGGTTGCGGCAGCTGGAGCACGCACCTGAACCTGCCGACGAAAGCCCTGGTCAAGCTGCCCCACGACGTGGACCCGGTGCAGCTGTCGATGCTGACGGTCAATCCGCCCACCGCGGCCCTGATGCTGTCGGACATCGTCGACCTGCAGCCCGGCGACTGGGTGGTGCAGAACGCGGCCAACTCCGCCGTTGGCGGCTACCTGCTGCAGCTGGCGCGCAAGCGCGGCATCAACGTGCTCAACGTGGTGCGTCGCAGCTCCGCCGTGGAGGCGGTGCGGCAGGCGGGCGGCGAACACGTGCTGGTGGATGCCGACGACCTGCCCAAGCGCGTGCGCGACCTGGTTGGCGACGTCCCTGTCCGGCTGGCCGTCGACTGCGTCGGCGGCGTGCACACCGAGCACCTGGCACGCTGCCTGGTGCCCGGTGGCACGGTGGTGAACTACGGCGCCATGAGCGGCGACCGCTGCATGATCTCGCCGCGCTACCTGGTGTTCAACGACATTCACCTGCGCGGCTTCTGGCTGGCCCAGTGGTTCCGCCAGGCCAGTCCGGAGCGCCGCCAGGCGCTCTTCGCCGAACTCGCCGGCCTGGTGGCCGACGGCACCCTGCATGCCCGGATCCAGGCCAGCTACGGCATCGAGCACGTGCGCGACGCGATCCAGGCCGCCGCGTCCGGGGCCCGCGACGGCAAGATCGTGATCGAGCCCAATGGCCCCTCGCGCGCGGCGATCTGAAGCGCCGCGCGCCCTGCCCTACTCGTAGCGCAGGGCTTCGATCGGATCCAGGCCGGCGGCCTTGGACGCCGGCATGATGCCGAACACCACGCCCACCAGGGCCGAGAAGCCGGCCGCCGCCGCCACCACCCACAGCGGCACCTGCGCCGGCGGGAAGTTCGGGATGGCCGAGGCCACCGCGATGCCCGCGCCATAACCCAGCGCGATGCCGATCAGGCCACCGAGCAGGGCCAGCAGGCCGGCCTCGAGCAGGAACTGCACCAGGATGTCCCGGCGCGTCGCGCCCAGCGCCTTGAGGATGCCGATCTCGCGGGTACGCTCGGTGACCGACACCAGCATGATGTTCATGATGCCGATGCCGCCGACCAGCAGCGAAATGCTGACCACGCCGGCCACGACGGCGGTGGCGGTGCCGGTGATCTGCTCGAACTGCTTGACGAAGGAATCCGCGGCCTCGACCCGGAAGTCGTCGTCCTCGCCGGGCCGGATCTTGTGCGCGGTGCGGATGGCGCGCTTGACCCGTTCCCGCAGGGGTTCGACGTCCTCGATGTCGGTGGCGGTGAAGCTCACGCTCATCCGGGGCCGCACTTCGTTGCCGGTCATGGCGCGGCCGACGTCGAAGGGAATGATCACCAGGTTGTCCTGGCTGAAGCCCAGCAGTTCGCCGCGCTTCTCCAGCACGCCCACCACCTTGAACCACTCGGTGCCGACGCGGATGTATTCGCCGATCGGGTCCTCGGGCAGTTCCAGGTCCTCGATCGCCTTGGTGCCGACGACGGCCACCCGGCGCCGGCTCTTGTCGTCGCTGTCGACGATGAAGCGGCCGTCCTGGGTGTAGAGCCCGCGCACGACGGTGAAGTCCGCCGTGGTGGCGATCACCTGGGGCAAGGCGGTGCGGCCCCGAAAGCCGACGCCCGTGGCGGGCACGGCCATCATCGGCACGACGTCGCCCACGCCGGAGATGCGGTAGCGCAGCAGGTCGACGTCGTCGAAACTCAGGCGGTTTTCCTTGCCCAGGCTGGCGTCGGCGAACGAGGTATAGGCCTGCAGGGTAAGCGTATTGCTGCCCAGGTCGGCGAACTGGTCGGAGATCGAGCGCGAGAAGCCCTGCACCAGCGACACCACGGCGATCACCGAAGCCGTGCCGATCAGGATGCCCAGGGTGGTCAGGAAACTGCGCATCCGGTGCGCCATCAGGCTGGTCAGCGCGGCGCGGAAGGCTTCGAGGAAGGCGTACATGTCAGGCCACCTGCGCCGGCGAGGGGTTGGTGTAGTCCTCGACGACCTTGCCGTCGGAGACGCGGATGGTGCGCCGGCAGTGCGCGGCGATGTCGGGCTCGTGGGTCACCACCACCACGGTCTGGCCGGACCGGTGCAGTTCATCGAACAGGGCCATGATTTCAGCCGAGGTCTTGGAATCGAGATTGCCGGTGGGCTCGTCGGCCAGCAGGATCGACGGGGTCCCCACCAGCGCCCTTGCCACGGCCACGCGCTGGCGCTGGCCGCCGGAGAGCTGGTTCGGGCGATGGCCCATGCGGCTGCCCAGCCCGACCTGTTCCAGCGCCCGGGTCGCGAGCCGCTTGCGTTCCGCGCGCGGCATGCCCCGGTAGACCAGCGGTTGCATGACGTTTTCGAGCACGGTCAGGCGCGGCAACAGGTGGAAGGACTGGAACACGAAGCCGATTTCCTTGTTGCGCACCTGCGCCAGCTCGTTGTCGTCGAGTTTGGACGTATCGCGGCCGTTGAGCTCGTAGGTGCCTTCCGAGGGCGAGTCCAGGCAACCGATCAGGTTCATCAGCGTGGACTTGCCCGAGCCCGAAGGGCCGATCAGCGCCACGTATTCATTGCGGTCGATGAACAGGTCGACGCCGTTGAGCGCCAGCACTTCTTCCTCGCCCATCATGTAGCGCTTGACGATGCCGGTGAGACGGATCATTCGTCCTCGTCCCCGCCGTCCTCGTCGTCCGCACCGGACCCGGGTTTGTCTTCGTCGTCGCGCAGCGTCGCTTCGACCGCCGCGCCCTCGCGCAGGATGCGCAGCACCTTGGCGGGGCCGACGATGACACGATCGCCGGCATCGAGCCCGGACGTGATGGCCTCCCAGCGATCATCCGACAGGCCGGTCTCCACCACGGCCTTGTGGGCACTGCCGTCGCGGTCCACCCAGACGGATCGCTCCACCTTCCCGTCTTCGGACTCCTCGGTGATGATCGCCTCCACGGGCACGGCCAGGGTCTTGCCGCCGTCGCCCAGGAAGATGTCGGCGCGCGCACTCATCCCCGAACGCAGGCCCAGGTCGTCGGGGACCTCGAGCAGCACGTCGACCTGGTAGGACCGGCCCTGGCTGCCCGGTTCCAGGCTCGGGGCCAGCGCGATCTGCACCACCTTGCCCGTCAGGGGCGTGTCCTGGTGCGCGGCGGCCACCACCTCGGCCAGCTGGCCCAGGCGGATGCGGGCGATGTCGGCCTCGTCCACCTTCAGCTCGGCCTGGATCGCCGACGTATCGGCGATCTTCATCAGGCTGGCGCCGGCCAGGGACATGGTCGACGGGATCGCCGTTTCACCGACCTTGATCGGCAGCGCGACGATGGTGCCGGCGATGGGTGCCCGGATGTCGGTCTTTTCCAGCTGCTCGCGGACCTCGCCGAGGATGGCTTCGGCGCGACGCTGGGCCTCCTGGCTGCTGCGCAGTTCGACCCGGGCCAGGTCGCGGGCATTGCGCAGGTCGTCGAACTCGCTCTGGCCGATCATCTGGCGTTCGAGCAACTCCGTGCCACGACGCAAGCGGGTTTCCGCCAGGGCCAGCGCCAGGCGCTGGCGCTCGATGCTGATCTGGCTCTGGCGCTGGCTGGCCTGTTCGCGTTCGAGGGCGTTGCGGTAGGTTTCCGGGTCCAGCCGCAGCAGCAGCTGGCCCTTCTCCACCTGGTCGCCCTCCTGCACGAGGATCTCGTCGACCTTGGCCACCACTTCGGCGGTGAGGTTCACCTCCTCCAGGTAGGCCAGCAGGCCCGAGGCCAGGATCGAAGGGCGGATGTCCTGCTCGGACGCCGCCACCACCTCGACTTCGGTCCGGGCTTCGCCGCGCAGCGAGCCGACGACCAGCAGCAGGGCCATCGCGGCGACGATGGCCGCCGCGATCACCCATTTTCTATTGAGCTTCATCGGAATCGGGTTTCCCGGTTGCGGATCAGATGATCGCGAACAGCGCCATCACGCCGTAGATGACGATGGACGGCAGCATGGCCACGAACAGGGCCTGGCCCCAGCCCGTGCGGAACCACGTCTTCCAGCCCAGCGCCGCCAGGAACCAGACCCAGAAATTGAGCAGGCTGAAGCTCTTGGCCAGCATCGACCACTCGTGGTCCATCGGCAGCTGCACCAGCAGCGGGTCGATGTTGGTCAGCTGCATGCTCTCCAGCGAACTCTGCGGCGAGCTGGTGAGGATGGCGCCGATCACCACCACGGCGCCCAGCAGCATCGGCATGCTCGCCCAGCTGACCAGGGCCAGGCCATGCCGGAAGCTGACCGGATGGCCGCTGACCTTGCCGGCCAGCAGGTAGTACACGCCGTAGATGAGGAAGATGATCGTCATGAAAATCAGGGCACTGGGCCCGGCGATCCAGCCCATGGTGCGGGCACCGGGCGTGAAGGCCTGCACCTGCGCGATTTCCTCGCTGCTCATTTGCGGGTTCTGCGCCAGGACCTGCGCCATCTGGTGTTCGGCGAACCAGGCCGGGTCCACGGTGAGGAAATAGAGCATGGTCGAAGCCGCCGTCAGGCCCACCAGCAGCAGCAGCGGCGTCCAGAAGGTCGGTTTTTCACGAAGATCGGCGAAAACCTTCGCCGGCTCGAGGAAGATGTTGATCAGGTGGGACATGCAAGGCTCCTGGCTGGTGAAACCGCGACTCCCCTTGAATCGCAGCTTGAATGGTAGGCGATTGGCCGGCGCCCCGCAGGAACGTGGGACGAATCCCTTGCCAGCGCCGATAAGACCCCAGACGGGGCGACGAAGGGAAACGTGACAGCCAGGCGTGGCTCCGGGGACGACACCGCGCCGGGGCGCGTATACTCCGCCCCCGATGAGCCCGCGCCTGCTTTCCCTCTCGCCGCCCTAGGCGCCGACCCTTCGCCGGGCCTGTCCGGTGGCCGCCCACCGCGCCTTCACGCCCTTTCCTTCCTTGCATGACCCGGCCGCGGCCGGGTCGGAAACGCCATCATGTTCAAGAATCTCCGCGTCGACTGGCTCGGCAATGTCAGGGGCGACGTGCTCGCCGGCCTCGTGGTCGCGCTGGCCCTGATCCCCGAAGCCATCGCTTTTTCCATCATCGCCGGCGTCGACCCGAAGGTCGGCCTGTATGCCTCGTTCTGCATCGCGGTGGTGATCGCCTTCACCGGCGGCCGCCCCGGCATGATCTCCGCGGCCACCGGCGCCATGGCCCTGGTGATGGTGGACCTGGTCAAGGACCACGGCCTGCAGTACCTGCTGGCCGCCACGCTGCTCACCGGCGTGCTCCAGATCCTGGCCGGCGCGCTGAAGCTGGGCTCGCTGATGCGCTTCGTCTCGCGCTCGGTGATCACCGGCTTCGTCAACGCGCTTGCCATCCTGATCTTCATGGCCCAGTTGCCCGAGCTGATCGGCGTGCCCTGGCTGGTCTATGCCCTGGTGCTTGCCGGCCTGGGCATCATCTACGGCCTGCCCTACCTCACCAAGGCAGTGCCGTCACCGCTGATCTGCATCGTCGTGCTGACGGCCCTGGCGATCTGGCTGGGCTGGGACGTGCGCACCGTCGGCGACATGGGCGAGCTGCCCGACAGCCTGCCGGTGTTCCTGTTCCCGGAGGTGCCGCTCAACCTCGAGACCCTGTGGATCATCCTGCCGGTCTCGGTGACGCTGGCGGTGGTCGGTTTGCTCGAGTCGCTGCTCACCGCCGCCATCGTCGACGACCTGACCGACACGCCCAGCAACAAGAACCGCGAGGCCGCCGGCCAGGGCGTGGCCAACATCGCCTCGGGCCTGGTCGGTGGCATGGCCGGCTGCGCGATGATCGGCCAGTCGGTGATCAACGTGAAGTCCGGTGGCCGCGGGCGCCTGTCGGCGCTGGTCGCCGGCAGCGTGCTGCTGGTCCTGGTGGTCTTCGCCGGCCCCTGGGTCAAGCAGATCCCGATGGCCGCGCTGGTGGCGGTGATGATCATGGTCTCGATCGGCACCTTCAACTGGGGCTCGATCCGCAACCTGCGCGACCACCCTAAGAGTTCCAGCCTGGTGATGGTCGCCACCGTCGTGGTCACGGTGGCCACGCACGACCTGGCCAAGGGCGTGGGCGCGGGCGTGCTGCTGTCGGCGCTGTTCTTCGCGCGCAAGGTCGGCCGCGTCCTGCACGTGGGCTCGACCCTGTCGGCCGACGGCGACCGTCGTGATTACGTCGTCACCGGCCAGGTGTTCTTCGCCTCGGCCGACGCGTTCATCGCCAGCTTCGACTTCAGGGAGGTGCTCGGCCACGTCAGCATCGACGTCTCGCGCGCCCACTTCTGGGACCTCACCGCCGTCGGCGCGCTGGACAAGGTGGTGCTCAAGTTCCGCCGCGAAGGTACCGTGGTCGAGGTCATCGGCCTGAACGAAGCCAGCGCCACCCTGGTGGACAAGCTGGGCGTGCACGACAAGCCCGATGCCGTCCAACGGCTCATGGGCCACTGAGGAATCCCGGCAATGACTGACAACCGACCGCTTACCCAACCCGAAGGCCAGGTGCTGGCCGCGCTGGATCCGTCCGTGTACGCCGACAGCGTCAGCGACCATGCCGCCTGGGCCGCGTCCCGCCTGCAGGCACCGCTGGAACTGGTGCACGTGATCGAGCGTCGCCACGGCGCCGCCGCCGGCACCAACCTCAGCGGCAGCCTGTCGCTGGGGGCCCAGGAACACCTGCTGCAGGAACTGGCCGACCTGGACGAGCAGCGGGGGCGCGTCGACCAGCAGCGCGGCCGGCTGCTGCTCGACCAGGCCCGCGAGCGCGTGCGGCAGGGCTTCGGCCTGGTCGCCCAGGGCCGGCAACGGCAGGGGTCCCTGGTCGATACCCTGCTCGAGCTCGAATCGGGCGTGCGCCTGTTCGTGCTCGGCAAGCGGGGCGAGCAGGCCGACTTCGCCAGTGGCCACCTGGGCAGCAACCTCGAACGCGTCGTCCGCGCCGTGCACCGGCCGGTGCTGGTCGCTTCGCGCGCCTTCCAGGCGCCGGCCCGTTTCCTGGTCGCCTTCGACGGCAGCGCCACCACCCGGCGCTGCATCGAGATGGTCTGCGCCAGCCCGCTGCTCAGGGGCCTGGGCTGCGACGTACTCACCGTCGGCGAGTCCGGCGGCGAAGCGGGCACGGCCATGGACTGGGCCCTGGCGACGCTGCGCGAGGCCGGATTCGCACCCGAGGCGGTTTTCCAGGCCGGCGCCGCCGACGCGGTGATCGCCGACGTCGCCAGGTCACGCGGCAGCGACCTGATCGTCATGGGCGCCTACGGGCATTCGCGCATCCGCAACCTCATCCTGGGCAGCACCACCACCCAGGTGCTGCGGAGCTGCCAGCTGCCGGTGCTGCTTCTGCGCTGAACAGGCTCCCGCGGGCATAATCGGGCGGCATACCCCGAAGGAGCCGCCCGCTTGCGCACGCCCGCCCTCGCCATTGCCTTTTTCACCCTGGCGCCGCTTGCCGTGGCGTCGCCGCCCGCGCTCGACGGCGTGGTCGAGTCAACGCGCCAGGCCTTCGACGTGCCCGGCATCGCCGTCGCCATCGTCAAGGATGGCGACGTGGTCCTGGCCAAAGGCTTCGGGGTGCGCGACATCCGCAGCGGCGAGCCGGTGGATGCCCGGACCCGTTTCGCCATCGCCTCCCAGACCAAGGCATTCACGTCCGCGTCGCTGTCGATCCTGGCCGACGAGGGCAAGCTTTCGCTCGACGACCGCGTGATAGACCACCTGCCCGCGTTCCGCATGGTCGACCCCTACGTGACGCGCGAGATGCGCATCCGCGACCTGCTGACCCACCGCAGCGGCCTGGCCCTGGGCGCGGGCGACCTGCTGTTCTGGCCCGCCAGCGAGCACTCGACCGAAGAGATCGTCCGACGCCTGGCCCACGTTCCGCTGGCCACCAGCTTCCGCGCCGACTACGCCTACGACAACGTGCTCTACGCCGTGGCCCAGCGCGTGATCGAGACGGTTTCAGGCCAGTCCTACGGCGACTTCGTCCGCGAACGGATCTTCGTGCCGGTCGGCATGCAGGACGCGGTGACCAACAGCGACCACCTGCCCGAGGGCGCGAACGCGGCCACCGGCCACGCCAAGCCCAGTTTCGTCGGCGACCTGGTGGCGGTGCCGCCGATGACCTGGTCGAACAACCAGGCGGCCGGTGGCATCTATGCCAGCGTCGAGGACCTGGCGCGCTGGATGCAGGTCCAGCTCGACGGCGGCGTGCTGGGTACGGACGCGGACGGCGGCGAACGCCGGCTCTTCAGCGCCGAACGGCATCGCGGCATGTGGGAGCTGGTGACCCCGATCCGGATCCCGGCCGAACCGGCGGTGCCGGAACTGGCGGCGGCACTGCCGCAGTTCGCCGGTTATGGCGAAGGCTGGTCGGTCAGCGAGTACCGGGGCCGCAAGTTGGTCTGGCACACGGGTGGCTGGCCCGGGATGGTGTCGCGGGTGACCCTGGTGCCCCAGCTCGACCTGGGCATCGTGGTACTGACCAACCAGGAAGTGGGCGCGGCGTTCCAGGCGGTCACGCTCGAGGCGCTGGACCACTACCTGCAGGCACCCGACACCGACTGGGTGGCCGCCTACTCGGCGGCGATCGACGCGGCGCGTTCGAAAGCCGACGCGTCCTGGGAAAAACACCAGGCGGCCCGCGACCGGCACAGCAAGCCTTCGCTGCCGCTGCAAGGGTACGCGGCGACTTACCGCGACCCCTGGTACGGGGACGTCAGGCTGGCCCTGGAGGACCGCAAGCTGGTGATGCGTTTTGCGCACACCCCGGCCCTGGCCGGCACGCTCGAACATTGGCAGCACGACACCTTCCTGGTCCGCTGGCACGACCGCACCCTCAATGCCGATGCCTTCGCCAGCTTCGCGCTCGATCCCGACGGCAAGGTGCGCGAGCTGCGCATGCAGGCGGCGTCGTCGCTGACCGACTTCAGCTTCGACTTCCATCACCTGCGGCTGGTGCCGCTCGATCCCCCGCGGACAGCCGTGGACTAGGCACCCGGCGACAGGACCGGGCAGGCGCTAGGCCGCGGCGGGATCGGCAACCGTCGCCAGCGTCCGGGGTGAAATGTCCCGCACCACCGGCAGCTCCAGCGACGGGCGCTCGCAGGCGATGCCAGCCCCCTGCGGGCAGGTCTTGAGCATGTAATTGGCGTCGAAGGTCAGCCGCTCGACCAGGAAATCCACGAACGCGCGGACCTTGGGCGACGGCACCCGCCCGCGGGTGAACACCGCGTTGAAGGCCACCTTCGGCCCGGTCCAGCCGGCCAGCACGCGCACCGCGCGGCCCGCCTCGACGAAGGGCTTGATGCTGACGTCGGTCGATATCAACAGGCCTTCGCCGCACAGCATCGCGCCCTGCAGCGGCGCCGGGTCGTTGGCGACCAGGATCGGATTGATCGGGAACTCCTGCGCAGACTGCCCGCCCTCCTCGACCAGCGGCCAGTAATAGCGGCTGCCGTGGCGATGCTTGGAAAACGCCAGCACCCGGTGGTGCTGGAGGTCGTCCGGGTGCAGCGGCTCGCCATGGCGCTCGATGTAGTCCGGGCTGGCGTACACCTGGGTCCGGAAGCTGTGCAGGCGCCGGGCCACCAGCGAGGAATCGGGCAGGCTGCCGATGCGCAGCGCGACGTCGGTCTCGGTGGCGATCAGGTCGAGCCTTTCGTTGCCCAGGTTCAGGTCGATGCGGACCTCGGGGTAGCGCTGGTGGAATTCGCTGAGCAACGGGGCGACCCACATCACGCCGATCGAATACGGCGCGGTCACGCGCAGCCAGCCGCGCGGGCCACCCTGCAATTGGCCGACAGCGCTCTCGGCCTCCTCGAGTTCACGCGCGATGCGCATGCTGTGGTCGTGGTAGACGGCGCCGGCCTCGGTCAGGCCCAGCTTGCGGGTGGTGCGATTGAGCAACTGGGCACCCAGCCGTTCCTCTAGCTCCTGCACCTTGCGGCTCACCGTGGTCTTGGGAAGGCCGAGCGTGCGCGCCGCTGCCGTGAAACTACCCTGCTCCACCACCTTGGCGAAGATCAGCGTGTCATTCAGATCACGGGCCATGGCTGTCTCCTTGGTTCGGGCAATTGGCCCGCTGGCGGGACAATTATTCCCTTCTTCACGGACTTATCAAGTGCCATCGGCGGGCCTAGATTGTGCGCCATGGATCCGGGCCCTGCCGCCCAAACCCTCCCCCCCAGGCAAGGCTCGGGTCCCCCTACCTCCAGGCCATGGCCATGAGCATTGTCCCGATTCGTAACGATAATGGGCTAAACCGTCCCACCCGCGGGACAATCGCCCGACCTGCCCTCGTCCTCGACGCCGCCGGCGAAGCCGGAGCCGCCATTGTTTCGGCGCTGCTGGCCAGCGGCCGCCCGGTCATCGCTGCATCCCATTCGGCCGATGCGCTGGCCGCACTGCCGCCCGCCATCCCCGGCAGCCCTGACCTGATGAAGGTATTGGGACATACGCAGACCGAAACCGCCGGCGCCGCCCTGGCCAACGCCGTGCGTTTGCTCCGCCGTCCGCCCGGCGCGGTGGTCGCCCTGCTCGGTGGCGAACTCAAGCCCGGACGCCTGCTCGACCACGGCTCGCCCTTTCTCCAGCAGGCCCTGGAAGACAGCGTCTTCGCCCACCTTGTGGCCGCGCGGCACCTGTTGCCGCTGTTGTCGGAATCGGCGCTGGCCGCGCACTACCTCGTCATCGGCGGCCCGGCCGCCGAATTGCCCTGGGCGGGCTATGGCCACGCGTCGATCGCATCGGCCGCGCTGCGCATGTTCAGCCGGGCCCTGCGCGAGGAGACCCAGGGGGGCCCGGTCCGCGTACAGCAATTGTCGGTGTGTGCACCGCTGCGCACCCGCCAGCGTGGCCATGCCGCCTGTCCGGATTGGCCAGAACCCAACGAACTGGGACTGCAGGTGGTCGACCTGCTGTCCGCCCCGGGCCTTGAGCCGGTCGTGCGTTTCGAACGTCGTCCAGCGCGCCAACGCACCGGCCCCACCCCCGACCCCCTTTCCGAGACCACGCCATGACCACCGAAACGCTTACCCGCCTCGCCCGCCTGGCCACCTTCACCCTGGCCGTCGCCATCACCGCCGCCTGCAGCAGCCAGGCCCAGGAACACGGGACCATCGCGCCCGCGCAGGTTTCGGTGGCACCGGTCGAAACCCGGTCGATCACCCCCTGGGACGAATTCACCGGCCGCGTTTCCGCCGTCGAAACCGTGCAGCTGCGGCCGCGCGTGTCCGGCTACGTCGAACGCGTGGAATACACGGAAGGCCAGGAAGTGAAAAAGGGCCAGGTACTGTTCGTGCTCGACGACCGCAGCTACCGCGCGGAACTCGACCGCGCCGAGGCCGAACTCAGCCGCGCCCGCAGCCATGCCGCGCTGGCCACCAGCGAACTGGCCCGCGCCCGCGAGCTCGCGAGGGAACGACTGATTTCGGCCGAACTGCTGGAACAGCGACGCGCCGCCACCGCCCAGGCCGCTTCCGAAGTGCGGGCCGCCGAAGCCCTGGCCGCCAAGGCGCGACTGGACCTGGAGTTCACCCGGGTGCGCGCACCGATCGACGGGCTGGCCGGACGGGCGCTGGTGACCACCGGCAACCTCGCCGCGCCCGACAGCACGGTGCTGACGACCCTGGTCTCGCTCGATCCGGTGCACGTCTACTTCGAGAGCGATGAACAGACCTACCTGCGCCACGCGCGCCAGGACGCCAACGTGCGCAGCGGCCGCAACCCGGTGCGCGTTGGCCTGGCCGGCGAAGAAGGCTATCCGCACGAGGGCCAGCTGGACTTCGTGGACAACCAGGTGGACCCGCGCACCGGCACCATCCGGGCCCGCGCGGTGCTGGCCAATCCCGACCGGTCGCTGACTCCCGGCCTGTACGCACGCGTGCAGCTGGTCGCCAACGCCCCGGAGCCGGCGCTGCTGGTCGACGACAAGGCGGTGCTCACCGACCAGGATCGCAAGTACGTGTACGTGGTCGGAGAGGGCAATACCGCTGAACGCCGCGATGTGGTCACCGGCCGCCTGGTGGACGGCCTGCGCGTCGTCGAACAGGGCCTGGCCGCCGGCGACCAGGTGGTGGTGGGTGGCGTGCAGCGCATCTTCTTCCCGGGCATGCCGCTGGCGCCCCAGCCGGCCGGCGAGCCGGCCCACGTCGCCACTGCCGCCGCGGTCGCCAGCGCGAACTGACCGGAGCCCCCCATGGACTTTTCCCGCTTTTTCATCGACCGGCCCATCTTCGCGGCCGTCCTGTCGATCATCATCTTCGCCGCCGGCCTGGTGGCCCTGCCTGGCCTGCCCATCGGCGAATACCCCGAGGTGGTGCCGCCTTCGGTGGTGGTGCGCACGGTGTATCCCGGCGCCAACCCGAAGGTCATCGCCGAAACGGTGGCGACGCCGCTGGAGGAAGCCATCAACGGCGTCGAGGACATGATGTACGTCAAGTCGGTCGCCGGCTCCGATGGCGTGCTGCAGATGACCGTGACCTTCAAGCCGGGCGTGGACGCCGACGACGCCGCCGTGCGGGTGCAGAACCGGGTCAACCAGGCGCTGGCGCGCCTGCCCGAGGACGTCCGCCGGCAGGGCGTGATCACGCAAAAGCAGTCGCCTGTTTTCCTGATGGTGGTGCACCTGGTGTCCACCGACGGCAAGTACGACTCGCTCTACCTGCGCAATTACATGCGCCTGCACGTCAAGGACGAACTGGCCCGCATTCCCGGCGTCGGCGATGCCCAGGCCTTCGGCGGCGGCGACTACGCCATGCGGCTGTGGCTGGACCCGGAAAAGATCGCCGCGCGCGGCCTGACCGCCGGCGACGTGCTGCGTGCCGTGCGTGAGCAGAACGTGCAGGTGTCCGCGGGCCAGCTGGGCGCCGAGCCCATGGCCAATGGCAGCGACTTCCTGCTGCCGATCCACGCCCGTGGCAGGCTGGAAACACCGGAGGAATTCGGCGCCATCGTGCTCGAGGCCGGCGCCGATGGCGAAATCGTGCAGCTGGCGGACGTCGCCCGCATCGAACTCGCGGCCGGGGACTACACCCTGCGCTCGCGCCTGGACGGCATGAACGCGTCGGCCATCGGCATTTTCCAGGCGCCGGGCGCCAATGCCCTGGACATCCGCGACGCGGTCGTGGCGAAGATGGAAGAAATCTCGCCGAGGCTGCCGCCCGGCGTTGAAATCAAGTCCGTCTACGACACCACGGTGTTCGTGCGCGATTCGATCAAGGCGGTGGTGATGACCCTGCTCGAGGCGACCGCACTGGTCGTGCTGGTGGTCATCCTGTTCCTGCAGACCTGGCGCGCCTCGATCATCCCGCTCATCGCGGTGCCGGTGTCGGTGGTCGGCACCTTCGCGGTGCTGCACCTGCTCGGCTTCTCGATCAACACGCTGACCCTGTTCGGGCTGGTGCTGGCGATCGGCATCGTCGTCGACGACGCGATCGTCGTCGTGGAAAACGTCGAACGAAACATCGCCGAGGGCCTGGCGCCGCTCGCGGCCGCGCACCAGGCGATGCGCGAAGTATCCGGCCCGATCATCGCCATCGCCCTGGTGCTATGCGCGGTGTTCGTGCCGATGGCCTTCCTCGATGGCGTCACCGGCCAGTTCTACAAGCAGTTCGCGGTGACCATCGCCATCTCGACGGTGATCTCGGCCATCAATTCGCTGACGCTTTCGCCGGCGCTGGCGGCCCGGCTGCTCAAGCCGCATGGCGCGGCGCCGGATGCGCCGACCCGGCTCATCGATCGGCTGTTCGGCTGGATCTTCCGTCCGTTCAACCGGTTCTTCGGACGCAGCTCCGAGTCCTATGGCCGGGCGGTGTCGCGCATCCTGGGCCGGCGCGGTGCGGTGTTCGCGGTCTACGCCGGGCTGCTGGCCGCCACGGTGGCGGTTTCCTCGGCGGTGCCGGGCGGATTCATCCCGGTGCAGGACAAGTTGTACCTGATCGCCGGCGTGAAGTTGCCCGAAGGCGCATCCATCGAACGCACCGACCAGGCCCTGGCCAAGCTCGGGGACATGGCGATGCAGATCGAAGGTGTCAAACACGAGGTCGCCTTCCCGGGGCTCAATCCCTTGCAGTTCACCAATACGCCCAACAGCGGCGTGGTGTTCTTCTCGCTCTCGCCCGCCGATCAACGCTCGCTCAGCGCCGCCGAGATCACCGCCGAACTCAACCAGCGCATCGCCGGCATCGAAGAAGGCTTCGCCTTCGCACTGATGCCGCCGCCCATCCAGGGCCTGGGCAATGGTTCGGGCTACTCGCTGTTCATCCAGGACCGGGCCGGGCTGGGCTACGGCGCGCTGCAGGACGCGGTGGGGTCCTTCCAGGGCGTCGCCTCGCAGGCGCCGGGCATGGGCTTCCCCATCACCAGCTACCAGGCCAACGTGCCCCAGCTCGAAGCCGAGGTCGACCGCATCAAGGCCAAGGCCCTGGGCGTACCCCTGACCGAAGTATTCGACACCCTGCAGACTTACCTGGGCTCGGCCTACGTCAACGACTTCAACCTGTTCGGTCGCACCTGGCAGGTCATCGCCCAGGCCGACGGTTCCTTCCGCGACGAGGCCGAGGACATCGCCCGCCTGCGCACGCGCAACGACCGGGGCGAGATGGTGCCGATCGGCAGCGTGGTGAACATCCGCCAGACCTTCGGTCCCGATCCGGTGATCCGCTTCAATGGCTATCCGGCCGCCGACATCCTGGGCGAAGCCGATCCGCGGCTGCTCTCTTCGGCGCAGGCCATGGCCGAGGTCGAGCGTATCGCCGGCCAGGCGCTGCCGCCCGGCATGGGCTTCGAATGGAGTGACCTCAGCTACCAGCAAGCCACCCAGGGCGATGCCGTGCTGGTGGTCTTCCCGCTGGCGGTGTTGTTGGCTTTCCTGGTGCTCGCCGCACTCTACGAAAGCTGGACCCTGCCGCTGGCCGTGATCCTGATCGTGCCCATGACCCTGCTGTCCGCCCTCGTCGGCGTCTGGCTGGCCGGCGGCGACAACAATGTTTTCGTGCAGGTGGGGCTGGTGGTGCTGATGGGCCTGGCCTGCAAGAACGCGATCCTTATCGTCGAATTCGCGCGTGAGCTGGAACTGCAGGGCAAAGCCATCGTTGAAGCCGCGCTCGAGGCCTGCCGCCTGCGACTGCGACCCATCGTCATGACGTCGATCGCCTTCATCGCAGGTACGGTGCCGCTGGTGTTCGCCAGTGGTGCCGGCGCCGAGGTGCGCGCGGCCACGGGTGTCACGGTCTTTGCCGGCATGCTGGGCGTCACGCTGTTCGGCTTGCTGCTGACCCCGGTGTTCTACGTGGCCCTGCGCAAGCTGGTGACGCGCCGGACGGCGCGGTCCGCGGCCGCCGGGCAGGCCATCGCCGTCGCCGGCTGAAGCAATTCAGCCGACGCGAACCAGGCGGTGGCTGGACGTACCGGCATAGCTGCGGTCCTGGGCGTAGCCGCTGCTGCGGCCATAACCGGTGCCGTAGTCGCGGCGACGGTAGCGCTCGGGGCGCAGCGCCGGGGCGGGTTCGGCCGACGGCGCCGGGGTGGCCGGGGCCTGCCTGGCCGGGATGGCCCGGGCGGCGGGTGCGGAAGCGACCAGGGCGGTCGGGAACAGGCGGTACAGGGAGTTCAGGGCATTCATGGCCGGGGTCTCGTGCGTTGGTGTGCTGGTAATCTACAACACCTAACCGCAGGCGCAATGGGCCGGAAGTCATATCCCGCAAACTATTGAAATAAAAGGACTCCTGCCGGGGACTAACCGGCTGGCCGGCCGGCCCCGGCAGCCAGCACCTGCTCAATCGCCGCCAGCTGGGTCCGCGCCTCGCCGGCCAGCGGGTGGTCGGGATGGGTACTTACCAACGAACGCAGCCGCTGGCAGGCGGCCTCATCCTGGCCCAGGCGTTCGCTGAGCAAGGTCGCCGCGGTCAGCACCACCCGGGGCAGGTCCGGACTGTCGGGGAAGCGGGTCTCGAAGTCCCGTGCCAGGGCGACCGCGCGCTGGGCCTGTCCCTGGCGCGTTGCCAGCGCGACCAGTCGCGCGATCTGCTCGGGCAGGTCCAGGGTGAATCCGGGCACCCGGTCGGCGGTGTCTGCAAAAACCGCCAGCGCGCGCTTGTCTTTTTCAGTAACCAACAGGCTGGAGATGTATTCCCGGTCATGCGCCGCCAACCGGTCCAGGTCGCCGACCTGCACCAGCAATTGGCGATAGCGATCGTGCACCGGGTCTGATGCGCCGCGGCCGCGAAACAGCCCGGCCAGCCGCTCCGCCGCCGCTTCGGCCTTGCCTTCGGCGGCCAGCGCGTCGGCCTGCGCCATGGTTTCGTCCTCGATCGGATTGCCATAGGTCGCCCGCGTCACCGCCGGCGTGACGTCCAGGCCCAGGACCTCGTGGTGCCGGTGGAGCAGGTCGCCAAGCACGTGGTAGCTCGCCACCAGCGCATACAGCGCGATGAAGCTCCCCACCACCTGGCCGGGCCCACCCAGGGCCGCCACCAGGGCCCACTGCAAACCTTCCGACAGCAGGCCCAGGAGCGCGAATACCAGCACCACGCCGAAATAAGGCGCACCCAGGCGTCCGATGAGTTCGAACCAGGCCAGGGGATTGAGCGCATTGGGGTAATGATGGTTGATCGCCAGCAGCATCACGGCTGCCGGCATGAACAGGAACACCGCCAGCAAGGCGCCCAGCGTCGGCAGCAGTCCCAGCCACACCGCCACGACCGTCACCAGCAGGCCCACCAGCACGCCCAGCACCAGCTGTTCGATGGCGTCGCCATCGGTGGCCAGCAGCTCTTCCCCGCCCAGGGGCTCGTAGCGGCCATGGGCGGTGTTGGTCAGCGCCTCGACCGCCATCTTGAAGCCCATGATCCAGAACGCCAGCTCGAACACCAGTCCCAGGAGGTTGGGCAGGTTGGCAAGCAGCCGGAAAACCGCCAGGCCCGCGAACATCGCCAGCATTGCATTCGAGGCCGGGTAGCCCAGCAGGCCCGGCAGGCGTTCGATCAGGGAGCCAGCGGCGTCGGGACGCAGGGACGTTCGGGTCATGGGTCGGGCTTCGCCGGGAAAAACCCGAGGCTAGGCCGCGGGCCGGCCGGGGGTCAAACCGGCCGGGCTTTGCCTCAGTTCGGCTTGGGCGTCCAGACGATGTTCACCGACGTCAGCGTATCGGTACGCTCGGTGCCGACCGGGACCTCGGTGTTGTGGCGCGCCTGGAAAGCCACCTTCAGCGCCAGCGACTTGTTGATGCTCACGGCGACGCCGATGTCGTTCTGGGCGAAGGTATTGTCGCTGGTGGCCTCGACCAGGGTGGTGTTGAAGAACTTGGTGCTCTCGGTGATCTGGTGCTGGTAGTCGGCGAATCCGCGCAGCAGTGCGCCCGTTTCGACTTCACCGGTGCCGGCCAGCCGGGCACGGCGCACGCCGGGACCGCCTTCGATCTTGAAGGTGTGCCCCTCCTCGCGCACCAGCCAGCCGCCGTAGTTCAGCGCCAGCGTGGCCTGGTAGTCGTAGGGCGAGAATTCGTCGTTCTCGTAGCGGGCGGCCGCGCCGAGGTAACTGCGCTCGGTCAGCATGCGATCGGACTTGGCGCCCACTTCATAGCGGTTCGCGGTCAGTTCGTCGTCGTTTTCCGAACGCAGCACGGCCAGGTAGTAGTCATGGGTCCACAGGTCTTCTTCGGCCTTGAGGCCGAAACGGCCGTTGATGCTGGTCGTTTCGGAGTTGCCGGTGGTGTTGACGATGCCGAGCTCGGCGCTGGGCTGCCAGGTGGCGGCGCTGGCCGCGGCCGGCGCCGCCAGGACGGCCAGCACGGCCAGGACGATGGGGCTTTGCTTCATGGGCGGGTTCGCCTTCTTCGGTGGATTCAACCGCCTATTTAACCGCGCTGCGCATGAACAGCCCGCCAAGGCGGGACCGGGTCGGCTCAGGGCAAGACGCGTTCGAGCAAAAGGTCCCAGCCCGTGTCGCTGCGCAGCGCCCCGAAGGCCAGCCCCGACCGGCCACCCAAGCGCGCCTCGCAGAAGGCTTCGGCGACCTGGGCAGGCGCGCCTCGCAGCAGCACGCTGGCCTGCAGGGCCAGGGCCATGCGCTCGGCCAGCAGGCGTGCGCGGGGCACCAGCGCCGCCACCGGCTCACGCAACCAGGCCGCGAGTGAACCGGCCTCGGCATCGAGCAGCGGATGCGCACCGCGTGCGGCCGCCAGCTCGGCAACAAAGGCCTGCGCGCACCCGGGTTCGCGTTCCAGCGCGCGCAGCACGTCCAGGCACTGGATGTTGCCACTGCCCTCCCATATCGAGTTGAGCGGGGCCTGGCGGTACAGGCGCGGCATGCCCGTTTCTTCGACGTAGCCGATGCCGCCCAGGCATTCCACCGCCTCGCCGAGGAATGCGGGGCTGCGTTTGCAGACCCAGTACTTGCCCAGGGCGGTGGTCAGCCTGGCCAGGGCCGCTTCGGCCGGATCGCGGGCGCTGGCATCGACGGCGCGGGCAACGCGGAAAGCCAGCGCCGTGGCGGCTTCCGACTCCAGCGCCAGGTCCGCCAGTACGTTGCGCATGAGCGCGTGGCCCGACAGTGGCGAACCGAAGGTGCGACGCTGCCTGGCAAAATGCAGCGCCCGCGCCAGGCCCTGGCGCATCAGGCTGGCGGAGCCGAGCAGGCAATCGAGCCGGGTGAGCGCCACCATCTGCAGGATGGTCGCCACGCCGCGGCCTTCCTCGCCGACCCGCCAGGCCAGCGCATCCTGGAACTCGACTTCGGCGCTGGCATTGCTCCAGTCGCCCAGCTTGTCCTTCAGGCGCTGTATCCGCACGGCGTTGAGGCTGCCGTCGGGGGCGTAGCGCGGCAGCAGGAAGCAGCTCAGCCCGCCCGCGGCCTGCGCCAGCACCAGGAACGCGTCGCACATCGGCGCCGAAAAAAACCACTTGTGGCCCACCAGCGAATAGAGCCCGTCGCCACCCGCGACCGGGGTGGCCCGCGTCGTGTTCGCGCGTACGTCCGAGCCGCCCTGCTTCTCGGTCATGCCCATGCCGATGGTGACGCCGTCCTTTTCCCAGCCCGGGCGATGCGACGGGTCGTAGCCGCCCGAACGGATGCGAGGCAGCCATTCGCGCGCCAACGCCGGCGCGTGCGAGAGCGCGGGCACGCTGGCATAGGTCATCGTCAGCGGGCAGCTGCTGCCCTGGTCGGCCTGGTTGTGCAGGAACATCAGTCCGGCGCGTGCCACATGTGCACCCGGCCGGTCGGCATGGCGCCAGGCGAACCCGGGCACGCCGTGCTGCACGGCCTGCTGCATCAACGCGTGGTACGCGGGATGGAAAACCACGCGGTCGATGCGTTCGCCGCGGGCATCGAAGGCCTCCAGGCGTGGCCGGTTCCGGTTCGCCTCGTGCGCCAGTTCCTGCAGTTCCCCGCCGGCCAATACGCCGTATGCGGCCAGGAAGGCCTCGGCCCAACCGCCGCCCTCGCGCTGCACCGCTTCGCGCAGGGCGACATCGCCCGACCACAGGTCGCTGGGCGCCAGCGCATGGGGCTGGTTCTGGATCTCGTGGGTGTGGAATCGTTCCCGGCTGTCCATGCACCACCTCCGTGTCCGGCCCATTGTGCCTGCGCGTATCATCGGCGACACGTCCCCGGGAGCCATCGCGATGAAGCCCCAGCTCAAACGCATCACCGCCGTCCTGCCCGTGCAAGCGATCGAACCCTGCCTGCCCTTCTGGGAAGCCGTCGGCATGGTGCGCACCGTGGAGGTTCCCCACGGCGACCGGCTGGGCTTCGTGATCCTGGCCGGGCACGGGCTGGAAGTGATGCTGCAAAGCCACGACTCGATCGCCGACGACGTGCCGGCGCAGGCCGAGCAGGCGCGTTCGTCCCACGCCTACCTGTTCATCGAGGTCGCCGACATCGATGCCATCGAGGCCGCGCTCGCCGGCTTCACGCTGCTGTTGCCCCGCCGGACCACGTTCTACGGCGCCACCGAGGTCGGCTACCGGGAACCGGGCGGCCATGTCGTCACGTTCGCGCAATTCGGCGGCGGCGACACTGGCGCGGCATGAACCGCAGGAAAGCCGTTTAGAGCAAGCCTGCTAGTCGACGCAGGGACACTGGCCACGTGGAAGCCAAGCGCCGCCGGAAGAAAACCGCCGCCGCGCCCGACCCCGGGCGCCGCGAGTCCGTGCGCCTGCCCGACAGCCGCGAGCTGTGGCTGCGTCCGGTGCATCCGGCCGACGCCGGGCCCATTGCCGGCGCCTTCGACCTGCTCAGCGAAGACGAAATCCGCCGCCGCTACCTGCACCCGCTCAAGGCGCTTGCACCGGTCTACCTGGCCCAGCTGGTGTCGCCGGAGCCGGGACGTTCCTATGTCGTGGTGGCCGCCGAGCCGCTGCCGCCGGGCGAGGCGCTGGTGGGCGCGGTCGCCCGGGTCGACCTGGACCCGGGCACGGAGAGCGCCGAATTCGCCATCCTGGTCTCGCACTTCCTCGCCGGCCAGGGCCTGGGCAAGCGCCTGATGCGACGCGTGGTCGAGTGGGCCCAGGCCCAGGGCCTGCGCCGGCTGTGGGGTGACGTGCTCGAGGACAACACCGCGATGCTGGCCCTGGCCCAGGCCATCGGCTTCCGCCGCGAACACGTACCGGGTTCGGGCGGCCAGGTACGCGTCACCCTGGACCTGGGGCCGGCTGCGCTAAAATCCCGGTCCTGATGACCCAAGACTCCCTACCCAGCGCGCCCCGCCCCCGGGCGGGACAAAAGCGCGCCCTTTGGCGCGCCCCGGCCAGCGCCAGCCTGCAGGCCCTGGCCCTGGCCGAAACGGCCCGCCAGCACGACGGCCTGGTGCTGGCGATCACCCGCGACAGCCACGCCGCCCAGGCACTGGAACACGACCTGCGGGTGTTCGCCGGCGATGCCTTGCCGGTGCTGCACTTCGCCGATTGGGAAACCCTGCCCTACGACCTGTTCAGCCCGCACCCGGACATCGTCTCCCAGCGCGTCGCCGCGCTGTACCGGCTGCCGACCACGCACAAGGGCGTGCTGGTGGTGCCGGTCGCCTCGCTGATGCAGCGGCTGGCACCGCCGAGCTGGATCGCCGGCAATACGCTCGACCTGCGCAAGGGACAGCGCCTGGACTTGGACGCCGAAAAGCGCCGTTTGGAGTCGGCCGGCTACCGCAACGTGCCGCAGGTGCTCGACCCCGGCGATTTCGCCGTGCGCGGCGCCCTGCTCGACCTCTACCCCATGGGTGCCGACCGCCCCTACCGGATCGAGCTGTTCGACGATGAAATCGACTCGCTGCGCAGCTTCGATCCCGAAACCCAGCGCTCGGACCATCCGGTGGACAGCATCCGCCTGCTGCCGGCCCGCGAATTCCCGCTCGACGACGCCAGCACCCGAAAGGTGCGCGAACGCCTGAGCGAGCGCTTCGACTTCGACCCGCGCCGCTGTCCGCTCTACCAGGACCTCAAGGAAGGCGGCACGCCGGCCGGCATCGAGTACTACCTGCCGCTGTTCTTCGACCAGACCGCCAGCCTGTTCGACCATCTCGCCGACGACACCCTGCTGGTGCTGGGCAATGGCGTCGCCGAGGCCGCCGAGGCGTTCTGGGCGCAGACCGCGGACCGCTGGGAGCAGCGCCGCCACGACCTCGAGCGCCCCATCCTGCCGCCGGCCGAGCTGTACCTCTCGCCGGAAGAACTGCGCACGCGCTGGAACAAGTCGGCCCGCATCGACGTGCTCGACGCCGGCCACGAACAGGCCGGCAAGGCCATCGCCCTGCCCGAGCAGCCGGCGCCCAGCCTGCCCTGGAGCCAGAAAGGCGGCGACCCCGGCAGCGCGCTGCTCGGCTTCCTGCGCGCCTATCCGGGCCGGGTCCTGCTGGCCGCCGACTCCGCCGGCCGCCGCGAAGCCCTGATCGAACTGCTGGCGTCGGCCGACCTGCGGCCCGCGGTCGTCGCCGACTGGCCGGCCTTTCTGGCCGGCGGTGAGCGGTTCGCGATCACCGCCGCCGCCCTCGAGGACGGCTTCGCGCTGGGCAAGCCCGCGCTGGCGGTGCTCACCGAGCGCCAGCTGTTCCCCGAACGCGCGGAACAGTCGCGACGTCGCCGCAAGGCGGTGCGCGACCCGGACACGGTGCTGCGCGACCTGAGCGAGATCCAGGTCGGTTCACCGATCGTGCACGAAGACCACGGTGTCGGCCGCTACCAGGGCCTGGTGACGCTCGACAGCGGCGGCGTCAGCGGCGAGTTCCTGCAGATCGAATACGCCAAGGGCGACAAGCTCTACGTGCCGGTGTCGCAGCTGCAGCTGGTGGGGCGGTATTCCGGCGCCTCGCCCGAACACGCGCCGCTGCACTCGCTGGGCGGCGAGGCCTGGGAAAAGGCCAAGCGAAAGGCCGCCGAGAAGGTGCGCGACGTCGCCGCCGAACTGCTGGAGATCCAGGCGCGCCGGAAGGCCCGCAAGGGCCTGGCGCTGCCGCTGGACCGGTCGATGTACGAACCCTTCGCGGCCACCTTCCCGTTCGAGGAAACGCCCGACCAGCTCGCTTCGATCAATGCCGTCGTCGCCGACCTGGGCCAGACCCAGCCCATGGACCGCGTGGTTTGCGGCGACGTCGGCTTCGGCAAGACCGAGGTCGCCGTGCGGGCCGCCTTCGTCGCCGCCATCGCCGGCAAGCAGGTGGCCGTGCTGGTGCCGACCACGCTGCTGGCCGAGCAGCACTATCGCAACTTCCGCGACCGCTACGCCGACTGGCCGATCCGGGTGGAGGTGCTGAGCCGGTTCAAGTCGGCCAAGGAAATCAAGGCCGCGCTGGCGCAGTTGGCCGAGGGCAAGATCGACGTCATCGTCGGCACCCATCGCCTGCTCCAGCCGGACGTCAAGTTCCACGAGCTCGGCCTGGTCATCGTCGACGAGGAGCAGCGCTTTGGTGTCCGCCAGAAGGAGGCATTGAAGGCGCTGCGCGCGGAGGTCCACCTGCTGACGCTCACCGCGACGCCGATCCCGCGCACCCTGAACATGGCCATGAGCGGCCTGCGCGAACTGAGCATCATCGCCACGCCGCCGGCGCACCGGCTGGCCGTGCAGACGGTGATCACGCCCTGGGACGCCAACCTGCTGCGCGAAGCCTTCCAGCGCGAACTGGCGCGCGGCGGCCAGGTCTATTTCCTGCACAACGAAGTCGACAGCATCGAGAAGATGGCGCGCGACCTGGCCGAACTGGTGCCGGCCGCGCGCGTGCGCGTGGCCCACGGCCAGATGCCCGAACGCGAGCTCGAGCAGGTGATGCTCGACTTCCACCGCCAGCGTTTCAACGTGCTGGTGTGCACGACGATCATTGAATCGGGCATCGATATCCCCAGCGCCAACACCATCATCATCCACCGCGCCGACCGCTTCGGCCTGGCCCAGCTGCACCAGCTGCGCGGCCGGGTCGGCCGCAGCCACCACCGCGCCTACGCCTACCTGGTGGTGCCGGACAAGAAGTCGCTGACGCCCGACGCCGAGAAGCGCCTGGAGGCCCTGGCCTCGCTCGAGGAACTGGGTGCGGGCTTCACCCTGGCCACCCACGACCTGGAGATCCGCGGCGCCGGCGAGCTGCTGGGCGAAGACCAGAGTGGCCAGATGGCCGAAATCGGGTTCTCGCTCTACACCGAGCTGCTCGAACGCGCGGTCAAGTCGATCAAGTCCGGCAAACTGCCCGAACTCGATCCGGCCCAGCGCCACGGCGCCGACGTCGAACTGCACCTGCCGGCACTGATCCCCGAGGACTACCTGCCCGACGTGCATGCCCGGCTGACGCTGTACAAGCGCATCGCCTCGGCCCGCGACGACGAAGCCCTCAAGGAACTGCAGGTGGAAATGGTCGACCGTTTCGGCCTGCTGCCCGACCCGGCCAAGCAGCTGTTCGCCGTGGCCGAGCTCAAGCTCGAGGCAACGCCGCTGGGCATCCGCAAGCTCGAACTGGGCCCGACCGGGGGGCGCTGCCACTTCGTGCCGCAGCCCAGCATCGACCCGATGTCGGTGATCCGGCTGATCCAGGCCCAGCCCAAGGTCTACTCGATGGACGGCCCGGACAAGCTGCGCATCCGGATGGACCTGCCCGACGCCGGGTCGCGCCTGCGCACGGCGCGCGGCCTGCTGGCCCTGCTGGCCAAGGGCTGACTCCCGCGGGCGTTGCCCGCGGGGCTGCCGGGCCGGGCCGGGATCGTTATGCTGGGCCGGACGCCCCTCGGAATCCGGCCATGTCGCTGATCGTGACGCTGATGTTTTCCCTTTCGCTCGCCGCCCCCGCCGCAGCCCTTCCCGCGCACGACGGCATCGCCGTGGTGGTGGTCCGGCACGCCGAAAAGGACGACGACGACAAACACGACCCGTCGCTGGCCGGCAATGGCGAGGTGCGCGCCCGGGCGCTCGCCGCCACGCTGGCCGGCGCCAGCCTGGACCGGGTCATCGCGACCCAGTTCCGGCGCACCCAGCAGACCGCCGCGCCCGCCGCCGCGGACGCCGGGCTGGAGGTCGAGACGCGGCCGGTCAATGCCGGCAACGCGGCAACCTATGCCCAGGACCTGGCCGCCGAGCTGCGGGCGATGCCCGCCGGCAGCACCGTCTTGGTCGTCGGCCACAGCAATACCGTGCCCGGCATCGTCCAGGCCCTGTCGGGGCAGGCGCCCGAACCGATGCCCGAAACCGAGTACGACCGCTATACCGTCGTGCTGGTCGATAGCGACGGCGCTGCCCGCGTCATCACCAGCCGCTACTGAGGAAGCCGCCATGCCCCTGGCCATCCCCCCGCGCGTGCACGACCTGGGCGGCGGTTTCACGGTCAAGCGCCTGATCCCGCACGCCAACTGCCGCAGCGTCGGTCCCTTCGTTTTTTTCGACCACATCGGCCCGGCCGAACTGCGGGCCGACCAGCCCCTGGACGTCCGCCCCCACCCCCACATCGGACTGGCGACGGTCACCTACCTGTGGGAAGGCGCGATCATGCACCGCGACAGCCTGGGTTCGGCCCAGGAAATCCAGCCCGGCGACGTCAACTGGATGACCGCCGGGCGCGGCATCGTGCACTCAGAGCGCACGCCCGACCGCCTGCGCGGCCGGTCCCAACGCATGCACGGTCTGCAGACCTGGGTCGCGCTGCCCCGGGAACACGAAGACGTGGCGCCGGCCTTTGCCCACCACCCCGCGGCCTCGCTGCCGGTGGTCGAATTGCCCGGCGCCCGCCTGCGCGTGGTGGCCGGCGACGCGTTCGGCGAGACCTCGCCGGTGCAGGTGCTCATGCGCACGCTGTACGTCGCCATCGACCTGGCCGCCGGCGCGTCGCTGGTGCTGCCGGCCGACCACGCCGAACGCGCGGTGTATGCCGTGGAGGGCGAGATCACGCTCGACCACGTCCCCTTGCCGCTCGAGCAACTGCTGGTGCTCGATCCCGGCAGCGAGCCCGTGCTCACCGCCGCCTGCGATTCGAAGCTGATGCTGCTAGGCGGCGACCCGCTCGATGGTCGCCGCCACGTCTGGTGGAACTTCGTATCCAGCTCCCGCGAGCGCATCGAGCAGGCCAAGGCCGACTGGGCCGCCGACCGGCTGGGCCAGGTGCCGGGCGAAACCGAACGCATCGAACTGCCCGAACGCTAGGCCTCAGAAGCGGCCGGCCTGGAAATCCGCGAAGGCCTGGCGCAGCTCGTCCTGCGTGTTCATCACGAACGGACCGTAGCGGGCCACCGGCTCGCGCAACGGCTGGCCGGCGACCAGGATCAGCCGGGTGTCGGCATCGCGGCCCTCCATGGCCACCAGATCGCCTTCGCCCAGCACGACCAGTTCCCCGGCCTGCACCGTGGCGGCGTCCTGGCCCTCGCCGAAGCGGGCGCTGCCTTCGTAGACGTAGGCAAATACGGTGTGCTCCGCCGGCAGCGCATGCTGGTACCGGTCGCCCGCGCCCAGGCGCAGGTCCAGGTAGGTCGGCGCGGTCGCCGGTTGCTCGATCGGGCCGCGCACGCCGGCCACTTCGCCGGCGATCACCTTTGCGCGCACGCCGGGTGCCGCCTCGACCTCCGGGAAACGATCCGGGCCGTATTCCTGGTATTTCGGCGCCGTCATCTTCTCGCGCGAAGGCAGGTTCACCCACAGCTGGAAGCCGCGCATGCGGCCTTCCTCCTGTTCGGGCATTTCCGAGTGCACGATGCCGCGCCCGGCGGTCATCCACTGCACGCTGCCGGGCACCAGGACACCCTCGTTGCCGTGGTTGTCCTTGTGGCGCATGCGGCCATCGAGCATGTAGGTGACCGTTTCGAAACCGCGGTGCGGATGCTGCGGGAAGCCGGCCAGGTAATCCTCGGGCCGGTCGGTGCCGAATTCATCGAGCAACAGGAAAGGGTCGAGGTCGGGCAGCTGCGGACTGCCGATGATCCGCGTCAGCTTGACGCCGGCGCCGTCGGAGGCCGGCAGGCCGCGCAGGCTGCGAAGCACGGGGCGGATGGACAGGCTCATGGTGACTCCCAGTGGGGGCCCGGTACCGGGCGATGCACGAACTATGGGGCCGGCGCCTGCCCGGCACGAGGGTCCAGGCCTGCAACGCAGGGTTTCGGGGCGTCGTGGCGGCCGGAAAGCCGCCTGTCATGCGTTCTAACCGGTAGCCCGACCCTGACAAAGCCACTTGCCCCATGGCCCTGCACGACATGCCCACCGCCAGACGACGTCCCGCTCCTGCGCCCGGTCCGGCCCCATCGGCTCCGGACCGGCTGCCGACCCTGGTCGCGCCGCGCCTGCAGCTGCGCTGGATCGAAGCCGGCGACCTGGAGGCACTCTACGGCGTGTTCTCCGACCCCGAGGTGATGCGCTTCTGGAGCCACGCGGCCTGGCCCCACCAGGACGAGGCGGCGATCTACCTCGAGGCCATCCATCGCGGCTTCGAGCAAGGCGACCTGTTCCAGTGGGGCATCGCCCTGCGCGGCGACGACCGCCTGATCGGCACCACGACGCTTTACGGCATCGACCGCGCCCAGGGCCGGGCCGAGGTTGGTTTCGCGCTTGCCCGCGAACACTGGGGCCGGCGCTATGCCCGCGAGGCGTTGACGGTTTTGCTGGAACACGCCTTCACCGGCCTGGGCCTGCGACGCATCGAAGCGGACGTGGACCCTCGCAACCAGGGCTCGCTCAACACGCTCGAAGCCCTGGGGTTCCGCCGCGAAGGTTACCTGCGCCAGCGCTGGCTGGTTGCCGGCGAAGTCCAGGACAGCGTGCTGATGGGGCTGCTGGCCGGCGACTGGTCCGGTCCGGGCTGACCCGGCCCGCGCCGCCCGGACCGGGGGCGGCGCCCTCGCGTTGACAGCCCCCCGGGGCGGGTCGACCATTGGCCTTCCGCACCCCCCCTGGAGCCGACCATGTCCCTGCGCCCGAGCCTGCTGGCCTGCGCCTTGCTGCTGGCTGCCTGCAGCCCCACGCCGGAGCCCGCGGACAGCGCAGCGTCCACGGCAGGCGAGCCCGGCGGTGACCGCCTGGTCTACGTCTACAACTGGTCCGACTACATCGCCGAGGACACGCTGGCCAACTTCGAGGCCGAGACCGGCATCCGGGTCGTTTACGACGTCTACGACAGCAACGAGATGCTGGAAGCCAAACTGCTGGCCGGCGCCTCGGGTTATGACGTGGTTTTTCCATCCGCCCGCCCCTTCGCCCAGCGCCACATCCAGGCTGGCGTCTACGCCCCGCTGGACCGTGCCAGCCTGGGCAACCTGGGCAACCTCGACGCCGACCTCCTGGCCGGCCTGCAGGACGTCGACCCGGGCAATGCGCACACCGTGCCCTACATGTGGGGCACCACCGGCCTGGGCATCAACGTCGGCAAGGTCCGGGAAATCCTGGGCGAGGACGCCCCGCTCGATTCCTGGTCGCTGCTGTTCGACCCGGCCAACGCCGGGAAGCTGGCTGCCTGCGGCAT
Organism: Arenimonas donghaensis DSM 18148 = HO3-R19; assembly: GCF_000743535.1. GTDB lineage: Bacteria > Pseudomonadota > Gammaproteobacteria > Xanthomonadales > Xanthomonadaceae > Arenimonas > Arenimonas donghaensis. The sequence continues at coordinate 81,738 of NZ_AVCJ01000003.1, forward strand.
CAGCGTGCTCGACGACGAACAGGAAACCTTCGCCGCCGCGCTGATCTGGAAAGGGCGCGATCCCAACGCGCTCGAGGGCGACGAAACGCAGGTCGTCAGCGACGTCTATGCCGGCATCCGCCCCCACATCCGCTATTTCAACTCTTCGCGCTACATCGAAGACCTCGCCAACGGCGAACTGTGCCTGGCGATGGGATACTCCGGCGACGTTTTCCAGGCCCGCGACAGCGCCGAGGAGGCCGGGAACGGCTTCGAGATCGCCTACGTCATTCCCCGGGAAGGCGCCGTGCGCTGGGTCGACCTGATCGCCATCCCGGCCGACGCGCCCCATCGCGACAACGCCCATGCCTTCATCGACTACCTGCTCAGGCCGGACGTGGCTGCTGGCATCGTTGACTACGTGTCCTACGCCAGTCCCAACAACGCGGCCCTGGCGCTGGTGGATGCCGGTATCTCCGCCGACCCCGGCATCTACCCGCCGCCGGAGGTGATGGCCAAGCTGGTCGATCCGGCGACCCTGTCGCCGCAGACCACGCGCGAGCGCGTGCGCGCCTGGACCAGCATCAAGACCGGGCAGTAGCCGTCAGCGCATGGAACGCGGCTTGATCGCGCGCGACACCCGGCGCGAATAGACGTAAACCGTCGCCGGCGGCACGTTCCACCAGGTGAAGCTGCCGCGGCGGGCATTGAGGCCCAGTTCTTCGATGACCTCGCGCGCCACGGGGTTGGCCGGGCCGTAGGTGAACTGCACGAAGCGACCCTGCGGCTGCAGGCAGTCGAAGGCCGAACCCAGGATGTCGCGCTGGGTCTGTCGCGGCATGGACAGCAAGCCCAGGCCCGAGACGATGGCGTCGGCCGGGGTTTCCCCGTGGAAGCCGTGGGCGATGGCGACCCGGGCCAGGTCGCGGGCATCGGCGCAGGCCACGTGCACCTGCGGGAAGTGGCGCTGCAGGTGCTGGTGGAGTTCTTCGTTGAGCTCGAGCACCAGCAGGTCGGCCGGTGCGATGCCGTGTTCGAGCAGGGCCCGGGTGAATACGCCGGTGCCGCCGCCGAGTTCGATCACGCGGCGGGCGCCGCGGGGCAATTCGGACATCATCTGGCGCGCCAGCTGCTGGCTTGACGGCGATATGGCGGCCACCCCGCGCGGGTTCTTCAGCCACTGCCTGAAGAAGGTCCAGGTCTGGGCCAGGGCGGAGTGGGGGTTTCGATCCATAGGCGCAGGATAATGCCGGTCGTTGTGTTTCGTGCAGGTTAAGTCATCCGCGCCAACACTGGCGTCCTCCCCTTTGCCAAGGACCCTGCCATGCGTCCTGTGCTTGTCCTGCCGGGCCTGCTGGCCCTGCTTGTCTCGGCGGCCTGCAGCCCGGGGCCCGGTTCGGCGCCGCGGCACGGCGCCATCACCCACCCCAGTCAATGCCTGGACCCGGACCTGGCCCGGGGCTGGACCGACATCGACAACGTCACGCTGCTGGTGGATGCGGGCGTCCGCAAGTACCGTGTGCGGCTGGCCGAACCCTGCTTCGCGCTGGGCACCTCGCCGGAACTGCGCTTCATCGGCGACAGCATCAGCAACCGGGTCTGCGGCCACCTTGGCGAATACGTCGTTTCCGACGGCCAGCGTTGCCGCATCGACCGCGTCGAGCGCCTCGACGACGACGCCTACGCGCGGGCGCTAGCCGGCGACGAGGCGGACGACGGACCCGGCGACTGAACCCGGCCCGGCCTCAGGGCCGGCGAAGTTCCCAGCAGCGATGGATGCGCGGATTGCGTTCGAAATCCGGGGCGATGGTCTGCGCGGAGATTTCCCGGGCCTGGGCGAACTCCGCCACCGCCGCCTCGTCGAGCTTGAAGCGCCGGTAATTGTTCGAAAACAGCAGCAGGCCGCCGGGCGCCAGGCGCGCCATCGCCAAACGCAGCAGGCGCACGTGGTCGCGCTGGGTATCGAAATCGTCGGCGCGGGCCGAGTTCGAAAACGTGGGCGGGTCGCAGAACACCAGGTCGTATTCGCCCCGGTCCGCCTCCAGCCAGGACAGCGCGTCCGCCTGCACCAGCCGATGCTGGCGCCCGGTGGCCCCGTTGAGGGCCAGGTTGCCGGCCGCCCACTCCAGGTAGGTCGCCGACAGGTCGACGCTGGTGGTTTCCCCGGCCCCGCCCACCGCCGCCTGCACGCTGGCGGCGCCGGTGTAGCAGAACAGGTTGAGGAAACGTTTGCCGGCGGCTTCGGCTCCGATGCGTGAACGCACCGGACGGTGGTCCAGGAACAGGCCGGTGTCGAGATAGTCGAACAGGTTCACCCGCAGCCGCGCCGCCCCTTCGCGCACGACGAAGGTGTCGCCGCGGCGATCCATGTGGCCGTACTTGCTGCCGCCCTTGCCACGTGCGCGGGTCTTGATCGACACCTGCGCCGGCGGCACCGCGAAGACCTCGCGCACCGCATCGAGCAACTCGCCGAAGCGGCGACGCGCATCGGCCTCGGGAATGGTGCGCGGCGCTTCGTATTCCTGCACGTGCACGAACAGCCGGCCCTCGGTTCCTTCCTCGGTGTAGACGTCCACCGCGGCCGAATATTCGGGCAGGTCGGCATCGTAGGCGCGGAAGCAGCCGACGCCTTCGCGCTGGCGCCAGGATTTGAGGCGCTTGAGGTTCTTGCGCAGGCGGTTGGCGACCATCAGCGCGCCTTCGCCCAGGACCCGGGCCTCGCGCGGTTCGCGCTGGGGTGGCTGCAGCGGGTCGCACACGACCAGGGTGCACTCGAGCGCGCCGTTGAAGAAGGCGTATCGCTTGCTGGCGCGCAGGCCGGTGGCCTGGGCCAGGTCCTGCGATCCGCACAGCAGCACCGCGCGCCAGTCCGGCACGGCCTTGCGCAGGGCATCGCCCAGGGCACGGTAGAGCGCCGGGTCGGCGGCGAGACGGGCATCGTAGGGTGGATTGCACACGACCAGCCCACGGGCCGGACCGGGTGCGACCAGCGCCGCGACGTCGCGGCGTTCGAGCGAGATGACATCGGCCACGCCGGCGCGATCGGCGTTCGCCACCGTCGCCTGCAGCGCCCGCGGGTCCAGGTCGGCGCCGAAAAACGCCGGCCGCAGGGCCGCCCTGCCCGCCTCGGCCCGCTGGCGCGCCTCGACTTCGATGCGCGACCACAGGCTTTCGTCGAAACCTTTCCAGCGCGTCGGCAGCGTGCCGGCCAGCCGGCGCAGGCCCGGCGCTTCGTCGGCCGCCATGAGGGCGCCTTCGACCAGCAGGGTGCCGCTTCCGCACATCGGGTCGAGCAGCGCACCGCCCTCGGCATAGATCTTCGGCCAGCCGCCGCGGACCAGCATGCCGGCGGCCAGGTTTTCCTTCAGCGGTGCCTCGCCCTGCGACTGGCGCCAGCCGCGCCGGTGCAGCGGGCCGCCGCCGAGGTCGATCGAGAGCACCGCCCGGCCCTTGCGCACGACCAGGCCCAGGCGCAGGTCGGGGGCCTCGGTGTCCACCGACGGGCGAACGCCATGCGCGGCCCGCATGCGGTCGACCACGGCGTCCTTGGTACGTTGGGCGGCATAACGTTCGTGCGTCAGCCCCGGGCCGGACACGTGGGCATCCACGGCCAGGGTGCCCTCGGGGTCGAGGTGGCTGGCCCAGTCGACCGCGTGCACGCCCTGGTAGAGGTCGTTCTCGTTGGCACAGTCGAATTCCGCCAGCGGCCAGTAAACCCGGCTCGCCAGGCGCGAGAACATCACCGCCCGGTAGGCGACCTCGGGATCACCCTCGAAATTGGCACCGGCCAGCGCCGCGCTGGCGCGGGTCGCGCCCAGGGCGAGCAGCTCGTCGGCCAGCAGGTATTCAAGCGATTTGGCGCAGGCGGCGAAGAACTTCATGCCGACAGCATCTGCAGGAAACGACCGAATTCCTCGGCGCAGAACTCCACGTGCGCGGCCAGGCGATGGCTGTCGGGCACCAGCAACACCGGGTCGAGGCGTCGCTGCGCCCAACGCACGACGTCCAGGGCCGGGATCAGTTCGTCTTCCCAGCCGTGGATGATGCGCGTGGGCACCATGGCGGCCTTGAGCGTGCGCGGCTCGACGTCCAGGGCCACCGGCGGCGCCATCAGGAACAGACCGTTGACCGGCACCTCCCGGGAAACGTGGGCCGAGATATAGGCGCCCATGCTCGAGCCGGCCAGCACCAGCGGCCTGCGGGTCACCAGGTGGGCCCGCTCCGCCAGCCGGTGGATCCGGCTCCGGACGTCGCCCAGGGGGCCGGCCGAATCGAGGTCGCGGTAATCCGGGCGCTCATGGGTCCAGCCCAGCTGGCCGGCGACCTTCGCCAGGGCGCTGGCCTTGCTGGCCCCGGGACCGCTTTCGAGTCCGTGCGAGATGATGACGTGGCCGGTCATGGCGCGATGTGGGCGAATGGCGTCATGGGGGGCTCCGGAAACGGCCGCGATGTTAGCATGCGGCATGAGCCCGGACCTGCCGCCAGAACCCGTTTTCCACGATTGGCCGCTGCCCTACGAAGAACGACTCGCGGCCCGCCCGCGCGGCCAGGTGGACCTGGTGGTGATCCACTGCACCGAACTGCCCGACCTCGCCAAGGCGCGTGAATTCGGCGAACGCGTGCTCTACGACAGCGGCACCGGCAACAGCGGCCACTACTACATCGATCGCGACGGCAGCATCCACGTCTTCGTGAAACCCGACCGGATCGCCCACCACACGCGCAGCTACAACGAGCGCTCGGTGGGCATCGAACTGGTCAATCGCGGCCGCTATCCGGACTGGCTCGATTCGCGGCGCCAGGCCATGGAAGAACCCTATACCGACGAACAGGTCGCCGCGCTGGTCGGGCTGCTGGCCTGGCTCAGGCATGAAATCCCGTCGCTGGAATTCATCGCCGGCCACGAGGACCTGGACGTCAGCCAGGTGCCGGCCAGCGACAACCTGCACCAGCAGGTGTTCCGCAAACGCGACCCCGGACCGCGGTTCCCCTGGTCGAAGGTGCTCGACGCGGTGCCGCTCGAACGCATCCGGCCCTAGGTGCCCGGGTATAATCGGCGGCCGAACCCCGGAGTCACCATGACCGCTTCCGTCGCCGCCGAACTGGTGGACCTGCTGCGCCTTGAGCGCCTCGAAGACAACCTGTTCCGCGGCCAGAGCCGCGACATCGGCACCAAGTACGTCTTCGGCGGCCAGGTGCTGGGCCAGGCCCTGTCCGCGGCCCAGCGCACACTGGCCGACGACCGCCACGTGCATTCGATCCACGCCTATTTCCTGCGCGCCGGCGACGTCGAACACCCCATCATCTACGACGTCGACCGCACCCGCGACGGCAACAGCTTCTCGGTGCGGCGGGTCACGGCGATCCAGCACGGCAAGCCGATCTTCGTGTTCGCCGCGTCCTTCCAGGAAGACGAACCCGGCAACGAACACCAGGTCGCCATGCCCACGGTGCCGCCGCCGGAGGACATCGAGCCGGTCGCCGCGCCGACGCCGGAACAACTCGCCCAGCTGCCGGCCAAGGCCCAGCGCTGGCTGTCGCGCATGGGACCGTTCGAAATCCGTCCGGTGTATCCGCGCGACGAAGTTAAGCCGCCCAAGCGCCCGCCCTACCAGCAGGTCTGGTTCCGCCTGACCGGCGAAGTCGGCGATTCGCGGGTGCTGCACCAGGCCCTGCTGGCCTACGCGTCCGACTTCCACCTGCTGGGCACCGCGACCTTCCCGCACGGCATCAGCTACTACCAGCCCAACGTGCAGATGGCGTCGCTGGACCACGCCATGTGGTTCCACCGTCCCTTCCGCGCCGACGACTGGCTGCTTTATTCGCTCGACAGCCCCAGCGCCCAGGGCGCCCGCGGGCTGGCGCGCGGCCAGATCTACACGCGCGACGGCCGCATGGTCGCCTCGACGGCGCAGGAAGGCCTGATCCGCGTGTTGCCCGACCCGGAGGCCCGCTGATGCGCCAGGTATTCACCTCGGTCCGGCTCGAAAACGTCGAAGCCGTCGAGCGCCTGCTCAACGAGGCCGGCATCCAGACCAAGCTCAGCCAGGGCCGCTCCTGGAAGGGCAACAGCCGCCGCGAATTCAGCTACTCGAACAAGAACCACGACCCCAGCCAGCAGCCGGCGGTCTGGGTGATCCGTCCCGACGACTTCAAGCAGGCCCGCGAAATCCTCCACGCCGCCGGCCTGCTCGACACCAGCCGGGAATCGGCCTACGTGCCCGGCGCGCTGCAGTTCCGTGCCGGTGCACCCGCCAGCCCCCAGGCCAAGGTCAACAAGCTGCGGCTGGTGCTGCTGGGCACCGTGGTGGTGGTCGGCGCCCTGTTGATGGCGCGGCGTTTCTTCGGCGGCTAGCGGTCACACTCCCGGCCGCCGGCGCGTCAGGGCCTTGAGCCCCAGCCAGGAACCCGCCATGAGCACCGACGTCGTCGAATCCCTGATCCACGCCCACCTGCCCGCCGCCGCCGACGGCGACCGCGAGGCCTATGGCCGCATCGTCGCGGCTTGCCAGGGCACGGTGGCCTCGATCGCCCTGGCGATCGTGCGCGACGTGCCGGCCAGCGAGGACGTCGCCCAGGAGGCCTTCCTCTCGGCCTGGCAAAACCTGCGCCGGCTCAGGAACCCGGACAGCTTCCTGCCCTGGCTGCGGCAGATCACCCGCAATCTGGCCCGCGACCACCTGCGGGCCCGGAACCGCCTGCGCGAGCCGGCAGGCGACGTCGAGGCGCTGCTGGCCCAGGTGGCCGACCCGCACCCGGAACCGGCGGAGCGGTTCGCCGACCACCAGGAGCACGACATCGCCGCCGCCGTGATCGACAGCCTGCCGGCGGAAAGCCGGGAAGTCCTGCTGCTGTATTACCGGGAAGGCCAGAATTCGCGCCAGGTCGCGGGCCTGCTGGGGCTGCAGGACGCGGCGGTGCGCAAGCGGCTGCAGCGGGCCCGGGACCGCGTACGCGTCGAGCTGCTCGATCGCCTGGGCCACTTTGCCCGCGGCACGGCCCCGGGCGTCGCATTCACGTCGGCAGTGGCCCTGGCGCTGGCCGTGGCCGCACCGCCGGCGGCGGCCGCGACGGCCCTGGGCGTCGGCGCCCTGGGCGGCGCCAAGGGCCTGGCCAAGCTCGGCCTGGGGGCGTTCGGTGCCGCCGCGGTCGGCATCATCGGCGGCCTTGCCGGCCTGTGGACCGGCATCCGACCCTATCTGCGGGCTCCCTTCGACGACCGCGAACGACGCGGCCTGATCGCCTATGGCGTCGTCACCAGCCTGATGGTGGTGGGCTTCAGCGTTGGCATCAACCTGCTGGCGAAGGTGCCCGGCTGGATTCCGCACCTGGCGCTCTCGCTGGGCTTCATGGTCGGCATCGTGGTCAGTTGCACCGCCTGGTTGCCCAACATCCTGGCCGCACGCCGGGCGCACGAGGCACAGATCGACCCGGTGGGCACGGCGAAGCGGCGGCTGCGCGAGCGGCGCAATTCACGCCTTGGCATCGTCGTCGGCATGACGCTGGGAACGGCCGGACTGCTGCTGGGCCTGTGGCTCAGCGGCCGCATGGGCTGAGCCCGGCGATTACATCGTGTGCGTGGGCTTGTCGGCCTCGAGCGTGCCGGCCAGGAAGGTTTCGATCTTGCCCTTCACGGCTTCGGCCTCGGCGGTGTCGGCGAACTGCACGCCGATGCCGGCGCCGCGATTGCCCTGTGCGCCGGCGGGGGTGATCCACACCACCTTGCCGGCCACCGGCAGGCGGTCCTTTTCTTCCATCAGCGACAGCAGGATGAACACCTCGTCGCCCAGCGCATAGCGCTTGGTGGTGGGCACGAAGATGCCGCCGCCCTTCACGAAGGGCATGTAGGCGTTGTAGAGCGCCGCCTTGTCCTTGATGGCCAGCGACAGGATGCCCTGCCGTGCGCCCGCGCCGCCTCCGATCATCGTCCTGCCCTCGTCCTTGTCGTGTCCTTGAACATGCTACGCCATTCGAGCAGCAGCCCGGCCAGCGCCAGGTCATGGCGCAGTGCCGGCAGCGCCAGCTGGCTGCGCAGCCGGTTGGTGGCGTCGAACCACGCCGAAAGCTTCGGGAAATCCTCCGGCAGGGTCAAGCCGGGGTCCGGCGTGCCTGCCAGGCGGTGGGAAAGCCCGTCGAGCACGGCCTCGGCCGCGAAACGCAGGCGCAGCGGCGCCAATTCGTCCCCGAGCCAGGCGGAGGCCGTCTCGACCGGTGCCCGCCGGCCTTCGGCCACGGCGCCAAGTTCGGCCATCACCTCGTTGCGAAGCGCCAGCCGCCCTTCATCGAGCCACTCGGCCGCCAGGCCGGGATGGCCACGGGCGGCGTCCAGCGCGCGCTCCCGCGCCTGCGGCCCGTGTCCCCTGGCGGCCAGCCAGGCCGCCGACTCCTCGCGCGAAGGCGTCCGGAACTCGAGCCGCTGGCAGCGACTGCGGATGGTCGCCGGCAGGCGCGCCGGCTGGTCGGTGACCAGCAGCAGGTAGCGGCCCGGCGAGGGTTCTTCCAGCGTCTTGAGCAGTGCGTTGGCGGCGGCGGTGTTGAGTGCATGCGCCGGTTCGACCAGGGCCACCTGGGCACCGCCCATCTGCGGCGTCAGCGAGAACCAGTGCCCCAGCGCGCGCATCTGGTCCACCACGATTTCGCTGCGAAGCTTGTCGCCCTTGTCATTGGGCATGAAGCTGACGTGCTTGAAGTCGGGGTGGTTGCCGGCCTGGAACAGGCGACAACCGCGGCAGCTGCCGCAGGCCTGGCCATCGGCCGCCGGCGTGGCGCAGAGCAGCCGGCGCGAAAGCCGCAGTGCGACTTCGCGCTTGCCCATCAGCGCCGGCCCGAGCAACAGCAGGGCGTGGCCGAGGCGGCCCTCGGCGGCGCTTCCCGCGGCCTGGTCGAAAATTCGCTGCTGCCAGGGCGCCAGCTCGCTCATGGCTGGCCTGCCAGCCACGTACGCAGCGCCGTCACCGCGGCGTCGCGCACGGCGGTGGCGCTCTGGCTGGCGTCGATGACGCGGAACCGGCCGGGCTCGGCGGCGGCGCGGGCCAGGTAGGTGGCGCGCACGCGTTCGAAGAAGTCCACGCGTTCGGCCTCGATCCGGTCCGGTTCGCCACCGCGCGAGCGCGCCCGGGCCAGGCCCTGGCTGACGCCGACGTCGAGCAGGAAACTCAGGTCGGGCCGCAGGCCCGCGGCCCAGCGTTCGAGTTCGGCGATATGGCCGGCATCCAGGCCTCGTCCGCCGCCCTGGTAGGCGAAGCTGGCGTCGGTGAAGCGGTCCGCCAGCACGGCGGCACCCCGGGCCAGCGCCGGCCGGATGACCTGGCGCACGAGCTGCGCCCGCGAAGCGAACATCAGCAGCAGTTCGGCCTCCGGCACCAGTTCGCGCCCCGGCGCCAGCAGCAGCTCCCGGATCGCCTCGCCTTCGGGCGTGCCACCCGGCTCGCGGGTACAGACCACTTCACGCCCGGATTCGGCCAGCACCTCGCGCAGCGCCGACAGCACCGTGGACTTGCCGGCCCCCTCGCCGCCTTCGAGGCTGATGAAGATGCCCGCCATCAGCGGCACCGCTTGAGCTGGTGGCAGGCCACGGCCCGGTTGTGTTCGGCCAGGGTGGCCGAGAACACATGGCTGCCATCGCCGCGCGACACGAAATAGAGCGTATTGCCGGGCAAGGGGTTCGCCGCCGCCGCCAGCGCCGCGCGCCCGGGCATCGCGATCGGCGTCGGCGGCAGGCCGCCGCGGGTGTACGTGTTGTAGGGCGTGTCGGTGGTGAGGTCGCGACGGCGGATGTTGCCGTCGTAGGCGCTGCCCATGCCGTAGATGACGGTGGGGTCGGTCTGCAGGCGCATGCCCAGCTTGAGCCGGCGAACGAAGACGCCGGCGATCTCGGGACGCTCGGACGCCTTGCCGGTCTCCTTTTCGATGATCGAAGCCAGGGTCAGCAGTTGGTCCGGGGTTTCCAGCGGCAGATCATCGAGCCGGTCGTCCCAGGCATCGGCCAGGGCGCTGTCCATCGCCAGCATCGCGCGACGCAGCAGGTCCAGGTCGCTCATGCCGCGGGTGAAGTGGTAGGTCTCGGGCAGGAACCGGCCTTCCGGATGCACGCCTTCCCGACCCAGCGCCGCCATCATCTCGGCGTCGCTGGCATCGGCCAGGGTCTGCCGGATGCGCTCGTCGCGGGCCAGCGCCGCGCGCAGGTCGCGCAGGTTCCAGCCTTCGACGAGGGTGAAGCGGTAGTGGATGACGTCGCCGCGTTCGAGCTTGCGCAGCAATTCGGCCGGGGTGATGCCGTGGCGGATGCTGTAGTCGCCCACCTGCAGGCGGGAGACGACCTTCATTTCGTGGGCCAGGGCCTTCCACTCCAGGTCGTGGCCCTCTTCCACGCCCAGTTCCCGCAGCTTGTCGAGGATGTCCTGGAAGCCGTCGCCCGATTCGACGACCAGGATGCGCTCTGACTCGGCCAGCGCGATCGGCGCATTGGCGAAGCCTTCGTATCGCTGCCAGAACCAGCCACCCAGGGCGACCGCGACCAGCAGGGACAGTGCCACCAGGGCCTTGAGCAGCTTGTGCGATGAAGATTTTGGCAAGAGTGGCTCCGGTCAGGCGACCGTCAGTTCGCGGTCCAGTGCCCGGCGCAGGCGTTCGGTGCCCGGGTGCGGCGGCCAGTGCAGTTCGTCGAGCTGGCCGACCGGCAGGATACCGCGCACGGCATTGCACAGGAAAAGCGCCTGCGCCGATCCGATCATCGCCGGCGTCAACGCGGTGGTCCCGGCGCCGGGTTCGTTGGCCAGGACCCAGTCGCGGGCCAGGCCGGCGATGCCGCCGGCGGCCAGCGACGGCGTGAGCCAGCGCCCGTCGATGAACGCGAAAACGTTGGCCGACGTGGCGCAGGCGAGATGTCCGGCGGCATCGAGCATCAGGCCCTCGTGGATATCGCCGTCGCGCCATTCGCCGCGTGCGAGCACCTGGTCGAGCCGGTTGAGGTGTTTGATGCCCGCCAGCGCCGGCTGCAGCGACACCCGGGTCCGGCACCAGCGCAGCCGCAGCGGGCCGGGATCGGCGGGCAGTGCGTGCAGGGACAGGATCAGGCTCGGCTCGGGCCGGGCCGGCGGCGCGTAACCGCGCCCCCCCACGCCGCGGGTCAGCATCAGTTTCAGCACGCCCTGCCCGGGCGCCTGCACGAGCAGTTCCGCCAGCTGGTCCTGCAGCCAATCGCGGTCGGGCATCGGCAGGTCCAGCACGGCGGCGCCGCGCGCCAGACGGGCGGCGTGGCGCGGCCACCAGGGCAACGTGTTGCCGCAGACACGCAGGGTTTCGAACAGGCCGTCGCCATAGGCCAGGCCGCGGTCCGCGGGGTCCGGCGCCTCGACGCGCTCCTGTCCGCGGAAGACGCGGGTCGCCAGTGCGCTCATCCCTGCGCCCCCAGCGCCCGCAGCAGGCCGCGCGCCTTGGCCCGGGTTTCCTCGAGTTCGCGGTCGGCGTCCGAATCGACGACGATGCCGGCGCCGGTGCGGAACTGCAGTTCGTGGCCCCGGAGCCAGGCGCTGCGGATCAGGATGTTCAGGTCCAGGTCGCCGTCGTTGCCCAGGTAGCCCAGGGCGCCGGTGTATGCGCCCCGGCCCTCGCCTTCGAGCTCGGCGATGATCTCCATGCAGCGCACCTTGGGCGCGCCGGTGATGGTGCCGCCCGGGAACACCGCACGCACGATGGCGCCTGGCGTCGCGTCCTCGCGCAGCGTGCCGGTGACGTTGGAGACGATGTGATGCACGTGGGCATAACTCTCCACGCCCATCAGCTCGTCCACGCGCACGCTGCCGGGCTCGCAGACACGGCCCAGGTCGTTGCGCTCGAGGTCGATCAGCATCACGTGCTCGGCCCGCTCCTTGGGATTGCCGACCAGGTCGCGGATGCGCGCCTGGTCGTCGTCCCCCGGGAACCGCGGCCGGGTGCCGGCGATCGGGCGGGTGTCCACGCGCCGGCCGCGCACCGAGACCAGCCGTTCGGGCGAGGAACTCAGCAATGCCGCCTCGCCGTGGCGCATCAGGCCGGCGAACGGCGCGGGGTTGTTCTGGCGCAGGCGCTCGTAAACCGCTGCCGGATCCGGCGGGCGGTCGAAGCGGGCCCGCCAGGCCCGCGACAGGTTGACCTGGAACGCGTCGCCGGCGCGCAGGTAGTCGTGCACGCGGGCGACCCCGTCGGTGAAGCGGTGGGGCGGATCCTCCTCCAGCGCGGGCGTGGCGAAGTCCGTGGGCGCCGGCGCCGGTGTCGTCGCGGCTTGCGCGAGCTGTGCCAGCCAATGTTCGGCCCCTGGTTCGGCGACCGCGAAACACTCGCCGCTTTCGCGGTCCCTCAGCACGGCGGCCGGACAGCGCCAGGCGATGGCGACCGGCAGCGGACCGGGCGCGGCCGGCAGGTGCAGCCTCGGCTCGACCTGGCCGGCCAGTTCATAGGCCAGGAACAGGCCCCAGCCACCGTGGAACGGCAGCTGCGATGCCTCATGCGCCGTGCGCGCGACCGACCAGCGTGCGTCGAGTTCGTGCAGGAAGTCGGTGCCCAGCACCGCGCCGCCGCCGAGTGAACGCACGTGGCCGTCCGCGTCCAGGCGCAGGCCCTCGCCATTGCTCGCCAGCAGCAGGTCCCAGCGAGACAGCGCGTTGCCACCAGCCACGCTCTCGAGCAGCAGCGGGAAACGCGCCGGGTCGGCGGACTGCAGCCGCAGCAGGTCCAGGCCCGGCGGCAGCGCGAGCAGGGGCATCGCCGGAACCGGCCGGGTCCGGCTCAGAGCCGCTTGAACACCAGGGTGCCGTTGGTGCCGCCGAAACCGAAGCCGTTGGACACCGCCACGTCCACTTTGGCCTGGCGCGCGGTGTTGGGCACGTAGTCCAGGTCGCAGCCCTCGCCGGGCTCGTCGAGGTTGATCGTCGGCGGGATGACGCCGGTGTGCAGGGCCATCACCGTGAACACCGCCTCGACGCCACCGGCGGCGCCCAGCAGGTGGCCGGTCATCGACTTGGTCGAGCTGACCATGGTTTCGTGCGCATGCGCGCCCAGCGCGCTCTTGATCGCCAGGGTTTCGCCCAGGTCGCCCAGCGGCGTGGAGGTGCCGTGGGCGTTGAGGTAACCCACCTGTTCGGCGTTGACGCCCGCGTCCTTGAGCGCGGCACGCATGCAGCGCGCGGCGCCGTCGCCAGTCTCGCTGGGCGCGGTCATGTGGAAGGCGTCGGAACTGGCGCCGAAGCCCGCCAGTTCGCAATAGATGCGGGCGCCGCGGGCCTTGGCGTGTTCGTATTCCTCGAGGATCAGGATGCCGGCGCCGTCGCCGAGCACGAAACCGTCGCGGTCCTTGTCCCAGGGACGCGAGGCCCGGGTCGGGTCGTCGTTGCGGGTGGACATCGCCTTCATCGAGCAAAAGCCACCCACCGAGGTCGGCGTGCAGCCGTGCTCGGCGCCACCGGCCACCATGATGTCGGCGTCGCCGTACTGGATCATGCGCATCGCCATGCCGATCGAGTGGTTGGCAGTGGCGCAGGCGGAGACGGCGGAGAAGTTCGGGCCCTTGATGCCCTTCAGGATCGTCAGCTGCCCGGGCAGCATGTTGATGATGGTGCTGGGCACGTAGAACGGGGAAACCTTGCGCGGACCGCCTTCGTGCAGGGCGATCGCGGTGTCCTCGATGCCACGCACGCCGCCGATGCCCGAGCCGACGAGGGCGCCGATGCGCTCGGCATTGTCGTCGTTGATCTCGAGGCCGGCGTCGTCCAACGCCTGGAAGCTGGCCGCCAGGCCGTAGTGGATGAAGGTATCCATCTTCTTGACGTCCTTCGGCGGCAGGAAGGACTTCGCGTCGAAATCGCGCACTTCACCGGCGATGCGGGTGGCGTAGGCCGAGGCATCGAAGTGGGTGATCTGGCCGATGCCGCTGCGACCGGCCTCGATGCTTTCCCAGGCGCTGGCCAGGGTGTTGCCGATGGGCGAGACGATGCCCATGCCGGTGACGACGACGCGACGATGACTCATGGCGAAACTCCGCTATGGATTCAGGGTGCGCGGCCGGGCCCCGCAATCGCCGGCGACCGGGCCGGCGCTGGGGCCGGATGCCGCAAACGCGCAGGGCCGCGCAAGCGCGGCCCCGGCGTCCAAACCATCAGGCGATCAAGCCTTGACGTGGGCCTTGATGTAATCGATGGCCTGCTGGACGGAGGTGATCTTCTCGGCCTCTTCGTCCGGGATCTCGCACTCGAACTCTTCCTCGAGGGCCATGACCAGCTCGACGGTGTCCAGCGAGTCGGCGCCGAGGTCGTCCACGAACGAGGCGTTCACGGTGACTTCGTCTTCCTTCACGCCCAACTGCTCGATGACGATTTTCTTGACGCGTTCTTCGATGCTGCTCATGGATCTGTCTCCTCCCGGAGGGATGTTTGCGGGCGCATTGTAATCAAATGCCGGCCGCGGCGGGCGCCTGTGTCGCCGCGGCCTGGGATCGGGAGGCTGGATTCTAACGCAAATCCAGCCGCCACAAGGAGTTAGGGCATGTACATGCCGCCGTTGACGTGCAGGGTTTCGCCGGTGATGTAGGCCGCTGCCGGACTGGCGAGGAAGGCGACGGCCCGGGCGATGTCGGCCGGTTCGCCCAGCCGGCCCAGCGCGATCTGGCCGACCAGCGCCTCGCGCGAGGCGTCCGGCAGGTCCTTGGTCATGTCGGTCTGGATGAAGCCCGGCGCGACCACGTTGACGGTGACGCCGCGGCTGCCGATTTCCTTGGCCAGCGATTTGCTGAAAGCGATGATGCCGGCCTTGGCCGCCGCGTAGTTGGCCTGGCCCGCGTTGCCGGTGACGCCGATGACCGAGGCAATGTTGATGATGCGACCCTTGCGCGCCTTCATCATGCCCCGCATGACGGCCTTGGACGTACGGAAGACCGAGCTGAGGTTGGTGTCGAGGATGGCCTGCCAGTCCTCGTCCTTCATGCGCATGAGCAGGTTGTCGCGGGTGATGCCGGCGTTGTTGACCAGGATCGAGACCGGACCGAAGGCCTTGGCGATTTCGTCGAGCACCGCTTCGACGTCCTGGCTGCTGGAAACATCCAGCCGGCGCCCTGCCCCGCCACTCGGCGCCAGGCGCTCGCCAATGGCCGCCGCACCGGCGTCGCTGGTCGCGGTGCCGATGACCGTCGCGCCCATCGCCGCCAGCTCGTCGGCAATCGCCGCGCCGATGCCACGACTCGCGCCGGTCACCAGCGCGATCTCACCTTTCAGAACTTCAGACATTTTCGTACTCCAGAATCAGGGCTTGGCCGCGGCCGGGGATCAGTCGTTCCAATCCGCCAGCGCGGCATCGAAGTCGGCGGGGGCGCCCAGGGCGCGGGCGTCCAGGGACTTGTCGATGCGCTTGGCCAGGCCAGTGAGGACCTTGCCGGGCCCGCATTCGGCGATGCGGGTGGCGCCGCGGGCGGCCAGGGCCTGCACGCAGTCGGTCCAGCGCACCGGCAGGTAGAGCTGGCGCACCAGGGCATCGCGGATCGACTGGATGCCTTCGTGCACCTCGCCGTCGACGTTCTGGACCACCGGCAGCGAGGGTTCGCTCCAGGCCATGCCCGCCATCACCTCCGACAGCCGGTTGGCGGCTTCGCGCATCAGCGGCGTGTGCGAGGGCACCGAAACCGCCAGCTTCACCAGCTTGCGGACGCCGCGCGCCTGCAGCTCCGCCATGGCGCGATCGACCGCCGCCGCGTGGCCGCCGATGACGACCTGGCCGGGCGAGTTGTAGTTCGCCGGCACCACGACCTCGTCACCCGAGACCGCGCTGCAGACCTCGGCGACCAGGGCATCCTCGGTGCCCAGCACCGCGGCCATCGCGCCGGTGCCCGCCGGCACCGAATGCTGCATCAGCCGGCCGCGTTCGCGCACCAGCCGGGCGGCATCGGCCAGCGTCAGCGAACCGGCGGCCACCAGTGCCGCGTATTCGCCCAGGCTGTGTCCGGCCAGCAGCTGCGGCCGGGCACCGCCGCGGGCGCACCAGGCGCGCCAGGTGGCCACGCCGGCGGCCAGCAGCGCCGGCTGGGTGAATTCGGTCTGGTTGAGCTGGTCCTCGGGTCCCTGCTGGGACAGCGCCCACAGGTCCAGGCCGGCGCCCTCGGAGGCCTCGTCGAAAGCGGCACGCGCTTCCGGGTGCGCGGCGGCGAGCTCGGACAGCATGCCCAGCGACTGGGAGCCCTGGCCGGGAAATACGAAAGCGATGGTCTGGCTCATCGGAGGTCCGTCTGCGGAATCGCTGAATGATAAGCGAGGCAGGTGCGCGAGCGTCTGTACCGCCGCGTAGGGTCAGGCGGTGGCGCGCGCCAGGCTGGCCAGGGCTTCGGCGACGTCGCGCGAGCGGCCCCCGAACAGCCGGGCCACCGGTGCCAGCCAGGACAGCGCCGAGGCGGTGCGCGCGACTTCGGCGCGTACGTCGGGCGCTTCGCGCGCCAGGTGGGCCTGCAGCAGCCGGGCGTGTTCGCCCGGCTGGTCGGACAGGAAACGTGCGGTCGAGTGCGCGTAGAACAACACGTCGCGCGCCTGGGCAGCGGCCAGCGACATGACCGTGCAGGGATCTTCCTCGAGGTCGATGAAACCAACGCGGCCATCGAGCAGGGTCATGTTGCGCGCGAAGGCCTGGCTCAGGTAGCCCCCGTGCCCGTGCAGCGTGGCGAGGGCATCGAGCCCCGCTTGCACCAGCTCGCGGCGCTTGCCGGCATGCGTCTCGGCCCGGCAGACCAGGGCCAGGGTCGGGCCCAGGTCGCCCAGCAGCAGTTCGCGGTCCCCCACCGCCAGCAGCGGCGGCACGTTCGCGCCGAGCGCGGCCAGCCGGTTGATCATTGCCTGTTCGGTGCGGCAGGCCAGTTCCGGCGACAGCGGCAGCGGCGGCAGCAAGGCGTTCGCCCCCAGCTGCCTGGCCACCCAGCGCAGGGCCGCGATGCGCCGGCGGCGACCGCCGTCGGCATAGGTCTTTCGCCAGGCGACCTGGCCCTGCCAGCTTTCGCGCTGGACGCGCGTGGCGGCCATGGTCAGTAGCGGATGAGCGCCGAGCCCCAGGTGAAGCCGCCGCCGAAGGCTTCGAGCAACAGCAGCTGGCCACGCTTGACCTTGCCCGACCGCACCGCTTCGTCCAGCGCCAGCGGCACCGAACCCGAGGACGTGTTGCCGTGCTTGTGTACGGTCACGATGACGCGGTCCATCGGCATTTCCAGGCGCTTGGCCGTGGCTTCGATGATGCGCAGGTTGGCCTGGTGCGGGATCAGCCAGTCCAGGTCGGTCTTGTCCAGGCCGTTGGCGGCCAGCGTCTCGTCCACGACCGAATCGAGCGCCTTGACCGCATGTTTGAAGACTTCGTTGCCGGTCATCAGGACACGCACGCCGGCGTTCTTTTCCTCGGGCTTGAATCCGGCGGAAACGCCGACCGGGTTGTAGAGCAGGTCCTTCTTGCCACCGTCGGCATGCAGGTGGGTGGACAGGATGCCGGCTTCGGCATCGGCCTTGATGACCACCGCGCCGGCGCCGTCGCCGAACAGCACGCAGGTGTTGCGGTCGGACCAGTCGAGCATGCGGGTGAGGGTTTCGGCGCCGATCACCAGCACCGTGCGCGCCATGCCCGAACGCACGTAGGCGTCGGCGATGCTCAGCGCATAGATGAAGCCCGAACAGGCCGCGTTGACGTCGAAGGCGGCGCAGCCGTTGGCGCCCAGCCGGTGCTGCACGAGGCAGGCGGTGGACGGGAAGATCAGGTCGGGCGTGGTCGTGCCCAGCACGATCAGGTCGAGCTGGTCGGCGGTGACGCCCGCGGCCTCCATGGCGGCACGCGCGGCGCGCTCGGCCAGGTCGGCGGTGGTCTCGCCCTCGGCCACGACGTGGCGCTGGCGGATGCCGGTCCGGCTGGCGATCCATTCGTCGGTGGTTTCGACGAATTGTTCGAGATCCTTGTTGCTCAGGACCTTTTCCGGGAGGGCACTGCCCGTACCGGCGATACGCGAGAACACGGCCATGGTCACTCCCTTTGCCGACCGTCGGAAACGCACGCGGCGGGCCAGGCCCGCCGCGCAAGGCTTACTTCAGGTCGCGTCCTGCAGCGGCAGGACACGACGCGCGGCCTCAGTCTTCCTCGACCACCGAGGTCTTGGTGGCAATGACCTTGCGACCGCGGTAGTAGCCGTCCTTGGTCACGTGGTGGCGCAGGTGGGTCTCGCCCGTGGTCGGGTCGGTGGCCAGCTGCTTGGCGGTGAGCGAGTCATGCGCGCGGCGCTGGCCGCGGCGGGACGGGGTGACACGGGACTTCTGGACGGCCATGGCTTGTCTCCAACTACTTCTTCTGTTCCTTCAACGCGGCGAGCGCGGCGAAAGGGTTTGGTTTCTCTTCCACTTCGGCTTCTTCGGGCCATTCGGCCTCGAGTTCGGCTGAAGCGGGGTCGATCGGTACCACCGGCACGGCGAGGATGAGTTCGTCCTCGACCAGGCCGGCTGGGTTCAGCTCGCCGCTGGCATCGAGCAGGAGGGGTTCGACGCCCTCCGGCAAGGCTGCTTCCTGCGACTCGTCGGTGACCAGTCCCAGGCGCTGGTTGATGCGCACCGGATGCAGGAACCTTTCGAGCGAACGCTGGCAAAGCAGCGGCAATTCGGCCTCGGCACGAACATCAACGTAGCGCATGCCCATCGCGTCCACGCCGAATTCGACCTCGAACCGGCAATCTCCATCGGCATCCGCCAGCACCGGACGCAGGCGGGACATTCCCGACAACGGCAGGCGGCCATCGAACAGCCGTTTGGCCGCGACCATGCGCCAGGCATCAAGCACAGGGGGCAAGGAAGCGGACATAAGCGCGGGATTTTAGGCTCGGCACCCACCGATGTCAAACCTTAAGTGACTGGACGGACAGGGGTTTGCCGGCCCCCGCAGGGCTGGTGCAGACTGCCCGCAGCCAACGGAAAGCCCATGCAGACCCTCATCACCTCCCTCGGACTGGCCAGCCTGGCCCTGGCCCTCGCCATGCTTTGGTGGATCCTGCGCAACCGGCGCCGGGACCGCAGCCTGGTCCGCCTGCTGGACCTGGCCGACGAGATGGAAGGCCTGCTCGACCGCAGCCAGGTCCGGATGCAGTCGCTGCAGGAGGTCGTCGGCCGGGTGCCGCCGGACATGGCCGCGGTTGCCCGGGCGTCCCTGGACAGTTCCCTGCCCGTGCGCGAAGCCAAGCGCGACCTGCTCCAGCACCGCCTATGGATCAAGCACCACGGCCAGGACGCCCGGCAGTCGGAACTCGACACCGCCTGCGCTGCCCTGGCCAGGGCCCGGGACCGGCTGGCCGGCGGCCTGGCCGAGCTCGAGCACGCCGGCGCCGAACTGGCCGAAGCCACCGAGGCCGGCGAACGCGCCGCCGAGCGCGAGCCCGCCACCCTTCGCCGCCCCGCGCCCCGACCATGACGGCGCTGGTGCTGGCCTCCACCTCGCGCTACCGGCGTGAGCTGCTCGAGCGCCTGGCCCTGCCCTTCACGGTGCAGCGGCCGGAGGTCGATGAAACCCCGCGCCCGGGCGAGGCCCCGCGGGACCTCGCCCGCCGCCTGGCGCAAGCCAAGGCGCGTGCGGTCGCCGCGGACCAGCCGCAGGCCTGGGTCATCGGCTCGGACCAGGTCGCCGAACGGGACGGACAGCCCGTGGGCAAACCCGGCAGTGCTGAAAATGCGATCACCCAGCTGCTGGCGGCCTCCGGCCGGGAGCAGCGCTTCCACACCGCCTTTTGCCTGTTCCGCCACGCGGGCGGGGGCATGATCACCGGCGAGGACCTGACCGTCGTGCGCTTCCGGCCGCTCGATCCGGACGAGGTGGCGCGCTACGTCGCCAGCGAGGCACCGCTCGACTGCGCCGGCAGCTTCAAATGCGAAGGCCTGGGCATCAGCCTGTTCGAGGCCATCGAAACCCGCGACCCCACGGCCCTGGTCGGGCTGCCGCTGATCGCGCTGTCAGCGGCCCTGCGCCGGGCCGGTTTCCGCCTGCCCTGAGGGTCGCCAGTCCACCGGCTGCGCCGGCCAGGTCTCGCTGCCGCCGTCGCGGCCATGCAGCCGCAGCCCCAGCCATGCCCGTCCGGCCGGCCGCCCGGGCACCGCCGGCATGTCCAGGACGAAGCCGAACCGGTCGCCATCGCCGGCGTCGAGCGACCAGTAGTTCGCGACATCCGGGCGCGCCAGCGCCGGTTCGACCCGGGCCACCACCTGGCCGTCGAGCAGCACCTCGATGCGCGCGACCCCGCTGCCGGGTTTCAGGGCCCAGCCGCGCACCGGGTCGCCTGGCGACAGCCGGCCTCCGCGTACCGGCGCCTCCAGCCAGGCCAGCGCCGGCAGCACGCAGTCGTCCGGTCCTTCGTCCCCGTCGGCGGCAGGCAACAGGGCGAAGCGCAGGAAACGTTTGCGGCCCTGGTCGACGTTGAGCACCTGCGGCGCCGGCAGGCCGCCGGTGCGCTGGCAAAGTTCGCGATAGCCGGCCAGCCGCTGCCGCAGCGGCCGCGCGGTGTCCTCGACCACGACCAGCACGGACCGCCCGCGCCAGTCGGCCGCGCCCTCGTCGACCTGGCCCCAGTCAGCAAGCTGCACGGCGCGGCCGTGTTTCTCATTGATCGGATGCGGCAGCACCCGGATGTCGTCGCGCTGCAGTGCCAGCCGCAGCTGCGCGGCGAGCATGAAATTGTCCGCCACCAGCACCGTGTCCGGCGGCATGGCCTGCAGGTCCTCCCGCACCGCTCCGGCGATTTCGTTCCAGCCGCTGAAGTTGTCGGCATAGGCCGGGCCGCCGGCGAGCCAGGCGCGCCCCTGCGGCGCCGCCAGCAGCGCCAGATAGCCCATCAGCAGCGCCAGTCCCAGCGCCGCCGCTGCATGCAGCAGCCGCCGGGCCCCGGGCCGCCAGCGCGCCAGCACCGGCGGCGCCACGCAGCACAGCGCCAGCCACCCGGCCAGCGGCCAGTGGAAGGTGATGCGCTCGGCGTCGGTGAAAAACCCGAACAGAAAAAACCCCGGCACCGCCACGGCACCCAGGCCGGCCATCAGTGGCCAGGCCGGCTCGGCCTGGCGGCGCCGTCGCCAGCTTTCGACCAGGGCCTGCCCCAGCAGCCACATCAAGGGCGGCGTCAGCAGCAGGACCTGCACCAGCGGCCACCAAAGCCCGCGCCACTGTGGCTGCCAGGGATGGCGGTCAACGAACTGGAAACCCAGGCCGGCGCCAGCGTGCGCCAGGTTCCAGGCCAGCACCGGCACCCAGGCCAGCGCGCCCACCGCGAGGGCCGCCCAGACCATCGGCTGGCGCAGCAGCGCCCGTCCCGCCGGCGCACAGGCCAGGCCGGCGGCGCCGGCCAGCACGACCAGGGCGAAGCGATAGTGGGCAAGCGCACCGATCGCCAGGGCCAGCGCCAGCTGCAGCAGGCCCAGCGGCGTCAGCCGTCGCATCAGCATGCCGATCGCGTCCAGGCACAGCAGCGCGGCGAACAACATCGGCACGTCGGGCAGGGCCAACAGGCCCATCATCCCGCCCAGCGGCATCAGCAAGGCCAGCATGCCCGCCTGCCAGCCGGCTTCGGATCCGAACCAGCGGCGCGTGATGCGAACCACCAGCCAGGGCAGCAAGGAACCGAGCAGGATGAAAGGCAGGCGCAGCGCGAACACGCCGCCGCCACCAAGCTGCGCGCCCAGCCAGGCCATCCATGCCGTGAGCCCCGGCAGGTCCGAATACACCCAGGCCGGATGCCGTGCTTCCCACGCATAAAACGCTTCGTCGCCGAAGGGCTGGAGCGTCGCCGCCAGCAGCAGCTTGGCCAGCAGCAGGACACACCACAACGCGATGAATTTCACGCGCATCGAACCGGTCCGCATGCCAGCATCCACAAGGTATCCTTCCTGAACTCAATGCCGGGACGCACGCATGCACGCGCAGGCCAAAGACGCCAACATCCTACCCGAGCACACCCGCCAGGCCCTCGAAGCAGCCCTGGCCCAGGTGAACGAGCTGGTGCTCGGTAAGCCGGACGAAGTGCGGCTGGCCTTCACCACCCTGCTGGCCGGCGGCCACCTGCTCATCGAAGACCTGCCCGGCCTGGGCAAGACCACCCTGGCACGGGCCATGGCCGCGACCCTGGGCCTGGACTTCCAGCGCATGCAGTTCACGTCCGACCTGCTGCCCTCGGACATCATCGGTGTCTCCATCTACGACCAGGCCGCGCGTGAATTCCGCTTCCACCCCGGCCCGGTCTTCACCCAGCTGCTGCTGGCGGACGAAATCAACCGGGCCCCGCCGCGCACGCAGAGCGCGCTGCTCGAGGCCATGGCCGAACACCAGGTCACGCTGGACGGCACCACGCATACGCTGTCGCAGCCCTTCTTCGTCATCGCCACCCAGAATCCCGTCGACCTGGCCGGCACCTTCCCCCTGCCCGACTCGCAGATGGACCGTTTCCTGCTGCGCCTGCACCTGGGTTATCCCGACGCCGACGCCGAGCGACGGATGCTGGCCGGCGCCGACCGTCGCGACCTCATTGCCCACTCGATGCCGAAACTTTCGGCCGAAGACGTGCTCGACCTGCGCATGGCCGTGTCGAACGTGCATGCCAGCGAGGCACTGGTCGCCTACGTGCAGGCGCTCCTGCAGGAAAGCCGGCGCCACCCCGGCGTGCAGGTCGGACTGTCCCCGCGCGCCGGCCTGGGGCTGCTGCGGGGCGCGCGCGCGCTGGCGCTGCTGGATGGCCGCGATCATGCCCTGCCGGAAGACGTGCAGGCGCTGTTCGGCGCGGTCGCCGCCCACCGCCTGGTGCCGGAATCCGAAGCCGAAGGCCGCGACGCGCTCGCCCAGGGCATCCTGCGGGCGGTGGCCGTGGACTGAGGCCATGGCGCGCACGCCCGACCTCGTCGACCGTTTCAGCGACCGCCTCGCTCGCCTGGCGCTGGTCAGGCCGCGCACGATGGAGGAACTTCCGGTCCACATCGACCGGCGCCGCATTTATGTGCTGCCGACCGGCTTCGGCCTGTTCCTGGCGCTGATGTTGCTGGCCATGGTGCTCGGTGGCCTGAACTACAACAACAACCCCGCCCTGCTGCTGGCCTTCGTCACCATCGCGGTGGCGCACAACAGCCTGGTGCAGGCGCATCTCACCCTGTCCGGGCTGCGCCTGGTGGCGCTGCACGCCGAGCCGGTGTTCGCCGGCCAGGGCCTGGCGGTGCGCGCCGCCTTCGAGGCCACGGGGCTGCGCCGGCGGCCGGGCCTGGAGCTGCTGGCCGGCGACGTCGAGGCCTTCCTGGACCTGGCCCCCGGCGAGCGCGCCGAGGTGACGCTGGTCCTGCCCACCCGTCAGCGCGGCTGGTTCGACCCGGGTCGCCTGCGGCTCTCGACGATCCGTCCGCTCGGCCTGGCGCGGGCCTGGACCTGGCTCAAGCCGCGCACCCGGCTGCTGGTCTATCCCTGCCCGGAAACCGGCCAGGTGCCGCTGCCCGAACACGGCGGCGACAGCACCTCGCGCCGCACCCGCCAGCACGGGGAACAACCGCACCACCTGCGTGAATACCGCCCCGGCGACGCGCTCAAGCAGGTGGCCTGGAAGCCATCGGCGCGGGCCGAACGCCTGCTGGTGCGCGAGTACGAAGCCAGCGCGCCGCGCGAACTCGACCTGGACTGGGACACGCTGCACGGCATGGCGCACGAAGCCCGGATCCGCCGCATCGCCCGCTGGGTGGTGGATGCCGAACGCCAGGGCCACCGTTACCGGCTGCGATTGCCGGTCGGCGTCCTGGGCCCGGGGCGCGGACCCGACCATCGCCACGCCTGCCTGCGTGCATTGGCGCTGATGCCGCATGGCTGAATCGCTGCCGACGCCGCTGCGCCGCTGGTGCATGGCCGCCGCTGGCGCCTGCCTGCTGCCCCTGCTGTTGCAGGTGCCCACCGGCATCGGCGTCGCGCTGGCGGCGCTGGCCGGACTGGGCTACGTCTTCGACCGGCGCTGGCCCGGCCCGCTGCGCCTGCTGCTGGTCGCCCTGGTGATGGGCTACCTGGTCGTCACCTTCGGTTTCAACCTCGGCCGCGACACCGGCACGGCGCTGCTGGCGACGCTTCTGGCGGTCAAACCCGGGGAAACCCGCAGCCTGCGTGATGCCCGCAGCCTGTTGGGTTTCTCGCTGTTCGCACCGTTCGCCGCCTTCCTGCAGGACCAGGGCCCGCTGGTGCTGGCGCTGGCGATGCTGGCGCTCGGGCTGTTGCTGGTGGCGCTGGCGATGCTGGCCGAACATCGCCCGGGCGCGCCGGCGCCCCGGCTCGACCGCAGCCGCGGCGGCAGCACGCTGCGCGCGGTGGCGGTGGCGCTGCCGCTGGCACTGGCAGCTTTCTGGCTGTTCCCGCGGCTTTCCACGCCGCTGTGGGGCATGCCCGAAAACGTGCTCGGCCAGGGCGGCCTGGACGAGCGCATGTCGCCCGACCAGTGGGTGGACATGTTCGCCGACGACGGCCCGGCGCTGCGCGTCCGCTTCCTCGACCCGCCCCCTCCGCCCCGGCAGATGTACTGGCGCGCCCAGGTGCTGTGGAACTTCGACGGCGGCAGCTGGACACGCGATCCGGGCATCCAGGGCCTGGCCGCCGCCGACGTGGCGCCCGGCAACAGCGTGCTGCGCTACGAAGTCACCCTCGAACCGACCGACCAGCGCTACCTGGCGGTGATGGACCTGCCGCTGGCGGCTCCCGAAGGCGGGCGCCTGCTGGCCGATGCCAGCGTCGTCACCTCGTCGCCCGTCAGCCGCATGCTCAAGTACGAAGCCGTGTCGGCGCCCGGCGGCCAGCTGGGTACGGACATCGAACCCGGCCTGCGCCGCCTGGCGACCCGGCTCCCGCCCGACCTCAACCCGCGCACCCAGGCCCTGGGCCAGCAATGGCTGGCTGAAGCCGGCGGCAACGATGCCCGGGTCGTGCAGCGGGCGCTGGACTGGATCCAGGGCGAATTCAGCTACAGCCTCACCGTGCCGCCCACCGGCCGCCACGCCGTCGATGAATTCCTGTTCGACCACCAGATCGGTTTTTGCCAGCAGTACAGCTCCGCCTTCGCCGTGCTGATGCGCGCGGCCGGCATTCCGACCCGCGTGGTGCTGGGCTACGCCGGTGGCTACCGCAATCCCTATGCCGACTACTGGGTGGTGCGACGCATGGACGCCCACGCCTGGAACGAGGTCTGGCTGCAGGGCCGCGGCTGGGTGCGGGTGGACCCGACCGCGGCGGTGGCGCCGGTGCGCGTACTCGACACCATCGCCGACCGCCAGCGCAGCGAAGCGCTGCTGCCCGAAGCCCTGACCCCGGTGCGTGACCTGGCCGACTGGGCCCGGCGCGGCTGGAACGACCTGGTGCTGGCCTTCGACGCCGAGCGCCAGGCGCAGCTGTTCCGGCCGCTGGGCGTGGGCCAGGCCAGCGCTACCCAGCTTGGGCTGGCTTTCGCCATCGGCGCCGGTGCGACGATGCTGCTGACCCTGTGGTACCTGATGCGCGGCCAGCCGGCCAGCCGCGACCCCCTGGTGGCCGCCTGGCTGGCCTTCGTCAAACGCCTGCGCCGGGCCGGACTGGCCAAGGCGGCCTCGGAGCCGCCGCTGTCCTTCGGTCGCCGCCTGTCGGCCGCCCTGCCCGCGCGTTCGGAAGAACTCGAATCACTCAGCCGGCGTTATGCCGCCGGCCGATACGCTCGGGGCGGATTACCCGAGGAAGAACGGCGCCGTCTGATCACCGACCTGCGCGCTTTCCGCCCCGGCCGACCGCCCCGTCCCACCGGAGATTCCCGATGAACCGCCTGCCGACCCGACTGCTTCCCCTGTTCGCCGCGCTGGCCCTGGCCGGCTGCGTTTCCGCCCCCAAGGCGCTGCAAGGGGCCTATGCCCCGGTGCAGCCGGGTCAGGTCGCACGCTCGGGCGCCACCGGCGATCTGGTGCGCTGGGGCGGCCGCATCGTCCGGGTGGACCCGCTGGCGGCGCAGAGCTGCTTCGAAATCGTCGGCGTGCGCGTCGGCGCCGACGGCCGGCCGCTGGCGCGCGACCAGAGCGATGGCCGCTTCATCGCCTGCCGCGCAGGTTTCTACGATCCCGAGGTGTTCCAGGCCGGCCGCGAGGTCACCATCACCGGCCGGGTCACGGGCTTTGAAAGCCGCAAGGTCGGCGAGTACGACTACCGCTACCCGAGCGTCGATGCCGACGTGATCTACCTGTGGCCCGAGCGCAAGGACGTCGACGTCATCGTCGAGCGCCATCCGTTCTGGTGGTGACCGCCCCCTGGCTCAGCCGGGCGGCCAGGCCATGGCGCGGCCGGCGAGCAGGTGCAGGTGCAGGTGGTACACCGACTGGCCACCGTCGCGATTGCAGTTGATCACCACCCGGTAGCCGTCTTCGGCAAAACCTTCCGATTTCGCGTAGCGCGCGGCGGCCATGGCCAGCCGCCCGACCACCGCTTCGTCGCCGGGCGAGAGGTCGTTGAGCGTCGCCACCGGCTGCTTCGGGATGAACAGCACGTGCACCGGCGCCTGCGGATTGACGTCGCGGAAACCGAGCACGTGTTCGTCGTCGTGGACGATGTCGGCGGGGATCTCGCGGGCGATGATCTTGTCGAAAATCGTGCTCATCAGCGTCTCCTCAGCTGCTTATCTGCGTGCGCGAACCGAAGGCGTGCGCCAGCGTCCCGCGGTCCACGAACTCCAGTTCGCCGCCCAGCGGCACGCCGTGCGCCAGCCGGCTGGGACTGACCCCGGCCTGGTGCGCCAGCTGCGCCAGGTAGTGCGCGGTGGCCTCGCCTTCGACGGTGGGGTTGGTGGCGATGATCAACTCACGCACCTCGCCCTGGGCCAGGCGCGTGGCCAGCTTGTCCAGGCCCAGCTCGCGCGGGCCGATCCCGTCCAGCGGCGACAGCCGCCCCTGCAGCACGAAATACAGGCCGCGATAGCCGGTGGCGGTTTCTATCGCCAGCCGGTCGGCCGGGGATTCAATGGCGCACAGCAGCCCGCGCTCGCGCGAGGCGCTGGCGCAGATCGCGCAGACCGGGGTTTCGCTGAAGTCGCGGCAGGTCTCGCAGTGCCCGACCTTTTCCACCGCTTCGGCCAGCGCCGCGGCCAGCCGCAGCCCGCCCTCGCGTTCGCGTTCGAGCAGGTGGTAGGCCATGCGCTGCGCCGACTTCTGGCCGACGCCGGGCAGGCAGCGCAGGGCCTCGATCAGCTGCGAGAGCAGCGGCGAGGCGCTCACGGGCGGCTCAGAACAGGCCCGGGATCTTCATGCCCGGCGGCACCGGCATGCCGGCGGTCGCCGCGGACATGCGCTTCTGGCTTTCCTCGTTGGCCTTGTTGACCGCGTCGTTGAAGGCGGCGGTGACCAGGTCCTCGAGCATCTCGGCATCGGCGAGCACCGACGGGTCGATGCGCACCGAACGGCACTCCATCTTGCCGGTCAGGGTGATCTTCACCATGCCGCCGCCGGACTGGCCTTGCACCTCCAGGCCACCCAGTTCTTCCTGGGCTTTCTTGAGGTTGTCCTGCATGCGCTGTGCCTGCTGCATGAGTTGGGCGATGTTGCCTCGCATCTGATGGTTTCCTTCGTGTCAGTGTTCGTCCAGGGGACGAACGGAATCGGGAACGAGCCGGGCACCCTGCTCGACCAGGCGGGCGACCACCGGATCGGCCAGGAAGTCGGCCTCGGCGCCGGCCTGGCGTTCACCGCGCTGGCGCTCGGTGCGGTCGTGCAGGGTTTCGGTGCCGGCCGCGGCGCGCGCGGATTCAAAACGAACCTGCGGCACGTGGCCCAGGGGTCCTTCCAGCGCCTGGGCCAGTTGGCGGACCAGGGATTCGCTGCGCAGGTGGTCGAAACTGTCGGGGAGCGACAGCGAAAGCACGCCGTCGGCGTACGCGCAGAACGCGCAGTGCGCCGCCAGTTCGCGCACCGGCCCGCGCAGGCCGGCGTCGGCGACCAGGTCCAGCCAGTCCTCGACGACGGCAAGCCGGGCGCCGCCGGCGGCGGCTGGTGCGACAGGGGGGGCACTGGTCGTGGCCGGCCGCGCCGACGTCGGTTCCGCTGCCGGCGCCGACACGGGCGCGGGTACCGCCGCGGAC
>NZ_AVCJ01000004.1 GCF_000743535.1 Arenimonas donghaensis DSM 18148 = HO3-R19
CGCGCCCTGGCGGGCAGGCATGCCGCTGCCGACGCCGGGCCGGGACTCGCTGCTGCCCGGGCGCGGCGGGAAGGGGGAAATCGGCCGCGGAATCGACGGCGCCGCAGGCCGGGATGCCGGCACGGGCGACGGCATCGGGGACGTCGCGGTGGCCCGGGCGGGCATGGCCTCGCCGTCGGCGTGGGTGTCGGTGCCGGTGCTGCGCGGCATCGGCGGCGCGGGGCCGCCAGCGTTCACCGGCTTGGCGGCCAGCCAGCGGGCCAGGGTGGCCTCCAGCAGGCGCCGGTCCACCGGCTTGGACAGGTAGTCGTCCATGCCGGCGTCCAGGCACTTCTGGCGGTCGCCGGCCATCGCGTTGGCGGTCATCGCGATCACCGGCAGGCGCGCCATGTTGTTCGCCAGTTCGTGCTGGCGCCATTCGCGGGTGGCCGTGTAGCCGTCCTTCACCGGCATCTGGCAGTCCATCAGCACCACGTCCAGATTGCCCTGGACCATGCGCTCGAGCGCCTTCTCGCCGTTGTCGGCGGTTTCGCACTGCAGGCCCAGCAGGCCGACCAGGCGCTGGGCGACCATCAGGTTCACCGGATTGTCCTCGACCAGCAGCAGGCGGCCACGCAGGCGGCCCTTGGGCGGTTCGGGATCGGGTTCGGCGCCGGGCACCACCAGCTCGCGCTCGGGCGGCAGCGGATTGTCTTCGTTGAGGCTGGCCTGGGCCGGTCCCGCCGACAGGAAGCCGGTCAGGGCATTGCGCAGTTCGGAGCCGCCGATCGCACGCGGCAGCAGCAGGGCATGCGGGCCATTCATCAGTTCGGCGGCGACCGACTCTTCGCCGTGCAGGTAAACCACGCGCAGGTCCTCCAGTTCGGGCGTGCGGCGCAGGTTGCGGTGCAGGGCGATGGCCGTGCTGCGCACGCTTTGCAGATCCACCAGCAACAGGTCGAAGCTCCAGTTGGCGCCGCGCTGCAGCGCCGTGCGCAGTTTGGTCAGGGCGTCCTGGGTGGTTTCGGTCTGGCTGAGGTTGGCGCCCCAGCCGGGCGCGGCCTGGTCCAGTCGCTGGCGCAGGCCGGCGTCGGTGGACAGCAGCAGCACGCGGGCGCCGTTGAGGTCGGTGCGCTGGCCCTGGATGTCGCCGGCGGCCTTGAGCAGCGGCACTTCGAACCAGAAGGTGCTGCCGCGCCCCGGCTCGGAATCCACGCCGATGCTGCCGCCCATCAGGTCGACGATGCGCTTGCAGATGACCAGGCCCAGGCCGGTGCCGCCGTAGAGGCGGGTGGTGCTGGCGTCGGCCTGGCTGAAGGCCCGGAACAGGCGCGCGTCCTTGGCGATGCCGATGCCGGTGTCCACCACTTCAAAGCGCAGTTCATGCTGGCTGCGGGTCTCGCCGCGGCGGCTCACCGCCAGGCTGACCGAACCCCGTTCGGTGAACTTCACCGCGTTCGACAGCAGGTTGGTCAGCACCTGGCGCAGGCGCACAGGGTCGCCACGCACGGCCAGGCGCACGGCCGGGTCGATCTGCAGGCTCAGGCGCAGGCCCTTGGACTCGGCCGGCTTTTCCATCAGGCGGAACACCGAATCGAGCAGCTCCCGCAGGTTGAAACTGGTGGTTTCCAGCGTCACCTTGTTCGCTTCGAGCTTGGAGTAATCCAGGATGTCGTCGACGATACGCTGCATCTGCCGCGCCGATGTGTAGGCCGTGCGCACGATGTCCTGCTGGTCGGGCTGGAGCCGGCTGCTCATCAGCAGGTCCAGCATCGGGATGATGCCGTTGAGCGGCGTGCGGATCTCGTGGCTCATCGTCGCCAGGAATTCGCCCTTGGCCATCATCGCCGACTCGGCGGCCTGCTTGGCCTCGGTCAGTTCGCGCTCGAGCCGGCGGTGCAGGGCCAGTTCTTCCTGCAGTGCGTTCACCTCGCGGGTCTGTTCGCCGGTGGCCTGGGCGGCCTGCTGCAGCGCACGGTTACGCAGGGTGAACGCGCGCCAGAAACCCGCCGCGCCGGCGAAGGCCAGCAGCGCCGCGATCAGGGCCGCCGACTGCCACAGCCAGTTGTCGCTGAAATGTCCCATGGCCGCGGCGATCGCGGCACCACCGGCGCCGGACAGCGCCAGCCAGCGGACGATCAGGGCGTCATTCGGGTTCGGCTTCATTCAAAGCACCGCCTGCTGGAAGTCGAAGTCCATGCCGCGGTCGGCCTGCTGCACCAGGTTGCCCTGGATGAAGTCGATGCCGCTCATCCACAGCGTGGCGGCCGCCTGGGCGTCCTCGACGCCGTGGCCGATCACTTCCAGGCCGCGGCGGTGGGCCCGGTCGATGAGCACCTTGAGCTCGTCGCGGAGCGTCGACGACAGCGCCGTCGAGGTGTACTTGCGCGCCAGCTTCACGAAGCCCAGCGGCAGCTCGTCGAACAGCCGGTCGGTGGCGTCGCTGGCCTCGAACTGGCTCAGGCAGAACTGCAGGCCGTCGGCGACCATGGCGTCGCAGAACGCGCGGATGGTGCCCGAATGGATGCCGGCGTCTTCCATGCGCAGTTCCACCACCAGCGACGTGCCTGGCACGTCGTGCGCCGCCAGCTCGGCCTTGAGCCAGGTGGCCTGGCCCGGGTCGGCCAGGGTCAGCGCCGACTGGGTGACGAACAGGCGCAGCGACTTGCCTTCGGCGCGACGGTCGCGCACCAGCTTCATGGCTGCCTGCATCACCCAGCGGTCGATGTCGGTGATGAAGTCGCCGCGTTCGGCCAGCGGCACGACTTCCGCAGCCGGCAACAGCTTGCCATTGGCGTCGCGCAGGCGCAGCAGCACCTGGTACTGGCTGTCGTCGCTGCCGGCCACGGCCACCACCGGCTGGTACAGCAGTTCCAGGCTGTTGCGGGCGATCGCTTCGCGGATCTCGTTGACCAGCGCGGTTTCGCGGGCGGCCTCGGTGGGCTGCGTCGGCTGGTAGCGGCGCACGCCCTTGTCCTGGGTGCGGGCTTCGCGCGCCATGCGTTCGGCCACGTCCAGCAGTTCGGCCACGTCGGTGAAACGATGGCGGAAGGCGCAGACGCCCACCGACACGCGCAGGCGCAGCGGATGGCCCTGCACGTTGAACGGATGCTGCACCAGCAGCGTGCGCAGCTGGATGGCGAATGCCTCCAGGCCGGCTTCGTCGCGCCCGGTGTCGAGCACGACGAAACTGCCATCGCCAAAACGCGTGGCCGGCCGGCTGCCGGCCTGTTCGCCGACCAGCTTGCCGACCGAGGCCAGCAATTGTTCGAGCACGGTCAGGCCCAAGCGGTCGCGCAGCAGGTTCACGCTTTCCACTTCCAGGAACAATACGCCGCCGGGGCTGGCCTCGTGCGCCGCCGCCAGGCTTTCGACCACCTGCTCGCGCACCTCGGTGCGGTGCAGCAGGCCGGTTTCCGGATGCCGGTCGCCACGACGCGATTGTTTTTCCTGCGAAGCCCGGTGGCGGGAGACCCGGTTCTGCACGGCGGCGATCAGGTGTTTGGGGCGCACCGGCTTGGAGATGAAGTCGTCGCCGCCGGCTTCCAGCGTTTCGAACTGGCGATCGGTGTCGGATTCGCCGGACAGGAAAACGATGGGCGTGTGCAGGAAGGGGTCCTGGTCGCGGATCAGCACCGTCAGCTCGATGCCGTTGGCATGCGGCATGTGCAGGTCCATCAGGATCAGGTCGGGATTGAAGCGGTGCAGGGCCTCGAGCACGTCCAGCGGATCGAGCACCACGTCCGTCCGCATGCCGGCGTTGCGCAGGATGCCTTCGGCGAACAGGGCTTGGTTGCGGTCGTCTTCGACGATGAGGATGCGGAAGGGTTCGCCGCCGCCGGGACTGATCAGCTGGCCCAGGCGCTTGAGCACCTCGCCGGCGTTGGGCTCGACCAGCAGCAGGTCGACGCCGGCGCGCTGGGCGTTCAGGCGCAGGGTGATGTCGTCGGCCTCGCTCAGCGCCACCAGCTGGATCGGCTGGCTGCTGAGGCCGCGCGCCGCGCGCACCGTGGCGCCGATCTCGTCGAGCTGGTCGCTGAAGCCGGCGTCCACCAGCGCCAGGCGCGCGGGCAGGGCGCCCAGCAGTTCGCTGAGCTCCTCGGCGCTTTCAAGCAGCTCGACTTCGTAGCCGGCGGCTTCCATGCGTTGGTCGAGTTCGAGTGACAGCGGGCCGTGTTCGGTCAGGTGGTAGACGCGGACACCGGTGACATCGTGGGTGGTCTCGGTCATGGGAGGAACCTGCGGTCGGGGCGCGGCCGGCTTGGGTGCCGGTTTCGCGGCCGGGGCGGCCGCCGGGGCCGGGGCCGGAGTGGGTTCGGGAGCGGGCGGCGGCGGTGCCGGCGCCGGCGCTTCTTCGGCGACCGTCGTTGCGGTCGCTGCCGGGGCATCTTCGCCCCATCGGCGCCAGTAGTTCGCCGGCGGCGTTTCGGCACGGCCGCTTTGCTGCACCACGCGGGGCGGTGCGGAGATGTCGGCACCGGCCTCGGCGCCCATCGGCACGGCCTGGCCAATATCCTCGACCAGGTGCCACAGGCGTTCGCCGGTTTCCGGGTCGGGCAGG
Source organism: Arenimonas donghaensis DSM 18148 = HO3-R19 (assembly GCF_000743535.1). Classification (GTDB taxonomy): domain Bacteria; phylum Pseudomonadota; class Gammaproteobacteria; order Xanthomonadales; family Xanthomonadaceae; genus Arenimonas; species Arenimonas donghaensis. Next base: position 4,541 of record NZ_AVCJ01000004.1, read on the forward strand.
GCCTGCTGCTGCAGGGTGTCGTCGAGCAGTTCGTGCAGGTGCAGGAAATGCTGGCCGGCTTCGTCCAGCCCGTGTTGCTGGCAGGCATGGCCCAGGCTCAGTGCATCCTCATTGAGCAAGGCCAGGCCGTTGATGTCCCAGCCGTCCTGCAGGAAATGGTGCAGGCGGCGGCCGATCTTCTCCACGCGCCGCGGCAAGTGGCGCAGGAAGGCGGGTCGGTGTGCGGCGAGTCGTGACTCGTCGTGCGGATTCATCGCGTGGCCCCTGTTTGGCCTTGGATTATGCATGAAGGCTAACGGTCGGCAGCTGTCCTGCCGGACAAACGCCAGGCCCAGCGCGCCAGCCAGGCCACGAACAGCGCGCCGGCAAGCAAAACACCCAGCAGCACGGCCAGCGAAAGCCAGGGGTAGCTGAACACCAGCGCCAGCGCGCCGAACGCCGCGGTGTCTTCGCCGGCCGACGCTGCCCAATTCGATACCGGTTCGGGTGACGCGTTGATGAGGGCCCGCGTTCCCGACTTGAGCAGGTGCGTGCCCAGCGCCGCGCCGCCGCCCAGCACCAGGGCGCTGGTGGCGAGTTGGCCGTCGTCGGACAGCGTGGCGGCCGCCAGGAAGGCGCCGGCGGGGATGCGCGCCAGGGTTTGCAGCAGGTCCCAGCCTGAATCCACGCCGGGGATCTTGTCGGCGGCGAATTCGACGATGGCCAGGGCGCCGGCGGTGCCCATCACCCAGGGCGAGGTGGTGACTTCCAGGGCGGCGGGCAGGTCCACCCAGCCCATGAGGCCGGCCAGGCCCACGCCGAACACGGTGAAGTAGGCGCGGACGCCGGCCAGACAGGCCAGGGCCAGGCCCAGGGCAAAGATGTGCGCTTCGGTCATGCCGGCCCCCGGAACGTGACGTGGTTCACAGTATAGTGGTCCCCCGCCTTGACGCTGGCCGGGTGCGCCCGCTTAAGTTGGCCGGCTACGCGCGCCGGCGCGACCCCCTAAGGTCATGAATACCCCCGCCCCCGAGAAACATCGCTTCGTCATCGTGCCGCACCGGCCCTATGCCCGCGTGCTGCTGGCGGTTGGCCTGGCGCTGTGGCTGGCGAGCCTGGTGGCGGTCTGGATGGTCGCCTCCGAGCGCGCCGCGCCGGGCCTGGGCCAGCTGCGCCAGGAGCTGAGGCTGGCCAGCGAGCGCGCCACCCGCTCCGAGGACGTGGCCCGCCAGCTGCGCCAGAACGTCGCCACCCTGCGCCGCAGCGACCAGATCAGCCGGGCCGCCAATACCGAGCTGCAGGCCACCCTGGCCGAGCGCGAGGAAGAAGTCTCGGCGCTGCGCGCCGACGTCGCCTTTTATGAACGCCTGGTCGGTGCCACCGGCCAGCGCCGCGGCCTGAGCGTGCACGAGGCCGTGTTCGCGCCCGAATCCGGCGGTACCTGGCGTTACACCGTCACCCTCACTCAGAACCTCAACCGCGGCGCCATCAGCAAGGGCGAAGCGCGCCTGTCGGTGGAAGGCGTCAGCGAGGGCCGCCTGGTCAACCTGGGCTGGCAAGAACTCCTACAGAAGCCGGACGCATCCGGCCAGCCGTTCTCGTTCCGCTATTTCCAACAGCTCGAAGGCAGCGTGATGCTGCCCGAAGGCTTTACCCCCCAGCGCGTCCGGGTGCAGTTGCGCTCGGATGGCAGTACCGTGGAGCAAGCCTTCCCCTGGGAAGCGCGTGCGCCGCGAGGAGACTAGACATGTTCGGCAGCGACAAAAAATCCCCCCGCCACGGCAATGCCGTGGAAACCCTGGTCGGGCCGCGCGCGGTCATCCGTGGCGACATCAACTTTTCCGGTGGCCTGTACGTGGAAGGCACCATCTACGGCAAGGTCGTCGCCGACGACGGTTCGGCCGCCGTGCTGACGCTGGCCGAAGACGGCCGCATCGAAGGCGAGGTGCGCGCGCCCGTGGTGGTGATCAGCGGCACCATGACCGGCGACGTCCATGCCAGCGAGCGCGTCGAACTGGCCGCCAACGCCCGTGTCCAGGGCAACATCCACTACAAGGTGGTCGAAATGGCCGCCGGCGCCATGATCACCGGCCGCCTCATCCATGCCGAGGCACCGCTGGCCCAGCTCACCGGTCCGGCCGCGGAAGCCGCGGCGCCGGCGCCCGCGCCGCTGCGCGGCAAGGCGGCAAAAGCCGAAGCCGAGCCCCAGCAGGCTTGAAACCGGGGCCGGGAGGCCCCATCTTGCCGCCATGCAAATGCATCCCAGCTACCAGCAGCTCGACGCGCCGCTCGACTTCACCGCCGCCGCGGCGGCCAAGGTCGCCTCCCTCATCGCCGAGGAAGGCAACCCGGGGCTCAAGCTGCGGGTCTACATCACCGGCGGTGGCTGTTCAGGCTTCCAGTACGGCTTCGAGTTCGACGAACAGCAGGCCGAGGACGACCTGGCCCTGCAGCGCGACGGCGTCACCCTGCTGGTGGACCCGCTGAGCCTGCAATACCTGATGGGCGCCGAGGTCGACTACCGCGAGAGCCTGCAGGGCGCGCAGTTCGTCATTCGCAACCCCAACGCCAAGACCACCTGCGGCTGCGGCAGCAGCTTCTCGGCCTGAAGCCGCCTGCGTGAGCGCCGTGCCGTCCGGTTTCGCCTTCCGCGGCCCGGGCCTGGACCGCGCCGAACTGCTGCGTGAGGACGCCGCCGGGCTCGACGCCCGCTGGCCCACGGCCCGCGTGCTGGTGGTGGACGCCGAGGGCCTGGCGCGATTCCGCCGGCCCTCGAAGGAAACCGCGCCGGCGACCGGTGCCGAAGCCTCGCCCGAGGACGTCATCTGCAGCGGCTCGCGCCTGGCCGACACGCGGCCGGCCACCGCCAGCCTGCTGGGCGTGGACGGCGAGACCGCCTGGTTCGTACTGCCGCACGAGTCCCTGCAAGATCCCCTGCCCGGGCGCCTGGGCCTGCGTGAGGCCGCGGCCACCTGGCCGGCGCTGCCGGCCTCGGCCCTGGCCCAGGCCCGCGCCCTGGTGCACTGGCAGCAGCGCAACCGCCATTGCGGCGCCTGTGGCGCGGCGGTGGTGTTCGGGCGGGCCGGCTACAGCGCCAACTGCCCCGGCTGCGGCCTCGACCACTACCCGCGCACCGACCCGGCGGTCATCGTCGCCGTCACCGACGGCAGCCGCCTGCTGCTGGGGCGCCAGGCCAGCTGGCCGGCCGGCCGCTGGTCGGTGCTGGCGGGTTTCGTCGAACCCGGGGAATCGCTCGAGCAGGCCATCGCCCGCGAGGTGATGGAAGAAGCCGCGGTGCCGGTGTTGTCCACCCGCTATTCGGCGTCGCAGCCCTGGCCGTTCCCGGGCTCGCTGATGGTGGGTTTCCACGCCATCGGCGAGCCGGTGGTGCCGCGGGTCAGCGACGAACTGGAACAGGCGCGTTGGTTCACGCGCGCCGACATCGAGCGCGAGGTCGCCGCCGGCGAACTCAAGCTCTCGCCCCGGCTTTCCATCGCGCGCACCCTCATCGAGGAATGGCTGGCCCAACAAGGCTAGAATCCCCCCATGTCCGCCGCCCTCATCGCCGTCGTCTTCGCACTGCTGCTGGGGCATGTCTTCCCCTCGCTGCCGCTGCTGCGACGCTACGACTGGTTCATCGGCTGGCTGCACTGGCTGGGCCGGCAGTCGGGCAGCGACTGGCCCAACAAGGTCGGCCTGCTGCTGGCCGTGGGCCTGCCGCTGCTGGCGGTGGGCGCGATCCAGTTCTTCATCGACGACGTCTTCTACGGCCTGCCGGCCTTCGTCTTCGCGCTGCTGGCCCTGCTTTACACCTGGGGCCCACGCGACCTCGACCTGGACGTCGAGAACATCATCGAGGCGCGCACGCCCGAAGCGCGGCGTGAAGCCGCGCAGTCGCTGTTCCATACCGGCGGCGAACCCGTCTGCGAAGGCCCGGCCCTGGTCGAGGCGGTGTTCCGCTGCGCGCTGTGGCGCTGGTTCGGCGTGCTGTTCTGGTTCCTGGTGGCCGGCGCGGTCGGCGCCATCGGCTACCGCCTGGTGTCGCTGAGCGCGCAGGGCGAAGCCCGCCGCAGCCTGCCTGCCGGGCAGCGCGGCGTCGCGCGTACGGCGCTGGCCGTGCTGGATTGGCCGGTGGCACAGCTGATGACCTTCGCGATGGCGCTGGCGGCCGATTTCGACCGCGTGGTCAGCGCCTGGCGTGACTGGCACGCCGCCGGTGGCCTGCGCCTGGACGTGGGCTTCCTGGGCGCCGCCGCCCGCGCCTCGGTGGCCAGCGAACTGGCCGAGGAAGACGCCTACGCCGTCGACGGCCCGGCCCAGGCGTCGGCGCTGCTGGAGCTGCGCGACGCGATGAGCCTGGTCTGGCGCATCCTGCTGCTGTGGCTGGGCGTGCTGGCGCTGCTGGTGCTCGCCGGCTGGGCGACCTGAGCCACTTGCTGTGGGAGGGACTTCAGTCCCGAAGCTATCGGGACTGAAGTCCCTCCCACAAAGATCGGTTTATCGGAGGACGCGCTGTGGCCTGACCGGCTTCTACGCGTCGCCCGAAGTGCGCGCCAAGCTGCGCGCCAACGAGAGCTGGCGCTAGTAGCCGCCCGACAGGGCGCCAAGTCCCAGGCCGAACGCGATCAGCAGCAAGTACGCCGCGAAACCCAATAGCGGCGTGAACAGGGAAACCAGGCACCAGAACCGGGCCTTGTCCGAAGCTTCCCGCGCCGCGTCGAACTGCCTGCCTGACATCAAGGCATCAACGCGGCTGGCGTAGACCAGTGCGACGATGCCGCCTGGCAGGCAGCAGAACAGCGTCATCAAAATTGCCCAGACCAGGTGGTTGGGCACGGAGTGCATGCCGGCAGGCGGTGTCGGCATGGTGACGATCAGGACGTTTCCGCAACTGGCGCAGGTGCTGGCGCCTTCCGGGTTGGGGTGATGGCAACGGCTGCAGATCACGGCGTCAGACTCCAGGGGCAAGCCAGGTGAAAGGTTCCCATGGCAGGTTGCGTGCCACGGCGTAGGCAATCAGCACCACGGCCCAGGGGCGGGCGTCGCCGATGCGGCCGGTGACGGTGCGCCAGGCGCCCGGCAGGGCGAAGAACTGGTTCGCCAGCAGCAAACCCACGAAGGGCAGCGACAGTACCAGCAGGGGATTCATTGCCAGCGCACCGGCAAGGTCGAGATGCAGCAGTGCGTGCAGCGCGCGCGTGGTGCCGCAGCCGGGGCAGAACAGGCCCGTCAGCCACTGCGACGGGCAGGGTGGCAGCGGGCTGCCGGCCTGGGTCGGGTCCACGTTCCAAAGCAGCACGGCGCCCGCCAGCCCGGCCAGGGCGAGCAGCGCCAGGCCGAGCGGGTGGCGCCGCGTCGGGGGCAGCGGGTCAGTAGTTGCCGGCATCCGCCAGCGCGCCCAGCATCACCAGGCCCAGCCAGGCGACGATGGCGACCAGGCCCACGCCCAGCGAGATCCAGCACCAGAGCTTGGCGTTGTCGGACGACTGCTGCGCACCGGCGTAGTCGCCGGCGGCGGCCTTGCCGTCGACCTGGGCGGCATAAACGATGGCGACGATACCGCCCGGCAGGCAGCAGAACAGCGTCACCAGGATCGCCCAGACCAGGTGGTTGGGAATCGGCGCCCGCACGCCGGCGCCGGGCGCGACCGCGGCCTGCGGTGGCGGCGTGGCGGGGGTATCGGACATCGGCGGGGTCGGCGGGGCGACGGCCAACGCGGCGCCGCACTGTTCGCAAACGGTGGCGCCGGCCGTGTTCTGGTGGCCGCAGTTGGTGCAGTTCATGGTTTTCCCCTGGATGGTGAGGGTGCACGCAAGGGCACCTGGTAGGGGAAAACTAGCGGCTCGGTGCGCGCCACGTCAACGAGTTCAGGGACGATCGCCGCGAAGTTCGCGCACGCGGGCTTCCAGCGAGGCCGCGGTGGCGGTCTCGCCCGGCACCGGTGCGTCGGCCACCAGGCCGACCGCGGCGCGCAGCCGGCGAGGCACGCGCAGGCGGCCCAGGCGGCTGTCGCGGCGCGACCACATGCTGTCCCACAGGCCCGTCAACGCCATCGGCACGACCGGCACCGGCGATTTCTCCAGGATGCGCTCGACACCGCCCTTGAACTTCGCGATGTCGCCGTCCTTGGTCAGCGCGCCCTCCGGGAAAATGCAGACCAGTTCGCCGGCATCGAGCGCGGCCCGGACCTCGGCGAAGGCGGCGTCCATCACCGCCGGGTCTTCGCGCGCGCCGGCGATGGGAATGGCGCGATGGGCGCGGAAGACCCAGTTCATGCCGGGGATGCGGAAGATCTTGTAGTACATGACGAACCGGATCGGCCGCGGCACCGCGGCGCTGATCACCAGCGGGTCCATGTAGCTGACGTGGTTGCAGACCAGCAGGGCCGGGCCTTCGTCGGGCACGTGCTCTTCCACGCCGGTGATGCGCACGCGGTAAAAGACCGAGACGTAGATCCAGGCCAGGAAGCGCAGGAAGAACTCCGGCACCAGGGTAAAGATGAGGATCGACACGCCGGCGTTGGCGATCGCCAGCGCCAGGAACAGTTCCGGGATGCTCAGGCCGGGCAAGGGCAGCACCACGCCGCCGATGGCCAGCGACTCGCGCTGCAGCAAGACGCCCAGCATCGCCGCGAGCACGATGAAGCCGGCGTTCTGGATGTTCAGGCCGGCGATGACCCGCGACAGCTCCTCGCGCGGCGAGCGGCTCTGCACCAGCGCGAACAGCGGCACGATGAACAGGCCGGCGAACAGGCCGATCAACGTGAGGTCGGCGATGATGCGCCAGTTGCCGGCGGCGATGAACTCGCGCACGGTCAGGCCGCTGCTGGTGGCCAGGCCGCGCTGCGCGAAATACAGGTCGGCGCAGAACGCGGTCATGCCGATCGCGCCCAGCGGCACCAGGCCGATCTCGATGGTGCGCCGGCTGAGCTTTTCGCACAGCAGCGAACCCACGCCGGTGCCCACGGAAAACAGCACGAAGCAGAACAGGTACAGCGTGCTGCCACCGCCCAGGTAGGTTTCGGCATAGGTCGGCAGCTGCGCGGTCAGCACCGTGCCGACGAACCAGAACCAGGAAATGCCCAGGATGGCGTTGCGCACCGCCAGCTGCTTGCGCGCCAGGCGCAGGGCCTTGAGCGATTCCGGGAACGGGTTCCAGTTGATCTTCAGGTCCGGCGCCGAGGCCTCGACCCGGGGCACCAGGCGGCTGATCAGGTTGCCGGTGATCGCCAGCGCCACGATCGACGCCGCCGCAGCTTCCGGACCGGCCTGCCCGGCCACCACGAAGATCATGCCGCCGAAGATCATGCCCAGCAGGATCGACATCGAGGTGCCCATCTCGACCAGGCCGTTGCCGCCGGTCAGTTCCTCGGGCTTGAGCACGCTGGGCAGGATGGAATATTTCACCGGGCCGAACAGCGTCGACTGCAGGCCGGTGCAGAATAGCGCCACCAGCAGCAGCGCCATCGATTCGGTCAGGAAGCCGACGGCGGCGACCGACATGATGCCGATTTCCATCGCCGTGGTGATGCGGATCAGCCGCTGCTTCTCCAGCTTCTCGGCGATCTGCCCGGCCAGTCCGGAAAACAGGAAGTAGGGCAGGATGAACAGCGCCGGCGCCAGGTTGGTGTAAAGCGTGCGTTCCTGTGCCGATACGCCCAGGAAAAACAGCAGCGCGATGATCGCCTGCCGGTAGACGTTGTCGTTGAAGGCGCCGAGGGACTGGACCAGGAAAAACGGCAGGAAGCGCCGCTGGCCGAGCAGTTCAAACTGGTTGTGGGCCATGGGCTCCCCCGACGTGACCGCCGAAGCCTAGCAAAACCGGGCTCAGCCCCGCTCGATCGCCCGCCAGCCGATGTCGCTGCGCTGGAAGACGCCGTCCCAGTGGATGTTGTCGGCCGCGGCGTAGGCACGCCGCTGGGCATCGGCGATGTCCTTGCCCAGCGCGCAGGCGCACAGCACCCGACCGCCGGCGGTCACCACCTGGCCGTTCTTCATGGCGGTGCCGGCGTGGAAAACCTTGGCGTCCGGGCCCGGGTCGGTGGCCAGGCCGGCGATGACGTCGCCGGTGCGCGGCGTGCCGGGATAGTTCTCCGCGGCCATCACCACGCCCAGGCTCGGGCGCGGGTCCCAGTCGGCCTGCACGCCGGCGAGCTTGCCGGCGACGGCGGCTTCGACCAGGTCGAGCAGGTCGCTGCGCAGGCGCAGCATCACCGGCTGGGTTTCCGGGTCGCCAAACCGCACGTTGAACTCGATGACCTTGGGCGCTCCGTCCGGCGAAATCATCAGGCCCGCGTAGAGGAAGCCGGTGAAGGGCACGCCGTCGGCGGCCATGCCGCGTACGGTAGGCTCGACGACTTCCCGCATGATGCGCGCGTGCACCTCGGGCGTGACCACCGGCGCCGGCGAGTACGCACCCATGCCGCCGGTGTTGGGGCCGGTGTCGCCGTCGCCGACGCGCTTGTGGTCCTGGCTGGTCGCCATCGCCAGCGCGACCTCGCCATCCACCATCGAAATGAAGCTGGCTTCCTCGCCGTCGAGGAATTCCTCGATCACCACGCGCGAACCCGCTTCGCCGAAGGCGTTGCCCTCGAGCATGTCGGTGATGGCGGCCTCGGCCTCCTGCACCGTCATCGCCACCACCACGCCCTTGCCGGCCGCCAGGCCGTCGGCCTTGATGACGATGGGCGCGCCGTGGTCGCGCACGTGCTGCAGGGCCAGGGCGGCGTCTTCGAACACGGCGTAATACGCCGTCGGGATGCCATGGCGGGCCAGGAAATCCTTGGCGTAGGCCTTGCTACCCTCCAGCCGCGCGGCGAGCGCAGTGGGGCCGAAGATGGGCTGGCCGGCTTCGCGGAAACGGTCGACCACGCCCAGCACCAGCGGCGCTTCGGGGCCGACGACGGTCATGCCCACGCCCTCGGTTTCGGCCAGGTTGAGCAGGCCGTCGATGTCGGAGGCGCGCACGTCGACGTTGCGGCAGCCGGCTTCGGTGGCCGTGCCGGCGTTGCCGGGCGCGACCAGCACTTCCTCCACCCGCGGCGACTGCGCGAGCTTCCAGGCCAGGGCGTGTTCGCGGCCGCCGGAACCGATCACCAGGACTTTCATCGTGTTTCCCCGTTCAAGCAGATGGGCCCGGCTCAGCGCGTGCAGTCGGCCGAGGCGAGCGAGATGTCGAAAAAGAGTTTGCCGTCGACGTCGACGAACCGGCGTTTGATGCTGACCCCGCGCGCAAGCAGGAACAGCACGTCGGGCTGCTCGCACAGCGGCAGCATCAGGGCCTTCTCGGCCTGCGCCACCTGGCTGAGGTTCGGGTCGGTGGTCCCGTCGGCGGGCCGGCGGCGATGCAGGCTGCGGATGGTCATCACCAGGTCGCTGCCTTCGAAGGCCACCTGCTGCAGTTCGAGTCCCGGGGCATAGGGACGCGGCAGCCCCTGCTGGAACTGGTCGACGATCGCCTGCATGCGCGCGGCGATCGCGACGGTCTCGCGCGCCTTGGCGGCACGGTTCTCGGCCAGCCACCAGCCACCGCCGATGATCGCGATTCCCGCCGCGAGGACGATCGCGATGACCCAGTTCGAGCTGCCCTGGCTGGCCATCAGTGGCGGAAGTGCCGGCGGCCGGTGAACACCATCGCCATGCCATGTTCATCGGCGGCGGCGATGACTTCGGCGTCGCGCATCGAACCCCCCGGCTGGATGACCGCGGCGATGCCGGCCTGGGCGGCGGCGTCGATGCCGTCGCGGAAGGGGAAGAAGGCGTCCGAGGCCATCACCGAGCCCGGAACGACCAGCCCGGCTTCCTCGGCCTTGAGACCCGCGATCTTCGCGCTGACCACGCGGCTCATCTGGCCGGCGCCGATGCCGACGGTCTGCAGGTCTTTCGCATAAACAATGGCGTTGGACTTGACGTACATCGCCACCTTCCAGGCGAACAGCAGGTCGCGCAGCTGGGGCTCGGAGGGCGCGACCTTGGAAACCACCTTCAGGTCGGTGGCGCCCAGGGCGTCGGTGTCGGCGTCCTGCACCAGCAGGCCACCGGCGATGCGCTTGTATTCCAGGCCGCCGGCCGCGCGCAGCTCGCCGCAGGCCAGCACGCGCACGTTCGGCTTCTTGGCGAACGCCGGCAGGGCGTCGGCGGCGATGGACGGCGCGATCACCACCTCGACGAACTGGCGCTTGAGGATCTCCGCCGCGGTGGCGGCGTCGAGCTCGCGGTTGAAGGCGATGATGCCGCCGAAGGCCGAGGTCGGGTCGACGGCGAAGGCGCGATCGTAGGCGTCCATCAGGTTGGCTGCCACGGCCACGCCGCAGGGGTTGGCATGCTTTACGATGACGCAGGCCGGGGCGTCGAAGGCCTTGACGCACTCGAGCGCGGCGTCGGCATCGGCCAGGTTGTTGTAGCTCAGCTCCTTGCCCTGCAGGAATCGCGCGGTCGCCACGATGCCGTCGCCGGCGCCGGCTTCCAGGTACAGGGCGCCGCGCTGGTGCGGGTTCTCGCCATAGCGCAGGGCCGAGGCCAGCTGCAGCGAGGCGTGGAAGGTCTTGGGCCAGGCTTCGGGCGCGTCGGGATTTTCCGCCCGCGGCGACAGCCACTGGGCGATCTGGCCGTCGTAGGCCGCGGTGTGCGCGTAGGCCTTGGCCGCCCAGCCGCGGCGCATGGCCGGGGTGGTGCCGCCGGCCTGCAGCGCGTCGAGCAGGTCGTCGTAGTCGGCCGGGTCGACCACGACCGACGTGCGGGCGTGGTTCTTGGCGGTGGCGCGCAGCATCGCCGGGCCGCCGATGTCGATGTTCTCGATGGCGTCGTCGTAGCTGCAGCCGGGCTTGGACACCGTCTGCACGAAGGGATAGAGATTGACCACCAGCAGGTCGATCGGGGCGATGCCGTGTTCGGCCATCACCGCATCGTCCACGCCTTCGCGGCCGAGCAGGCCACCGTGGATCTTCGGGTGCAGGGTCTTGACCCGGCCGTCCATGATTTCCGGGAAGCCGGTGACTTCGCTGACGTCGCGGACCGGCAGGCCGGCCTCGCGCAGGGCCTTGGCGGTGCCGCCGGTGGACAGCAGGTCGACGCCGAGGGCGTGCAGGCCGCGGGCCAGCTCGACCACGCCGGTCTTGTCGGAAACGGAAAGCAGGGCGCGGCGGACGGGTTGGCGTTCGGCGGTCATCGGGCACCTCGTGGGGAGGGCCGCGATTATACCGGCCTCAGGCCAGGCCGTAGGCCTTGAGCTTCTTGCGCAGGGTGGCGCGGTTGATGCCCAGGCAGGCGGCGGCGCGGCTCTGGTTGCCGTCGCAGTGGCGCATCACCTCGGCGAAAAGCGGCAGTTCGATCTCGCGCAGGACGACGTCGTAGAGGTCGTCGGGGTCGCAGCCGTTGAAGTCGTGCAGGTAACGGCGCACGGACCGGGAAACGTGCTCGCGCAGCGGCGTATGGCCGCTCGGCGTCGTGGTGGTTTCCGCTCGGGAAGCGGTAGGGACATTCACGTGTGTTGCGCTCCAGTGTTCTCGTCCGCTTCCTTGCGGAGCCCGCCGGCCGGGCGACGGGGGAGAGGAGTCTACGTCAATCCCACTGACGCCGCGACTGCCCCAACGTCCAATGTCAGTGGAAGTCGAACGTAAAAGCGACCGCACGTTGGCCGGGGTCGAGTATTTCCAACGTGGCGCTCGCGGACTGGTTCGGGGCGATCAGTTCGGTGGCCGGCGGGCTGCCCAGGTATTCATGCGGCTCGAAGCGGCGCAGGCCCAGGGCATTGCCGTCGATGTCGTGCAGCGCAAGTTCCATCACCGGCCAGGGCTGGCCCCAGCGGGCGTCGTTGCGGAAGCTGGTGGTGATCAGCAGGGCGCGGTTGTCCTGCGGATGGCGGCGGACTTCGCGGCTGGTGACCCGGAACGCGGCCGGTTCGCGCCAGGCCGGCAGGTCGCAGCCGAGCGTGTCGCACAGGAATTCCAGCCTTGGCCGCCAGTCCGGGTCGGTGGCGAGGCGGGCGCGGTCGGCCAGCATCAGCTGCAGGGCCAGCGCGACGACGAGGACAAGCGCGAGCCCCCACCATCCCCAGGGTCGGGGCGTGCGCGGCGCAGGGGCATCGGGAACGGCGAAACGCGGGGGGCGGGGCGGCATGGGACGAAGGATACCGGCTCAGCCGGCGCGGCGGCGGCCGGTGATGCGCATCCAGTCGCCGTCCTGCACCGCCTGGAGGTCGTCGAACCAGGCGGCGTAGCGTTCCAGCAGCGCCGCTTCCTGCCCATGCAGTATCCCGGAAAGCGCGATGACCCCGCCGGGCTGCACGCGGGCGGCCAGGGTCTCGGCCAGGGCGTCGAGCGCCACGGCCAGGATGTTGGCGACCACCACCGGATACGTGGCGGACGGTTCGTCTTCGGGTGCATGCACGGCCAGGCGGTCGCCGACACCGTTGCGTTCGGCGTTGTCGGCGGTGGCGGAAAGCGCCTGCGGGTCGTTGTCGACGCCGACGGCGCGTTCGGCGCCGAGCTTGAGCGCCGCCAGCGCCAGGATGCCGCTGCCGCAGCCGAAATCGAGCACCGTCTTGCCGGACAGGTCCAGCGAATCGAGCCAGGCCAGGCACAGCGCCGTGGTCGGGTGGGTGCCGGACCCGAAGGCCAGGCCGGGGTCGAGGCGCACGATGGCGCCGCCCTCGGACGCCGGCGGCGCGTCCATGTTCCAGGGCACGATCCAGGTGCGGGTGCCGAAGGCCAGGGGTTCGTACTGGTCCATCCAGGCCCGTTCCCAGTCCTGGTCGGCGACTTCGCGGAACTCGGCGCCGGCCAGGTCCAGGCCGGTGTCGAAGGCGTCCAGGGCATGCAGCACCAGTTCCGGCACGGTGTCGGCCGGGAACAGCGCCAGCAGGGTGATGTGCGGCCATAGCGGCAGTTCGCCCACGCCCGGCTCGAGCAGCGCGCGCTCGTTGGGCGTGCTGGCGTCGGCATCGAGCAGGGTGACCGACAGCGCGCCGATGTCGGCCAGCGCATGCTCGGCGCGGGCTTCGTCCTGTTCGCGGACGGTCAGGGCAAGTTCGAGGAAGGGCATGGCGGCCGGGCGGGGTGCGGGGCCGCCATTGTCGCACTGCCGCGTTCAGGCGTCGCCGTCGGGGGCCTGTTCCACGCGCCGCAGGACGCGGCTAAGGCCTAGGGCAAGGGTGCAGACTTCGCGCCGTCGACGCAGTCCGCGATGAACCCCAGGTAGGCGTCGGGCGATTGCTCATCGTCGTCCGGGCCGGGCTGCACGCCCAGGGTCAGATAGCTGAAACGAAACGCATCGGGACAGGTGGCGGCCTGGCTCTGCGCAAACGTCGAGAGCATCAGCCTGACGTGCTCGAACAGCGGAAAGTCTGGCGACACATGCAGGGACAGGACGACGGTGCTAACCAATGGTCCGCCTGCTCGTTCCTGCAGGCGACGATCAATGAGCTTTCCAGCTTCCGCTGGACTGAGTCTGCTATCGAAGGTGAACTGATAGTCGGGCGGCGCCGGGCAACGTTGTTTCAACACGAAGAGGGTTCCCGGGGGATGCTTTTCCGAAAAGCTCTCCTGCGAGGTCTTGTCGAGCTCCGGCGTGTAGTCCAGGTCCAGGGGATATTGACCGTCTGGACATCGGACTTCGCGCTGCCTCCGGATGGCAGTGAGCGCGTGGCCCCAGGTCGCCGAATGCTGCGCCTCTACGGTCCAGCGGTACAGAGTGCCCTCGTCGGTGTCCTCGAGCTTTTCCTTGCTGGGCGTGCCAACGGGTTTGGCAGCTTCGGTTGCTTGGCGCGGCGTCAGCGGAATCTTGTCCGCGATTTCGCAGCCCGACAGTGCGGCAGCCAGCGCAAGCGCTGCGGGAATATTTCCTGCTCGCTTCATGGGCCAGGCTCGAGGTGTGGAGTACCGGACTCTGTGGTTGCGGCAGCCATGCATTCGTACTCGGCGCCCAGGTAGGCCTTGCCGGTCGCGGGTGTTCGCGATTCAGGCGTATCCGGTGCCAGGACTACGAGGTTCCGGAACTGCACGCCAGCAGATCCGCACTCCCGGGTTCCCCTTGCAAGCATGTAGCCCAGGGCCTTGTGCAGCGCGCTGTACTTGGGATTGAGCTCGCCAAAGCTGACCGAGGTCATGTGGTAGCGCGACGGATCGAACGGTCCGGCGCCGCTCAGCTCAAGTCGCAGGCGATCGAACGCCTCATCTTGGGTGATCGCAGGATCAATCGCGATCTCGTGTGGAAAAGCGACTTCACACTGGGCCCGCAGCTCGAAGACAGTGCCGCCCGGGTACACCACTCCAGCCGGGTCCTTCGCCAGTTCCTCCTGGTTCGGGGACATGCCGTGGATGCTGAAGTTCGCGCCCTCGGGACAGGTTTGGTTGTCGGCGAAGAACAGGGCCATGGCATCGACCCAGGTGGCTTCCGCCTTGGATTCTGCGCGCAGGATAAAGCTGCGGCCTTCCGGGTCCGAAGCGTCAGGCTCCCGGGTGGCCTCGCCGAACTGATGTGCCCTGTCCAGGCGATCGGCTGTTTCGGCGGCCGACTTGGCGATATCGCAGCCGCTAAGAATCGCTGCCATCGTTAGCGAAAGCAGAAAAAATCCCACGTTCTTCAAGGGTTTGGCTCCGGGGAGGGCGATCAGCCCAACCCTATCGCTTTTTCCTTGCGCTCCGCCAGCCGCTTTTCCAGGTAGTGGATGTTGGTGCCGCCCTGCTGGAAACCGACGTCGGCCATGATGCGCTGCTGCAGGGGCACGTTGGTCTTGATGCCGTCGACGACCATTTCGCTCAGCGCCGTTTTCATCCGGGCGATGGCGGTGGCGCGGTCGGGGCCGTGCACGATCAGCTTGCCGATCATCGAATCGTAGTTCGGCGGCACCTTGTAGCCTTCGTAGATGTGGCTGTCCACGCGCACGCCGGGGCCGCCCGGGGCGTGGAAGTGGCGAATCAGGCCGGGGCTGGGCAGGAAGTTTTCCGGGTCCTCGGCGTTGATGCGGCACTCGATGGCATGGCCGTTGATGCGGATGTCTTCCTGGCGCAGCGACAGCTTCTCGCCGCTGGCGATCAGCAGCTGTTCCTTCACCAGGTCCACGCCGGTGATCATTTCCGTCACCGGGTGCTCGACCTGGATGCGGGTGTTCATTTCGATGAAGTAGAAGCGGCCGTTCTCGTACAGGAACTCGAACGTACCGGCGCCGCGGTAGCCGATGCGCACGCAGGCTTCGGTGCAGATGCGGCCGATCTCGGCGCGCTGCTCGTCGGTGATGCCCGGGGCCGGCGCTTCCTCGACCACTTTCTGGTGGCGGCGCTGCATCGAACAATCGCGCTCGCCCAGGTGCACGGCATTGCCCTGGCCGTCGGACAGCACCTGGATCTCCACGTGCCGCGGGTTCTCCAGGAACTTCTCCATGTAGACCATGTCGTTGGAAAACGCGGCCTTGGCTTCCTGGCGCGTCGCGGCGATGGCCGTGAGCAGGGCGCCCTCGGTGTGCACCACGCGCATGCCGCGGCCGCCGCCGCCGCCGGCGGCCTTGATGATGACCGGGTAGCCGATCTCGCGGCCGTGGGCGATGCACTCGGCCTCGTCGTCGGGCAGCGGGCCGTTCGAGCCGGGCACGCAGGGCACGCCGGCATCCTTCATGGCCCGGATGGCCTCGACCTTGTCGCCCATCATGCGGATGACGTTGGCGGTCGGGCCGATGAACACGAAGCCCGACTTTTCGACGCGCTCGGCGAAGTCGGCGTTTTCACTCAGGAAGCCGTAGCCGGGGTGGATGCCCTGGGCGTCGGTGACCTCGGCCGCGGCGATGATCGCCGGGATGTTGAGGTAACTCTCGGACGAGGGCGCCGGGCCGATGCAGACCGACTCGTCGGCCATCGCCACGTGCTTGAGGTTGCGGTCCACGGTCGAATGCACCGCCACCGTCTTGATGCCCAGGGCATGGCAAGCGCGCAGGATGCGGAGGGCGATCTCGCCGCGGTTGGCGATGACGATTTTTTCCAGCATGGGCCGGTCCTCAGCTGATGACGAACATGGGCTCGTCGAACTCGATCGGCTGGCCGTTCTGGACCAGGATGGCGCGGACCGTGCCGGAGACGTCGGCCTCGATCGGATTGAACATCTTCATGGCTTCGATGATGCCCAGCGTATCGCCGGCCTTGACCTGCTGGCCGACCTTGACGAAAGGCGGCTTGTCCGGGGCCTGCGCCTCGTAATAGGTACCCACCATCGGCGAACGCACGGTGTGGCCGTCCGGGATGTCCTTGGTGGACTTGCCCACGGCTTCGGCCGACAGCGCGGCCGGCGCGGCGGCGGCGCGCGGCACCTCGACGTGCTGCAACGCCGGGGCCGGTGCCGGGGCCGGCGCGGCGTAGCCGCCCGAAGGCAGGCGCGCCAGGCGCACCGACTCCTCGCCTTCCTTGATTTCGATTTCGGCGAGGTTGGATTCCTCGAGCAGGTCGATCAGCTTCTTGATTTTGCGAAGGTCCATGACGGCCTCGTCTTGTTGGTGATGTGGTTGGGTGGGCTCAGAGCCGCGCGATGGCGGCTTCGAGCGCGTAGGCGTAACTGTCGGCCCCGAAGCCGCTGACCAGTCCGACCGCCAGGTCGGTGAAATAGCTGGTGTGGCGGAAGGGTTCGCGCGCGTGCGGGTTCGACAGGTGTACTTCGATGAAAGGCAGGGCGACCGCCGCCAGGGCGTCGCGCAGGGCCACCGAGGTGTGCGTGAAGGCGGCCGGGTTGACCAGCAGGAAGGCCGTGCCGTCGTCGCGGGCGGCCTGCACCCGCTCGACCAGGGCGTGTTCGGCATTGGACTGGAAGGCCTGGAGCCGGTGGCCGGCTTCGCTGGCGCGCTTGGCCAGGCGGGCGTTGATGTCATCCAGGCGGACATGGCCATAAATGCCCGGCTCGCGTTCGCCGAGCAGGTTCAGGTTGGGACCATGCAGTACCAGGATGTCCGCCACGTTCGCCTTTCCCCAGGAACGCAGAACCAAAGGAGGCACAGTCTGGGGGCAGGGTGGGGCCGTTGTCCAGAAGATCGCCGCGACTTAGCGGACGTTAACAGGCGTTTGAATTTCGCAAATCGCCCGGGCCACGGGGCCGCAGGCTCAGGGCCGGGCCCATTCCCGCACCGACTCGGGGTCGGGGAAGGCGCCGTAGTGGGTCTTCACCAGCCGGCCGTCGGCGTCTATCAGCACGGTATAGGGCAGGATGCCGCGGAGATTGCCCAATTGCACCGAGCTGTCGCCCGGGCCCGGGTTCTCGACCAGCAGCTGGAATTCGACCGGCACCTCGCGCAGGAAGGCCAGGGCTTCTTCGCGGCTTTCCAGGGCGATGCCCATCACCT
Source organism: Arenimonas donghaensis DSM 18148 = HO3-R19 (assembly GCF_000743535.1). Taxonomy (GTDB): domain Bacteria; phylum Pseudomonadota; class Gammaproteobacteria; order Xanthomonadales; family Xanthomonadaceae; genus Arenimonas; species Arenimonas donghaensis. Next base: position 21,833 of record NZ_AVCJ01000004.1, read on the forward strand.
TGATGCCGTTGCCGCCCTGTTGCCGGGAGAAGGCGTCCAGGACCGGCATTTCCTTGCGGCAGGGGCCGCACCAGCTGGCCCAGTAGTTCACCAGCCGCATCCGGCCCGGCCCGGTCACCGCGACCGGCTCGCCGCTGCGCAGGTCGGGCAGCGACAGCGGCGGCGCCAGCGAACCCACTTCGGTGACCACCATGCCCGGCGGCGCCGGCTTTTCTTCCGGCCACAGCGCGCGCTGCCCGAGCCACCAGCCCAGCCAGGCGGACAGGCCGCCGAGCAGGACGATCGCGCCCCAGGTGAAAACGGCGTCGCGCTTCATCGCGCCGCCTCCGCCAGCGCCTCGTCAACGAGGGCCTGGGTGAGGATGATCGGCAGTACGCGCGGTTCGCCCTGCCGTGGGTAAACCACGTAAAGCGGCACGCCGACGGCGTTGTGGGTTTCCAGGAAGGCGGTGATCTCTGGGTCGACATTGGTCCAGTCACCCACCATGTAGATCGCGCCGCTGCGCTCGAGGGCCTCGCGGAAACTATCGGTACCCAGCACGCTGCGCTCGTTGGCCTTGCAGGAGACGCACCAGTCGGCGGTCATGTTCACGAACACCACCCGGCCGTCGCGGCGCAGCTGCTGCAGGCGCTCGGCGGAATACTCCACGACGCCTTCGACGATCGATTCGGCGCGCGCGGGGGCCGGCATGCGCTGCACCGCGATCGCCGGCCACAGCGACAGGGCGATCACCAGCGCGGCCAGGGTCTTCGCGACGACGCCCTTGAAGCGGGCCTTTTCCCACAGCCACAGGCCCAGGCCCAGGCCGACCGCGCCGACCAGGGCCAGGCCGATGGCGTCGGCCCCGCGCTGCTTGGCCAGGACCCACAGCAGCCACACGGCCGTGAGGTACATCGGGAAGGCCATCAGGTGCTTGAAGGTTTCCATCCACGCGCCGGGCTTGGGCAGTCGCGACGCCAGCGCCGGCACGAAACCAATCAGCAGGAAGGGCAGGGCCAGGCCCAGGCCCAGCGCCAGGAACACGCCGATGGCTACCGCCGGCGAGGCCGCGAAGGCGAAGGCCAGCGCTGACCCCATGAAGGGTGCGGTGCAGGGGCTGGCCACCACTACCGCCAGCACGCCGGTGAAGAAGTCACCGGCCGGGCCGGATTTTTGCGCCAGCGACTGGCCGGTGCCGGCCAGGCTGGCGCCGAAGTTCACCACGCCCGACAGCGACAGGCCGATGGCCACCATCACCAGGGCCAGCACGGCGATCACGCCCGGCTGCTGCAGCTGGAAGCCCCAGCCCAGGGCCAGGCCGGCCTGGCGCAGGGCCAGCGCGATGGCGCCGACCGCGGCGAAGCTGGCCAGCACGCCGGCGGTGTACCAAAGCGCCTGCGACCGTGCCTGCCGGCGGTCGCCGCCGCCCTGGGCCAGCGACAGCGCCTTGAGCGACAGCACCGGCAGCACGCAGGGCATCAGGTTCAGGATGACGCCGCCGCCAAGCGCCAGCAGCAGGGCGATCGCGATGGCGGACAATGACGATCCCTGTGGGAGGGACTTCAGTCCCGATGCGTCGTCGCCGCCGTTCGGGACTGAAGTCCCTCCCACGGGAGACACCATCCCGCCGGCCGGCAGCTCCAGCGCCACCTCCCGGGTCATCGGCGGGTAGCAGATGCCGTCGGTCTGGCAGCCCTGGAAGGTGGCCACCACGGTGACGGCCACCGCGTCGGTGTGCTGACGCAGCACGGGCAGCGGGGCCTCGACCTGGTCGAAGTAGACCTGTAAGTCGCCAAAGTGTTCATCGAAGTGCGAGGTGGACGCGGGCCAGGCGATGGCGCCGGCCGAGACGCCGTCGCCGCGCACTTCGACGCTGCTGCGGTCGCGGTAGAGGTAATAGCCGGGGGCCGGGGTGAAGCGCAGCAGCAACTGGTTGGCGTTGCCGACGATGGCCTCGAAGCGGAAGGCGTCCTCTTCGGGCAGCGGCAGCGTGCTGCCGGGGCCTCCGAGCAGGTCGCTGCCGCGCGGCGCCAGCAGCTCCACGGGGCCACCCGCGGGCATGCCCGTGCCGAAGGGCAGGGCGATGCGCAGGATCTTCGAATGCGGCGGGTAACACACGCCCAGGTCGGCACAGCCCTGGTACTTGATCTTGAGTTCGACCCAGCGCGTGTCGTCGGCGGCGGCGCCGGTGACGACGGCGGTCACCTCGTCGCGGTAGGTCTGGACGTCACCGAAAAATTCGTCGGTGTAGGCAATGCCGTCGGGCAATTGCAGCGGATTGGCCTTGAAGCCCGGGGAAAGCACTTCGGCGCCCATCCGGTGCCGGTACAGGTAGTAGCCGTCCGCGATGTCCCAATGGAGCTCGATGCGGCCGCGCTCGGTGGCCTGCGCGGTCAGCGCGAAGGCGCGGTCGATCGGCAGCAGGTCGGCCTCGTCCACGGCCTGGGCCGCAGGGGCGAAACAAAGGGCGGCCAGGAGGGCCAACAGCCATCGGGTCATGCGGGGTCTCGTTCGGGGACGGGCGCAGGGTGGGGCGGGCGCTTTGGCACCACCCCGGGTCGGACCGCCAGTATCCCCGGAAGTTCGCGGCCGTGGCGAGGCCACGGCCGCAACGCTCAGGCCCGGGTGGTCATGGACTCGACGAAATCCACCAGCGGCTGCTGTTCCGGGTTGCGCAGCGAGCGGAATGCCACCAGCAGGCGTTCCTCCAGGCCGCATTGGGCGTAGAAGTTGAGCATCATCGCTGGCGTTTCCTGCAGGTCGTCTTCACCGCCGCCGCCAACCCAGCGACCGCCGCGGCCAGTGGCCAGCCATTCGAAGCTGACGGCGGTGGCCATGGCGATCTTGGCCATGTTGTCGGTGGTCGGCCGGGCGCCGTCCTTGCGCTCCCACTGCGCCACGGCGCTGCGCGCCACGCCGACCGCGAAGGCCAGCTCCGACTGGGACAGGGACGCACCCCTGCGCGCCTGTCGTATCCGATTGAACAACTGTGTCATGTCTGTTTCCCCGAAAAGTCCCTCTGGATCGATCCGCACTGCCCGGTTTTTCTAACAAGGTCAGCGCTACTGTCCGGAACCGGTGCATCTGCCCTAACCGCCCCTTCGGCAAGCGGACAGGCATCGGAGTTTCCGGATTGCCAGTTAGCCCTGCTTAGCAAGGCGCTGGCGAAGTGGGCTTTTTTGGTGCCGTCCCGGGCCAGGGCCCCGGACCCCGTCGCCGCACTCCGGCTGCGCCAAAGCCCTTGTAATCAGGGGCTTTTGGACCAACCGGGCCCGTCGGCGGGCACGGGCCGATTGTAGGGTCAAGCAAGGCCTGGAAAGCAACACTTCCCTGGGGGGCGGTTCCGGGGCTCAAAAAGGGGGTGGGGGCTTGAAAGCGCCAGGCCGGGCCCCATCTCTCACGGGCCGCGATGCTTCCGGTGCGCCGGATGCGCGCGTATCATTGGCACTCACCAGGGTCGAGTGCTAACACACCAGACCCATGTCGTTGAAATCTAAGAACTAACGAGGACACTCATGAACATCAAGCCGCTGCACGACCGCGTGGTCATCAAGCGTATGGAAGAAGAAAAGATGTCCGCTGGCGGCATCGTCATCCCCGATTCGGCCACCGAGAAGCCGATCAAGGGCGAAGTGGTCGCCGTGGGCGCCGGCAAGGCGCTAGACAACGGCTCGACCCGCGCCCCGTCGGTCAAGGTCGGCGACAAGGTGCTGTTCGGCAAGTACTCGGGCACCGAGGTCAAGCACGACGGCGCCGAATTCCTGGTGGTCAAGGAAGACGACATCCTCGCCATCTTCGGCTGATAACGCGCCCCGGCGCGACCAGTCATCCCCCTCATTCAAAAGCATTCTGGAGTTATACCAATGGCAGCCAAGGAAATTCGTTTCGGTGAAGACGCCCGCGCGCGCATGGTCAAGGGCGTCAACGTCCTCGCCAACGCCGTGAAGGCCACGCTCGGCCCGAAGGGTCGCAACGTCGTGCTCGACAAGAGCTTCGGCGCCCCCACGATCACCAAGGACGGCGTCTCCGTCGCCAAGGAAATCGAGCTGGCCGACAAGTTCGAGAACATGGGCGCGCAGATGGTCAAGGAAGTCGCTTCCAAGACCTCGGACATCGCCGGTGACGGCACCACCACCGCCACCGTGCTGGCGCAGGCCCTGATCCGCGAAGGCATGAAGGCCGTCGCGGCCGGCATGAACCCGATGGACCTCAAGCGCGGCATCGACAAGGCCGTCATCGCCGCGGTCGCCGAGCTCAAGTCCCTGTCCAAGCCCTGCTCGACCTCGAAGGAAATCGCCCAGGTCGGCTCGATCTCGGCCAACTCCGATGGCGACATCGGCGAGCTGATCGCCAAGGCCATGGACAAGGTCGGCAAGGAAGGCGTGATCACGGTTGAAGAAGGCTCGGGCCTCGAGAACGAGCTCGACGTCGTCGAGGGCATGCAGTTCGACCGCGGCTACCTGTCGCCGTACTTCATCAACAACCAGCAGTCGATGTCGGCCGAGCTCGAAGACCCGTTCATCCTGCTCTACGACAAGAAGATCTCCAACGTGCGCGAGCTGCTGCCCGTGCTCGAGGGCGTGGCCAAGGCCGGCAAGCCGCTGCTGATCGTCGCCGAGGAAGTCGAGGGCGAAGCCCTGGCGACCCTGGTGGTGAACACCATCCGCGGCATCGTCAAGGTCTGCGCCGTCAAGGCCCCGGGCTTCGGCGACCGTCGCAAGGCGATGCTCGAAGACATGGCCATCCTGACCGGCGGCACCGTGATCTCCGAGGAAGTCGGCCTGCAGCTCGAGAAGGCCACCATCAAGGACCTGGGCCGCGCCAAGAAGATCCAGGTCTCGAAGGAAAACACCACCATCATCGACGGCGCCGGCGCTGCCGACGGCATCCAGTCCCGCATCAAGCAGATCAAGGCCCAGATCGAAGACACCTCTTCGGACTACGACCGCGAGAAGCTGCAGGAGCGCGTGGCCAAGCTGGCCGGCGGCGTGGCCGTGATCAAGGTCGGTGCTTCGACCGAGATCGAGATGAAGGAAAAGAAGGCCCGCGTCGAAGACGCCCTGCACGCCACCCGCGCTGCCGTTGAAGAAGGCATCGTCCCGGGCGGCGGCGTCGCGCTGCTGCGCGCCAAGGCCGCGATCAAGGGCCTGGAAGGCGCCAACGTCGACCAGAGCCACGGCATCAACATCGCCCTGCGCGCGATGGAAGCGCCGCTGCGCGAGATCGTCACCAACGCCGGCGACGAGCCGTCCGTCATCCTCAACAAGGTCGTCGAGGGCAAGGGCGCGTTCGGCTACAACGCCGCCAATGGCGAGTACGGTGACATGATCGAGTTCGGCATCCTGGACCCGACCAAGGTGACCCGCACCGCGCTGCAGAACGCCGCGTCGATTGCCGGCCTGATGATCACCACCGAGGCCATGGTGGCCGAAGCGCCGAAGAAGGATGACGGCGCCGGTGCCGGCGGCGGCATGGGCGGCGGCATGGGTGGCATGGGCGGCATGGGTGGCATGGACTTCTAAGTCCGCGCCCACGCGACCCGTACCATGCAACATCAAGGGCCCCGCTTCGGCGGGGCCCTTTTTTTCGCCTTCCCGCCCGGCGCAGGTATGCTTGCCCGCAATCACCGGAGGGGGCCGGAGTATGTTCAAGCGAATCGGGATCCTGGTGCTGGCGGCCCTGTTGGCTGCCTGCAGCCAGCAGGATGCGTCGCCGACGTACGACGACTCGATGATGACCGAGAGCCACATGGACGACGCCACCGACGACTACGACGTCGGCGAGGAGGCCGGCCCGGACGAGGTCGACGACGACGCCCTGGCCGAAGCCGACCCCCTGCCGACGCCGACACCGCCAGGCGACGCCCCCAGCGACGCCGTGCGCGCCGTCGACCAGGCGCTGGCGCAACTCGACCTGGGACACGTGGCGTTCAATGCCCCGGACCGGGTGAACGTGGCCGACTCGGTGACGGTCGTGCTGGCGCTGAGCCCGGACCGGGCGCGCGAGGAAGTCGCCGAACGCATCACCGGCCCCGGTGAGCACGTGGTGCAGTCGGTGCAGGTGTCGAACCTGATGGAAGCACGGCTCACCGGCGAGGGCTTCCGTATCGTTGCGGTGACGCCCGCGCGCCAGGCCGTCGGCACCGGCATCACCGAATGGGCCTGGGACATCACCCCCGAAGCCGAGGGCCGGCGCACGCTGACCCTGGCCCTGGACGCGCTGATCAAGGTGGACGGCGAAACCGTGCCGCGCTCGCTGCGCACCTTCCGGCATCCGATCGACATCGAGGTGACCACCGGACAGCGGCTGGGAAGCTGGATCCGCGAGCACGGCAAGTGGGCCTGGGGCGCCTTGCTGCTGCCCTTGCTCGGCTGGTGGAGCAAGCGCCGCCGCGCCGACAAACCCAAGTCCGAATAGGCACGCTTCCCCGCCGGCAGGTGAACGGCATCGCCGGACACTGACCTTTGGCAGGGGAAGCCGGGCCGCCCACGGGCGAGTCTGCCGGCTTCCGCCACTGCCCGCGTCTGCCACCATGCCCAGCCCCCTGCTCCGCGCCCTTCCTTTTTCCCTGTTGCTGCTGGTCGGCGGCTGCGCGCCCGCGCAGGTTCGCGTGCCGGCGGATTTCGGTGCCGAGGCCCTGGAGATGAAGGTCACCGGCATTTCACCCCGATGGTCGGGCGATGCGATCCTCTTCGGTCCCTACAGCGTCCGCCGCCTCGACGACGGCGGCGCCTACCGCGACGGCGCATCGGTCGGCCGCGCCAGCTTCTGGCAGCAGTGGCATCCCTGGGCCTTCACGCTGACGAGCCCGGGCCAGTCCGCCGTGGACGTGCAGTGCGAGGCCAGTCGCATGGCCCTGGCCTGGGGTGATGCGCGCAGTGAAACCGAGCTCGACCTCACCGGCCTGGAAGGGCCGATGCTCGGTTGCGGCCTGCGCCGCGATCCGCGTGCGCCCGCCCACACCCTGGAAATAAACCGCCGGGGCAACCGCTTCGCCGGCGAACTGGTGTCGCCGTCCGCCGTCTATCGCATCGTCAGCCTGCATGCCTTCGAGGGCAGTCCGATCACCAGCGGCGAGCCGGTCGGCTTCGAGTTCAGCGACCGGGGCCGCGTGGTGATGGTGGTGGACGTGCTCAACCAGGGCCGCGTGCTGCTGCATGCCGGCACCGATGGCCGCGAACGCAGCCTGCTGGCGGCGGCGGCGACCGCCTTGCTGACGGCCGGCGCGATCGACCCCGGCTGAGCGCCGGCGGCGGGAATCAGGGACGGACGGCGGTGACCTCGATCTCCACCAGGAAGCCCGGGTTGGCCAGGGCGGCCACCTGCATCGTCGAACGGGCCGGCAGGTTGGGCTGCTCGTCGGTGCCGAAGTAGCGCGAATAACCCTTCATGAAACCGGCAAAGTCCATCTTCCCGTCGTTGCCGGGGTCGCCGACCAGGAACACCTGCATCTTCACCACGTCGCCCATCGCCAGGCCCATGCCTTCGAGCTGGGCCTGGATGCGGGCGAGCACGGCGAGCGTCTGCGCTTCGGTGTCGCCATAGGCGGCGACGCTGTTGGCGGGGGCTTCGGCGTTGGCCACCGGCGGAACCGCGCCGCTGAGATAGACCGTGGTGCGCCCGGCCGGGACTTCCACCGCTGCGGCGATCGGGAACGTACTGTTGCCGGGCAGTTTGTGCCGGACCACGTCCGAGCCCATGGCCAGGGACGGGGCGAGCAGGAGCAGGGCGAGCAGGCGGGTGCGGGGGATCATGGGCGGTCTCCGTTGGGGGCGCGCAGCGCAGCGACGTCGGCGGCGCTGATGGGTTCGGGGTAGTCGTTGCCAAGGTTGCTGCGCAGGTAGTTCACCACCGCCGCCACCTGGGTGTCATCCATCCACGACTGCGCCACGAACAATTCCTGGCTGCGCTCGCTGCCGAAAGCCGGCATGTTCCGCCGGCCGTTGACGATGGTCAGCACCAGATACGGCGCCGACGCGGTTGCCGGATTGTTGGCCAGGGCGGGGTAGCTGCCGCCGCCGACCGCGCCCCGGCCTTCGGGCATGTGGCAGCCCTGGCAGACCTGTTCGTAGATCGCCTTGCCGTCGGTGGCCTGGATCTTGCCGTCCGCGGAAGCGCGCAGCGTCGCCGCGTCCGGTGGCGGTGCGTCCCCGGCGGCGACCGGCAAAGCCACCAGGGCCACCGCGAGCAGTCCACGCCGGAAAAAAGCCTGGCGATGCGTGTTCATGCCTTGCCTCCCGATGCCAGGGCGCGCTGGTGCAATCGCGTGATCGCATCGAGCGCCGAGTTGACCGCGCCCTCCTGCCAGGCCGGCTGGTAGGAGGCATGTTCGCCGGCGAGCACGATGCGGCCGTCGAAGGCGCACAGGTTCGCGTAGTGCTGTTCCCGCAGCGCCTCGGTCCACATCGCGAAACAGCCCATGGCGCCGGGCACGCGGTGCCAGGACACCGCGATGCCGTTGTCGAATTCATCCCGGTACTGCGGATGCAGGCGGCCACCCTGTTCCACCGCCTGCGCGACACGTTGCGCCGGGGACATCGCATTGAACCGGTCGGCGTCGTGGCCCCAGACATAGGCGCCCAGCAGCACCGACTTGCCCGGCGACTGATAGCCATGGCTTGGATAGCCGATGGTGCCGATCGGCTGGGTCGTGTAGCTGATGCCGCCGTAGATATGGTCGTCCTCTTCCCAGAACCGCCGATTGAACTGCAGCCCCACCTTGGTCGAGCCGGTGTAGGGAACCGCGCTGATGGCGTCGGCCATCGGCCGGCCGACATTCATCGGGATCTGGCCGAGGATCGACAGCGGGATCGTGCACACGCACCAGTCGGCGCGCGCGGATTGCCGGATCCCCGGCGCCCCGGTGTCCTCGTAAGTGGCGGTGACGCCGTCTTCATCCTGGCGGATGTCGAGCACCTTGCTGCGATAGCGGATGCTGTCGCCCAACTCGCGGCCGAAGGCCCTGGCGATGGCGTCCATGCCGCCGACCGGCTGCATCAGCGTGCTCTGCATGTCATGCAGTTCGCCCAGCGGCAGGAAGCCCCACAGGCCCGAGTTCAGGACATCCGCGGGTTTGATCGGTGCCGAGAACACGGGTGCACCGCCGGGGCCGCCGCCCGGGTCCTTGTCGTAGCCGCGGCGGTCGCTGCTTTCGAAGCAGGGACGGTAGGCGTAGTCACGGTCCAGTGCACCCCACCACTGCAAGGATGCGAGCAGGATCTCCTGGTCCTGGGCCGTCACGGGCTCGTCCAGGGCCCCGCCGCGGGTCGCCTTGGCCAGCAGTTCGGCGACCTGGCCCTGGTAGTCGGCCTTGATCGCGCGCAGGCGCTGCGGCTTGCCGTTGAAAGCCACCGGGTCGTGCAGCAGGGCGTTGTGGTTCACCTGCACGAAGTTTTCTAGCGTCACGCCCAGTCGCCGGCAATAACCCAGGATGCCGTGGTGGTGGTGCGGCAGTCGCCAGGGTCCGGGGTTGATGTACTGGCCGGGCGCGAAGCCGCAGTCCTGGGTGGCGCCGCCGAGTTCGGTGTAGCGATCGCCGCCGCGCAGGGTCCAGACCCGGCCGCCGGGCCGGTCGTTGAACTCCAGCACTTGCACGCGATAACCGGCGTTTCGAAGTTCCAGCGCGGCCACCATGCCGGCGATGCCTGCGCCGAGCACCAGCACCGATGCGCCGCGCGGTGCCGGGCCAAGCGCCGGCACGCCGGTGAAGGTGCTCTCGGCCGCGAAGCCCAGGCTGGTCATGGCCTGGTACATGACGGCCGAGCCGCCGGCGACACCGATCAGTCGAAGCAGTTGACGGCGCGACAGCGCCACGCCTTTCGTGCCCTGCGCCATCGGTTTTCCCCTGGCTGGGATGGCTTCCCAATCAACAAGCCAACGTCAGTAACCGCAGCCAGCGGCCACCGACGGGCCCGGTGTCGGGAAGTGCTTCCCCGGCGACTTCAACATCGTCCTGGTGCGGGTCTTCGCCAAGGGCGAGGACATGCAGCCTTCGAAGCAGCGCTGCGACGCCATCATGAAGGCGGGGGGCGCCGGTCAGCGCTGCTGCGTCGGGCCACCCTGGCCCTGCGGCGACACCAGCGGCCCGCCGGCCTGCTGCCAGGCTTCGATGCCACCGCGATACCACAGCACGTTCGTGTAGCCCAGGCGGGTGGCGCGAAGCGCCGCGTTGTAGCTCATCCAGCACTGGCTGGACTGGCAGTAAAAGACCATCGGCCGGTCCTTGCGGCCCTGGGTGACCTGCTGCAGGTACTGCCCGAACTCGCGCTGCACCTGGTCTTCGAAGCTGCCGCCCTGCGACGCGGGGACCACAGCAATGGCGTTGGGCAGCATCTGCGGCCCGCCGAGCACGTCAAAGACCAGGGTGCCCTGCTGGGGGTTCTGCAGCAGCTGCACCAGTTCGGGCGTGGTGACCAGGCGGCCGCCCGGCAGCTGGTTGGGCGTCGGCCCGTGCAGGCCGCCGGACTTGAGCTGCGCGGTGGCAGGCACGCCCATGTCCTGGCGTTCGGCCTGCATCAGGCGGGCCATTGCGTCGTTGTTCTGTCCAGGGCCCTGTTGGGCCGGCGGCTGCGTATAGGCGGGCTGTTGCTGGGGATAGGCCGGTTGTTGCTGCGGGTAGGGCTGTTGCTGCTGTTGCTGGGGATAGGCGGGCTGCTGCTGCGGATAGGCCGGCTGCTGTTGCTGTTGCTGTGGTTGCGGGGCGCTGCCGAAGGTGTCCTGGGCCAGGACCGGGGCGGCCAGCAGGCAGGCGAGGGGAATCAATCGCAAGGTTTTCATTCGATGCGCTCCAGGCGTTCGGCCTCGGTATCGAGGTCGCGGTTGGGGTCGAAGTTCGGGTCGTTGCTTTGCAGGTAGGTGCCGTCGTTCGCGCGCCAGTTATGGTCGTAGTAGCTGTCGAGGCGAACCTCGCCGCCGGCGGCCGGATCCTGGTAGCGCGAGGTCCCGGTGGCCGCGTCCACGTTGCGGGCATGGATGCGGTCGCTGGTGGCGTTGCGCTCCTCCCAGCCGCGCATCTGCATGTCCAGGATGTCGTTGCCGGTGTCGGCGATGATCTGGCTGCGGGTGGCGGCGCCCTCCTGGTTCTGCCGGGCGATGACCTGGTTGTGCTTGTTCATGCGCGCCTGCCAGGCCGGATCCGGTTGGCCCGTCGTCGCGACGTGGGTCAGCAGGTCCATGTCCAGGGCCCCGGCGGGTGCGCTGAGCGTGGTCGGGGCGCTGGCGACGGCGGAAAGGAACTGCCGAATTTCGCCGGGCATCACCCCGGGCATGGCGGTCAGGGAAAACAGGACAACGGCGGCGACGCTTTCCCGCCGTTCGCCGCTGGGGCCGCCGTAGGCGATCAGCAGTTCGCCGCCATCCTTGCGCCACTGCATGCCGTTGCCGCCCGGCGGCGGCGGCGTGCGCACCAGGTCCGGTCGTGCCCGGTAGTCGAGGATGCGGGCCCCGGGCCGGTTGCGCTGGACGAAACTTTCCAGGTACTGGCGGACATCGGTGATGGGCGTGCGCGGGCATTGGCCCTGCGTCGCCGGGAGGCCCAGGTTGTCCCAGGTCCAGGCTTCCGACGGGTGGATGGTCAGCAGCTGGCTGCCATCGGGCGAACTGGCCTGCCAGCGGAAACTGGGCGTCGCGCCGCAGGGGGCGTTCTGGTCCCAGATCACGCCGCCCTGGGTGCGCCAGCCGGCCGGCAGCTGCACCCAGTGGGCCGGCATGGGCTGCTCGAAGCCGCTCGGATCGACGATCGCCACGCGCTGCATCTGCGCCGTGGCCCCCTGCGCAGCCGCCAGCAATGCGGCCGTCACGACCCCCACCCACATCGTTTGCCTGGACATGGTGTTCCTCCCTTTTCCCCTACAGGCGGGAAACGGGGCGGAACCGGCTCAACGGCCCGTCCGTGGGTCAGGTACCCGAATCGAGCGCGTCGAACAGCCAGGCCCGGGCGGACTGCCACTGCCGCTTCACGGTGGCCGGCGAACTGCCCATGGCCTGGGCGGTTTCCTCGATGGTCAGGCCGCCGAAATAGCGCATTTCCACCACCCGGGCCTTGTCCGGGTCGATCTTTTCAAGCCGGGCCAGGGCGTCGTCGAGCGCCAGGGCATCCACGGTGCCGGTGTCGGCCGCCACGTCCAGGCCGGTCAGGGTGACCCGCTGGCCGCCGTCGCGCTTGGCCGCCTGGCGCCGTCGGGCGTGGTCGACCAGGATCTCGCGCATCACCCGTGCGGCCATGCGTACGAAGTGGCCGCGGTCCTGCCAGTCCATGCGCTCCAGCCCGGACAGCCGCAGGTAGGCTTCGTTGACCAGCGCGGTGGGCTGCAGGGTGTGGTTGGCGCGCTCGCCGCGAAGCTGGCGGTCGGCCAGGGCGCGCAGCTCCGGATAAAGCACGGCGACCAGCCGGTCGCGCGCCGAATCGTCGCCGTCGCGCCAGTTCCGCAGCAGGGAAGTGATGTCCTCGGCCATGGTCGCGGAGTCTAGCTGAGCCATTGCGGCCCTGCCTTGCGCCTTCTGCTAACGTCGGGCCGCAGTGGGCGTCCCGTTCATCACGCCGGGGAATCGATGAATACATCCGTGGAAGTGCAGGTGCTGCAGTGGTTCGAGCGGGCGCTGGCCCAGAAGCCGGAACAGCGCAGGCTTTGGCTGGCCGACCAGGACATGGACCAGGGCGTTCGCGAGCGGGTGCTGCGCCTGCTCGACGCCGACCAGGCGTCCGGCGCTTTCCTGGAGGAAACCGCCATTGCCGAAGAGGCCCTGCCGCCCGAGTTCCCCAAGGTCGGTGAGCGCCTGGGCGCCTACGAGCTGCTCAAGCCGCTCGAATCCGGCGGCATGGGCGTCGTGTATCTGGGCCGGCGCGCCGACGATGTCTACGACCAGCAGGTCGCGATCAAACTGGTGCGGCCGGTGCACCTGCTGGCGGCGGCCGAATTCCGCCGCCAGCTGATCAGCCGTTTCGAGGACGAGCGTTCGATCCTGGCGCGAATGAGCCATCCCAACGTCGCGCGCATCCTCGACGGCGGCAGCACCGGCGCCGGCATCCCTTACCTGGTGATGGAATACGTCGACGGCGTGCCGCTGACCGACTACTGCAAGGCCAACAAGCTGGACGTGCGGGCGCGGCTGGCGCTGTTCGGCAAGGTCTGCGACGGCGTGCAGGAGGCGCATCGCCACCTGATCGTGCACCGCGACCTCAAGCCCGACAACATCCTGGTCGGCGAAAACGGTGAGCCGCGCCTGCTTGATTTCGGCATCGCCAAGATCCTCGAGCAGGAGCCGCTGCCGACCGATGGCAAGCGCCACACCTCGCTCTCGGCGATGACCCCGGCCTACGCCAGCCCCGAACAGGTGCGCCAGCAGGCGCTGACCACCAGTTCGGACGTCTATTCGCTGGGCGTGATGCTCTACCAGCTGCTGGCCGGCGTGCGCCCCTACGAACTCGGTGGCCTGCGTCCCTCCGAAGCCGAGGCCGTGGTCTGCGACACCCTGCCCGATCCGATGCGCAAAATGCTCGACAAGGCCGCGCTGACCGACGGCGAGCGCAAGGCCCGTCGCGCCCAGATCACCCCCGACCTCGAGCGCATCGTCGCCAAGGCCATGCACAAGGAGTCGGCGCGCCGCTATGGCTCGGCGCAGGAACTCGCCGACGACATCCGCCGCTACCTCAACGGCGAACCGGTGCTGGCGCATCCCGATTCCACCGCCTACCGCATGGGCAAGTTCGTGCGGCGGCACCGGTTCGGCGTCGCGGCCGCTTCGCTGGCGCTGCTGGCGGTGCTGGCGTCCGCGGGCATCGCGATCTGGCAGGCCGAACAGGCGCGCCGCGCGGCCGACGACACGGTGCGCGTCAACACCTTCCTCATGGACGTCCTGAAGTCGTCCGACCCCTACAACACCGGCAGCGACATCAGCATGAGCCAGGCCGTGGACGAAGCCGCGGCCAGGGTGACGGCGGGTTTCCCCGACCGGCCAGACCTCGCATCGAAGATCCGCTTCGCGCTGGGCTACAGCATGATCAGCCGAAACAAACTCGATACGGCCGAGCGCGAACTGGGACTGGCGCTGCGCGAAAGCCGCGCTGCCTTCGGCCCGGAAGCCGTGCCGACCCTGAGGATTCGCGAAGGCATTGCCCAGCTGCGCAAGCAGCAGGGCCGGCTGGACGAGGCCCAGCAGATGCTGCACGACATCGTGGACTCGTTCGAAGCGCAGGGCCTGCAGTCGGAGCCGGCCTACTACGTGACGCTGGCCAACCTGGGCGAGATCCACCTGAGTCGGGATGACCTTGAGAAAGCAGAGCTCTACCTGGGCCGCGCCCTTGCCCTGCCGCCACCCCCGCAGGACGGCCAGTTCGCCCCGACCGACCGCGCCGTCCTGAAACAGAACCTGGCCCAGGTGGCCCATGCCCGCGGCGAGCTGGTCGAGGCCGACCGTCTCTACCTGGAATCGATCGACGAACTCGAGCGCGTACACCCGGATGGCAGCCCGGAGCTGGCCACGGCCCTGAGCAACCTGTCGACGCTGAGGGACGAACAAGGCAAGGCGGACGAAGCCTTCGCCTTGATCAGGCAATCGGTCGAGATGCGCGAGAAGGCGTTTCCTTCTGGCCACCCGACGCTGATCACGCATTGGGCCCTGCTGTCGCAGCGCGCCGTTGCCGAGGCTGATGGCGGGTACGCGCTGACGGCGGCACGCAAGGCCGCCGGCTACGCCGAGGACCTGCTTGATCCTTCCGAGCCGCTGGCCATCTTCGCGCAGTACGTCCTGGCCGAGGCGCTGCTGTTCCAGGGCGAGCTGGTCGAAGCCGAACAACGACTGGCCGGCGCCGAAATCCAGGTGGAAAAGATGCCCCCGGAGGCCAAGAACCTGCGCAACCTGCTCTCCGACCTCGGCCAGCGCCTGTGCCAGGCGCCCAAGGCCGGTTCGCTGCCCCGCTGCGGCGGCTGACCACCCTGGCCGGACCGGGCCGCGCTTTACGCTTATTCCAGGGATGACGCGTGGATGCCTGCCATGAACAATCCCGGTTTGACCGCCGCTGTCTGGGGGACGGCGCTGCTGCTGGTCCTGGTCGCGCTTGCCGTGGGCCGCTCGGCGCTTGGCACGCAGCGCGACGGTTTCACGGTTGACGAACCCTGGCACGTGGTGGCGGGCGTGTCCTACCGGCGCGATGGCGACTTTCGCCTGAACCCCGAACACCCGCCGCTGATGAAGTGGGTGGTCGGCGCGGCGCAAGGAGGGGACTTCGTCCTGCCGCCGCTACCGGCCTTGAGCGAAAAGGGCCACGAGCGCAACTGGGTCGAAGAGGTGATGTTCCTGCGCAACGACGCCGCGGCCGCGCAGCAGGCCACGCGCATCGGCATGTGGAGTTTCCACGCGGCGCTGCTGCTGGCGCTGGGGCTGCTGGCCTGGCGCGCCTTCGGCCTGGCCGCGGCGGCCGGCATGCTGGCCTTCCTGGCCATCGAGCCCACCATCGCCGCGCACCTGCCGGTGGCGATGACCGACCTGCCCCTGGCGTTGACGCTGGCGGTGGCGTCGCTTTGCACCGGGCTGATGCTCGAACGCTGGCGCTGGCCCTGGGTGGTGTCGACCGGCCTGGCCCTGGGTCTGGTGCTGGGCAGCAAACATTCCGCGCTGGCCGGGCTGGCCGGACTGGGCGCGGTGATGCTGGCGGGCGTGTTCGCCGGCGTGCGCAAGGGCGGCGCGCGCGAGGCCGCGCGCCGCGCCGGCAAGCTGTTGCTGGCGGCGGTGCTGGCCTGGGGCACGCTGTGGGCCCTGTACGGCGGACAGTTCCACGCCAGTCCGGACGGCGGCGACCCGTTCAACCGGGCCATGGCCGACAAGGTTGGCGACCTGCAGATGCCGGCCTGGCGCGAAGGCATCACGCTGGCCGACCGTTTCCGGGTCTTGCCGCGTCCCTACCTGTGGGGCCTGGCCGACACGGTGCGCGCCGGCGTGGAAGGCCGTGGACAGGCCACGCACGTGGTGTGGGGCGTGAACCACAAAGGTTCGCCGCCGTGGTTCACCTGGCCTGGCATCCTGGTGGCAAAGGTGCCGCTGGCCCTGCTGGCCTTGTCGCTGGCGGGCCTGCTGGCCTTGCCCTGGACGCGCGTGCCGATGGCCGGGCGCTGGGCGCTGGGTGCGGCGCTGGCGATGTCCGCGCTGCACCTGGTTGCTTTGATGTCTTCGCAGGGCACTTACGGCGGCGTTCGCCACGCCCTGCCCGTGCTGGTGGTGCTGGCCCTGCCCGCCGGCATCCTGTTCGCCTTCGCCTGGCAGCGCCGGCCCGTCTGGCGGGTCGCGGCCGCGTTGCCGCTGCTGGCCGCCGCCGCGACCACGTTGGGCGAACCGCGGGTGTGGGAGTACCACAACGAACTGGCGGGCGGCAGCGCCGATGCGTACCGGATGTTCGCCAACGAAGGTCTGGACCTGGGCCAGCGCTGGCCGGAGATCCACGACTTCTACCAGCGCGAGATCGCGCCCACCGGCCTGCCGCTGTACACGGCCTACTGGTTCATGGAGGAGCAGGCCATCGCCGCCGGCATCAACTACCGGCGCCGGGTGGAGACCATCGACGACGACAACGTCGCCGGTGTCTACGAGGGCTATTTCGTTTATGGCATGGGCGACACCCTGCCCATGCCCGAATACGACTGGGATCCGGAAGAAGTGTTGCGCGGCCTCGAACCTGTCGAGCGCCTGGGCTACGTGACCGTCTACAAGGGCCGGCAGGTGAATCCGAAGGGGCGGGCGGAAAGCGTCTACCTGCGCGTGCTCGAACACCTTTACGAGAAGGGCGGCGGGCGCGACGAAGTGGTGTCCAGGCGCCTGCGTGAAGTGCTCGACCAGGCGCCGTACCATGTCGGCGCCGCGATCGAACTGGGCAACGCGCGCCTGCGCCTGGGCGACAAGGACGGCGCCCGGGCCGCCTATGCCGTGCCCTTGTCCTACGCCAAGGTGCCGGTCGAACCGCTGGTGAAAGCGCAGCTGGAACAGCGAATCGCCGAACTCGAGGCGACGCACACGCAGGCATCGGACCTGCCACCCATGCGCAATCCGTGGATGGAGTGATCAGCCGGCGTGGCCCCGGCGCGTGAAGCGCCGGGTGAAGGTTTCCATCACCGCGAAGGCCGCCGGGATCACCACCAGGCTCAGCAGGGTCGAGGTGGCCAGGCCGCCGATGACGGCGATCGCCATCGGCTGGCGGAAGGCGGCGTCGGCGCCCAGGCCCAGGGCGATGGGGGTCATGCCGGCGGTCATGGCGATGGTGGTCATGATCACCGGGCGCGCGCGCTTGCGGCAGGCGTCCACGAGCGCGTCGTGCATGTTCATGCCCTTTTCGTCCTCGGCGATGACGGCGTAGTCCACCAGCAGGATCGAGTTCTTGGTGGCGATGCCGATCAGCATCAGCAGGCCGATCAACGCCGGCAGCGACAGCAGCGTGCCGGTCAGCATCATCGCGCCAAAGGCGCCACCGGCCGACAGGGGCACCGCCATCAGGATGATCAGCGGATGGCTGGCGTGGTTGAACAGCAGCAACAGCACGGCGTAGACGCAGAACAGGCCGGCGCCCATGGCCAGGGCGAAGCCGACGAAAAGTTCGACGAAGATCTCCGAGTCGCCGGTGTTCTGGACCTGCACGCCCGGCGGCAGTCGCTGCAGCGAGGGCAGCTGCTCGACTTCCGCCATCACCTCGCCCAGCGGACGGCCGTTGAGTTCGGCGGTGAAGGTGATGTTGCGCTGGCGGCCGAAACGATTGACCTGCGACGGTCCGCTGCCGCGGCGGATGTCGGCCACGGCCGCCAGCGGCACCGTGCCGCCCTTGGCGCTGGGGACGCGCAGCAGGGTCAGCAGGTCCTGGTCGGAGAGGTTTTCTTCGGCCAGGCGCACGCGGATAGGAACCTGGCGGTCGGGCAGGTTGAGCTTGGCCAGGCGCTGGCGGAAATCGCCGCTGGTGGCGATGCGCGCGGCTTCGGCGATGTCCGCGGTGGACACGCCCAGGTCGGCGGCCCGGCGGGCGTCGGGCACGATCACCAGCTCCGGGCGCAGCAGCGATGCGGTGGAACTGACGGTGCCCAGGCCCTGCAGCGAACGCAGGTCGCGTTCGAATTCACCGGCGGCGCGGTAGAGGCGCTCCGGGTCGTCGCCGCTGAGCACGAGCATCAGCTGTTCGCCCGGTTCGCTGCTCAGGAAGCGCTGGCGCACGCCCGGCAGCGCGGTCAGCCGTTCGCGCACCTCGCGCTCGAGTTCCTTCTGCGAGCGCTCGCGGTCGCCCTCGGGGCCCCAGTCCAGCACCATCGTGACCTTGCGGACTTCGCCGAAGCCGTTCACCGCCGGGTCGCCCAGGTCGAGCACGCCGCCGACGGTGGCGTAGACCTGGCGCAGCTCGGGGATGTCGCTGATCAGCGCGCGGGCGCGTTCGCTCATTTCGGTGGTCTGGTCCAGCCGGGCGCCGGGCTGCAGCTCCAGGCTCAGGTTGCTGCGGCCCAGGTCCGAGCCGGGGATGAAGGTGGCCGGAATGAAGGGCAGCAGCGCCAGCGAGCCGATGAACATCAGCAGGGCCAGGCCCAGGGTCTTGTAGCGGTTGGCCAGCGCCCATTCCACCAGGCGCAGGTAGCGCGCCATCAGCTTCGATTCCTTCTCGACGTGCGGCTTGGCCTTGAGCTGGTAGGCCGCCATCATCGGCGTCAGCAGGCGCGCCACCATCAGCGAGAAGATCACCGCGGTCGCCGCGGTCCAGCCGAACTCCAGGAAGAACTTGCCGGCGATGCCGGGCATGAAGGCCACCGGGATGAACACCGCGGCCAGCGTCGCCGACGTGGCGATGACGGCCAGGCCGATTTCGTCGGCGGCTTCGGTGGCGGCCTGCTTGGGCGGCTTGCCCATGGCCAGGTGGCGGTCGATGTTCTCGACCTCGACGATGGCGTCGTCCACCAGGATGCCCACCACCACCGCCAGCGCCAGCAGGGTGATCATGTTCAGGCTGAAGCCCAGCAGCCAGATCACGCCGAAGGTGGGAATGATCGACAGCGGCAGCGCCAGCGCGGAGATCCAGGTCGCGCGCCAGTCGCGCAGGAAAAACCACACCACCAGCACCGCCAGCGCCGCGCCTTCCCAGAGCATGTGCATGGATGACGAGAACGAGGCGCGCACTTCGTCGATGGCGGTGCTGACGAGCTTGAATTGCACGCGTGGGTGTTCGGCCTCGAGTTGCCGGATGGCCGCTTCCACGCCTTCGCCGACGTCGATTTCGCTCGAGCCCACGGTGCGGCTGATGCCGAAGCTCACCACCGGCTGGCCGTCGATCATCGCCAGCTGCCGGCGTTCGGCGTGGCCATCGGTGACCGTGGCCAGGGCCACCAGCGGCACCTGGCTGCCGTCGGGCAGCACGATCGGGAACTGTTCAAGCATCTGCGCGCTGTCCACCGTGCCGACCGCACGGATGGCCTGTTCGCTGCTGCCCTGGGTGGCCCGGCCGCCGGAGCGCTCGAGCTGCGAGCGCGCCAGCTGGCCCGACACGTCGCCGGCGGTAATGCCGTAGGCGGCCAGCACGCCGGGGCGCAGGTCCACCTGCACTTCGCGGTCGATGCCGCCGCTGCGCACCACGGTGCCGACGCCGCGCACCGAGAACATTTTCTTGGTGACTTGGTTGTCGACGAACCAGCTCAGCTCGTCCTCGCCCAGGCTGTCCGAGGCCACCGCGTAGGTGACCAGGGTGCCGCCGACGACTTCGATCTTGGCGACCACCGGGTCTTCGATGTCCGCCGGCAGCTCGGCGCGGATACGCGCCACGGCGTCACGCACTTCGTCCAGCGCGGTGCTGAGGTCCTTGCCGATGCGGAACTCCACGAACGTCGTCGAGGAACCTTCGGTGACCGTGCTGATCAGCTTGTTGATGTCCGGCAGGCTGGCCACCGAGTCCTCGATCTTGCGCGTGACCTCGGTTTCGAGCTGGCTCGGCGTCGCGCCCGGCAGCGCCACGGTGATGGTGATGCCCGGGTAGGACACGTCGGGGAAACGCGACACCGCCAGCTGCTGGAAGCCGAACAGGCCGACCATCGTCAGCAGGATGAACAGCAGGATCGCCGGCAGAGGCCGGTTGATGGACCAGGCGGAGAAGTTCATCCGGCTCAGCCCTCGCTGGCCGCGACCACGCGCACCAGATCGCCGTCGGCCAGGAAACCGGCGCCTTCGACGACCACGCGCTCATCGCCGTCCAGGCCTTCGCGGATTTCGACCACGTTTCCGCTGCGGGCGCCCAGCTCGACCCGGCGCTGGGCGACGACATTGCCTTCGCCAAGCACGAACAGGTAGCGGTAGCCGTCGCGCTCGACGATGGCGGCGGCGGGCACGGTGCGCACTTCGCGCTCGGCCAGGAGGATCTCGCCCGGCGCGTACATGCCCGCGCGCAGGCCGCCCGGGTCGGGCAGGTCGGCGTACACCGTGCCGGTGCGGCTGCGGCTGTCCAGGCCCGGTGAAATCGTGCGCACGGTGCCCTCGACCGGCTGGCCGTCGGGGGCCTGGAGGCGCACCGGCATGCCGTTCCCTATCTGCACGAGGGCCGCCTCGGGCACCTCGGCGCGCCATTCCAGGCGCTGGTCGCGGATCAGGCGCAGCAGTTCGGCGCCGGCGGTGACCACCTGGCCGGGCTGTACGCTGCGCGCCGAGATGACGCCGTCGTGCGGCGCGCGCAGGGTGGCGAATTCCATCCGCAGCCGGGCGTTTTCGGCCTGGGCCCGGGCGGTTATCTCGCCGGCGATCAGCTGTTCGGCCTCGCTGGCGGCGACCAGTTGTTCGCGGCGCAGGCGCTCGCCGCGCCGGGCATTGGCCGAGGCGACCTGGAGGTTGGCTTCTGCCTGGCGCAGTTCCATCGCCAGCGTGCGTGTGTCGAGCTTCAGCAGCGGCTGGCCCTTTTCCACGACGTCACCGACCTCGACCTCCACCGAGGCGACGCGCTGGCCAGTAAGCTCGACGCCCAGCACCACTTCTTCCCAGGCGGCGATCGATCCCGAGGCGGCGATGCGGCGCGGAAGCGACTGCATCGCCGGTTCGTCGACGCTGACACTCAGGGCGGGGGTCGAAGGGGCGGCTGCTTCGTCGGCGCCGCAGGCGGCCAGCAGCAGGCCGCACGAGATCGCGAGCAGGGCTCGCAGGGGGTAAGCCGTCATCGGGTCTTTCGCCGTGGGGTGCGAGAACGCGATTGTCCCAGAACCGGGGCCGGGGCGCATGGCCGGTACCGTGTCCGTTCGGCTACGCTTAAGACGTTTTCGAAGGCTTTCCCAGGGGAGAACCCAGTGAGCGCAAGGACGACCACGGCGGACGCCGACCAGGCCCTGGCAAAGCGCATCGCCGCGCTCGACACCGATTCGGCGATCCGGCGGCTCGAGGGCCTGCCGGCGCCGGACGTGGCGCAGCTGCTGGCGAGCCTGCCGCCGGCGCGGGCCAACGTGCTGCTGGCCGCCATGCCGGTCGGTGAACGCACCGCGGTGATGGCGGCCGCGCCGGCCGGCACCGACTGGGCCGACAGCCAGCGCTATCCGGAAGGTTCGGTCGGACGCCTGATCGAGGACCCGCCGGCGGTGTTCACGGCCAGCACCCGCGTTGCCGAAGCCGTCGAGGCCCTGCGCGAAGTCGTCAAGACGCGCCTGGTGACCTACCTGTGGGTAGTGGACGCCAACGAACAGCTGCGGGGCGTGGTGGCCTTCCGCGACCTGCTCTATGCCGACCGCAGCGCCAGCCTTGACGAGATCATGATCCGCTCGCCGTTCTGCCTGCGTCCGGGGCAGGACCTGGTGGACGCCATGCGCGAGGTGGTGACGCGCCACTACCCGGTGTACCCGGTCTGCGAGGACGACGGCCACCTGGTCGGCCAGGTGCGCGGGCAGGTGTTGTTTGAACAGCAGGCCTTCGAGATCTCCGCCCAGGCCGGTGCCATGGTCGGCGTCGAGAAGGAGGAGCGCCTGGCCACGCCGCTGTGGCGCGCCTTCAAGTTCCGCAATCCCTGGCTGCTGGTGAACCTGCTGACGGTTTTCGTGGCGGCGGCGGTGGTGGGTTATTTCGAGGACACGATCAACCGGGTGGTGGTGCTGGCGGTGTTCCTGCCGGTGCTGGGCGGCCAGAGCGGCAACCTGGGCGCGCAGTCGATGGCGGTGATGCTGCGCGGCATGACCCTGGGCGAACTCAAGGCCACGCGCATCGCCGGCATCATCACCAAGGAAGGCCTGCTGGGCCTGATCAACGGCGCCGTGACGGGCGCGATCGCGGGTGCGGCCATGTACTGGGTCGTTGCCCGCGGCGACGGCGAAGACGCGCTGGCCCTGGGCCTGATCACCCTGGCTGCGATGGCGCTGAGCTGCATGGTCGCCGGCCTGGCCGGCTCGACGATCCCGCTGGCGCTCAAGCGCCTGGGCGCCGACCCGGCCACGGCGTCGAGCATCTTCCTCACGACCCTCACCGACGTGGTCAGCATGGGGTCTTTCCTGGCGCTGGTGACCTGGCTGGTGCTGTAAAACGGCGCGGATGTTGCACTGCAACGTGCAACATTTCCGGCACCGGGCAAAGATGCCCGTGCTTCCGACGTGGGGGAGGGAGCTGAAGGCCCGCAGCTGCTCAAGCGCTGCGGGCTTTCTTTTTTCCGCCGTCCGCTAAGATCGCCCCGACCCCTGGCGAAAGGAACGGCGATGAACGGATTCACGATGGCCGCGATCGCGGCCCTGTCCCTGGCGATGACCGGTTGCGCCACGGTGCCCGGGGCCGGCTCGGCGGCCGCCGACGCCGAAGAGGCGCCGGCGCGCCCGTTCATCGAACGCAGCCTCGTGCTGGCTCCCGAGTCGGTGGGTGAGTTCAGGCTCACGGAGCTCAATGACTATCCCGACCATCCGCCGTCGGGCGCCGGGCTTCGCTATGTGCACGCCGAGTTCCCGGACGTGCTGGTGAACCTGTTCGTCTATCCGGTCGGTCGTGCGGACCGCGACGTCGCCCTGGTCCATGGCATGACGCAGCTGCGCGAAGAGCTCGCCGCGATGTCCGCCCAGGGGCGTTACCAGGGCCTGGACTACGGCGAAGAAGTCGACTTCGATCTCGACACCGTCGGCGCCGACGGCCAGGCCTCGCCATCGGACCCGGTGCCGGCGACGGGCGGTGGCGCTGGTCCGGACGATGTCGAGGCCGCGTTCCTTGCGATGGCCGCGAAGGTGGAAGCGGCCATGGACACCTCGCTGGGGCGCCGCCTTTCGCTCAGCTTCACCCGCGAGGACGGCCCGATGAATTCCGCCGCCTTCATGTTCTACCGGGGCCTGTATCTCTACAAAGGCCGCATCAGTGCGCCCGCCACGGCCATGCCGGCGGAAAACTTCGACCGCTTCGCCAACCGGGCGATGGCGCTCATCGTGCCGGTGGTCGAAGTCCGCAGCACCGGCGGCTGCGCCAACCTGTCGGTCAACGTGGATCCCGGTGCCGGGAGCGAAGAGATGCAGCAGCAGTTGATGCGCGGACTGGTGGAGTCCAACACGCGTGCGAAAAACGAGAACTGCGCCGCGGCGCTGGACACGAGCGTTCCCGAGGGCCATCGCTCCCAGTCGCTGGTCTACCCGGCGTCGATGTGGCGCTGAGCAGCAGGACGGCACGGCCAGCCGTGCCATCATTCGCGCATGAGTGAGCGCGACACCCTGGAACGATCGTTGACGGCCCACGTGGGCCGGGCCATGGCGCGGCTCAAGGAGGCGGCGCCCGAGCCACTGGCGGCATCGGACCGGATGCCCGCGCTGGAAACCCTGGCCATCGCCAGCGATTTCGCCATCGACACCCTGGTCCGGCAGCCGGCGTTGTTTGATTCACTCGACGCATCGGTGGTCACCGTGCCGGAACTTCCCGAGGACGCGGCGGCCGACTGGCCGGCGCTGCTTCGTCGCTGGCGGGCGCGAAACTCCACCCGCCTGGTCTGGCGCGACGTGCAGGGCCTGGACGACGTCGATGCAACGCTGGCGGGCGCCAGCCGGATCGCCGACCAGGCCCTCCAGGCCGGCGTGCAGGCCCTGGTCGGGCCGCTGGAAAAGGCCCACGGCCTGGTGCGCAACCCCGACGGCCAGGTGCAGTCGCTGGTCGTGTTCGGCCTGGGCAAGCTGGGTGGCCACGAACTCAACTTCAGCTCCGACGTGGACCTGGTGTACGCGTTTCCCGAGCACGGCGTCTCCGACGGCGCGCGGCCGCTGGACGCCGAAGCCTGGTTCACCCGACTGGGCCAGCGACTGGCGCAGCTGCTGGGCGACGTCACCGGCGACGGCTTCTGCCACCGTGTCGACCTGCGGCTGCGTCCCTTCGGCAGCAGCGGCCGGCTGGCGCTGAGTTTTGGCGCGATGGAGCAGTACTACCAGCGCGAGGGCCGCGACTGGGAGCGCTACGCCTGGATCAAGGCGCGCCCGGTGGCTGGTGACCTGGCCGCCGGCCAGCGCCTGCTCGATACCCTGCGGCCCTTCGTCTACCGGCGCTACCTGGACTACAGCGCGCTCGACGGCCTGCGCGAGATGAAGGCGCTGATCAGCGCCGAAGTGCAGCGGCGCGAACTCGCGGAAGACCTCAAGCTCGGACCGGGCGGCATCCGCGAGGTGGAGTTCCTGGTGCAGGCCCTGCAGCTGATCCGCGCCGGCCGCGAACCGCCGCTGCGCGGACGCTCGCTGTTGCCGGCGCTGGCCGCGCTGGCCGAGGCCGGCCACGTCAAGCCGGCGACGGCCGAACGCCTGGCTTCGGCTTACCGCTACCTGCGCCGGCTCGAGAACCGGGTGCAGATGCTCGCCGACCAGCAGGTCCACGCGCTGCCCGACGACCCGCTGCTCCGGCATCGCATCGCCCGCGGCCTGGGTTATCCGGGCGAGCGTGAACTGCTGGTCGAACTCGACGGACACCGCGGCGTCGTCGCCGAAGAGTTCGCCGGCCTGCTCGAAGCCCGCCGTCGGCGCCGTGCGCCGGAAGGGTCGCTGGTCACGTACTGGCGCGCGCTGCCCGATGGCGGCGATGCCGCGGTCCTGGCCGCGGTGGGCTTTGAAAACGCCCCGGCCCAGGACGCCAACCTGCGCGACTTCGCCCGCACGCCGGCCGTGCGCTCGCTGTCGCCGCGCGGGCGCCAGCGCCTGGACAACGTGGTGCCCGAGTTGCTGGCCGCCGCCGCGCGTTCGCAGGCGCCCGACGCCGCGCTGCCGCGGGGACTCACCCTGCTGCAGGCCATCACCCGCCGCACCAGTTACCTCGCGCTGCTTGACGAACAGCCCGCTGCGCTGGCCCGGCTGGTGGACGTGACCGCGCGCAGCGCGCTGCTGTCCGATCGCCTGGCTGCGCATCCGCTGCTGCTCGACGAATTGCTCGACACCCGTGCCGCCGGGCCGGTCCCGGATGCCGATGAAATCCTCGATGTCGTTTCCGAGGCGTCGTCGCGCCTGCCGCCGGGCGACGTCGAAGCGGGCCTGAACACCCTCAACGAACTGCGCCAGGCGATCGGCTTCCGGTTGGCGCTGGCGACCATGGGCCTGCGCCTGCCGCCGGTGCAGGCGGCGTCGCGGTTGGCGGCGCTGGCCGAAGCCTTGCTGGCCGTGTTGTTGCGCTTGGCCGAGGACGACATGGCCCGCCAGCACGGCCGCGTGCCGGGCGCCGGGCTGGCGGTGCTCGGCTACGGCAGCCTCGGTGGCCGGGAGCTCGGTTTCGGCTCGGACCTGGACCTGGTGTTCCTGCACGACGCGCCGCCGGACGCGAGCTCGGATGGTGACCGGCCGCTCGATGCCAATCGCTATTTCGGACGGCTCGCGCAGCGCCTGGTCAGCCTGCTTGGCACCGTCACCGGCGCCGGCAAGCTCTACGAAGTGGACG
Source organism: Arenimonas donghaensis DSM 18148 = HO3-R19 (assembly GCF_000743535.1). GTDB lineage: Bacteria > Pseudomonadota > Gammaproteobacteria > Xanthomonadales > Xanthomonadaceae > Arenimonas > Arenimonas donghaensis. The sequence continues at coordinate 47,645 of NZ_AVCJ01000004.1, forward strand.
TGCGGCTGCGTCCGGACGGCGCGCAGGGCATGCTGGTTTCGAGCCTGGAGAGTTTTTCCGACTACCAGCGCCAGCGCGCCTGGACCTGGGAACGCCAGGCGCTGGTGCGCGCGCGACCGATGGCTGGCGCGCCCGCCGTGCGCGAGGCCTTCGACCGCATCCGTCGCGACACCTTGCAGGCACGGCGGGACCCCGACGAGTTGCGCACCGACGTGCTGAAGATGCGCCGCCGCATGCGCAACGAACTCGACCGCAGCAACGCCGCGCGCTTCGACCTCAAGCAAGGCGAGGGCGGGCTGGTTGACCTCGAGTTCCTGCTGCAGGCGCTGGTGCTGCTGCATGCCGGCGAGCATCCCTCGCTTTGCGAACCACGCGATACCCCGGGCTTGCTGCAGGCCGCCGCGGCTGCCGGCCTGCTGCCCGCCGAGTCACTGCAGCCGCTGCTCGACGCCCACGCGCTGATGGTGGACATGGGCCTGGACTGCACGCTCGACCAGCGCCCGCGCCTGGTTCCCCCGGACGAGCCCCTCGCCGCCGCCCGCGCCGTCATCCGCGATGCGTGTCGTGCCTGCGGGTTCAATTTCTCGGCGACCGACGGCCCCGGCTGAACACCGCGCAGGAACCTCGCCCGCTCGCGCCGCTGTCAGGACCCGAAAAGCCGTTGCGCAACCAGGGCGGCGACGCGCGGGGTCTCGCGCAGGGGTTCGGCCGGCACGTCTTCCGGCAGTTTGCCCAGCGGCTGGATGCGACCCCGGGCCAGCATCGACACCATGTACCGGCCGACGCGCCCGCTGGCGCGCTGCGGTTCGGGAACGTAAACCGGGCAGGCGGTGGCGCAGGCTTCCGACACCATGTTCACCGAGTCGGGGCTGACCACGATGCGGTCGGCCCAGGCCAGGGCGCCGGCGTAGGGGTTCTCGCCGTCGGTGGGGTCGAACCAGCGGAGGCCGGGCACGTCGGCCCAGTAGCTGCGCGCGAGCCGGGCCAGCTTCGCCGGCGTGCGCCGGGAGCCGATCACCAGCAGGCTGCCGCCTTCCATCGCCAGCCAGTGTTCGAGCTTGGCGGCCATCACCTCGAAGGCGCCGCGGTCGAAGCGCACGGCCGCGGTCGGCCCGCCCAGCAGCACCACGGTGCGCGGGCCGGGCAGTTCACCCAAGCCGGGGAAATCGGCGCGGCCCTGCGCCAGCCAGGCGTCGTCGACCGGGTTGAGGCTGCCGCACAGGGTGATCACATTGGGCCCCCTGCGTCCGTCGTGTTCGGGCGCGATCACCAGGTCCCAGTGGCGGGTGGCCAGGCGCGGATGCAGTACCTGCACGACGCGCGTACCGCGTTCGCGCAGCAGCCGGGTGGCGAGCGCGGCGCGTCGACCGGCACCGATGGCCAGGGCCGGCGGCGTCGCCAGGACGGCGAGGAAATCGGGCCCGAAGGCTTTCTCGGCACTGGGCAGGCGGCGTGGCGCCAGCCAGCTCCACGGGGCGGCGGTGGCCAGGCAGAGCTCGCGCCCCTGCGGTGCCAGCGCCTGCGCCAGGGCAAGCGCCTGCCGGCGATGGCCGGCGGCGCCGTCGTGCAGGGTCCAGCAGCTGAGGGAAAGGCCAGGCATCACGCAAGCCTAGCCGGAACGAGGGCGGCACCGCGAGGCCGCGGTGCCGCCGGGGCCGTCAGTCGCCGGCGAAGCGAGTGCCGAAGTTGATGTTGGCGGCATCGACCATGCGGGCGTTGCCGCGGATGGACATGGTGATGGTGATCGGCTTCTTGAAGAACTGCTTGGCCTGCGCTTCGGTCAGGCCGTAGCTGTTGATCAGGGACTGCTTGCTGACCAGGCCGCCGATGCACATGCGGGTGAAGGTGAACTGTTCGACGTTGTACTCGCCCGGGCCGATCGACCCGGACACATTGATGGCGCTCAGCCCGAGTTCGATGGCGCCGTTGTAGGGCGTGCCCGAGAAGGGGTCGCTCAGGCCATCGAGCACTTCGCTTTCGATGCGGTAGACCGGGAAGGCCTGGAACCGGTACTGCTCGGGCGCGGCGGTGAAATTGGCGAAGCCGACCGACACGATCGGCGTCTGCCAGTGGCAGAGCAGCGAGTCGGTGCTCTTGCCCGGCAGGGTGATCGCCGCCAGGTCCGGGGCTTCGAAGGACGTGAAGGCCGGCGCCGGGTTGAGCTGGATGCAGCGCGGGTCCAGCGGCTCACCGGGGATCACGCAGTCGGTCTGCAGGTAGGTGAAGCCCGACAGCAGGCCCAGCCAGTTCATCTTGCGGCCGAAGCTGTCGGCGTCGCCTACTTCGGCGGCGGTGGGCGCGGCCTTGGTCGCGGCCGGGTCAGCCAGGCGGGCCGACTTCATGGCGGCGCGCCCGGCGGCCAGCGCGTCGTTTACCGGCGGGGAGCGGAAGGTGTCGTCGGCCAGGACCGGCGCGGCCGTCAGCGATGCGGCCAGCGCCAGGATAAGCGTGCGAGCTTTCATGCGGTGTCTCCTTGGATGTCCGCTGCCCCGGCGGGGCAGGGGAGGGGCGCGGGGGCGCCAGGCACTCGTAGTCCTTCACGCAATGAAGGCAGGGACTGGGGCCAAATGCCAAACGACTGCAACGATACGTTCCCGTTTCTGGGCTGTGTTGCGCAATTGCATCCAATAAGCTGGCGGCCTCCTGTCGCCAGGAGCCACCCCGCCCGTTTTGGAGACCCCTCGTGAAACTGAAGACCCTCGTGCTTGCCGGCCTGTTCGCCATGGCCACCCTGCCGGCGTTCGCCGCCGACGCCTACAAGATCGACCCGGCCCATACCCAGGTCCTGTTCAGCTACAACCACCTCGGCTTTTCGAACATCACCGGTCGATTCGACAGGGTCGAGTCCGAATTCGCCTTCGACGCCGCCGACCCCAGCCAGTCCAGCCTCTCCGTCAGCATCCCCGTGGACAGCATCAGCACCGGCGTGGCCAAGTTCGACGAGCACCTGCTCGGCGCCGACTTCTTCGACGTCGGCAAGTACCCGACCGCCACCTTCACCAGCACCGCTGTCACCGTGACCGGCGAGGACAAGCTGGCCGTGGCCGGCGACCTGACCATCCACGGCGTCACCCGGCCGGTGGTGATGGACGTGACCATCAACAAGATCGCCGATCATCCGATGAGCAAGAAGCCTGCCGCTGGTTTCGACGCCCGCATCGACATCAAGCGCAGCGAGTTCGGCCTCGGCGCCTTCGCCATGGCTGCCAGCGACGACGTGCGGATCGCGATCACCGTCGAGGCCCAGAAGGCCGAATGACGTGGGTGGGTGTCGTCGCGCTCATGCCGATGCCACCCGCCTGTACCTGAGCGCCAGAAGCATCAGGTAAGCACCCACGAGCAGGTCCACCGAGCCGCAGAACTCCGGCCACCAGGACGGAACGCCGGCGTTGCTGACCCAATGGTCGTGGAAGATGTCGTAGACCCCGTGGGCCAGGTAACCGATGGCCAGCGCTACCTGGGTGCCCCTGTTTTTTCGCCAGGCGGCGACGTGGGCGATGGCGATGAAGGCCATGCCGGCCAGGATTTCCGCCGGCAGCGCGTGCAGGCTGGCGCCCAGCAGCGCGAACGCCCAGTAATAGACCGGGAACGTGGCCAGAAGGGCAGGGTAGGCCCACCGTGAATCCTCCACCCTCCGGGCTTTGAATCCCCGGATGATGAGGCCGGCTACAAGCACGCCGATGGCGAGCGCGGGAAGGTTCATCGATGGGCTCCGGACAGACGTAGTGCCCCTTGTGCGCCTTCCCACGGGGGTAAGGTCAATTCCCCGATCGGCGCTGCGGGCGGGAGCGGGCTCGGTCTGTTGGCCCGAAGCGATGTAAAATGCCGGCCAGCCCCCGAAGGACCTCCGCCATGTCGCGTACCGACACCGCCACCGCCCGCGCGCCGGCCAACGCCGAGCGCCGTTACGAGGTGCTGCGTTCCGAGCTGCCGCTGTCCTGCCCGACACCCGCAATGGCGCTGTGGAACTCGCACCCGCGCGTCTACCTGCCCGTCGAAGCGACGGGCGAGGCCACCTGCCCGTACTGCGGCGCCCATTTCGTCCTGAAGGGCTGAGGCCGGGGCGGGTTGTCCGGCCGTGCGCCGCCTGACCGTCGTCCAGCTGCTGCCGGCCCTGCACAGCGGCGGCGTTGAACGTTCCACCCTCGAGATCGGCGCCGCCCTGGTCGCGGCCGGGCATCGCAGCATCGTCATCTCCGCGGGCGGCCGTCTGGTCGAACGCCTGGTGGCCGGGGGCAGCGAACACATTGAACTTCCCGTCGGCCGCAAGTCGCTGCTGGCCGCGCCCGGAACCCTGCGCCGCCTGCGTGCGGCGCTGGCGCGAATCGGCCCGGACATCGTGCACGCGCGCTCGCGACTGCCGGCCTGGCTGGCCTGGTTCGCCCTGCGCGGCCTGCCGGCGCCGCCGCCACGCTTCGTCACCACGGTGCATGGGCTGAACTCGCCCGGTCGCTACAGCGGCATCATGGCCCGGGGCGAACGGATCATCTGCGTCTCCGACACCGTGCGCGACCATGTTGTCCGGCACTGGCCCCGCACCGATCCGGCGCGCCTGGTGGTCATCCCGCGTGGCATCGACCCGGCGCAGTTTCCCCGCGGCCACCGGGCGCCGGCCGACTGGCGCGGGCGCCTGGCCGCCGAGCACCCGGTCCTGGCCGAAGGCCGCCTCCTGCTGATGCCCGGCCGCGGCACCCGCCTCAAGGGCCATGCCGACGCCATCGAGCTGCTGGCCCGCCTGCGCGGCGCCGGCGAAGACGCCAGGCTGTGGCTGCTGGGCACGCGGGAGCCCGGTCGCGAGGCCTATGTCGCCGAACTCGAAGCCCTGGCCCGCGAACGCGACGTGGCCGGCCAGCTGGTCATCAGCCCGCCGCGGCACGATGTCGTCGAGGCCTACGCTGTCGCCGACCTCGTGCTGCAGCTGTCGAACAAACCCGAGGCCTTCGGCCGCACCGTCATCGAGGCGTTGTCCGTCGGCCGCCCGGTGCTGGGCTGGGACCATGGGGGCGTCGGCGAGCTGCTGCGTGAACTGTATCCCCTGGGCGCCGTGCGCCGCGGCGACCACGACGCCCTGGCCAGCACGGCGCGGGCGATGCTGTCCGGGCCCGCGCCGATGCCGGTTACCATGCCCTACACCCTGGCTGCGATGCAGTCGGCCACCCTGGAGCTGTATGCAGGCCTCGTCCACCACTGAAAGCCAGCTTCGCTGGGCCCCCTGGTGGGTCCTGGCTTCCGTGGCGCTGTGGCCACTGCCGGGACCCGCCGAGGCCGTGCTGTCGCTGGGTGCGCTGGTCGCACTGGCCGTGCTGGCCATCCAGCGTTTTCGCGGCGGCATGGCCCTGCTCAGCCACGAGGCCTGGGCGCTTACCTCGGTGCTGTTCCTGAGTTACTGGCTGCCCGAGTTGCTGTCGTCTCCCGATGCCGTCAATGCCAGCCGCGCCCTGCGTGAATCCCTGCTCGACCTGCGCTACCTGCCGTTCCTGTGGCTGGTGGCGATCGCGGTCGCGAACGAACGCGGCCGCCGGCTGACGTTCACCGGCATTGCCGTGATCTGCGGCCTCTGGCTGGTCGACGCCCTGGTGCAGGCCACCACCGGCTGGAGCCTGGGCGGCGAGGCCACGGCCGACCGGCTCAGCGGCGTGTTCGGCGCCGGCAACCTCAAGCTGGGGCTGGTCCTGGCGAGCCTGGCGCCGTTTCCGTTGACCGTCGCCGCCGACCGATTCGGGCTGCGCGGCTGGTTGCTGGTCGCCATGGCGCTGGTCGTGGTGGTGTTGCTGGCCGGTGCGCGCGCGTCCTGGCTGACCCTGGCCCTGGTATTGCTGGCCAGTGCCTGGCTGCAATTTCGCAATCGCCGGGCGCTGCTGGCCCTGGTGGGCGGTGCCGCGGTGACGCTGGTGCTGGCGACCGCGTTTTCCGACAAGCTGCAGGAGCGCGTCGAGCGCACCGGCGCCATGCTCGATGGCAACAGCGAAGGCGTCGACCACGCCTTGTCGGGTCGCCTGCCGATCTGGCGCACCGCCGCGAACATGGCCATCGCGCACCCGGTGAACGGTGTCGGCGTGCGAGGCTTCCGCGACGCTTACAGCGAGTATGCGGACGAAAGCGACCCGTGGCTGGACGATCCCGACCACGGGGCCGGTTACCACGCCCACCAGATCGTGCTCGAAGTCCTGAGCGAAACCGGCCTGGTCGGCGCCTTCTTCTGGATCGGCGGCGCGGCACTGGCCTGGCGCGCCTGGCGTTTTGCCACGCCCGCCGCACGTCGCCGGGCCCGCGCGCCCGCCATGGCGCTGGCGGTGACGGTGTTCCCGATCAATACCCATCTGGCGTTTTATTCGACGTTCTGGGGCGGGCTGACGCTTCTGCTGGCGGCGCTATACGCCGGCAGCCTGCTGGCGGACGGACCGCGCGCCGACGCCGCCGACGAGGCCTGAACGCCCATGCGCTGCCTGTTCACGCCGCTGCTGCAGGCCGTGGCTTGGATCGCCGGCCGCCTCCCCCAACCCTGGGTGCTGGTGCTGGGGCGCGGACTGGCCTGGCTGCTTTGGCCGGCGCTGGGTTCGCGGCGACGCATCGCGCGCATCAACGTCGACCTGTGTTTCCCGACGCGGGATGCACGCGAACGCCGTCGCCTGGCCGATGCCAGCGTGGTCAACACGGTGGTCGGTGCGCTGGAACTGCTGCGCGCCTGGCACGCACCGTCGTCCCGCCTGGCCGACCTGGCGGACATCGAAGGGCTTGAGCACCTGCGCGCCGCGCTCGACCGCGGCCAGGGCGTGCTGCTGATGTGCGGCCACTTCACCCACACCGAACTGGCGGTGCGCCTGCTGGGCGAGGCATTGGGCAAACCGGTGCGGGTGGTGGTGCGCCGGCACAACAATGCCTGCCTGGAAGCCTGGTTCGAGCGTTCGCGCCAGGCCGTGTACGGGCCGAGCATCGGCAAGAAGGACGTGCGCGGCCTGATCCGGGCGCTGCAGGCCGGCGAGCCGGTGGTGTATTCGGCCGACCAGAACTTCACCTACCAGAACGCCTTCGTGCCGTTCTTCGGCGTGCCGGCGGCGACGCTGACCGCGACGCCGGAACTGGTGCGGCGCGGGCGCGCGGTGTTGCTGCCGTTCTGGTACCGCCGCGACGCCGGGGGCCGCTACCGGATCCGCATCGAAGCGGGCTGGCCGGGTTGGCCGTCCGAGGATCCGGTGGAGGATGCCGCGCGCTACATGCGCGAACTCGAAACCGTCGTGCGCGAATGCCCGGAGCAATACCTGTGGGCGCATCGTCGCTTCAAGACCCGGCCGCCCGGCGAGCCATCGGTGTATTGAACGCCCCTGTGGGAGGGACTTCAGTCCCGAAACCCACACCGGCAACGGTTTCGGGACTGAAGTCCCTCCCACAGGGGCATCGCTAGTACTTGCGGCGCGTGCCGTCGGGCTGGCGCTTGAAGCGCTGGTGCAGCCATAGGTATTGCTCCGGCCGGCGGCGGATGATGCCTTCGAGCGTCGCCATGATGCGTGCGGTGTCGGCGGTGGCGTCGCGGGTCGGGAAGTCTTCCAGCGGCGGCAGGATTTCAATGCGGTAGCGGCCGTCGGGCAGGCGCTCGTGGAACAGCGGCAGGACCGAAGCGCCGCCCAGGCGCGCGAGCTGGTGGGTGGACGTCAGGCTCCAGGCCGGCTGGCCGAAGAAGGGTACGAAGACGCTGTCGCCGCGCCGGGTTTCCTGGTCGGGGGCGAACCACAGCACGCCGCCCTGCTTGAGGTGGCGGATGGCCGGCCGCAGTTCGTCGCGCGCGAACATCGCCTTGGCATGCCGCAGCCGCCCGCGCTTGACCGCCCATTCCATCGCGGCCTGTTCGTGCGGCCGGTACATCGCGCCCAGCTCGACTTGCTGGCACAGCAGTCGCAGGCAGACTTCCAGCGTCGTGAAGTGCGCCGACACCAGGATGACGCCGCGACCGCCGGCCTGGGCGGCGTGCAGGTGTTCGAGGCCGGTCAGTTCGCTGCCGCGGTCCACCGGTGCCAGCCGGCCCCACCAGGCGCGCAGGAATTCGAAGATGCCCAGGCCCAGGGAAGAAAAATTCTCGCGCAGCAGGCGCTCACGCGCGGCCTCGTCGAGCCCGGGGAAACACAGGGCCAGGTTGGTCGCCGCGACCCGTCGCCGCGACGGCAGCAGCCACAGCATCAAGCGACCCAGCAGCGGTCCGGCGCGCTTTTGCAGCCACCACGGCCAGCGTGCCACCGTCCAGCCCAGGGCCACGCCGAGCCAGGTGGGCCAGGTGCGGGGGGACAGCGGCGGGCGCGGGAAGTCGGGCGGGGCCATGCGGCAAACATTGTAGCCGGGGTATCCTGCGCGCCATGCAAATCTCCTTCGGGCAGCGCGTCCTGCTGGGCCTGTACGCGCTGGTCCTGCACCTTGCTTTCCCGGTCACGCTCTACCACCTGGTCTGGCGCGGCATGCGGCAGCGCGAGTACCTGCGGCGCTGGACCGAACGTTACGGCTGGCTCGAGGGCAAGCTCGACCTGCACGACGCGATCTGGGTGCATGCGGTGTCGGTCGGCGAGGTGATCGCCGCCCGGCCGCTGGTCGACGGCCTGCTGGCGCGGCATCCGGACCGACCGTTGCTGGTCACCACCATCACCCCGACCGGCTCGGAGCGCGTGCGTGCCCTGTGGGGCGACCGCGTGCATCACGTCTACCTGCCCTACGACCTGCGCGAAATGGTCCGGCGCTTCCTCGACCGGGCAAGGCCGTCGCTGGCGGTGATCGTGGAAACCGAGATCTGGCTGAACCTTTACGTCGAATGCGAACGCCGCGGCATCCCGCTGATGATGGTCAATGCCCGGCTGTCCGAACGTTCGCTGCGCGGCTACCTGCCGGTCCGCAAGCTGGCGCGCCTGGCGATGCAGTCGGTGGACCTGGTGGCGGCGCAGTCACGCGCGGACGCCGAACGCCTGGCGCAGATCGGCGCGCGCCGCGAGAACATCATCGTCACCGGCAACCTCAAGTACGACCTGACGCTGCCCGAAGGCGTGCATGAGCAGGCGCTGCTCTGGCGGCGCGGCTGGGGCGAGCGGCGGCCGGTGTGGATGGCCGCCAGCACCCATGGTCCCGAGGAAGCCGGCGTCCTGGCCGCGCACCAGGCCGTGCTGGAACAGCATCCCGACGCCCTGTTGTTGTGGGCGCCGCGGCACCCCGAGCGTTTTGGTCCGGCCGCGTCCCTGGCCCAGGAAGCCGGCCTGGCGGTGCGCACGCGCCGGGGCCAGCGGCTGCCGGTGGCCGACACCCAGGTCTTCATCGTGGACACGATCGGCGAACTGCTGTGGTTCTTCGCCGCGGCCGACCTGGCCTTCGTCGGCGGCAGCCTGTGCCAGGTGGGCGGGCACAACGTGCTCGAGCCGGCGGCACTGGGCGTGCCCAGCGTGGTCGGGCCGCACACCTTCAATTTCGCGGAAGTCAGCCACCGCCTCGGCAAGGCCGGCGGGCTGCTGCAGGTGCCCGATGCCGGCGCCCTGGCCGACGCGGTGTCGGCCCTGCTGGGCGACCCGGCGCGCTGCCGGGACATGGGCGAACACGCGCGCGCCGAAGTGCGCGCGCTGGGCGGGGCGGTGGGTCGCACGCTGGACCTGGCGGACCAGGTCCTGGCCGGCCGGCGCAGCTTCGGCGCCGGCGGCGGGCAGGGCTAGGGCGATCAGCCCTCGGAGTCGTCGCCCTGTTCGATCAGCGGCGCCTCGGCGTCGGCGACCAGCACGCTGTTCACGGCCTGCAGGTCCTGGGTCGTGATGGTGCCGGCGGCCTGCTTCAGGCGCAGGGTGTTGACCAGGAAGGCGTGGCGGGCGCGGGCGTACTCGCGCTGGGCCTGGAACAGCGCCTGCTGGCTGATCAGCACGTCGACGATGGTGCGGGTGCCGACCTCGAGGCCGGCTTCGCTGGCCTCGTAGGCCGCTTCGGCCGAAACCACCGACAGGCGGCGGGCCTCGACCTCGGCTTCACCCGCTTCCAGCGAACGCTGGGCGTTGCGGGTAAAACGAACGACGGCGCGGCGCTGCTGTTCAAGCTGTTCGGCGGCGATGTCGCGGCCATGCACGGCCTGGCGGACGCCGGACTGGACGGCGCCGCCCGCGTACAGCGGTACGTTGAGCGTGACGCCGACGGTGCTGCCGCCACCGGAGGTGTTCGGGCCGCCCGGGTACTGGTTCTGCCAGCCGGCGTTGTCGCCGATCGAGGCGCTGGCCGAGAGGGTCGGCAGGTGGCCGGAGCGGGCCGTGCGGATGTCGCGCTCGGCAGCGGCCAGGGCCAGTTCGGCGGCCAGCAGGCTCGGGTTGGACTCGGTGGCGATGGACACCCACTCGGCGGCGTCGCCTTCGATGTTGTTTTCCGGCTTGAAGCCCGGGGCCAGGCCCCGCAGGTCCTGCATGCGCTCGCCGGTGATCTCGGCCAGGGCTTCGTGGGCATCCTCGAGCGCGGTCGCGGCGGCGATCGCGTTGGCGCGGGCGCTGTCGTAGCGGGCGCGGGCCTCGTGCACGTCGGTGATCGGGGCCAGGCCCACCTCCAGGCGCTTCTCGGCCTGGTCCAGCTGGCGCTTGACCGAGCGTTCTTCGGCGCGCGACGAGGCCAGGGTTTCGATGGCGGTGAGCACGTTGAAGTAGGCGTCGGCGACGCGGACGATCAGGTTGTCGGCCTCGGCGCGCAGCACGAAGGCGGCCTGTTCGTCGCGAAGGCGGCTGGCGCTGAGCGAGGTGTAGTTGCCGTAGTCGAACAGCGACTGGCTCAGGCTGGCGCCGTAGCTGCGGTCGCGGGAATAGGCGTCGACGCCGCGCACGCGGGAGTCGGTCAGGCTGGCGGTGGCACCGATCTGCGGCAGCAGGCGCGACCGGGCCTGGACGACGTTCTCGCCGGTGAACTGGCGCTGGGACTCGGCGGCCGCAAGCACCGGATCGGACTCGCGGGCCATTTCGAAGGCGTCCATGAGGTCGGCGGCCGAAGCGCTGCCGGCAGCGGCGGCAAGCAGGATGGCGGAGGCGAGGGGGCGAAGGCTCAGGCGCATGGGCAGGGTCCTGGTGTCAAAGGGTGAACTGCGGGGCCGGTTCGGCGCCGTGCAGGTAGGGCACGTCGGTTTCGAACAGGCTTTCGCGGTGGAAGGTGTCGCCATGACGGGTCAGCAGCAGGGCTTCCTGCACCGGTGAGTGGCCGTGGATGACGAAGAGGCGGCCACCGGGCTTGAGCCAGGCACCGAAGCGGTCGGGGTCGGTGGCCACGGCGCCGGTGACGCAGATGGCGTCGAACTGGCGGCCGGGTTCCCAGGCGAAGACGTCGGCGGTTTCAACCCGGACGTTGGTGACGCTGTCGGCGACCAGGCGGGCCCGGGTGCGCTCGACGAACTCGGCGTGGCGGTCGATGCTGGTGACGTCGCGCGCCAGCGCGGCCAGGCAGGCGGTGACGAAACCCGAGCCGGTGCCGATTTCCAGCACGTCGTTGCCCGGGGTGATGGCCATCGCCTGCAGCATGCGGCCCTCGACCACCGGCTTCATCATCACCTCGCCGTGCTCGAGCGGCAGCGGCAGGTCGGCAAAGGCCAGCTTGCGGTGGCGCGGCGGCACGAAATCTTCGCGGCGCACCGTCATCAAGGTTTCAAGCACGCGCGGGTCGAGCACTTCCCACGGCCGAACCTGCTGTTCGACCATCGCGAATCGTGCCTGCTGGAAGTCAATCGTCATTACGTCTAAATCCTTGAATCACAAGGGCGCTGATTCTACGCCCCGGCCGGACGCCGCGGAAGGCAAAAACCGGTAGGGGAAACGGGACAGTGAATACCGGGACTGGCCCGCAAGGCAGGCACGCGGCCAGCACGGGGCAAGAATGGCGGCCGCCTTGCTGCGGCCTGTAGTGCCATTGGTCACCGGGACTTCACGCGGGGTGCGGTGCCGTTCAGGCGTCATCGGCGGGTAGGCCCGTAGGCGCGCAGGAACATGTCGACGGTGGCTTCCAGGTGGCTTTCGAGCTGCGCGCCGACCAGCTGGGCGGGGCAGCTGCAGATCAGGCGGGCGTGGTGGTCGCCCTTGAGCAGCGCCAGGAACTGCGAGGCGGCCAGGGTGCAGTCGGGCACCTGCAGTTCGCCGGCTTCGACCTCGGCCCGCAGGAAATCGGCAAAAGCTTCCTGGATCCGCCGGGGACCGGCTTCCCAGAACAGGTGCGGCAACGGGGAGTCGTCCGGGAGCTGCTGGGACATGATCCGGTGCACCGCGATCGCCTCGTCCGAGGTGATCAGGCGGAACAGGGCCCTGGCGATGCGCACCAGCTGGGCCCGCATCGGGCCCTCGAAGCGGGCGACGAACAGGTCGGGGGGCAGCAGTTCTTCGCAGCTGGCCTTCACCGCTTCGGCGAACAGCGTCTCCTTGTCCTGGAAGTGGCTGTAGACGGTCAGCTTGGACACCCCGGCGACCTGGGCGACCGTGTCCATGGCCGTGCCCTCGTAGCCCCGGGCCAGGAACAGGCTCTTGGCGGCCTCGAGGATCGCGGCACGCTTGCCGGGGTCCTTCGGACGGCCGGGCGAAGCGGGGCGGGGGGCAGCAACCATGGGGTGTCCGGGGATTATTGAACTGACGAGTATGGTAAAGCTACTATCCCCCCAATTCAATCGACCCCGCGAAGCCGCCATGACCGCTGCCCCCCTGCGACGTCTCACCCTGATCGCCGGCCTGCTGGCGCTTCTCGCCGCCTGTGGCGACGACGACGGGGGACCGGCGGCGGCCCGTCCGGCCTGGGTCGTGCAGGCCACCACCGAGGGTGCGGCGCCGACCGCCTATGCCGGCGAAGTGCGTGCACGCCACGAGCCGGCGCTGGCCTTCCGCATCGGCGGCAAGATCAGTCGGCGCCTGGTGGACGTCGGGGCCCGGGTGAAACAAGGCCAGCCCCTGGCCGAACTCGATGCCTCCGACGTCGCCCTGCAGCGCGAGGCCGCGCAGGCGCAGCTGTCGTCGGCGGAAGCCGACCTGGCCCTGGCCACGTCCGAACTCAAGCGCTATCGCGACCTGGTCGAACAGCAGCTGGTCAGCCGTTCGCTTTACGACGCACGCGTTTCCCAACATGAAGCGGCCCAAGCGCGCGTGCGCCAGGCACGCGCCCAGGCCGATGTCTCGGTGAACCAGGCCACGTACGCCGTTCTTCGGGCGCCGGCCGACGGCGTCATCGCCCAGCGGCTGGCCGAGGCCGGCCAGGTGGTGGCTGCCGGCCAGACCGTGTTCGTGCTGGCCGAGGACGGCGAGCGCGAGGTGGCGATCAGCGTGCCCGAGCGCGACGCCCGGGCGTTCAGCGTCGGCCGTCCCCTGCTGGTCGAACTGTGGTCGCGGCCGGACCAGCGTTTCCCGGGCGCGCTGCGGGAGATCTCGCCGTCGGCCGATCCCCAGGCGCGCACCTACGCCGCCCGGGTGAGCTTCGAACCGGGCGACACGCCGGTGGACCTGGGCCAGAGCGCCCGCGTCTACGCCAATGGCGGCGACCAGGCGGTGCTCACGGTGCCCCTGTCGGCCGTGCATGAAAAGGACGGCGAAGCCGCGCTGTGGGTGCTCGACCCCGCGGATGCCACCGTGCACCTGCGGCCGGTGGCGCTGGGCGCCTACGGCGAGGACCGCGTGCCCGTGACCCAGGGCCTGGCGGCGGGCGAGTGGGTGGTGGCGGCCGGCGTGCACCTGCTGCTCGAGGGCCAGCGCATCACGCCCATCGACGACCAGAACCGCCCGGTCGACCTGGCGCGCGCCGCGCCCACCTCCGACCCGCGCTGAGCCTCGGCCATGGACAGCCGCTTCAACCTTTCCGAGTGGTCCCTGCGCAACCGGCCGCTGGTGCTGTACGCGATGCTGGTGCTGGCCTTCCTGGGGCTGTGGAGCTACCAGCAGCTGGGCCAGTCCGAAGACCCGCCCTTCACCTTCAAGCTCATGGTGGTGCGCACCTTCTGGCCGGGCGCGACCGCCGAGGAGGTGGCCAGGCAGGTCACCGACAAGATCGAAAAGGAAGTGATGGAGACCGGGCGCTACGAATTCGTGCGCTCGTACTCGCGCGCCGGCGAGTCGCTGGTGATGCTGATGTCCAAGGACTCGATGCGTTCGAGCGAACTGCCGGCGCTGTGGTACGACGTGCGCAAGAAGGTCGGCGACGTCCGCCACACGCTGCCGCAGGGCGTGGTGGGGCCCTACTTCAACGATGAGTTCGGTGACACCTTCGGCAACATCTACGCGCTGTCGGCCGAAGGCTTCGACTACGCGACCATGAAGGACTACGCCGAGCGGATCGAACTGGTCCTGCACCGCCTGCCCGACGTGGGCAAGATCGAACTGGTCGGCCTGCAGGACGAGAAGATCTGGATCGAGCTCTCCAACACCAAGCTCGCCACCCTGGGCCTGCCGCTGGACCAGGTGCAGCGCGCCATCGACGAACAGAACGCGGTGGCCCCGGCCAGCTTCTTCGAAACGCCGACCGACCGCGTGCAGCTTCGGGTCTCGGGAAGCTTCGACAGCGTCGAAGAGATCCGCGACTTCCCCATCCGCGTCGGCGACCGCAGTTTCCGCCTGGGTGACGTGGCCGAAGTCCGGCGCGGCTTCGCCGACCCGGCGGCGCCACGCATGCGCTTCATGGGCGAAAACGCCATCGGCATCGCCGTCTCGATGCGCCAGGGCGGCGACATCCTCAAGCTCGGCGAGGTCCTGGACGCCGAGTTCGCGCGCCTGCAGGAAACCCTGCCGGTGGGCATGACCCTGGCCAAGGTTTCCGACCAGCCGGCCGCGGTGCGCAGCGGCGTGGCCGAGTTCGTGCGGGTGCTCACCGAGGCGGTGATCATCGTGCTGCTGGTGAGCTTCTTCTCCCTGGGCTTCCGCACCGGCCTGGTGGTGGCGCTGTCGATCCCGCTGGTGCTGGCGATGACCTTCGCCACGATGAACTACTTCGACATCGGCCTGCACAAGATTTCACTGGGCGCGCTGGTGCTGGCCCTGGGGCTGCTGGTGGACGACGCCATCATCGCGGTCGAGATGATGGCGGTGAAGATGGAGCAGGGCTACAGCCGCGTGCGCGCGGCGGCCTTCATGTGGAAATCCACGGCCTTCCCGATGCTCACCGGCACCCTGGTCACCGCCGCTGGCTTCCTGCCGATCGCCACCGCGGCCTCGAGCACCGGCGAGTACACCCGCTCGATCTTCCAGGTGGTGACGATCGCGCTGCTGCTGTCGTGGATCGCGGCGGTGGTCTTCATTCCCTACCTGGGCTACAAGCTGCTGCCGTCGGCCAAGGCGGGCGCGCGGGATGCGGGTGGCCACGGCCACGATACCTACGACACGCGTTTCTACCGTCGCTTCCGCAGCTGGGTCATCTGGTGCGTGCACCACCGCTGGCTGGTGATCGCGGTGACGCTCGGCGCCTTCGTGTTGTCGCTGGCGATGTTCCGCTTCGTGCCGCAGCAGTTCTTCCCGGACTCGACGCGCCTGGAACTGATGGTGGACCTGGAGCTGGCCGAGGGCAGTTCGCTGCGGCACACGGAAACCGTCGCACGGCGACTCGAGAAACACCTGGCCGAACGCGAGGACATCGAGACCTATGTGGCCTACGTCGGCAGCGGCACGCCGCGCTTCTACCTGCCGCTGGACCAGAAGCTGCCGCAGGCCAACTTCGCCCAGTTCGTCATCCTGGCGCCTGACATCGAGGCGCGCGAAGAGATACGCGCCTGGCTGATCGGCCTGTTCCAGACGCAGTTCAGCGACGTGCAGGCGCGCGTTTCGCGGCTCGAGAACGGGCCGCCGGTGGGCTTCCCGATCCAGTTCCGGGTGTCGGGCGAACACGTGGACGACGTGCGCCGGCTGGCGCGCGAGGTCGCCGCGAAGGTGCGCGGGAATCCGCACGTAACCAACGTCAACCTGGACTGGGACGAACCGAGCAAGGTCGTTCGCCTGCACATCGACCAGGAGCGGGCGCGGGTGCTGGGCGTGAGCTCGGCGCAGGTGGCGGCGTTCCTCCGCGGCTCGCTCTCGGGCACCGCGGTCAGCACCTACCGCGAAGGCAACGAACAGATCGAAATCCTGCTGCGTGGCCCGGCCGAGGAGCGCGAGCGGCTGTCGCTGCTGGGCAGCCTGTCGGTGCCGGCCTCCACCGGCAAGCCGGTGCCGCTGTCGCAGATCGCGACCCTGGAACATGGTTTCGAGGACGGCATCATCTGGCATCGCAACCGGCTGCCGACCGTGACCGTGCGCGCCGACGTGTATGGCGACGTCACGCCGCCGTCGGTGACCGCCGAGATCCTGCCGCGCCTGGACGAGATCCGCGCGGCGCTGCCGCCGGGCTACCTGCTCGAAACCGGCGGCACGGTCGAGGATTCCGGTCGTGGTTCGCGCTCGGTGGCGGCCGGCGTGCCGCTGTTCATCGGCGTGGTGGTGACGCTGCTGATGATCCAGCTGCGCAGCTTCCCGCGCTCGCTGATGGTCTTGCTGACGGCGCCGCTGGGCCTGATCGGCGTGGTGCTCTTCCTACTGGTGTTCCGCGTGCCCTTTGGTTTCGTGGCGATGCTGGGCACGATCGCGCTCAGCGGCATGATCATGCGCAACTCGATCATCCTGGTCGACCAGATCGAGCAGGACATCGCCGAAGGCCATCCGCCCGCGCGTGCCGTCGTCGACGCCACCGTGCGCCGCTTCCGGCCGATCGTGCTGACCGCCCTGGCGGCGGTCCTGGCGATGATCCCGCTGTCGCGCAGCGTCTTCTTCGGCCCCATGGCCGTGGCCATCATGGGCGGCCTGATCGTCGCCACCGGGCTGACGCTGCTGTTCCTTCCGGCGCTGTACGCGGCGTGGTTCAAGGTGCCCAACCCGGCGCGGGCCTGATCTGCCCGCCCCTCGCCCGGGGCCGGCGGACATGGTTCAATGGCGCCCGGAAGCGGGGGTGCCCGGCGGGATGCGGGCTGAGACATACCCTTCGAACCTGATCCGGTTGATACCGGCGTAGGGAAGCTTCGTGGTGCCGGCCCCGCGCCTGCGCCCGGCGCCGCCGCTTCGTTCCAGCCCCCCGGCCTCCTTGCCAGGGAGCGCGCCCAAAGGACGAAACGCATGAATGCCCTGCCCACCGAACTGCTGCGCCAGGCCCAGCAGCTTTCCGAAGAAGTCACCCGGCCCATCCCGGGCTCGCGCAAGATCCACGTCGAAGGCTCCCGGCCCGACCTGCAGGTGCCCATGCGCGAGATCGCGCTGTCGCCGACGCCGCGGGTCTACGGCATCCAGGAGCCGAACGCCCCCTTCTGCACCTACGACACCTCGGGCCCCTACACCGATCCCGACGCGAACATCGACCTGGCCGCGGGCCTGGCGGCCCTGCGTGCGCCGTGGATCGCCGACCGCGGCGATTGCGCGCCCCTGGAGGGCCTGAGCAGCGAATTCGGCCGGTCCCGCGCCGACGACGCCAAGCTCGACGCCGTGCGCTTCCCGGCCCTGCGCCCGCCGCGCCGGGCGCTGGCCGGTCGCAACGTCAGCCAGATGCACTACGCCCGCCGCGGCATCGTCACGCCCGAGATGGAATACATCGCGATCCGCGAGAACCAGCGCATCGAGGCGATCAAGGAAGCCCACCTGCTCAAGCGCCATCCGGGCGAGTCCTTCGGCGCCAGCCTGCCGGGCCTGATCACGCCCGAATTCGTGCGCGACGAAGTCGCCCGCGGCCGCGCCATCATCCCGGCCAACATCAACCACCCGGAAATCGAGCCGATGATCATCGGCCGCAACTTCCTGACCAAGGTGAACGCGAACATCGGCAACTCCGCCGTGTCCTCGGGCATCGCCGAGGAAGTGGAAAAGCTGGTCTACGCCATCCGCTGGGGCGCCGACACGGTGATGGACCTGTCCACCGGCAAGCACATCCACGAAACCCGCGAGTGGATCATCCGCAATTCGCCGGTGCCCATCGGTACCGTGCCCATCTACCAGGCGCTGGAAAAGGTCGACGGCAAGGCCGAGGACCTGACCTGGGACATCTTCCGCGACACCCTGATCGAACAGGCCGAGCAGGGCGTGGACTACTTCACCATCCACGCCGGCGTGCTGCTGCGCTACGTGCCGCTCACGGCCAAGCGCGTGACCGGCATCGTCAGCCGCGGTGGCTCGATCCTGGCCAAGTGGTGCCTGGCCCACCACAAGGAGAATTTCCTCTACACGCACTTCGAGGAAATCTGCGAAATCATGAAGGCCTACGACGTCAGCTTCTCGCTGGGCGACGGCCTGCGCCCGGGGTGCATCGCCGACGCCAACGACGCCGCCCAGTTCGGCGAGCTCGAAACCCTGGGTGAACTCACCAAGGTCGCTTGGAAGCACGACGTGCAGACCATGATCGAAGGCCCCGGCCACGTGCCGATGCAGCTGATCAAGGAAAACATGGACAAGCAGCTGCGCGAGTGCGGCGAAGCGCCGTTCTACACGCTCGGCCCGCTGACCACCGACATCGCGCCCGGCTACGACCACATCACCTCGGCCATCGGCGCGGCGATGATCGGCTGGTTCGGCACGGCGATGCTTTGTTACGTCACGCCCAAGGAACACCTGGGCCTGCCCAACAAGGCCGACGTGCGCGAGGGCCTGATGGCCTATCGCATCGCCGCCCACGCGGCCGACCTGGCCAAGGGCCATCCAGCCGCCCAGGCCCGCGACAACGCCCTGTCCAAGGCGCGTTTCGAGTTCCGCTGGGAAGACCAGTTCAACCTCGGTCTCGACCCCGAGCGGGCCCGCGAATACCACGACGAAACCCTGCCCAAGGACGCCCACAAGGTCGCCCACTTCTGCTCGATGTGCGGCCCGCACTTCTGCTCGATGAAGATCACCCAGGACGTGCGTGAGTATGCCGCCGGCAAGGGCGTGGCCGACGAGGCCCGGGCGCTGGAAGAGGGCATGGCCGAAAAGGCC
This sequence comes from Arenimonas donghaensis DSM 18148 = HO3-R19, assembly GCF_000743535.1. GTDB lineage: Bacteria > Pseudomonadota > Gammaproteobacteria > Xanthomonadales > Xanthomonadaceae > Arenimonas > Arenimonas donghaensis. Next base: position 66,556 of record NZ_AVCJ01000004.1, read on the forward strand.
GCCGAGTTCCGGGCGCAGGGTGCGCAGGTGTATCGCCGGGACTGAAGGCAGCCTACGTCCGGTCTTCGGCGATCCTCGATACCTTGTCGTCCTTGAACTCAAGGACGGCGAGGCGCGCGGATGAACTAGCGCCCATGGCCCGGGTGGGAGACGCCGGTCGCGTGGCGGCCCAAACACTGGACAGGACAAGGACCGCGCCCGCGACCTGCAGGGGGTTGAGCGCTTCCCCGAGCAGCCACCAGCCGGCCGTGACGGCCACCAGGGGGCTGAGGAAACCCATTGCGCTGACGGTCGACGGGGCGAGGCGTCCGATGCCGTTGAACCACAGCACGTAACTGAGCGCGGCGCCGATCACGCTCAGCCAGCCCAGTCCGGCCAGCGAACCGGGCGTCATCGGCGGCAACGGCGCACCGAACCAGAAAGCAGCGGGCAGCAGGAGCAATCCACCCGCGGCCAGCTGCCAGGCGGTGAACGCCAGGAGCGGCGTGTCGCCGCGCCACTTGCGGCTGTAGACGGTACCGGCCGCCATCGATGCGGCACCGGCCAGGCCGGCGCCGAGGCCGAGCGGATCGAGCCCTGCATCGGGCCCCAGCACCAGCATCGTCACGCCGACAAGGCCGGCCAGGGCCGCGGCTACCGCGACGGCCCGGATCGGTTCGTCCAGCGCCTTGCGCGCCAGCAGGACCACGATCAATGGCTGGATCGCGCCGACCGTCGCCGCGATGCCGCCCGGCAGCCGGTACGTGGCGACGAACAGGCAGGCCCAGAAAATGGCGAAGTTCAAGGCGCCGAGTAAAAACACCCGGCCCAGCTGCGAAGGCGGCGGCAGGCGCCGCACCAGCAGCAGCAGGAGCAGGCCGGCTGGCAGGGCGCGCAACACGGCGATCGTCAGCGGGTCGCCGCCGGGCAACAGCTCGGTGGTGACGATGTAGGTCGTGCCCCAGATGGCCGGCGCCAGCGCAGTCAGGCCGATGTCGATGGCTCGCTTCATGGCTCAGGGCTCGTCGGATGCGCCAGGAGGCACCAGCGGCAAGGCGATCGGTCGCATCGGCGCGGCGTCGGCGCCGCGCAGTCGCAGGCCGCCGCCGATGAAGGCGAATTCGTAGACGCGGGCCTCGCTCAGGCCTTCCAGGTAAACCAACTCGAGAATCGGCGTGCCCTGTTCGGCGAGCAGGTAGGTGTGCACGGGTACGTAGTTGTTCTCGACTTCGGAGGGGAAGGCCTCGAAGCTGAGGTTGTCGGCGCCGACGACCATCGCGCCGCTGGATTCGACCAGGAAGCGGGCGGCGTCCATGCCCAGGCCGGGCGGGTTGCGCATGTAGGCTGCCGCATCTTCGTAGACCCGCATGCGGCCGGTGCGGATAAGCACCACGTCGCCTTCCCGCAACGAAACCTTCTGCCGCTCCAGGGCCCCACGCAGCTCCGCGCGACTGATCCGATGGCCGTCGGGCAGCATGTCGACGCCCAGGTAGGCCGGCAGGTCGATCATCACACCGCGCGCGACGATGGTCGGCAGCTTTTCGGCGCCGCCGACTTTCCAGCCGCGGTCGCCGAGGTGCTCGGCCGCGCTGAAGCCATTCCAGATGCGCCCGTCCAGGCCGAAGTGGGCGAGCGTGTCGATGTGCGTGCCGGTATGGGTGTACATCGAGAAGGCCGCGCCGGTATAGCTGACGTGCTCGTTCATGGCCGCGCCCAGGCCCAGCGGATCGTCGATGGCCGTGCCGTGCGGGGTGTGGGTCATCCACATCCGGTAGTGCGGGTCACCGGCGGCCTGCCAGCTGGGCATGCCGATGAAAAGGTCGACGGACAGGTCGTAGACGGTGCCGCCGTCCACGCGCGCGAGCACGGCGGCGCGTGACTCGGCGGTCATCAGGTTGAGCCTGCCGATTTCGTCGTCGGGCCCCCAGGGGCTCGTACCAACGACGGGTGGCTGCGCGTGGCTCCAGGCGGCGGCCGCCAGCAGGGCGGCGGCCAGCAGGGTCTTGGTGGCGTGTGCGGACATTGGAATCTCCTCCGGGTCGGGTGCAGACTCACGGTGCGCCCCGCGCCTACGGAAGAGAATCCACGAAATCGGGAAATCACCTTTCGTCCTTGGTGAACAATGGATCGCATCGCCGCCCTCCGGGTATTCCGCCGCGTGATCGAACTCAACGGTTTTGCCGCCGCGGGGCGGGACCTGGGCCTGTCCAATGCCGCGGTCAGCAAGATCATCAAGGACCTCGAAGCCGATCTGGGTACGCCGCTGATCGTGCGAACGACCCGCTCGCTGAGGCTCACCGACACCGGGCACGATTACTTCAAGCAGATCACGCGCATCCTCGATGAGCTGGGCGAAGCCGACGACGCCGTGCGGTCGCGTGGCGCCGAACCGCGCGGCGTGCTCCGGGTCAGTGCCCCGCTTTCCCTGGGGCTTGTCCTGCTGTCGCCCCTGCTTGCGCGCTTCGCGGCGCGCTATCCGGAGATCGCGCTGGACGTGGAGTTTGGCGATCAGCCGGTCGACCTGATCGAAGGGCGCTTCGACCTGGCCATTCGCGGTGGACGGCTCAAGGATTCGAGCCTGAAGGCGCGAAAGCTCCTGGACATCGAACGGATGGTCTGCGCATCGCCCGCCTACCTGGCCCGGTGCGGCACGCCAGAAAGCCCGGAGGACCTCTCCGGTCATCGCTGCCTGACCTATTCACTTTCGGCCACGCCGCGCAGCTGGGTGCTTGGAAGGGACGGGGAATCGGTCCGCATTGCCGTCGACGGCGGATTCCGCGCCAACAATTCGCTTGCCGTCCGCGAAGCGGCCATCGAGGGCCTGGGATTGGCCCTGTTGCCGAAGATCTACGCCGCGGACGCCCTGGCGTCGGGCCGGCTGGTCCGCGTGCTGCCCGACTGGAGCGGGGAACCGCACGCGCTTTACGGCGTCTACCCGCAGCACCGGGAAGCTTCGCTGAAGATCCGGTCCCTGCTCGACTTCCTTGCCGGGGCGATCAAAGAAGCCACCGACTGAGCCAACAGGCCCCGGGCGCGACCAGGGCCGACTTTCCGTGTTCGAGCCATGCCACCCGGGACGTGCCCGGGTATGCTGCCCGGAAGGGCGTGGCCGACGAGGCCCGGGCGCTGGAAGGGGGTGGGGCCGCGAAGGCCGCTGAATTCCAGGCGCGGGGCGCGCAGGTGTATCGCCGGGACCAGGAATCCGCCACGTGTTCAATGCCCGTCCGTACGTCCAGACCATCGCCCTGCCGGGAGGACACCACTGCCTGGTGGTGGACAACGCGCTGGCGGAACCGGAGCGCTGGCGGACGCTGGCCAGCAAGCACGCCGCGCAGTTTTTCGTCGACCCGCATGCCGGTTATCCGGTCCGCCGGCTGGAACTGCCAGGTCCGGTGCTGACGGCCATGGACGTGTTTTTTTCCGAGACGTTCCGTGACCGCATGGGCTTTCGTCGCGTGGTGCACGGGCAGGGCTGGCTGTCGCTGGCAACGGCGGCCGCGGCGACCCCGTCGCGGGCTTCGTCCAGTGGGTCCGGGCAGGGGATCGGCGTGATGAGCCTCTGCCTGTTCGACGACCCGGGCCTGGGCGGCATGGTGTTCCCCGCGTCCCTGTTTCCGGGCGACGAGCCGCCGCTGCGGGTCGAGGCGCGCTACAACCGGCTGATGGTTTTCGACGGGGCCAGCTGGCATGCCCCGGACATCCCGGCATCAGGCGTTCTTGCCGACGACCCGGCGCAGGGCCGCCTGAGTCTCGACGCTCGATTCACCTGCCGGCGCCGCCTGGCCTGATCGCCAGGGCGGGGCCGGTCCTGGCCCGGCCGGCCGGGTGTATCGTGGTCATGGGGAATCCAGCGGGCGGGTGATGACGAAAGGCGAAGACACGCGTGGCCAGGCGATAAAGCAGCTGGCAATGGTCAACCGGGTGGCGCGAATCGCGCTGCAGGACCTGTCGGTGCGTCCGATGCTGCAGCGCATCGTCGATGCCCTGGCCGAAGAGTTCGATTGGGAGTTCGTCGCCTGCGCGCGCATCGACGCCGCCCGCGGCGAGTTCGTCTGCGAAGCCGTGCGCAGCGACCTGCGCAGCGAAATACGCGTGGGCTACCGGCGTGCGCTGGGCTCGGGCGTGGTCGGCGAATGCGCGGTGACCGGACGCACCTTCGATATCGAGGACGCCCGTACCCACGCCAACATGGTCGACACCCTGGGTGGCACGCTCTCGGAGCTGTGCGTGCCCGTGGTCCACAACGGCGAAGTGCTCGCGGTGCTCAATGCCGAAAGCCGGCGCCTGGCTGCTTTCCGGGGCCAGCGGGTCCTGCTGGAAACGGTGGCCGACCAGGTCGCGGGCATCCTGCGGGCGGCCGCCCTGCTTGAAGAACTGCAGCAGGCCAACCAGACGCTCCGCGCCGCCAACCTCAATCTGGAAGGCGAAACCCAACGCGATGAGCTGACCGGCATCGCCAACCGGCGTGGCTTCGACCGCCGGCTGGGCGCCGCCCTGGCGGAGGGCCTGCAATCGGGGCAGCCGCTGGCCCTGTTGCTGGTGGACGTGGACTACTTCAAGGCCTACAACGACAGCCTGGGCCATCCCGCGGGCGATGCCTGCCTGGGCACGATCGCCGGCCTGCTGGCAGAAGTCGTCCAGGACAGCCTGGTCACCCTGGCCCGCTACGGCGGCGAAGAGTTCGCCCTGATCGCCCCCGGCGCCTCGTTGACGGCGGCGACCGACCTGGCGGGCCGCCTGCGTCGAAAGGTCGAAGCCCGGGCGATACCCCACCCGGCATCCCCCTTGGGCTGGGTCACGGTCAGCATCGGGGTCGCCCTGGCCAGTCCGGGCGACACCGGTCCGCAGTTGGTCCAGCGCGCCGACACCCTGCTGTACGAGGCCAAGCGCGGCGGACGCAACCGGGTGGCCTGCGAACGCCTCAGTAGTTGAGCTTGACCGGGCTGGCTTCGAAGCGCTGCACGGAGTCGAGGATCTCGCGGCGGGCGGCTTCGGCGCCTTCCCAGCCATCGAGCTTGACCCACTTGCCCTTTTCCAGGTCCTTGTAGTGCTCGAAGAAATGGCCGATGCGCTCGAGCCAGTGCGAGCTGACCTGGTCGATGTCCTGGATGTGCGAGTAGCCGGAGAAGACCTTGTCGACCGGTACGGCCACCAGTTTGGTGTCCTCGCCGGCCTCGTCCTTCATCTTGAGCATGCCGACCGGTCGGCAGCGGATGACCGAGCCCGGGATCAGGGTGAGCGGCAGGATCACCATTACGTCCACCGGGTCGCCGTCGCCGCACAGGGTGTGGGGCACGTAGCCGTAGTTGCACGGATAGCGCATCGGGGTGGACAGGATGCGGTCCACGAAGATGGCGCCGGTTTCCTTGTCGACCTCGTACTTGACCGGCTCGGCGTCCTTGGGGATCTCGATGACGACGTTGATTTCGTTCGGCACGTCGCGGCCGGTGGGCACCAGGTCTAGGGCCATTTCAAACTCCTGAATCCGCCCGGGGGAGGGCATGCGTGGGGGGCGCAAGGATACGGGAAAGGCCTGGAGCCCGCACTCAATGCGGGCTGCATGGCCCCTGTGGGAGGGACTTCAGTCCCGAAAAACCTTCGGGACTGAAGTCCGTCCCACAAGGACGCGGGGGCTGGTCAGCGCCTGGGACAGCGGCGAGAATGGCCACTGGTCCTCCGGAACCCCGCCATGGCTGCCCAGTCCCTGCTCGACCCCAAGGCGCTCGAACTGCTGCGCATGCTCGACCGCGACCGTCCGGGCGCGTTCAGCGAGTTCGTGCGGATGTTCGTGCACGAGGCGCCGGACCTGGTCCGCAAGATGGAACACGCCCAGGTCGCCGGCGATGCCGATGCCCTGGGCAAGTCGGCCCACTACCTGCGTTCGGCCGCGCTGGCGATGGGCGCCACCGACCTGGTCAGCGTCTGCCAGGCGCTCGAGCACCTGGAAAACGAGGATCTGCCGACCGAAGCCACCGACGCCCGCTTCGTCGAACTGCGCCGCCGCACCCGCGACGCACTGATCCTGCTGCTGCAGGAAGTCCCGCAGATCTGAATTGCCCCCTGTGGGAGGGACTTCAGTCCCGAAGCCGTCGGGACTGAAGTCCCTCCCACAGAAAGAAGAAGCCCCGGCATGCCGGGGCTTCTTCGTTTGCAGCGATTGGTAGCGATTACAGCATCGGGATAAGCAGCAGCGCCACGATGTTGATGATCTTGATCAGCGGATTGATGGCCGGGCCCGCGGTGTCCTTGTACGGGTCGCCGACGGTGTCGCCGGTGACCGCGGCCTTGTGGGCTTCGCTGCCCTTGCCGCCGTGGTGGCCTTCCTCGATGTACTTCTTGGCGTTGTCCCAGGCGCCGCCACCGGTGCACATCGAGATCGCCACGAACAGGCCGGTCACGATGGTGCCCATCAGCAGGCCGCCCAGGGCATCCGCGCCCAGCACGACGCCGACGATGATCGGGATGAACAGCGGCAGCATCGACGGCACGATCATTTCGCGGATCGCCGACTTGGTCAGCAGGTCCACCGCCTTGTCGTACTGCGGCTTGCCGGTGCCTTCCATGATGCCCGGGATCTCGCGGAACTGGCGGCGCACTTCCTCGACCACCGCACCGGCGGCGCGGCCCACGGCCTGCATGGCCATGGCGCCGAACAGGTAGGGGATCATGCCGCCGATCAGCAGGCCGATCACCACGTCCGGGTTGTCGATCGAGAAGTTCACCTCGGCGCCGGTTTCCTGCAGCTTGTGGGCGTAGTCGGCGAACAGAACCAGCGCGGCCAGGCCGGCCGAACCGATGGCGTAACCCTTGGTCACCGCCTTGGTGGTGTTGCCCACGGCGTCCAGGGCATCGGTGGTGACGCGGATGTCCTTGTCCATGCCCGACATTTCGGCGATGCCGCCGGCGTTGTCGGTGATCGGGCCGTAGGCATCCAGCGCCACGATCATGCCCGCCATCGACAGCATCGAGGTGGCGGCGATGGCGATGCCCATCAGGCCGGCGATCTCGTAACAGCTCCAGATGGCGGCAGCCACGGCCAGCACCGGCGCGGCGGTGGACTTCATCGACACGGCCAGGCCGGCGATGACGTTGGTGCCGTGGCCGGTCTCGGACGCCTTGGCGACGTCCTGCACCGGCGCGTACTCGGTGGCGGTGTAGTACTCGGTGATCACCACCATCGCCGCGGTCAGGGCCAGGCCGATCAGGGCGCAGTAGAACAGCGGCATGCCCAGGGCGGAGACGAACATGTTGTCGGTGACGAACCAGAAGCCGATCGCCGCCAGCACGCCCGACACGGCCAAGCCGCGGTAAAGCGCGTTCATGATCTTGCCGCCGTCCTTCACCTTGACGAAGAAGGTGCCGACGATCGAGGCGATGATGGACACCGCGCCCAGCACCATCGGGTACAGCACCCCGGCCCAGCCATAGGTGGTGAAGGCGATGCCCGCGATCAGCATCGCGGCGATGACGGTGACGGCGTAGGTTTCGAACAGGTCGGCGGCCATGCCGGCGCAGTCGCCGACGTTGTCACCGACGTTGTCGGCGATCACCGCCGGGTTGCGCGGGTCGTCTTCCGGGATGCCGGCCTCGACCTTGCCCACCAGGTCGGCGCCGACGTCGGCGCCCTTGGTGAAGATGCCGCCGCCCAGGCGCGCGAAGATGGAGATCAGCGAGCTGCCGAAGGCCAGGCCGATCATCGGCTGCATCGCCGCTTGAACCGCCGCCGCGTCCTGCACGCCCGAGCCGATCGTGTACCAGAAGTAGCCGGCGACGCCGAGCAGCCCCAGGCCGACCACCAGCATGCCGGTGATGGCGCCGCCCTTGAAGCTGACGTTGAGCGCGGTATTGAGGCTGACCGTGGCCGCCTGCGCCGTGCGCACGTTGGCGCGCACCGAGACGAACATGCCGATGAAGCCGGCCGCGCCGGACAGGATGGCGCCGATGGCGAATCCAATGGCCGTCGGCCAGCCCAGTCCGGGCACGAAGGCGATGACCAGGAACAGCACGACGCCGACGATGGCGATGGTGCGGTACTGGCGGCTCAGGTAGGCACCCGCGCCTTCCTGGATGGCCGCGGCGATGCCCTGCATTTTTTCGTTGCCGGCCGGCTGGGCGACGATCCAGCGCGCCACGAAGATGCCGTAAAGGATGGCGACCACCGCACAGGCGATCGCAAGGTGTAATCCGTACTGCTCAAACATGCCAACCCTCCCCAGAGTCAAACAGCGAACAAACGTAAGCGGCCGATCGGCCGCCCCGACCGAGTATGGCCGAAGGGAGGGGGCCGTGCCACAGGCCCCGTCAGCCGGGGTTTTGGGCCTCCCCGGCGACGTCGGCGGCGGCCGGCGGGGTGTACTCGCAGGCCCCGATGCGCTTGCCTTGGAAGCGCATGTTCATTTCCATGGACTGGCCCGCGCTGGTGCCGACCATGTGCATCTTGCCGCGATAGGCGTCGTCGCCGAGCTGCTCGAACTCGCCCTTCGCGGTCAGGTTGGCGGCACCGGTGCAGACCAGGGTGTAACGCGAGGTGCCGCCCTCGACTTCGAAGCGGGTGACTTCGCAGTCCTCGTCGTGCGGCACCATCTTCTGGCTGCTGTGGTCCTTGGGACCGCAGACTTCGGTGGTCTGGTCCGGCAGCTGCATTGGCAGGCCGACCAGTTCGACCTGGGTGGTGACGCGGTAGAGGTTGCCCTCCTGGGTCTGCGCCAGCGCACCGGCGCCGGTGCCCAATGCCAGGACAAGGGTGGAAAGGGTAAGGACGGGAAGTTTGCTCATGCGGTGCCTCCATTGTCTGGAATGGGGCCGCAGGCGACCGGAGTGTCCGCCACGGCGCAAGGCCAACCTAACGCATTCCCCGTGCAGCTGCAGGCGCTGCACGAAGCAAACGCCCGATGAGCTTCAATTTTCGGGCGGACAGCCTGGATCTGCGTTCGTCGATGCCGCGGACGACAGCGCGAGGTTGATGGCCGCCTGTTCATGGCCGGGATCGAGTCGCAGGGCGCACTCCCACGCAGCGCGCGCGCCGGCGTGATCACCAGCCTGGTGGCGCGCCCAGCCCAGGTTCGCCCAGGGGCGCGCCTTGTGCGGCGAATCGCGGACCGTGGCCTGCCACAGCGCCAGTTCGCTGCCCCAGTCGGCGTTGCGCCGGTGGGTCAGCACCGCCATCACCAGCGCCAGCGCCAGCAGCAGGACCTGGCCGAGCGGCCGCCAGCCGCGCGCCAGCAGCGGCACCACCAGCGCCAGCGCCACGCCGGGCAGCGCCAGGTACAGATGACGGTCGTTGGCGAGGTCGAAGCGTGGCAGCACGGAATTGCCAGGTGCCAACTGCAGGCCGTACCAGGCAATGGCGAAACCCAGCCACGGCCAGCGCCGCCGAGACAACAGCGCAAGGACGCCGGCCGCGGCGAACGACGCGAACACCAGCGCCGTGCGCAGTTCCGGCGCCGCGGGCACGCGCAGGTCGGGGTCCAGGTTCGTGCGCAGTGCAAGCAGGGAGTGAACGAACAGGTGCGCGTGCGCCTCCGCCTGGGCCAGGGCTTGTTCGACCGGGCCACGGGTACCCAGGCTGTAGCTCAGGAACCGGTCGTAGCCGGCGAAAGCGGCGGCCGCCAACGCAGCGACCAGCAGCACGGCCTGCGGCGCCAAGCCTCGCAGCGCGCCGCGCGGCGACTTGCCGCCAAACCAGGCCAGCAGGAACAGGGCCAGCGGCAGCGTGGCCGCGGTTTCGCGAACGCCCAGGGCCAGGGCGAACAGGACGGTGCCCACGCCGCGCGAAAGCCAGTGGCGCCGGCTGCTTTCACCGGCCAGGAAACACCACATCGCCGCGAGGTAGAACAGCGCCATCAGCGACATCGAGCGTCCACTGGCGTAGGTGACGGCTTCGGTCGCGGCCGGATGCAGGGCGAACAGCAGCGCCATCCACCAGGCGGCCGACGTCGGCAGGTCGGCCGGGGCCAGGCGGGTCAGCCATTGCCGGCCAAGCGCCCAGACCAGCCAGGCATTGGCCACGTGGATCGCCAGGTTCAGGAGATGGAAGCCGAACGCCCCCGGCGACAGCGCCCAGTTCAGGGCGTAGGAAAGCTTGAGCAGGGGCCGGATGCCCGGCATGGACCGCCACCAGGCGGCCAGCCCGTGCACCTGGGGGTTGTCGACGATCACGTTGTAGTCGTCGAACTGGAAGGGGCCGGCCAGGGCGGCGGCGTAGGCGCCTGCCACGACCAGCAGCAGGCCCAGGGCGCCGGCCGCGCGAACCGGCGCCGGGAGCGGGTTCATCGTGCCGGCGTTGCGTCGCGGCGGGCCTGGTCGAAGGCCAGTTCAAGCACCCCCACGGTGTCCCACCAGCGGTCGGGGGCGTGCAGCAGGATCGCCAGCACCTGGTGGCCATCGCGTTCGGCCAGCGCCACCAGGCAGCGGCCGGCGCCCGGCGTGAATCCGGTCTTGAGGCCGATGGCGCCGGGGAACTGGCCCAGCAGCGCGTTCGTGCTGCGAACCGAAAAACGACGGCCGGCCAGGGACGCGAAGTCGAAACGTTCGCGCCGGGCGTGTTCCATGATGCGTGGCCGCGCCATCACCGCCCGCGCCAGCAGGGCCAGGTCGCGGGCCGTGCTGCCCTGGCCGGGGGCGTCGTGTCCGCAGGCATTGGCGAATCGGGTCGAGTGCATGCCCAGCTCTGCCGCGCGCGCATTCATGCGTTCGACGAAGGCGGCGTCGGTGCCGCCGCCATGCCAGTCGGCGAGCGCGCGACAGGCGTCGTTGGCCGAACGCACCAACATGGCCGTGAACAGGTCGGAGGCGCTGAACTGGTCGCCGGCGCGCAGGCCCAGGCGGGTACCGGTGGCGGCGGACGCCGCCCGACTGGTGGTGACCGTCGCCGCCAGGTCGGCCTCTTCGTCCAGCACCAGGGCCGCCATCAGCTTCGCCAGGCTGGCTACGGGCAACACCTGGTCGGCGTGGCCGGCCCAGGCCGGCCGGCCGTCGATCTCAACCCAGTAGGCGCTTGCGATGTCCGGGTAGGCGTCCACCGGCGCCGCGACGGCGCCGGTGGACACCCAGGCCAGCAGCGCCGCCAGCCTAAAGGCGCGCGACATGGCCTCAGCCGCCGATCAGGTCCTTGGCGGACTTGAGCCGGTCACGCCAGGACGGCTTCTTGCCCTCTTCCTTCGCCGGGGCCTGGCCATCCTGCCCGGCCGGCTGGCCGGTGGCGGCAGGGCCTTGGCCGGCGTTGCGCTGCTGGAGCGAGCCCGCGGCGAAGCGACTGCAGAAGTTGGCGTAGGGCGAGGCGCGCAGGGCGGTGAAGTCGCGACCGGCGCAGTGCTGGGCGGCCAGGGCCTGGGCGCGCGCCGGGCAGCTGCCGATCAGGAAGTCGGATTCGCGGGTCGGGTCGGCGGCGTCGCAGGCGGTGGCCAGGTGCGCCGGGCAGTACTCGGAAACGAAGTCGAAGCTGCGGTCCTTGATGGCCATCGGGCAGGTTTTTGCCAGGGCCGTTTCCCGGGACATGCCGCAGGCCGCGAAGGCATCCCAGAAGGTGGGCGTGCCGGCCGGCACGCTGCGCACCATCGGACCCATCGAATAGATGTAGCCGGGGTTGACGTGCTGGGCCAGCATCGCGTCGCAGTACTGCTTTTTCTGCGCGCCGCACATCGCGTCCGGGCCGGTGAAGTTGAGATAGCTCACCGGGTCGGGCATGCGCAGCAGTTCGTTGCAGGTCTTGGCCAGCATGGCCTTGCCCTGGGCTTCCGGGGATTCGGTCGCGTAGTTGCAGTCGCGGATCTTCTTGCCTTCGAAGGTCGCGTTCATTTCCATGGTTTCGCCGTCGTTGTCGGCGACCATGTGCATCTTGCCGCGGTAGGCATCGGGCCCCAGGCGCTCGAACTCGCCCTTGGCGGTCATGGCGTTTTCGCCGCGGCAGGTCATCGAATAGGTGGACTTGTTGCCGCTCACCTGGAAATGGCTGACCGTGCAGTTCTCGTCGTGCGGGACCATCTTCTCGCTGGCCTGGTCCTTCGGCCCGCAGACCTCCACCGTCTGGGCGGGAAGCTGGATCGGCATGCCGACCATTTCCATCTTGGTGGTGACGCGATACAGGTTGCCGGTGCCCGACTGGGCCAGGGCGTCGCCCATGAAGAACATGCCCAGGGCGAGGGCGGGGATGAGGATGAGGCGCTGGGCTTGCACGGGAGTCTCCGGACGGGTGCGTGAATGGGGCGGGAGTGTCGGGGGCCGTCCGGGCCCGGGGGAGTGCCTTTTGTCATTGGGCACGCCCCGCGAGGGGGTTCGGTTCAGCCAAAGGCCGGGAGCTTCTTTGCTACCGGCTTCAAGGCGAGTCGAACGTACTTTGGCAGGCCATCCGGCCCATAGGGCGGCGGTGCCTCGCCCTTGACCAGGGGGGTCAGGTAACGCCGGCAGGCCGCGGTGATGCCGTAGCCGGAAGCGTCGATGAACCCCTTGGGCATGGTCTTCTCATGGTTGGCGATCTTGGCCAGGGGGGCGGGCGCGATCGTCCACCGGTAGGGCGCGTGCGAGCTGCGCACGATCACCGGCATCACGCCGTTCATGCCCTTGAGCGCGTACTCCACCGCCTTCCTGCCCACCGCCTGGGCATGCGCCAGGTCGGTCCTGGAGGCCAGGTGCCGGGCCGAACGCTGCAGGTAGTCGGGCACGGTCCAGTGCACCTTCAGTCCCAGCCGGTCCTTGACCGTGGCCGCCAGCAGCGGGCCAACGCCGCCGAGCTGGCTGTGGCCGAAGGCGTCCTTGCCGGCGCCGGCGTCGGCGACGAAGCCGCCGTCGGGGTGGCGCAGGCCCTCGGATACCACCACCACGCAATAGCCGACCCGCTTGACCACGGCCTCCACGCGGGCCAGGAACTTCGCCTCATCGTAGGCCACTTCCGGGAACAGGATGACGTGCGGCGCCTCGTCCTTGCCCTGGCCGGCCAGGCCGCCGGCGGCCGCCAGCCAGCCGGCGTGGCGACCCATCACTTCATAGACGAAGACCTTGGTCGAGGTGTCGGCCATGGCGGCCACGTCCAGGGCGGCTTCGGCCACCGACACCGCCGTGTACTTGGCGGCCGAACCAAAGCCCGGGCAGCAGTCGGTGACCACCAGGTCGTTGTCCACCGTCTTGGGTACGCCGATGCAGGTGAGCGGATAGCCCGAGGATTCGGCCAGCGTCGAGAGTTTGAGCGCGGTGTCGGCCGAATCGTTGCCGCCGTTGTAGAGGAACCAGCGCACGTCGTGGGCCTTGATCACCGCCAGCAGGCGTTCGTACTTGGCGGCGTCTTCCTCGAGCGACTTGAGCTTGTAGCGACAGCTGCCGAAAGCGCCGCCCGGGGTATGGGCCAGGGCCCGGATCGCCGCCGCGGATTCCCTGGACGTGTCCACCAGGTCTTCGCGCAGGGCGCCCAGGATGCCGTTGCGGGCCGCCAGCACCTTGATCTTGCGGGCCCGCGCGGCCTCGATGACCGCGCCGGCGGTGGCGTTGATGACGGCGGTGACGCCGCCGGACTGCGCGTAGAGGAGCGTTCCCTTGCCCATGATGTTCCTGCCCTTGAATTGACTTGTCCACGCCCGGCCAGTAGCGTTTCCAGGTCCGCACGGCCTGTCGGCGGCCCCACTATAGCCAAAAGGGGTTAAGACGGCGCCGTGCGTCCTTGTTTATAGGGGTTTGAAAGCATGCGACTGGTACTTCTCGGCGCGCCCGGCTCGGGCAAGGGCACGCAGGCCGCAAGGCTTCGCGAGCACCTGCAGGTGCCGCATATTTCCACCGGCGACCTGCTGCGCGCCGCGGTCAAGGCCGGCACCCCGCTGGGCCTGCAGGCCAAGGCGGTGATGGAATCCGGCGCGCTGGTGTCGGACGAGATCGTGCTGGGCATGCTCGAAGAGCGCCTGACCGCCGGCGACACCGGCAACGGCTTCATCCTCGATGGTTATCCGCGCAACCTGGCCCAGGCCAATGCCCTGGACGGACTGCTGGCCAAACTCAGGCAGCCGGTGGACATCGCCGTGCAGCTCGACGTCGAGGCCGAACTGCTGGTCGAGCGCATCGCCGGCCGCGCCCAGGTCGAAGGCCGCGCCGACGACACCCCGGAGGCCGTTCGCAACCGCCTGAAGATCTACAACGAGGCCACCGCGCCGGTCGTGGACTATTACCGCAATGCCGGCCGCCTGGCCTGCGTTGACGGCGTCGGCAGCGTCGACGAGGTGTTCCAGCGCATCCTGGAAACCCTGGCGCCCACGCCCGAAGTCGGCTGAGCAGCGCCGGGCCACTGACGCCGTGAAACTGCACATCCTGGGCATCTGCGGCACCTTCATGGGAGGTGTCGCGGCGCTGGCGCGCGAGCTGGGGCATGCCGTCGACGGCAGCGACCAGAACGTCTACCCGCCGATGTCCACCCAGCTCGAGCAGCTGGGCATCCGCCTTTCACGCGGCTACGACCCCGCGCACATCGCCGCCGACACCGACGAAGTCGTGGTCGGCAACGCGCTCTCGCGCGGCAACGAGGCGGTGGAGCACGTGCTCGACGCCGGCCTGCGCTACATCTCCGGCGCCCAATGGCTCAGCGAACGCGTGCTGCCCGGCCGCGAAACCCTGGCCGTCGCCGGTACCCACGGCAAGACCACCACCACCTCCATCCTGGCCTGGCTGCTCGATGCCGCCGGCCGCGACCCGGGCTTCCTGGTCGGCGGCGTCCCGGAAAACTTCGGCGTTTCCGCGCGCATGGGCGGCGGCCGCGACTTCGTGGTCGAAGCCGACGAATACGACACCGCCTTCTTCGACAAGCGCAGCAAGTTCGTGCACTACCGCCCGGTCGTGGCGGTGCTGAACAACCTGGAATTCGACCACGCCGACATCTTCCCCGACCTGGCCGCGATCCAGCGCCAGTTCCACCACCTGGTGCGCACCGTGCCGCGCCGCGGCCGGCTCATCGTCAACGGCGAAGACGCGGCGCTGGCCGAGGTGCTGGCCATGGGCTGCTGGACGCCGGTGGAAACCTTCGGCATCGACGGCGACTTCGACTGGACCGCCCGCCTGCGGGTGGCCGACGGCAGCCGCTTCGAGGTCCTGCACCGCGGCCAGGCGGTGGGCGTCGTCGAATGGAGCCTGGTCGGCCGGCACAACGTGATGAACGGGCTGGCCGCGATCGCCGCGGCCCATGCGGCGGGCGCGGACCTGGCCAGGGCCATCCCGGCGCTGCGCGAGTTCGTCTCGGTCAAGCGCCGGCTCGAACGCCTGGGCGAACGCGCCGGCGTCACGGTGTACGACGATTTCGCCCATCACCCCACCGCCATCCGCACCACGCTGGAAGGCCTGCGTGCACGCGTCGGCGATGCGCGTATCGTGGTGGCCATGGAACCGCGCAGCAATTCCATGCGCCTGGGGGCGCACGCCGACCAGATCGCACCATCGCTCGACGGTGCCGACGCGGTGGTCTTCCTGCACCGCCCCGAGCTGGCCTGGGACGGCGCTAAGGTGATTTCCGCGCTGCGCGGCGACGGCGAGGCGGTGGCCGATGCCGACGCACTGCTGGCGGCCCTGGACCGGCGCTGCCAGCCCGGCGACCACGTGGTGTTCATGTCCAACGGGGGCTTCGATGGCGCCCCGCGCCGGTTCCTGGCGCAGCTGGAAGCCCGGGACGGCTGATCGTGGGGTTGTCGGAACTGCCGCTGTTTCCGCTGGGCGCCGTGCTGCTGCCCGGCGGCCGGATGTCGCTGCGCATCTTCGAGCCGCGTTACCTGGATCTGGTCAAACGCTGCGGCCGCAGCGGCGAAGGCTTCGGCATCTGCCTGATCCTCGCGGGTCGCGAGGTTGGCGAGCCGGCGATCCCGGCGACCCACGGCACCGAAGCGGTGATCGTGGATTTTTCGATGACCGAAGAAGGCCTGCTCGGGCTCACCGTGGAAGGCCGGCGGCGTTTCCACGTTGAACACACCCGGGTCCGCGACGACGGCCTGGTGCTGGGCGACGTGCGCTGGCTCGACGAACCCGGCCCGGCCACGCTGCGGGACGAACACGCCCTGATGTCGGTGCTGCTGGCCCGGATCATGGACAAGGCCGGCCTCGACCATGAAGGCCCGGGCAAGGGCGACCTGGCCGATGCGGCCTGGGTGGGCTGGCGCCTGGCCGAGTGGTTGCCGCTGGAGGCCACCGAGCGCCTGGAGTTGCTCCAGCTCGCCGATCCGCACGAGCGGCTTCAGCGCCTGGTCGAGCGACTGCCGGACTTCCAGGCCGAGTAGGTCAGTCGCCGCCGGGTGGCCGCAGCCGCAGCACCGGCCGGCCATCGTCCCGGCGCGGTCCCAGCGCCGACGCCATGTCGCCGGCGTCCTCGCGCAGCGGAGCAAGCAGCGCCTCTTCGCCGGGCAGCGCCCGCCAGTAGCTGAAGAAATCCAGGCGACGGGTGAACGCCAGGGCATGCACGGTGCCGATCCACAGCGGCTGGTCGCCCGGCTGCAGTACCACCGGGCTGGTCCACAGGCGCAACACCTGCATGGGACCCCCGGCGGGATCGCGGCGCACCATCACCAGCACTTCCGCGCGGCCGTTGTGCGTGGCCGGCAGCACCGGCAGGTCCAGCGGCGTGGCGTCCTTGTCCAGGGTCTGCAGCAGGCCGTACCAGCCGCCGACGGTGACCTCCTGCCAGCCGGCCAGCAGCAGGCGGGTGCGCAGGGCATCGAGCGGCCCGGCGACCTGCACGTTCAGGGGCCAAGCGTCGCGGCCGTGCAGTTCGTTGCGTCGCGCCGGCAGGCCCGCCTGCCAGTCCTCGCGCCACCAGGCGTCGGCGGACAAGGGAGCCGGCGTGTGCGGTGGATCGAAGCGCGCCAGCAAATCCCCGGCCTGGCGGCTTCCGTGCCAGGACGCGAAACCCAACACCGCCACGAAGAAGACCGTCGCGATGGGCCGCACCCAGAATGAACGCACCACGCGGCGCCGGTAGGCGATGCCGAGCGCGGCGATCCACAGCAGCCCCAGCAAGGTGCCGGCCAGGACATCGCTGAGCCAGTGCGCGCCCAGGTACAGGCGCGCAAAACCCAGCAGCCCGACCACCAGCGCCGCCACCACGTAGGGCCAGGCGCGGTTGCGCCCGGGAAGCTCGCGCGCGATCAACACGGCGAAGAATCCGTAGACCACGGTCGCCAGCGTCACCGTCGCCGACGGAAAGCTGAAACCGGGTACCGCGGTCGTGGCCGGCGGCTTGGGCATGTCCAGGAGGTAGCCCAGCAGCCAGGTCAGCACCAGGGCGAAGCCGGGCGCGGCGATCCAATGCCATGCCGCGATGTGCCGCCGTCGCCAGAGCAGCCAGGCGAATACGCCGATCACCGCAGGCGCCAGCACCACGGCGTCGCCCAGGGTGGCGAGGAAGGCCATGGGCACGTCCGCCAGCGGGTTGCGCAGGCCGAACATCAGGTGGTGCACGGTCAGGTCGAGTTCGGAGGGCGCGGTGCCGCCGCCGACGGAGATCAGGATCGTGAAAAAGCCCCAGCCGGCCGCGCCGAGCACGGTCGCCAGCAGCAGCAGCGAGGCCGATTCGGGCCGGTTGGGATCGATCAGCGCTTCCGAATAGCGCCCCAGCACGGGGTGCTTGTGCGACCAGGCGAGTGCGCGTTCGAGCATGCCGGTGGTGTGCGCGCCCAGCCAGCGCCACAGGTAGAACACCGCCGCCCAGATGCCGGCGACAAGCAGGAGCACCACCGCCAGCACGATGGCCAGGCGGCCGGCCACCGCGGCCACCAGGTCCAGCGAGGTCCCGAACAGCCAGCCCGGCGCCAGGAAGGTCGCCGACCACAACAGGGCCGCGACCGCGCTCGCCGGCCCGTACTGCCGCAGTTTCATGCCCAGCATGCCGGCGATGGCCGGGACGAAGGGCCGGATGGCACCGACGTAGCGGGCCATGATGATCGACTTCATGCCGTGCTTGCGGAAGGTGGTTTCGCCGCGCTCGAGCCACTGCGGATGTTTGTAGAAGGGCCAGCGCTGGCGCAGCTGCGGGCCGAACCGCAGGCCGACCCAGTAGCTGACCGCGTCGCCTGCGAAGGCGCCTACGGTGGCGCACGCGAGCGCATAGGCGCCATCCACGTGGCCCAGGCCGACCAGGGTGCCGACGGCGAACAGCAGCGGCACGGCCGGGATGGCCACGCCGACGATGACCAGGGCGTCGCCAAAGGCGATGAGGAAGATGACGACGCCCGCCAGGATCGGGTTTTGGCCGAT
The DNA here is from genome assembly GCF_000743535.1 of Arenimonas donghaensis DSM 18148 = HO3-R19. Lineage (GTDB taxonomy): Bacteria > Pseudomonadota > Gammaproteobacteria > Xanthomonadales > Xanthomonadaceae > Arenimonas > Arenimonas donghaensis. The sequence continues at coordinate 84,739 of NZ_AVCJ01000004.1, forward strand.
CCAGGTGACGAGGGCGTCCAGGCGGGCTGAATCCATGGGGCGCGATTATAGGCCGCCTGTCGCGGGCGCCGGTTTACACTGGGAACAAAGTTCAGGAGTCGTGCATGTCAGACCTTCGTGGCAAGACCCTTTTCATCACCGGTGCCTCGCGTGGCATCGGCCTGGCCATCGCCCTGCGCGCGGCCCGCGACGGCGCCAACGTGGCCATCGCCGCCAAGTCCGGCGTGCCCAACCCCAAGCTGCCCGGCACCATCCACAGCGCCGCGGCCGCGGTGGATGCCGCCGGCGGCCAGGGCCTGGCGCTGCAGTGCGACATCCGCGAGGAAGACCAGGTGCAGGCGGCCGTGGCCGCCACGGTCGAACGATTCGGCCGCATCGACATCCTGGTCAACAACGCCAGCGCGATCTGGCTGCGCGGCGCGCTCGACACGCCCATGAAGCGCTTCGACCTGATGCAGCAGGTCAATGCCCGCGGCACCTTCCTGTGCAGCCAGGCCTGCCTGCCGCACCTGCTGGACTCGGCGAACCCGCATATCCTGACCCTGGCGCCGCCGCCCAACCTGGACCCGAAATGGTGGGGTCCGCACACGGGCTACACCCTGGCCAAGATGGGCATGAGCTTCGTCACGCTCGGCCTGGCGGCCGAGTTCGGCTCGCGTGGCGTGGCGGTCAACGCCCTGTGGCCGCGCACGGTCATCGCCACCGATGCGCTCAAGATGATCCCGGGCACCGAGCCGGCCAAGTGCCGGACGCCGGAAATCATGGCCGACGCCGCCCATGCGGTGCTGAGCCGGGACTCCTGGCGGTTCAGCGGCAACTTCCTGATCGACGAAGCCGTGCTGCGGGAAAAGGGCGTCACCGACTTCGACCAGTACGCGGTGGACCCGTCGCAGCCGCTGCTGCCCGACCTGTTCCTGGATGAACCCGAGCTCGAGGAGGCGCTGCGCCGATGAAGTACCTGCATGCCATGGTGCGCGTGCGCGACCTCGACGCCTCGCTGCACTTTTTCCGCGACGCGCTGGGCCTGGTGGAAAGCCGGCGCCGCGACTACCCCGACGCACGTTTCACCCTGCTTTACCTGGCCGCGCCCGACAACCCGGAGGCCGAGGTCGAGCTGACCTACAACTACGACGACGAAGACTATGGGTCGGCGCGCAACTTCGGCCACCTGGCCTTCGAAGTCGACGACATCTACGCCGCCTGCGAACGCCTGCAGGCGCACGGCGTGGTGATCAACCGGCCGCCGCGCGACGGCCGCATGGCCTTCGTGCGATCGCCCGACCAGATCTCGATCGAACTGCTGCAAAAGGGCGCCGCGCTGGAAAAGGCCGAGCCCTGGCTGTCGATGCCCAACGTCGGGCAGTGGTGACCAGGCCCCGCCGGGCGTAACGATTCGGCCCGGTCAGTCGTCCACCTTGTCGGGCAGGTCCTTGCGCTTGGTTTCGGCGAAGTCCTCGAGCTCGCTTTCGCTCATGGTGTCGTACATCTCCTTCGACGCGCCCTTGAGCTCGCTCACCTTGGTCTCGCCGCGCTTGGCGGACAGCGCAGCACCGGCGGCCTTTTGCTGGGCTTTCGATTTGGCTGGCATGGCGATTCTCCCGCTTCAGGAAGCCATCCGTGGCTTCGATGCGTGGTCCATCGCGGGGAAGCCTCGCATGGCAAACTCGTATCGCCGGTGAACGGCGCCCGCGCGACGGCGCGCGCGGGCGCGGTGTTCATTTTTCCGACAGCGCGGTTCCGCAGCGCCGGCAGTAGTCGGCATCGGTGTCGTGTTCAGCCAGCTTGCAGCCTGGGCAGGTGTCCTTGCGGCGCTCGCGCAGGCCCATCGCCAGCTCGGCGGTGTAGATGCCGGTCGGGACGGCGATGATGCCGTAGCCGATGAGCATCAGGATGGTGGTCACGAAGCGGCCGAACGGCGTGACCGGCGTAATGTCGCCATAGCCCACCGTCGCCATCGTGGTGATGGCCCAGTACATGCCGACCGGGATGCTGGTGTAGCCGTTCTCGGGGCCTTCGATGACGTAGAGTGCCGCGCCGAAGATGACCGCGATGGTCAGCACCGCCACCAGGAACACCAGGATCTTCCGTCGCGAACGGTACAGCGCGCCGACCAGCACGCCGCCGGCCTCGGTGTATTCCATCAGCTTGAGCACGCGGAAGATGCGCAGGATGCGCAGGATCCGCACCACCAGCAGCGCCTGGCTGCCCGGAAGGATCAGCGAGAGGTAGGTGGGCAGGATCGACAGCAGGTCGATCACGCCGTAGAAGCTGGTGGCATAACGCAGCGGCCGCCTCACCACGCAGAGCCGCACCACGTATTCGGCGGTGAAGAGCAGGGTGAAGCTCCACTCCGCGATGTAGAACCAGGCGCCCCAGCGTTCCCGCAGTCCGGCTTCGCTGTCGAGGATGACGACGGTGACGCTGACCAGGATGGCGACGATCAGCAGCAGGTCGAAGCGCCGGGGCGCCCCCTTGTCGTGCCGGAAGATGATCTCGAACCAACGTGCCCGCCACCCCTCGGTGGTGGCGGCCTCGAACTTGCCGGCGGCAACGCGGGGCGGGTTCATTCGCCCACCGCCTCGAGCGCGCGCCCGAAATCGGCGAGCAGGTCGTCCGGATGCTCCAGCCCCACCGACACCCGCAGCAGGTTGGCGGGACTGACCGTATTTTCGCCCTCGATGGACGCGCGGTGTTCGACCAGGGTTTCCGGGCCGCCCAGCGAGGTCGCGTTGATCGCCAGCCGCAGCGCGCCGGCGATCCGCAGCGCGGCCTCGCGACCTCCCTTGGCGCGGAAGCTGAGCATGCCGCCGAAATCGCTCATTTGCCGGGCCGCGATGGCATGGCCGGGGTGCGCGGCCAGGCCGGGATAGTGCACCGCTTCAACCGCCGGATGCGTCGACAGGAACTCCGCCAACGCCTTCGCATTGCGGCAGTGCCAGGCCATGCGCGCCGGCAGCGACCGGCAGCCGCGCAGGATCAGCCAGGCGCTGAACGGCGCGAGGATTCCCCCGGTCAGGTGGCGGCGGTGGAAGACGGCGTCGTGGAACGCATCGCGGCGGGCGAACACCAGGGCCCCGCCCATCACGTCGCTGTGGCCACCGAAATACTTGGTGGTCGAATGCATCACGACGTCGGCCCCCAGGGTCAGCGGCTGCTGCAGGACCGGCGTGGCGAAGGTGTTGTCGCAGGCCAGCAGCGCGTCGTTGCCATGCGCCAGGTCGGCCAGCGCGGCGATGTCGGCCACGCACAGGCGCGGGTTGGACGGGGTCTCGGCCCAGATCATCCGGGTTTCGGGCCGCAGCGCCGCGCGCACGGCGGCGAGGTCGGCCATGTCCACGGCGCTGGCGGTGATGCCGCGCTGGGGCAGGAACTCGGCCCCGAGTACGCGCAGGCCGGTGTAGCAGTCGTCGGGGATGAGCACGTGCGCGCCCGCGGGCAGCGACTCGAGCACCGCGGCCATGGCCGCCATGCCGGAACCGAAGCACAGGCCGGCTTCGCCGCCCTCCATCGCCGCCAGTGCGGTTTCCAGCCGGTCCTGGGTGGGGTTGGATTCGCGCTGGTACTCGTAGCCGGCCTGGCGTTCACCGGCCGGGCCATGCCGGAACGTGGTGGCCATGTGGATCGGCGGCGAGACGGCGCCGGTGTGTTCGTCGGGTTCGCCGCCGGCGTGGACGGCCAGGGTCTCGATGCGCTTCATGGCGCGGCGACCTCGCGGAAGGCTTCGCGCGCCGCCTGGATGGTGAAGGCCAGCTCGGCCTCGCCGTGGGCGCTGGAGAGGAAGCCGGCTTCGAACGCCGACGGCGCGAAGTACACGCCGCGCCGCAGCATGGCGTTGAAGAAGCGATTGAACGCCGCGGTATCGCAGGCCACCGCATCGGCGAAGGTTTCCACCTTCTTGTCGGTGAAGAACAGGCCGAACATGGCGCAGCTGCGCGTGGTGGTGACCGCCACGCCGGCTTCGCGCGCGGCCATCTCCAGGCCGTCGCACAGTACGTGGGTGGCGGCCTCGAGCCGGTCGTGGAAGCCCGGGGCCTGGATCAGTTCCAGCGTCGCCAGGCCGGCCGCCATCGCCACCGGGTTTCCGCTCAGGGTGCCGGCCTGGTACACGGGGCCGGCCGGCGCGACCTGCTGCATCAGGTCGGCGCGACCGCCGTAGGCACCCACCGGCATGCCGCCACCGATGATCTTGCCGAAGGTGCTCAGGTCGGGCGTGACGCCGTAGCGCGCCTGGGCGCCGCCGAGCGCAACGCGGAAGCCGGTCATGACTTCGTCGAAGATCAGGATCGCGCCCGTCTGGGTGCACAGCTCGCGCAGGTGCTGCAGGTAGCCGTCGCGCGGCAGGATGCAGTTGGCGTTGCCGACGATCGGCTCGACGATGACGCCGGCGATTTCATGGCCGACTTCACCGAAGAGTTTGGTCGCCGCCTCGAAGTCGTTGTAGGGCAGGGTCAGCGTCAGGTCGGCCAGGGCCTTGGGCACGCCCGGCGAATTGGGCAGGCCGAAGGTCAGGGCGCCCGAGCCGGCCTTCACCAGGAAGCTGTCGCCGTGGCCGTGGTAGCAGCCTTCGAACTTGACGATGCGGCTGCGGCCCGTGGCGCCGCGGGCCAGCCGGATCGCCGACAGCGTCGCCTCGGTGCCGGAATTGACCATGCGCATCATCTGCATCGACGGCACCAGCCGGCGCACGGTCTCGGCCATGGTGACCTCCAGCGGATTGGGCACGCCGAAGCTCAGGCCATTGCGCATGGTCTGCGCCACCGCGTCGAGCACCGCCGGATGGGCGTGGCCTGCGATCATCGGGCCCCAGCTGCCGATGTAGTCCAGGTAGCGGTTGCCATCGACGTCGAAGAGGTAGGCGCCCTCCGCGCGTGCTGCAAAGAAGGGCTCGCCGCCGACCGACTTGAAGGCCCGGACCGGTGAGTTGACGCCGCCCGGCATCAGTTCGAGCGCGCGGGTGAAGAGAGCGTGGCTGGTGGCGGTGTTCATGCGTCGGGATTCTCGTTGTCGTGTTCGGTGAAGGCGCGCTGGTAGGCGCGCAGCGCGGCGACGGGGTCGGGGGCGTCGAAAACCCCGGCGATGACGGCCAGCAGGTCGGCGCCGGCGGCGACCAGGCCCGACGCATTCTCCGGGGTGATGCCACCGATGGCCACCCGGCTACGGCCCAGCGCGGCGCTCTCGGCCAACAACCGGGGCTGGGCGCGGCGTGCGCCAGGCTTGGTGGTCGAGGGGAAGAAGGCGCCAAAGGCAATGTAGTCGGCTCCGGCGGCCACCGCCCGCCGGGCGCGCCCGATGTCGTCGTAGCACGAGGCGCCCAGCCACAGGCCGGGTGCCGCCTGGCGTGCCGCCGCCAGGTCGCCGTCGTTTTCGCCCAGGTGTGCGCCCCGGGCGCCCACCGCCAGGGCCAGCCGCCAGTCGTCGTTGACCACCAGCGGCACGCCGGCGTCGGAGCAGGCCCGGGCCAGGACGCCGGCCTGCTCGCGGCGCAAGGACTCGCCCGCGGCCTTGTTGCGGTACTGCAGCAGCGCGGGTGATTCGGCCAGCAGGGGCTGGAGCTGCGCAAGCAGCCGACCGGTGTCGGGCTCGTCGGGCGTGATCAGGTACACGCCGCGTGGCGTCGGGGCTGGGCTGGGGTTCATTGGTGCACGACCGGCAAGATGCGAGAATGGTAGCTGTTTACGAATACCCGGACCCGCAATGAGCACCCCGACTGCTGCCGCCACCGCCTACCGCACCTGGATGTGCGTCGTCTGTGGCTTCATCTACAGCGAGGCCGATGGCCTGCCCGAAGAAGGCATCGCGCCGGGCACCCGCTGGGAAGACGTGCCCGACACCTGGGTCTGTCCGGATTGCGGCGTCACCAAGGACGACTTCGAGATGGTGCCGGCCTGAGCCAGCCGGCTCAGTTCACTCGCGCCGGCACGCCGCTCAGGTCGACCAGCGCGGCCCTTACGCCTTCGCCGTCCTCGGCCTCCGGCAGCATCTGCAGGTAGCGCGCCAGGTCCTCGCGCGCGCCTTTCGCATAACCGAGTTCACGATAGGCCAGGCCGCGGTCGCGCACGGCTTCGGCGGTGCCGGGCGACAGCTTCAGCAAGCGGTCGGCGGTGCGCGCGACGCGCTCCCAGTCGCGCTGCTCGAGGTACAAGCCCTTGAGGTTGCGCAGCATGCGCATGAGGATCGCCCGGTTGGTGGCGGGCGCGAGGATCTGCAGCAGCTGCTGGTCGTCGGGCGGGTGGCCGCCCATGTGCGGCGATGCGCGCTCGCGCAGTTCCTCGGCGCTCACCGGCCGGCCCTTGTTGTACGGGTCCAGCACCAGGATGCCGTCGTCCACCGGCAGCCGCACCAGGAAGTGGCCCGGGAAGGACACGCCGTCGAGCGGCATGCCAAGTCGCCGGGTCACTTCGATCTGGACCACCGCCAGCGAGATCGGGATGCCGAGCTTCCGGTCCACCACCTCGTTGAGGTAGCTGTTGCGCGGGTCGTCGTACTGCAGGTTGTTGCCGGCGAAACCAAGCTCCTCGAACAGGTAGCGGTTGATCGCGGTCAGGCGCGCCGGCAGGTCGATGTCGCCGTCGAGCTGCGGACGCAGCGTCTCGGCATAGGATTCCATCTGCGCGGCGTAACCCCCGGGCTCGAGGTCGGGGTATTCGTCACGGGCAATCAGCAGCGCCGTGTCGAGCAGCGGCAGCTCGTCGTCGCCAAGCGCAGCCAGCGCATTCCATTCGGGCAGTGTGTTCGGGGCAGCCATGACAGCAATGTGGCCCCGTCGAAGCGCTGAATCAAGGTTCGCCGCGATCCGGGATGCCGGGACCGAAGGTGATCGGATCGCCGGCGCGCACGTCGAGCGCGTTGGCCTGGCCGGCATTGAGCTCGAGCACGTACATGGCCGGGCCACTGCTCGGGTAGGGCGGACAGCGGTCGCCCAGCGAGCACGGTGGCACGCCGCGCGAGACCGACACCAGCTTGCGCGAGGCGTCGAAGTAGAAGATGTCGAGCGGGATCTTGGTGTTCTTCATCCAGTAGGCGAGCGGACGCTCGGCGTCATGCACGAACAGCATGCCGGTGCCTTCTGCCAGCGACTCACGGAACATCAGTCCGCGATTGCGCTCGGCGTGGTCATCCGCCAGCTCGACCTCGTAGCGTTGGCCCTTGAGTTCCACCCAGTCGCCATCGGTGGCGCAGCCCGCCATCGGCAGCAGCGTGGCGAGGAACAAGACGAGGCTGGCAAGGCGCATGGGGCTCTCCCGTGGGTGTCCCGGGACGTTCGTGCAAGGCCCGCGGGGTGTCAAGCCGACCGCCCGGTGAACGGGCAGGGGTCCGGTCTTCACCCCCTCTTCCCATTCCTGATTCATGCCGCTATAGTTCGCGGCCCTCGACG
>NZ_AVCJ01000005.1 GCF_000743535.1 Arenimonas donghaensis DSM 18148 = HO3-R19
GCGCCCGGCGCGATCGCGCCACGTGCGCCACAGCCGCCGTCGCCGGGGCCTGTCCCGGCGGCCAGTCCGGCGCCCCGGCCCGAGCCGATGTCGGCCGAACACCGCGGCGACGCACCGCCCAGCCCGCCGCCGGTGCTGGCCAGCGAGGTGGTGGACGAACTGCGCGCCGTGATGGGCGACGAGTACCTGAGCCTGGTGCGGCTGTTCCTGGAGGACGCCCCCAAACACGTGCGCGCGCTGGAAACCGCGGCCTCGGCCAGCGACATGCCGGCCATGGTGGCGCCGGCGCATACGCTCAAGTCGGCCAGCGCCAACCTGGGCGCGATGGCGCTGTCGGCCGCGGCCAAGCGCATCGAACTGGGCGCCCGCCAGGGCGTGCTGCCCCGCCCGGCGGTGGCCGTGGCGGTGCTGGAAAGCGAGTTCCGTCGCGCCGCGCTGGCGCTCAACGCGCTCCTGAAATAGACAGGGGCGGCGGCCCCCAGGTTCAACCTGGCAGCCGCCGCCCCCTTTCCCCGATTCAGCTGCCCATCTTGGACTGCAGGTAGTTCTGTTCGCCGACGCGGCCGATCAGTTCGAGCTGGGTTTCGAGCCAGTCGATGTGTTCTTCCTCGGACTCGAGGATGTCGGCCAGGACCTTGCGCGACACGTAGTCGGCGACCTGTTCGCAGTGCGCGATGCCGGCCTTGAGGTCGGGCACGGCGTCGTGCTCGAGCTTGAGGTCGCATTCCAGCGCTTCTTTCGGCGTCTGGCCGATGCGCAGCTTGCCCAGGTTCTGCAGGTTCGGCAGGCCGTCCAGGAACAGGATGCGTTCGATGAGCATGTCGGCATGCTTCATCTCGTCGATCGATTCCTTGTACTCGTGTTCGCCCAGCTCCTTCAGGCCCCAGTTGTTGAACATGCGGGCATGCAGGAAATACTGGTTGATGGCGATGAGTTCGTTGTAGAGCGCCTTGTTGAGGTGCTCGATGACCTTGGCGTCGCCTTTCATGGCTGGCCTCCTGTTCCGTGGATACGTCGCGCAGGGTACCCCTTCCCGCCAGCCCATGCCGAAACAGGAATGCTTAGCGTTTTCACCCTCACCGGAGGGCTCACTTTCTGTAGGAGCGGCTTCAGCCGCGAAGCGCTGGCTTATGCCTCAAGCCGCCGCCGCAAACACCGGCAGCGGGAACGCCCGCGTTGCGCGGGCCTCGTCGAGAATTTCGGCAGCCATGTCGCCGCAGCTGCCGCAGCCGCTGCCCAGCCCCGTTCGCATGGTCAGCTCGGCCACGGACGCACACCCGGCCTCGGCGGCCCGGCGGATGTCGTGGTCGGTGACTCCATGGCAGATGCAGACGTACATGGCGGGCCGCGATAATGGGAACGGTTCGCATTCCACCCCAGATGCGAATGGTTGTCAACTACCTTTCGCCACCCCGGCCGGGAGCCCTTCAGCCGCACCCCTGTGGGAGGGACTTCAGTCCCGAAAGCCGCGCTAGCGGTGCCGGCCGCCCGCCGCTGCCGCCACCAGGGCACGAACCGTCTCACCCGCCGGTGGGACAGCCCCCTCCCCCGCCACCTGGCGGGCGTGCGGGGCCAGGTGCTCGAGCGCCCGCACATAGACCTCGCGCTTGAAGCTGACCACGTGCTCGGCCGGGTACCAGAAATCCACCCAGCGCCAGCTGTCGAATTCGGGCTTTTCGGTGAGATCGAGCTTCAGGTCGGCTTCCTGGCCGGTGAGCTTGAGCAGGAACCAGACCTGCTTCTGGCCAATGCAGACCGGCCGGTTGCCCCGGCGGATGCAGCGTTTGGGCAGCCGGTAGCGCAGCCAGCCGGGCGTGGCGCCCAGGACTTCGACGTGCTCGGGGGCCAGGCCCACTTCCTCGCGAAGCTCGCGATACATGGCCTCGAGCGGCGTCTCGTCGGTGTTCATGCCGCCCTGCGGGAATTGCCAACCGTCACGGTTGACCCGCCGGGCCCAGAACAGGCGACCGTCGCCGTGCATAAGCACGATGCCCACGTTCGGGCGAAAACCGTCCGGATCGACCACGGGACGGGACTCCAAAGAATCTACTGGGACCAGACTGCCACAGCGCGCGGAGCAGCCACAAGCGCGACCCGGCGCAGGCATGCGATAGCATCTGGTTTCCGGCCCTCGCCGCCACGACAGGCCCGTGCCCGTGACGAACGATTCGATTCCGCCGACGACGCCACCCGGCGAACCCACCGGCGCCGACGCCCTGGCCGCCCTGGCCCGCACCGAGCAACGCATGGTGCGGCTGACCTTCTGGCAGACCCTGCTGTCGGTGGCCGGCGCGCTGATCGCCATCCTGGCGCTGTTCGCCACCCTGCGTGAATCCAACGAAGTGCGCCGGCAAACCGCCGCGGCCGTCTGGCCCTACATCCAGGTGCAGATGAACGACTTCGACCTGGGCGACACGGCCGCGCTGTCGCTGTCGTTCACAAATACCGGGGTCGGCCCGGCCAAGGTTCGCAGCCTGCGCATGACCCTGGACGGCGAACCCGTGCCGGACTGGCCGGGCCTGCTGACCCGCCTGGACCAGCCGGCCGACAGCCCCTACGGCCGCGATTTCATCAGCCAGCGGGTGCTGGCCCCGGGCGAAAGCGTCACCGTGTTCCAAACCCAACACCCGCCGCTGGTGCGCGCCCTGCAGGCCGCCATCCGGCGCCCGGGCACCGTGCTGAGCATGTGTTATTGCTCGATCTTCGACGAGTGCTGGCAGGCTGAAAGCGGCCCGGTGCCCGAAGACCCGCGGCCGGTGGCCGCCTGCCCGGCCGACGGGCCGGGGCAATTCCAGGGCTGAAAACGCGGCGGGAATTTGACAGCGGCCCGGCGAGGCCCCAGAATTCGCGGCCCTATCCGCAACGGATAGCGGCACGTTGGCTATGTAGCTCAGCCGGTTAGAGCACGTCACTCATAATGACGGGGTCGGTGGTTCGAGTCCACCCATAGCCACCATCACTAAACCCGCGAATTTGCGGGTTTTTTTGTGGCTTCCCCGCGGCCCGGTTTCGATGCCAAAGAGGCCTGTGACAGTTTCTGTGGCAGTTCTGTGCCAGCGTCGACACCCTGGGGCCAGCCGAAACGACTCCATCACTTCTGTGGCAAGCAGTTTGTCCACATGACCCTGTCAGGCGACGTGCTTTGGTCCCCCGGAGCTAGGGACTCCGTGACGACCCCAGCACCCATGTGCGTCACACGACCTTAGACCGAAAGCCCTAATACTTTCGAGTTTGGCGCCGCTTCTAGCTCAGGCTGCATCCGCTGAGAAGCCGGCTTCCCAGGGCAAGGCGTCGACAGCAAGGCGCCCCTCCTCAAGATCAAATGGCGCCACTACCAACCTGAGCTGCGCGTCGAAGACGAAATCATCCAACGGAGCTTGGAAGGTGGCCGTACGGGGGTAGACCAGAACCAACGTCCCTTTCCCATCGAGGTAGCGCTGCCCGTAGGCGAATAGCTGGTAGAAGTCGCTCTGGCTGAGTCCATACTTGTCCCCGTTGCCGCCAAACGACTCGTCCAGTCTCTTCCATTTTGTATCCAGCACAACGCGCTGTTGTCCACGCTGGACAAGGAAATCCGGCTTGAGCAGGAACCACGACTCGCCCTTGTGGCTGCACAGATACCTGCTCGACGCAGAGGGGGTCAAAACAGCATCGGGTGGAAGCATCCTACGTAGGCAGGCTTCCACATACCGTTCGAATACCCTCTCCATGGGGAAGAGCAGGCTTGCTCCATACCACTCGCCCAGAATCGACATGGGCGTTTGCTCGTTCAAAATCAACGAGCACCACGGGCGGGCCGGGCGGTAGTGGGCCATTAGGCGGTCGTCCCGCCAGCGACGAAAATCACTCGCCATGTCCTTACTGGTCGGCACGGGTGCCAGGAACGTCGCGAGCTCGTGTGACAGTCGCCAGTTGCTTGGATCCCGCGTGATTCGGCACACCCGATCCAGAGCGGTACGCAGCAGGCGGTTCTCGGGGCGATCCGCATCGAATACATCATGCTCGATATGGAACAGGTGTTGTCGTCCCGGCGGCTGCCGAAGTTGCCTGTCTACATCCAACCGACCGCGCAGAAAACGTTGCTGTTCCTGAACCGATCGGTAGTCAAAGCGGACTCCCCGCTTAACCAAGCGGTCGAGTTCGGAGAGGAACTGGCCCATCACCCATTCCGTCAGCGGAGCGGAGAACGTCTGAATGTGCGTCGGACCAGTTTCGCGTGTCGGAAGATTGAGGCAACGCGCAAGCATCTTGCGCAGCAGTCTCCGCGCGCGCTCCTCGTCGTCCATGCCTTCCACGCACTTTGGCAAGATCTCAATCCGCGTACCACAAGGCGTCTCGAGGACTCCTACGTAGTTGTCCAGACGCAGCCAGCGACGATCCTCAAGCTGAACGAGCGAGGCGCCGGACTGACGCAGACGCGCACTTTCCTTGCACAACCACTCGAACGCGCTGTCCGGGACATGAGCCTCGTCGAGCGACATCTGCGCCAATGGCGAAGTCGTTAGGCGGGCGTACTCGCGGACGACGACCGATCGCATGGATCAGGCCTTCGCGGCCTCAATGATCCCGAAATAACTCTCGGGCCGGCCAAAGGCTCGCGGATCCAGCCGCCACAACCTGGCCTCGGAGGGAACCTCGGCCCCGGCGCCGAAAAGGGCTTCGGCACTGTATGGCGGTGGCACCACAAAACGGCATCCAGCGGGCTTGCGATGGTCGTTGAGCACCCAGGCGATGCGCTGCCAGTCCTCGAAGAAGTATTCCTGGAGCAGCGGCAATACCTGGTTGCGGAAGACAGTCGCCAGGCTGGCCAGGTCGTCGTCGTTCTGCAGCGACATGAAGTAGGCGTGCCCCAGCATATGGTCGCGATCCAGAAGCACTTCGATGCGACGGTTCAAGGTGGCGAGCAGGCTCTGAAGGTCCACACCAGCCACGACCACACCCGACAGAAGCTCCGGGCGCGGTGGCATCTCGATGAACTCGAAGCGCCGCCGCAGGGCGATGTCGAGGCCCGCCAGTGATCGGTCCGCGGTGTTCATCGTGCCGATCAGATGGACATTGCCCGGAACGCTGAAAGGCTTCTTCGAGTATGGCAATTCACATTGCAGCGCTTCCGGGGCGCCGGCGCGCTTGGAAGGTTCAATCAGCGTGATAAGTTCGCCGAAGATACGCGAGACATTGCCGCGGTTGATCTCGTCGATGATCAGGACCCGTGGTTTCACTGCCTCCTCGCCACTCTCGCGCCCTTTCAGCAATGTCCGCAGCTTGTCAAGGTTGATCGAACCCGACCGCAATTCGTACACCGTCATCTGGCTGAAGCGGTTCTCCATTAGCGCTTCCAGCGGCAATGCCGGGTTGTAAACGCGCAGCCAGCGGATGCTCCGGCACTGCGCGTAGGTGTCGCCATTGTCTCGATCGATGCACCGGTAGTCGCTGGTGATCTCGCCAATCGCACGGAACTTTAGGTTGCCTTCCGAGACGACGATGAGGTCCTTCTGCTTCATCTGATTTACGAAGGTATTGATCGCGGTGATCGGATAGTCGCCCAAAGCCAACGGCTCGCCGACCGAGCTAAAAACTCTCTGGATTTCCTCGCGTGAGCGGCAACTGGAGAAATCCGCGCCACCGCCAAATCCCATCAGCGCAATGCCATTCTCGACGCATTCCTCGTAGATGTGGCCTTCCGTCGCGGAGTCACCTAGCGACAGCTTCCAAATGCGGCGTCCGGCAAGGTCGATAGGGAGGCCGGCCTCCTTGATCACGCGCGTGCGTGCCGAGTTGCACAAGCGCTTAAACACGCCATCGGTCACCTCGTAGCGCAACTGACCCGATTCTTCGTCGGTTGCGGCGCGCACGCCCTCTACAAAGTCCTCGTAGCTGAAACTCTGGTGGAAAGTCACGAACTCGATCAACCCTTCCTTGACCAAGTCGTCAAAGCGCTTCTTGAGTTGCGGACGATCATCCGGATCACCATTCTCGGCGAGGAAGGCAGGATCGAGCACCTCCAACGCCTTGGCGACCGTCTCGAAGGTCTTGCCGGTTCCCGGCGGTCCGTAAAGGATTTGATTAAGCGGCGTCATGGACGGCTTCTTGGGTTTGATCGACTGAAGAATGGGTGCAGGTACACCCGCGATCGCGGCTGGCTGCGGCGTCACGTCGGCCTTAGCCTCGATGCGGTAGCTGCCGTCCGCTTGCTGGTGGATGCGGATGATGTCGCCGGCCTTGGCGCCAATGCTGCCAAAGTAGCCGTTCAGGCGCTTGCGCAGGCGGCCGCTGCCGCCTGCACCAGTCACCCGGATATCGGAGTCGAAAAACTGGCCGGTGTCGGTTACGAAACGGGCTGTGTCGCCGGCCTCGGCATCGGTGGCGCCCCCGTACATCGACTCCGGGAACGGCGCCGACACCAGGTTGACCGTCAAGTAGCCATTCTTGACCGCGCCTTCGCTCAGCTTGATCTCCAGCGGGTTGCTGTAGACCCAGTCCTTCCACACCCGTTCGCTGAAAGCGACGACGCCCTCTTCGGGCTTGCGGTGCTCGGCCAGCATCCGGTACAGAACGCTCTGCGGCGCGGCGCTGTCCGACAGCGGCATCTGCAAGAAATGCAGTAGCGGTTTGCGCAGGTAGATGCAGGCCACCAGTGGTGCCTGTTGTGACTGGTAGTGGAACGCGATCTTCCAGCGGTAGGCGGCGCCGAGCGGGCTCTTGTCGATTTCGTCAAGCCGACCGGCCCGCGCCGACTCGGCGACTGCGACCACGTGTCCTCGGACTACGTCGAAGGCGGCTTGCGGGGTGTCGCCGAACTTGCGATACCAGCCGTACTGAGCGTCGTAGGCGAGCGACGCATCGCCCTCCTTGTCGGTGGTATCGTTTCGCGAATAGATGCCGAACTTGAACGCCGAGCCGCCCCAGATACTGCCGTATTCGTCCAGCCGGCTTTCCATCCAGTAGGTGAAAGTCTCCTTGTCTCCAACCGCGGTGTATTCGGCCAGAGACATTGTGCGAAGGCGTTCTATCGGCCAAGTCTGGAGGAAATCCTCCCAAAGCGCATCGTTAGTGCTAAAGGCCATCTCAAATGCGCTCCGTTAGACAGCAAGTTGAATTGAGAGTTGCTAATTTTCGGCAAAAGTCCAATCGATACGCGAACAGGCTCCACTAGCCCTACTCCGCAAATCGATCCCCTGGCTGACGAGATCGATACTGCATCGTAGGCTCGAATCACTAGTAATTTTCAGGTGACCCAAACAGTCCAAGTTGCGTAGCATTTTGATTCTTGGGCGACTTCCGCCACAGCGCAGCTGGCGAACGAGATTAACGCCTAGTCGCAGTCGAAACACCAGACACATCTAGAAACCTCGCTTGAGTGAGAATTTTTCTCAACTCACGGCGAGCTGAGCTAGTCACGCCCACTGGTTCAAGCCGGCCCTAGATTCTTGGTCGCCGGAAACGTGCCAATGCTCGTCAACCAAGCTCATTACGCCGGTGGGGTTAATTTGCCGCTCACGGCAACATTGTTTTGCTCGCCCATCAACAGGCCGGACTAGAATTTGGATGCCCAGCTTGTCCTCCAAATTGGTCGGCGACAGGCCGCTGGACCACTCGGGAATAGGGATTCGCAAAGCCCACCCAGAGCGATAAACTCGCCCATCGCGGCACTTCGAAACAGCCACTGACCCTCGAAGTAGTACAGATTATCTTGTACCGAGATCAAACTCATGACTCAGAAACTGCAAACCTGTGACCACGAAAAGTCCGCACCTCTTGGATTAGTAGAGTTTCTGCACACCTCGCAAGCCGGAAGCGGGCGCCACAAATGTGTTATTTGCGCGTATGAAGCGGGGCGTTCAGCCGCGCTAAGCGAAACGCCTGTCTCCGGTCGCAATGAGGCATGCGCGGAAGGAGAGAGCGCTCCCGTTGAAGTGCTTGCCGCTCTTCCTATGAGCCAGGCCGGGCAAGGAAGGCACAAGTGCGCTATTTGCGCATACAGTCGCGGCTTTCGTGACTATGTGGAGGAGCAGGCTCTATACAAGGAGGACCTAATCACTTACTCAAATGACAGAGACAGCGTCGAGAGGCCGCCACGAGACTTGATAGAGATCAAGCGCTTTGGGCATCACCGCCGCCTGGAACGAGATCCATCCATCGTCCGACAAATTAAGAAAAGTCTCGGAGATTCCTGTGAGTGCTGTGGAATCCGAATGGAAGACAGATATGGCGAAATTGGGAGTGGATACATTGAAGCGCATCATTTGATCCCGCTCAGCAAGCTAGCGGAGGGTGAGTCGCGACCAGTAGCCGCGGGCGATTTTGCCGCTTTATGTCCCAATTGCCACAGGATGATTCATCGCCTAGAAGACGTCTCAAACATTGAGCAGTTGCGCCAATTGCTGCGCGAATAGTTTAGCTGCTGCAAGCTTTGACCAAGGAAAAGGAAAGAGTTCATTTATGTGCCGACTACACGCGCCAAGTGGTAAGCATCAAGAGTCGATCCCCAAGCGCTGGTTAATGTGGTGGTAGCCGTGGGCAAGGATTGATAGTTTTCGGACAGAGTCTGCAATGAAATTACAGTTGCGCAGAAGGCTTGTTGATTGCGGAACTAGCTTACCTCCTCACCAAAAGAGCGAGCTAGTGCAGAAAGTCCAAGTGCAGGCACCCATGGCACTACCCTCGCGCCCTATGCGGGCGCTGGATTACTTGAACAGCTTTTCACCGAGCACTTCGACTCATCCGCTACAGTTGCGCCACACCCATCTCCGTAAACGGCAATTAGCTCGGCCGCAATGTTTCGATTGCGGGCGTCTCGCGAAATGAACCT
Source organism: Arenimonas donghaensis DSM 18148 = HO3-R19 (assembly GCF_000743535.1). Classification (GTDB taxonomy): domain Bacteria; phylum Pseudomonadota; class Gammaproteobacteria; order Xanthomonadales; family Xanthomonadaceae; genus Arenimonas; species Arenimonas donghaensis. Next base: position 8,810 of record NZ_AVCJ01000005.1, read on the forward strand.
CTGGACGTCAAATGCGCTAATTTGAGCGTGCTTATAAAGAGCGCGGGTTTCGTCGTTATCGTGGTTTGAGATAAGAACTGAAACCCCTCGGAGACTCAGCGCCAACGCCATATCGGCAAGTTCTCGTTGATCGGAGATACCGAAGCCACCCTTTGCGTAAGTCGTGAAGTTTGCAGTTTCAGTTAGCGGCACGTACGGAGGGTCGCAGTAAACGACATCTCCGTCTCGAGCTTGGGAGAGCACTAACCTAAAGTCACTGCAAATGAACTCTGCCTTTTGTGCCTTTTCAGCAAACCCCCACATCTCTTCTAGCGGAGGCCTTGGTGACGCATATCGACCGAACGGAACGTTGAACTTGCCAGATGCGTTGTAGCGACAGAGCCCATTGAAGCAGTGGCGGTTCAGGTATACGAACAGCGCAGCCTTCCGAACTCCGGCCTCAATCTTGTTGAACTCGTTTCGCAACTGGTAGTAGGCATCCTGAGAGTTATGCTCTGGGATAAAAAGCTTCGTTGTTTCAACTATAATTTCGTCCGGCTGATATTTTAGCTGCGTAAAGAGCGATACGATATCGGGATTAACATCGGCGATCAGGTTTGCTTCGAAGTCCGTCCCGAGAAAAACTGCTCCTGATCCTGCGAAAGGCTCTATTAAACGACTGCCGTCTGGAAGCAATTCGCGGATTCGCGGCACTAGTTTGTGCTTCCCTCCGGCCCACTTAAGAAATGGCTTCATCTGCCTTCTTGCCTTGACTCAACTCTGGTGGATTCTACATCTCCTTGCCTGCGATGACCCTATCCATTCCTCTTGAGTCGGCGTAAGGAAGCGCCCCAAGAATTGATAGGAACCTAGCGCACCAGGAACTCAGAGGGGCATCCTTTTCAACCTGAGCGACGTCGTGAGGTCAATCAGTGAGATTCCAAAGGCAGTCGCCCCACTAGTGTCGCGTTCTAGGCCCTTGCACCAAGGGCACTAACTCACTTCACGACACACTGGTCGAATCGCCCCTCCAGCTGGCGCTGCACCTGCCACCAGTTTTCCAGGCAGAACTGGTCACGCCCCATGCGGATCGCCGCGAGATGCGTTTCGCCGTGCGCATTGATCTGGAAGTTCAATTTCGCGCGGAAGTCGTCAAGCGCCGCCTGGAACTGGCGGCCGGTGTCCGGGTCGATCGCCGTGATGCACGGCGCGGCGTCGGCCTGCAGTTTGTCCAGCAACAGGGCGCAATTCTTTCCCATGCCTTCGGTGGCGGCCTCTACCTGTCGCCTCGGTCCGGCCGAGTCGTCGAGGAAGCGCGTCTCGCCGCCCACCCAGGTGTCCACGCCGCCCGGGGATTGGCGCACTTCGCTGAATTCCTGCTCGAAGGTGATGCGGTAGGGCTCGTGCCAGTCGGAAGGCTGGGGGAAATCCGGCAGGCAGTCGGCTTCGTGGCGCATCAGGGCGCGGCGCACGCCCCGGCCACCTTCTTCCGGCAGCGCCTCGGCGGGGGACACGCTGACGATCGTGCAGCCCGGGTAAGGCCGTGCGAGCGAGGCATCGGGCAAGGGCGCGGCAACAAAAGGAAGGTCCTGCGAACTGCAGGACGCCACGGCGACCAGCATCAGGAGCCAGGCGTGTCGCCGGGCCGGCGAGGAAAAGGTCTTGTCCAACAGGCTCTCCAGGGCTCGCCAGCGCGGGGCGACTCACTATTGCTCAATCCCGGTGCGGCAGGAAGCCCCTCTTCTTGCGGCCCGACCTCAGCCCGGCGCGCAGGTCCGGTAGGCGGTGCGCAAGGCGCCCAGCAGCGGTCCGTAGGGCAGCGCGGTTTTTTCGCCCACCGCGCCGGCGAAGATCACGCCGTCGTCGGGTGACAGGAAGACGAAGGTGTTCCAGTAGCCGCTGTGGCCGATCATGGTTTCCCCGTCCACCTCCAGGTTGAACAGGCCCGCACCGTAGTCGTTCCAGGCGCCGGTGACGCCGGGCGTGCGCATGAACTTCAGCGAGCCCGGGCGTTCGAACAGGCCACCCTTGAGCAGCACCCGCAGGAAGGCGGCCGTGTCGCCCGGCGGCGCCACGATGCCGCCACCGCCGTACAGGTCGAAGGAAGCGTGCCACGGGCGGGTGTCGCGACCCTGCCAGTACTGGTGGGCCTGCGGCGCCCGCGCCGGCTCGAGCGTTTCGAACCAGCTGTGCGCCAGGCCGTTGGCCTCCCAGGCCTGCAGGCTGCGCAGGGCTTCGTGCAGCGGCTTGCCGGTATGGCGCTCGATGACCAGGCCCAGCAGCACGTAGCCGGTGTCGGAATAGTGGAACTCGTCGCCCGGCGCGGCGAACGGCGCCCCGGCCGCCATGGCCAGCTTTACCTGTTCGCGCGCGGTGCTCTGGTATCCGGAACCGTCGCCGTGGCGCGCCAGGAAGTCTTCGGTGACGTGCTCGCGCATTCCCGAGGTGTGGTTGAGCACGTGGCGCAGGCGGATGGCCTGCGGGTCGTAGCCACCCGATTCCAACACGGCCACGACGTCGGCATCGAGATGTTTGGCGATCGGGTCGTGCAGCCCCAGCCGGCCCTGCTCCACCAGCCGCAGTACCGCGGCGGCGGTGAAGGTCTTGGTGATGCTGGCGATGCGAAAACCATGCTCCGGCGTCAGCGGCGTGCCGGCTTCCCGGTCCGCAACGCCACGCGCGCCCTGCCACGACCAATCGTCATGCATGGGCAGCATCGCCACGCTCAGGCCGACGTCGGTAGCCGGGTCCATCGGCAGGGCCGCGAACTGCGCATCCAGGCAGGCCAGCAACGGCGCGGGGCTGTCGGCCGCGAAGGCCGGGCTGGCCGCCAGGGCCAGCACGAGGGGCAAGGAGCGCAGGGCGGACATCGAGGGGCTCGCAATGGGGGGGAGGGTGCGCTGGAGCATACCCACGCCCCGCGACCCCGGCACGCCAGCCGACGCCACTTGCCGCCGGCCCGGGCCGCTGGTAGCCGTGGCGCGCCCCGGATTCGCGCATTTGCGCCCTGGGCCGGCCGTCGCCTGCCCGGACGGGTTTGGCGGGCCCGGCCGGGGGGCGTGGAAAAGCGCTTGATTTCAGGCCTCCGCGAAGCCTCCCTGCCCGCCCGGCCCGGGTCCCGGCGCTTTTGCGGCAGTGCGGCTTGACGGCCAAATTTCCCCGGGCTAGCGTCGGCCACGTGTCATGCAGATGACCTCTGCGTTACACGTCCGGGGTGGCGTGCAACCTTCTGCTGACACGAGAAGCCTTCAAGGCTCACGTAAGCGGGTGGCAGCCCAGGGGACCCGGGGCAGGGATGCAAAACACGGCCGCTTTGCGGCAATCGCTGTTTTCCTTTTTCGGGGATCCACCAACGTGAGCAACAACACTCGCAATCTTCGTTTGCGCGGTATCGTCGTGGCTACTTCCTTCGCCCTTGCAGCGCAGGCAGCCATGGCCGCGGGCGTCCAGCCCGCCCCTCGGGTCGACCTGAGCGCCATCGCTTCGGACACGCAGTTCGACCAGTTCATCGTCAAGTACAAGGCCGGCACGCCCGAGGCGTCCAACCCGGCCGAGCTCAAGCGCTCGCTGGAAATCGCCGCGGTCAACGCCAACCAGCTGGTCCAGGCCGCCCGCCTGCAGCGAAACGGCCGTGACGCCGGCAAACCGCTGGCCGCCAGCCACGTCCGCCGCATGTCCCTGGGCGCCGACGTCGTGGCCGCGTCGCAGAAGCTCAGCCCGGCCGAAGCCGAAACCCTGATGCGCCAGATCGCCGCCAATCCGAACGTTGAATACGTCCAGATCGACCGCGTGATGAAGCACACGCTGACGCCCAACGACACCAGCTACAGCCAGCAGTGGGGCTACACCGACGCCGACGCGGGCATCCGCGCCAACACCGCGTGGGACGTGGCCAACGGCTCGGGCATCATCGTGGCGGTGCTCGACACCGGCCACGTCAGCCACTCCGACCTCAATGCCAACATCGTCGGCGGCTACGACTTCATCAGCAACACGACCACGGCTGGCGACGGCAACGGCCGCGATTCCGACCCCTCCGACCCGGGCGACTACTACGGCGGCAACCCGTCCAGCTGGCACGGCACGCACGTGGCCGGCACGGTGGCCGCGGTCACCAACAACGGCAAGGGCGTGGCCGGTACCGCCTGGGGCGCCAAGGTGATGCCGGTGCGCGTGCTGGGTCGCGGCGGTGGCTCCACGTCCGACATCGCCGACGCCATCATCTGGGCTTCCGGTGGCACCGTGTCCGGCGTGCCGACCCTGAGCGCGGCCAACGCGGCCGACGTCATCAACATGTCGCTCGGCGGCAGCGGTTCCTGCGACACCACCACGCAGAACGCGATCAACAGCGCGGTCAGCCGCGGCACCACCGTGGTCGTGGCGGCGGGCAACAGCAATGCCAACGCCTCGGGCTTCACGCCGGCCAGCTGCAACAACGTGGTCAACGTCGCCTCGGTCACCAGCGCCAGCGCCCGTTCGAGCTTCTCGAACTACGGCACCTCGATCGACGTGTCGGCCCCGGGTTCGGGCATCCTGTCCACGCTCAACAGCGGCACCCAGGGTCCGGGCAGCGAGTCCTATGCCTCGTACAACGGCACCTCGATGGCCTCGCCGCACGTGGCCGGTGCCGTCGCCCTGGCGCAGAGCCGCCGCCTGGCCTTGGGCCTGGCGCTGTGGACCCCTGCGCAGGTGGAAGCCAACCTGAAGTCGACCGCCTACGCGCTGTCGGGTTCCTGTTCGGGTGGCTGCGGTGCCGGCATCATCGATGCCCGCGCCCTGGTGGACCTGGCCGGTGGCAGCACGCCGCCGCCCCCGCCGCCGCCGCCGAGTGGTGGCACGCTGACCAAGGGTGTCGCCGTGACCGGCCTGTCGGCCAGCACCGGCAATTCGCTCAACTACACGATGGCCGTGCCCTCGGGCGCCAGCAACCTGACCTTCACCATGTCCGGTGGCACCGGTGACGCGGACCTGTACGTGCAGTTCGGCACCGCGCCGACCGACACCTCGTATGTCTGCCGCCCGTACCTGAGCGGCAACAACGAGACCTGCACCATCGCGGCCCCGTCGGCCGGCACCTACCACGTGCGCGTGAAGGCCTACAGCACGTTCTCCGGTGTCAGCCTGGTGGGCAACTACACCACCGGCGGCGGCAGCCAGCCGCAGACCTACAGCAACACCGCGGACTACACGATCTCGGACAACGCCACCGTCGAGAGCCCGATTTCGGTCTCCGGCCGCAGCGGCAATGCCCCGTCGAACGCGTCGGTCGCGGTGAACATCGTCCATACCTACAAGGGCGACCTGAAGGTCGACCTGGTGGCGCCGGACGGCTCGCTGTACAACCTGCACAACCGCAGCGGCGGCAGTGCCGACAACATCATCGGCACCTACACGGTGAACCTGTCGTCCGAAGCGCTCAACGGCACCTGGAAGCTGCGGGTGAACGACAACGCGGCGGGCGACACCGGTTACATCAACAGCTGGTCGGTCACGTTCTGATCCACGACTGACACCGGCAAATCAGGACCCCGGCTTCGGCCGGGGTCTTTTTTTGGCTCACGCCTTGGTTTGGCTGGGGATCACGCTGTCGCCGACCCGGAGGCGGCCGCCCGAGCGGGGAATCAGCAGCTGCCCGAAACTCACCCCCTTCTCGCCGCGGCGATAGGTGGTGAGCGTGCGCAAGGGTTCGCCGCCGGCGTCCTTGTCGCCGGTGAAGGCGTCGATGGTGACCAGCACGCAGCGGACGCAGGGCTTGGCCACGTCGAAAACGACGTCGCCGATGGTCACCTGCGTCCAGCTGTCTTCCGCGTGTACGTCCACGCCGTCCACCACCAGGTTCGGACGGAAACGGCCCATGGGCACCGGGCGGTCCAGGCGCCGGTTGAGCGCGTCGAGCGAAGCCTGCGACACCAGCAGCAGCGGCATCGAGTCGGCGAAGCTGACTTCGTCGCCGGCTTGGGCGTGCGAGGAGCCATTGCGTCGCACCACGCTGGCATCCATGTGCACCAGGCGCACCGGCCGGCCCAGGTAGGTGCTGAACCAGTCGTCCGCCGCGGCATCCGCCGCCAGGGCATCCACCTCGTCCTTCCAGACCCGGACCGACAGCGTCTCGCCGGCGGGCGCGGCTTCGAGGGTGAGCGCCGGCATGCCCGGCGCCTCGAGGCGCAGGCCGCGGTCGGTCGGGACCGGATGCACCCTCAGCAGCCGCGGCTGCTGCCGGGCAGTGACGAACTTGCCGTCGACGTCCACCAGCATCCAGCGCCGGTCGTGTTCGAGCCCGCGCGAATGCACGTTCGCCTGCTCCACGCCCAGCGGTGCGCAGGATTTCACCGGGTGGATGAAGATGTCGGCCAGCGCGGCCATGTCGGTCCTGGTTCGCGGAAAGGTCGGCACACTTTAGCCGAAGCCAGGCCAGCGGCCCGCAGGGGCCCGGGCAGAATCAGCGGTTCCGATTGCCGTCGCGTGGCGGCCAGCCACAGCGCGGTATCGGCGCCTTCGCCGGCATCGCGCAGCAGGTGCCGGAAGACGCGCCGGAAACCGGGAAGCGAGCTGCGCTCGAAGCCCTCCCCGGTGCGGTCGGCTTCAGCCGGCCGTCGACTGTAGCCGCCAGGCGAGCTCGGTGCCGGCCCGCAGCGGCACCAGCGCGTCGGTTCCCTCGCCCAGCTGGGCGGGCAGGGTCCACGCCTCGCGCACCAGCGTGATGCGGTCGGTATTGCGCGGCAGGCGGTAGAAATCCGGGCCGTGGAAGCTGGCGAAGGCTTCAAGCTTGTCCAGCGCGCCTTCGGCTTCGAAGACTTCGGCGTACAGCTCGAGCGCGGCGTGCGCGCTGTACATGCCGGCGCAGCCGCAGGCCGATTCCTTGGCACCGCGGGTGTGCGGGGCGCTGTCGGTGCCCAGGAAGAACTTCGGGCTGCCGCCGGTGGCGGCGGCCACCAGCGCACGCCGGTGTTCTTCGCGCTTGAGCACCGGCAGGCAGTAGTGGTGAGGGCGCAGGCCGCCGGTGAACAGCGCGTTGCGGTTCATCAGCAGGTGGTGCGGGGTGATGGTGGCGGCGACGTTGGCCGGCGCAGCGGCGATGAACTCGGCGGCCTGCCGGGTGGTGATGTGCTCGAGCACCACGCGCAGCTTCGGGAAGCGCTGCAGAAGCGGCTTGAGCAGGGTTTCGATGAACACCGCCTCGCGGTCGAACACGTCCACGTCGGCACCGGTGACTTCGCCGTGCACCAGCAGCGGCAGATCGTGGTCCTGCATGGCCTGCAACGTGGCGTGGCAGCGGTCGATGTCGGACACGCCGGCGTCGGAATTGGTGGTGGCGCCCGCGGGGTACCACTTCACCGCCTGCACGAAACCGCTGGCCCTGGCCTCGGCGATGTCCTGCGGCGAGGTGCGTTCGGTCAGGTACAGGGTCATCAGCGGCTCGAACGCCATGCCCGCCGGCAGCGCGGCCAGGATGCGCCCGCGGTACGCGCCCGCGAGGGCGACGGTGGTCACCGGCGGCACCAGGTTGGGCATGACGATGGCGCGCGCGAACTGGCGGGCGGTGTCGGGCAGCACCCGCGCCAGCATGTCGCCGTCGCGCAAGTGCAGGTGCCAGTCGTCGGGGCGGGTAATCGTCAGTGAGGTCATCGTGGCCACGGGTAGCAAGGCAAGGCGCCCATTTTCGCATGAAGTCGCGGTGGCGGCCGGAGCTGCCCGTCCCTGCCCTGTTTTGCCTGCATGCAGGCTGTTCGGTCACGATGGTGGCACCCCCCATCCAGCGAGCTGCCCATGGCTTCCCCCAAAGACGTGATCATCCTCGGTGCCGGCACGTCCGGCCTCGCCGCCCTGCGCGAAGTGCGTCGCCGCACCGATGACTTCCTGCTGGTCAATGCCGGCCCCTTCGGCACCACCTGCGCACGCGTGGGCTGCATGCCCTCGAAGGTGCTGATCGAAGCGGCCAATGCTTTCCACGCCCGCAAGCGGCTGGCGGCGTTCGGCGTGGGCGGCGCCGAAGCCCTGGCCGTGGACATCCCGGCGGTGCTCGAACGCGTGCGCAAGCTGCGCGACTTCTACGTGTCGGGCGTGCTCAAGGCCACCGACGGCATCAGCGACAAGGTGATCGAAGGCCGTGCCACCCTGCTCGGCCCCGACCGCGTGTCGGTGGACGGGCGCGAGTACGGTGCCCGCCGCATCATCATCGCCACCGGATCCCGACCGGTGCTGCCCAAGCCCTGGGCGGCGCTGGGCGAGCGTGTGTTCACCACCGACGACCTGTTCGAACGGCGCGACCTGCCACGGCGCATGGGCGTGGTCGGCCTGGGTGCGATCGGCGTGGAGATGGCCCAGGCGCTGGCGAGGCTGGGCATCGAAGTCACCGCCTTTTCCACCGACGACATGCTGGGCGGTCTGCACGACGAGAAGGTGAACCAGGTGCTTCGCGAGCAGCTTTCGCAGGAATTCACTCTGCACACCGGCGCCGAGGTCGAACTGCACGCACATGGCGAGGGCGTGCGGCTGGTCGCCGGCAAGACCCAAGTGGACGTGGACGCCGTGCTGGTGGCCATCGGCCGGCGCCCCAACCTCGACGGCCTGGGGCTGGAAACCCTGGGGGTGGCGCTGGACGACAAGGGCAGGCCCGATTTCGAGCCCGGCCGGCTGCAGTTGGGCGACACGCCCGTGTTCATTGCCGGCGACGTCAACGGCCACGCCCCGATCCTGCACGAGGCCGCGGACGAAGGTTTCATCGCCGGTCGCAATGCCATGGCCGACGAGCCGATCTGCTACCAGCGCCGCACGCCCTTGGGCGTGGTGTTTTCCGATCCGACCACGGCCTTCGTCGGCAGGCGCTTGTCCGACCTGCCCGAAGACACGGTGGTCGGCGAAGTCGACTTCCGCCGCCAGGGCCGCGCCCGCGCCGCGCAGAAGAACGAAGGCCTGCTGCGCGTTTATGCCGCCCACGACACCGGCTGCATCCTGGGCGCCGAGCTGTGCACGCCCTCGGGCGACCACCTGGCCCACCTGCTGGCCCTGGCGGTGGACCAGAAGCTCACCGTCTTCGACCTGCTGCGCATGCCCTTCTACCACCCGGTGCTCGAGGAAGGCCTGCGCACCGCCCTGCGCGACGCCGGCAAGCAGGTTGATGACAGCCCCGACCGTAGCGACCTGGCCAACTGCCCGGCCATGGGCACCGAGGCCCTGGACTGAGCGATCCGGCGAAAAAAGGCCCGCGCCTTGGTGGCGCGGGCCAGCGGGGGGCGTGCTTGGTTATGGCTTATTTGCCGTCGTTGTCGGCGTCACCCGGCATGGCACGCTCGACGCGGTTCCAGGCGGCCTTCGCGGCGCCCTTGGCCTTTTCCCAGGCCAGGCGCGACTTGCCCTTGGTTTCCTCCCAGCTGCGGCGCATGTCGGCCTCGGCGTCCTCGAAGGACCGGTTGCCGGCGCGCGCCCGCGCATCCCAGCCCACCTTGTAGGCCGGGCCGTAGTCGTCGTAGCCGTAGTCCTTCTCGAAGTACGGCTCGCGCTCGTACTGCCCACGCCAGTAGCGCTCCTGTTCGCTCGCGTCCACGGGGACGGCCTGGGGGTCGCGGTTGTGGTTGCGCTCTTCGGCGTTGGTCGGTTTGGCGTTCTGGTTGCTCATGGTGTTGCTCCTTTTGGGGGGAATTGGCCTTCATGGCCGGGGGGTGCAAGGAACAAGGAGCAATCCCCGTGCCAGCGGCCGGCGCCAGCACGACGGTTCATGAACCTCCGGCCGCAGCGCGCAACGGCGCGGGGGCGAAGGCGCCCGGGGCGTCTGCCGGTTCAGGCTCGCGCGCGGGCGCGGGTGGGCTGCCTTGCATTCGGCAGCCCGGGGCACGCGGCGGGGTTTCAATTTGCAGGCACGGGCGTGGCCCGGCCGTCAGCGGTACTCGGGATTGGGATGGTCGAAGCGGCAGCCGGCGTCCCAGGCCTTGCGCTGGTTGCCGTGGGCCGGCATGCCGCCGGCGTCCTTGAGCATCCGGGCCAGGTGCATCAGGTTCCAGGCCATGAAGGTGGTGTTGCGCTGGGTGAACTCGTTGTCGTAGCCGGCGCCGTTGTCGCCATAGGAATCGCCGGGCCCGGCTTCGCCGATCCAGCCCGCGTCGGCCTGCGGCGGGATGACGTAGCCCAGGTGCTGCAGCGAGTACAGCAGGTTCATCGCGCAGTGCTTGATGCCGTCTTCGTTGCCGGTCACCAGGCAGCCGCCGACCCGGCCGTAGTAGGCGTACTGGCCGGCGTCGTTGAGCTTGCCCGATTCCGAATACAGGCGCTCCACCACCCGCCGGCAGACCGAACTGGAATCGCCCAGCCAGATCGGCGTGCACAGCACCAGGATGTCGGCCGCCATCACCTTCTTGGAAAGCGCCGGCCAGTCGTCGCGTTCGGCGCCGTGTTCGGTCATGTCCGGCTGCACGCCCGGGGCCAGCACCAGGTCCACGGGGCGCAACACCTCCACGGCCACCTGGTTGGCGCGCATGACGCCGGCGGCCACGTGGATCAGGCGCTCGGTGTGCGACGCCTCGCCGGACGGCTTGAGCGTGCAGTTGAGGAACAGGGCACGCAGGTCGTCGTAGTCCGCGGGCGGCTTGGGTTCCTTGCGGGCCATGGGGCCTCCGGTGGCTGCGGTTTTCAGGCGGGCTGCAGCAGGCGCAGGCCGAACCAGTCCTTGGGATCGCTCCAGCCCTCGGTCACCGCCAGGCCGGCGCGCGCCGCCAGGGCGGCGAAACCTTCGTCGGTGTACTTGTGGCTGTATTCGACCTGCATGGCTTCACCGGCGGCGAAGCTGAAACGTTTGCCGTGCAGGGTGACGGTCTGCTCACGCAGGCTGTCGATGTAGGTCTCGATGCGGCCGGCCCCGGGCAGGTAGACGGCGCGGTGGCGGAATGCCGCGAGGTCGAAGTCGGCGCCCAGCTCGCGGTTCAGGCGCGTGAGCAAGTTCAGGGTGAACGCGGCGGTGACGCCGGCGGCGTCGTTGTAGGCGGCTTCGATCAGGTCGGCTGATTTTTGCAGGTCGATGCCGATGAGCGCGCGGCCGTCCGGGCCCATGGTTTCGCGCATGGCCTTGAGCAGCTGCACGGCCTCGGCGTCGGTGAGGTTGCCCAGGGTCGAGCCGGGGAAAAACACCAGCACCCGGCGCGCGCTGCGCTCAGGTTCCGGCAGCGGGATGGCCTGGGTGAAGTCGCCCAGCACCGGCAGCATCTGCACGGGGCCGAACTCCGCATCCAGGCGCTCGACGCTGCCGACCAGCGCGCTTCGGGAAATCTCCACTGGCGTGTAGGCCACCGGGTCCTGCAGCGCGTCGAGCAGCAGGCGGGTCTTGCGGCCACTGCCGCTGCCGTACTCGACCACGTGCGCCTGCGGGCCCACCGCCCGGGCGATGTCGGCGCCGCTGTCCTGGATGAGCGCAAGCTCGACCCGGGTCAGGTAGTACTCGGGCTGGCGGGTGATTTCCTCGAACAGTTCCGAACCTCGCCGGTCGTAGAAATATTTCGAAGGCAGGCGCTTGGGCGTGGCCGACAGGCCGGCGAGCACGTCGCCCAGCAGGTCGTCGCGGCTGGGATGGAGGTCGGTCAGTTCGACGGCATCGGCAGTCGCGTTCATGGGAGATCCTTGGCCAGGCGCAGCCCGGAAAACTGCCAGCGGGCATGGGGTGGGAAGAAGTTGCGATAGCTCGCGCGGACGTGGTTGGCCGGCGTCGCGCAGCTGCCGCCGCGCAGGATGACCTGGCCACTCATGAACTTGCCGTTGTATTCGCCCAATGAACCCGGCAGCGGCTGGAAGCCCGGGTAGGCGGTGTAGGCCGACGCCGTCCACTCCCAGACGTCGCCGAAGAGCTGGTGCAGGCCGGCCTCGTCCCGGGCACGGCCCTGCGGATGCAGGGCCTGGGCATCGAGCAGGTTGCCCTCGATGGCCTGGCCCCCGGCGGCGTGCTCCCACTCCGCTTCGGTCGGCAGTCGGGCACCGGCCCAGCGCGCGAAGGCGTCAGCTTCGTAGAGGCTCAGGTGGCAGGCTGGCGCGTGCGGATCCCGCTCGCGCCAGCCGGCCAGGGTGAACTCGCGGGCGCCGTCTTCGTGCCAGTACAGCGGTCGCTGCCAGCCCTCGGCCTGCACCCGGTCCCAACCGTCGCTGAGCCAGAGCGCCGGATCTTCGTAGCCGCCTTCGGCGATGAAGTCGGTGAATTCGGCGTTGCTGACCGGCCGACTCGCCAGCGCATGCGCGGGCACCAGCACCCGGTGGCGCGGCGATTCGTTGTCGTAGGCAAAGCGTCCCGACGCGGGCCAGGGCGCGGCGCCCTGCTCGACCACCGATTCCTCGCTGCCGATCCAGTGCATCAACCGCGACTCGCCCGGCGCGTGCACGAGCTCGCTGCGGTAGGCCGGCCCCAGCGGATGGCACCAGAACGCATGCTTGATATCGGTGAGCAGGAGTTCCTGGTGCTGCTGTTCGTGGTGGGTGCCTAGTTCAAGCACCTGCAGCGTGGCGTCGTCGAAGCGGCCCGCGTCCAGCGACTCGAGCAGCCGCGCGTCCACTTCGGCCCGGTACTCGAGCACCTGCGCCAGCGTCGGCCGCGACAGCAGCCCGCGCTGCGCGCGCACGTGGAAGGGCCCGACGCTGTTGTAGTAGCTGTTGAACAGCAGGTCCCAGCGCGGCTCCACCGCGTCGTAAGCGGGGTCGGCGCCCAGCACGAAACGTTCGAAGAACCAGGTGGTGTGGGCGAGATGCCATTTCGCCGGGCTGGCGTCGGGCATGGACTGCAGCATGGCGTCTTCGGCCGACAGCGGCGCCGCCAGCGCCAGGCTGCAGGCGCGAACGGTCTGGTAGCGCGTGGCCAGCGCCTGCTTCGCGGGTGGGGGTTCCCGGATGTCTGCGGTCGCGGAGTCGTTCACTCGCATTGGTCCGAAGCATAACCCCGGCAGGTGAACGAAGCATGATTGCGCGCCGCACGCAGCGTACAGTTGGGGGCATGCCGATCCCGCACGCCGAATCCGACGCGTTCCTGGCCGACGAGGGCTGTCTCTACCTGGACTGCGCCGCGCAGGGTCCGCGCCTGCGCAGCGTGCACGATGCCGCGATGGCGGCCATGGAACTCACCGCGCGCCCCTGGAATCCGCCACCCGTGACACCGCAGGCGCTGCGCGAACAATTGCGCCAGCGGCTGGCGCGGTTGTTCGACGGCGAGGCCGACGCGATCGCCCTGGTGCCGTCGGCGGCCTATGGCCTGGCGACGGCCGCGCGCAACCTGCCGCTGGGTCCGGGTGACGAAGTGCTGGTGCTCGACGGCCAGTTCCCCTCGAACCTGATGTGCTGGCAGGCGCGCTGCGCCGACGTCGGGGCAGCGCTGCGGGGTGTTCGTCGCGAATCCGGCCAGGACTGGACCAGCGCCGTGCTGGCCGCGATCGAAAGCAGCCCGCGCCTGCGCATCGCGGCCTTGCCGCAGGTGCGGTGGGACGACGGCGCCACGCTCGACCTCGACCGCATCTGCGCCCTGCTGCAATCGCGCGGCATCGCGCTGGTGCTCGACCTCAGCCAGAGCCTGGGCGTGCTGCCGGTGGACCTGGCGCGCTGGCATCCCGCGTTCATCGCGTCGGTCGGCTACAAGTGGTTGCTGGGCGCACGCGGCCTGGCCTGTTTGTGGGTCGCGCCGCACTGGCGCACGCAGGGCTCGCCGATCGAACACCACTGGTACGGCCGCGATGCCGGCCCCGACTGGCGCTTCCCGCTGGCGCCGCCCACGCCCTTCGCGGCGGGTGCGCGCCGCTTCGACGCCGGCGGACTCGACGGCCTGGTGCCGCTTTCCATGGCGCTTGCGGCCATCGACCAGGTGCTGGACTGGCGGCCGGAAAACATCGCCACGGCATTGAAGACCTGCACCGACGCGCTCGACCAAGGCCTGGTCCAGGCCGGACTGTCGGACTGGCGAAGCCCGGGGCACGCTCCCCACCTCACTGCACTGCGTCCGCCGGCCGACCGGATGGACGCCGTGTTCGCGGCCCTGAAGCAGGACCGCATCGCCTGCACGAATCGTTACGGCCTGCTGCGCATCGCGCCCCACCTGCACGTGGCACCGGCGGACATGGCCCGCGTGGTCGAGGCCGCGGCGCGCGCGGCCTGATTCCCTACTCCGTGCGCAGCGAGGCGATGGGGTCGAGTTCCGCGGCCTGCTTGGCCGGATAGACGCCAAACGCCAGGCCCACGCCCGTACACAGCAGCACGGCGACGGTGATCGGCAGCGGCGCCCAGGCCACGCCCCAACCGGCCAGGGCGGCAATGCCGTAGGCCAGGGCGATGCCGAAGGCCACGCCCAGCAGCGCGCCGGCGACGCAGATAACCGCGGCCTCGCGCAGGAACTGCGCCACCACGTCGGCCTTGCGCGCGCCCAGCGCCCGCAGCAGTCCGACTTCGCGCCGGCGTTCGAGCACGTTGGCCAGCATGATGTTCATGATGCCGATGCCGCCCACCAGCAGGCTGACGCCGGCGATGGCGCTCATCACCACCCGGAAGATGCGCTGGGTCTGCTGGTGCTGGGCGAACAGCTGGGCCGGGATGACCAGGGTGTAATCGTCGGCGCCGGCATGGCGCTGTTCGAGCAGCGCCGCCAGCACCTGCGCGCCCTGGTCGATGCGTTCGGGCGCGTCCACGCGCACCAGCAGGCGGTCGACCTCGTCTTCCATCGGCTGCAGGCGGAAGCGCGCCAGGCCGGACGCCAGCGGCACGAACACGCGGTTGCTTTCCAGGCCCAGCGGCACGCCCTGGAAGCGGTCGGCGCTGAGGTCGCGGTCGGCCAGCACGCCCACCACCTCGAGCCAGGCGTGGTTGACCTTGACGTACTGGCCCACCGCGCCGCCCTGCGGGAACAGGCTGGCCGCGGCCTGGTGGCCGAGCACCGCCACCGCGGCCAGCGCCGCATCGTCATCGTCGGTGAGCGCGCGGCCCTTCGCGACGTGCAGCGAACCGAGTTCGAAGAAGCTCGGCGAGATGGCGCTGGCCTGGGCGTCGCTGGCGCCGTGGTCGCTGGCCACCGAATCGGTGCGCAGCTTTTTCTCGGTGGCCATGGCGATGGCGCCCGGCACCACGTCCAGGGCGGCCTGCGCGTCGGCGCGGGTCAGGCCCAGGCTGCGTGCACGCAGTTCGCGCAGCGTGGTTTCGTCGAAGGTCCTGGCTTCGACCACCAGGTTGGTCAGGCCCAGGCCTTCGACCAGGCGCAGGGCCTCGCGCCGGCTACCCTCGCCCACCGCCTGCATGGCCACGATCGAGCCCACGCCGAACACCAGGCCCAGCAGGGTCAGGCCGGTGCGCAGCTTGCGGCGGCCCAGTTCCTCGAAGGCCTCGCGCCAGGCCAGGCGATCATTGAGGTGGTGCCAGCGGATCACGGTGCCACCTCCGCCGGATGGTCGGTGGCCACGCCGGCGTCGGTTTCGTCGCCGGCAACGGGATCATCGCCGGCCAGCAGCACCCGGTCGCCGGGCACCAGGCCTTCGAGCACCTGCGTGCGCGAGGGGCCGCGCACGCCCACGACCACCGGCCGCGCGACCGGCTCACCGTCTTCGAGCACGTTCACCTCGGCCTGTTCGCCATTGCCCGACAAGGCCACGTTGGGCACGGTGATGGCCTGGTCGGCGACCAGCAGCAGGATGCGTGCACTGAAGGCCTGGCCGGGCACCCAGGCGTACCCGCGGGCGGCCTCGGCCGGCACGCTGGCCTTGGCCGACACGAACTTGGCCGGGTTCTGGCGGCTCACCGCGCGCGGCGCGCTGGCGATCCAGGTGATTTCGCCGTGCGCCTGCTGCCCGGGGTGGCCCAGTGGCGCCAATTCGACCTTCTGGCCAATGGCCAGGCCCTGGGCCTCCTGCTGCGGCAGGCGCAGTTCGACCTCCAGGGTTTCGACATCGGGCAGCGTGGCGAATTCACCGCTGGCCCAGAGCTGCTCGCCCACGCGCGGCGGTTCGCCGCTCCAGCCCTGCACCAGCATGAAGATGCCGTCGTGCGCGGCGCGCAGCTCCAGCGCCGACAGGTCCTCGCGCTTGGTTGCCGCATCGGCTTCAAGGCTGCCGCGCTGCACGCCCAGCACGTTGAGTTCGGCGGCGCCGCGCTGGCTGGACTGGTCCTGGCGCCAGCGCAGCACGCCGGTTTTCTCGCTCAGGAATTTTTCGTCCTGCACGGCATCGAGGATGGTGTTGCGGGCGATGGCCTCGAAGTCGGCGCGGGCGTAACGCCGGGCGATGGTCAGCGCCGACTCGGCCTGCGCCAGCTCGACGTCGACCCGGCCCAGGCCGACGTCGAGTTCGGTTTCCTTGCCGGCACGGGCCAGGGCGTTGCGCTGCAGGTCGATCAGCGCCTTGTCCAGCTGCAGCTTCGACTGCGGCGCTTCGAAGCGGGCAACGACGTCGCCGGCCTTCACCGGGCTGCCGTCCGGCAGCACCCACACCAGCTGCCGCCGCGCCCAGTTGGTTCCCGGCACGCGCAGCGGGGTGGCCTTGGCGGCCTTGAGCTCGCCTTCGGCACGCACCCAGAATTCGACCGGCGCCTCGGCCACGACTTCCGTCGCGCGACCACCCGGCCCCGTGTCGCCGCAGCCGGCCAGTGCCAGCGCGGCCAGCAGGATCAGTCCCGGGCGCTTCATGGCGCCACCCCGGTGCCCACGGCGGGCACGTCCACTTCCACCACGACCGGCATGCCGGTCTTGAGCCCGCGGGTATCGCCCTGCAGGTGCACCAATACGTCCAGCACCGGCACCGGCGCCAGGCGGGACTTGCTGCGCACGGCACGGCCCAGGTCGGCCACCGTACCCTGCAGGCGCTGCCCGGCGCCGCCCTGCAGGCGGATGCGTGCAGCCTGGCCCTGTTCCACGCGAAGCATGTCGCGCTCGGCGACGGTGGCGCGCACCACCAGGGTGCCGGGATCGGGCATTTCCGCCACCGACTGGCCCATGAACACCTGGCTGCCGACTTCATAACGTTCGCCGCGCCAGTTCGACTTCACCACCACCACGCCATCTCGCGGCGCGACCACGGTGAGCTGGGCCAGGGCCCGCGTCAGTTCGTCCACGTCCGACTGCGCGCGCGCCACGTCCGAGGCGACGAGGTCGCGTTCGGCTTCGCGCAGGCGCTGGGCCAGCACCTCCTTGCGCTGCATCAGCGCGTTGCGCCGGGCGGCCTGCTCGCGTTCTATCACCAGCTTGCGGTAGTCCACCGAACGCACCAGCTCGGCCGGCTGGTCGGCCTTGCGCTCGGCCTTCTGCAGGTTGGCCACCTGCTCGGCCGTGGCCAGGCGATCGGTGCGTTCGCGCTCGGCCAGGTTCAGCAGCAGGGTCGCCTGCTCGCTTTGTTTTTGCTTGAGCTGGCCCTGTGCCTCCACCAGCCGGCGCTGCAGGTCGGTGCCGTCGAAGGTGACGATGGGCGTGCCGGCCTTGATCGTGCTGCCATCGGTGGCCAGCGCGGTGATCTGGAAATTCCAGACGCCCGGCACCGACGGCGGCGCGATGGTGGCGCTGTCGAGGGCGGCGATTTCACCCTCGAGCTGCAGGGTGTCGGCGGTGGCCGCGAGCGGCGACAGCAGGGCCAGCAGCAGCAGGCAGGTCCGGTTCACGGGGCGGTCTCCGCACTGTCGGCGGCCGGGCCGGTCGTGGCCGCGACCCGCACGCTCATGCCGGGGCGCAGCGGCAGCGCGTAGTCGGCCGGCAGGGCGATGTCCACGACGAAGTAGCGGCCGCTGCCCCACTCGGCCTTGGCCTGGGGCGTGCCGCCGATGGCGGTGATGCGGCCGGGCAGCGACTGCCCGCGAATGGCATCGAACTGCAGGGTCACCGGCTGGCCGACGGCCAGTCCGCGCCGATCGGGTTCGAGCGCGTAGGCGCGAACGCCCAGTTCGCCGGGTCGCACCAGTTCGCCGATCGCCTGGCCGGAGTTGGTGGCGCTGCCTTCTTCGTAGCGCTGGCCAGACCAGGCGTTGAAGTAGAACGTGGCCACGCCGCTGCCTACGGCCCGCTGCTCGGCCATGGCGATCACGGCCTCGGCGTAGTCGAGGTCGGTCTGCAGCTTGGCGATTTCCAGCGCGCCGTCGCTGCGACGACGGGCGACGGCGGTGCGGGCGGCGGTGAGCTCCTCGGCCTTGAGCGCCAGCTCGCGGCGGGCGCGTTCGAGCTCGCCCTGGTGGCGGTCGGCGTCGATGCGGGCGATGTAGTCGGCCGGGATCGCGGCATCGACCTCGGCCTTGGCCAGCGCGGCCTCGGCGTCGACCAGGGCCAGCTCGGCGTCGATTTCGCGCACGGCCAGCTCGGCCAGTTCCTTGTCGATGCGGGCGCGGGCCTGGGCGATCTGCACCTTCAGCGATTCCTGCTGCGACAGCGTGGCGCCCGGATCGATGCGCACCAGGGGATCGCCGGGCTGCACCTGCGCGCCCTCCTCGGCCAGGAAGCGCAGGGTGACGGGACTGGATTCGGACATCGGCGCGTAGATGATCTCGGCGCCCGGCGCGTGCACCTGGCCGGTGATGACGACGGTGCGCGGCGCGGCGGCGTCCGGCGCCGGCTCCTGCGCCAGCGCGGGGGCCAGCGCCAGCAGCGCGCCGAGCACCAGGGTTTCAGCGCGCCGAATCATGGTCCACCTTGCCGTCGCGCAGGCGCACGTGGCGCGGCGCGCGCTCGGCCACGTCGGGATCGTGGGTCACCAGCACCACGGTCTGGCCACCGCGGTGCAGCTCGTCGAACAGGCCCAGCACGTCGGCCGCGGACTTTGAATCGAGGTTGCCGGTGGGTTCGTCGGCCAGCAGCAGGGCCGGCTTGAGCAAGAGCGCGCGCGCCACCGCGGCACGCTGCTGCTGGCCACCCGAAAGCTGCTGGGGCCGGTGCGCCATGCGGTCGGCCAGGCCGACGCGTTCGAGCAGGTGGCGGGCATGGTCTTCGACGCCGGGCACGGCTTCGAGGCAATAGCGCAGCGGCAACAACACGTTCTCGAGCACCGTCAGCCGCGGCAGCAGGTGGAAGGACTGGAAAACGAAGCCGATGCGGCGGTTGCGCAGTTCGCTCAGGGCGTCGTCGTCGAGCGCCGAGACGTCGGCGTCCTCGAGCCGGTAGCGGCCGGCGCTGGGCTGGTCCAGGCAGCCCAGGATGTTGAGCAGGGTGGACTTGCCCGAGCCCGAGGCGCCGGTGATGGCCACGTGTTCGCCGCGGCCGATCTGCAGGTCCACGCCCGCCAGGGCCGGTATGTGCTGACCCTCCACCGAGTAGGTGCGGGTGATGCCTTCGATGTGGATCATGCCGTCCGGGAGTCGTTCGACTAGCCGGTCTTATGCGGGATAAGCGACCGGGGCGCAAGTCCGAAAATTCCCACCTCCCGGACCTATCGAAACTGGTAGGCCCCGTCGGCCAGGTGGCGCAGTCCGCGGCGGTATTCGGCGGTGAATCCCGGGAATATCGCCACGACCTTGCCGTTGTCCATGCGGTACCAGCTACGGCACTGCGCCCAGACCGAGCCCGACAGGCGCTGTTGCAGGCCGGCGTTGTGGGCGCGCATCACGTCCTCGCGCACTTCGATGGCGCGGTGGCCGCCGGCATCAACGGCCCGCATGCAGGCGATGGCATGGCGCACCGCGGGTTCGATGTAGAGCAGGGTCGACGTGTGGCCGGTGGCGGTGTTCGGACCCAGCAGCAGGAACAGGTTCGGGAACCCCGCCACGCTGATGCCGTGCCAGGCCTCCGGGCCATCCCGCCAGGCGCCGGCCAGGGTCCGGCCGCCGCGACCGGTCACCTGGATCGACTGCAGCAGGTGCACGGTGTCGAAGCCGGTGGCGCAGACCAGCACGTCCAGCTCGCGTTCGCTGCCGTCGACGCAGCGGATGCCGGTGGCGGTGAAACGCTCGATGCCGGCGGTCACCAGTTCCACGTGCGGCTGCACCAGGGTCGGGTAGTAATCGCTGGAATAGATGATGCGCTTGCAGCCCAGGGGGTAGCCGGGGACCAGCGCCGCGCGCAGGGCGGGGTCGGCCACCTGGCCCTGCAGGTGGCGGCGCGCCAGCCACAGCAGGAGACGCCGCATCAGCGTGCCGTCCTCGAAGCCGCGCCGGCCCAGTTCCAGGAACGCCACCCAGGACCGGCGCACCAGCGCGGCATAGGGCGGCAGCCGCGCCAGCACGCGGTCGAACCAGCGGTACTTGCGCTCGAGCCGCGGCAACACCCAGTTGGCGGTGCGCTGGAAGACGTGCACCCGGGTCGCGTTCGCGGCGATGGGCGGCACCAGCTGCACGGCCGTGGAGCCGGTGCCGATAATTCCCACGCGTTTGCCCCGCATGGCCACGCCCTCGTCCCAGCGGGCGCTGTGCAGGCGCTCGCCACGGAAGTCTTCCAGGCCCGGGATGTCCGGCCAGCGTGGCTGGCTCAGCGGCCCGGTGCTGCAGATGAAAAACCGCGACTCGAATCGCTCGCCGCCTTCGGTGCGAAACCGCCAGTGGCCGCTGGCCTCGTCATACCGGGCCTCGGCCAGCCGCGTGCCCAGGCGCAGGCGTGCGCCCAGGCCGTGTTTTTCCGCCAGCGCCTGCTGGTAGGCCTGGATCTGGGCCGCCTCGGCGAAGCGTTGGCGCCAGTGCGGGTTGGGCGCGAAGGAGAACGCGTACGCCGGTGCCGGCACGTCGACCTGGGCACCGGGGTAGCGGTTGTCCCACCAGGTGCCGCCAATGCCCTGGCTCTGTTCGAGCATGACGAAATCGTGCAGCCCGGCTTTCTGCAGTTCGATGGCGGCACACAGGCCGGACATGCCGGCGCCGAGGATCACGGTGTGGTGGACGCGCGCGGGACGAGGGAAGGTATCCAGCGCACGCGCGACGAACCGACCCAGCCTCGCCACCGCGGCATCCGCGCTCGGCAGCTGCCCGGCATGCAGCTGGAAGACATGCCAGCGACCCGGCGTGAAGTCGCGCTCGGCGTGCACGCCCGCTCGCGCCAGCGCTTCGAGCAGCGCTTCCACCTGCGGACGCAGCAGGTCGTCGCTGCCGAACTGCACCAGGGTGGGCGGCAGCCCGCGCAGGTCGGCCAGCAGCGGCGACACCAGCGCGTTGGCCAGGTCGTTGCCGGCATAGTGGCGCGCATTCGCGCGGGCCCAGGCCTCGCTGAGCAGCGCCTCGCCCGGCACCGGTGGCAGCGGCGTGTCCGCGCGCAGGTCAACCAGCGGCGCCAGCAGCACCAGGGCCGCCGGCAGCGGCTGGCCCGTCTCGCGCAACTTCAGGGCGAGGGCCAGCGCCAGGCCGCCGCCCGCCGAATCCCCGGCGACCACGACGGGGCCTTCGGCGGCCAGCGCGGCATAGGCGGCCAAGGCGTCCTCCAGCGCCGCGGGGAACGGATGCTCGGGCGCCAGGCGGTAATCGATGACCGACACCGGCACGCCGGCGGCATGCGCCAGCCAGGCCGCCAACGTGCGATGCGTGCGCGGTGAACCGGTGGTATAGCCGCCGCCGTGCAGGAACAGCACGGCGCCTTCGCGGACCGGCGCTGCACGCGCGTCGCGCCAGGTTTGCGCGGCCACCCCGCCCAGGCGGGCGGGGGCCATCGCGATGCCATGCGGCAACCGGCCGATGCCGGCCAGGAGGTCCATCCATCGGCGCTGGAACGCCGGCGTGAATCGCGGGCTGAGCACCGGCCTGACCAGCCATCGGAGCGTGGCGCGAAGCGCGGCGGCGCGTAAGGAGTCGCGGGTTGGCATCCACGGAGCATAAGGGAGGCGCCGTCGCGGCGGGGTAAGCTTTGGCGATGGACCCCGTCCGCACCTACCCGCCCCCGGCCGCGATGATGCAGGCCTTCGCCGACGCCGTGTACCGCGTATACGACGGCGACCGGGCCATCCCCCTGTACATTGGCCGCGCCAATCCCGCCCTGGCGGCGCTGCTGGCACGCCATGGCGCTAGCCATGGCGGCCTGGTCACCGGCGAAAATCCCTTCGGCCAGGTGCAGTCGCCGGAAGAGAACGCCACCGCCAACCAGGCGTTGCGCGAAGCCATCGATGCCCACGGCCTGGCCCGCGTGGACTCGGACGGCGGCAGCGAAGACGGCGGCTGGAACGAGCCCGGTTTTATGGTGATCGGCGGCGGCGACGCCGTGATGGATTCGCTGGCCCGGCGGTTCCGCCAGGCCGCCTGGGTGCGCATCGATGCCGACGGGATACCCACGCTGGCGCCCTGCCGCTATCCCCTGGCAGGCGAAGGCGATCCCCCCTGCTGGCCCGCCGGCATCCTCCCGGCATCCCCGTAGCTGGGCAGGACTGCCACGGCGCTGGCGGGTACGCCGGCCAACTTGCGTTAAGTAGGATGCCGGCCGGTTCGCGGTCGCACCCACCGAGGACCCACACCATGCGCCAGTCGCTCTGTCTGTTAGCCCTGCTTGCCCTGCAGCCCGCCCTCGCCTCCGACCGGATCCCCGACTGGGATGGCGGCGAGGCCTATGTCTTCAGCTACGGCCCGATGGGCCCGCTGCGGATGGGCAAGGTCGCCGCGGACGGCAGCGTTGAACTCAAGCTGCCGGCCGTACCCAGTAGCGAACAAACTCTGGGCGACACCTTCCCGTCGTGCCTGGAGAGTGGCGAACCCATGGTGAGTGAGCCCTTGGCCTCGTTCACGCCGACCAGCCTGTTCCTGGCAGCCGACGAGGATGCCGTGGAAGAGCTTGGCAGCCTCGAGCTGGTCAGCTCGCAGGAAGTGCTGGACTGGCGTTCCAGCTACGGCCAGGGCAACGCGGCCGCAGGCAGCTGGTACCAGTACGTGAATGTCTCCCAGGCGGCGGCACTGCAGGCGGAGTGCATGCTGCCCACGTACACCGGCGAAGGCGACGACAACTTCGAGCAGGTCACCGACTACGCCGTGCAGTTTCAGGCCGGTTGGAACCTGATGCGCAACGAGATCACCGAACTGCGCGCCGGACCGTCGGGCAAGCAGTATCCCAAGCACATCCGCATCACCGTGTCCGACGACGTGCCGGGGGACGCGCGGTGGCTGTTCCGTCCGCGCGCTGAGTGATCAGACCCGCCCGGTGACCGGCAGCAGGACCCCGGTGATGGCGCTGGCGTTGTCGGACAGCAGGAACACGATGGCCGCGGCCAGCTGCGCCGGCTGCACCCAGGCGCCGAAATCGGCGTCGGGCATGTCGGCTCGGTTGGCCGGGGTATCGATGATGCTCGGCAGCAGCGCGTTGACGGTGATGCCGCGGTCCTTGAGTTCTTCGGCCAGGGCTTCGGTGAAACGCATGACACCGGCCTTGGATGCCGCGTAGGCGCCCATGCCGGCGCCGGCCTTCACGGCGCCGTTCGCACCGATGTTGATGATGCGACCACCGTCGGGCAGGTGCGCCAGCGCCGCCTGGCTGGCGGCGACCGCCGTGCGCACGTTCATCTGGTACATGCGGTCCCAGGTGTCGAGCGAACCACCCTGCACTTTCTCCCAGGCGAAGCCGCCGGCGATGTTCACCACGCCATGCAGGCCGCCGTGGGCCTTGGCGATGGCATCGAAAGCCGCCTGCGTCGCCGCCGCATCACCCAAATCAACGCCGCCATGCAAATGGGCATTGCCCAGGGCCTTGGGTTCGCGCGGTGCGTCCGCCAGGTCGATGGCGGCCACCGTCGCGCCCTGCTCAAGCAGCGATTTGACGACGGCCGTTCCCAGGATTCCGAACGCGCCGGTGACGGCATAGACCTTGCCACTCAGGGACATCTTGTCGCTCCTGCAAATTCAATCGCCCGATATTACCGGAGATTCCAGGCTGGCCGGATCCAGCGCCCTGGTACGTACTTTCCCAGGGTCATTCGCAGCAGGCGCATCGCCTGTGCATCGCCTACGGAGAAAAGAATGCCGAACATTCTCAAGCGCAACGGGCTCACCTTGTTGCTGGCCCTTCCCCTGATCTCGTGTGGCAACGCCGACGTCGCCCTTCCAAACGACGCGCAAGCGGCCGGCGAACAGTCCGGTGACAATACTGCGCTTCACGCCCCGGAGCCGGCGGCGGCAGCCGGCGGCAGCGCATCGGGCGGCAGCGGTGACATCGTATTGCTGATCGCCGGTGCGCAGGATGGCAAGGGTGCCGCGGGCGTGACTTCCTGCGAGATTGATTTCCAGGTGCGCAACGGATTGTCCGAACCGATCAAGTTCGTCGCCGCATTCTGGCGGCCAGTGGTCGTGGACGGTATCGTCACGGCCCAAAGCGCCGTGGACGCGCGCGGGGACCAGCGTTTCTACGGCGGCAAGGTGGCGGCGGGGGAAACCAAGTCACGCAAGGGCAAGGTGACCGGCGTGTCCTGCGAACACGTCACCGGCCTGCGCCTGTGGGACGTTACGTGCGGCCTGGAGTCGCGCGCCGACTGCAAGGATCGCGTGTCGGTGGACAACCAGAGCCAGCTCACCCTCAGCCCATAGGCACCCGCACCGCGCCTTCCATCAGCACGCGGGCGCTGCGGCTCATGATGGCCTTGCGCACCTGCCACCGGCCGTCCACCTGCGTGGCCTCGGCGCCCACGCGCAGGGTGCCGCTGGGATGGCCGAAACGCACGGCCTGGCGGACGCCGCCGCCGGCGGCTTCGTTGACCAGGGTGCCGGGAATGGCCGCGGCGGTGCCGATGGCCACGGCACAGGTGCCCATCATCGCGTGGTGCAGCTTGCCCATCGACAGCGCGCGCACGCACAGGTCGATGTCGCCGGCGGCGATCGCCTTGCCACTGCTGACGACGTGGTCGGTGGCCGGTGCGACGAAGGCAATCTTGGGCGTGTGCTGGCGCTTCGGCGCTTCGGCGACGTCCTTGATCAGGCCCATCCGCACGGCGCCGTAGGCGCGGATGGTTTCAAAGCGCGCCAGCGCCGCCGGGTCGCCGTTGATGGCGTCCTGCAGTTCGGTGCCGGTGTAACCGATGTCCTTGGCGCGCACGAAAATCGTCGGAATGCCTGAGTTGATCATCGTCGCCTCGAATTGGCCCACGCCGGGCACGTCGAGCGTGTCCACCAGGTGGCCGGTCGGGAACAGCGCGCCGCCGTCTTCGCCCTCGTCCGCCGGGTCCATGAACTCAAGCACGATCTCCGCGGCCGGGAAGGTGACGCCGTCGAGTTCGAAGTCGCCGGTTTCCTGCACCTCGCCGTGGCTGATGGGCACGTGGCAGACGATGGTCTTGCCGATGTTCGCCTGCCAGACCTTCACCGGGAACACGCCATTCGCGGGCAGGCGTGCCTTGTCGATGAAACCGTTGGCGATGGCGAAGGGGCCCACCGCGGTGCTGAGGTTGCCGCAGTTGCCCGACCAGTCGACGAAGGCGCTGTCGATCGACACCTGGCCGTAGAGGTAATCCACATCGTGGCCCGGCTGGCTGGAGCGGCTGATGATCACGCACTTGCTGGTGCTGCTGGTGGCGCCGCCCATGCCGTCGGTGTGTTTGCCGTAGGGGTCGGGCGAGCCGATCACGCGCATCAGCAGCGCGTCGCGCGCCGGGCCCGGCACCCGCGCAGCCTCGGGCAGGTCGTCGAGGCGGAAGAACACGCCCTTGGAGGTGCCGCCGCGAAGGTAGGTGGCCGGGATCTTGGTTTGAGGTGCGTGGGTCATGGATAACTGCCGTTTACGTGAATGCATCCAGGGTATCTGCCACGCGTTGGCAAGCTGCGACGGTGTCGATCACCAGTCGCTCCTCGACCTCCACGTGGCCTTCGTATTCCGCGAGGTTCCGTTTTCCGTGTGCATGGTCCAGGACCCGCCAGACTTCGGGGCCCAGCTGCAGGGTATGCGGCAGCACCTGGAAAACGATATATCGATGTCGGGCGCGATAACCGTGCCGGCGCAGGGCGGCCAGGCAGCCGGCCAGATTCTCAAGCGGCGAGGACATGCTCGGCCCCCACCAGCCACAACTTCGGTTGTGCCATGACCTTGCTTACAAAGGCATTGCCATCGCCGATTCGCCGCGCCAGCTCGGAACGCGTGTAGATCGTCGGATGGATATCACGCCCCAACTGGCCAATGACGGGATGCAACGCGGCCATGAGCTCGGCATATCCCAGGGAATCAGAGACGATCATCAGGTCGATGTCGCTGGCGGCCGTGTCCTCGCCCTTGGCGACCGACCCGTAGACAAAGGCGGCGATGAGCTCGTCCACGATCGGCGCAAGGGCGTCACGCAGTGGCCCGGCCAGGCCAAACGTCTTGCGGACAATGGCGACGATCTCGTCGTGGATGGGGCTCTCTGGATTGGCGCGATACAGCTTCTGGTTGCCCTGTCGTTCGACCAACAGCAGGCCGCTGCCGGCAAGCCGCGCGAGTTCACGCTGCACGGCGCCGCTACCTGCGCCGGTCGTCTGGATCAGTTCGCTGACGCCCAAGCGCCGGCCAGGCCGCCCGAACAGGCAGGCAAGGACACGCTGCTGCGTCTGCGTGAACAGCGCGTCCGACAGGTTCGCCCGTGCGTACGCTGCCGCGGCTTCACTGACCCTGCTGGCTGGTTTCATGCCCATTTCGGGCACTTTAATGCCCAAAATGGGCATTTTCAAGTCCCGCCAGTGGTCCGCCCGCTTCAGGCGGCCTGGCTGGAGGCGAGGAAATCCTGGGCGAAGCGCTGCAGCACGCCGCCGGCTTCGTAGATGGACACCTCTTCGTCGGAGTCGAGTCGGCAGGTGACCGGGACTTCGACGCGACTGCCATCGCGGCGGTTCACCACCAGCATGAGCCGTGTGCCCGGCGCCGGGGTGCCGAGCACGTCGTAGGTTTCGGTCCCGTCCAGGCCCAGGGTCTTGCGCGTGGTGCCGGCCTCGAATTCCAGCGGCAGCACGCCCATGCCGATCAGGTTGGTGCGATGGATGCGCTCGAAGCCCTCGGCGGCGATGGCCTCGACGCCGGCCAGGCGCACGCCCTTGGCGGCCCAGTCGCGGCTCGAGCCCTGGCCGTAGTCGGCGCCGGCCACGATGATCAGGGGCTGGCCGCGGTCCATGTAGGTTTCGATCGCTTCCCACATGCGCATCACCTTGCCTTCCGGTTCCACGCGCGCCAGCGAGCCCTGCTTCACCTTGCCGTCCTCGACGACCATCTCGTTGAACAGCTTCGGGTTGGCGAAGGTGGCCCGCTGCGCGGTGAGGTGGTCGCCGCGATGGGTGGCGTAGGAATTGAAGTCTTCCTCCGGCAGGCCCATCTTCGCCAGGTATTCACCGGCCGCGCTGGCGGCCATGATCGCGTTCGACGGCGACAGGTGGTCGGTGGTGATGTTGTCGCCCAGCAGCGCCAGCGGGCGCATGCCCGAGAGCGTGCGCGGCTTGGCCAGCGCACCTTCCCAGTAGGGCGGACGGCGGATGTAGGTGCTTTGCGCGCGCCAGTCGTAAAGCGGGCTGACTTTTTCGCCGCTTTCGACCACCACATTGAACATCGGCTCGTACACTTTCCGGAACTGCTCGGGCTTGACTGCCGTCTTCACGATGGCGTCGATTTCAGCGTCGCTCGGCCACAGGTCCTTGAGCGTCACCGGGTTCCCGTCCGCGTCGTGGCCCAGGGCATCCTTTTCGATGTCGAAACGGATGGTGCCGGCGATGGCGTACGCCACCACCAGCGGCGGCGAGGCCAGGAAGGCCTGCTTGGCGTAAGGATGGATGCGGCCGTCGAAGTTGCGGTTGCCGGAAAGCACGGCGGTCGCGTACAGGTCCCGGTCGATGATTTCCTGCTGGATCTGGAGGTCCAGCGCACCGGACATGCCGTTGCAGGTGGTGCAGGCGAAGGCCACAATGCCAAAGCCCAGGGACTCGAGTTCGGACTTAAGGCCGGCTTCTTCCAGGTACAGCTCGACCGTCCTGGAACCTGGCGCCAGTGAACTCTTCACCCAGGGCTTGCGCTTCAGGCCCAGCGCATTGGCCTTCTTCGCCAGCAGGCCGGCGGCGATGACGTTGCGCGGATTCGAGGTGTTCGTGCACGAGGTGATGGCGGCGATGATGACGGCGCCGTCGGGCATCAGGCCCTGCGCTTCCTGGGCCTGGCCGGCCGCGAGGTCGCCGGCGATGCCCTTGGCGGCCAGCTCGCTGGTGGCGACGCGCGCGTGCGGGTTGGACGGGCCGGCCATCGTGCGCACGACCGACGAGAGATCGAACTGCAGCGTGCGCTCGTAGTTCGCGCCGGCCAGGGCGTCGGCCCACAAGCCGGTCGTCTTCGCGTAGGTCTCGACCAGGGCGACCTGCTCGTCAGTGCGGCCGGTCAGGCGCAGGTAGTCGAGCGTGTTGTCGTCGATGAAGAACATCGCCGCCGTCGCGCCGTACTCGGGCGCCATGTTGGAAATGGTGGCGCGGTCGCCCAGGGTCAGCGCCGCGGCGCCTTCACCATGGAACTCCAGCCAGGCGCCAACGACCTTCTGCTGGCGCAGGAACTGGGTGAGCGAGAGCACCACGTCGGTGGCGGTGATGCCGGGCTGCGGCCTGCCGGTGAGTTCCACGCCGACGATGTCGGGCAGGCGCAACCAGGAGGCGCGGCCCAGCATCACGTTCTCGGCTTCCAGGCCGCCCACGCCGATGGCGATCACGCCCAGCGCGTCCACGTGCGGCGTGTGGCTGTCGGTGCCGACGCAGGTGTCGGGATACGCAACGCCGTCGAGCACGCCGATCACCGGCGACATCTTCTCCAGGTTGATCTGGTGCATGATCCCGTTGCCCGGCGGGATGACGTCGACGTTCTTGAACGCGAGCTTGGTCCAGTCGATGAAGTGGAAGCGGTCGGCGTTGCGGCGGTCCTCGATGGCGCGGTTCTTGGTGAAGGCATCGGGGTCGAAACCGCCACACTCCACCGCCAGCGAGTGGTCGACGATCAGCTGCACCGGCACCACCGGGTTCACCTGGGCCGGGTCGCCGCCCTGGTCGGCGATGGCGTCGCGCAGGCCGGCCAGGTCCACCAGCGCGGTCTGGCCCAGGATGTCGTGGCAGACCACGCGCGCCGGGAACCAGGGGAAGTCGAGGTCGCGCTTTCGTTCGATCAGCTGGCGCAGCGACGCGTCCAACGTCGCCGGGTCGCAGCGCCGCACCAGGTTTTCGGCCAGCACCCGAGACACGTAGGGCAGCCCGTCCCAGGCGCCCGCCTGCAGGGCTTCCACCGCCGCACGGGCGTCGAAGTAGTCGAGGGAGGTGCCGGGAAGCGGCTTGCGGTGCTGGGAATTCATGGCGGCGGGCTCGGGAACGCGGAGCCCGCCATTATCCCGGATGTGGCCACCCGGGGCACCCCGGCTCACGCCTGTCGGGGAAACAGGCCGAAACAACCCGTCGGCCCCGTGCACGCTGCGCCGGTGAATGAGACGGTGGCGCTCGCTATGGGCCGAGGGCGTGGTGGAAGTGGCGGCGGAACGGCACCGTATCGGCAGCCGCCTCGCCCAGCCCCTGTGCCAGCGCGTGGCCGGCATACACGGCATGGGCGATGAGCCCCGGCGCATCGCAGTCACCAATGCGATGCGCGGACACCAGCCCTGCGTCCTTCCAGTCTGCTTCGCGCTCGCGCAGGGACAGGAACAGGCGTTCGTCGGGCAGGCGCGAGGTGACCGAAACCACCCCGTCCGCACCGAGTTCGAACGTCGCCTCCGACCAGGCATCCTGCAGGCGTAGCCTGCGGCCGCTGTAGCCAGCCACCATCCTGGAGACATGCACGCTGACGCCCAGCGCCGCCAGGCGCTTGCGTACGTGCCGGTACTCCAGCGTGTACTGGCCCCAGGGCGCGACCACGTCTTCGGGCGTGACGAAATGCACGCGGCAACCGGCCTTTGCCAGCAACTCGGCCAGCACGGTCGCGTGGTAGCCGCCGTCGTCGTCGAACACGACCACGTCGCCTTCCGGCAAGCGCCCGTCCATCAGGTCGTCGGGCGTGAACACGGCCGGATTGTCCGCGAATCCTTCGATGCCCAATCCATGGCTGCGACCAAAGCCATCCCGCCGCCAGCGGGCGCCGGTGGCGATGACCACGTGTTCGGCGCCGAATGCGAGCACGTCGGCGGCCTCGAGTCGGGAGTCGAGGTAGGTCGCGACGTTGGCCATCTTGTTGATCTGGCCCACCCGCCAGTCGCGCACCCGCGCCCACTCGGCCAAGCCGGGCAGGCGCGCCTCGCGGCTGACGCGGCCGCCGAGCTGCCTGGATGCCTCGGCCAGCGACACCTCGAAGCCGCGCTGGCCCAGCGCACGCGCCGCTTCCAGCCCGGCCGGGCCGGCGCCGACCACCAGCACCTTTGACGGCTTGCGCGCGGGCGCGATGCGCTCGGGATGCCAGCCCTTGCGCCATTCCTCGCCCATGCTCGGGTTCTGGGTGCAGCGGATGGGCGAGACGGTGTTGTCGCCCGAAACGCACACGTTGCAGCCGATGCATTCGCGGATGTCGTCAATGCGGCCTTCTTCGATCTTGCGCGGCAGGAAGGGATCGGCGATGGATGGCCGCGCGGCACCGATGATGTCGATCACGCCCCGGCGCAGCTGCGAGACCATCGTGTCTGGCGAAGTAAAACGCCCGACGCCGACCACGGGTTTGCTGGTGGTCTTCTTGACGAAATCGATGAAGGGTTCCTGCGCGCCTTCGGCACCGAAGCGCGACGGCAGCGAGTCGTTGTGCCAGGCGCTGACGTTGACGTCCCACAGGTCCGGCAGCTCGGCCAGCAGGCCGACGATGTCGCGCGCTTCGGCCAGCTCGACGCCGCCGGGACCGAGCATCTCCTCGGTGGCGAAGCGCAGCGCGACGCCGCAGCGATGGCCGACGGCATCCCGGGTGTCCTCGAGCAGCTCGCGCAACAGGCGCACGCGGTTCTCCAGCGAACCGCCGTATTCGTCCGTGCGCTGGTTGCGGCGGCGCTGCAGGAAATGCATGGCCAGCGACAGGTCGTGCGCGGCGTAGACGTAGACGATGTCCATGCCCGCCTGCATGCCGCGCACGGCGGCCTCGCGGTGCCAGCGGCGATAGTCGCGGATGTCGGCCTTGTCCATGGCCCGCGCCTGATGCGGGTAGCCGTACTTGGTTGGCTGGTGCGACGGCGCCAGCAGCACTTCGCGCGAGAACAGGTTCGAGGCCGCGGGGCCGTTATGGGTGAGCTCCACCGCCGCCAGCGCACCGTGCGCGTGCACCTTCTCGCACATCAGCGCCAGCGCCGGAATGTCGCGGTCGTCCCACAGCCTGGCCTCGACATAGGGCGTGAGGTCGGTGCTGGGGTGGATTTCACATTCTTCGGTCGACACCACCGCCCAACCGCCCTCGGCCTTCACTTCGCGCATGGCCGCGTGCGCGAGTGGCATCGCGTGGCCCATGCCGTTGCAGTGCGGCACCTGGAAAAACCGGTTCTTGGCCGTCACCGGGCCGATGCGGATGGGTTCGAACAGGGGGTCGTAGCGGGGATCGCGCATCAGCCGGGCTGGCCGCCGGCCATCGCGTCGGCGGCATAGGCCGCGCGCAGCTGGTTGTGGAAATGCCAGACGCCGGACTCGCGTTTCGGGCACAGCCGCCCGGCCTCGTAGCTGCCCGAGTCCAGTCCGCGCTGCACGGCTTCGCAGATGGCGATGTCCTCGGCCTGCACCTCATCGCTGAAGTCCCGGTCGGCCGCGGCCAGGGCCTCCCCCGCCGGACCCGGCGCGTAGTAATAGTCGAATTCGACCCGGCAGCGGCCCGGGCCCAGCGGCAGCACCCGGTTGGTCTGCAGCCGGCCGGGCAGGATGTTGAGCATCACGTTCGGGTAGACGAACCAGTAGAAAGCCTCGCCGTCACCGTAGGCATTGGCGCCACCGGCGTCGCGCAGCGGGGAATGCTGCAGCGATTTGAAGTCCGACAGCTCGGTGTCGTAGGCGCGGTAGTCCAGCACCTTCGACAGTCCCGGATGCACGTGCGGCAGGTGGTAACCCTCCAGGAAGTTGTCCACGTACACCTTCCAGTCGCAGGCCAGGTCATAGTGGTCGCGGCGGGCGAAACGCAGCGCCGTCAGATCGATGGGGGCGATGCGTTCGGCGATGCCGCCATAAACCGCCTCGAACGCCGGCACCTCGTCGCTGGCCGCCACGAACACCAGGCCCTGCCACTCGGCGACGCGCAGGGCGGGCAACCGGATGTCGACGACGTCGAAGGCCCCTGCGTCCTGCATTTCCGGCGCGGAGCGCAGCTGGCCTTCCAGCGTGTAGGTCCAGCCGTGGTACTTGCAGTGCAGGGCGCGGGCGCCCTTGCCGTTGCACAGCGCCAGGGGCCCCGCCCGGTGCCGGCAGACGTTGGCGAAGGCGCGCAGCACGCCATCGGTTCCGCGCACCACGATGACCGGCAGCCGGCCCACCTGGTCAACGACGTGGTCGCCAGGGTCGGCCAGCTGGCTGGCATGGGCCAACAGCTGCCAGCTGCGCGCGATGACCGCGACCTGGTCACGCACGTGGGCCGCCTCGCCGGCGTAGAAGCCGGCCGGCAGCGCGGTGGCGTATTGCAGGGACATGGGCGGGACCCGGGACATGGCCCGAAGTGTAAGCGGCCCGATGCATTGGTGCGTCGGCGCGCTAGCATGGCGCGATGTCCCTTTCCGGCCCTCCCTGGTGGTTGCGCTCTTGCCTGGCGCTGGTTCTGGCGGTCGCGGTCGTGCCCGCGCTCAACCTGGCCGGCAGCTGGCTGGCCGCGGCGTTGCAGCTGCCGCCCGGCGGCACCGGCCGCCTGGCCTGGGACCTGGGCTGGCTGGCGGCATCCGGCATCGCGATGGTCGCCACGGCCACGGCCCTCGCCACGCGTCATCATGCCGCCCACGCCGGGCTTGCCGGCCTGCTGCTGGGCCTGGGCCTGGGCTGGGCCGTGGCCAGCGTCGGTGGCGACTTCCCCGTCTGGTTCACGGCACTCGCGCTGCTGACCCTGCCCTTGCAAGTCGGGTTGGGCTGGTGGCTTGGCGCGCCGCGGCACCGCTGAACCTGCGGCGCGAAGCGGGCCGGGTTGCCGGGCGGTGCCCGGTCAATCCAAGCGGATGACCACCTTGCCCAGGTGCTGCGAGCCGGCCAAATACGCGTAGGCGGCCGCCGCGTCGGCGTAAGAGAAAACGCGATCGATGACCGGGTGGATATTCGCCTGTTCGACGAACCGCACCAGGTCGCGGGCCATGGCGCGGCTGCCCACCATCAGGCCGATCAGTCGCTTGCCCCCCAGGAACAGCTCGGCGGGATCAATGCGCGCCGGCTCCGCGCCGGCCAGCCGGCCAATCACGGCAACGCTGCCGCCAGGCTTCACGGCGTCGATGGATTGCGCCAGGGTGTCGGGGCCGCCGACGTCGAGGACACGCGCCACGCCTTGTTCGCCGGCGAGATCGCGCAACCCGCTCCCCCATTCCGGATGCTGGCGGTAGTTGACCGTCGCGTCCGCGCCCAGTGCCCGCACCCGCGCCAGCTTGGTGTCGTCGGACGACGTGACCAGCACCCGCAGTCCCGCGGCCTTGGCCAACTGCAGCGCCCAGATCGAGACGCCGCCCGTGCCCAACAGGGCCACGGTGGCTCCCGGCGGCAAGGGATCGAGGCCAAACAGGGCATGCCAGGCCGTCAGGCCGGCACAGGGCAGGGTCGCGGCCTCCACCGGGGTCAGGTTGGCCGGCGCCGGCACCCAGGCCGAGGCGGGCAGCACCCGCTGTTCGGCCAGCACGCCGTCGAGGCTGCCACCCAGGGCACCGGCGGTGACCTCCGGGTTCGCCGGGCCCGAGAGCCAGTGCGGGAAGAAGCTGGAGATGACGGCGTCGCCCGGCTGGAACTCGCGCACAGCCGAGCCCACCTCCAGCACTTCGCCGGCGGCGTCGGAACCGGGCACGATGGCCGGCCCGCCGCTGCCGACGCGACCATCGGCGAACATCAGGTCGCGATGGTTGAGCGCCACGGCGCGGACGCGCACGCGGACCTCGTCCGGGCCCAGGGGCAGCGACTGGCGCTGTTCGAGGCGCAGGGCGTCGGGCCCGGCGCCGCGGCCGAGGGTGTAGGCACTGTAGGTAGCCGGCGGGGTGTGCGGGGCGAGCGGGGATACGCGGGACATGGCGGCTCCAGAGGGCCAGTAGGGGAGGCAAAGGCTATTCCCTGCAGGACTGCCCCGGAACTGGCACTATCTGCATTCCGTGTATGCAAATTCGCATAGGCCGGCGATGGAAAAGCGACTGCAATGGTCCGACCTCCAGTTCTTCCTGGCCGTCTGTGAGAAGGGGTCGGTCGGGGCCGCAGCCAAGACCCTGGGCGTCAACCATTCCACGGTGCTCCGGCGCCTGGGCAGCCTCGAACGCAGCCTGGCGGTCCGGCTTTTCGACCGGCTTCCCAGCGGCTACGCGCTGACGTCGCACGGCCAGGCGCTGGCGGCGGACGTCGCGCCGCTGGCGGAGCAGGTGGACGCGGCCGAGCGACGGATCACCGGGGCCAACCTGGCGCTCAGCGGCACGCTGCGGCTGACCGCGCCCGACGCCTTGCTGCAATCGCTGATGCTCGCGCCGCTGGCGGATTTCCGGCGGCAGCACCCACAGCTGGGCCTGGAGCTGGTGATCAGCAACAGTTTCCTGAGCCTGACCAAGCGCGAAGCCGACGTGGCGGTGCGCGGGTCGAACCGACCTCCCGAACACCTGGTGGGGCGCCGCGTGGGTGTGGTGCAAACGGCCCTGTATGCCTCGCGCGACTATCTCGCCTCGCTGGGTCCGGGCGCCGACGAGCGCGACTACCAGTGGGTGGGGCATGTCGACGCCCTGGCGCAACTCGATTCGGCGAAATGGATCCGGCGCCACGTGCCCGCCGAACGGGTGGGGCTGCGCGTGGACACGATGGTGAGCCTGGCCGACGCCGTGGCGGCGGGCGCCGGGGTCGGCTGGGTGTTGTGCCCGCTGGCCAGCCAGCGCGCCGGGCTGGTGCAACTGCGCGAGCCCCTGGCGGCCTTCGACACGCAGGTGTGGGTGCTGACCCATCCGGACCTCAAGCGCGTCGCGCGGGTCAAGGCCCTGACCGATGCCCTGTTCGACGCGTTGTCGTCCGACCCGCGGCTGGGCCATCGCGCCAAACCCTGAGCGCCGGGGCGCTGCCTCAGCCGCCGGGCGGCGGGTCGAACCGGTAGGGCGTGGCCAACGCGGCGTCGCGCCTTGCCATGGCTGCTGAAAAAACCTGGAGCGTGCGCCAGGCCGAGGTATCGATCGGGTTGCGGAACGCCAGGTGCTCGAACAGGCAGAACAGCCCCAGGTCGAAGCAACGGATGCGGTCGGCCGGCAGTTCGGCGTGCACGGCGTCCAGGTTCGCGTCCAGCCAGGCCAGGCAGTTGATCAGGCTCGTCCGGCGTTTTGCCGACACGGCATCGGGCGGACGCTTGGCCACGAACGCGTGCAACACCACGTCCACCTGCGCGGCCATCGCATGCGCGAGCACTTCGTGCGCGTTCATGGCCAGGGTCGAGGTGGACTGTTCGGGCCAGGCGACGCGGGCTTCGTCGCCGGGCCGCTGGCGTGCCAGTACGCGCATGGCATTGCCGCTGCCCCAGACCACGGTGTCGCCGACTTGCAGCGCCGGCAGCTTCAGCGCCGGGTTGCCGCCGTAGGCCTGCGGGTCGTCGCCCAGCAGGTCGTGGATGGGGGACAGCGTGTAGTCCACGCCCAGCTCGTGCGCGAGCATGCGCACCTGGCGGGTGTAGTGCGAACTTTGCCGGCCGAGGATCGTGATCAATCGAGGTCTCCCAATCGCTTGCGCAAGCCGCCGGCCCGGCGTACGACACGGGCCAGGGCCGCGTCCAGGCTGGCCTGCGGGCCCCACACCTCCACCGAACGCTTGGCGCGCGAGAGTCCGGTGTAGAGCAGCTGTCGCGAGAGTATGCGGTGCTCGGGATCGGGCGGCAGCAACACGGCGACGTGACCATACTCGCTGCCCTGGCTCTTGTGGATGGTAATGGCCCAGGCCGGATCGTGCGCGGGCAGCGCGCCGGGGGAAAAGGCGCGGGCGCCCCCGTCGGGCGCCTCGAACCAGACCTGCAGCCGGCCGTCGGCATCGGCCAGGCACAGACCGAGGTCGCCGTTGAACAAACGCGCGCCGTAGTCGTTGCGGGTCACCATCACGACGCGGCCGGGGAACCAGTCGCTGCCGGCCGGCACGTTCCACTGCTGGCGCAGCCTGGCTTCGATCGCGGCTGCGGCGACGTCGGCACCGAAGGCGCCTTCGCGCAGTGCGCACAGCAGCTGCCGCGTCGGCAGAGCCTGCAGCGCTCCCAAAGCCGCTGCGGCCGGGTCGACATCCGTCAACAGCGCCGGCGGCCCGGCCTCGGCAAGCGCATCGGCCCAGCTGCGCAGCCGCCGCGCCAGGGCACTGGTGTCTTCCAGGGGATGCAGGCGGGCGGTGCCGCCCGCGGCCACGAGGGCAGCGTCCACGGCGACGGCGTCACCGGCTCGCACGGCTTCGTTGAGGCGGACCAGCGGTTCGACGGCGCGGAAGCTGTGGCGCAGGCGCACCAGGGCCGGTGACGCCCCCGCTTCCAACGTCGCCACGAGGTCCATCAGCACCGAACCGGCGCCCACCGAATCGAGCTGGTCGGCGTCTCCCACCAGCAGCAGGCAACTGCCGGGGCGAAGCGCCTGCAGCAACGCACGCAGCTGGGCCAGGTCGAGCATCGAGGCTTCGTCCACCACGACCACGCCGGCGTCGATGGGATGGCCGGCGTTGCGCGAATACGCCTGGCGCGCCGGCGACCAGCCCAGCAGGCGATGGACGGTGCGCGCCTCGTCGGTCGGCAGCGCGTCCAGGGCACCGGCCCAGGCTGCGGGCAATTGTTCGCGCAGGCGCGCGGCCTCCTGGCGCAGCGACTGCACCAGCCGCTGGGCCGCCTTGCCGGTGGGCGCGGCGATCGCGATACCGTCGCGCGCGGCG
This sequence comes from Arenimonas donghaensis DSM 18148 = HO3-R19, assembly GCF_000743535.1. Lineage (GTDB taxonomy): Bacteria > Pseudomonadota > Gammaproteobacteria > Xanthomonadales > Xanthomonadaceae > Arenimonas > Arenimonas donghaensis. Next base: position 45,581 of record NZ_AVCJ01000005.1, read on the forward strand.
ATGCCGTCGCGCAGCAGACGCAGCAGCATGCGCAGCACGGTGGTAGTCTTGCCGGTGCCCGGGCCACCGGTGAGTACCAGCAGCCGCCGGCCGCCGACGGCCCGCACGGCCTGACGCTGGGCGCCGTCCCGGGCCGGGTCACCGCCGGGGAAGAGCGCCGCCAGGTCGTCATCGGCCATCGCCAGCGGGCGCGCATCGGCGTGCAGGGCCTGCAGCGCCGCGGCGACCTCGCCTTCGAAGCGGTAGTTGCGCCACAGATAGAAGCGGCCGTTGGCGTCGAGCACGAAGGGCGTGCGAACACGGCCGTCGCCGACCAGCGCCTCTCCGCCAACGTCGGCGCGCACATCGGCATCGAGCGGGCCAAGTGCAGTGTCGCCGCGCTGTTCGGCGACCGTGGCGCGGGCGGCCAGGTCAGCCAGGCGCGGGCTGCCGCCGTGGGCAAACACCCAGCGGGTGATGGCGCGGGCCAGCGCACGCTCGGCCGGACGGCCGTCGAATTCGGGCAAGGGCAGCGGGCGGTAGTCGAGGTGGCTCATGCGGCAGCTTCCGCGACGGCGCCGTCCGCCAGGGCCTCGTCCACGGCTTCGAGCAGTGCCGGCGCAAAGGCGTGGCTCCACACACCCACGCCCTGCGCCAGGCCAGCCGCGCGCACGAACAGGTAGATCGCTTCGCCAAGGTGCTGACCGGGATCGTAGTCGGCGCGACGCTGTGCAAGGTAACGATGCACCGCCATGGTGTAGATCAGCGCCTGCAGCCGGTAGTGGCTGTGGTCCATCGCCTGCGCCAGGGCGGCTCCGGCGTAATCGCCCAGGCGTTCGCCCAGCCAGTTGCCCTTGTAGTCGAGCACGTGCACGCGTCCCCGGTGCTCGAACACCAGATCGATCTTGCCGGTCATCAGGCCGCGCAGTTCGCGCCAACCCAAGGCGGGCACCAGGTCGGGCTCGCCGTGCGCGGCGCAGGCCTGCCGCAGCGCTTCGAGCCGTGCGCCGTCGAGTGCGAAATGGAAGGCCATCTCGGCGCGCTGGTCGGCCACGGCCACCTCGCCGAGGCGAAGGCCGGGCAGCAGTTCGGCGGCCAGCGAACCGTCGAGGCGTTCACACAGGCGCGGCAAGAGCACTTCGAGCGGTTCGCCGCGCGCACGCACGCCGAAGTCGGCCAGCTGTTTCGCGACCAGGCCGGTTTGCGCCGCCATCGGCTTCCCGGTGTCGCGATTTTCGAAACTGGCGTGCACCGCGTTGCCGAATGCGCGACCTCGCAGGGCCGACAGGCCCAGCAGCGCCGGGTGCGGTGCTTCATCGGGCACGGCGGCAGCCGCGGCCAGCACCGGTTCGGATTCGTCGGAGGCGGCGCTGTCTTCTTCGCCGCCGATCCGGGCACCGCCCACCAGCGTCGAAAAGCTCAGGCGCTGGCGCAGGCGCGCGGGCGGCGGCATCGGCAGGGCTTCGCGTGATGCCGGCGGTTTTTGATCACGGGCAAGCGCGGGCGCCGCGGCGGGCCATCCGGCTTGCCAGTGCAGGTGCGGAATCACGGGGAAGTCGTGCTCCACGCCAAGTCGTTCGAGCAGTGCGTCTAGCGGTGCCCGTTCGGGATCGGATTTCGGCGAGGCGTTCTTCTTCGCCGTCGCCGGCCGCGACGGCGGCAGCGCATAAACATGGCAGGCGTGGATGGCGCGGGTGAGGGCCACGTACAGCACGCGAAAACGTTCATCCTGCGCCTCGTGCCGGGCCTGGCGACGGGCCGCGGCATCAAAGCGGGCGAGGCGCCCCAGGGCATCCGCTTCGGGCAGGAGCCAGGGCGCGCCGTCCTGGTTTTCGTTCAAGGCATGCGCCCAAAGCAGCGGCAGGAACACGACCGGGAACTCCAGGCCCTTGGCCCGGTGCAGGGTCATCAGCTGCACGCGCGCGGCGTCGGACTCGATGCGCAGCTGGCGCTGGTCGCTGTCGGGCGCTTCGCCGTCTTCGTGCTGGCGCTGTTCGCCCAGCCAGTCGAGCAGGGCGTGCGGACCCAGGCCCTGGTCGGCCTGCTGCTGCAGCAGCTCGCCCAGGTGGCGCAGGTCGGTGAGGTCGCGCTCGCCGCCGGCGTGTGCCAGCAAGCGCGGCGCGGCAGCCGCAGCCAGCGCCAGCACGGTGGCCAGCACGCCACGTTCGCGCCAGGCCAGGCGCAGCTGCTGCAGCCGATTGCTGGCTGCCTCCCAGGCCTCGGGCGAATCGCCCAGGGCGGCGACGTCGTGCAGGCTGCCGCCCCAGAGCCGCGTCAGCATCGCAGCGCGCACGGCGCCTTCGTCTTCGGCGTGGGCCAACGCCTGCAGCACGACCTGCAGTTCGAATGCCCATTCGGAATCAAAAACGCTGGCGCGGCTGCCGCCCACGCAGGGTACGCCGCGCCGGCCCAGCGCTTCGCGCAGGCGGGCGATGTCGGGGTTGGTCGGCAGCAGCACGGCCAGGTCGCCGGGTCGCAGGCGTTCGTGAACCACCGTGTCGTCGTGCTTGCGGCCAATGGTGTGCGAGGCATCTGCCAGCAGCGCCGCGATGTGGTCGGCGCAGGCATCGATCGCCGCCTGCTTGCGCTCGGGCTGCGAAGCCGGTGGCTGGCCGAGGTAATGCAGTACCAGGGGCGCCTGCACCGGCTGGCCACCAATGCAATAGGGCGTGGAAACCTGGCGGTCGCTGGCCAGCACGGGCTCGTAGCGGATCGCGCCTTCGCCGCGCGCGTCGAGCGCCGGGCCCGCGGCATCGTCTGCGAAAAAGCCGTTCACTGCCGCGACGTAGTTCGGCGCGGAACGGTGGTTGGTGTGGAGCGCCAGCCGATGGTCGGCATGGGCGCGCGCGCGCAGGTAAGCCTGCACGTCGCCGCCGCGGAAGCCGTAGATCGCCTGTTTGGGGTCGCCGATCATCACCAGTCGTCCACGCGGTTCGCCGCCAGCGTCGCGATAGATGCGGTCGAGGATGCCGTACTGCTGGTCGTCGGTGTCCTGGAACTCGTCGACCAGCGCGAACGGCCAGTCGGCGAACAGCGCATCGGCCAGCGCCGGCCGGGTGCTGACGGCGGCGTGGGCCTGGCGGATCATTTCGTCAAAGGTGAGCTGGCCGCGGGCGGCGAGGCGCTGGTCGCGCCAGGCCGATACGCGCGCGACCTGTTCGGCCCAGAAGCGCGCCACGTGGCCATGGCGGGCCATCAACAGGCGCGGCACTTCATCGAGCAGGCGCGAAACGGCCGGCAGCATCATGAAATCGGACTGGCGTTCGGGGCGCACCTGGCCCTCGAGCTGGAACTCCGCCAACACGCCCAGGCGTTCGTCGGCCTTGGGCCAGTCGGCACCGGCGAGCCAGTCGGCCATTTCGGACAGGCACGCCAGCAGTTTGGCGTTCTTGCGCGTGAACCAGGAAACGTCGTTCGCGACGGCGCGCAGCGGTCCCGCCAGCGATGCCGCCAGGTCGGCCCGCGCCTCGTCGAAGGTCTCCCCCGACGGCAGCCGCACGCCCGGGCGCAGCAGCGTGGACAGCGTGCCGGTGAACTTCGCCAGGCTCAGCTCGCCGACGCCGGCATCGGCCAGGCCATCGGTGTCCGACTGTCGCAGCACGCGCCAGGCGTCGTGCGCCAGTTCTTCAAGCAGGGCCTGGCCAGATGCGGCCTCGGCCACCTCGATGCCCTGCCCGCCTTCCAGCGGGTGCTCGGCCAGGATGCCGCGGCACAGGCCGTGCAGGGTGCCGATGGGCGCACGGTCGAAATCCGCGAGCGCCAGGCGCAGTCGACGGCGGTCTTCGACGAAGACCTCCTGCTGCTGCCAGCGCGCCAGCAGCCAGGCCGTATCGCCGGGCGTGCCCGCGTCCATGGCGGGTCGCGTGTCAGCCAGTTCCAGCGCCTGGCGCAAACGCGCGCGCAAGCGCTCGCGCAACTCCTGGGCCGCGGCTTCGGTGAAGGTGGTGACGACGATGCGCTCGACGCCCGGCGCCTGCGCGGGCTCAAGCAGCAGACGCCACCACAGCACGCCGATGGTCCAGGTCTTGCCGGTGCCGGCGCTGGCCTCGACCAGGGCGCGCCCGCCGGGGTTCAACGGCAGTTCGTACCAGTGTGCGACGGTGACCGGCGCGCTCATGCCGTTTCCTCCGCGTCGCCCAGGCGGATGGCGTTGAGCAGCGCCGTCGCGGCATCGGCCAGGGCCAGGCGCCAGTCCTCGTTTTCATCGGGCGCCAGACCGCGGCCCAGCAGGCGCGCGTAGCCCGGCGCGTAGTCGAGTTCGCGGCGCCACTCGTCGCCGGCGTCGTCCTTGCCATTGGCCAGGGCCCAGCTGGTGCGCGGGAAATAGGGCCAGGGGTCGGTGGCCGGGCGCGTGGCGACATCGATGATGAAAGCCAGGCGGGTCTCGAGCTGCGCGCGCAACGACTCGCGCTCGGTAGCATCGGCCTGCAGGAAAGCTTCATCCCAGTCCGCGATCGCGGACTGCCAGGGCGCCTTGCCGGCCTTGGCCACCAGCGCAGCGATGCGCACGCGGCGCTTGGCGTTTTCCGGCGCCAGGCGGCACAGCGCCCAGCGGATGAACAAGGGCAGGCGTTCGCGGAAGCTCAGCGCCGCTTCGGAATCCTTGTGCGCGAAGGTGTCGCAAACGAACAGGACGCCATTGCGTTCACGCACGCGGTCGAGTTCGCCACCGATGCTGAAACGCCCGACCTGGCGGGCGATGGCCGGCACGATTTCCGGCGCCAGGTCCGGTTCAAGCAAGCCGGCGAGTTCGCTGCGGGCGCGCGCCGAGGCCACGAGCGCTTCGGCGGTGTCGCGTTCGCGGACCCAGGCCTGCGTGCCCAGCGCGCCGGGCGGCAGCACGCCGCCGAGCACCAGCGCCTCGGGCGGTGATTCGGGAAGCGGCACGCCGGGTTCGGCCAAGGCCTGTTCGCACAGCAGCCGCGCCTGCCGGTCGAAAACGCCCAGGCGCGCTTCCAGGGGTTCGTCGCTGGCCAGGCGGCGGTCGCCCAGCGCATCCAGCCGCGCGCGCAGCCCGTCGGCCAGCGCGAGCTTGGCCGGATCGCGGCACCAGGCCAGCACGCGGGAAACCTCCACCTCGGCGGCTTCTTCGCTGGCCGGGGATGGCCGCGGCGACAGTAGCGCCGGCGAATCGCCATCCCCGCCGACCATGCCGGCAAAGGCATCTGAAAAGCTGCGGCGCGCCGGGTCGTCGCCGAAATATGCGGCATCGAATGGCTGCAGCGCGTGCCTGACCAGCCACGGCGGCGTTTGGCCGGCACCGGCGGGAAGCGCGGCCATGAGCTCGGCCAGCGGCGCGGCGGGGTTGCGCGGCTTGCCGTCGCGCGCATCAAAGCCGATCCAGCTCAGGTGCAGGCGGTCGCGTGCCGACATCACCGTTTCCAGGAACAGGTAGCGGTCGTCGTTGCGGGTGTCGCGGTCGCCCAGGCGGCGCAGGCCTTCGCGACGGATCGGGTCGAGCCCGGCGTCGCGGTCCTGGCGCGGGTACTCGCTTTCGTTCAAGCCCAGCACCGCGACCACGCGGAAGGGGATCGCGCGCTGCGGAACCATGCCGCAAACGGTCATGCCGCCGGCCAGGAAACGCTGGCGACCCGGCACGGCGCCAAGACGTTCTTCCAGCCAGGCGCGCACCACGGGCCAGGCCAGCAGCGGATCCAGGCCGGCCTCGGCCGGCTCCGCGGCCAGGCCGCGTACTACGGCGCGCAGCGCGTCCATGGCGTCCTGTGCATCGGGGTCGGTGGGCCTGGCCTGGAAAAGTTGATCGACCGCCGTTTCCAGTCGCGCCGCCCAGGCGCTTGCGGCGCGCGGCCGCGAGGCGTCGTCGCGCAGCGTCGCCAGCCACTGCAGCAGCTGGTCGAGCGCGCCCAGGGCCAGGGCCGCATTGGCGACGCCGGTGACCGGCGCCAGGCGCTGGCCGGCGACCGACATCAGGTCGTCGCTGTCTTCGTTGCCGTGCACCAGGCTGGCCAGCAGGCGGTCCATCGCCCAGGCCAGGGTGTGTTCTTCGATGGCCGGCACGCCCAGCGCGGCGCGCGCAGCCGGGTCCAGGCCCCAGGCGGCGCGGGCTTCGGCCAGGGCGCGTTCGAGCAGGGCCAGGGCATCGGCGTCCAGGCCCAGGCGACGGGCAACGTCGGGCTGGGCCAGGAAATCGAGCAGGGCCGGCGCGGTTTCGCGTGAGCCGGGCAGCGCCAGCAACTGCCGGAAGGCGGCGAACAGCGGCACCGTACTGGCCACCGGCACGTCGGCCAGGTGGAAGGGCAAGGGCGCGCGGGCATCACCCGGCACACCGAAGACTGCCGGCAGCAGCGGCAGGTAGGCGCGGATGTCGGGTGCCATCACCACGATGTCGGAAGGGGCAATGCCGGGGTCGTCGCTGCGCGCCTGGAGCAAGGCATCGCGCAGGGCTTCGAGTTCGCGCAGGCGGGTGTGGCAGGCGTGCACCCGCAGTGAGGCATCGGCGCGTCGCGCTTGCGGCGTGCGCGGATCCTCCGACAGCAGCGAAGGCGCGAGCCGGCGCAGGCTTTCCTGCAGGCGTTCGAGCAGCGGGCCGGGCGGGCGATCGTGGTCGGCTTCATCGCGGTAGTGGCGCATGTCCAGGGACGCGTCCAACGACTGCACCTGCAGCATGAAATGCTGGCCCAGACGTCCCCAGGCCGCCAGCAGCGGATGGTTCTGGTCGAGGAAGGTGGTTTCCGCGTCGCGGGAGAATGGGTCGGCCGCGAGTTCGCGCAGATGCGCGGCTTCGCTGCGCAGGCCGCCCCAGAATTCGCGGCAGGGGTCGGGCACGTACAGCACCACCGGCCGGTGCGCCGCCAGCGCGTGCAACACGCGCAGTTCCGCCGGCGCCAGGTGGGCCAGGCCAAATACATGCAGGGGGTCGGTGGCGGCTACGCGCACGCCTTCCTGGCGCAGCTTGCGCTCGAGCAGGGCCAACTGGCCGCCGCGATGGGTCTTCCCGATCGCCGATTGCAGTGCCTGCCACAGCGCCGGATGGAAACTTGCGCCGTCAAAAGCCCCGCGGCCGTGCGCCCAGTCAGCCAGCCACTCGGGCCGGTAGGCCATGTACTGGGTGTAGATGCGCGCCAGGCGGTCGGCCAGCTGGAAGCGCCGGCGTTCGGCGTCGGCACCGTCGAGCGCGGCGCGCAGGGTGGGATCGGTGCTGGTCTCGAGCAGGGCGAAGATGCGCCAGCGCAGGTGTTCGCGGCGCCAGGCGGCGGGCGAGGTCGCACCTTCGCCCAGGACATCGCCGGCCAGGCGGTCGAGGAATCCGCTGGGCAGCAGGATGTCGAGATTGGCGACGATGCTGCGTACGCCGCGCCTGTCCGCCAGCGCCCCCGCCAGCCACTGGCGCATGCCCGGGTGGGCCGCGACCACGGTCTGCGGCGCCAGCAGCGCATCGGGCGGCTGGGTGGCCAGCAAATGGTCCAGCGGTACCAGCAGCGCTTCAAGCCGGCTGGCCCGGAACACCGTGATTCCTTCGCTGGCGCGTTGTTTCCAGTCCCCTAGCATCCCTACAGCCTAGCCGATTGCCCTGGCCAGACTGCCTGCCGCGGGTCGCAGGGACCGAGACGCCGGGCGTGCCTGCATTTCGCAATCCAGGGTAGCCGGCGGGTCGGGCATTTTGCCGCCCCGCCGGTAGCGGTCGCGAGCAATTGTCATGTCCGATCAATAACTTCCATCGCGGGGCAGGCCTTGGCACGGAAGCTGCTGTCTTCCCTGCGTCCCTCCTCCGCCGGAACCTGGCCATGACCCTGCTGATCCGTGACGACCTGACCGACGCCGACCTGGCCTGGGCTGCCCAGTCCTTCGCCCCCCGCCCTGCCTCAGCCGCCGTCGCGCCGCCCTCCCCCGCGCGTGGCCGGTCCCGTGCCCTCATGGGCCTGGGCAGTCTCGCGGCGGCCGCCGGACTGGCCCTGGCCCTGTCGGCGAACGTCGGCGCCACCGCCCCGCCGCGCAGCCCGGACGCCCTCCCTGGCGCTGAGCAGCGGGCTGCGGTGGCGCCGGGCTGGACCGTGCAGGACACGGTGCAGGAACAGCTGCGCGCCGAGCTCGCGGATACCCAGGTGGCGTTTTCGCTGGTGTCGGCCCAGACCACCCGGCTCGAGCATGGCGGCCGACGCTTCGACGGGTCCGGCCTGGCCCAGCTCGACGGCAGCGAAACCCGCTTCGTCGCCTTCACCCTGTCCCTGGACGCGGACGGCGAAATCAGCAACTTCGGCTACGGCCTGGCGGACGGCGGCGAGACCGAGGAAGTCGTGGCCATCCGCTGAGTCCTCCCGGCCCCGGGCTGCGGCCCGGGGCTACAATGTCCGCCATGGACATCTTCAAGTGTTTCACCCTCGAAGCCGCACACCGGCTGCCCAACGTGCCGGCCGGCCACAAGTGCGCACGCGTGCACGGCCACAGCTTCCGCATCGAGCTGCACGTCTCGGGCGAAGTGGGCGCCGACACCGGCTGGGTGATGGACTTCAGCGACATCAAGGCGGCTTTCCAGCCGCTCTACGACCAGCTCGACCACCACTACCTCAACGACGTCGACGGCCTGGACAACCCGACCAGCGAAAATCTCGCGATCTGGATCTGGGACAAGCTCAAGCCGGCCCTGCCCGGCCTGTCGGCCGTGGTCGTGCATGAGACCTGCACCTCGGGGTGCAGGTACACCGGGCCGGGTTGAAAGCGCTTCGGGGCTGAAGCCCCACCTGCAGGGGGCTGGATCAGTCGGCCGGGACGCCGGTGAGCTCCTTGCTCAGCGCCAGCAGCCTGGCCTGGGCGTCGGGATCCTGGCCCTGCGGGTCCATCGTTTCGCGGGCCTCGCCCTTTTCGAGATAGAACGCGCCGGCCTGCAGCGTCGGCGATTTGGCGAGCCCCATCACGTGGTCGACGCCGTCCTGCACGGTCGTGCGCGACGGGATGCCCAGGCCCTCGACCATGGTCGTGTTCATCAACGTGGCCGGGTGCAGGGAAATCATGACGATGCCGTCGGCCAGGAAGGACGCGGCCAGCGCCTTGGTCATCGTCGCCTGGGCCTGCTTGCTCTGCCCGTAGCCGCGACCGGCGGCGCCAGGCTGTTCAAGCATGACGTCGTCGAAGTCGATCGGCGCCGAGCTGCCCGAAGACACGTTGATGATGCGCGAGGGGGCGGCGGCCTTCAGGGCCGGCCGCAGTTCGTGCACGAGGATCCAGCCGGCCAGGTAGTTCACGGCGAAGTGGGTTTCGTAGCCGTCCTGGGTCGTGCGGCGCTCGCCGTCGTTGAAGGCGACGCCGGCATTGTTGACCAGCAGGTCGAGCTCGGGCGTGTCGGCGGCGATGGTGTCGGCGAATTCGCGCACGGCCTGCATCGACGAGAAATCAGCGGCGACGAATCGCGCCGATCCTTTTCCTGACGCGGCGATTTCATCCACCAGCGCCTGGCCACGTTCGGCATTGCGGCCGTGGATGATCACGTGGGCGCCTTCGGCGGCGAAGCTGCGGGCCAGTTCGCGACCCAGGCCGTCGGTGGAGCCGGTGACCAGCACCGTCTTGCCTTCGTAGGAGATGGACGTCTGGGCCAGCGCGACCACGGGGAACAGCACAAGGGCCGCGGACAACAGGCGGATCAGCGAGGTTCGCATCGCACGGGCTCCAGCGGATGGGCTGGGGCAAGACTAGGCTTGGGCGGGTGCCTCGGCAAGCGCTGGGCAAAGGCCCCGGCGGCTTGAAGCCTTACAGGCAAAGCGCGGTGATGGCTTCCTGCAGGCTGTGTCGCAGGACCTCGCGGTCCTGCTGGGGGTCGCGGACGTAACACAGGATCAGCCCGTCCACGAGGCAGCGCATCACCACCGTGCGACGGCGCACCGTGGCGGCATCCAGCGGCTTGCCGGCCGCTTCGGCGCTGCGGCGGACCAGGTCCTCGAAGTCCGTCCATATCTGCGGCTCCTGGGCGGTGACCACCGCGGCGATGTCGGCGTCGCGCGTGGCTTCGGCCGACACCTCCAGGAACAGCGCGGCATCGAAGCCGCCCTCGCAAGGCTCGCGCGGACCGGACTCGCGCCAGGCGTCGATCTTCTCGAGCAGCTTGTCGACCAGCTCCGAACAGGTGGCGATGCCGGCCAGGGCCTCGCGGCGCTCTTCGCGCTGCTCGTCGGTGATGGCGCGGATGATCGCCGCCTTGTTGGTGAAGTAACGGTAGATCAGGCCCTGGCTCATGCCGGCCGCGCGCGCGATCGCCGACATCCCGGTGCCGTGGAACCCACCCTCGGAGAAGCACGCACGCGCCGCCTCGAGGATGCGTTCGCGCTGGGCTTCCTGGCGCGCCCGCGCCTTGGCGCCGCCACCGGCCGGCATCGGGCTCACGACGCGGCTTCCTTGCGGTAGAAGATGCGGCGCACGGTAACGAAGAACAGCGGGATGAAGAAGATGCCCAGGAAGGTGCCGGCCAGCATGCCGCCGATCACGCCGGTGCCGATCGCGCGCTGCGCACCGGAGCCCGCGCCGCTGGCGATGGCCAGCGGCAACACGCCGAAGCCGAAGGCAATGGACGTCATCAGGATCGGCCGCAGGCGGTCGCGGATGGCGGCCAGGGTGCCTTCGACCAGCTCCATGCCGTTTTCGATGTTGGCCTTGGCGAACTCGATGATGAGCACCGCGTTTTTGCTCGACAGGCCGACCGTGGTGAGCATGCCGACCTGGAAGTAGACGTCGCGCTCGAGCCCACGCAGCCAGGTGAACAGCACCGTGCCCAGGATGCCCAGCGGCACGACCAGCAGCACCGAGGTCGGGATGGTCCAGCTTTCATACAGCGCCGCAAGGCACAGGAACACGACCAGCAGCGACAGCGCGTACAGCAGCGGCACCTGCGAGTCGGCCACGCGTTCCTGGTAGGACGCGCCCGACCACTCGATGCCGAAACCCTGCGGCAGCCCTTCGGCCAGGCGCTCCATCTCGGCCATGGCGTCGCCGGAGCTGACGCCTGCGGCGGCCATGCCGGTCAGGTTCACCGCCGGCACGCCGTTGTAGCGCTCCAGTCGCGGCGAACCGTACTCCCAGTGCCAGGTGGCGAAGGAGGAGAACGGCACCATCTCGCCCTGGTTGTTGCGCACGTACCAGAGGTTGAAGTCCTCCGGCACCATGCGATAGGGCGCATCGGCCTGCACATAGACGCGCTTGACCCGGCCGCGGTCGATGAAGTCGTCGATGTAGCGACCGCCCCAGGCGACCGACAGCGTGTTGTTGATCTCGGCCACCGACACGCCCAGCGCCGCGGCCTTGTCGTTGTCGACGTCGAGGCGGAACTGCGGCGAGTCTTCCTGGCCGTTCGGTCGCACCTGGCTCAGCATCGAGCTCTGCCCGGCCAGGCCGAGCAGCTGGTTGCGCGCCGCCATCAAGGCCTCGTGGCCCTGGCCCTGGTTGTCCTTGAGGTAGAGGTTGAAGCCGCCCGTGGTGCCGAGCTCGGTCACCGGCGGCGGCGCCAGCGCGAACACCATGGCGTCCTTGATCTGGCTGAAGGCGCCCATCGCGCGACCGACCATCGCGGTGACGCTGGCCTCGTCGCTGGTGCGCTCTTCCCAGTCCTTGAGATTGACGAACACCATGCCGTTGTTCTGGCCGCTGCCGGCGAAGCTGAAGCCCTGCACGGAGAAAACCGACTCGATGATGTCGCCCTCGTTCTCCAGGTAGTGCTTCTCCACCTGCTCCATCACCTTCTGGGTGCGCTGCTGGGTGGCGCCCACCGGGGTCTGGACGATGGTGAAGGCCACGCCCTGGTCTTCGTCGGGCAGGAAGGACGAGGGCACCGCACGGAAGATCAAGACCATGACCAGGGCCAGCAGCGCGTAGATCACCAGGAACCGGCCGCCGCGGCGCAGCATGCCGCCGACGAAACCCTGGTAGCGCTTGTTGCCGGCGTCGAAGCGGTTGTTGAACCACTTGAAGAAACCCTTCTCGCCGTGGTGTTCGCCCTTCTTGAGCGGCTTGAGCAGGGTCGCGCACAGCGCCGGGGTCAGGATGATCGCGACCAGCACCGACAGGCCCATGGCCGAGACGATCGTCGCAGTGAACTGGCGGTAGATCACGCCCGTCGAGCCGGTGAGGAAGGCCATCGGGATGAACACGGCCGCCAGCACCAGGCCGATGCCGACCAGGGCGCCGGTGATCTGGTCCATGGATTTGCGCGTGGCTTCCACGGGCGACAGACCTTCCTCGCTCATCACGCGCTCGACGTTCTCGACCACGACGATGGCGTCGTCCACCAGCAAGCCGATCGCCAGCACCATGGCGAACATGGTCAGCATGTTGATCGAGAAGCCCAGCGCCAGCAGGATCGCCAGCGTGCCCAGCAATACCACCGGAATGGCGATGGTGGGGATCAGGGTGGCGCGGAAGTTCTGCAGGAACAGGAAGATCACCAGGAATACGAGGACGAAGGCCTCGAGCAGGATCTTCACCACTTCGGTGATCGACGCCCGAACGAAGGGCGTGGTGTCGAACGGGACCGTCACCCGCAGGCCCGGCGGGAAACTCGGCTCCATGCGTTCGATCAGGTCGGCCACGCCATCGGCGGTGGACAGGGCGTTGGCGTTGGTCGCCAGCGAGATGGCCACGCCGGACGCCGGCTTGCCGTTGTAGCGGCTGATGACCGAATAACTTTCCGAACCAATCTCGACCCGGGCGATGTCGCCCAGGCGCAGGGTCGAGCCGTCGGTCCCGGCGCGCACGACGATGTCGCGGAACTGTTCCGGCGTCTGCAGGCGGTCCTGGGCGGTGATGGTGGCGTTGATCTGCTGGCCATCAATGGCCGGCGTGCCGCCGAGCTGGCCCACGGCCACCTGGGCGTTCTGGGCCTGGATCGCCGCGACCACGTCGCTGGGCGCCAGCTGGTAGGTGTTGAGCTTGCCCGGGTCGAGCCAGATGCGCATGGCGTACTTGCCGCCGAACACCTGCACGCTGCCCACGCCCGGCACGCGGCTGAGCGGATCGACGATGCTCGCCGACACGTAGTCCGAGATGTCGTTGCGGTCCATCGAACCATCTTCGGAAACGAAGCCCAGCACCTGCAGGAAGCCGCTGGAGGCCTTGTTCACCGAGATGCCCTGCTGCTGCACGATGCCGGGCAGCAGCGAGGTCGCCAGCTGCAGCTTGTTCTGCACCTGCACCTGGGCGATGTCCGGGTCGGTGCCGGTCTCGAAGGTCAGCGTCACCGCCACCGAACCATTGGAGTCGCTGGTCGAGGACAGGTAATCCAGGCCGTCCAGGCCGGTCATCGCCTGCTCGATGATCTGGGTCACCGAATTTTCCGCGGCCTGCGCGGACGCACCCGGGTAGCTGGCGTTGATGGTGATCGTGGGCGGCGCGATCGTCGGGTAGCGAGAGATCGGCAGCTGCGACAGCGCCAGCACGCCGGCCAGCATGATGATGATGGCGATCACCCAGGCGAAGATCGGGCGGTCGATGAAGAACCTTGCCATGCGTGGACTCCCGGCTTACGCGGCGTCGGCGGACGCGTCGGCGTCCGGGGCGGAGGGCGCGCCGGCGGCGGCCGGCTTGCCGGCTTCCACGGCATTGGCGCTGCCACCGGGCCGGACCTTCTGCAGGCCTTCGATGATGACGCGGTCGCCGGCCTCGAGGCCCGACTCGACCAGCCATTGGTCGCCCACGGTCTGGCGGGTCTGCACGACGCGCGCCTCGACCGTGCCGTCGGCGTTGACCACCATCGCGGTGGCATTGCCCTTGGCGTCGCGGCTGATGCCCTGCTGCGGCGCCAGGATGGCGTCCGGCCGGGTGCCCAGGCCGACCACGGCGCGCACGTACATGCCCGGCAGCAGGAAGTTGTCGGGATTGGGGACGCGCACGCGCAGCGAGTAACTGCCGGTGCCGGGGTCGACGGTGACGTCGGTGAACTCGAGCACGCCGGTCTGGGCATAGGCACTGCCGTCCTCGAGCAGGATCGTCGCCTCGACGCCGTCCTGTTCGACGCGGCCGGCTTCGATGTCCTTGCGCAGCTGGGTCAGCTCGGTGGCCGACTGCGACAGGTCCACGTAGATCGGATCGAGCTGCTGCACGGTCACCAGGGCCATTTCCTGGTTGGCGGTGACCAGCGCACCCTGGGTGACGCTGGACTTGCCGGCGCGGCCGGAGATCGGCGCGGTGATCCGGGTGTAACCGAGGTTGACGTCGGCGGCCTGCAGCGCCGCCTGGTAGGCGGCGACGTCGGCCTGGGCCTCGGCGGCGGCGGCCAGGGTGCGCTCGTGGTCCTGCTGGGCAACCAGCTTCTCGGCCACCAGCTCGGTGGAGCGGTCGGCGGCCAGGCGCGCGGAGTTGGCCGAAGCGCGGGCGCGCGCCAGGTTGGCGGCGGCGGCCGCGCGGGCGGCCTGGTAGGTGGCGTCGTCCAGGCGGTACAGGACCTGCCCCGCTTCGACCAGGCTGCCTTCCTCGAACAGGCGCTGTTCGATGATGCCGGTGGCCTGCGGACGCACTTCGGCGACCACGAAGGGCACGGTGCGACCGGCCAGTTCGCGGGTCAGTGGCACTGGCTGCTCGGTCAGGGTGACGACGGTGACTTCGGGCGTGGGCATCTGCATCTGGGCAGGCTCGCCGGAGCAGGCCGCCAGCAGCAGGCTGGCGGCGACCAGGAGCGCCACGGGGCGCAGGGAGACGGCGGGGAGGGACATGGAATGCCTCGGGGCTGGAGTAACACGGGGTCGCCCGCGCCGCCGGGAGGCCGGCATGGGCAAAAAAGTGAACGGTCATTCTATGTTTGAATGCGCCGCTGTCAAGCCAACTGATGGCCTGTTTCAGGGGGTTTTGGCCCGATGCCGGGCGCGGTATTCAGCCCAGAGCCAGCTTCGCGGCGAGTTTGGCCGGCGGGGTACCGGGCGCGTACGGCAGCAGCCCGAGTCGGGGTCCGGGCAATGCGGCATCAAGCAGGTCGAGATACGCGTCGGCGTGCGGCCCCGGGGGCTCGACCTGGTTGCCGATCCAGCCGGCCAGGCGGCAGCCGTCGGCGACGATGGCGCGGGCGGTGAGGCGCGCGTGGTTCAGGCAGCCCAGGCGCAGGCCGACCACCAGCACCACCGGCAGGTCCAGGGCGCGGACGAGGTCCGCCTGTTCGACGTCGTCGGCCAGCGGCGCCAGCCAGCCACCGACACCCTCCACCAGCACCCGGCCGCCGGACTGGCCCGCCAGGGCCGCATGCGCGGCGAGCAGGGTCGGCAGTTCGACGTGCACGCCGGCCAGCGCGGCAGCGATCTGCGGAGCGGTGGGTTCAGGCAAGGCGTAGGGATTGAGCAGCTGGTAATCGGGGCGCGGTTCGCTGGCGGCCATCAGCGCCAGGGCGTCCTCGTTGCGCCAGCCCTCATGGTCGCGTTCGCAGCCGCTGGCCACCGGCTTCATGCCCACGGCGGGCCGGCCGTCGCGGCGCATCGCATGCAAGAGCACCGTGGACGCGAACGTCT
This sequence comes from Arenimonas donghaensis DSM 18148 = HO3-R19, assembly GCF_000743535.1. Taxonomy (GTDB): domain Bacteria; phylum Pseudomonadota; class Gammaproteobacteria; order Xanthomonadales; family Xanthomonadaceae; genus Arenimonas; species Arenimonas donghaensis. Next base: position 60,988 of record NZ_AVCJ01000005.1, read on the forward strand.
TGCCGGCGCCGGTATCGGTGCCAGTGACGAAGCAGCCGCGGGGGAACCCGACGGGGCTCATGCCGCCTCCGGGCGCCGGCGCGCACGCCAGGCGCCGTAGGCGGGGATGGCGAAGCCCAGCAATGGGTAGAAAAACATGGGCAGCCCGCTGATCAGGTAGGTGAACTGTTCGCGCGGCAAGGCCAGCAGGGCGAAGGCCGCCGCGATGCTCAGGGCGGCACTGCCGGCCAGGATCGCCTGGATGCCCGCCTCGGTCCCGGCCTCGTGGCGTTCGACCGCGTCCAGCCCCAGGGCCGCGGCCCGGCCCAGCGCGTGGCGATTGAGCAGCCAGATCATCAGGGCCATGGCACCAAAGCCGAAGCCATAGATGATGAAGGCCCAGAGCAGGTCGTACACGGCATCGGCCCCGGTCAGCACCAGCTCGGTCGGCACGAAGCCACCGGTCGCCAGCCACAGGCCGCTGGAAACCACCATGCGCAGGGGATAAACGTAAACCAGCATCACCAGCACCAGGCCGAGCGACCATATCGTGGACGCGAAGTCGTCGAGTCCGAAGCGCCGGCTCCAGCGGTTGTGGGCGCTCCAGAACATCGCCAGCAGCACGAAGCACATGATGAAAGTGGGAACGCGCCGCAGCGCCTCGCGCAGTTCGTCGTAGGTGGTGGGCAGGGTTTCGAAGAAGATGACCAGCAGGGTCAGGGCGAAGGCGAAGGCGGCGTCGACGAAGGTTTCCAGCCGCGTCACCTGCTGGCCACGAAGGCGGAACCCGTCCTCACGCGGCAAACCCGCCAGTTGTTCAACACTCCATTGCATGCCCGTCCCCCGCGCACCCCGGCGCCAGGCCATACAATAACGCTCCGACCCCCTACGATGGAGCGCCGATGTTCGCGCAGTCCGCCCTGACCGGCTCCAAGTCCGAACAATATGCCCAGCTGCTGGACCAGGCCCGCGGCCTGATGCACGGCGAACCCGACCGCGTCGCCAACGCCGCCAATCTCTCGGCCCTGGTCTACCACGCGCTGCCGGAAGTGAACTGGGTGGGGTTTTATTTCTTCGACGGCAAGGAACTGGTGGTCGGACCCTTCCAGGGCCACCCGGCCTGCGTGCGCATCGCACTGGGCCGCGGCGTCTGCGGCACCGCCGCGCAGATGCGCCAAACCCAGCGCATCGCCGACGTCGAGGCGTTTCCGGGACACATTCCCTGCGACGCGGCGTCGCGGTCGGAGCTGGTGGTGCCGCTGTACCTCGGCGATACGCTGGTGGGCGTGTTCGACCTCGACAGCCCGGTGCCCGATCGCTTCGACGCGGACGACCAGGCTGGCCTCGAATCGATCGCCAATGCGTTCATAGACACGTTGGGACCGGCCTGACTTCGCCGGAAGAGGGACCCCGCATGAGCACCGGAACCAAACTGCGCAACATCGGCCCGAAGTCGGCGGCCTGGCTGCGCCAGACCGGCATCCGCAGCCAGGAAGACCTGGAATCGGTGGGCGCGCTGGCGGCCTTCGTGCGGGTCAAGCGCGCCGGCTTCAAGCCCAGCCTCAACCTGCTCTACGCGCTCGAAGGCGCCATCCAGGGCTGCCACTGGCAGGAAATCCCCGACGAGCGCCGCAGCGAACTGGTGCTGGCCGCCGGCGATGAAGTCGCCAAGCTGCCGCTGCCCAAGAACAAGCGCATGCCGGCCGCGGCACCGGTGAAGACCGTGCACCTGGACGGCGAAGACGAAGGCGACATGCCCGGCCCCGGCTACGGCTTCGACGACCCCTCGTCGTCCCGCGACGACTGACGCTTCAGCGCACCACGGCGTACTCGCGCGCGTCCTCGCGCCAGGGCGGCGTCGCCTTGATGGTGGGCAATACGTCTTCGACCGCATCCACCAGCGACCACATCGCCGCGTGTTCGGGGTTCATGAAGCGCTCGGCGATCACCGATTCCATGAAGCCCTGCAGCGGCGCGTAGAAACCGCGCACGTTCAGCAGCAGGATCGGGCTGAAGTAGATGCCCAGCCGCTTGAGCGTGATCGCCTCGAACAGTTCCTCGAGCGTGCCGCAGCCACCGGGCAACGCCACCACGGCGTCGGAATTGGTCAGCAGCTTGTGCTTGCGCTCACGCATGTCCTCCACCAGTTCGAGGTGGGTCAGGCCCGGATGCCCCCATTCGAGGTCGGCCATGAAGCGCGGCAGGATGCCGATGACTTCGCCGCCCTTGGACAGGGCGCCATCGGCCAGCGAGCCCATCAGGCCCGTTGACCCGCCGCCGTAGACGACGCTGCAGCCATTGGCCGCCAGCGTCTCGCCGAGCTGGCGAGCGGCGGCATGGAATTCGGGCGCCACCCGGGCGCTTGAAGCGGCGTAGACGCAGACGCGCATGGCGGGATCCGTGGACTCGATGGGGGCGCCATTTTGCCACCTGAACCAACCCTGCGCGTTTAAAGGGCGCTAAGACACGCCCGCGGCCGCTGGAACAGGCTTTAAGGGGCCAGTCCCGTCCAGGAGAATCCCATGCCCTCGCGCAAGAAGACCCCGGCACGCCCAAGCGCCAGCGCGAGCTGCAGGCAAAGGCCACCCAGGCCAACCAGAAGAACCCGGACCACGAGGACAAACCGGTGCAGGCCGGCGCGCGCAGGCAGCCGGAGCCACCCCAGCCGAAGCAGCGACTGGGCAAGCCCGGCCGCGAGTCAGACCTCAAACCGGCGCCCCGCTATCGCGCACCCGACTACCGCGGCAGCGGCAAGCTCAAGGGCATGCGGGCCATCATCACCGGCGGCGACTCCGGCATCGGACGCGCGGTCGCCGTGCTGTTTGCCCGGGAAGGCGCCGACGTGGCGATTTTCTACCTGAGTGAGCACGAGGATGCCCGCACCACCGCCGGGGCCGTGCAAGCCGAAGGCCGGGCCTGTTACCTGCATGCCGGCGACGTGCGCAAACCCGATTTTTGCCGCAAGACCGTCGACAAGGCCGTGAAGCAGCTCGGTGGCCTGGACATCCTGGTCAACAACGCGGCGTTCCAGCAACACGTCGAACGGCTGGAAGACCTGGGTGACGAGCAACTGCAGGAAACCCTGCAGACGAACATCGCCGGCTATTTCCACATGGCGCGTGCGGCGCTGCCGCACCTGCAGCAGGGCGCGAGCATCATCAACACGGGATCGGAAACCGCGCTGTTCGGCAGCGGTGGCCTGCTCGACTACGCCGCGACCAAGGGCGCGATCCATGCCTTCACCAAGAGCCTGGCGGCGCAGCTGCTGCCACGCGGCATCCGGGTGAACGCCGTGGCCCCCGGTCCGGTCTGGACACCGCTCAACCCCGCCGACCGGGAGGCAAGCGACGTGGCCCAGTTCGGTGCCGACAGCGACATGGGTCGGCCCGCCCAGCCCGAGGAGATTTCACCGGCGTATGTCTTCCTTGCCTCGCCCGTCATGGCGTCCTACATCAGCGGCGTGGTGCTGCCGGTGATGGGCGGGCCCCGGGGCTAGGCGTGCAGCCGGCCGACTACCTGGGCTGGGCGGCCTCGGGCGTGTTGCTGCTGACCCTGGGCCGCCAGGTGTGGGTGCAGTGGCGGGAGGCGCGCACCGAGGGCCTGTCGTCGTGGCTGTTCCTGGGCCAGATGACGGCCAGCGCCGGCTTCGTCGTCTACAGCGTGCTGGTGGGCAACGCCGTCTTCGTGCTGACCAACGCGGCGCTGCTGGCTACGGCGATCGCAGGGCAATGCATCTACCGGCGCAACCTGCGGCGGGAAGCCAAGGGCCGCGCACGGTCGCGAAACGCCTGACCGCACGCCGGACACGAACACCCGTGGAAGGAGCCCGGGCCGGGGCCTCCTCACGCTTCGCCCGGATGCCTGGCCTTCCATTGCGCCAGCAACTCGCGATAGTGGTCCATGTCCTCGGCGTAGCTGTCGAACACGCAGACCGCGCAGCCGCCGTCGCAGCAGTCCATCGGCAGCGGGCGCTCGGGTTCGACCGGGCGCGGATCTTCGTTGGGCGGCGTTCTGGTCAATGAACAATGTCAGCCGCAAATCGTGAGCGCGGGGCTGGTGGTCAGCGCGCGACGCGCTCGCGATAGGTCACGTCCATGGCCTCGCCGCCGAAATCGAGCGTCAGCACGAACTCGGCCGGCTGGCCGTCGCTGCGAGACGGCGGCAGGTTGATGCGGACGTCTCCGCGGCCGACTTCTCGCGCGTCGATGGATTGGTCGCGGAACAGGCGATTGCGCAGGGCGGTGACCTGGGCGACGGCGAGGTCGTGCTCCCTCTCCTGGGCGTTGCTGCGGCTGGCGCGGCTGTTGGTCGTGCCCAGGGTCTGGCTCTGCTCGCCCGGCTGGAACGCGCCGATAGTCTCGGCCTTGCTCGGCGCCACGGGCGCATCGTTCTGCGCCACGGCCGGCGTGCCGGAAGTGGCCGCCGCCTCGACCATCGCCGATGGCGCGCTGATGCTGCCTTCCTTGGCCAGGCGGATCAGGCCGGTTGTCGACCAGACCTTGAGTTCGGTCTTGCCGCTGCGGGCACTGACGCCCTTGGTGCCGACCTTGAGCCGACCGCCGGACGTATTGAGTACCGCCACCGGGATCCACGCCGTCGACGCCGACTCGGGCATGTACGTCAGCACCGCGCCGTACTGGTTGCCGGCCTGGCGCAGCACGGTATAGCCGTCGACCATCTGCACCTCTTGGCCTGCCGGCGGCACGATGTCGAAGATGCGATCCTGCGCCAGCGCGGGGAGCGAAGCGCCGACTGCAAGCAGGCAAGGCAGAAGACACGAAGTCCAGAGGCGCATGGCAATACCCGACAGGCACGAGATGATCGGAAGTCTAGTCGACACCGCCAGTGCCGGCCAGCGCGATATTCGCAGTCGCGCCCCTCCCTTCGACCGCTTATTCCACCGTCACCGACTTGGCCAGGTTGCGCGGCTGGTCGACGTCGGTGCCGCGCTGCACGGCGACGTGGTAGCTCAGCAGCTGCAGCGGGATGGTGGAGATGATGGGTGCGGCGATTTCACCCGAGGCCGGCAGGATCACCACGCGGGCGGCGTCCAGGCCGTGGGCGACGGTTTCGTCGACGAAGGCGTAGAGCACGCCGCCGCGGGCGCGCACTTCCTCGAGGTTGGACTTGAGCTTGTCGATCAGGCGGTCGTTGGGTGCCACCGCGATGACCGGCATGTCTTCGTCCACCAGCGCCAGGGGCCCGTGCTTGAGCTCGCCGGCCGCGTAGGCCTCGGCGTGGATGTAGCTGATTTCCTTGAGCTTGAGCGCGCCTTCCATCGCCACCGGCCAGTGGGTGCCGCGACCCAGGAACAGGGCGTGGTGCTTGCCGATGAACTGTTCGGCCAGCTCCTTGATTTCCTCGTCGAGCTTGAGCACCTCGGCGATGTGGCCCGGCAGGCGCTCGAGCTGGCGCACGCCGTCCGAATAACGTTCATCGTCCAGGCCCTTCGCGCGCGCAAGCGCCAACGAGAACAAGGCCAGCGCCACCAGCTGGGTGGTGAAGGCCTTGGTCGAAGCCACGCCGATCTCGGGGCCGGCGCGGGTCATCAGCACCAGGGCCGATTCGCGCACGATCGACGACTCCGGCACGTTGCACACGGCCATGCGCGCCAGGTAGGGGCGCTCCTTGGCCAGCTTGAGCGCGGCCAGGGTGTCGGCGGTTTCACCGGACTGGGAAATGGTGAGGAACAGCGTGCCTTCGCGCACCACCGGGTCGCGGTAGCGGTATTCGCTGGCGATCTCCGCCGTGCAGGGCACGCCGGCCAGCTGCTCGATCCAGTACCGGGCCACCAGGCCGGCGTGGTAGCTGGTGCCGCAGGCGATGATGTGCACGGCCTGGGTGTCGGCCAGCAGGCGTTCGGCGTCGACGCCGAAGATCTGGGTGAGGATCTTGCCGCCGGCGATGCGACCTTCCAGGGTGTCGGCCACGGCCACCGGCTGCTCGTGGATTTCCTTGAGCATGTAGTGGGCGTACTCGCCCAGTTCCACGGCGTCGGCGCTGAAGTGCGACTCCTTCACCTCGCGCTCGGCCGGGGCGCCGTCGAGGTCGAAGATGCGGATGCCGCCGACCGTCACCTCGGCCACGTCGCCTTCCTCGAGGTACATGAAGCGCTTGGTCAGGGGCAGCAACGCGTGCACGTCCGAGGCCAGGTACTGTTCGCCCTCGCCCAGGCCGACGATCAGCGGCGCGCCATAACGTGCGCCCACGACGGTGCCCGGCTCGCGCGCCGAAACGGCGGCGATGGCGTAGGCGCCGTGCAAACGCTTGACCGTGTCCTGCAGCGCCGCCAGCAAGCCCAACCCCTGGCGCTGGGCCCTCTCGACCAGGTGTGCCACGACTTCGGTGTCGGTCTGGGAACTGAATTCGTAACCCTCGGCCTGCAGTTCGCGGCGCAGCGCCGCGTGGTTCTCGATGATGCCGTTGTGCACCAGGCTTACCTGCCCCGACACGTGCGGATGGGCATTGCCTTCGCTGGGCACGCCGTGGGTGGCCCAGCGGGTGTGGGCGATGCCGCAGTGGCCGTCCAGGCCGGTTTCGGCCTGCAGGGCCACCAGGTCGCGCACCTTGCCCTTGGCGCGCAGGCGGGAAATGCCGTCGCCGGTGAGCAGGGCGACACCGGCCGAGTCGTAACCCCGGTATTCAAGCGCGGCGAGCCCGGCGATCAGGTGCTGGACGATGGGCCGGTTGGCGCTGATGCCGACGATTCCGCACATATGCAATCGATTCCTTCGGGACAGGCCTGCAAGTTTAAGTGAAGGATGTGGCTTTCCGCGGGCAGCGGCCCCGCGACGCCCCGGCCGGCGTCCGCCGACCGTCCGGCACCCCCGTGGCCGGACGCCACGGACAGACCACAATCCTTTCAGATCAGACACTTAGTTGTTGGCATGGTGGTTGCATCGTTCTTGGCAGACCCGAACTGCACGGACCCACCCATGATCCGCGACACCTCCGCCCAGGACCGCAGCCTCTCCCCGGCCCAGGCCCCCCGTTCCCGCCGCCCGCTGTTGCTGGCCGCCGGTGCCGTGCTGGCGCTGCTGCTGCTGGCCTGGGTGGCCAGCGGCTGGCTCGGCAGCGCGCGGGCGGTGTCGGCGGACCGGCTGCGCATCGCCCCGGTCGAGCGCGGCCTGCTGGTGCGCGACGCCACCGCCAACGGTCGCGTGGTCGCCGCCATCAGCCCGACCCTGTATGCGCCGGCCGGCGGCACCGTGACCCTGAAGATCCTGGCCGGCGACACCGTCGCCAGCGGCGACGTGATGGCGGTCATCGACTCGCCCGAACTGCAGAACGAACTCCAGCGCGAGCAGGCCACGCTGGCCCAGCTGGAAGCCGAAGTCGCGCGCCAGCGCATCCTGGCCCGCAAGGCCAGCCTGCTGGCCCGTCGCGAGGCCGACGACGCCGAGGTGACCCGGCTGGCGGCGCTGCGTGACCTGCAGCGCGCCCAGCGCGGCTTCGAACTGGGCGCGATCGCCGAGGTCGAGTACCTGCGCGCCAAGGACGCCATGGCCAGCGCCGACATCCGCAGCAAGCACGCCGGCACCGCGGCCACGCTCGAGACCCAGGACGTCAGCCTGGGACTCAAGACCCAGGAACAGGCCCTGGAACGCCAGCGCCTGCTGACCGCCAACCTCGAGCGCCGCGTCGACGAACTCAACGTGCGCGCGCCGGTGGACGGCATCATCGGCACGCTCAACGTCGCCGACCGCGCCGTCGTGGTCGCCAACACCCCGCTGATGACCGTGGTGGACCTGAGCCGCCTGGAAGTCGAACTGGAAATGCCCGAGTCCTATGCCGAGGACCTGGGCCTGGGCATGACCGCCGAAGTCCGGATCGGCGGCACCGCCGCCACCGGCACCATCTCGGCGATTTCGCCGGAAGTGGTGAACAACCAGGTGCTGGCGCGGGTGCGCTTCGACGGCGAGCAGCCGGCCGGCCTGCGCCAGAACCAGCGGGTCAGCGCCCGCGTGCTGTTCGAGGAAAAGCCCGACGTGGTCAAGGTCGCCCGCGGCCCCTTCGTCGAGGCCCTGGGCGGCCGGGCCGCCTACGTGGTCGAGGACGGCATCGCCGTGCGCCGGCCCATCGTGCTGGGCGCCACCAGCGTCGGCGAGGTCGAGATCCTCGAGGGCCTGCAGCCCGGCGAGCGCATCGTCATCTCCGGCACCAACACCTTCGAAGACGCCGAGCGCGTCGCCATCAACGATTGATTCCCTTCCCCACCCTTTCCGCGACCGAGGAACCCGCCATGCTGCGCATGAACAACCTGAGCAAGGTCTACCGCACCCACATGATCGAAACCCACGCACTGCGCGGCTTCGATATCCACGTCAAGGAAGGCGAGTTCGTCGCGGTCACCGGCCCGTCGGGTTCGGGCAAGACCACCTTCCTCAACATCGCCGGCCTGCTCGAGGAGTTCACCGGCGGCGAGTACAAGCTCGATGGCGTCGACGTGCGCGGCCTGGACGATTCGGCCCGTTCGAAGCTTCGCAACGAAAAGCTGGGCTTCATCTTCCAGGGCTTCAACCTGATCCCGGACCTGAACCTCTTCGACAACGTCGACGTGCCGCTGCGCTACCGCGGCTTCGGCGGCGCCGAGCGCAAGAAGCGCATCGAAGAGGCCCTGGCCCAGGTCGGCCTGGCCTCGCGCAGCAAGCACTACCCGGCCGAACTTTCCGGCGGCCAGCAGCAGCGCGTGGCCATCGCCCGCGCCCTGGCCGGCTCGCCGCGGGTCCTGCTGGCCGACGAACCCACCGGCAACCTCGACTCGCAGATGGCGCGCGGGGTGATGGAACTGCTCGAGGAAATCAATGCCGCCGGCACCACCATCCTGATGGTCACCCACGACCCGGAGCTGGCCGCGCGCGCGCACCGCAACGTGCACATCATCGACGGCCAGGTCAGCGACCTGACCCACGAGACGGCGCGCAGCCTGGCCGCCGCGTCCGCCCACGCCACCACCGCCTGAGGAATCCGCCATGTACGGCTACTACCTCTCCCTGGGTTTCCGCAGCCTGCGCCGCAACCCGGTCCTGACCAGCCTGATGGTGCTGACGCTGTCGGTGGGCGTGGCGGCGTCGATGACCACGCTGACCCTGCTGCGCGGCATGTCCGGCGACCCGATCCCGCAGAAGTCCGACGTGCTGTTCGTGCCCCTGCTCGACAACCGGCCGGTCAACAACGGCCCCTTCACCGACCCCGAGCCCCCCACGCAGCTGACCATGCGCGACACGATGGCGCTGTGGGAGCGCGGCGAGGGCAAGCGCCAGACGCCGGTCTATGGCATCAGCCCCCCGATCGACTCCGGTCGCGCCGACCTGCCGCCTTTCTTCAGCGACGGCCTGGCCGTGGGTCGCGACTTCTTCGCGATGTTCGACGTGCCCTTCGTGCACGGCCAACCCTGGTCGGCCGAGGACGACCAGCGCGGCACCCAGGTGGCGGTGATCAGCCGCAGCCTGGCCGAACGTGTGTTCGGCGAAGGGGTCAACCCGGTTGGACAGAGCCTGCGTGCCAGCGACAACGCCCTGCAGGTGGTCGGCGTCATCGACACCTGGAACCCGCTGCCCAAGTTCTACCGCCTGGTCGGCAGCGGCAGCTTCGACACCAGCGAAGACATCTACCTGCCGATCCGCACCGCCATCGCCCGCGAACTGAACGTCAATGGCAACATCAGCTGCAACTCGACCCCGCCGTCCCCGGGCTTTCGCGGCCTGGTCGAAGGCGAGTGCAACTGGGTGCAGTTCTGGGTCGAACTGGATTCGACCGCCGACCGTGGCCGCTACGCCGACTACCTCGATGCCTACGTCACCGAGCAGAAGGCGCTCAACCGCTTCGAGGCACCGATGAACAACCGCCTCTACGACGTCCGTGAATGGCTGGACGTGCGCGAAGTGGTCAGCGACGACACCCGCACCTCGACCTGGCTGGCGTTCGGCTTCCTGCTGGTCTGCCTGGTCAACACCGTGGGCCTGCTGCTGGCCAAGTTCAGTGCCCGGCCCGGTGAAATCGGCGTGCGCCGCGCCCTGGGTGCCTCGCGCGGCGAGGTCTTCCGCCAGTACCTGACCGAAGCCGCCGTCATCGGCCTGGTCGGCGCCGGCACCGGCATCGCCCTGACCCTGGCGGCGCTGGCCTTCATCCGCGACTTCAACCGGGGCATCGCCCAGCTCACCCACCTGGACGTACCGATGCTGGTCATCGCCGTCGTGGTGTCGGTGCTCGCGGCGATCCTCGCCGGCCTGTTGCCGACCTGGCGCGCCTGCCAGGTGGTGCCCGCCCTCCAGCTCAAGAGCCAGTAAGGACCGCCGCCATGGAAATCCGTCCGATCCTCTCGTCCATGCTGCGCAACAAGACCGCGCCGCTGCTCATCGCCGCCCAGGTGGCGCTGACCCTGGCCATCGTCTGCAATGCGCTTTACATCATCAAGGACCGGCTGGCCACGGCCGCCCGTCCCAGCGGCGCCGACGAAGCCAACGTGTCCGAGATCCGCTTTTACCCGCATCGCCAGATCCAGGACGTGCGCGGCATGCAGCTGCGCGACATGGAGGCCATCCGCGCGGTGCCCGGCGTCGTCTCCGCAGCCTGGTCGAACCAGATCCCCCTGGGGCGCTCGGGCTGGAACGTCGGGCCGGTCGTCATCTCGACCGAGCAGCAGAACTCGAACGTCCAGTCGGCCGCGCAGTACTTTTCGCCCGATTCGCTGATCGACACGTTCGGCCTGACCCTGGTCGAAGGCCGCGACTTCGCGCCTGGCGACTTCATGGAAATCGACCCTGAAAAGGACCGTGTCCAGGGGCGCATGGCCATCATCACCCGGGCGATGGCCCAGGCGCTGTGGCCGGACGAGGCGTCCGTGCTGGGCAAGTCGATGTACCTGGGGGGCCCGAACAACGAGCCGACCGAAGTGATCGGCGTGGTCGAGCGCATGCAGACCCCGTGGGCCAGCGTCGGCGATGGCGCCGAGTACAGCCTGATCCTGCCGGTTCGCTACCTCGACCCCTTTACCCGCTACGCGGTGCGCACCGAGCCCGGTCGCCATGAGCAGATCATGGCCGACGTCGAGAAGACGCTGCTGGCCCAGAGCAACGACCGCGTGCTGCTGGGGCGGCGCACCATCGCCGAGGCCCGCGACCTGCGTTATGCCGGCGAACGGCTGATGGCCGGCCTGCTGATCGCGGTCACCGTCTTCCTGCTGCTGATCACGGCCTCGGGCATCGTCGGCATGGCCAGCCTGTGGGTGAACCAGCGCCGCAAGCAGATCGGCGTGCGCCGGGCCATCGGCGCCCGCAAGGGCGACATCCTGCGCTACTTCCTGGTCGAGAACCTGATGATCACCACGGCCGGCATCGCCGCGGGCATCGCCCTGGCGGTGGGCCTGAACAACCTGCTGGTCGCGGAACTGGACCTGCCCCGCCTGCCCGTGGCCTACCTGGGCCTGACCATGGCCGGCATGTGGGTCCTGGGCCTGCTGGCCGTGCTGGGCCCGGCCTGGCGCGCGGCGGCGGTACCGCCGGCCATCGCCACCCGTACCGCCTGAAGGTAGGCTAGGCGCATGCCGCAATCGACCCAAGCCACCCTGCTGGTCATCGACGACAACCCGTCGGTGGCCGCTGCGCTGGAAGTCCTGTTTTCGCTGCACGACTACCGGACGCTCTGCGCAAACTCCCCCGAAGAAGGCCTGGCGCTGCTGGCCTCGGAAACCGTGGACCTGGTCATCCAGGACATGAACTTCAGCCAGGACACCACCTCGGGCGAGGAAGGCGAGGCGCTATTCAAGGCCATCCGCGAAGCGCATCCGGACCTGCCGGTGATCCTGCTCACCGCCTGGACCCACCTCGAGGTCGCGGTGGACCTGGTCAAGGCCGGGGCCGCCGACTACCTGGCCAAACCCTGGGACGACCGCAAGCTGCTGGCGACCATCGGCAACCTGATCGAACTGGGCCAGGCCAGCCGGGCGATGGCGGCGTGCGCGGCCCGCGACAGCAGGCAGCGGCGCCAGCTGGAAAAAGACCACGACCTGCGCGGCCTGGTCTGGGCGGACCCGGCGACCGAGCGCGTGCTCTGCCTGGCCACCCAGGTCGCACGCGCCGACGTCCCGGTGCTGGTGACCGGCCCGAACGGCTCGGGCAAGGAAAAGATCGCCGAAATCCTGCAGGCCAATTCTTCGGTGAGGGACGGCCCCTTCGTCACGCTCAACTGTGGCGCGCTGCCCTCCGAGCTGATCGAAGCCGAACTGTTCGGTGCCGACGCCGGGGCCTACACCGGCGCCGGCAAGGCCCGCGAAGGCAAATTCGAAGCGGCTGATGGCGGCACCCTGTTCCTGGACGAGATCGGCAACCTGCCGCCCGAAGGCCAGATGAAACTGCTGCGCGTGCTCGAGACCGGCAAGTTCACCCGCCTGGGCTCGAACCGCGAGAAGCAGGTGAAGGTGCGCGTGATCAGCGCCACCAACGCCGACCTGCCGGCGATGATCCGCGACGGGCGTTTCCGCGAAGATCTTTATTACCGCCTCAACGTCATCGAGATACGCATCCCGCCGCTGGCCGAGCGCCCGCGCGACATCCTGCCGCTGGCGCAGGCCTTCCTGGCCGCCGGCAAGTCGCTTTCCGACGGTGCCGTGCATGCGCTGCTGCGCCACGCCTGGCCGGGCCACGTGCGCGAACTCAAGAACGTGATGCAACGCGCCTGCCTGCTCAGTGCCGGGCCGGTGATCCAGGCCAGCGACCTGGGGCTGCCGGTGACGCCGGCGCCCGCGGCCAACGCCCAGGGCAACGACGCCGAACTCGACCGCGCCAGCATCGAACAGGCACTGGCGCGCGCCGGCGGCGTGGTGGCCCAGGCCGCCAGCGAGCTGGGACTGAGCCGCCAGGCGCTGTATCGCCGCATGGAACGCCTGGGCATCGCCCGGCCCTGACCCGCATGCCCGCGCGCCGTTCGATCGCCGGCACCCTGGCCCTGCTTGGCGCCGGGGTGGCGGCCGTCTCGGTCGTGCTGGCGTTGCTGCTCGTGCGCGTCTTCGACAGCCTGCTGCTCGCCGGCCTGGTGGCGATCGGGGTCGGGCTGTTGCTCTCGATGTGGGTCATGCGCCGGGCGTCGCGACCGGTGCGTTCATTGTTCCGTGCGCTGGCCGGCACGGCGCTGAGCTACCGCGACGGCGATTTCAGCTTCGGCCTGCGCTGGCCACACCACGATGAACTGGGCGACCTGGTCGCCGCCCACAACGAGCTGGGCGGCGTACTGCGCGAACAGCGCCTGGGCCTGGCGCAGCGCGAACTGCTGCTCGACACGATGGTGCAGAACACACCGGTGGCGATGCTGCTGGTCGCCGACGGCGGCCACGTGGTCTACGCCAACCTGGCGGCGCGGCGCCTGCTCAACGAAGGCCGCAAGATCGAGGGCCTGGCCCTGGCCACCCTGGTGCAGGCCGCACCGCCGGCGTTGTCGGAAGCCCTGGACCGGACCGGCGACGGCCTGTTCTCGGTGGGCGACGGCGACGAGGAAGAGGTCTACCACCTGGCCCGCCGCGGGTTCCGGCTCAACGGCCGGCCCCACGAGCTGCTGCTGCTGCGCCAGCTCACCACCGAACTGCGCCGGCAGGAGGTGCAGACCTGGAAGAAGGTGATCCGGGTCATCAGCCACGAACTCAACAACTCACTCGCCCCGGTGGCCTCGCTGGCGCATTCGGGCGCCGAGCTGACGCGGCGTGGGCAGACCCAGAAGCTCGAATCGATCTTCGCCATGATCGAAGAGCGCGCCCGCCACCTGGAAGGTTTCATCCGCGGCTACGCGCGTTTCGCCAAGCTGCCTTCACCGCGGCTCGAGGCCACGCCCTGGACCGTGCTGGTGGACCGGCTGCGCAGCCAGATCACTTTCGCGGTCGACGGCGCGCTGCCGCCGGAGGCGGTTCGCGTGGACGTGCCGCAGATGGAGCAGGCGCTGCTGAACCTGCTCAAGAACGCCCATGAATCGGGCTCGGCACCGGAAGACGTGCAGCTGCGCGTGCGCCGTGGCAGTGGCCTGCTGCGTATCGAGGTGCTCGACCGCGGCACCGGCATGGGCGAAGCGGTGCTGGCCAATGCGCTGGTGCCCTTCTACTCGACCAAACGCAGCGGCACCGGCCTGGGCCTGGCGCTGGCGCGCGAGATCGCCGAAGCCCACGGCGGCCGCATCGGCCTGGCCAACCGCGAAGGCGGCGGCCTGCAGGTCTCGCTGGTGCTGCCCGTCTCCGACGATTGATCCGTCTTCTGTAGGAGCGCCTTCAGGCGCGAATCTTTTGACTTTGCCTTTGGCAAAGAAGTGATTCGCGCCTGAAGGCGCTCCTACAAAATCTTCAGCGCTTCTTGGGGCGTTGCCAGGCTTCGATGGTGGCCTGGCGGGAGCGGGCCACGGTGAGCTGCCCGGCCGGCGCGTTCCTGGTGAGCACCGTACCGGCGCCGATGGTCGCACCCTCGCCGACTTCGACCGGGGCCACCAGCGAACTGTTCGAGCCGATGAAGGCGCCGTCGCCGATGGTGGTGGTGGACTTGTTCACGCCGTCATAGTTGCAGGTGATGGTGCCGGCGCCGATGTTGACGCTGGCCCCGACCAGGGCGTCGCCCAGGTAGCTCAGGTGGTTGGCCTTGCTGCCATTGCCCAGGCTGGTCTTCTTGGTTTCGACGAAGTTGCCGATGTGCACGCCTTCGCCCAATTCGGTGCCCGGGCGCAGGCGTGCGAATGGCCCCAGGGTGCAGCCAGCCGCCGCGACCACGCCGTCGAGGTCGCAGTGCGCACTGACCACGCTGCCCGGACCCAGTTCGACGTTGCGCAGGCGACAGAACGGGCCGATGCGCACGCCGTCGCCCAGGACCACGCGGCCCTCGAGCACGACATCGACGTCGATTTCGACGTCGCTCCCGGCTTCGACGGTGCCGCGCTGGTCGAAGCGGGCCGGGTCGGCCAGGCGCACGCCGGCGCGCATCAGTGCTTCCGCGGCCCGGCGCTGGTAGGCGCGCTCGAGGCGGGCCAATTGCACGGGGTCGTTGGCGCCTTCGGCCTCGCCGGGAAGGCGGCAGTGGGTGTGCGCGGCGGAACGGCCGTCGGCGCGGGCCATCGCGAAGATGTCGGTAAGGTAGTACTCGCCCTGGGCGTTGTCGTTGCCCAGGCGCGCCAGCCAGCGGCGCAGGTCGGACGCCGGGGCGGCGACCACGCCGGTGTTGACCAGCTTGACGGCGCGCTGGCTCTCGTCGGCGTCCTTGTGCTCGACGATGGCCTGGACATCACCATTGCCGTCGAGCAGGACGCGGCCGTAGCCGGCGGGGTCGGCCAGGGTGTCGCACAGCACCGCGGCGCGGTCGCGGGCGGCCTCGAGCAGCGCCTGCAGGGTCTGCACGCTGATCAGGGGCACGTCGGCGTAGAGCACCAGCACGCGGGCGCTCTCCGGCACCCCGGGCATGGCCTGCTGGACGGCGTGGCCGGTGCCCAGCTGCCGGGCCTGTTCGGCCCAGTGCAGGTCGTTGTGGGTTTCGAAGGCGGCACGCACCTGGTCGCCGCCGTGGCCATAAACGATATGGATTCCCGCGGCGCCCAGGGCCCGCGCGGTATCGACCACGTGGGCCAGCATCGGTCGGCCGGCGACGGGTTGGAGCACCTTGGGGGCGCGCGACTTCATGCGCTTGCCCTCGCCGGCGGCAAGGATGACTACGTGCAACGACTGGCTCATGGGATCCTCCGTGGACCTAGTATCGGCCCCGACCGGGCAGGCCGCCAACCCAGGTTCGCCGGGCCCTGGAAACGACAACGCCGGCACGAGGCCGGCGCGGTCGTTGCACAGGGCCCGCAGGCCGCCGATTAGTGCTTGAGGTTCTTGCGCAGGCGCTCGAGCGCCTGCAGCTGGGCCATTGCCTCGGCCAGCTTGGTCTGGGCCTCGGCCAGGTCCATGGCGTCGCTGCGGTTGGCCAGCATGCGCTCGGCCTCGTCCTTGGCGGCCTTGGCCTGGGCCTCGTCGAGGTCGGCGGCGCGGATGGCGGTATCGGTCAGGATGGTCACCACCTGCGGCTGCACCTCGAGGATGCCGCCGGAGACATAGAAGAACTGCTCGCCACCGTCGGCCAGGGTCACGCGGACCTGGCCGGGCTTGAGGCGGGTGATCAGCGGCGCATGGCGCGGCGCGATGCCCAGCTCACCCATCTCGCCGGTGGCCACGACCATCTGCACCTCGCCCTGGAAGATTTCTTCCTCGGCGCTGACGATGTCGCAACGGATGGTGCTCATCAGCAACTCCCCTTAGGCCGCCGCCGCCATCTTCTTGGCCTTCTCGAAGGCCTCGTCGATGCCGCCGACCATGTAGAAGGCCTGCTCGGGCAGCGAATCGCACTCGCCGTCGCAGATCATCTTGAAGCCGCGGATGGTTTCCTTGAGCGTGACGTACTTGCCCGGCGAACCGGTGAAGACTTCCGCCACGTGGAAGGGCTGCGAGAAGAAGCGCTCGATCTTGCGGGCGCGGGACACGGCCTGCTTGTCTTCTTCGGACAGTTCGTCCATGCCCAGGATCGCGATGATGTCCTTGAGCTCCTTGTACTTCTGCAAGGTGGCCTGGACGCGACGGGCGGTGTCGTAGTGCTCGTTGCCGATGACGTTCGGGTCCAGCTGGCGCGAGGTCGAGTCCAGCGGGTCCACGGCCGGGTAGATACCCAGCGAGGCGATGTTTCGCGACAGCACGACGGTGGCGTCGAGGTGGGCGAAGGTGGTCGCCGGCGACGGATCGGTCAGGTCGTCCGCGGGCACGTACACGGCCTGGATCGAGGTGATCGAGCCGGTCTTGGTGGAGGTGATGCGCTCCTGCAGGACGCCCATTTCCTCGGCCAGGGTCGGCTGGTAACCCACGGCCGACGGCATGCGGCCCAGCAGCGCCGAGACCTCGGTGCCGGCCAGGGTGTAGCGGTAGATGTTGTCGACGAAGAACAGCACGTCGCGGCCCTTGCCGGACTCGTCCTTCTCGTCGCGGAAGTACTCGGCCATGGTCAGGCCGGTCAGCGCGACGCGCAGGCGGTTGCCCGGCGGCTCGTTCATCTGGCCGTACACCATCGCGACCTTGTCCAGGACGTTGGAGTCCTTCATCTCGTGGTAGAAGTCGTTGCCCTCGCGGGTACGCTCACCCACGCCGGCGAACACCGACAGGCCTTCGTGGGCCTTGGCGATGTTGTTGATCAGTTCCATCATGTTGACGGTCTTGCCGACGCCGGCGCCGCCGAACAGGCCGACCTTGCCGCCCTTGGCGAACGGGCACATCAGGTCGATGACCTTGATGCCGGTTTCCAGCAGCTCGTTGCCCGAGGACTGCTCTTCATAGGTCGGGGCCGAGCGGTGGATTTCCCAGGTGTCCTTGGTTTCGACCGGACCAGCTTCGTCGATCGGGCGACCCAGCACGTCCATGATGCGACCCAGGGTCTGCTTGCCGACCGGCACGGAGATCGCCTTGCCGGTGTTGCTTGCCACCAGGTTGCGCTTGAGGCCGTCGGTGGAGCCGAGCGCGATGGTGCGCACGATGCCGTCGCCCAGCTGCTGCTGCACCTCGAGGGTGATTTCGGTGCCGTCGACCTTCAGTGCGTCGTACACCTTCGGCACGTCCGCACGCGGGAACTCGACGTCCACGACCGCGCCGATGATCTGCACAATCTTGCCCTGGCTCATTGCTGTTTCCTCTGGAAGCGATTCTGTTTTGTGGGAGTGGCTGGCTGCGTCGCGAAGAGCTTCGCGGCTGGAGCCGCTCCTACAGGGGTTCTTTGGTTAAACGGCTGCGGCGCCGCCGACGATTTCGGAAATTTCCTGGGTGATCGCGGCCTGGCGCGCCTTGTTGTAGACGAGCTGCAGGTCGCCGATCAGCTTGTTGGCGTTGTCGGAGGCCGACTTCATGGCCACCATGCGCGCCGCGTGTTCGGAAGCAAGGTTTTCCAGCACCGCCTGGTAGACCAGCGACTCGACGTAGCGGGTGAGCACGTCGTTGAGCACCGCCTCGGCGTCCGGCTCGTACAGGTAGTCCCAGTCATGCCGGGACTCGAGCGATTCGGACGGCGGCAGCGGCAGCAGCTGGTCCTGGCGCGGCTTCTGCGCCATCGTGTTGATGAAGTCGTTGTAGCTCAGGAAAACGCGATCGAGCTTGCCTTCGGTGTAGCCGTCGAGCATCACCTTGATGACGCCGACCAGCTTGGCCAGCTCCGGCTTCTCGCCCAGGTGGGTGACCGAACCGAGCAGGTTCACCTTCAGGCGGCGGAAGAACACCGTGGCCTTCTGGCCGATGCAGACGACGTCGATCTCGACGCCCTTCTCCTGCCACTGGCGCATGTCGGCCAGGATGCGGCGGAACATCTGCGAGTTCAGGCCGCCGCACAGGCCGCGGTCGGTGGAGACGATCACGTAACCGACGCGCTTGACGTCCTGGCGATCGACCAGGAACGGATGCTGGTATTCGGTGTTGGCCTTGGCGATGTGGCCGATCACCTGGCGCATCAGGCGCGCGTAGGGACGCGACTGCTTCATGCGGTCCTGCGCCTTGCGGATCTTCGACGCCGAGACCATCTCGAGCGCGCGCGTCACCTTGCGGGTGTTCTGCACGCTCTTGATCTTGGTCTTGATTTCCCTGCCGCCTGCCATGTTTCTTCCTTTCTACCGTGGGAGGGACTTCAGTCCCGAAACGCTTCGGGACTGAAGTCCCTCCCACATGGGGTTGTCAGCGCTTACCAGCTGCCGGTGGCCTTGAACTCGGAGATCAGCGTCTTGAACTGCGCCTCGATGTCCTTGTCCCAGGCGCCGGTCTCGACGATCTTCTTCTCGAGCTCGCCCTGGGTGTTGGTCATGTGCGCGTGCAGGCCTTCTTCGAACGCCAGCACCTTGTTCAGCGGCACGTCGTCGAGGTAACCCTCGTTGACGGCGTAGATCGACAGGGCCATCTGGGCGATCGACATCGGCGCGTACTGCTTCTGCTTCATCAGCTCGGTGACGCGCTGGCCGCGCTCGAGCTGCTTGCGGGTGGCTTCGTCGAGGTCCGAGGCGAACTGGGCGAACGCCGCCAGCTCGCGGTACTGGGCCAGCGAGATGCGGATGCCGCCCGAGAGCTTCTTCATGATCGTGGTCTGGGCCGCACCACCGACGCGCGACACCGAGATACCGGCGTTCACGGCCGGGCGGATGCCGGCGTTGAACAGGTCGGTTTCCAGGAAGATCTGGCCGTCGGTGATCGAGATCACGTTGGTCGGCACGAAGGCCGAGACGTCACCGGCCTGGGTTTCGATGATCGGCAGCGCGGTCAGCGAGCCGGTCTTGCCCTTGACGGCGCCGTTGGTGAACTGCTCCACGTACTCCTCGTTCACGCGGGCAGCGCGCTCGAGCAGGCGGGAGTGGAGGTAGAACACGTCGCCCGGGTAGGCTTCGCGGCCCGGCGGGCGGCGCAGCAGCAGGGAGATCTGGCGGTAGGCCACGGCCTGCTTGGACAGGTCGTCGTACACGATCAGGGCGTCTTCGCCGCGGTCGCGGAAGTACTCGCCCATCGTGCAGCCCGAGTAGGCCGAGATGTACTGCATGGCGGCCGATTCGGACGCGGTGGCGGCAACGACGATGGTGTGCGCCAGGGCGCCGTTTTCTTCCAGGCGGCGCACGATGTTGGCGATCGTCGAGGCCTTCTGGCCGATGGCGACGTACACGCACTTGATGCCCGTGCCCTTCTGGTTGATCACGGCGTCGATGGCCAGGGCGGTCTTGCCGGTCTGGCGGTCGCCGATGACCAGCTCGCGCTGGCCGCGGCCGATCGGGATCATGGAGTCGACCGACTTGTAGCCGGTCTGCACCGGCTGCGACACTGACTTGCGGGCGATGACGCCCGGCGCGACCTTCTCCACCGGCGCGGTCTGCGAAGTGGCGATGGGGCCCTTGCCGTCGATCGGCTCGCCCAGGGCGTTGACGACGCGGCCCAGCAGTTCGGGGCCGACCGGCACTTCGAGGATGCGGCCGGTGGTCTTGGCGACGTCGCCTTCGCGCAGGTGCTCGTAGTCACCCAGGACGACGGCGCCGACCGAGTCGCGCTCGAGGTTCAGGGCCAGCGCGTAGGTGCTGTTGGGCAGCTCGATCATTTCACCCTGCATGGCGTCGGCCAGGCCGTGGATGCGCACGATGCCGTCGGACACCGAGGTGACGGTGCCTTCGTTGCGGGCTTCGGCGGTCAGCTTGACCTTCTCGATGCGGGACTTGATCAGTTCGCTGATTTCGGACGGGTTGAGCGTCTGCATGGGGGTATCCCTGGGTCGTCCGGCCGGGGCCGGCACTTGGTTCAAAGGAAAATCGTGTTCAGTTCGCCAGCGCCGCGCCGAGGCGCGCCAGCTTGGTGCGGAGCGAGCCGTCGATCACGACGTCGCCGGTGTCGATGACCGCGCCGCCGATGAGCCCGGCGTCCACCGCCGTCGACAGTTCGACGTCCTGGCCGAAGCGCTTGCGCAGCGAGGCGCGCAGCTTCTCCAGTTCGGACTCGTCCAGCGGCTGGGCGGAGGTGACGGTGGCCTTGACCACGCGCTCGGCCTCGGCGCGCAGCTGGTCGAAAAGGCCCGCGATTTCCGGCAGCAGGGGCAGGCGGCGGTTGTCCGCCAGCACGACCAGGAACTGGCGGAAGTTCGGGTCGCTGTCGCCCGGAGGCAGCAGCAGTTCGACCAGGTCGCCGGCCTTGGCCAGCGGATGGCCCAGGGCCGCATTGGCCTCGGGCACGCTGGCGGCCTGCGCGGCGAAGCCGAGCAGGGCCGACCACTGGGGCAGCCGGCCAGCGTCCTTGGCCAGCGAAAAAGCAGCGCGGGCGTAGGGGCGGGCGAGGGTGAGGGCTTGGCTCATGACGGGTTGGGACCTCAGATCTCGGCGGCGAGCTCGTCCAGCAGCGCCTTGTGGGCGTTGCCGTCGATCTCCTTGCGGATCAGCTTCTCGGCACCGGCGACCGCGAGCGCGGACACCTGGCGGCGCAGGTCTTCCTTGGCACGGTTGGCGGCCGAGTCGATTTCCGACAGGGCCAGCGCCTTCTGGCGACCGGCTTCGGCGATGGCCTCGACCTTGGCGGCATCGATGATCTGGTTCGCGCGGGCGTGGGCCTGCTCGATGACCTCGTTGGCCTTGGCACGGGCTTCACGCAGGGCTTCGGCGACCTTTTCTTCGGCCTGGGCCAGGTCCTTCTTGCTGCGGTCGGCCGCGGCCAGGCCTTCGGCGATCTTCTGCTGGCGCTCTTCGATGGCGCCCATCATCGGCGGCCAGACGAACTTGTACGAGAACCAGATCAGGATCGCGAACGCGAGGGCCTGTCCGATGAAGGTGGCGTTGATATCCATTGCGATTACTCCGCGATGACGGGGCAAGGGACGCCGGGGCGCAGGGCCCGCGGCGTCTCCAAGGCGAGCGCGCTTATCAGCCGGCGATGGCCGACAGCAGCGGGTTCGCGAACGCGAAGAACA
The DNA here is from genome assembly GCF_000743535.1 of Arenimonas donghaensis DSM 18148 = HO3-R19. Taxonomy (GTDB): domain Bacteria; phylum Pseudomonadota; class Gammaproteobacteria; order Xanthomonadales; family Xanthomonadaceae; genus Arenimonas; species Arenimonas donghaensis. Next base: position 82,410 of record NZ_AVCJ01000005.1, read on the forward strand.
GCGCGATGGCCAGGCCGATGATGAACGCGGCGTCGATCAGGCCGGCCAGCAGGAACATGCGGCCGGACAGCATCGGGACCAGCTCCGGCTGGCGGGCGGCGCTCTCGAGGAACTTCGAGCCCATGATGCCGATGCCGATGCAGGCGCCGAGCGCGCCCAGGCCGATGATGATGCCGATGGCGAGCGCGGTGGAACCCTGGATGGCGGCGACGAGAGACATGTCCATGGTGCAGTCCTTTTTTTACAAGTTCGGTTAGGGGTTGGACGAAAACAAAAACAATCGGTGGTGCGTGATCAGTGCGCTTCCGTGGACATCGACAGATAGACCACGGTGAGGATCATGAAGATGAAGGCCTGGAGCGTGATGACCAGGATGTGGAAGATCGACCAGCCCGCACCCGCCAGCACCGCGCCCAGGAAGGCCAGGATGCCACCGGTGGTGCCGCCGAAGCCGCCCACGTCCATGATGAAGTGACCGCCGGCCGCGCCCAGCAGGGCGATCAGCAGGAAGACCAGCTCGCCGGCGTACATGTTGCCGAACAGTCGCATGGCCAGGCTGACCGGCTTGGACAGCAGCTCGATGATGTTGAGGCCGAAGTTCGCCGGCGCCAGCACGATCTTCATCAGCGTGCCGTCGGCGTGGAAGGGCGCGGTGAACAGCTCCTTGGTGAAGCCGAAGCCGCCCTTGGCCTTGATCGAGAAGGCGATCATCAGCAGCAGCACCGTCATCGACATCGCCAGGGTGATGTTGAGGTCGGTGGTGGGCACGGCGCGGAAGTATTCGGCGCCGAACATCTTGGCGATGGCCGGCGGCAGGTCCACCGGGATCATCTTCACGGAGTTCATCAGCAGGATCCAGACGAAGATCGTCAGCGCCAGCGGGGCGACGAACTTGCGGTTGCCGTGGAAGACGTCGCGGACCTGGGTGTCGATGAATTCGGCGGCCAGCTCAAGGAAGGCCTGCAGCTTGCCCGGGACCCCGGCGGTGGCGCGGCGGCCGACGAACCAGAACAGGCCCAGGCCCAGCACGCCGATGGCGATCGCCATGATCATGCTGTCGATGTTGATGGTCCAGAACGCGCCCTCGCCGATGGACACCTGCCAATGCTGCAGATGGTGCGTGACGTATTCGCTGGGGCTGTCGCCGGCGACTTGCAGGAGTCGGTTCATCGAAGCAACCAAGGCAGAGTGAAAATTTGGGCGAGGGCTGCGAGCAACGCGCCCCCGAGGACATGGGCGGGAGGGAGCCCGTTGGTCATGGCAAGCGCGAGACCCGCGCCGACCACCAACCACTTGAGCACCGTCCCCAGGAGCAGCCGTGTGAACATCCGGGCTGCTGGTGCCGAGCGCGACCTCAGCTCCGTCCGCCAACTGAAGACCCACTGTGCCGCCGCGATCACCGCCGCACCCGCCAGCCAGGCCAGGGCAGCTTCCCGACCCACCCAGGCCCCCGCGATGGCGGCGGCGGCGCACCCGAGGGCCAGCTGTAAGACCGGCAACCGATGGGCGTGGGGCGAAACGGGAGGGGACGCGCGGTTCAAGTAGGACTCAGTAGCGTTCCCTGAAGCCGCAAAAGTATAGCAGCCGCCGTCCCGGGGGGACAAGCCGCAAAAGGCCCGTTTTCACCCTGCGCGGGACCTTTCCCCGGGGTCCCGCCGGCCGTCCGGGTCGCCGTCGGGGCGGCCCGGGATGCCTTCACGGCGTCGGGCAGCCCTGCGTGGTCCCTGGCCCACCCAGGGGCTGCACGCTGTCGTTGCCGGTCCAGGTCCCCGGCACCCCGCCGGTGTAGATGGCATCGAGCTGCATCTGCACCAGGCCGCCGGCGTTGAACCGCCGGCGCAGCGTGCCGATGTCGGCCCGCATCGGTGCCCCGGTGCGCTCGCACAGCGGACAGAAGCCGGTGAGCTGCTCAAGCGGCATGGTCGCGTCGGCGCCGCGGAAGCTGCCGGCCTCCGCGGTCAGGAAACGCGCGACGCCCTGGCCGTCGTAAACGAAGGCGGCATAAAACTCGTAGTCCGGGAACAGTTGCACGCTGTAGCCCGTGCCGGCACGCGCCGGGTCGAACCAGTGCGAACTGGCGTCCAGCGGCTGGCCTGCCAGGTCCGGGCAGCCGCGGCCCAGCGCCGCCATCGGCTCGGAGCCGGTTTCGCCGTCGAGTTCGTAGCTGAAGCGGAAGGCGTCCGGGCCGGTCGGCGTGACGATGCCGCGGCCGATGGCGCTCAGCGTATTGCTGTTGCCGTTCCAGGCGGCGCGGTACAGGGCGCCTTGCCAGACACCGGTGGGACCGGGCGCCGGCCCCTGCAGGTAATACCAGGTACTGCTGCCGTCCTGCAGGTAGGTGTACCAAAGTCCCGCCCATTGATCGCCCGCGGGATACAGGAACAGGCCGTGGCCCGAGCGGGCCGCGTTGAAATAACTGCCGGGGCGAACGATCGGTGCGGCGCCGACGACGGTGGCGGTCAGCGTCAGGCTGGCGGGCACGTCGTCGCTGTTGACCGGCGTGACGTACCAGCGCCCCGGGACCAGCCCGGCGCCGCTGACCGACAGGAACTCATTGCCGCTGGCGCCGACCGCGGAGGCCACGGCCTGGGCGCGTCCGGGGGCCGGACTGATCGCCGGCGACGAGGCCGGGGCGGGTGCCAGGTACAGGTCCACGTTCTGGCCGCTGGTGGTTTGCACGTCCAGCCGGCTGGCACCCGCCGGCACGTCGATGAAGATCCGGTCCTGCGCCGTGCCCGGCAACAGCCTCAAGGCCTGTGGCTGTCCGGAGTCCAGCACCAGCGCGGCATTGATGGGGTTGATGCGGTCCACGCGCACTGGGACGCTGCCGGTGGTGACGCCGGCACTGATGACATCGACATAGCCGGCACGCGATTCCCCCGGCAACAGGCCGTGGTCGCGCCAACCCAGGCGCAGGTCGAAGGACGCGCCCGCCGCGAGCTGGCCGGGACCCGTGGCGACGAGGGTTCCGTCACCCTGGCCGGGCGGCACCAGGAAAACCTCGAGGCGGGCCTGCTCGAGGCGCGTGCCGCGGTTGTGCGCCATCAGCCAGACGTGCTGCGGGCTGCCAGTGGCGTCCAATTCGATTTCACAGCGCTCGACGCCGGCGTTCATCGCGGAAACGCAGGCCACTTCGGCCAGCGCGGGCTGGCCGTCGCCATTGCCATCGCGTCCGGCGATCAGGTCCAGCGTCGCGCCTCCCGGTGCCCGCAGGTCGGCGAGCACGCGCCAACGACCGGCTGGCGCGGCGGGAACCTCCACCCGCGTGAACGCGCTGCCCTCGCGGCCGTTGTCCCAGGCATTGGACGGCGTTTCATCGGCCGGCGTGTCCAGGATGTCCACACGAGGCGCAACCAGCGGCGTCGCGGCGAACCGCAGTGACGGCAAGGCCCTCAGCCCTTCGCCGGCGCGGTCGTGAAAGCCGGCCGCAGCGTCGGCTTCGATGCCGATGTCGGTGAACGGCCGCAGGTGGATGCGCACCGTCGCCTCGTGGCAGGTGCCGCCGTCGACGCAGTAGCGGTAAACAAGCGAGGTCGTGCCGGTGGTGTTGGCGGGCGGGACATAGCGGATCCTGTCGTCCGTGGGCGCGGACGTGCCTGCCGTCTCCACGGTCGCCGTGCCCAGGGTGGGCGGCGTGGCGATGGCGAGCTGCCCCGGCCCCGCAAGCGCGGCGGCCAGGTCATCGTTGGCAAAGACATCGAGCAGGGTCGGTCCGGCGTTCTCCCTCAGGACGAAGCGGTCGTCCCGGGCCGCCTGGGCGCCGCCGGGCACGTCGTCGTTGAGGATGGTGCCGAAGCCCCGGAGTCGCACGGGGCGTGCGCCGGACACATTGCTGGCGACGACGACCAGGTTCTCGTTCGCTTCGACCTGCACGTCACCGAGCACGACCACGTCGTAGTAGAGCACTGTCTCGCCAGGGTCCAGGCGTACTCCGGCGTCCTGGCGATGCAGGTAGTCGCTGCCGGCGAAGGCAGACCTGTCCACGGTGCGCAGGTCGAAACTCACCGGCGCCGCGGCGGGCTGCGAGAGCTGGATCGGGAAGCGCAGGCGTGCCTGTCCGGCGTGGCCCTCGGTGACGACGGCGTTGCCGACGCTCAGCCGGGGCTGGTCCGTGGGGCCGCCATCGTCGTCGAGCAGCACCGCCACCGCATTGTCGTCGCCTAGCATCGCGCCGGTTACGTGGGAGAGCACCACGTAGAAGCGCTCGTCTTCTTCTGGCTGGGTGTCGCCGTTGGCGGGGACGGTGAACTGGGCCGAGGTCGCACCGGGTGGAATGCTCAGGCTTTGCACCAGCACCGACGGAAAGTCGCTGCCTTCGCTGGCCGAGAACGGATCGGCCGCGTACGGATGCGTCTGCGCCTCGAAGCCGACCAGGCCCGTGGACGGATGCGAAAGCGTCACGGTGAAGACCACGTCCGTGGTTCCGCTGTCGCCTTCGGGCACCTGGGTGTCCAGGACCGAAAGCGTCGGCACGCTTTCGTCGCTGACGATGGTCGCGACGCCCTGGCCGTCGAGCACGACGGCCCCTTCGACGTCGCGCAGGTTCAGCGCGAAGTGTTCGTTGCGCTCGACCACGCTGTCGCCCCGGACCTGCACCTGCACGGTTCGCTGGGTCTGGCCGGCCGGGATGACCAGGCCGTCCAGGGACAGGCTGGTGTAGTCGCCGTTGGCGACCGCGGTGCCATTGCTGGTGAACACGCCGAATTCGACCGGACCGGGGGCCGGCCTCGTGAGCTGGACAAGGAAGGTCACCGGGGTGAAGCCGCTGTTGCCCTCGTCCACGCGTACGTCACTGACCGAGATGCCGGGCAGGGCTTCGTTGCGGGCCGGCCGGAAGGCCGAAATGATCGGGGCGGACTGGCCGACGCCGCGGGCGTTGTCGGCCTGGGCGGCGTCACCGCAGGGCACGCCCATGCAGGCCGTGATGCGGGGGTTCGACAGGTAGCCGATGCGGGCCTGGGGTCCGTCCAGGTAGGCCATGATGGTGCCGAAGCCGCGCTCGGGTTCGAGCGTGCGCCGGTAGCCACGGGAATAGGTATACGCGCCGTAGTCCCCGTCTTCGGTGTCGAAGTCATGGGTGGCGCCCATGTTGTGGCCCAGTTCGTGGGTGAAGGTCCACTCGCTGCAGGCTTCCCGGCCGAAACCGCGGTCGCCGCTGACCGAAAAAGCCCGCGTCGGATCGAATGCGCCGCCGTGATAGCCGAGCAACCACGCCACGCCACAGTTGCTTTGCCGGTAGCGGTCGAAGTTGCGCAGCATGGCGACCATGTCGGCGCCGTACTGGGCGCGCAGGCGATCGACCTCGATCTTGATCGGCTTGCTGCCGGGCTGGGTGATGTCGTCGAGCGCATCGCCGTTGTCGTTGCGCAACGCGTAGTCGACCATGTGCCGGCCGACGACCCGGATGCGGACATTGGCCTGGCTGTCGGCATAGGCCTGGTTGCTCAGGGCCTCAAGCTGGGCGATCCGGGCCTGCACGATGGCGTCGCCGCCCCACAGGTCGACGAGGTTGCCGGTGTAGACCACCACGATGTCGATCACCGGCTCGCCGCCGGCCTTGGCTGCCCGGCCTTCCTGCTCACGTCGGAGCCGAAGCGACGCCTCGTCGGGCAGTGGCGGCTTGACCACGTCGGGACCGAAGGGTTCGACATACCGCCCGGCTTCGCCGGCGGGAACCCACCAGGTCCCGCTGCCGTTGGTCTCGACCTGGTCGGCGCGGCCGTCCTTGCCGGGAATACGACCGAAGCTGATGCCATCGCCCACGGTGAACACGACCGACTGTGGTCCCAGGTCGGTGTCGATTTCGCCGATCCACGTGAGCAGTCCGTCGGGGCGCTGCACCTTGCGCACGAATCGCAGCTCGCGTTCGTCGCCAGGCAGCGCCGGCCCGATCGGCTGACCAGGGCGGGCGGGGGCCTGCAGGACCCGGGCATCGACGGTCACGGCGCGCCGGCCATCCTCCGCGACGGCAGCGGACTTGCGCATGTCCTCCGGCACGATCAACGGCCCGGACGCTGCGGCCGCAAGCGGCCATTGAAGCAGCAGCAGCGCGGGCAACCAGCGTCGAAGGGAGGGTTTTGACATCCGTGGAACCGCCTGTGCCAGAGCAATAGCTGACACCAGATACCGCCATTGGCGACGGTCCCGCAAGCCTTTGCGGACCGGCGGCAGTCAGGAAAGTGCAGGCCAGGCGCACGCCGGGACCTTTCATCCGCGCAAAGAAAAACCACCGCGTATTGGCGGAGG
>NZ_AVCJ01000006.1 GCF_000743535.1 Arenimonas donghaensis DSM 18148 = HO3-R19
CCCTTGGACATTAGCGTGTACCCGGTGGATTCAAGGAAAGGTGGTGCTCATGACTGGAATCGAACCAGCGACCTCTTCCTTACCAAGGAAGTGCTCTACCGACTGAGCTACATGAGCGGAATTTTGGGTCGAACGGTGGAACTTCAATCCAATGGAGCGGGAGACGGGAATCGAACCCGCATGATCAGCTTGGAAGGCTGAGGTTCTACCATTGAACTACTCCCGCCCTGCGAAACCGATCTACTGGCCTTGCCGGATGGTGGAGGGAGGTGGATTCGAACCACCGAAGGCGTAAGCCAGCAGATTTACAGTCTGCCCCCGTTGGCCGCTTGGGTATCCCTCCGTCAGGGAGCCCGTAATTTTCATCGCCAAGGACCCAAATGTCAACGCCCTTGGCACACTAATTTCCGGGCGGTCACACGTTGAAGCGGAAATGCAGGACGTCGCCTTCCTGCACCAGGTAGTCCTTGCCCTCCAGGCGCAGGCGCCCGGCGTCGCGGGCCCCGGACTCGCCCCGGTACTTGATGAAGTCGTCGAAAGCGATGGTTTCGGCCCGGATGAAGCCCTTTTCGAAGTCGGTATGGATCACGGCGGCCGCCTGGGGCGCCGTGGCGCCCTTGCGGACCTGCCAGGCGCGGACCTCCTTCACGCCGGCGGTGAAGTAGGTCTGCATGCCCAAAAGCGCGTAACCGGCCCGGATGACGCGGTTCAGGCCCGGCTCGTCCAGGCCCATTTCGGCCAGGAATTCGGCCCGGTCGGCGTCCTCGAGCTGGGACATTTCCTCTTCGATGGCGGCGCTGACCGGCACCACCTGGGCGCCTTCGCGCTCGGCGCGGGCCCTGACCAGGTCGAGCATCGGGTTGTTCTCGAAGCCGTCCTCGAGCACGTTGGCCACGTACATCACCGGCTTGAGGGTCAGCAGGAACAGGTCGCGCACGACCGCCTTGTCCTCGTCCGACAGCGCCAGCGCCCGGGCCGGGGTGCCCTCGTCGAGGCCGGCGCGCAGCCGCGCCAGGACCTCCTTGCGGGCGATCGCGTCCTTGTTTCCGGTCTTGGCCTCGCGTTCGGCCCGGTTGAGCGCCTTTTCGACCGAATCCAGGTCAGCCAGGGCCAGTTCGGTGTCGATGGTCTCGATGTCCGAGATCGGATCCACCTTGCCGGCCACATGCACGATGTCGGCGTGGTCGAAGCAGCGCACCACGTGGGCGATGGCGTCCACCTCGCGGATGTGGGCCAGGAACTTGTTGCCCAGGCCCTCGCCCTTGGAGGCGCCCGCCACCAGGCCGGCGATGTCGACGAACTCGAAGGAGGTCGGGATGACCTTCTGCGGCTTGACGATCCCGGCCAGCTGGGCAAGGCGCGGGTCCGGCACCGGCACCACGCCCGTGTTGGGCTCGATGGTGCAGAACGGGAAGTTGGCCGCGGCGATGCCCGCCTTGGTGAGCGCGTTGAAAAGGGTGGACTTGCCGACGTTGGGCAGGCCGACGATGCCGCATTTGATGCCCATGTGGGGTCTTCTTCCTCAGGAATTGGGGGTGTGCAGGCGCTTCATGGCTTCGGGCAGGCGACCGTCGATCGCCAGCGGCAGCACCGCCAGGGCGTCGTCGATGGCGTGGCGGATGGCCGTTTCGTCGTCCTTGCCGGGTTTGCCCAGCACCCAGGACGTCACCCGGTCCTTGTGGCCGGGGTGGCCGATGCCGATGCGCAGGCGATGGAACTTGCCGTGGCCCAGGTGCTGCATGGTGTCGCGCAGGCCGTTCTGGCCGCCGTGGCCGCCGTCGAACTTGAGCCTGGCCACGCCGGGCGGCAGGTCCAGGTCGTCGTGGGCGACCAGCATCTGCTCGGGTTCGATCTTCCAGTAGCGCAAGGCCGCGGAAAGGGACCGTCCCGACAGGTTCATGAAGGTGGCCGGGCGCAGCAGCCACAGCGTGTGGCCACCCAGGTCGATGCGCGCGGTCTCGCCGTGCAGCTTCGATTCCAGGCCAAAACGCGCACCGGCCTGTTCAGCCAGGGCGTCCAGAAACCAGAACCCGGCGTTGTGCCGGGTTCGGGCGTGTTCGGCACCGGGATTGCCCAGGCCGACGATGAGTCGTAGCGATGACACGGGCGCTGTCCTCTTCCGCCGCCCCGGCCAGGGCCGGGGCGGCGGCAGGGATTACTTCTTCTTCGCCGCGTCGCCGGCTTCGGGCTTGGCGACCTTGGCGGCCGGCACTTCGGCCGAGGCCTCCGGCGCGGCTTCGGCTTCTTCCTCGACCTCGACGCGGGCATGGCGGGCGATCACGATCGCCAGGTCATGTTCCTTGCCGCCGTGGGCCAGGGCCGGGATGGTGACGCCCTTGGGCAGCTTGATCTGCGAAAGGTGCACGATGTCGCCGACGACCAGCTCGGCCAGGTCGATTTCCAGGAACTCGGGCAGGTCCTTGGGCAGGCAGCTGACTTCGACTTCGTTGAGCTCGTGGGTGACCACGACGCCCGCGGACTTGCCGGCCGGGGACTTTTCCTGGTTCACGAAGTGCAGCGGCACCTTGGCGCGCAGGGCTTCGTTCTCGGAAACGCGCAGGAAGTCCAGGTGCAGGATCTGCTGCTTGAACGGATGGCGCTGCATGTCACGCAGCAGGACCTTCTGGACCTTGCCGTCGACGTCGAGGTCGAGGATGGCCGAGTAGAACCACTCGTGCTGGCTGGTCAGCCACAGGTGGTTGTGCTCGATCTGGATGCTCATGGGGTCCTGGTGACCGCCATAAACGATGGCCGGCACGTGACCGCTGCGACGGAGACGGCGGCTCGCACCCTTGCCCTCGTCCTTGCGGCCGGTGGCCGTGAGATTGTGATTGGTAGCCATGTTGGTGTTGCCTTCTTCAGGTGATGCGCCGTGATGGCGCGTTCCGCGATGCCCGCGACCAGGCCCCGCGTCGTTCCCGTTCCGGGAATCGGGCATTGGCGCGAAACGCCGATGCCCGATGCCCCGCCCGGGGTCAATCCACGTACAGCGAGCTCACCGATTCGCCGAAGGCGATGCGGCGAATGGTTTCGGCCAACAGCTCGGCGACGCTGAGCTGGCGGATGCGCGGGCAGGCCCGTGCGGCTTCCGAGAGCGGAATGGTGTCGGTGACCACCAGCTCGTCGAGCTGGGAATTGGTGACGTTGGCTATCGCCGCGCCCGAAAGCACCGGGTGGGTGCAGTAGGCCAGCACCTGCTTGGCGCCATTGGCCTTGAGCGCGGCGGCGGCGGCGCACAGGGTGCCGGCGGTGTCGACGATGTCGTCCACCAGCACGCAGGTCTTGCCTTCGACGTCGCCGATGATGTTCATCACCGTGGCCACGCCGGCCTTCGGGCGGCGCTTGTCGATGATCGCCAGGTCGGCGTCGTCCAGGCGCTTGGCGATGGCACGGGCGCGCACCACGCCGCCGACGTCGGGCGAGACCACGATGAGGTTGTCGGTGCCGTGGCTGCGCCAGATGTCGGCAAGCAGCAGCGGCGAGGCGTAGACGTTGTCGACCGGGATGTCGAAGAAACCCTGGATCTGGTCGGCGTGCAGGTCGACGGTGAGCACCCGGTCGGCGCCGACCGCGGTGAACATCTTGGCGGCGACCTTGGCGGTGATCGGCACGCGCGCCGAACGCATGCGACGGTCCTGGCGGGCGTAGCCGAAGTACGGGACGACCGCGGTGACGCTGGCGACCGATGCGCGCTTGAGCGCGTCGATCAGCACCAGCAGTTCCATGAAGTTCTCGGCGGTCGGCGCGCAGGTCGACTGGATGACGAAGACCTCCTGCCGGCGCACGTTTTCCTCGATCTCGACCTGGCATTCGCCGTCGGAGAACTGCCCCACCTGCGCCTTGCCCAGCGGAATGCCCAGCTGGCGACACACCGCCAGCGCGAGCGGCCGGTTGGCGTTGCCGGTGAAAACGAGCAGGTTTTGCTTGCTCATGGTGGCTGGCTTCCGCGTTGAGGGTGGCAGGACCGGCGATGCGTCGGATGGCTGGGGCGGTAGGATTCGAACCTACGAAATGCCGGGATCAAAACCCGGTGCCTTAGGCCACTTGGCGACGCCCCACCGCTGGATCGTTTCGCTGCAGTCCCTAGGACGAGGACAGCGCCCGGTGCAAGGGCGACACATCCACGCCGCCGGCCACCCAGGCGCGCATTCCCGCGGGAAGGCTTGCCAGTGCGGCCTCGGCGTCGGCACGCGCGTCGAAACGCACGAAACAGCCGCCGCCGGTCCCGGTGAGGGCCGCCGCACCGAAGCGCGCCAGGGTGTCCAGGGCCATGGAAACGGCCTGGAAACGACGACGCAGCACCGGCTCGAAGGCATTCCCGAGGCTAGGGCCCGAAGCGAAGTCGGATATTGTCGCTGCCGGCGCATCCCGGGTCAAATCAGGCGCTTGGAACAGCTCCGCGGTGGGCACGCTGACCCCGGTATCGACCAGCAGGTAGCTGGCCGGCCCCAGGTCCAGCGGGGTCAGCAGCTCGCCCACCCCTTCGGCCCAGGCGCTTCGACCGCGCACGAACACCGGCACGTCGGCACCCAGCGCCAGCCCCAGCACGGCCAGCCGGGCTTCGCCCAGGCCCGTGCCCCACAGGTGGTCGAGCGCCACCAGCACGGTCGCCGCATCGGAAGACCCACCGCCGAAGCCGCCACCGAGCGGTATTTTCTTTTCGACGACGATGTCGACACCAAGGGTGGTTTTCGCCTCTGATTTGAGCAATTTGGCGGCACGAACCACCAGATCCTCGACTTCGGGGACGGCGTAACCTTCGGTCGCCTCGCGACGGACCTGGCCGTCCTCGCGGACCCGCAGCCTGACGATGTCGCCCCAGTCGAGCAGCTGGAAGACGGTCTGGAGCCGGTGATAACCGTCCGGCCGCCGGCCGACGATGCGCAGGAAGAGGTTGAGCTTGGCCGGTGCCGGCCAGGCGCTCCAGTCCCCGCGGGGGGTCACGGAACCTCCCAGGCGTCCACCGCCAGGCGCACCGACGCCTCGTCCCGGCGGGCGAACACCCGGCGCGGACGCGGTGCCGCGTCCGTGGTCCAGTCCCGGTATTCGACGGTCCAGCCCTGCTGCACGATCAGCGCCGGCCGCCCCTCGGGCCCGAACTCGATCTGCGCCGGACCCGGGGCGCGACTGCCGCGCACCCAGTACGCCAGCGCCTGCACCGGGATGTCCCAGCCGGTGGCCTGGGCCAGCAGCTCCCGGGCATCGGAGCCGGCCAGCGGGCCACCGTCCAGGCCCTCGAGCCGGGCCTGGCCGGGCCCGCCCTGCAGGCGCCAGCTGGCCCGGGTGACCGGGGCCGACAGGCGGATGTCGAAGTCCTCGCCGTGCTGGACCCAGTCGATGCGGCCACTGCCGCCCTCGCCCGCCGCGCTGACCGCCAGCCGGCCCTGCAGCTGCCAGTCCGGCTGCGCCAGCAGCGCCGCCTCGTGCGCCGCCTGCGCCGCCAGCAGGCCGGCGTCAACACGGGTTCGGACGGGCGCCGGCGCGCACGCCGCCACCGCCACGACCAGGGCCGCCGGAATGCACCAGCGCCATCGGGAATCCAGGAACCTCATTCACCAGCCTCCAGCGCGCGCTTGAGCGCAGGGTTGTCCGGGTCCAGGCGCAGGCCGCTGCGCCAGATGTCGCGGGCCTGGGCTTTTTCGCCGGCCTGCCAGAGTACCTCGCCCAGGTGGGCGGCTATCTCGGGGTCGCGACGCGCCTCCCAGGCCCGGCGCAGCAGGTCCAGGGCGCTGTCATGCCGCCCCAGCTTGAAATGTACCCAGCCGACGCTGTCGAGGATGGCCCCGGAGCCCGGGGACAGTTCGAGCGCGCGTTCGAGGTAGGGCAATGCCTCCGCCCAGGCCTCGCGGTGCACGGCCAGCGCGTAACCATAGGCATTGAGCGCCTGGTGGCTGTCGGGGTTGTCGTCGAGGATGAGTTTCAGGTCGGCCAGAGAGTCGTCGATGCGCCCTGCCCGCTCGTGCAGCATGGCGCGGGCATAAAGCAGCGCCGGGTCGGCCTCGAATACCTCGAGCGCCCGGCCCAGGGCGGCGAGCGCGTCGTCGCCGCGCCCCCGGCGCTCGAGCAGCTCGGCCTCGAGCAGGTAGGCATCGCGGATGTACTCGCCGTCGGCGGCCTGGTCCACCTGCAGTTCGTGCAGGGTCGCCAGCGCCTGCCCGATGCGGCCGAGCCGGCCTTCGGCACCGGCCCGGCGCAGCATCGCCTGGTCGTGGCCCGGACCGCGCGGCACCGACCGGTACCAGGCGTGGGCTTCATCCCAGCGCAGCAGGCTTTCGGCGAGCAGGCCCAGCAGCAGGCGGCGCTCCGGAGGCGGTGCGGCGTCGAAACCGACGATTTCCGCATACAGCCCGGCGATGGCCGGCCGGCTGCCGTCGGCAATCAGCCAGCGGGCGCGCTGGCGAAGGCTGGCCTCGTCCTGCGGGCCATGCCCCAGGGTGGCGGCGGCGGCGATGCGGTCGCCCAGCAGGGCGTACTGGCGCGCCGCGGCCCGGCGCAGCCCGGGGTCGAGCTCCGCCGGATCGCCCAGGGCGGCCAGGCGTTCGCGGGCAGCCTCGTCCAGGCCCTGCTCGCGCAGCCGCGCCGACTCAAGAAGCAAGGCGCGCGGGTCGTCGGGAAAACGTTCAACGCCCTCGACCACCAGGCGCTCGGCCAGCGGACGGTCCTCGAGCCGGCGGGCCAGGCCGGCCACGGCCAGCCAGCCGCCCAGGGTGGCCGGCATCCGGTCGTTTTCGTAAAGGGCACGCAGCACCTGGCGCGCCGCCGCGGCGCGACCGTCGCGGGCGTCGCCGAGCGCCGAGAGCAGGGCCGGGAAGCCTCCCGGTTTCGACGGGTCCATCAGCACGCTTGCTTCGGCGGTGGCGGCCGCCACGTCCCCCTGGCCCAGTGCCAGCTGGATGGCCGCCGCCGCGGCCTGGTGCGACCCGGGCGCCAGCTCGCGCCAGCGCGCGATCGCCGCCGCAGCCGGCTCGGCCAAGCCGGCCATCAGCGCGATGCGCGCGGCGCGCTCGGCCAGGCCGGGATCCTGCGATCCCTGCGCGGCCACCAGGTAGTGCCGGGCCGCCTGGGCCAGGTCGCCGGCCTGCAGGGCGAATTCCCCCGCCATCACCGGTTCGAGCACCTGGCTGGTGCGCCCAGCCGCCGGCAGCGCTCCGGCCAGGGCCAGGGCAAGGACGGCGATTGAACGGGATTTGCTCCAGGTCATGGGGTTTTGTCGGGCACCGGCTAGACTATGCGCCGGAATCCACGAGAGCCCAGCCCGCCAGAGCTTAGCGCATGGCGGGCCGCCAACGACCCAGCCGACCGCCCATGCCCCTGCTCGCCCTTGGCCTCAACCACCAGACCGCGCCGCTGACCCTGCGCGAACGGGTGGCGCTGGACGCCGGGCAGTTGCCGGCGGCCCTGGACGGGCTGGGCGCGGTGGCCGGCGTCGCCGAAGCGGCGCTGCTCTCGACCTGCAACCGCACCGAAATCTATGCCCAGGTCGACGACGGCCAGGAGGGCGCCGTGGCCGACTGGCTGGCGCACTACCACGGGCTGGCGCCCTCGACGCTGTCGGACTACCTGTACCTGCACCGGGACGACGAGGCCGTGCGCCACCTGTTCCGGGTCGCCACCGGTCTGGACTCGCTGGTCCTGGGCGAACCGCAGATCCTGGGCCAGGTGAAGGACGCCTGGCAGGCCGCGCGCGGCCAGCAGCGCCTGCGCACCCCGCTCGACCGCCTGTTCCAGCAAAGCTTCCAGGTCGCCAAGCGCGTGCGCACCGACACCCGCATCGGTGCGCACCCGGTGTCGGTCGCCTACGCGGCGGTGCGGCTGGCGCGCCAGGTATTCAGCGAACTCGACCGCGCCACCGTGCTGCTGGTCGGCGCCGGCGACACCATCGAACTCGCCGCCCGCCACCTGGTGGATGCCCGGGCCAAGCGCCTGCTGGTCGCCAACCGCACGCTCGAGCACGCCCAGGCCCTGGCCAGCCGGCACGGCGGTTACGCGCTGCCGCTGTCCGAGCTTTCGCGCCACCTGCCCGAGGCCGACATCATCATCACCGCCACCGCCGCGCGCGAGCCGGTGCTGCGCCACGACAGCGTCAAGGCCGCGCTCAAGGCGCGCCGCCACCGCCCGGTGTTCATGCTCGACCTGGCGGTGCCGCGCGACATCGAAGCCAGCGTCGCCGGCCTGCCCGACGTCTACCTCTACACCGTCGACGACCTCGAGCAGGTCATCGAGGAAAACCGCGCCTCGCGCCGCGAGGCCGCCGAACAGGCCCAGGCCATCATCGACCTGCAGGTCGAGCACTACATGGCCTGGTGGCGGGCCCAGGGGCGGCAGGATGCGCTCAAGGCGCTGCGCAATCGCGGTGAACTGGCGCGCGAAGATGCCTTGGCGCGCGCCCGCGAGCAACTCGCCGCCGGCCGTCCGGTCGAAGAAGTGCTGGGCCTGCTGGCACACCAGCTGACCAACAAGCTCCTTCACGGGCCCAGCAGCGCCCTGCGCCAGGCCGCGCTCGACGGCGACCTCGACCTGCTGCGGGCCGCCGAACGCCTCTACAAGGACGACGATGACACCCGGCCTGCGCCGTAAGCTCGAAGCCCTGGCCGAGCGCCACGAGGAAGTCGGCCGCCTGCTCGCCGACCCCGGCGTGCACGCCGACAACGCGCGGTTTCGCAACCTGTCGAAGGAATACGCCCAGCTCGAGCCGGTGGTGGCCGGCCTGGCGGCCTGGGCCCAGGCCCAGCGCGACCTGCAGGCCGCCGAGGCCATGCGCGCCGACCCGGAACTGCGCGAACTGGCCGAAGAGGAAATCCCCGCCGCGCAGCGACGCCTTGCCGAGCTGGACGAATCCCTGGCCCTGCTGCTGGTGCCACGCGATCCGCGCGACGAGGCCAACCTGTTCCTGGAGATCCGCGCCGGCACCGGCGGCGACGAGGCGGCGATCTTCGCCGGCGACCTGTTCCGCATGTACGCACACTACGCCGAGCGCCGGGGCTGGAACGTCGAAGTGGTGTCGGCCAGCGACGGCGAACACGGCGGCTACAAGGAAATCGTCGCCCGCGTCGAGGGCCGCGGCGCCTATTCCCGGCTCAAGTTCGAGTCCGGCACCCACCGCGTGCAGCGCGTTCCGGCCACTGAATCGCAGGGTCGCATCCACACTTCGGCGGCGACCGTCGCCATCCTTCCCGAACTCGACGAAGTGGACGAGGTCGAGGTGCGCGACGGCGACATCCGCGTCGACACCTTCCGCGCGTCCGGCGCCGGCGGCCAGCACGTGAACAAGACCGACTCGGCCATCCGCATCACCCACCTGCCCTCGGGCATCGTGGTCGAATGCCAGGACGAGCGCAGCCAGCACAAGAACCGCGCGCGGGCGATGTCGCTGCTCAAGGCGCGGCTGCTGGACGAGGAACGCTCCCGGCAGGCGGCCGTGCAGGCGCAATCGCGCCGCCTGCAGGTCGGCAGCGGCGACCGCAGCCAGCGCATCCGCACCTACAACTTCCCGCAGGGCCGCATCACCGACCACCGCGTCGAGGGCCTGACGCTGTACGCGTTGCCGCAGGTGATGCAAGGCGACCTGGACGAACTGGTCGACCGCCTCACGCGCGAACACCAGGCCGACGAACTCAAGCTCCTGACGGAGGCCGCATGAGCGCCGGCGCCGACTTCCAGCCACTGTCGCTGTGCGTGCTGACGGTCTCCGACACCCGCGGCCCGGCGCAGGACAGTTCGGGCGATTTCCTGTGCGAGGCGCTGGCCGGGGCCGGCCACCGGCTGCATGAGCGCGCGATCGTGCGCGACGACAAATACGCGCTGCGCGCCATCGTGTCGCGCTGGATCGCCGACGACGAGGTGCACGGCATCCTGGTCACGGGCGGCACCGGTTTCACCGGCCGCGACTCCACGCCCGAGGCCATCGAGCCGCTGCTGGACAAGGCGATGCCCGGTTTCGGCGAGATGTTCCGGGTGCTGAGCTTCGACGAGATCGGCACCAGCACCCTGCAGTCACGGGCCTTCGCCGGCCTGGCCAACGCCACCTTCGTGTTCGCCCTGCCCGGCTCGACCTCGGCCTGCCGGACCGGCTGGGAAAAGCTGATCCGGCCCCAGCTCGATGCGCGCACCCGGCCCTGCAACCTGGCCGGCCTGCGTTCGCGACTCCGGGAGTCCTGAATGAAACGCAAGGAATACGAAAAAGCCCTCGAACCGCTGCAGGTCGAACTCAACCAGGTCGCGCGCTGGCTCGAGCACACCGGCAAGCGCCTGGTGGTGCTGTTCGAAGGCCGCGACACCGCCGGCAAGGGCGGCGTCATCAACGCCATCGCCGAGACGCTCAACCCACGCCGCACCCACGTCGTCGCGCTGGCCAAGCCCAGCGAACGCGAACTGGGCCAGTGGTATTTCCAGCGCTACGTGCCGCACCTGCCGGCCGCGGGCGAGATCACCCTGTTCGACCGCAGCTGGTACAACCGCGCCGGCGTCGAGAAAGTGATGGGTTATGCCTCGCCCGACCAGGTGAAGGCTTTCCTGCGCCAGGTGCCGGTATTCGAGCAGATGCTGGTCGATGACGGCATCCTGCTGCTCAAGTACTGGCTGGCGGTGGACCAGGCGCAGCAGGAAGAGCGCTTCGCCGAACGCGCCAAGGACCCGCTCAAGCGCTGGAAGCTGTCGCCCATCGACATCAAGGCGCGCGAGAAATACGCCGACTACGGTCGCGCCCGCGACGCCATGTTCAAGGCCACCCACCGGCCGAAGGCACCCTGGACGGTGGTGGACTTCAACGACCAGAAGCGTGGCCGACTCACGTTGATCCGCCACCTGCTCGACCAGTTGCCCGACCACCCCGTGCCGCGCAGCCGCATCACCCTGCCGCCGCTTGGGAAGAAGCCGGGCAAGGAGCGTTACACCGGGCCGGTAAAACCCATCGCGACGGCCTACTGAGCGATCGCGCCCGCCAGGGCATCGCGCGAAAGAGCCCGGCCCACCGACACCGCCACCCGTTGGCCGGGCTGCAGCCGCTCGGCGCCGCGAACCACGAGGCTATCGCCGGGACGCACTGCCCCCTGCACCTCCACCAGGCCGTCCTGCGTCGCACCCAGCTCGACCGGCAGGTGCTCGGCCACCTGGTCGTCGCCCACGCGCACCACGTGGCTGCCGCCGGCACGCATCACCACGGCGTCGCGCGGCACCGCCACCACGTCCCGGGGTTCGGCGCTGGGAACACCGAGTTCCACGGCGCTGCCGACCACCAGGCCCAGGGCGTCAAGTGTTGCCTGGTCCGGTGCAACGCGAAGCTCCAGTTGACGGGACGCGTCGTCCCCGACCGGCACGAGCGTCTGCAGTGGCATGACCCGGGTCTCGCCACCGTGGCGAAGGCTCAC
This sequence comes from Arenimonas donghaensis DSM 18148 = HO3-R19, assembly GCF_000743535.1. Lineage (GTDB taxonomy): Bacteria > Pseudomonadota > Gammaproteobacteria > Xanthomonadales > Xanthomonadaceae > Arenimonas > Arenimonas donghaensis. Next base: position 11,367 of record NZ_AVCJ01000006.1, read on the forward strand.
CGGCACCCCTTCGCGCAGTTGCGCCGCCAGCGTGACCGGCGCCCGCGCCCGGACTTCCAGTGCCTGCGTGTTCACCAGCCGCGCAACCGGCGCACCGGGCAGCAGGAATTCGCCGCGTTCGACCGAACGCTCCACGACCACGCCGTCGAACGGCGCGACCACGGTGGCCTGGCGCAGGGCCAGCCGCGCCTGCTCAAGCACGACGCGCGCGGAAGCCAGGTCCTGTTCGCGCATCTTTCGCTCCGAGACGGCCTGGTCCAGCTGGGCCCCGGATATCCCGGCCGCGGCCACCAGCGCCTGGTAGCGCTGCTCCTGTCTGCGCGCCAGGTCCAGCTGCGCGCGCAGGCGATCGTGCTCGGCGATGGCACTGCGCTCGGCCAGGCCCAGCGCAGCGGCATCCATGCGGGCCAGCGCGTCGCCACGACGCAGCCTCGTGCCTACTTCGGCCACCGAAACCACGCGACCGCCGATTTCGGCCGCCACGCGGGCATCTTCGCGACTCGCGACACTGGCCGGCGCCCAGTGCAGTGGCGCGAACGCCAGTTCGACAGCGGCGGCGACATCCACGGGTGCCGGCGGTGGTTCCGGTGCGGCCTGGTCCTGCGACTGCGTCCGCAACGGCAACAGCAGTGCGGTGGCGGTGGCGGCGGCGGCAAGCACCAGCAACGGCAGCCGGAGGGGACGGGCAAGGGCTGACAAGTGGGTCATGGTTCGGCTCCTGGGTTCATCAGGCGGGATGGGCAGGCGCGATGTCCCGACCCGCGCCGGCCGGCAAGGCGGCACGCGCCGGCCTTTCGAAAAGGCGCATCAGCGCCGGCACCAGCACCAGGGTCAGGAGCAGGCTCAGTGCGACGCCACCCACGGTCACCGCGGCCAGCCCGCGGTAGATCACCGCGCCGGGCCCCGGGTTGATGGCCATCGGCAGTGCGCCCACGACGCCGGTCAGGGTGGCGATCAGGATCGGGCGAAGGCGTTGCGACAGGGCCTGCGCAAGGGCGTGGTCGATATCGAGCCCGGCGGCCTGGCCGGCGCGCGCCTGCGCGACCAGCAGGATGGCGTTGTTAATCACCATTCCAAGCAGCATGATGAACCCGATCATCGACAGAAGATCCAGCGTCTGGGTGGTGAAGACCGACACGACCCGCAGCGCGAGCACGCCGCCGAGCACGGCCATCGGCAGGGTCGCCATCACGAAGGCGCTGTCGCGCAGCGAACGGAACAGCGCGGCCATCAGCAGGAACAACACCAGCAAGGCCATCACGAAATTGCCGCCCATCGAGCGCACGACTTCGCCCAGGCGGTCGGCACTACCGGAGATTCGCAGGCCGGCGTCGGGCGGCAGGGCTTCGCGCAGGGCCGGTACGATGTCCTGCTCGACGACCGCCAGCGCCTGCTCCAGCGAAAGCGTGGCGGGAGGATCCACCGTCAGGCTGACCGTTCGGCGGCCGTCCACGCGGCGCAGCTGGTTGGGCGCCAGGGTCGTCTCGACGGCGGCCAGTTCGGCCAGGCTGAGCACGCCGCCGAACGGCGTTGCCAGGGGCGCCGCGGCAAAGCCTTCGACGGGCGAATCCTCGTAGTCACGTCGTGAGCGCAGCACGATGGGCAGGCGGCGTTCGCCGTCGAAGTGTTCGCCCAGCCACGCGCCCTGGCCGAGAACACGCACCACCGTTCCAAGTTCGGGTCGGCGCCAGCCGACTTCCGACAGCCGCCGGTCGTCGGGCTGCACGCGAAGCTCCGGCGCGGCGCCGTCGGCGTTCGGCCAGGCCTGCACGTTGGCGCCGGGGAACCGATCCGCGAGAAGATTGCGTCCGACCTGGGCCGCACGAGCGAGCGCCTCGCCATCGCCGTGCTGGAGGTGGATGGAGATGGCGCGGCTCGATCCGCCGAAACCACCGAACAGGTTGCCTTCCGCCGTGAACGCCCGGGTGTCGGGCAGGCCCGAAACCACCTCGTCTCGGACGACCGACTCAAGCGCGCCGATCTGGCTTTCGTCCACGACGCGGGCACCCAGGGTGCCGCCATTGGGCCACAGGCTCAGGTACCAGTTGCTCAGCTGAGGCGACTTTTCCCCGTCCATGTAGGGCCGCATGCGTTCGACCAGGATCGGGCGGATTTCGCGATCCACCGCAGCCGGGCTCATGCCGGGCGGCAGGTTGAACCAGACGTCGATCGCGGCGCGCTTCACTGGTGGCAGGTAATCGAGGTTCGGCATCAACGCCAGCGCGCCCAGCACCGGCGCCAGCACGCCGCCGAACACCCAGCCAAGTTGGCGCCGGCGACCGGCGGTCGCCCGCATCAGCCAGTCGGCGGCCCGCGCATACCCGGCCGCGGGCTCGGCGCGGGTGGTGGCGTGCAACCAGCCGCCCGCCGCCGCCGGCAGGACCGTCAGCGCCACAAGAAGTGAGATTCCGACCGCGATCGAGATCGTCAGCGCGAGATCGGAAAACAGCTGGCCCTCGACATCGCGCATGAAGATCACCGGCAGGAACACCGCCACCGTGGTCAGGGTCGAGGCGAACAGCGCACCGCCGACCTGGCGGGTGCCCTCGAGCGCAGCCTGCCGGGCCGGCCTGCCGGCCTCGCGCAGGCGCACGATGTTTTCCGCCACGACGACGGCCGCGTCCATCACCATGCCCACGGCGAAGGCCAGGCCGGCCAGGGAGATCACGTTGAGGCTGCGGCCCGTCAGCTGGAGCACGATGAACGTGGCCAGCAGGGAAATCGGGATGGCGCTGGCCACCAGCAAGGTGGCCCGGGCATTGCGCAGGAACCACCACAGGCAGGCCACCGCCAGCGCCACGCCAGCCAGCAGGCTGCCCGACAGCAAGCCGATGGCGCGATTGATGAACACCGATGCGTCGAAACTCTGTTCGATCGCGAGGCCCCGCGGCGCCAGTTCCTGTTCGCGCACGTCGGCCACCGCCCGCTTGACCTCCTCCAGCACCGCCAGCACGTTGGCGCCACTCTCACGGCGGATGCGCAGGCCGATGGCCGGATTGCCGTTCTGGTAGGAAAAAAAGACCTGCTCGGGTGGCTTGACGCCGACGGTGGCGACGTCGGCCAGTCGCACCGGGCGACCGTCGCGCCAGGCCAGGATCAACTCGCCCAGCTGTTCGGGCGGATAGCGGCCCGCGAACCGCAGGGTGTATTGCCGGCGACCGGCATCGAAGCTCCCGCCCGAGACGTCGGTGGCGCGCCCGGCGACTTCGGCGATCTGGGGCAGCGTGACCCCCAGTGCAGCCGCCCGGACCAGGTCCACCTCGATGACCAGTTCATCGGCACCAACGCCGTTGATGTCGATGCCGGCAACGCCATCCACAGCCATGATGCGCGGCACGACCCGGTCTTCGACCAGGCGCCGGTAGTCGCCGATGTCCCCCGGCGTACCCGGCAACTTCTGGACGAAAAAATAGGTCAGCGACTGGTTGGCGTCGTCCGAGCCCAGGGACACGCGCGGCGGCGTCGCATCACGGGGAAGCGGCTGCAGCCGGTTCAGGCGCGCGAGGATCTCCACCAGCGCGGCCTGCATGTCGGTGCCGACGGAGAACGTGAGGTTGATGACGCTGAAACCGGCGTTCACGGTCGAGTCCATCTGCTCGAGGCCCGGAAGGCCGTCGAGCACGGTTTCGATGGGTTCGACGATTTCCGACTCCATTTCCTGCGGCGATGCCGCGCGCCAGGCCGTGGTGACCGAGGCCTGCGGCCGGTCGATGTCGGGAAACAGCTGCAGCGGCAGGTCCAGCAGCGCCAGCAGGCCGAACAACATGACCAGGGCGACCGCGACGGCAACGGCGGCGGGGTTGGAAAGCGATGCCTGGGTGAGTTTCATAGCGGCGTCATGGGTGGCGACGCCGGCACTGTGCGCGGGTGCCGTGGCCACGTCGTATGACGATCGTCACGACTCGCGCCGAGCCGTTCGTGGCATGCGCCGGGCCGTTACCCGACGCCCTACTTCAGCACTTCGATGCGATCGCGATAGCTGCGCGAAAGCTTGATCTCGTGGCCGCAGTCCAGCGTGAGGAACTGCTCGCCGTTCAGGTGCGGGCGCAGGGCAACCACGCGCGCCGCGTTGACCAGGGTGGAACGATGCACGCGCGGGAACTCGCGCGGATCGAGCCGTGCCTCGAGTTCGCGCATGGTCGCGCGCAGCACGTAGGTTTCGGCATCGGTGTGGATGCACATGTAGTCGCCCGCCGCGTCCACCCAGCGCACGCTGGCCAGGTCGATGCGAAGGGTGCGGTGGCCGTCGCGGATCGCAAGCCGGTCCTGCCCCCCGAGACGGCGCTCGCCGGCGCCCTGGAGGGCTTCCTCCAGGCCAAGCTCGGGCTTGCCGCTCATGTCGCCCAGCAGCTTGAGCAGCCTGGCGCAGTGGTCCTGCGCGTCGCGCTGGCCCAGCTGCTCGCGCACGCGGAACAGCGCCTGGTGCAAGCGGCTGTCGTCGACGGGCTTGAGCAGGTAGTCCACCGCACTGGCTTCGAACGCCCGGATGGCATAGTGGTCATAGGCCGTGACGAACACCACCAGCGGCATCTGCGTCGCCGGGATCGCCCGCAGCGTGCCGAACCCGTCAAGGCCCGGCATCTGCACGTCCAGGAACATCAGGTCCGGTGAATGCTCGGACACCGCCTTCATCGCCGCGCCGCCATCACCGCACTGGCCGACGATCCGGATGTCGGCCTGCTGGGCCAGGCGCAGCTCCAGGCCCCGACGGGCCAGCGGCTCGTCGTCGACGATCAGCGTGCGGATCGGCCGGTTCATTCCCGCGGTGCCCCGCCGGTTTCGTAGGGCAGCCGTAGCTCGACTTCCAGCCCACCCTCTTCGCAGGCCCGGACCTTCACCGCCTGCGCATCGTCGTACAGCACGCGCAGGCGCTCGCGGGTATTGGCCAGGCCGACGCCGGTGCCGTTGCCTTGCCGCCCGTTGGCCGCGGCATCATCGCCGGGCCCGTTGTCGGCCACAGCCAGCACCAGCGTGTCGCCGTCCCGGGACGCACGCACCCGCAATCGTCCGCCGGACACGCGGCGAGAGATGGCGTGCTTGACGGCGTTTTCGACCAGCGGCTGCAGCAGCATGCTTGGCAGCAGGGCCGAATAACACGCCGGCTCGACCTGCGTCTCGACGGCCAGCCGTTCGGCGAACCGCATCTTTTCGATGCCCAGGTAGAGGTTGAGCGCATCGAGTTCCTGCTTGAGCGTGACCCGCTGCATGGGGTCGCTGTCGAGCGAGTGCCTCAGGAACGCACTGAGGCCCTGGACCATGCGGTTGGCGACATCGTTCTGCCGGTCCAGCACCAGGGTCGAGATCGCATTGAGCGTATTGAACAGGAAATGCGGGTTGAGCTGGTAGCGCAGCATTTTGAGCTGCGCTTCGTGCGCCATGGCGGTGGCGGCAAGGACCTGGCGCGACTGCTGCTGCAATTGCCGGTAGTACTTGATGCCGGTGTAGAAACCGACCCAGCTCAGCACGACATAGAGTTGCCCGGTACCCGAGGCCAGGTAACCCAGTCCCGACGACGGCCGGCACTGATCGCCGCACCAGTCCAGCACCAGGGTGATGTAGGCCACGCCCATCAACCCCGTGGCCAGGACCACGCAAGCCCCTGCCAGCGGCAGGAAAACACGCAGTGGCCTGCCCCAGCTGCGCTTCAGGACCTGGCGGACCCCCAGGGTCACCAGGAAACCGGCCAATGCAACGCCGAAGCTCAGGCGCCAATAATCAGGCGATTTGCCGTGGGCCAGGGCCTGCAGGTACGACAGGCAGGCGTATCCGAACCAGCCGCCGGTCTGCAGCCACCAGAACAGGCGACGGGTGCGTGGGTCGTCGGCGAGTGGCGGCACGGGCTTGTCCGGGTCAGGGTCGCAGGCATGCTAGCAAGCCAGGCGCCACGGATTGAACGCCCTGGCGCGGACAAACCACGCTTTGGCGCAAGGCCGCTCAGCCGCCGCTGGCAGCGGCGATGTCGGCGGCCAATTCCTGGGAGGTGATCGGGCCCAGGTATTTTTTCGCCACCTTGCCCTGGGGATCGACCAGGTAGGTCATCGGCAGTCCGCGCGGCGTGTCGAAATCGGCCGGCGGGTCATAAACGTCCAGCAGCGCGATCGGGTAACCGGCCGGGTGGTTTTCGAGGAAGGCGCGCATGTCCGCCGGCTCGATTTCCTCGTAGGCCAGGCCGATCACTTGCACGTCCTCGCGGGCGGCGTCGAAGGCCGTCAGGTCGGGGATTTCCTTCAGGCAAGGTTTGCACCAGGTCGCCCAGAAATTGACCACCACCCAGTGCCCGCGCTGCTGGGCCAGGTCGAAGGCACCGTGGTCGAGCGTGTCCACGACCAGGCGCGGATGGCTGGGCATGCCGGGCGGTTCGGCTTGCGCCGGCGCCTCCTCGGCGGGCGCCGGGGCCACGGCGGGCGCCGGCTCGGCGGCAGGCTGGCAGGCGACCAGGGTCGCGGCCAGCAGACAGGCAATCAGGGGAGTCTTCATTGGCGGGGATTATCCGGGTCGGGGGTGAAGAAACTGCCGACGCTGCGGGCCAGCGGTTCCGAAAGCGGTTGCTGCAGGTTGGCCAGGGCGCGGGCGGCGGCCCGGCCGATGGCGTCGTCGTAGCCGGGCAGGCCGTGTATCGGCCCGGGCACGCGCAGGGCCAGGCCTTCATGCAGCTCGCCCAGGCTGACCGCGTCCAGGTCGCGACTGAGCAGCCAGGCGCCGTCCTCCGCCCGGCGCACGATGTTGAGCCGGCTCAGGCCACCGAGCATGCGTCGGAGCAGGTCGTCGGTGAACATCGGCTCGCTCTCCTGCAGCTCAGCCATGTGCAGGCCATGGCCATCGCGGCGGGCCAGGGTCATCCGGCACAGCAGGCGCAGGTAACCGTACATTTCCATGCCTTCGGGCAGTTGCAGGGCCTTGGGCTGGTAGCGGAAGGACGACAGCGAGGCGGCGAAGCTGGCGCCCAGCAGCACCACCACCCAGCTCAGGTACAGCCAGAGCATGAAGATGGGTATCACCGCGATCTGGCCGTACAACTTTTCGTAGGTGGGCACGCCCAGCAGGTAGGCCGCGAAGCCACGCTTGGCCAGTTCGAACAGCAAGGTCGCGAACAGGCCGCCGGCCAGGGCGAAACGCAGCGGCACGCTGCGGTGCGGGATCAGCCAATAGGCCAGGGTGAACACCAGCAGCTCGACCGTATTGGGGAGGTAGCCCAGCAAACGCGTCCCCCAGGTCGTGGCCTCGCCCGACCACACCGGCAGCGAGAACAGGTAGGACGTAACCGCCAGGCTGGCCACCGCGCCCAGGGTGCCCAGGGTCAGCAGGGTCCAGTAGATCAGGAAGCGCAACAACCCCGCGCGCGGCGTCGGCACCCGCCAGACCCGGTTGAAGGTCGACTCGATGCTCCACATCGTCAGCAGCAGCGACACCAGCAGCGCGATCACGCCGGTGGCGGTGAGATCACTTGCGCTCTCGGCGAAGTCGCGCAGCTGGCTTTCCACCACCCGCGCCGAACTGGGCACGAAATTCGAAAACACGAAATTGGTGAGTTGCCCGCTCCAGGCATCGAAGACCGGGAAGGCCGACAGGATGCCGAAGACCACGATCGACAGCGGCACCAGCGCGAACAGGGACGTATAGGCCAGCGCACCGGCGGTTTCGAAGCAGCGATCGTCCAGGAACCGGTTCCACAAAAAGCGCGAGAACGATTGCACCTGTTCGCGCCCCAGACGGTGCCACCATTGCCGGACGGTGCGGGTGATCTGCGGGATCTGCATCGGGCAAGCGTAGCAAACCGGCCGGCGCCTGGATTATCCGCGATAATGGCGCCTCCCCGAACCTGCTGGTGCCCGCATGCCCGACGTCCTCGTCCTGTACTACAGCCGCGGCGGCTCGGTCGCCGCGCTCGCGCGCCAGGTGGCCCGGGGCATCGGCGAAGTGCCCGGCATGCAGGCGCGCCTGCGCACGGTGCCGCCGGTGGCCCCGGTCACCGAGGCCGCGGCGCCCCCCGTGCCGGAGGAAGGCGCGCCTTATGCCAGTCGCGCCGACCTGGACGAATGCGTGGCCCTGGCCCTGGGCAGCCCGACCCGCTTTGGCAACATGGCGGCCCCGATGAAACATTTCATCGATTCGCTGGGCGCCGAATGGGCCTCGGGCACCCTGGTGGGCAAGCCCGCGGCGGTGTTCACCGCCACCGCCACCCAGCATGGCGGCCAGGAGTCGACCCTGCTGACCATGATGCTGCCCCTGCTGCACCACGGCATGCTGGTGCTGGGCATCCCGTTCACCGAAGCCGCGCTCAACAGCACCCGCACCGGCGGCACGCCCTACGGCGCCAGCCACGTCGCCGGGGCCGGGGACGACCCCACCCTGTCCGACGACGAGAAGAACCTGGCGCGGTTCCTGGGCAAGCGGCTGGCGGAAACCGCCCGGAAGCTGCAGGCATGACGCGCGCCGCGAAGATCACCGCCGCCTGCACCCTGGCGCTGTTCGCGCTGCATTTGGCCTGGCGCCTGTGGCTGGTGCCGCCGACCCAGGCCGCACCCTGGATGCTGGCCCTGTGGTTCAGCCTGCCGATCCTGCCGGCCGTGGTGCTGGTGCTGATGCGGCACCGCCGGACCGGGTTCTGGGCCGCGATGGCCGCCCTGCTGTATTTCTGCCACGGCGTGATGCTGGCCTGGTCGGCACCGGACGTCCGCACCCTGGCCCTGGTCGAGGCCGCCCTGTCGGCGGTGCTGGTGCTGGCCGCCAGCTGGGACGGCATGCGTGCGCGCTTCGCTTCCCGCCGCGCCGGCAAGCCGGCCGTATAATCGCGCCGCGAAGGAGAAACCCCATGCAAGAACTACTGGTCGTCACCACCGGCGGCACCATCGACAAGGTGTATTTCGACGACAAGTCCGACTTCCAGGTCGGCGAACCGCAAATCGGCCGGATCCTGCAGGAACTGGGCGTGGCCTTCCGCTTCACGGTCATCCCGATCATCCGCAAGGACAGCCTGCACATCAACGCCGACGACCGCGAGCTGCTGCGCGCGACCATCGCGGCGCAGCCGGCCGCCCACGTGCTGGTGACCCACGGCACCGACACGATGGTGGACACGGCGAAAGTACTGTCGGCGATCCCGGGCAAGACCATCGTGCTCACCGGCGCGCTCAACCCCGCGCGCTTTCGCGGCTCGGACGCCGAGTTCAATATCGGAACCGCCGTCGGCGCCGTGCAGTCGCTGCCACCCGGCGTCTACATCGCCATGAACGGCCGCATCTGGGACCCGTCGGCGGTGCGCAAGAACGTCGCCGCCAACCGCTTCGAAGCCGCGGGCTGAGCTGGCCGCTTAAACCCCCTGGGCGCCATCGGCATCCGAGGGGATCCCGTTCGATGATGGAATCCCCATGCCGGCACCCCGGTTTGCACTGCCCGTCGCCCTGGCCACCTGGCTCGGCGCCGGTTTGGCGGCACTCGCTTCCCTGGCCGCTCCGCCTACGTCCGGGACGGCCTACGAGAATGGCCGCTGGTTCGACGGCGAGCAGTTCGTCGCGGCAACCTGGTACGTCGTCGACGGTCGCCTGACCCGGCAGCAACCCGACCGGCTCTCCGGTCGTGTCGACCTGGCGGGCGGCCATGTCGTGCCGCCCTTCGCCGAGGCCCACAACCACAACCTGCAAAATGCCTGGGGCGTGACCCGAATGCGCCAGGCATACGTGGACCAGGGCGTCATGTACGCGGCGATGCTTTGCGGCGACCCGCTTTCCACGACCGCAGCGCGCGAAGCCCTCGGGCCTTCGCCCGGTGTCGACGTCCTTTTCGCCAGCGCCTGCATTTCCAGCGCCGACGGCCATCCCCTGCGGATGGCGCGCCAGCAGCCCGATGGCAGCCTTGCCCCGGTCCAGGACATCCACGACAAGAGCTACATCGTGATGGATACGGTGGCGGACATCGAAAGGAAATGGCCGCTGGTGCAGGCGGCCGCGCCGGATCTGGTGAAGGCGATCCTCGTGCATAGCGAGCGGCCCGAACACCGGACGGATCCGGCCATGCATGGCATCAATGGCCTGGAGCCGGCCCTGCTCGCCCCTCTGGTGGAACGGGCCCATGGCGCCGGCCTGCGCGTGGCCGTGCACACCGAGTCCGCCGCCGACTTCGACGTGGCGGTGCAAGCGGGTGTGGACTGGATTTCCCATTTGCCGGGATACCGGTTCTGGAAGGATCGGGACGAAAGCGACTATCGCCTCGACGACGCGAGCATCCGACTGGCCGCCGAACGCGGCATCGTCGTCATCGCCACCGCCAACCAGGCCGTCGACGCGGCTCGCGGCGATGCCGGCGCGCTGGCGCGCGTGCAGGCCCTGCAGCGGGAGAACCTTGGGCGCTTGATGGAGGCCGGGGTGCAGATTGCCATTGGCAGCGATGCCTTCGGCGGCACCAGCCTGGTCGAGCACGCGTACCTTCGGGACCTGCAGGTGATGGACGACGCGGCACTTCTTCGCGCCCTGGTGGAGACCACCCCGCAATTGCTCTACCCGCAGCGCAAGATCGGGCGATTCGAGGAAGGCTACGAGGCCAGCTTTCTGGTGCTTGACGGGGATCCGCTCCGCGATCCGACGGCGCTTTCCCGCATCCGCGTCCGCGTGCGCGCCGGTGAGCCGATGCCCGCCCAACCCTGACCCCGGACAAAAAGACCCCGGCGCAAGGCCGGGGTCGAAGGGGTCTTGCCTGGATCAATGGATCAGAAGGTGACCGACCAGCTGTTGATGTAGCCGGTGTCGCCGCGGGCGTTGTCGTTGACGCGCAGCTTCCAGGTACCGTTGAGCGACTCACTCGACAGGTTCACCGTGTAGGTACCGATGATGTTGTCGGAGCTGCCGCCGCTACGGTTGTGCAGGTTGTAGGTCGAACCATCCGGGGCCACCAGGTCGACCTTGAGGTCGCCGATCCAGGTGTGGCGGATGTCCACGGCCACCGAGGCGTTGTTCGGGGCATTGCCGCTGCGACCGGACACCGAGATCGGGCTCTCGACCGTGGAACGGTCGCGGATCTGGTAGTCGCCGGTGTTGCTGTAGGTCTGCGGCTGGCTGCCGCCGCCCTCGCTGTAGTCACCGACCAGGCTGACGCCGGAGAAGCTGCTGTAGGCCTTCACGCGCACGTGGTAGGTGCCGGCCGACGGGGCTGCGATGGTGCAGGTCTCGTTGTTGCCGTTGAGGTACGGACGGCAGACGTAGGAGCTGTCGGTCGGCTGGCTGCCGAACTGCACGTAGAGATCCGCGTCGCCGCTGCCACCGGACATGTTGAACACCAGGTTGCTGGCACCCGACGGGACCGACAGCGTGTAGTACAGCGAATCACCCTGGCTGGCCGACAGGCCGGTCACGGCCACGCCCTTGGTCAGCGAACCGCCACCCGGCGGCGGCGGGGGCGGCGGCGGCGGCGGGGTGCTGCCACCGGCGAGGGCCACCAGCGCGTTGGCGTCGATGATGCCGGCGCCGCAGCCACCCGAGCACGAACCCGACAGCGGATAAGCGGTCGACTTCAGGTTGGCTTCCACCTGCGCCGGGGTCCACAGCGACAGGCCCAGGGCCAGGCGGCGGCTCTGCGCCAGCGCCACGGCACCGGCCACGTGCGGCGAGGCCATCGAGGTACCGTTGTAGGACGCGTAGGACTCGCTGCCCGGCGTGGTGCTGCCGCTGTTGAGCGTGGACAGGATGCCCGAGCCCGGGGCCGAGACGTCGATCAGGCTGCCGTAGTTCGAGAAGCTCGAACGCGAGCTCGAACTGGTGACCGAAGCCACGGCGATCACGTTGTTGCAGCTCGCCGGCGAGAAGTTGGCGACGTTGGCGCTGCTGTTGCCGGCCGCGACGACCACCGTGGTGCCACGGCTGACGGCGCTGTTGATCGCGTTCTGGGTCAGGGTGTCGCAGCTGCCGCTGCCGCCCAGGGACATGTTGATGACGTCGGCGGCGGCGGCGGCGCTCAGGGTCGGCACGCCGGAGACGCTGCCGCCCGAGGCCCAGATGATCGCGTCGGCGATGTCGGAGGTGTAACCACCGCCCCGACCCAGCACGCGCACCGGCATGACCTTGGCGCCCCAGGCGGTGCCCGCGACGCCCTTGCCATTGTTGGTGACCGCGGCCACGGTGCCGGCGACGTGGGTGCCGTGCCAGCTCGAGCCATTGCCGCCGTAGTAGTCGCCCGGATCGCTCGGGTCGGAGTCGCGGCCATTGCCGTCGCCGGCCACGGTCGGGTCGTTGATGAAGTCGTAGCCGCCCTGGATGTTGGCGTTCAGGTCGGAATGGCTGACATGGCCGGTGTCGAGCACCGCGACGATGATGCCGCTGCCGTTGGCGACGTCCCAGGCTTCGTTGGCGCGGATGCCGGCGTCGGCGTCGAAATAGCCCCACTGCTGGCTGTAGCTGGTGTCGTTCGGCGCCAGCGTGTGCTGCAGCAGGCGGTCGACCTGCACGAATTCGACGTTGGGGTTGGCGGCGATCTGGCGCATCAGGGCCTCGGCATCCGCAGCACCCAGCTTCTGGGTGGTGGAGATGACGTCGGCACCCAGCGACATGCGACGCAGGTGGCGCGCAGCCAGCGGCTTGGGCGCGCGGGCATCGCCACGCTGCAGGCGGTTGGCCTGGATGACCTGATTGGCGCCGACGGACGCGGCTTCCAGCGAACGACGCAGGGCGGCGGGGTTCTGGGCTTCAGGCGCGTTGTCCTTGAACTTCACGACGAAGCGGTCGAACTGCTGGCCCGGCTCGAGGCCGGCGGTCTGGACCTGGGCGGCAAAGGAAGAACCGGCGAGGGCCAGCGAAGTGGCCGCGACGATTCCGCGCAGGCGGAGCTTGCGAGAGTTATTGCTCACGATTTTTGGTTCCCCGAAATGGTGATTGCAACGAAGGCCGCTGGGCGGCCGTGCTTGCATCCATGCCCCGGGTCCCCTGGGACGCCCTTCCCTGCCGGGCCATGCATGGCCTCGAATAAAGTGCAGGAAGGACCTACCACCCGGATGTGTGACGAACATCTCAACTTCGTGACACGTCTTCGAACCTAGCGTGACGAAAGTCATGGGTCAAGCGGTCGCGCAGCAAAAAACCGACCGTTTGTCGGCCAGCTTTCGATCCGTTAGGGAATGCCTACAAAGCGCGTCAAAGGACAGGATCACTGTCCCGACGTGAAGACCCGGGCGCGATCAGAAGATGCCGGTCTCGAGCCGGGCGGCGTCCGACATCATGGTCTGGTTCCAGGGTGGATCGAAGACTAGGTCGACGTCGGCTTCGACGATGGTCGGCACCTGCTCGACCTTGTCGCGCACGTCCTGCACCAGGATGTCGCCCATGCCGCAGCCGGGCGCGGTCAGCGTCATGCGGATGTTGACGATGCGCTCGCCGTCGCCGTTGCGGCCCAGGTCGCAGTCGTAGACCAGGCCCAGCTCGACGATGTTGACCGGGATCTCGGGATCGAAGCAGGTGCGCAACTGGTCCCAGACCAGCTTCTCGACCTCGGCGTCGCCGGCGCCTTCGGGCAGCTGCAGGGGCGCCGGGCGCTCCTTGCCGATCGCGTCGGCGTCGGGGCCGGCGATGCGGAACAGGTTGCCGTCGACGAACACGGTGAACGAGCCACCCAGGGCCTGGGTGATGTAGCCGGCGGTGCCGGCGGGCAGGGTCACCTGCTCGCCCTGGGGCACCATGACGGCGGGGCAATCACGCTCGAACTTCACGGGTTCGCTGGTTCGCGAATAACTCACTTGGGTATCGCCTGGCGGGAATCGCGGCTATTTTAGCCCGCCCTGGCACCCGGAAAGTGATTTGAGCCTGACGCAGCGTTCCCGAACCACCCTTGCCCTCGCCATTGACTGGCTGTTGCCGACCCTGGCCTGGATCGCCGGCGTGCTGGGCATGGTGGCGCTTTGGACCGCCGTGTCGCTGGCCCTGCGCAGCCCGAGCGGCTGGCTGGCGCTGGTCGCCGCGGTGGACCTGGCCCTGCTGCTGCGGCTGGCGGCGATGCCGCCGGGCCGCTGGCGGGCCGTCGCCGCCGTCGCCGGGACCGCCCTGGCGATCGTCCTGGGCTACTGGTTCCATGCGGCGATCACGATGGGCCTGATGCTGGGCCTGCAGCCGGTGGAGTCGGCCCTGCGCCTGGGGCCGGTGCTGGCCGGGGAGCTGATCCGCCAGGCCACCAGCTACTGGGACCTGGCCTGGGCGGCCATCGCCCTGCCCCTGGCCTGGAAGCTGGCGCGCTAGACGCCCCACGAAAAAGGCCCGCACCAGGCGGGCCTTTTCGGCTGCGTCGCACCCCGGGGTCAGGGCCGGCGCGCGAGCTCGGCTTCGACGTCGGCCTTGGCCTTGGGCATCAGGTCCTGCTTGGTCACGCCCAGCAGCAGCAGGATCGGGCAGGCCAGCAGGATCGAGCTGAGCGTGCCGATGATCACGCCGATCATCTGCGACTCGGCCATGCCCTTGAGCGAGTGGCCACCGTAGACGTACAGCGCCAGCACCGTCAGGAAGGCCACGAACGAGGTGATGATCGTGCGCGACAGGGTCTGGTTGATGGACCGGTTCAGCACTTCCTTGGGCTCGAGCTTGTTGAGCAGGCGGAAGTTCTCGCGGACGCGGTCGAAGACGACGATGGTGTCGTTGATCGAGAAACCCATCACCGACAGGATGCCGGCCAGCACGGTCAGGTCGAACTCGTGCTGGGTGATCGCGAACCAGCCGCAGACCACCAGCACGTCGGCCATCGTCGCCAGCACGGCGGCGATGGCGAACTTGAACTCGAAGCGGACGGCGATGTAGGCCAGGAATCCCAGGGCCACGAAGATGGTCGCGTAGATGCCGTTGAGCGCCAGTTCGTTGCCGATCTGCGGGCCGACGAAGTCGCTGCGGATCACCTGGCCGGGATTGTCCGGCGTCTGCGCCACCGCGAGGATGGCCATGCCCGACTGCGCGCTGTTGTCGGCGTCCTGCGGCGAGGCGCCCTCGGCCATTTCCGGCGGCTGCAGACGGATGACGATGTCGTTGCCCGAGCCGAAGGTCTGCACGATCGGGCTGTCGTAGCCCGCGGCGTCCAGGCGCGAACGGATGCCTTCGACGTCGGCCGGCTTCTCGAACTCGATTTCCACCAGCGTACCGCCGGTGAAGTCGAGCGCGTAGTTGAAGCCCTTGGTCGACAGGGCGACGACGGAGGTGACCATCATCAGGACGAACGCGGCGACCGCGAGGTGCCGGAAGCCCATGAAATTGATCTTGGTATTGGACGGGAAGAGTTCCACGCCGTCTCTCCTGGAGTTCGTTTAGATCGAGACCTTGGCAAGCTTCTTGCGCTTGCCGTAGATCAGGGTGGCGATGCCGCGCGAGACGGAAACCGCGGTGTACATCGAGGTGATGATGCCCAGCATCAGCGTGATGCCGAAGCCGCGGATCGGGCCGGAGCCGAACACCGCCATCGCCAGGCCCGCCAGCAGCGCCGTGGTATTGGCGTCGGTGATGGTGCCCGAGGCCTTGTCATAGCCGTTGGCGATGGACGCAAGCGGCGTATTGCCGTTTCGCAACTCCTCGCGGATACGTTCGTTGATGAGCACGTTCGCATCCACCGACAGGCCCACGGTGAGCGCGATGCCCGCCAGGCCCGGCAGGGTCAGCGTGGCACCGATGATCGACATCAGCGCCACCACCATCAGCAGGTTCAGCAGCAGCGCCAGGTTGGTGACGATGCCGAAGGTCTTGTAGTAGATGAGGAAGAACACCAGCACGAACATGAAGGACCAGAACACCGCCTGGGTACCGGCGGCGATGTTCTCGGCACCCAGGCTCGGGCCGATGATGCGTTCTTCGATGATCACCATCGGCGCCGCCAGCGAGCCGGCGCGCAGCAGGCGGGCCAGGTCGGTGGCTTCCTGCTGGCTGTCCAGGCCGGTGGTCTGGAAGTTCTTGCCGAACACGCCCTGCAGGACCGCGGCGTTGATCACTTCCTCGTTGACGCGGCTGGTGATCACTTCCTTGCCATCGACCATGCGCACGTCGGGGATGGTTTCGATGTAGACCGCGGCCATCAGCTGGCCGACGTTCTCGCGGGTGTGCGCCAGCATCCGGTTGCCGCCGGAGCTGTTGAGTTCGATCTGCACCGCCGGCCGGCCGCTCTGCGGGTCCGGGCTGGAGGTGGCGTTGACCAGCTGGTCGCCCGAGACGATGACCCGGCGCGAGAGCAGGATCGGGCGGCGGTTGCCGGCCGCGTCGAGATCGCGGCTGTAATACAGGCGCGCGTTGGGCGGCACGACGCCGGTCGCGGCGGCCTGCTGGGCCTGGTTGCCGTAGTCGATGACGTGGCGGTATTCGAGGGTGGCGGTGGCGCCGATCAGCTTGCGCGCCTCGGCGGTGTCCTGCACGCCGGGCAGCTGCACGACGATGCGGCTCTCGCCCTGGCGCTGGATGACCTGCTCGCCGACGCCCAGGCTGTTGATGCGGTTGTCCAGGGTGGTCCGGTTCTGCTCGATCGCCCCGTCCATGATCGACTGGACCAGGGTCGGGGTCAGACGCGCCAGCAGGCGGCCGGGCTCGGATTCGTCGACTTCCAGCTGCAGCTCCGGCGCTTCGCGCTGGATCGCCGAGAACACGGCGCCGACGTCTTCCGGGTTCTTCAGCACCACCTGGATGCCGTCGGCGGTGCGCGAGACGCTGGTGTAGGCAAACTTGCCTTCGCGCAGCACGCCCGAGATCTCATCGGCGAAACCATTGCTGCGCTTGTCGATGGCGGCCTGCTGGTCCACTTCCAGCAGGAAGTGCACGCCGCCCTGGAGGTCCAGGCCCATGGACATGGCCCGGGCACCGAAGACCGACAGCCAGTCGGGCACGGTGGACGCCATGTTCAAGGCCACGGTGTAGTCCTTGCCCAGCGTGTCGCGCAGCACCTCGATGGCGCGGGACTGGCCGTCGGCGTCCTCGGCGCGCACCACCAGCCGCTCGCCCTCGATGGCGACGGACTTGGCGGGAACCTGCTGCTGGTCGAGCGCCGCACTGACGCGCAGGACCAGGGCCTCGTCGACGGTGCTGCCTCGGTTGGCCGCGATCTGCACCGCCGGGTCCTGGGGATACAGGTTGGGCAGGGAATAAAACGCGGAAAGGGCGATCAGGATCGCGGCGAGGACGTACTTCCAGGTGGCGTACTGAAGCATGGGCGACAACCGTTGGCGGCCCGATCAGGGCCGAGGATGATTCGGATGGGGGCGGTTCAGGCGGACTTCAACGTGCCCTTGGGCAGGACCGCGGTGATGGCGCCACGCTGGATCTTGATGCTGACCTTGTCGGCGACCTCGACGGTGACGAACGACTCACCCAGGTCCTCGATGCGGCCGGCCATGCCGCCGCTGGTGAGCACTTCGTCGCCCTTCTGGAGCTTGGCGACCAGTTCGCGGTGCTCCTTGGCCTTCTTCATCTGCGGGCGCAGCAGCAGGAACCAGAAGACGACGAACAGCAGGATCAGCGGCAGCAGGCTCATCAGGGGGTTGCCCTGGGCGGCGCCACCGGCCTGGGCGGCCGCGGGGGAAACAAACAAATCGAGCAGGTTCATGGACTTGCGTATCCAGTAGAAAAGACCAGCGGGCAAGTATGCCACAGCCCGGAGCGCTCCCCCTCGGGGGGCTTGAGTCCCAAAGCTCCGGGCCTTGCCCGTCGGGCAAGCAGGGCTTGGGATCGTGGTGCCTTCGCGGGTGGAGGCAGCGTGCAGTCGCCCTGACCGACACGCCGCAAGTACCTCCATGTAGGCTCTTCGTCGACGTCCTTGTCTCCGAAGGTCGGCCAGGGCGACTGCACGCTACCTCCTCGAAATGACGTCGTGGCCGCCGGGCAAGCAGGCGGGAAGCCACCTTCGGAGACGACTGTCGGCATCCAGTGAGTGCCGCACCCCTGGCACTTCGACGCGAAGCGTCGGGCTGGCAACCTGCGGCCCGTGATGGAGTGGGAGCGACCCGGCCGTGAGCTAGTCATGGATGACGCTTGGTCCCGGCCGGGCGGCGAGGACGTAGCGTGCGCGGCGGCGCCTCCGACGAATGCCCCAAGGGCCGCCCTGCTTGCCCACAGGGCAAGCCCAGGGACTTGGGACTGAAGTCCCTCCCGCAGGCGGGGTCAGTCGGGAGCGCGGGCGGCGTGGAAGGCGGCGCGGAAGTCCTGGAAGCGGCCGGCGTCGATGGCGGCGCGGATGTCGCGCATCAGCTGCTGGTAGTGGTGCAGGTTGTGGATGGTGGCGAGCATCGCGCCCAGGATCTCGCCGCAGCGTTCGAGGTGGCGCAGGTAGGCGCGCGAGTAGCCGTTGGCGCAGGTGTAGCAGGTGCAGCCTTCCTCGATCGGACGCACGTCGTTTTCGTACTTCGCGTTGCGGATCTTCACCTGCCCCCCGCGCACGAAATAGTGGCCAGTGCGCGCGTGCCGGGTCGGCATCACGCAGTCGAACATGTCGATGCCGCGCGCCACCGCCTCGACGATGTCCTCGGGCCGCCCCACGCCCATCAGGTAACGCGGCTTGTCCGCCGGCAGCTGCGGGCACAGTGCGTCCAGCGTCGCCTCGCGCTCCTCGGCGGGCTCGCCCACCGCCAGGCCGCCCACGGCATAGCCGTCGAAACCGATGTCGATCAGGCCGGCCGCCGAGCGGGACCGCAGTTCCGGCCAGGTGCCGCCCTGGACGATACCGAACAGCGCCGCGTCATTGCCTTCGTGGGCCCGCTTGCTGCGCTCGGCCCAGCGCAGGCTCAGCTCCATCGACGTCCGGGCCACCGGTTCGGTCGCTGGGTACGGCGTGCATTCGTCGAAGATCATCACGATGTCCGAGTCCAGCGAACGCTGCACCTGCATGCTCACTTCCGGCGACAGGAACACCTTGGCGCCGTCGGTGGGCGAAGCGAAGGCCACGCCCTCCTCGCTGATCTTGCGGCGCTTGGCCAGCGACCAGACCTGGAAGCCGCCGCTGTCGGTCAGGATGGGGCCGTTCCACTTGCAAAAGCCGTGCAGCCCGCCGTGTGCCTCGATGACCCGGGTGCCCGGCCGCAGCCAGAGATGGAAGGTATTGCCCAGGATGATTTCCGCGCCCAGCTCGCGCAGTCCTTCGGGAAACATCGCCTTGACCGTGCCGTAGGTGCCCACCGGCATGAAGGCCGGCGTTTCGACCGTGCCGCGCGGGAAGTGCAGCCGGCCGCGCCGGGCGGGACCGTCGTTGCCCAGGGGCTCGAAGCGCATCCGGCTCATGCCGGCTGGTCCGGGAACAGCAGCATGGCGTCGCCGTAGCTGAAGAAACGGTAGCGCTCGCGCACGGCATGCGCGTAGGCGGCCAGCACGCGCTCGCGCCCGGCGAAGGCGGAGACCAGCATCATCAGCGTGCTTTCCGGCAGGTGGAAGTTGGTGACCAGGGCATCGACGGTGCTGATGCGATGACCGGGGAAGATGAAGATGTTGGTGTCGCCGGCGTAGGGTTTCAGGGCACCGTCGCGGGCCGCGGTTTCCAGCGCCCGCACCACCGTCGTCCCGACCGCGACCACCCGCCCGCCGGCCGCGCGGGTGCGCGCGACCTGCTGGCACAGATCGGCGCCGACGTTGAGCCATTCGCTGTGCATGGTGTGTTCGCGAATCGATTCGACCCGCATCGGCTGGAAAGTGCCTGCGCCGACGTGCAGGGTGACGTGGCCGAATTGCACGCACTTGGCCTGCAGCGCCGCCAGCAGCGGCTGGTCGAAATGCAGCCCGGCGGTGGGCGCCGCCACCGCGCCGGTGTGGCGCGCGAACAGGGTCTGGTAGCGCTCGAGGTCTTCGCGGCCGGCCTCGCGCTGGATGTACGGCGGCAGCGGCATGCGACCGGCGCGCAGCAGCAGTTTTTCCAGCGGTTCGTCGGTCAGGAAGCGCAGGCGATAGAACTCGCCCTCGCGGCCCAATACTTCCAGCGTCGTGCCTTCGTCCAGGGTGATGCGGCCTCCGGGCTTGGGCGACTTGCTGGCGCCGACCTGGGCCAGCACCTCGTGCCCGCCGAGCAGGCGCTCGAGCAGGATCTCGACGCGGCCGCCGCTGTCCTTGGTCCCGAACAGGCGCGCCGGGATCACCCGCGTGTCGTTGAAGACCAGCAGGTCGCCCGGCTGCAGGTATGCCGGAAGATCGCGGACATGCCGGTCCTGGTAGCCGGCGTCGCCCGGCGGCACCACCAGCAAGCGGCTGGCGGAGCGTTCGGCGAGCGGCGCCTGCGCGATCAGCTCGGGCGGCAGGTCGAAATGGAAGTCGGACTTCTTCACTGGAAACCGATGCAGCAGCGGGGGCGGCATTATCGCCGGGAAGGGCGGCCGCGGGTTGAATCAGCGGGCCGACCGGACCCATTGGCGATGGCTTGCCAGGCAAATGATGCCAAAAACCGCCTCGACCACCGCTCCCGCCAATGCGCCGGCGAACGCCGTGGCGTTCAACGGGGCCAGGACCATACCCGTGCCGGCAAGCGCCAGGCCCAGGACCCAATAGAGCCGCATGCCGTAAAGGGTGGCGAACACAAGGTAACGGCCACCGATGATCAGCAGCATGGCCGGAAAGAACAGGCTCGGCTGCCTGGTGCTGAGCAGGTAGGCGATGGGCAGGCAGAAGATGAGCCAGAAGGTGCTCGCCCCGGCCAGCAGGCCCAGCGGGTTGCCCTTTTCGTGCCCGCCGCGCGAACCCAGGAGCTTGCACAGGAGCAGGCCAACCGGATGGATGAACACCCCTCCGACCAGAAGCGCCCAGACTGCCTTCTCGGGAGAGGCCAGCAACGCCACTCCCGCTGCGACGAACCAGGCGAGCGCGGACGCCAGGATGCCGGTGGCTCCGCTGTAATAGCCCTGCCGCATATCGGACTGCGCATGCGCAACGGTCATCGTCATGTTCAAAGCCATCCTTTCGCCCTCGCCACCCTGTAAGCCTCGATTCGGTTTTCGGCGCCAAGCTTGCCGATCGCCTCGGAAAGATAGTTGCGCACCGTGCCCTGGCCCAGGTGCAGTCGTTCGGCGATGTCGGCGGTCTTGACGCCCTCGCCGGCCAGCCGCAGCACCTGCCGTTCGCGCTCGGTCAGCGGGTCGTCCTCGCCCCAGGCGGCCACTGCCAGCTGCGGATCGATGGCCCGGCCACCGGCGTTCACCTCGCGCAGGGCGCGGGCCAGCTGCGCCGACGGCGCGTCCTTGAGCAGGTAGCCGCGCACGCCGGCATCAAGCGCCCGGCGCAGGTAGCCGGCGCGGGCGAAGGTGGTCAGGATCACCACGCGGGTCGTTGATTGCGCCGCCTGCAGTTTGATCGCCAGGTCCAGGCCGGTCATGCCGGGCATCTCGATGTCGGTGACCAGCAGGTCGGGACGATGGGCCTGCACCGCCTGCCAAGCCGCGTCGCCATCGCCGGCTTCGGCCACGACCTCGAGGTCGGGTTCCAGACCCAGCAGCGCCGCCAGCGCGCCGCGCACCATGCCCTGGTCTTCGGCCAGCACCAGGCGGATCACGGCGACGGCCCCTGCAGGGCGAGCCGCGGCAGGCTCAGCACCAGGCGCGTGCCGGCGCCCGGCGTCGAGTCGAAGACCAGTCCGCCCCCCAGGGCGGCGAGGCGTTCACGCATGCCGGCCAGGCCGGTATTGGGTTCGATGGCGCCACCCCGGCCATCGTCACTGATGCCCAGGCGCACGCCCTCGGCGTCGGCACTGAGTTCGACGTCGACGCGCCGGGCGCGGGCATGGCGCAGGATGTTGGTGACCGCTTCGCGCAGGCCCAGGGCCAGCACCGACTCGGCTTCGGGGGTCAGCGCCACGGGGGCGATGCGCTGGTCGAGCCTGACGTCCGCCGACAGCAGCGCCAGCCGCGCCGCCGCAAGCTCGGCCAGCAGGCCGGTGGCGCGGATGCCGACCACGGCTTCGCGCACCTGCGACAGCGCCTGGCGCGCAACCGTTTCGACTTCGCCGATCTGCCGGCGGGCCGCCGCCGGATCCTTGTCCACCAGACGCCCCGCCAGTTCGCTCTTGATCGCGACCAGCGACAGCGTGTGGCCCAGCAGGTCGTGCAGGTCGCGGCCGATGCGTTCGCGTTCGGCCATCGCCGCCAGGCGGGCGACTTCCTGCTGGGTCAGGCGCAGCTCGGCGTTGCGACGGGACTTCTCCCGCGAATAGAGGGTGCCCGCCAGGACCAGGCCACCGATGATGGCCGACATGCCGCTCCAGGCAAGGGCCAGCTGGGGCCTGGGCATCAGCCACCAGAACTCGGCCGCCAGCAGCGCCATCAGTCCAGCCGCCACCACGATGGCCAGGCGCGGGCGGAAGGCCCAGCCGACCATGCCGCAGGCGTAGATGAGGAAGGTGTGGCCGCCGGGGTTGAAGGGCACCAGGCCATAGCCGACCGCCGCGACCCCCAGGGCCAGCCAGGGCCGAAGCGTCGGCGAGGCGCGATAGAAGCCGAAGTGCATCGGCAGGAACACCGCGATCGCGACCACGCTGGCCACCAGCAGCCGGGAGACGCCGACCGGCGCGAAAGCCAGCGGCAGGAACACGAAGACCAGGTAGGCCAGCGTCACCCACGGGCTGTCGTGGATGTCGTCGCCGTTCGCCGGCTTCGGCCTGCTGTCTGTGTGTACGAGCGCTGTCATTGGCCGAGACATTATCGGATTTACCGGTGCAAGCGCCGGCGGCGGCTCAGAGGCGGCGCAGCCGGTAGGCGGCGACCACCAGCAAGAGCACGGTCGTGGCGGCCAGCACCGTCGCGTGCAGCAGGTAGTTGACGCCCTGGACCTGGCCGATGACGCCCAGCGCCATCTGCGCCAGGTGGTAGGCCGGCCACACCACGGCCAACTTCTGCACCAGCGCCGGGAAGACGAAGATCGGCATCCACAGGCCCGACAGCACCGACATCGGCAGGTAGATCAGGTTGACGATGGCGACCGCGGCCTGGCCTTTCACCAGGGTGCCGATGAGCAGGCCCAGCGCACAGAAAGGCGCGGTGCCCAGCAGCAGCACCGACAGGAGCTTGAACCACACCAGCGGTTCGATCCGCACGCCGCCGAAGCCGATCGCGGCGATCGACAGCAGGCAGACCACCGCCAGCCCGAACACCAGGCTCATGGCGATCTTGGCCAGGAAGTAGGCGAAGGCCGGCATCGGCGAGACCCGCTTGAGTTCGAGCAGGCCGCGCTCGCGTTCGATGGCCAGGCCGACGCCAAAGCCGAACAGCGCCGGTCCGATGACGCCGAAGGCGCCATACGTCGCCAGCAGGTAGGCGGACTTCTCGTAGTCGCCCCACTTGCCCGGCAGCAGGATCGCGAACAGCACGTAGAACACCACGGGAAACGCCAGCGACGGGATCGCGAAGGCCGGCGTGCGAAGTACGCCCAGCAACTCGTACCAGGCTTCCAGCGCGTGGATGCGCCAGGCCGACGGGGCGGGAAAGGGGGTCGTGTTCATGCGGCGTCCTCCAGCGGGGCCTGGGCGGTGATCGAAAGCACGGCGTCTTCCAGCGGCAGCGGCCGCACTTCCAGTTCGGACAGCGCCGGATCGGCGGCGAGCCAGCGGCGCAGCACGGTTTCGGCGTCGCGGCTGAGCAATTCGACGCGACCGTCGTGCTCGCGGGCGGCGTCCACGCCGGGCCATGCGCCGAGTTCGGCCAGGCCGAGGCGGCTGCGCGCGATGATGCGCTTGCCGTCGGCGCGCGCCTTGATCTGGGCGGGACTGCCTTCGGCCAGGACACGGCCGGACGCCATCAGCACGATGCGGTCGGCCAGCGCGTCGGCCTCTTCCAGGTAATGGGTGGTGAGCACGATCGCGGTACCCTCGTCGCGCAGCCGCCGGATGACCTCCCAGAAGGCGCGGCGTGCCTCGACGTCCAGGCCGACCGTGGGCTCGTCGACGAACAACAGCGGCGCGCGACCGCAGATCGCCAGCGCGAACTGCACCCGCTTCTTCTGGCCGCCGGACAGGGCGCCGTAGGACCGCCGGGCCAGGTCGCTCACCCCGGCCAGGGCCAGGGTGTCGTCGACATGGCGCGGCGACGGGTAATAGCTCGAATACAGGCGCACGTGTTCGGCGACGCGCAGGGTGTCGGTCAGGTCGCCGTCCTGCAGCATCACGCCGATGCCGCGGCGCACATGGGGTTGGCGCGGATCGGCGCCGAACAGTTCGACGGTGCCGGCGTCGGCGCCGATGCGTCCGGTCAGCAGGCCCAGGGCGGTGGTCTTGCCGGCGCCGTTGGCGCCCAGCAGGGCCAGCACTTCACCGGCACGCACGACCAGGTCCACGCCGGACAGGGCCTGCACCGGACCGTAGGACTTGCTGGCGCCCGCCAGGCGGGCGAGCACGGGTCGATCGGATCGTGAAGCAGTCATGGCGGACTCCTGGATGGCCTGGCGCCAGTCTTCGCGTCCGCCGCATCCGGGGGCAGTGGCGGCCGTCAGCAAGCGCGGGTGACAGCTGTCACCCGGCGCCTCCGGTTTCAAACGCACGGGGGTTACGCGGCCCCCTGCGCGGTGGTAATATCGGCCCCAAGTCTTTGATTTTCAACGCAAGACCCGACGCGCGAGGGCCTTCCTCGCGTTTTGTTTTGGGTCCGGAGAACGCCATGAACCTGCTCGAGATCCTCAAGCCGCTGCGCAGCCGCGCCGGCACCGTTCGCACCCCTGGCCTCGACGACGCCAGCCTGCAGCGCCTGGGGGCGCGATTCCCCGAGCTGGTCGAAGCCGCCAAGGCTGCCGCCGAGGCCCACGCCGCCCTGGCCACCGAGTTCGCCGACCTGTTCGATCTCGACGAACAGGCCCAGGTGGAGGCCGTGCAGGCCGGCTTCGTCAACTTCTATCCCGACGACGCCGTCAATCCCTACGTCGCCCTGGCCGCGCGCGGCCCCTGGATCGTCACGCTCAAGGGCGCGGTGATCCACGACTCCGGCGGCTACGGCATGCTCGGCCTGGGCCACACGCCGGCGCCGCTGCTGGAGGCGATGTCCCGGCCGCAGGTGATGGCCAACGTCATGACGCCGTCGCTGTCGCAGCTGCGCATCGTGCGCGCGCTGCGCAAGGAAATCGGCCACCGCCGCGATGAATGCCCGTACGCGAAGTTCCTGTGCCTGAACTCGGGTTCGGAGTCGGTGTCGCTGGCCGGCCGCATCGCCGACGTCAACGCCAAGCTGCACACCGACGCCGGTGGCCGCCACGCCGGCAAGCGGGTCAAGCGCGTCGCCGTCAAGGGCGCCTTCCACGGCCGCACCGAACTGCCGGCGCTGTACTCGGATTCCTCGCGCAAGAACTACCTGCAGCACCTGGCCAGCTACCAGCACCACAACGACCAGCTGCTGGTCGTCGAGCCGTATTCGGTCGAAGGCCTCAAGCAGGTCTTCGCCGACGCCGACGCCAATGGCTGGTACATCGAGGCGATGTTCCTGGAGCCGGTGATGGGCGAAGGCGACCCGGGCCGCGCCGTGCCGCCGGAGTTCTACGCCGCCGCGCGCGAACTGACCAAGGCCCACGGCACGCTGCTGCTGGTCGACTCCATCCAGGCCGGCCTGCGCGCCCACGGCGTGCTGTCGATCGTCGACTACCCGGGTTTCGAAGGCCTGGAAGCGCCGGACATGGAAACCTATTCCAAGGCGCTCAATGGCGGCCAGTACCCGCTGTCGGTGCTGGCGGTGAACGAACGCGCCGCGGGCCTGTACCGCAAGGGCGTGTACGGCAACACCATGACCGCGAACCCGCGCGCGCTGGACATCGCCGCGGCGATGCTGGGCCAGCTGACGCCGGAACTGCGCGCCAACATCCGCGACCGCGGCCAGGAGTTCCTGGACAAGCTGGCCGCGCTGCGCGACGAACTGGGCAATGGCCTGATCACCAAGGTCCAGGGCACCGGCCTGCTGTTCTCCTGCGAACTCGACCCGTCCTTCAAGTGCTTCGGCGCCGGTTCCACCGAGGAGTACATGCGCGAGCGCGGCATCGGCGTCATCCACGGCGGCACCAATTCCTTGCGCTTCACCCCGCACTTCGCGGTCACCAGCGAGGAAGTGGACCTGGTCATCGACAACATCCGCCAGGCCCTGCTGCACGGTCCCCGCAAGACCCAGGCCGCTGCAGCCTGAAGCCTGAAGACGCCGGACTGAAAATCTAAAGTCCGGCGGCGCGCCGCCACAGCATCCGGGTGAGCGGCGGCAGCCGGCCGGCCAGGCCCAGGGCGTGGCCGCGCAACAGGGTCGGCGCCAGGACGTCGTTGCTGAAGACGCGATTGATGGCGTCGAATGACCACGCGGCCAGCGTGTTCTCGCTGTGGCGCGTGCGCGCCCATCGCGCCAGGCGATGCGGCGCCGCGATGTCGACGCCCCGCGCCAGGGCGCGCTGCCATTCGACCCGGAGCGCGGCGACGTCGCGCAGGCCCAGGTTCACGCCCTGCCCCGCCAGCGGATGCACGACATGGGCGGCGTCACCGGCCAGCACCACGCGGCCGGCCACCAGCTTGTTGGCCAGCTGACGGCGCAGCGGAAAGGCCACGCGCCGCGAGACCGAGGTGACCTCGCCGAGGCGGGCGTCGAAGGCGCGCGTGAGTTCGCGCCGGAAACTTTCTTCGTCAGCATCGAGCAATCGCTGCGCTTGCGAATCAGGCAGGGTCCAGACGATCGAGCAGCGGCCGTCGGCGATGGGCAGGAAAGCCAGCGGGCCCGTCGGCAGGAAACGCTGCCAGGCGGTGTCCTCGTGCGGGCGCTCGGTGCCTACATAGGCCACCAGGCCGCGCTGGCCGTAATCGTGGGCCTGGGCCTCGAGCCCGGCGCAAGCGCGCACCTTCGATGCCGCGCCATCGGCGCCCAGCACCAGCCGGGCATGCAGCACGGTGCCGCTGGCCAGGTGCACGGTGGCAAGTGATTCGTCTTGTTCGATCGTGGCCAGGCTGTCCGGGCAAAACCGGTGGATGCCGGCCTCGCGACCGCAGGCCGCCCACAGCCGGTCGACCAGCAACGCATTTTCGACGATGTGGCCCAAGGCCGGCCGGCCGAAGGCGTCGGCGTCGAAACACAGTTCACCGCCGCCGGCCGCATCCCAGACGCGCATCCTGCGGTAGGGATGGGCCCGGGCCGCCCGGATGCCTTCCCACGCGCCCAGATCGTCGAGCAGGGCGGCGTTGTCGGGCGCGAAGGCATATACCCGCAGGTCCGGCGCGGCGGCGTCCCAGTCCGACGGCGCATGCGCCTCCACCAGGGCCACGCGCAGGCCGTCCCGGGCCGCGGCCAGCGCAGCGGCGGCGCCGACCACGCCGGCACCGACCACGACCAGGTCGAACGGGTCGCGCCGACTCACGGGCGCGGCCTCGACAGCGCCGGCACGTCGCCGCGATAACCCATGGCCCCGGCCGCCAGCGGCGCTGCCAGCCCGGGCAGGTGACCCAGCGCCACCAGCCCCAGCGAGCGCAGCACGTGCATCGGGAACCCATCGTTGGCGGTGGCGCGCGCCAGGCCGTCACTGAAGGCCAGCGTGCGTTCGCGGTCTTCCCGCCGCGACGCCGCGTAGGCAGCCAGCCGCGCCGGCTCGCCCGGGTCGCCGCCGTCCAGGCGCTGGGCCAGTGCCAGCGCGTCGCGCAAGCCAAGATTGAACCCCTGCGCACCGATCGGATGGATCGACTGCGCGGCGTTGCCCATCAGCACCGCGCGCGGCGCGACGATGCGGTCGGCGACGATGCGCGCCAGGGGGTAGGCACTGCGTTTGCCAACCCGGCGCACGCGGCCTGCGCGCCACCCGAAACGCTGCTGGAAATAATCGGCGTAGGCGGCGTCGTCCAGCGCCAGCACGGCTTCGGCCTGCCCGCGCGCCACGGCGCAGATGGCGCCGTAGTGGCCACCGGCCATCGGCAGCAGGGCCACCGGGCCCTGTTCGGTGAATCGTTCCCAGGCGGTGCCGTCCGGCGCACGGTCGGTGGCCAGGCTGCAGACCAGCAGCGTCTGGCCGTAGTCGTGTTCATCCGTGCCGATGCCCAGGGCGGTTCGCGCCAGCGACCGGTTGCCGTCGGCGGCCACCAGCAGCTTCGCGCGCAGTGCCTGGCCGCCGGAGGTCGGGTCGAGCTGCACGCGCGGACCGTCGGGGTCCGGCGTCACCGCGACGACGGTGGCCGGCCGGTGGCGGACCAGGCCTTGCACGCCGGCCAGCCGGGACTCGAGGGCCTCGCCGAGCTCGCGTGCCAGCACGACGCCGCCGAAGGCCTCGTGGCCCATCTGCGCGGCGTCCAGGCGCACGGCGCCGAAGTCGCCGGCCCGGCTGACGTGCACGCGCCGAATCGGTGCCGGCGGCGTCGCCAGCCTCGGCAGGATGTCCAGCGACGCCAGCGCGTTCAGACTGGCCGCCGCCAGCGCCAGCTTGCGCTCGTCGAAACCCGGGGCGCCGCTGGCCGGGGCACTGGCCTCGACCTGGCCGATGCGCCAGCCGCGACCGTCGAGCGCGCAGGCCAGCGCGCTGCCGACCAGGCCGCCGCCGAGGATGAGGATGTCGTGGTCGAAGCCGTCGTCGCGTGGCATGCCGCGCATGATACGCGCCCTCGCCCGGGCGCCGACGATGCCGCGGCAGTTCCGTTAGAATGCCGGCCTGGCCGCTGCCCTGACGGAATCCTTTGCCCATGACCTCGATCACCCGCCCCCGCCTGGCCCTGTTCACCGTGCTTGCACTGGTGATGGCCGCCACCCGGTTCAACCACTTCGGCATGGTGCCGGATGCGTCCTGGGCGGTGTTCGCGCTGGGTGGCTTCTACCTGGCCGCCAATACGCGCTGGGCGTTCCCGGCGCTGATGGTGCTCGCGGTCGCGGTCGATTACGTCGTCATCACCGGCACCGGCGCCAACTTCTGGACCCACTACTGCGTCTCGCCCGGCTACTGGATGCTGCTGCCGGCGCACTTCGCCCTGTGGGCGGCGGGCGCGGGCCTGCGCAAGTTCGGCCAGGACAAGCCGCTGCGCGTGCTGGCAGGCCTGGCGCCGGCGCTGTTGCTCGGCGTGGCGACCTGCCACCTGTTCGCCCAGGGCGGCTTCTACTGGCTGTCCGATTCGGTGGCCAACCCCAGCGTCGCCGGCTGGGCCAAGAACTACGCCGACTGGTTCATGCCCTACCTCGGCACCACCGCCCTCTACGTCGGCCTGGCCGTCGTCGTGCACGCGCTGGTGAGGGCTGCGCAGCGCATGGCCGCCGCACGCGCCGGCGGCCTGGCGGGCTGAACCCGCGATGGGCAACCGCCTGTCCAAGATCTACACCCGCACCGGCGACGACGGCAGCACCGGCCTGGGCGACGGTACCCGGGTGGCCAAGGACTCGGCCCGCGTCACCGCCTACGGCACCGTGGACGAAGCCAACAGCGCGATCGGCGTGGTCCTGGCCTGCGACATCCCCGACGACATCCGCCACGTCCTGGTGGCCGTGCAGCACCAGCTGTTCGACCTCGGCGGCGAGCTGTGCATCCCGGGCCATGCGGCCATCCACGACGCCGACATCGACCGCCTCGAAGCGCACCTGGACGGCTTCAACGCCGAACTGCCGCCGCTGAAGGACTTCATCCTGCCCGGCGGCGGCCTGCCGGCGGCACACTGCCACATGGCACGCACCATCTGCCGTCGCGCCGAGCGCGAAACCGTGACGCTTTCGCACCACGATGCCGTGCGTCCGGAAGCCATCCGTTACCTCAACCGGCTCTCGGACCTGCTGTTCGTGCTCGCCCGGGTGCTGGCGCGCGCCAGCGGCCACGGCGAGACGACCTGGAACCACGAGCGCCGCAAGGGCTGAGCTTGCTGCTCTACACCCATCCGGCCTGCCTCGCCCACGACCCCGGCCCCGGGCATCCCGAATGCCCGGCGCGGCTCGAGGCCGTGCTGCACGCCGTCCGCGCCGCCTACCCCGAGCTGCCCTGGCGCCAGGCGCCGGCCGCCACCCGCGATGCCCTGCTTCGCGTCCACGACCCGCACCTCCTGGCGGCGGTGCTGGACGAGGCCGGCCTCGGCCCCCACCGCCTGGATGAAGACACGGCGCTTTCGGAAGGCTCGTCCGAAGCCGCCCTGCGCGCCGCCGGCGCGGGCGTCGCCGCCGTTGATGCACTGATGGCCGGCGACGACGTACAGGCGTTCTGCGCGGTCCGTCCGCCCGGGCACCACGCCACCCGCACGACCCCGATGGGCTTTTGCCTGTTCAACGCCGTGGCGGTCGCGGCCGCGCATGCGGTACACGCGCACGGCCTGCAGCGGGTGGCGATCGCCGATTTCGACGTGCACCACGGCAACGGCAGCCAGGACATCTTCGCGGACGACCCGCGGGTGATGTACCTGAGCTCGCACCAGTCGCCGCTGTACCCCAATTCCGGCGACCCGGCAGAACGCGGCGTCGGCAACCTGGCCAATGCCGTGCTGCCGCCCGGCGCCGTCGGTGCCGACTTCCGCCGCGTCTGGCGCGAGGACCTGCTGCCACGCCTGGAAGCGTTCGCGCCGCAGCTGGTGCTGGTCTCGGCGGGCTTCGACGGCCATCGGCTCGACCCGCTGGCCGACCTGTCGCTGGAAGCCGCCGACTACCACTGGCTGTCGGCGGAACTGGCCGGGGTTGCCCGGCGGCACGCCGGCGGACGCCTGGTTTCCCTGCTTGAAGGCGGCTACAGCCTGTCGGCGCTGCGGGCCTGCAGCGTCGCCCATCTCCAGGGCCTGCTCGCGCCAGGCTGAGCCCCGGCGCTGCGACCGTGTTGCCCCGCCCGGCGGCATGGGCGAAGCTATCGCGTCTTTTCCCCGGATGTCCCCGTGCGCCGCCCAGCCCTTCGCCTGCTCCCGATCTGCCTGGCCATGGCCTGCGCCGCGCGCGCCCAGGACCCCGCCCCGCCCGCCTGGGAATTCTGCCCCGACACCGGCACCCTGCCGCTGTATCGCCCGCTGCCTGCCGAGGGCACGGCGCCGGCGGATCCGGCCACGGACGTCAGCGCCCTGCACCTGGACGTCAGCGAACAGGAAGTCACCGTGCTGACCGGCGAGGTCGAACTGATTCGCGGCGAGCAATGGCTCGGCACGGAAAAACTGACCTACGACCACGGCAAGCAGACCTTCCAGACCGGCGGGCCGGCCCGCTACCAGGACCGCGGCCTGCGCCTGCACGCCGCCCGCGCACGTGGCGACCAGCGCGCCGACGTGGTGCAGCTTGATGACGTGGACTACCAGTTCAACCAGCAGGCCGGCAACGGCCGCGCCGACGCCATCGAGCTGCGCGGCCAGCAGGGCACGCTGACCGGCGCGATCTATTCGACCTGCCCGCCGGCGCAGCGCCAATGGGAATTCCGCGCCAGCCGCATCGACATCGACCAGGCCGAAGGCCTGGGCACGGCGCGCAATGCCACCCTGCGGGTCGGCGGCGTGCCGGTGCTCTGGCTGCCCTGGGTGCGCTTCCCGACCGACGACCGGCGCCGCACCGGCCTGCTCAGCCCGACCATCGGCTACGACGACCGCAATGGCTTCGAGTACGAACAGCCGATTTACCTCAACCTGGCCCCGAACTACGACGCCACCTTGTCGCCGCGCTGGTTGTCCGACCGCGGCCTGATGCTGGGCGCGCAGTTCCGCTACCTGGGTCCGCGCGACGCCCGCGGCGAACTCAACGGCACCTGGCTGCCCGACGACGACCTGGCCAAGCACGACCGCGGCCTGCTGCGCTGGCGCCACGACGACCGGCTGAACCAGCACTGGAACCTGCGCGCGAACATCAACCACGTCAGCGACGACGAGTATTTCGTCGATTTCGGCGACTCCCTGCCCAACTCCAGCATCACCCTGCTTGAAAGCTCCCTGGGCGTGTACGGCCGGGGCCTGGGCTGGGACGCCAGCCTGCAGGTGCAAAGCTGGCAGGTGGCCAGTCCGCTGCTGCCGGACGCGGCGGCACCCTACCGCCGCCTGCCCGAAGCGCGCCTGCGCTGGGCAAGCCCGTTCGCGCGCTGGTTCGAAGCCGGCGTGGACGCCGAGGCGGTTCGCTTCGAGTCCGAATTCCGCGACGGCGGCAACCGCCTCGACCTGATGCCCTGGGTGCAGATGCCCCTGGGCGGTGCCGCCTGGTTCGCCACGCCGCGCCTGGCCTGGCGCTACACCGCGTATTCGCTCGACCAGTCCCTGGTGCCGCCCGGCGGCGACGACAACCCCGATCGCAGCCTGCCGGTGATGAGCCTGGACATGGGCGCGTTCTTCGAGCGCGACTTCGGCTTTGGCGACGGCCGCTACGTGCAGACGCTCGAGCCCCGGCTTTATTACCTGAACGTGCCCTACCGGGACCAGGACGACCTGCCCCTGTTCGACACCCGCCCGCTGACCTTTTCCTGGCCGGGCCTGTTCCGCGACAACCGTTTCGCGGGTGCCGACCGGGTCGGCGACGCCGACCAGGCCACCGTGGCGGTCACCAGCCGCGTCCTCGATGCCGACAGCGGCCGCGAATTGTTCAGCTTCGGCCTGGGCCGCATCCATTATTTCGACCCCCCGCGGGTGACGGTGCCCGGCGGTCCGCTGTTGTCCGAGGAGGGCTCGTCCTGGGTCGCCGAGGCCAGCGTGTCGCCGACCGACCGCTGGTCGCTGGGCCTGGCGCACCAGTGGGACCCGGACAGCGAAAGCACCCATCTGTCGGCCGTGCGCAGCCAGTGGCGTTTCGGCCAGCGGGGGCTGGTGAACGCCTCGTACCGCTACCGCGCCGACCTGGTCGAGCAGGCCGACCTGTCCTTCGTGCTGCCGATCCGCGAGCAGTGGACCCTGCTGGGCCGCTGGAACTATTCGCTGCGTGAACGCCAGAGCCTGGAGGCCCTGGCCGGCATCGAGTGGAAGAGCTGCTGCGTCGCGGTCCGGGTCCTTGGCCGCCGCTACGTGCGTGAATTCAGCAGCGAGCAAAGCACCGGCATCTATCTTGAGATCGAGCTGAACGGCGTCGGCAGCTTCGGCCGCGACACGGGCCGCCTGCTCGATGATGCTATTCTCGACTATTCCCGTTGATACCCGTGGCGCCGGAGCCCCAGACTGCATGAACAAGGTTTTCACCCCCTTCCTGGCCGCCCTGCTGGCGCTGTCCACCGTCCTGGTCCCGGTCACTGCGCCGGCCCAGGAAACCACCCCGATCGACGGCATCGTCGCGGTCGTGGATGAAGACGTCATCCTGCGCAGCGAACTCGACCGCGCGGTCGCCAACATCACCGCCCAGTACGCCAACCAGCCGGGCCAGCTGCCGCCGCGCGACGTGCTCGAACGGCAGGTGCTCGACCGCCTCGTGCTCTCGCGCCTGCAGCTCGCCCGTGCCCGCGACTCCGGCATCCGGGTCGCCGACGGCGAACTGGCCCAGGCCATCGAATCGGTCGCCGCCCGCAACCAGATGAGCCAGGACCAGCTGCGCGCGCGGCTGGCCCAGGACGGCCTGAGCTACGACGAGTTCCGCAGCAGCCTGCGCGACGAGCTCCTGCTCGAGCGCCTGCAGCAGCGCTACGTGCAGAGCCGCGTCCAGGTCAGCGAGGCCGAGATCGACCAGCTGCTGGCCGTGCGCGAGATCGGCGGTCCGGAAGTCCGCCTGGCCAACATCATCGTCGCCCTTCCCGACGGCGCCAACGCCGAGGAAGTCGCCACCGCCCAGAAGAAGGCGCGCGACATCAAGACCGTCGTCGAACGCGGCGACATCGACTTCGCCGCCGCCGCCATCCGCTTCTCGGATGCGCCCAACGCGCTCGAGGGCGGCGACATCGGCTGGCGCACCTTCGACGCCATCCCGCCGGCCTTCGTCGGCCTGATCCAGCAGCTGCAGAAGGGCCAGATCTCCGAACCCATCCGCGGCCCGGGCGGCTACCAGCTGATCCAGCTGGTCGACACCCGCGAGGCGGGCGTGCAGACCATGACCGAGTTCAACGCCCAGGGCATCCTCATCCGCGCCACGCCGACGGTGCCGTCCGAAACCGCCCGCCAGAAGGCCGAGGCGCTGCGGGCCCGCATCGTGGCCGGCGAAGACTTCGGCAAGCTGGCCCGCGAGCACTCCGAGGACACCATGAGCCGCAACGATGGCGGCGACATGGGTTGGTTCCCGGTCAACGCCTGGGGTACGTCCGTGGGCAACCAGCTCATGCAGCTCCAGGACGGCGAAGTGTCCCAGCCTTTCCAGAGCGAAGTGGGCTGGCACATCATCAAGCGCCTTGGCTCCCGCGAGCAGGACGTCACCGAACAGAACCGCCGCAACCAGGCCCGCGAGATCATCGCCCAGCGCAAGGCCGAGGAAGAGTTCGAACGTTTCCTGCGCCAGCTGCGCGCCGAAGCCTTCGTCGAGAGCCGCCTGACGGGCGCCTGAGCCATGCGACCGCGGCTGGCCCTGGTTCCGGGTGAGCCGGCCGGCATCGGTCCCGAACTCTGCGTCCGGCTGGCCCAGCGTCCGCGCGAGGCCGAGCTGCTGGCCTATGCCGACCCCGACACCCTGCTCGCCGCCGCGGCGGCGCTGGACCTGCCGCTCCGGCTCAAGCCGGCCGGCGAGACCAGCGGCCCGGGCGAACTCGCGGTCGAGCCGGTGCCGCAGCAGCGGCCGGTACGCTTCGGCCAGGCCGACCCCGCCAATGCCGGGGCCGTGGTCGCGGCGCTGGAACGGGCGGCCGCCGCCTGCCTGGCGGGCGATTGCCACGGCCTGGTCACCGGCCCGGTGCACAAGGCCAGCATCAACCAGGGCGGCATCGCCTACACCGGCACCACCGAACTGCTGGCCCGCCAGGCCGGCGTCGACGTGGTGATGATGCTGGCCAGGCCGGGGCTTCGGGTGGCGCTGGCCACCACCCACCTGCCGCTGCGCGACGTCGCCGATGCCATCACCCGCGAAGGCCTGGCCCGCTGCCTGCGCATCACCGATGCGGCGCTACGCCGGGATTTCGGCATCGCCAGGCCGCGCATCGCGGTGCTGGGCCTGAACCCGCATGCCGGCGAGGACGGGCACCTGGGCCGGGAGGAAATCGACACCCTCATCCCCTGCCTGCAGGCGCTGCGCGCCGAAGGCCTGGACCTCGAGGGGCCGCTGCCGGCGGACACGGCCTTCCTGCCGGCGAAACTGGCCGGCTTCGACGCGGTGCTGGCCATGTACCACGACCAGGGACTGCCGGTGCTCAAGCACGGCGGCTTCGAGCAGGCGGTGAACATCACCCTGGGCCTGCCCTACCCGCGCGTGGCGGTCGACCACGGCACCGCACTCGACCTGGCGGGCAGCGGCCGCGCCGACCCGTCCAGCCTGTTCGCCGCCGTCGACCTGTGCAGCCTGCTTGCCGCCCGGAGGATCCCCGCATGAGCCACTTCAAGGCGCCGCCGAAAAAGAACCTGGGCCAGCATTTCCTGACCGACCGGCAGTACATCGACATGATCGTGCTGGCGGTGGATCCGCAGCCGGGTGACCGCCTGGTCGAGATCGGCCCCGGCCAGGGAGCAATCACGTTCCCCTTGCTTCGCCGCCACGGCGAACTGACGGTGATCGAGTTCGACCGCGACCTGATCACGCCGCTGATGGAAGCCAGCGAAGGCGTGGGCCGCCTGACCGTGATCCACAAGGACGTGCTGCAGGTCGACTTCGGCAAGCTGGCCGCCGACGATGGCCATGCCTCGGGGCAGATCCGGCTGGTCGGCAACCTGCCCTACAACATTTCCTCGCCCATCCTGTTCCATGCGCTCGAGCACGCCGGCGCGGTGCGCGACATGCATTTCATGCTGCAAAAGGAAGTGGTGGACCGGATGGCCTGTGGCCCCGGCAGCAAGGTATATGGCCGCCTGGGCGTGATGCTGCAGGCCTACTGCAAGGTGGAATCCCTGTTCGACGTGCCGCCAGGCGCGTTCAGGCCGCCGCCGAAGGTCGATTCGGCCGTGGTGAGGCTGGTGCCGCTGCCGGCCGGCGAGGTCGGCATCAGCGACCACGCCCTTTACGCCCGCGTCGTGCGCGACGCCTTCGGCCAGCGCCGCAAGACCCTGCGCAATGCCCTGCAGCAGGTTTGCAGCAGCGCCGACATCGAAGCCGCCGGCCTGCGTCCGGACGCCCGCGCCGAACAGATCGCGGTGGTCGAGTTCAAGCAACTCGCCAACTACCTGTCGGCGCTGCCCCCGGAGCGCCGTACTGCGTAGAATGGCGGCATGGATACGCCCCAGCACGCCATCCAGG
The DNA here is from genome assembly GCF_000743535.1 of Arenimonas donghaensis DSM 18148 = HO3-R19. Taxonomy (GTDB): domain Bacteria; phylum Pseudomonadota; class Gammaproteobacteria; order Xanthomonadales; family Xanthomonadaceae; genus Arenimonas; species Arenimonas donghaensis. Next base: position 47,446 of record NZ_AVCJ01000006.1, read on the forward strand.
TCGTCGTCGCCACCCGATTCCTCGAAGACCAGTCGATTCCCGAGGATGACCGCTACGTCTTCGCCTACACCATCCGCATCGAAAATGCCGGCGACGTGCCGGCGCGCCTGATCAGCCGTCACTGGGTGATCACCGATGCCAACGGCAAGGTCCAAGAAGTCCAGGGCGAAGGCGTCGTCGGCGAGCAGCCGTGGCTGCGCCCGGGCGAGAGCTTCGAATACACCTCGGGTGCCGTGCTCGAGACCCCGCTGGGCACCATGCACGGCACCTACGAAATGCTGGCCGACGACGGCACCCGTTTCGATGCCGAGATCTCGCCCTTCACCCTGTCCATCCCGCGGACCCTGCACTGATGGCCACTTACGCCATCGGCGACGTCCAGGGGTGTTACGACGCGCTGCAGCGCCTGCTGGAGAAAATCCGCTTCGACCCGGCCGTGGACCGCCTGTGGTTCTGCGGCGACCTGGTCAACCGCGGCGGCCAGTCGCTCGAAACCCTTCGCCTGGTGCACTCCCTGTCCATCCACAGCACCATCGTGCTGGGCAACCACGACCTGTCCCTGCTGGCGATATCCGCGCGCCGCGAGGCCGACCAGCGCAAGGTCAATCCCGACCTTCAGCGGGTGCTGTTCGCCGAGGACACCGAAGTGCTGGTGAAGTGGCTGCGCCAGCAGAAACTCTTCCACGTCGACCGTACCCTGGGCTTCGCCATGGTGCACGCCGGGCTCGCGCCGAAATGGACGCTTCCGCTGGCCGAGGCCCGCGCCCGCGAAGTCGAGGAAAAACTGCGCGGCGACGGCTTCAACAAGCTGGTCAAGAACATGTACGGCGACAAGCCGGCCTGGTCGCCGAAGCTGGCCGGCCCGGATCGCCTGCGGGCGATCATCAATGTCTTCACGCGCATGCGCTACTGCACCCCCGGCGGCCGCATCGGCTTCGAGGACAAGGGCCGCCCCGGCACCCAGCGCCCCGGCGTCTACCCGTGGTTCGAAGTGCCCGGCCACGCCGAGCGCGAACTGCCGGTGGTGTTCGGGCACTGGTCCACTCTGGGCCTGTTCATGGGCCTGGGCGTATACGGCATTGATACCGGCGCGGTCTGGGGCGGCAAGCTGACGGCGCTGGAGCTGGGCCCCGAGCTGCGCCTGCACCAGGTGCCGGGCCGAAACCCGCCCGACAACACGCCGCGCGGCGACGACTGAAACAAAGGAGAACCCCATGACCCGTAGCCTGATCTTCCTGCTGGTGGCCTCGCTGGCCCTGCCGGTCCTGGCCCAGACGTCCAATGCCCCGCAAGGCGACGCCGTCGCCCGCGTGAACGCACTCAAGGCGGCGGTCGCGCCCGGCAAGCAGATCTTCATGGCGCGCCAGCTGCAGCTCTCGAACGAAGAAGACGCCGCTTTCTGGCCGGCCTACGATGCCCACCAGGCCGAACTGGCCAGCCTGGAAGAGCGTCGCGAGCGACTGCTCGCCAGGTTCCAGGAGCGTGTCGCCGCCGGCAGCGCCGACGCCGGCGACGTCGAGGACCTCGCCGAGGAGATGCTGGCCCTGGAAGCCGACGAAGCCGACCAGCTCGAATCCACCTTCGCCCGCCTGGTGCGCGCCGGACTGGCCATGGAAAAAGCCGTGCGCTACATCGAACTGGAAAAGGACCTGCGGGCCCTGCGCCACTTCCAACGCGGCGACGATGCCGCCTACGTCTTCAACTGACCGGACGACGCCGGTAGTCGACGAAGTCGAAGGCCCACGCGTGGCGCGCGTCGGCCGCGTGGGCTTCGCGCCCCACGACCTCCCAGCCGGCCGGGTCGAAGCCAGGAAAGTAGGCGTCGGCGTCGGGCACCACGGTATGCACGTGGGTCAGGTGCAGGTGGCTGGCACGGGCTAGCGCCAGGGCGTAAACCTCGCCACCGCCGATCACCATCAGGCTGCCCGGGCCGCCGGCGGCCAGCGCTTCGTCCAGCGACGCCACCGCCACCATGCCCTCGAAGGGCACGCGTCCGGAACGGGTCAGCACCAGGTTCAGGCGCCCCGGCAGCGCACGGCCGAGTGATTCGGCGGTCTTTCGGCCCATCAACAGCGCCTTGCCCAGGGTCAGCGCCTTGAAGCGCTTGAGGTCGTCGGGCAAGCGCCACGGCAACTGGTTGCCGCGACCGATGCCACCGGCGCGGTCGAGCGCCGCGACCAGGCGCAGGTCCGGGCCGCCGGTCACACCGCCACCGGGGCCTTGATCGCCGGGTGCGGGTCGTAACCTTCGATCATGATGTCCTCGAACTTCATCTCGAACAGATCGGTGGCCGTGGGTGCGAGCACCAGCCTCGGCAAGGGCCGGGGTTCGCGCGCCAGCTGCTCCCGGGCCTGGTCGACGTGGTTCGAATACAGGTGGGCGTCACCCAGGGTGTGCACGAAGTCGCCGACGGCCAGGCCGCAGTGGCGCGCGACCATGTGGGTGAGCAGGGCGTAGCTGGCGATGTTGAAGGGTACGCCCAGGAAGATGTCGCCCGAGCGCTGGTAGAGCTGGCAGCTGAGCCTGCCGTCCGCGACGTAGAACTGGAACAGCGTGTGGCAGGGCATCAGCGCCATGTCCGGCAGCTCGGCCACGTTCCAGGCGCTGACGATCAGGCGGCGCGAGTCAGGATTGCGCTGGATCTGCTCGACCACCTGGCGAAGCTGGTCGATTTCGCGACCGTCGCTGCCGGTCCATCGCCGCCACTGCTTGCCGTAAACGGGACCCAGTTCGCCGTCGGCATCGGCCCACTCGTCCCAGATGCTGACCTTGTTCGCGCGCAGGCTGGCGATGTTGGTCTCGCCGCGGATGAACCAGAGCAGTTCGTGGATGATCGAACGCAGGTGCAGCTTCTTGGTGGTGACCAGCGGGAACCCTTCGGACAGGTCAAAGCGCATCTGCCAGCCGAACACCGAACGCGTGCCGGTGCCGGTGCGGTCGGATTTTTCCGCGCCGTGCTCGAGGACGTGGCGAAGCAGGTCGAGATAGGCGCGCATCAGGCTTTACCTTCCAGGGGCGGCGGCGGCAACGGAGCCAGCACCGGCGAACGCCGCGACAGCCAGAGCAGGAACAGCCCCAGCGCCACCAGCGGCAGCGACAGCAGCTGGCCCATGGTCAGCCAGTCGAAGGCCAGGTAGCCCAGGTGGGCGTCGGGCTCGCGCACGAATTCCACCGCGAAACGGAACAGGCCGTAGCCCAGGGCGAACAACCCCGACACCGCGTAGCGCGGTCGCGGCCGGCGCGAGTAGACCCAAAGCACCAGCCCGAGCACCAGGCCTTCGAGCGCTGCCTGGTAGAGCTGCGACGGATGCCGCGCGAAGGCGTCCAGCGCGCCGCTGGCGTGCAGCGCGCGCAGCTGTTCGGCGGGCAGCGCCGCGTACTCGGCCGGCAGGCTGGACGGAAACACCACGCCCCAGTCGCCGCCGGTCGGCTTGCCCCAGAGTTCGCCGCCGATGTAGTTGCCCAGGCGGCCAAAACCCAGGCCAGCCGGCACCAGCGGCGCGACGAAGTCCATGGTGTCGAAGAAGTGCAGGCGATGGTGACGGGTCCACCACGCGGCCGCCACCAGCACGCCCAACAGGCCGCCGTGGAAGCTCATGCCGCCCTGGTTGATCATGAACAGCATCATCGGATCGGCCAGGAAATCCTGGAAGGCATAAAACAGCACGTAGCCGATCCGGCCACCCAGGATGACGCCGAGCATGCCGTAGAACAGCAGGTCGCCGAAGCCGTCTTCGTTGACTCCCGGCAGGCGCCCTGCCCGCACCCGGCGGCGTCCCAGCCACCAGGCGGTGAAGAAAGCCAGGGCGTACATCAGCCCGTACCAGTGGATGCCATGCGGCCAGAAGGGCAGCTGCAGGGCCAGCGGATCGATGGTGTGCAGGATCGTCATGCGTCTAGTTTGCCGGTCGCGTCCGCCCGGGTCGATGCCTCGTCGTCCCCGGCCCCTCCCGGCGCCGCTTCCGCCTCGCGTTGATCGCGCTCGGTGGCGGGATCGACCAGCGCACCGACCACCCAGCCGGCCTTGGGCTCGAGCGGCACGTCCTGGGTTTCGAACATCAACCGGTCGCGGTCGCTGATGGCGAACAGCCGCAGCGGCGGCTCGTCGTAGCGCGCCGCGAACTCGTCCCAGCCGAACGACTCGCCCAACTTGGTGGTCTTGATCATCCAGCCGGCGGCGAGGCGTTTGTCGAGCTCGCCATGGGTGATGCCCTCGGCGAACAGGGCCGGCGCCTGGATGGGCGCCGCCAGCGCCTGGCGCGGCGCTTCGCCCGGGGCAAGCACGCGCAGGCGAAGCACCCGTCCGGCGCCGAATTCAGGCCGGAAGCGCACGCAGGCCAGGGTGTTCATCTCGCCGCGGGTGGACATGGCCAGCAACCAGCCGAAGGCGTTGAAATCGACCGTGCGCTCGGCGTGCTCGGAGGCCGGGTTGCCGTAGAAGGTCTTGAGCCCGGCCAGGCGGGCCGCCGCCAGGCCGCTCCAGTCGTCGTCGGCAAGCAGGGTCCGGAAGCCGGCCTTGTCCAGGGCCTGGCCGATGGCGCGGGCCACCGGCGTACTGCCGACGACCAGCACCTGGCGTGGACTCGGCGCGGTGACCTTGAGCCACTGCGCCAGCCGGCGGGAGGTGGCGCTTTGCACCAGCACGGTGCCGATGATGATCAGGAACGTCAGCGACACCAGGGTCTGGGCGGCGACCGGGTCGTCGGCCTCCATGCGCAGCGCGAACAGGGCCGACACCGCCGCCGCGACGATGCCGCGCGGCGCGATCCAGGCAAGCAGCGCCCGCTCCGGCCAGCGCGTGGTGCCCCCCAGCGTGGAAAGCAGCACCGCCAGGGGGCGCACCACCAGCATGGCCGCCGCCAGCACCAGCAGGCCGGTGCCCAGCAGCGGCAATCCCGGCCACTGCAGGCGCGCCGCCAGCACGATGAACAACATCGAGATGATCAGCGTCGAAAGGTGTTCCTTGAACAGCTGGATGTGCTCGACATCCACGCCGCGCAGGTTGGCCAGCACCATGCCCATCACGGTGACGGCGAGCAGCCCGCTTTCATGTGCCAGCAGGTTGCTGGCCGCATAGGCGACCAGTACCCAGGCCAGGGTGCCGTAGTTGTGCAGGTATTCGGGCAGCCATTGGCGACGCAGGACCGTCGCCAGCACCCAGGCTCCGGCGGCGCCGACGACCGCTCCGGAGGCCACGGTCCAGGCGAACACGCCCCAGCCGCCGTTGCCGCCGCCCAGCATCAGCGCCTCGAGCACCAGCACCGCCAGCAGCGCGCCGATCGGGTCGATGATGATGCCTTCCCAGCGCAGGATGCTGGAGATGCGCTCGTTGGGTCGCACCGCGCGCAGCATCGGCATGATCACCGTGGGTCCCGTGACGCAGGTGAGCGCACCGAACAGCAGCGCCACCGGCCAGGCCAGGTCGGCCAGGAAGTGCGCTGCCGTCGCCAGGCCGAGCATGGTCACGATCGCGCCGACGCTGACCAGGCGCAGGATGGTCGGCCCCAGGCCGCGGATCTCGCCGAAGCGAAGCGTCAGGCTGCCCTCGAACAGGATCAGCGCCACGCCCATGGACACCAGCGGGAACAGGAATTCCCCCAGCATCGCGTCCGGGTCGAACCAGCCCAGCCCCGGCCCCAGGAGGATGCCGGCCGTGAGCAGCAGCAGGATCGCCGGCAGGCGCAGCCGCCAGGCCGCCCACTGGCACAGGAAACCGAGCAGGAGCAGCAGGGTGAGGAACAGGCCGGTGGACATCGGGACTCCTGGTCGGGACGACGACTGGCCGGGTGGTCAGCCCGGCCTTCGGCGTTTGCGCTTGGCGAGGATGTTCAGCGCCTCGACGCCGGCCGAGAAGGCCATGGCGAAATAGAGGAACTTGCGGTCGATATGGAAATCGAAGCCGTCGGCGACCAGCGCCACGCCGACCAGGATGATGAAGCTCAGCGCCAGCATCTTGACCGTGGGGTGGCGGTCGATGAAGTCGCCGATCGGGTTGGCTGCGAACAGCATCACGGCCACCGCCATCAGGATCGCGGCCACCATCACCCAGCGGTTGTCGACCATGCCCACCGCAGTGATGACCGAATCGAGCGAAAACACGATGTCGATGATGGCGATCTGGGCGATGACGTAACCAAACACCGCCGACGGCTTGGTGCCGATGTCTTCCTCGTCGGACTCGCCCTCGACGGTGTCGTGGATTTCCATGGTGCCCTTGACCAGCAGGAACAGGCCACCGGCGATCAGCACCAGGTCGCGCACCGAGAAGTCCATGCCGAACAGCGCGAACAGGTTGTTCTGCATGCTCGCCAGGAAGGCCAGGGAAAGCAGCAGCGCGATGCGCGTGAGACAGGCCATGGCCAGCCCGAAGCGTCGCGCCCGCGGCCGCTGTTCCGGCGGCAGCCGGCTGACTGCGATCGAGATGAACACGAGGTTGTCGATGCCAAGGACGATCTCGAGGGTCGCGAGGGTCAGCAGGGCGATCCAGATTTCGGTGCTGAAGATCCAATCCATGTTCTGCGGGTACCGGTTCAGTAATAGCGGGGTGCGAGGATCAGTGCCCAGCAGGCAATGACGTTGAGGTCGGCCAGGAACACGGCCGCCGAGCCCATGTCCTTGGCGCGGCCGGCGAGTTCGTGATGCTCGACGCCCCAGCGGTCGACGACGGCCTCGACCGCGGAGTTGAGCACCTCCACCACCAGTACGAGCATCATCGAGCCCACCAGGATGGCCCGCTCGGCGCCGTCGGCCCCCAACCACAGCGCCAGCGGCGCCAGCAGCAGGAACAGGTAGACCTCCAGCCGGAACGAGGACTCGAGCATCCAGGTGGCGCGCAGGCCCTTGAGGGACCAGGTGAACGCCCGCCAGACCCGGAACGGGCTGCGGGGCGCCAGGCTGTGGTAGCTGTCGGCCATCAAGGGTTTACCAGGCTCACAAGGTCGCAATTCTGCCATACCCGGGACTTTCGGCCTTGTGCGGCTGTCCGGGCACCCGCACCATTTGCCTGTCCCCTCGTCAGGAGTCCCGCATGTTCAACGCCGAACGCCTTCTGGGCCAGCTGCTCGGCCAGGCCATGGGTGGCCAGCTGGGGGGTCGGAAGAACAAGCGCCGCGGCGGCCTGGGCCTGCCCGGCGGCGGCCGGATGGCGGTGGGGCTGGGCGTGCTTGGCGTGGCGATGGCCGCCTACGAACACTACAGCCAGAAATCCACGGCCAGCGCGCCGCAGCCAGTGGCCGCGCCGGGCGCGGCGACGGCCCTGCCCCCACCACCGCCCCGCGCCGCCGCGGTCCCGCCGCCAGCGCCGCCCGCGGCCGCCGACCCCGGCCTGCGCACCGAACAGGCCATGCACCTGCTGCGCGCCATGGTCACCGCGGCCCATGCCGACGGCCTGCTCGATGCCGACGAGCGCGCTGGCATCCTCGACCGTGCCCGCGCCGCCGGGCTCGATGCGCAGGAGCTGCACATGCTCGACGCCGAGATGCGGGCGCCGTTTACCCTTGAACAGCTGGTGGTGCGCACGCCCGCCCCGCTGCGCGCCGAAACCTATGCCGCGGCGCTGTTGGCCATCACCGCCGACACCGACGAAGAACGCGCGTTCCTCGACCGCCTCGCCAACGCGCTGGAACTCGACCCCGCCGCCCGCCGCGACCTGCACGCGCGGCTGGGCCTGGACGCCTGACCCCACCCCCCTTTCAGGAGACTTCGCATGCACCAGTGGTTCCTCAGCTACAACGGCCAGCAGATGGGTCCGCTCGACCAGGCTGCCGCCGTCGCCCAGGCCACGAAGGATCCCAGCGGCCACTGCTGGCGCCAGGGTTTCGCCGAATGGATCCCGATCAGCGCCTGCGCCGAACTGCGCGCAGAATCCGCGCCCGGCGGCCAGCTGGCGCCGACGCCGCCGCCGGCCGCGGCGATGGCCTCGACCGGCCAGCGCGCCGACGTGATCGACTACCGCATCTTCGGCGAGGACATGCAGTTCGTCGAAGTCGAGCTCGACCCGGGCGAAAGCGCGGTCGCCGAGGCCGGTTCGATGATGTACAAGGACGCCGTGGTGAACATGGAGACCGTGTTCGGCGACGGCTCCTCCGGCTCGGCCAGCGGCGGCTTCATGGACAAGCTGGTCGGCGCCGGCAAGCGGCTGATCACCGGCGAGAGCCTGTTCACCACGGTCTTCAGCCACGCCGGCGCCAGCGGCAAGGCCAAGGTCGCGTTCGCGGCACCCTACCCCGGCACCATCGTGCCGATGACGCTGTCGAACTACGGCGGCACGATCATCGCGCAGAAGGACAGTTTCCTGTGCGCGGCGCGCGGCGTGCAGATCGGCCTGTTCTTCCAGAAGAAGGTGATGACGGCGCTGTTCGGCGGCGAGGGTTTCATCATGCAAAAGCTCACCGGCGACGGCCTGGTGTTCGTGCACGCCGGCGGCACCATCATGGAACGCGACCTGCAGCCTGGCGAACGCCTGGACGTGGACACCGGCTGCGTGGTGGCGATGACCAGCACCGTCAACTTCGACATCAAGCCGGTCGGCGGCGTGAAGTCGATGCTCTTTGGCGGCGAAGGCGTGTTCCTGGCCACGCTCACCGGCCCGGGCAAGGTCTGGCTGCAGTCGCTGCCGTTCTCGCGCCTGGCCGGCCGCATGATGTCGGCCGCCTACCAGAAGGGCGGCAGCAAGGGCGAAGGCTCGGTGCTGGGCGGGCTGGGCGGCATCATTTCCGGCGACCGCGGCTTCTGAGCCCGGCGGGCACGGGACCGGCGCCAGCGCCGGTCCCGCTGCCGGCTATCGGCGCCTGGACGCGCCGGCCGCCTGGTACAGGCTGAGCACGTTGCGGTCCGGGTCGACGAAGTCCAGCGACAGGCCGCCGTCGGGTGCCTCGCTGACCGGCACGACGATTTCGACGCCGCTTGCGGCCAGGGCTTCGGCATAGTCATCGATGCCGCCATCGAGATTGAACACGACCACCGGACTGTCCCCCGCCCGCACGCTGCGGACGATGAACACCAGGGTGAGGTCGCCGACCTCACCGACGCCGAACGGACCGTCGTGGCCGTCCACGGCCTGCACCGGCAAACCGAGCGTGTCGCGGTAGAAAGCCAGCGCGCGCTCGAGCTGGCTGACGAAGAAAACGATGGCGCCGACCTTGCAATCCTGGAGCATGGGAGTCCTCCTTTTTGGTTTTCCCGCCTAGTCGTTGCCGCCGGGGCCGGGTTTGTGAGCGCCGCGGTGGATCACCAGCAGGTGCCCGTCGGCGTCGTGGGTGCCCAGCCCCGGCCGCATCGCGACCACGGCCTGCAGGGCCCGGCGCACCAGCCCGAACTGCAGCTCGACGCTGCGGGCCGGGTCGCGCAGGTAGGCCAGCGCCGTCGCCTCGGCCCGCTGCGCCGGGGGCAGTTCGCCCAAGGCCTTGCGGATGCGGCTCAGGCGCTGGCGAAAGGCGGTATCGGCGATGCCCAGGATCCAGCGGATCTCATGCGCATCCAGCCCGTGCAGGGCCAACACCGCCACCCGCCGGGCGGCGGGCGGCAACACCGCGAGCAGGGGTAGCGACGAGACCGGATCCGCCGGCGGGGGCGGCACCTGGTCATCGCCCCCGGCGCTGGCCGCCTGTTCACGCCGACGGCGGCGGGCGCCGCTGCGCGCCTGCAGCGCCGCAAGATTGCGCAGTGTGCCTGCCAGCCAGGCCGGGTCGTCGCGACCGGCCTCCAGGCCCGCCAGCAGGGTTTGCTGCACCAGGTCCTGGGCTTCGTCGGCGCGGCGCACGTGGCGCCTGGCCAGGGCCAGCAGGCTTTGGTAGGCGGGGACATCCATGGCACGAGTCTGGCAGAGCCCGGCCGGACCGGGCGAACGGCCCCGGCTTTTCGACTAGTCTTGGCGCATGACCGACCCGACCCCGCCCCTGCCCACCCCGTCCGACGACCACCTGCGGCTGCTGGCGGTCTTCCATTACGTATTCGCCGGCTTCGCGCTGCTCGGCATGGGCTTCCTGGCCCTGCACTACGGGTTCATGACCCAGGTGATGGACAGTGCGCACTGGCAGGACCAGGCCAATCCGCCGCCGGAGGGCTTGTTCGACGTCTTCGTCTGGTTCTACGCCGTGATGGGCCTGATGTTGCTGCTGGGCCTGGTACTGAACGTAATTGCCGCGCGTTCGCTGCGTGCCCGCCGGCGTTGGGTGTTCTGCGCGGTGGTGGCGGGCCTGAACTGCCTGCAGTTCCCGGTGGGCACCGTGCTGGGGGTGTTCACCCTGGTGGTGATCAACCGCGCCGACGTGCGGGCCAGCTTCCGCGACTGATCATTCGTCGCGGAAGATGGCGGTGCCGCGGCTGCCGTCGGGCTTCACCCAGCCGCGATACATCCCCGAAGTGTTGAAGGGCATGGCGATGTTGCCCTGGCGGTCGAGCGCGATCGCGCCGCCGTCGCCGCCCAGCTCGGGCACGTCGGCGTTGATGACGGCGTCCGCCGCCGTGGCAAGCGCGTCACCGCGATACGCCAGGCGCGCGCAGATGTCGTGCGCCGCCGCCGTCCGGATGTAGAACTCGCCCCAGCCCGTGCCCGAGACGCCGCAGCCGTCGTCGGCCCAGGTGCCCGAGCCGATGATCGGCGCGTCGCCGATGCGACCCCAGCGCTTGTTGGTCATGCCGCCGGTGGACGTGGCCGCGGCGATGTGGCCGTGGCGGTCCAGGGCCACGGCGCCGACGGTGCCAAAGTAGGTCACCGCCAGCGCGGCCTGGCCCGCCTGCTCGCGCTGGCGGGCCTTTTGCAGCTGCTCGCGCCGGCGTTCGGTGTCGAACCACTGCGGCGCCACGCGCTCGATGTCGGCGTGGTCGTCGGCGAACTTTTCGGCGCCCGCCCCGGCCAGCATCACGTGCGGCGAACGCTCCATCACCGCCCGCGCAAGCAACACCGGGCTGCGTACCGTGCTGACGCCGGCGACGGCGCCGGCCCGGCGGGTGTGGCCCTCCATGATGGCGGCGTCGAGCTCATGGCCGCCGACGGCGTTGAAGACCGCGCCCTTGCCGGCGTTGAACCAGGGCGACTCCTCCAACACGCGAATCGAAGCGGTCACCGCGTCCAGTGCGCTGCCACCTTCAGCCAGGACGGCGTTGCCGGCGTCGAGCGCGCGGTCAAGGTCGGCACGCACCGCTTTTTCCTCGTCGGCCGACAGCGCGCTGCGCTCGATCACGCCAGCGCCGCCATGGATAACCAGGGCGGTCGGGGGTTCGGCCGCCCAGGCGGGCGCCGCGACGAAAGCAAGGGCGAGCAGCAGCGATCGGGACATGGCGTCGGACACCTCGGGCCAGGAAAGGCCCCAGTCTAACCCTGGTGGCGAAGCGCCTCGATGGGATCCAGGCGCGCCGCCTTGCGTGCGGGGTAGAAACCGAAAAACAGCCCGGTCGCGACCGAAAAACCAGTCGCCATCGCCACCACCTGCAGGTCCAGCTGCACCGGCAACGCGCCGAACTTGCTGGCCAGCAGCGCGCCGGCCACGCCCAGGGCGATGCCGATCGCGCCGCCGCCGAGCGATATCAGCATGGCCTCGGCAAGGAACTGCATCTGGATCTCGCGCGGGCCGGCGCCGACGGCCATGCGCAGGCCGATCTCGCGGATGCGCTCGGTCACCGAGACCAGCATGATGTTCATGATGCCGATGCCGCCGACGATGAGCGAAATGCTGGCGACCGCGCCCAGCAGCAGCGACATCAGGCGCGTGGTCTGGGTCCGGGTGGCGACGATCTCGGCGATGTTGCGCACCGAAAAATCGTCCTCGGCGCCGGGGGCGATGCGGTGGCGCTGGCGCAGCAGGGCGTTGATTTCCTCTTCCACGAAGTCCAGGTCCGAGGCCCGCGCCACGCCCACCGAGATCCGGCTGACCAGGTCGGCGCGGCGCGGCGTGGTGCCGCCCGAGGCGGCCTGGGTGGCTTCGATCGCGGTCGCGGCGGTCAGCCGGCGGCGCCCGGTTTCCAGCGGCACCAGCATGATGTCGTCCGAGTCCTGCCCCCAGCTGCCCTGGCCCTTGGACGCCAGCACGCCCACCACCTTCAGCGGCACGCGGCCGAAGCGGATCGTGGCGCCTATCGGGTCGCTGTCGCCGAACAACTCACGACGCACGGTTTCGCCCAGGATGACCACCTTGCTGGCGCTGCCGTAGTCGCGCGCCGAAAACCCGGCGCCGGAGGCCACATCCCAGTCGTTGACCGGGAAATAGTCCGCGTTCACGCCTTCCCAGCGCGTCGACCAGTTTTTCTCCGCGTACACCACCTGGCCGCCGCCCGAGACCTGCGTGGCCACGTACTGCACGCCCGGGATCTCGTTGCGGATGGCCTCGGCGTCGTCGTCGGTCAGGCTGGCCTGGCTGCCGGCGCCGCCTCGCGCCGGGCCGCGCGAGGCGCCACCGAAGACCTCCAGCCGGTTCGAGCCGAGGCTGGAGATCATCTTGTCGAGTTCGCTCTGGGTGCCCTGCCCCACCGACACCATGACGATGACCGCGGCGATGCCGATGATCACGCCCAGCGCGGTGAGGATGCTGCGCAGCCAGTTGCCGCGCAGCGAGAAGGTGGCCGATCGCAGGACGTCGGTGAGCGTCATTTTCCCTTCCCCGGGGCCTGCCAGCCCTCTTCGTGCAGTTCGCCGTCGTGCATCACCACGATGCGGCCGGCGTGTTCGGCGACCGGCCGTTCATGGGTGATGATGACGATGGTGCGGCCACCGGCCTGCAGCCGCTCGAACAAGGCCATGATCTCCTCGCTGGTGTGCGAGTCCAGCGCGCCGGTGGGTTCGTCCGCCAACAGCAGCGGCGGCTCGTTGATCAGCGCGCGGGCGATGGCCACGCGCTGCTGCTGGCCGCCCGACAGTTCGCTGGGGCGGTGGCCGGCGCGATCGGCCAGGCCGACCTGGGCCAGCACGGCGCGCGCCCGCGGCTCGCGGTCGGCGACCGGCACGCCGGCATAGACCAGCGGCATCATCACGTTTTCCAGCGCGGTCTGGCGCGCCAGCAGGTTGAACCCCTGGAAGACGAAACCGATCTTCTCCAGGCGCAGCCGGGCACGGCCCGGCGCGTCGAGGGTGGCGACGTCCACGCCGTCGCACAGGTACTGGCCGGAGGTCGGGGTATCCAGGCAGCCGATGAGGTTCATCATCGTGGACTTGCCCGAACCCGAGGCGCCCATGATCGCCAGGAACTCGCCGTGCTCGACCCGCAGGTCGACGCCGCGCAGCGCCACCACCTCGGCCGGAGTGCCCTGCGAATAAACCTTGCCCAGGCCGCGCGTCTGGATGATCGGGTGCCGGCCGGTCATTCGGCCGGGCGCTCCTGCCCGATGATGACCTGCTGGCCCTCTTCGGCGCCCGTCACCTCGGTCATGGTGCCGTCCGAAACCCCCAGCCGCACCGGCACGCCGCGCACGCCGCCGCCGTCCGCGAGCACCCAAAGCACGCCACGGCGCGCCGTGGCCAGGGCCTTTAGTCCGGACTCCCAGCGTGCGCGCTGGTTTTCATCGAGGCTGGCCACGAAGGCGGCGAAGGTCTGGTTGAAGGCCTCGACCATGCGCGCACGCGCGCCGTCGTTGGCCGCAGGACCGCCACCGGGACCGCCGGGTCCCTGCGCTCCGCCCGCGCTGTTGGCCGCGGCGCTGCTGGCGCGCGCCTGGGCGCGCTCGCGCATCGTGTCCAGGGCGGCGTCGAAGGCGGCCTGCTGGGAAGCATCGAGCTTCAGCTCCTGCGCCAGGGCCGGCAGGCCCTGCAGCAGGTTGCCGCGGCCACTGGTCTGCGTTTCCACGGGCGGCGCGTCGGGCGGCGTGTAGCGCAGGGCGGCATTGGGCACGCGAAGCACGTCCTGGCGGCTGTCCACCACGATCTCGGCGCTGGCGGTCATGCCCGGCAGCAGGCTCAGGTCGGCGTTCTGCACCTGCACCACCACCGGGTAGGAAATGACGTTGGAGATGGCCGTCGCCGCCAGCCGCACCTGCCGCACCTCGCCCGTGAACTGGCGGTCCGGGAAGGCATCGACGGTGAAGGACACGCCCAGGCCCTCGTGGATCTGGCCCACGTCGGCCTCGTCGACGCTCAGGTCGATCTGCATCTGTGCCAGGTCTTCGGCGATCTGGAACAGCACCGGCGTCTGGAAGCTCGCCGCGACGGTCTGCCCTGGCTCGATGTCGCGCAGGAGCACGACGCCGTCCACCGGCGCACGGATCACCGTGTATTCCACGTCCAGTTGGGCATTGTTGACCGCCGCCAGGCGCTGCAGCACGGCCGCTTCGGCCGACACCACCCGCGCCCGGGCCTGGTCGCGGGCCGCCAGGGCCAGGTCGGCTTCGCTGCGTGCGATCAGCTGCCGGTCCAACAGGTCGCGCTTGCGGGTGTAGTCGGCCTCGGCATTGGTGAGCGTGGCCCTGGCCTCGTTCACCGAGGCGCGCGCGCTGGCCAGGTCGGCCTGGGCCTGTTCAAGCCGGGTCTGGAACGGGGCCGGGTCGAGGCGGGCGATCGCCTGGCCCTTGGTCACCCGGTCGTTGTAGTCCGCCAGCACCTCGATCACCTGGCCCGACACCTGCGAGCCCACGTCCACCGTCGTGGTGGCGCGCAGCGTGCCGGTGGCGGAGATGACCACGCGCACGTCGCCACGGTCGACGGCGGTCGTGCGGTAGGTCCCGGTGGCGTCGCCGCCGCGCCCGGCGAACCACCAGATCGCAAGCCCGGCCACGGCGAGCAGGGCCAGGATGACGAGCAGGCGGGGGAAACGTCGGCGTTGGGCGGCGGGCATCGGGACTCCGGAAAATCAGGGAAACGACAATCCTGGGGTAAACGCCGGTGGACCAGAATGGTTGACCGGGTTCTTTTGCTCAGGGACGGGGGCCGCTACGTGGAAACACCAGGGTGGCGGTGGTGCCCTGGCCCGGCCGGCTTTGCATGCGCACCGGCCAGCCATAACGCTGCGACAGGCGCTGGACGATGGACAGGCCGACGCCCTGGCCTTCCTTGCCGGGGTTGTTGCCCCGGTAGAACGGCTCGAAAATCCGCGACAGCACCACGTCGTCCATGCCGATGCCGGTGTCGGAGACCTCGATCTCGCCGTCCCTCACCACCACCACCACCTGCCCGGCGTCGGTGTAGTGGCAGGCGTTGCGCAGCAGGTTGCCCAGCATCACCGACAGCACCCGCGGCGGCGCGTGCAGCTCGAAGGTCTGTTCGATGCGGCACTCGACCTTGACGGGCTTGGAGCCGACCAGGACGCGCGCCTTTTCCACTTCGTCGAGCACGACCTCGGACACGTCGAAATCCGAATCCGGCAAGCCGGTGTCGCCCTCGCGCGCCAGGATCAGGAAGGCCTCGATCAGCGCTTCCATGTCGCGGCCCGCGCCCTGGATCCGGCCCAGGGCCTTGCGCGCCGTCGGCGACAGGCTGTCGTCGCCGGCCATCATGTCGCCGGCGACGCGGATGACGGTGAGCGGCGTGCGCAGTTCGTGCGAGGCATCGCGGGTGAAGTCCCGCTCGCGGTGCACGAAATGTTCGATGCGGCTGGCGAATTCATGCAGCGACTGCGCCAGCACCAGGGTCTCGCCCTCCACGTCGGTGGGCAGGTTCTCCGGGCTCAGCAGCGCCGGCTCGGGCTGCTTCGGGTCCCAGCGCTGGACCTGGGAAGCCAGCCAGATCACCGGCGACACCGCGCGCTTGGAGGCGCGATAGGTCGTCCAGGCGATCACGTAGATCACCACCAGCACGATCGCCAGTGGCGCCATGCCGAACCAGAACGCCAGGCTGTCCACCTGTTCCTGCTTGAACAGCAGGTACAGCCGGTGGCCGTTGCGGTCCTGGTCCACCAGCACCAGCGACCCACCCTGCGCCCGCGGCAGGGCGTGGAATCCCGGCGCGAGGCCGCGGATGGTCGCGGGCACCTTGCTGGCGTCGGCGCCGGCCGGGAGCAGATAGCCGGTCATGTTGTAGGTGTCGGGTACTTCCGCGCCCGGCCTGGCCTGCAGGCGCTGCCAATAATGCGCGGCCTCTTCCTGCAGCGCCTGCTGGATCAGCACGTGCTTGAGCACGGCCGAGGCGCCGTAGACGCCCAGGACCGCGGCGAAGCTGATCGCCGCGGCCTGCAGGATGAAGGCGGTCCAGATCTTGCGCCGCAGTCCCTTGCGATGCGGCACGTCGTCAGCTCGCCGGGGGCGCGTCGAGGTCGGCGATGCGATAACCCGCGGTCTGCACGGTGTGCAGCAGCGGACGGTCGAACGGCCGGTCGATGGCCTTGCGCAGGTTGTACAGGTGGCTGCGCAAGGTGTCGGAATCGGGCAGGCCGTCGCCCCAGATCTCGCGCTCGATGTCGCGGCGGGTGACCACCCGCGGCGATTCGCGCATCAGGATCGTCAGCAGGCGCAGGCCAATGGGCGAGAGCTGGATTTCCTGGCCGGCGCGGGTGACGCGCAGGCTGGCGGTGTCGAGCACGAGGTCGGCCACCTTGAGCACCTCGGCGCTGACCTGGCGGCGATCGCGGCGGATCAAGGCACGCACGCGGGCCTCGAGCTCCTGGATGGCGAAAGGCTTGACCAGGTAATCGTCGGCGCCGGCTTCCAGGCCCACCACCTTGTCGTTGAGCGTGTCACGGGCGGTCAGCATCAGCACCGGGGTCGATTTCTTGGCTTCGTTGCGCAGGCGGCGGCAGACTTCCAGGCCGTCCATGCGCGGCAGCATCAGGTCGAGCACGATGACGTCGTAGCTGTTGTCGGTGGCCAGGCGCAGGCCGTCCATGCCATCGGTGGCGTAGTCGACGCCGAATCCCTTGGATTCAAGGTACTCGCCAACCATCTCGGAAAGGTTCCGGTTGTCTTCCACCACCAGGATCAGGCCGGCCGGGTCATCGCGTCGCATGGGGGTCTCCTCGAATGTGAAGATGATGTCTTCAGCTTTGTGAAGATTAAACCCCGGGGCCGGTGAGACGGATGTGAAGCCCGCGGCAAGCCCGCGTCAACGCGCCCGTTTTGCTCAGAAACGGATCTTGCCGGTCAGCATGTCCTTGAACATCACCCAGTCGCCGGCGAAGGAATAAAACGGGTGCTTGAAGGTGGCCGGGCGATTGTGTTCGAAGAAGAAGTGGCCGACCCAGGCGAAGGCATAGCCGCTGACCAGGGCTCCGAGCAGCCACCAGGCATTGAGCGTGGCGATGGCGGCGGCGATGAAGCCCAGCGCCACGCAGCTGCCGACAAAATGCAGGCGGCGGCAGGTCGGGTTGGCGTGTTCGCCCAGGTAGAAGGGATAGAACTCGCGGAAGCTGTTGAATCCGGATCCGCCCATGACTCGGCTCTCCTGTGGGAGGGACTTCAGTCCCGATGCTTTTCTTCTGCCTTGGCGCGGTTCCAGTAGGCATCCTGCGCTTCCAGGGACAGGCTGGAAAGATCCACGCCCTCCCCGGCCGCCAGCTGCTCCATGCGCCGGAACCGGCGCTCGAACTTGGCATTGGCCCGGCGCAGCGCGGCGCCGAAATCGACCTTGCCATGACGCGTGAGGTTGGCGACCACGAACAGCACGTCGCCCAGTTCGTCCTCGAGGCGGTCGCGCGCGGATTCGTCACCGGCGGCGACGGCGTCGAACTCGACCCGCACCTCCTCGATTTCTTCGTGCAGCTTGGCGATCACCGGCGCCGGGCCCGGCCAGTCGAAGCCAAGCGTGGCCGCACGCTTTTGCAGCTTCACTGCCCGCTGCCATTCGGGCAGGCCGCGGGTGATGCCGGCCAGCACGCTGGTGTCCTGGTCACCGCCGGCCGCGCGCTCCTGCCGCTTGAGTTCCTCCCAGTTGGCCAGCTGCGCCTCGGCATCGGCCTGGCAGGCGGCGTCGCCGAAGACGTGCGGGTGCCGACGGACCATCTTGTCGTTGATGGCGGCGGCGACGTCGGCGAAGGCGAAGTGACCGGCCTCCTCGGCCATGCGCGCGTGGAAGACCACCTGCAGCAGCAGGTCGCCCAGTTCATCGCGCAGGTCCTGCATGTCGCCGCGCTGGATGGCATCGGCGACCTCGTAGGCTTCCTCGATGGTGTAGGGCGCCACGGTCGAGAAGTCCTGGGCGACGTCCCAGGGGCAACCGCGCTCCGGGTCGCGCAGGCGCGCCATGATCGCGAGCAGGTCGTCGATCTCAGCCATGCCCGTTCTCCTCCCGCGCAGCCGCGTCCAGCCAGTCGCGCCAGGGCAGCGAGGCGTCACCGAGCGCGATGAAGTGCGGGTTGAGGATGTTCTCCTTGCGGTTGTAGTCCAGCGGCGTGCCGTCCAGCCGAAGCACGGCGCCCCCGGCGGCTTCGAGCACGCACTGGGCGGCCGCGGTGTCCCACTCGCTGGTGGGCCCGAAGCGCGGATAGACGTCGATGCGCCCTTCGGCGATGCGGCAGAACTTGAGCGACGAGCCCAGGCCATGGCGCTCGGTGTCACCCATGCGTTCGAGCGCCCGGGCGGTGCGTTCGTCCAGGTGCGAGCGGCTGGCGGCCACCCGCAACGGCGACGTCGCCGGCCGGCGGGTGCTGACGGCGAGGTCGCGGCCGTTCTCGCGCAGGAAGGCACCCCGGCCGGCTTCGGCATGCAGCAGGTAGTCGAAGACGGGCGCATACACCACGCCCAGCACCGGCCGGCCGTCTTCGATGAGGGCGATGTTGACGGTGAACTCGCCGTTTTTCTTGACGAACTCGCGGGTGCCGTCCAGTGGGTCCACCAGCCAGTGCCGGGACCAGGTGCGCCGCAGGTCCCAGGCGATGTCGGCGTCCTCTTCACTGAGCACCGGGATGTCGGGCGACAGCCGGCGCAGGCCTTCGACGATGATGCGGTGCGAGGCCAGGTCGGCCTGGGTCAGCGGGGAATCGTCGTCCTTGGTCTGGACGCTGAAATCCTTCGCATACACGGCCAGGATGGCGTCACCCGCCTCCCGGGCCAGGCCGATGCAGGCCTCCTTGAGTCCACTCACCCCCGCTCCTTCAACAGTTCGCGCACGATGAACAGCGAGGCCAGGGACCGGCCTTCCGAACAGTCCTCGCGCAGCATCAGGTCGCCCAGGCGGTCCAGGCGCCAGGGCACCACTTCCAGTTCCTCGGGTTCGTCCCCGGGCAAGCGCTCCGGATAGAGATCCTCGGCCAGCACCAGGTGGATCTGGTGGCTCATGTAGCCCGGCGCCAGCGTGATCGAACGCACCCGCGTCAGCTTGCGCGCGCCCATGCCGACTTCTTCCTTGAGCTCGCGGTCGGCCGCTTCCTCGACGGTTTCGCCCGCGTCCATGCGGCCCTTGGGCAGGCCCAGTTCGTAACGGTGGGTGCCGGCGGCGTACTCGCGCACCAGCAGCACCGTGCCGGGGTCGGGCACCGCGGCGATGATCACCGACCCGTGGCCGCCGCTGACCAGGCGCTCGTAGCGCCGGCGCTCACCGTTGCTGAACTCCAGGTGCAGGATTTCCCGGCGACCGCTCTCGAGCGGCTGCTCCTCGCGGTCGTGGATGGTCGGCAGGGGTCGCATGCAGGGATTCTAGCCGCTCCGGCGTTGGACAGGCGGGCCCGGGGGCCGGATCATCCGCGCATGGACAAACTTGCCCCCTTCGACCGCCTGGACGCGGCGGCCTGGCGCGATCGCGACCTGGCCTCGGTCTGGCACCCCTGCACCCAGATGAAGGAACACCCCGGCACCCTGCCCCTGGTGCCCATCCGCCGTGGCCGCGGCGCCTGGCTGGAGGGCGTGGACGGCAAACGCTACCTGGACGCGGTCAGCAGCTGGTGGACCAACCTGTTCGGCCATGGCGAACCGCGCATCGCCGAAGCCATCGGCGCCCAGGCCCGCGAGCTCGAGCACGTCATCTACGCCGGTTTTTCCCACGCCCCGGGCCTGGCCCTGGCCGAGGCGCTGCTGGCGCTGGCACCGCCGGGGCTGTCGCGGGTCTTTTACGCCGACAACGGCTCGGCGGCGATCGAAGTGGCGCTCAAGATGAGCTTCCACAGCCATCTCAACCGCGGCGACGCGCAGCGCACCCGCTTCATCGCGCTGGGCAACGGCTACCACGGCGAAACCATCGGCGCGCTGTCCATGGGCGACATCCCGCTGTACCGGCGGGTGTACGCGCCGCTGCTGCTCGAACCGATCTTCGCGTCTTCGCCCGACGCCTACGACGCTGCCCCGGGTGAAACGGCCGAAGCCTGCGCGCTGCGCCGCGCCGACGAGCTGGCGGCGATCCTGGAGGCCCATGCCGGCACGGTCTGCGCGCTGGTGCTCGAGCCGCTGGTGCAATGCGCCGGCGGCATGCGCATGTTCCATCCCGCCTACCTGCGCCGCGCCCGGGAACTGTGCGACGCCCACGGCGTGCACCTGATCGCCGACGAGATCGCGGTCGGCTTTGGCCGGACCGGCACGATGTTCGCCTGCGAGCAGGCGGCGGTGAGCCCGGACTTCCTTTGCCTGTCCAAGGGCCTGACCGGCGGTTTCCTGCCGATGTCGGCGGTGCTGACCACCGCCCATGTCTACGAAGCCTTCCTGGACGACTCACGGGAACGCGCCTTCCTGCATTCACACAGCTACACCGGCAACCCGCTGGGCTGCGCCGCGGCGCTGGCAACGCTGTCAATCTTCGAATCGGACGACACCCTGGCCCGCAACCGCATCACCGCGGCGCGCATGGCCGAGCTGGCGGCACCACTGGCGACGCATCCGAACGTCGCCCAGGTCAGGCAGACCGGCATGATCCTGGCGATCGAGCTGGTCGCCGACCGGCGCACCCGCCAACCCTTCCCGGCCAGCGATCGGCGCGGCCTGCGCGCCTACCGCCACGCACTCGAGCGCGGCGTCGTGCTGCGACCGCTGGGCGATATCCTGTACTGGATGCCGCCCTACTGCGTCGGCGAGGAGGAACTGGCGCTGCTTGCCGACGTCACCACGACCGCGATGCAGGAGGCCTGCCGGCCATGAGGACGACCCGCTGCCACGTCGACCAACCGCTGGCGCCCGGCGCCGTCGCCACCCTCTCCGAGCTCGCCACCGGGCACCTGGTGCGCGTGCTGCGCCTGGGGGTCGGCGATCCGGTGTTGCTGTTCAACGGCGACGGCCACGATTTCGCCGCCCGCCTGGTTTCGGTCGGCAAGCGCGGCGCCGAGGCCGAGGTCATCGACGCCCGTCCGGTGGCGAACGAGTCGCCCTTGCGCATCACCCTGGCCCAGGGCATCGCCCGTGGCGACAAGATGGACTGGGTACTGCAAAAGGCCACCGAACTGGGGGTCGCGGCGATCAGCCCGGTGCGCACCGAACGCACCGAGGTCAGGCTCGACGCCGAACGCGCCGGCAAGCGACTGGCGCACTGGCAGGGTGTCGTGGTCTCGGCCTGCGAACAAAGCGGCCGCGCGCGCCTGCCGGCCCTGGCCGACCCCGATTCCCTGGCCAATTACGCCGCCGCGGAAAGCGCCGACGTGAAGCTGGTGCTGGACCCGAACGCAAACCTGGGCCTGGGCGACCTGGCCCTGCCCGCCGCCGCCGCGGTCGCGCTGCTGGTCGGTCCCGAAGGCGGGCTGTCCGAACGCGACCTGGCCACCGCGCAGGCGGCCGGGTTCAGGGGCTTGCGATTGGGCCCGCGCATCCTGCGCACGGAGACGGCGGGACTGGCCGCGATCGCGGCGCTCCAGGCGATCTACGGCGACCTGGGCTGAGCTTCACTCCCGGGGGCGCCCCGGGGCGCCCCGGCGACAGGCTTCCGGGATCAGGCCGCCTGGGCCTGGTCGAGCGCCTTCTGGATCAGCAATTCGACGCTGAGCAGGTCCGGCACCACCGCCGGGTCGTCGTTGAGGGTGACGCGGGCGTGCACGCCCAGCGGCAGGTCCTTGATCTCGTGGGATTGTTTCAGGGCCTGGGCCGACACCGTGACCAGGCGCGGGAAGCCCTGCGAAAGCACGGCGAAGAACGGCAGCTTCGCGTTGCCACCCAGCGCCTTGAGCACGGCGACCTTGGCGCCCATCTGGCCGCCTTCCTCGGACCAGCCGGTGAGTCGCGAGAACGACAGCAGCGGCAAGCGCCAGCCACGCCAGCGAACGCGTCCGAGCAACCATTCGGGCGCATTGGCCAGCACCTCCGGTTCGGAAAAGGTGATGACCTCGGCCACGCTGGCGTTGGGCAGCAGCAGGCGGCCGCCAGTCACCGAGATCAACACGCCGCGGATATCGCGCTGGGCGTTCATGCCATTCCTCCGGAAAACATCTTCAATGCCAGCGCGCGACGACGCGCGCGGCGAGTTCGGCGGGCGCGCCCGAGGCGGCACCCGCCTGCGCCACCGCCTCGGCGGCGCTGGGGTCGAAACAGCCGGACGGGTCCTGGGCCAGGACCAGGCCACCGGCCGCGTGGATTTCGATCACCGCCGCCACCAGGGCCGGGTCGGCGCCGCTGAGCACCAGTACCCCGCTTTCGGCCGGGAGCAGTGCGTCCAGCACGTCGGCCAGGCCACCGCTGGCGAAGGCGAGGTTGTTGCCGTCGCGGCGCGCGCCCATGCCGGGCGGCAACACCACGACGCGGCCCGGGAAGGCGAGCTTGCCTTCCTGGGCGAGATCGATCGGCATCTGGCTGGCCTTGGACAACTGGCCGACCAGGCGGTCGTGCTTGCCGGTGTCCAGGTGCTGGTAGAGCAGCACCGGCAGCGGCAGGTTGACCGGCAGCGCCGCCAGCAGCTGGCGCACCGCATCCGGGCCACCCAGTCCGGCCAGCACCAGCAAGGCGCCGGCATGCATGGACTGGCTGGGCGCCGCGTCCTGTTCGGCCAGGCTCAGGCGGCTGTTGCGCGGCGGCGGGGTCTCCGACACCGGGGCGAAGGCGACTTCGACGGGTTCATCGGGCGGGGCGTCGTCCATCGGCGCCAGCTCCAGGTTGCCGAAGCCACCGAAGCTGCTGGTGCCGGCCGCGGGCGCGGGCGCCGGAGCCGGCGGCGAGGCGGCCGGTGCCGATTCCGCTGGCGCCTGCGCATCGGGTTCGTCGAAGCTCAGGTCGAACGTGGGATCGGCGGGCTGCTGGCGCTGGTCGTTGGCTTCGAAGGCCTCGAGCTGCGCGGCCAGCGCCGCGACGTCGTCGTCGAGGGCGTCGGCCGGCGGTGCATCCTCGTCGCTGAAGCTGGAGAAGTTCACCGGGCCGTCGGCGAGCTCCATGTCGGCGAGCAGGGGCTCGTCGCCAGGCTCGTCCGCCAACCGGAAGTCCTGGGGCGCGTCGTCCTGCAGGCGCGGCAGGCTGTCTTCGTCCTCGAGCGACAGGCTGTCACCGAAATCCATCCCGGCATCCTCATCGGCGCCGTCATCGGCCGGGGGGGCGGGATCCGAGTCGCCGCCGCCGGCCAGGGCCTGTTCCAGGCCACTGAGGTCCAGCTCCAGGTCCAGGTCGACCTCGTCGGACGCGCCGGCACTCGCCGACGACGCACCGTCATCGGATCGGGGCTCGTCCGAGAGCTTGGGCTCGGCGGGCACCCATTCGGACAGGTCGACGGACTCGGAAGCGTAATCCTCGAGCCGCTCACCGGCCATGACGTCGGCGGGCTTGGGCGGCGCACCCGGCTCCATCCGCGAGAAATCCATCTGCGGCAGCGGATCGGCACCCCCGGGCATGGGCGGCAAGACATCGGTGCCAACCAGTTTGGCCGCCAGGTGACGGGCCCAGCGGGCCAGGTCCCAGCCATCGAGTTCGCGGGTGACTTCGGCGTCGTCGTAGAGGACCTGGACCCCGGGCTGGGCCAGCAGGTCGTCGAAGCGCTCCAGGGCATCTTCGATCGCCGGCTCCAGGCTCACCAGCACCACGCGCGGGGAATGACCCGCCACGTCGGCCGGGTCGAGCTCGGACGGGTCGCCTTCGGCCACCAGGTCGGCACCCAGCTCGGCCAGGGCCCGGCGAAGCTGGTCGCGGGCATTGCCCGGCCGGGCAAGCAGCGCGACGCGCACCGCCGCCTCAGCCATCGACCTGCTCCTGCTCCATGCCCAGCATCTCGAACACGTTTCGCATCAGTTCGACTTCCTGGTAGGGCTTGCCGAGGTAACGGTTCACGCCGATGTCGAAGGCGCGTTGGCGGTGCTTCTCGCCGGTTCGCGAGGTGATCATGATGATCGGCACGTCCTTCATGCGGGCGTCCGAGCGCATGTTCTGCGCCAGCTCGTAGCCGTCCATGCGCGGCATTTCGATATCGAGCAGCATCAGGTCGGGAATGACGTCGGCCATCTTCTCGATGGCATCGATGCCGTCCTTCGCGGTCAACACCTCGAAGTTGTGGCGTTCGAGCACGCGACCGGTGACCTTGCGCATGGTGATCGAGTCGTCCACCACCATCACCATCGGGACGCGATGCACCTTCGCCGGGGTCGCGGCAGCCGCGGCCGCGGCTTCCGCGGCGTGGTCCACCGAGGCCTGGCGGCGCACCAGCGGCGCGACGTCGAGGATCACGACCACGCGGCCGTCACCCATGATGGTGGCGCCGAAGATGCCCGGGATCGAGTTGACCTGCGGACCGACCGGCTTGACCACGATTTCCTTGCTGCCCAGCACCTGGTCGATGCAGATGGCGGCGCGCAGGTCACCCGAGCGTGCCAGCAGCAGAGGCATCTGCAAGCTGTCCTGGGCCTTGGCGGTGGAATGGCCGATGAGCCGGCCCAGGTCGTGGATGGCGTAGGACTCGCCGGCGTAGGTGAAGCTGGGTTCGCCGCTGGCGAGCTGCTTGTCGAGCTCTTCGCGATCGATGCGGCCCACGCCCTGCACCGAGGCGATCGGCACCGCGTAGCTGGTTTCGCCGATCTTGACGAACACCGCCTGGGTGACCGCCAGGGTGAACGGCAGCCGGATGGTGAAGGTGCTGCCCTTGCCCTGCTCGGAGTCGATGATCAGCGTGCCGCCGAGCTGGCGGATTTCGCTGTAGACCACGTCCATGCCGACGCCACGACCGGCCAGGCGGCTGACCTGGGCGGCCGTGGAGAAACCGGTTTCCAGGATGAAGCCGTACAGCGCGTTGTCGGAGACTTCGGCGTCGGCCTTGAGCAGGCCGCGTTCGATCGCCTTCTTGCGGATCGCTTCCTTGTCCAGGCCGCGGCCGTCGTCGCTGATCTTGAGCACGACTTCCGAACCTTCGCGCAGCACCTGCACGCGCACCGTGCCTTCTTCGGGCTTCTTGGCCTTGCGCCGGTCTTCCGGCGACTCCAGGCCGTGGGCAACGGCGTTGCGCAGCATGTGTTCGAGCGGCGCGGTCATGCGGTCGAGGACGTTGCGGTCCATTTCACCGCTGGCACCGTCGACCTTGAGGTTGACCTGCTTGCCGGTGTCGGAGCTGGACTGGCGCAGCACGCGGCGCAGTCGCGGCACCAGCGCGTCGAAGGGCACCATGCGCGTGCGCATGAGGCCTTCCTGCAGGTCCGAACTCACCCGCGACTGCTGCAGCAGCAGGGTTTCGTACTGGCGCACGAGGTCGTCGAGCGATCCCTGCAGGCTGGTCAAGTCGGCCGCCGACTCGCCCAGCGAGCGCGACAGCTGCTGCTGGGTGGTGAAGCGGTCGAGTTCCAGCGGATCGAAGGTTTCTTCGCTGGTTTCGCCTTCGCGCTGGTAGCGCGCGATGATCTGCGCCTCGGTTTCGATGTCGAGCTTGCGCAGCTGGTCGCGCAGGCGGCTGGTGGTCTGGCCCAGTTCGCCCAGGTTGCTGCGGAAGGCACCGAGCTGCTGCTCGAGTCGGGCGCGGTAGATGGCGACTTCGCCGGCGTAGTTGACCAGGCGGTCGAGCAGGTCGGCGCGGATGCGGACCTGTTCCTGCGGGGCGCGCACGCCCGAACCGTCCTCTTCCTCGCCCAGGCCCTCGATGGGCGCGGACAGCGGGGCCATGCCGCCAACGGTCGGTCCGCTGGCAATCTGGGTGGCGCGGTTGATCGCCGCTTCCTCGGCTTCGGCCGCCTTGCGGTCGAGCGCGGTTTCGCGCGGCGCGGCCGGCGCGTCGGGCGTGGCCGCCTTCTCGGGCGTGGCGTGGCCGGCATCGAGGGGCTTGCCCTTGGCGAGCGCGTCGATCTGGCCGATCAGGTTCGCCGGGAGCGCGATGGCCTTGCGTTCACCGACGCGGGTGACCATGACGTGCAGGCGGTCGAACGCGCGTTCGAGCACGACCACGCCAGCCGGATCGAGTTCGCGGCGGCCTTCGGCCACGACTTCGAGCAGCGACTCCATGGCGTGGCCCAGCTCGCCGACCGGGAAGATGCCGGCCATGCGGGCACCGCCCTTGAGCGTATGCAGGTCACGCTGCAGGCCGACCACCAGTTCGCGGTCGGACGGGTTGTCGCGCAGCTCGGCCAGCATGCCGTCGGAATGGTCGAGCAGGTCTTCGGATTCTTCCAGGAAGATGTCCAGCAGCTCGACGTCCAGGTCGCTGGTGTCGAGCGCGGCGTCGGGATCCTCCGCGTCGATGGCCAGCGGGACCTGGGCACGCGAACCGGTGTCGGAAGCCACCGCGGTCTCGACCTCGGGCTCGACGACCTCGGGCTCGACGACCTCGGGCTCGACGACTTCGGGCTCGACCACTTCGGGTTCGACGACCTCGGGTTCGGCGACCTCGGGTTCGGCGTCTTCGGATTGTTCTGTTTGATCGGCTTCCGGGACCTGGCCTTCGGCGGGCGCGCCGTCGGGCGACGTCGCGGCTTCGAGCTCTTCGAGCGACATGCCGTAGAGCTCGTCGACGGAGGCGTCCCCGGACGAAGCTTCATTGGCCGCTGCCTCGGCGGCGGCAGCCTCTGCAGCGGCAGCCTCTGCGGCGGCGGCTTCTGCGGCGGCGGCCTCGGCGGCTGCTTCTGCCGCGGCGGCTTCGGCGGCTGCCAGCGCGGCGGCTTCCTCGGCCAGCCTCGCCTCTTCAGCCTGGCGTGCTTCCTCGGCGGCTCGGGCCTCCTCAGCCTGGCGCGCTTCTTCGGCGGCGCGCGCTTCTTCGGCGGCGCGGGCCTCTTCGGCCTGGCGGGCCTCTTCGGCAATGCGCGCTTCCTCGGCGGCACGGGCTTGGGCTTCGGCAGCCTCGGCGGCGGCGGCTTCGGCGGCAGCGGCTTCCTCGGCGGCACGGGCGGCGGCTTCCGCCGCCTGGCGGGCTTCTTCCTCGGCCGCCTGGGCGGCGGCTTCTTCGGCGGCGCGCGCCTGGGCGGCTTCGGCCTCGCGGGCAGCCTCCTCGGCGGCGGCCGCTTCGTCGGCAGCCTGGGCCGCGGCAGCTTCCGCTGCTTCGGCTTCGGCCGCGGCCTTCAGGGCCGCCTCGGCGGCCTGCACGTCTTCGTCGGAAATGGACTCGCCGGTATCGGCTTCCGTGACCGACAGCATCGGCGCGGCGTCCGCGTCCGGGGTGGCTGCCGCGTCCGCGAGGAAGGCTTCGAGCGAAATGCGCTCCGATTCCGGGCTCTCCGCCGGCATCTGGACGTCGTCGCTGGCCTCGGCGGCCGGCTCGTCGAAGCTGGGCAAACCGGACAGATCAGGCGCTTCCAGGGCAACGGCGGTGGGCAGTTCGCCCGTGGCGTGGCCATCTTCCGGCCCCATCGGGGACATCGGCGTGGTCGCTTCCGGCATCGCGTCGCGCAGCGCCACCAGGCGCGCGGCCAACTCCGGATAAGCGGGCAGCGCGGCCCCGGGCCGCTCGAGCACGTCGACGGTATCGCGGATGGCGGCCGCCACTTCGGCGACGGCGGCGACGCCCTCCTGGCCCGGCACCACCTGCGCCGCCAGCGAACGCTTGAGCAGGCCTTCCAGCGGCGAGGTCAGGCTGGTGAGCACGGTGACCTCGGTCATC
Organism: Arenimonas donghaensis DSM 18148 = HO3-R19; assembly: GCF_000743535.1. GTDB lineage: Bacteria > Pseudomonadota > Gammaproteobacteria > Xanthomonadales > Xanthomonadaceae > Arenimonas > Arenimonas donghaensis. The sequence continues at coordinate 75,188 of NZ_AVCJ01000006.1, forward strand.
GCGAACGCGCCGTTCATCGTATGCACCGAACGCAGCAGCGGATCGCTTACCGGCTGCGGACCCTGGCTTGCGCAGCTGGCCAGCCAGGCGTCGATGGTTTCCAGATGGCCCGCGACCTCCGGCTTGAGGATTTCGAACAGCACCGGGTCGATGGCGAAACCCGACTCCGTGGACGGCGGCACCTGTGGGCCGTCTTCGGCCGGAGCCTCGACCACCGGCTCGGGTGCGGCCGCCTCGGCATCCTGCGTCGCGGACCCGGCCTGCGGCGCGTCGGTCGCGACGACCGGTGCCTCGGGCGCGGCCGCAACGGCGACCGGCTCGTAGAACACCTCTTCGCCAGCCGCCACGCGGTCGGCGATGGCTTCGATGCCACTGAGGTCGGCGTGGACGGTTTCACCCTGCAGCGCGGCACGCAGCAAGGGCAAGGTGTTGAAGGCATTCTCGATCAGCGACACCACCGCCGGGCTGGCGGCACGGGTGCCGTCGAGCACGCGGTTGAGCATGGACTCGACCTTCCAGCTGAACTCGCCCAGGGTCTTGGCGCCAACCAGGCGGCCGCTGCCCTTGAGGGTGTGGAACACGCGGCGGATCGGCCGCAGCTGCTCCATGTTGTCCGGCTGCTTGCGCCAGTTGGGAAGGATCTGCTCGAGGCTGGCGATTTCCTCCTGGAACTCTTCGAGGAAGACTTCGCGGATCTCATCGTCGATCTCGTCGCTGGCCCCGTCGAAACCCGGGATGGCCGGCAGGCCCGCCGCGGCGGACGCCGACTCGGCGGCGGATTCGGCGACCATCTCGACGGGCGCTTCGTGCTGCGGTTCCGGCTCGGGATCGCTGGCCGGTTCCGACGCGGTCTCGGCGTGCGCCGGCAGCGGCTCCTGACCGGCGGCCGTGTCGCCGGCCGTCAGTTCGGCCGGGAGCTCCAGGTCGATGCCCAGATCCGGGAACTCGGGCGCCTGTTCCTCCGGCGCGGGAGGCGGCGCGACCGGGGTGGCGGGCGGTTCGGGTTCGGCGGCGGCCACGGCGGCGCTGGGCACCGTCGATGCCGGCGGCGCCAGGTCTTCGGCCGGCAGCGGCCAGTAGCCGAGCGACTCGAGGTTCTGGCGCGCGACTTCGAGGATCTGCTCGCGCTTCGGGCGACGGTCGCGCAGGGCCTCGAGGAAATACTCCAGGCTGGCCAGCGCGTCGGCCAGGCGGTCCATCTGCTGGCCGTTGGGAACACGGCGGCGACGCAGCAGTTCGTTCTCGCTGAACTTGCGCACGGCGGCGAGGTACTGCGGTGCGTCCTGGATCTCCAGGATGCGCAGGGCGCCGGCGACTTCCTCGAGCAGGCGCGGCACGTCCGCCAGCTGGGCGTGGTCCCAGTGGGTTTCCACGAAGGCGACGAAACACTGCCGGGCCTGGGCGAAGTTGGCGATGGCCTCCTTGACCAGCACCTCCAGCACCTGGCGAGCCTCGCTGCCGGGCAGCAGGCGTTCGGTGCTGGCGGCTTCTTCGTCGGCCGGGGCTTCGGCTTCGCCCAGTCGTGCCACCTGGTCGTCGAGCGAGGCTTCGACGTAGAGCAGCGCGCCGGCGATGTCGAGCAAGGCCGACTCGTCGGCGGCACGTTCGCCGCTGGCGATGGCATGGATGGCGGTGCGCTGGTCCTGCACGACCCGGCGCGGCACGCCCAGGCCGAGCATGCCCAGGGTGTCGGCGACGCGGTCCAGGGCCTCGGCCTGTTCGCCCAGGTCGCCCGAATTGGCTTCCGGCGTGCGCAGGTGCAGGTCGAGCGCGTCCTTGACGCGCAGGAGGTCTTCCTTGATGGCGCCGGCGACGGTGGACAGCAGCGCCTTGTTGCGTCCGCTCAGGCTGCCACGGGCGTGGGCCAGTTCGGACTCGCTGGGCATGTACTGGCCCAGCCCGAAAACTTCGCGGATCTCGCCGATGCGGCCACCTTCGGTGGGTGCATGGGCGACGAAATAGAGCAGCTGCCGGGTCAGTTCCAGCGGCGGATCGCTGCGGAAGGCGGCATCCCCGCCTTCGGCGAGGCGCTTGATTTCCTGTTCGACCTTGGCCAGCGCCTGCTTGAGCGGCTTGCTGGCCTCGAACGCGCCCTTGGCGAGGGCGTCGAGCGTGCCGGCGGCGACCCAGAACAGGCGGCGGGCGTGTTCGGCGTCGGTGATCGGCACCAGCTGTTCGCAGACGTCGGTGAGGTCGCGGATGGTGTTGGGGCTGTTGTCGTCCTTGAGCCAGCGCAGCAGTGCCGACTGGAACAGGCCACGCATGCCTTCGGCGCGACGGCGCATTTCTTCGGCCGACAGCGGCTCGGCCGGGCCGGCGGCGGACGCCGGCAGCGGCCGCGACAGGTCGGGCGAAAACAGCACGGACTCGGACAGGCCCTTCTCGCCGCGCGGTTCGCGCAGTTCGTTGAGCAGCGGCAGCAGCACGATCGGGATGTCACGGTGGCCCGACTGCAGGCGCTCGAGGTAATCGGGCAACTGCACGATGCCGCGCATCAGCGCGGCGTAGCCAATGTCGCGGTCGGCGACCTTGCCTTCCTGAAGCGCTTTGGCCAGGTGCTCCATTTCTTCGGCCACCATGGCGGCGCCGTAGAGCTCGACCATGCGCAGGGTGCCCTGCACCTGGTGCAGCAGCGACGAACACGCCTGCAGCTGCGCCGGGTCTTCGCCTTCCTCAACGTAGGCCTCGAGGGCCTGCCGGGCCTGGCGAAGGGTTTCGTCCAGTTCCGGCTTGACCCAGGTGAGCGTGGTGAAATCGATGTTTTCGTGCAGCCTCATGCCGAGGTCCTGTCTAGGCAGGGACGTCCGGGGGGACGGCCATGCCGGTGTGTGGCCAGGGGCGGGCCGGGGAGGATGATCAACCCGGCAGCTTGAAGTCGGCGACCGAACGACGCAGGTCGGCCGCCAGCTGCGCCAGGTTTCCGATCGACTCGGCCGTCTGGTTCGCGCCCTGCGAGGTCTGGGTGGTGATCTCCTGAATCACGGACATGGTGGCCGTGATGTTGGTCGCCGCGGTGGACTGCTGGCGCGCCGCCTGGGAGATGTTCTGGATGAGGTCCGCGAGATCGTTCGACACCTTTTCGATCTCGCCCAGGGCCAGGCCCGCGTCCTCGGCGAGTCGGGCACCGGCCACCACTTCCGCGGTCGTCTGCTCCATCGAGCTGACCGCTTCGTTGGTATCGGACTGAATGGTCTGGACCAGGGCCTCGATTCGCTTGGTGGCGTTCGAGGCGCGTTCCGCGAGTCGCTGCACTTCGTCGGCCACGACCGCGAAGCCTCGGCCTGCTTCACCGGCGGAGGCCGCCTGGATGGCCGCGTTGAGCGCGAGGATGTTCGTCTGTTCGGAGATGTCGTTGATCAGTTCAACGATGGAACCAATTTCCTGCGAGCTTTCACCCAGTCGCTTGATTCGCTTCGAGGTTTCCTGGATCTGGTCACGGATGTTGTCCATGCCCTGGATCGTCTGGCGCACCACTTCGGCGCCCTTTGCGGCGATCTGCACCGAGCGCTGGGCCACGTCGGCCGATTCGGCGGAGTTCTTGGAGACCTCGTCGATGGACGATGCGATTTCGTTGATCTGCGCCGAGGCGCTGGTGATCTGCTGCGCCTGGTGTTCCGCGGCTTCGGCCAGGTGCATGGCGGTTGCCTGGGTTTCCTGGGCCGAGGCGGCCACCTGCACGGCGGTTTCGTTGATCGTGCCGACCAGTCGTCGCAGCTCGTCGACGGTGAAGTTGATGGAGTCCGCGATCGCGCCCGTGATGTCCTCGGTGACGGTGGCCTTGACGGTCAGGTCGCCTTCGGCCAGCGCGCCCATTTCGTCGAGCAGTCGCAGAATCGCTTCCTGGTTGCGCTGGTTCAGTTCCTGCGTGGTCGCGGCGCGGCGGCCGAGGTCGCGGAAGATGGTGGCCAGCAGGCCGATCAGGGCGACGATGACGCCGATGCCGCCGCCGATGGCGAAGTAGTTGTTCGGGAAGATACGCTGGTAGTTGATGCTGTCGAAGCTGGAGAACAGCGCCTGGCTGTTTTCAAGCAGCACGTTCGACTCTTCCGAGATCTGGGTCGCCGCGCCCTGCACTTCGGCCAGGTCGGCGGACGCGCCCAGGATGATGTCGAGGTCGGTCTGGGCTTCGGCCCAGAGTTCCTCGGCCACCGCCAGGTTGTCCTGGCCGGCCTGGGTGGTGATGCGCTGGTAGCCGGCGTCGGGGTTGCCGTCGCGGAAGCCGTCGAGCACCGAGGAGAACACCGTGGCGTCGCGCGAAAGCGCGTCGGCCGCGGACACCGTGCCTTCGCCGCCGGCGATGATTTCCGTCACGCGGCGCGACATGCGGTCGGCGAGCACGATCTGGCGGTTGGCGATGGATATCTGCGAGGCCGGGGCGTTGGCGTCCGACAGCGAGCGCACGACTTCGTCGAGCTGGAAGGCCAGTCGCGGCACGCGGGAGATGAACTGCCCGGCCGTATCGGCGAGGTTGAGCACCTGCTCCTCGGAAGCGTTGATGGTTTCGGCCGCCTGGGACATCGGCTCCCAGGTGTCGGTCACCTTCTCGAGCGCACTGGCGACGCCGCGGGAGTTGGGGTCGTCTTCGTAGCCGGGCACGCCTTCGGTGGTCGACCCGGTGCGCAGGGCGGCGACGATTTCGTCGACGCGGGCCTTGGTCGCCTTGAACTCGGCGAAGGCGTCGGCGTTGCCGTCGACGGCCTCCTGGGCGTACTTGGCCAGCTGCTGCGAGAGCACCTGCAGGTCCGCCGTCAGGCCTCGGGCGTTGTTTTCCTGCTCGTTGAGGTAGCCGGCGTAGATGAAGTTCGCACCGAACAAGGCCAGCGAGATGATCAGGATGATCGTCCAGAACCGGATGCCGAAGTTGGTGAACCTGTCGGTGATCGAGCGCGAGTTAGTGCTCATGACTGAACCTCATCCCCTGAATTAAAAGACTGCTGCAAAAATTTGGCTTCGTATGACCGCATCAGGCCGTGGCCTGGCGGAATTCGGGGGTGCGGGTCAGCAAGGACATGCTGAACACACCCCAGGTCTGGTCGGCCAGCTGGTAGGCCTGGCCGATGAAATGGCCGTAGCGGCCCTCGATGTCGCCGGCCGAGTCGGCCCGATGCGAGTCGTTGAAGGTTCGCTGGCCAAAAAGTTCGTCGATGGTCACGGCGACGTTCCCGCCGGCCTGGCGCACCACCAGCACGCGCTGGCCTTCGTGCACGACCGTGCGCTCGCCTTCCAGGAACATCTTCAGGTCGACCACCGGCAGCAGGCTGCCGCGGACGTTGGCGACACCCATCATCCAGTTCTGGGCACCCGGCACCGGCGTGACCGGCGGCAGCGGCAGGATTTCCACGACTTCGTCGAAGGACGACACCAGCCGGCGCTTGCCCAGGCGGAAACCAACGCCGCGCCAGTGGCCCGGCGCCTCGACCATTTCAGGACGACCGGCCTCATGGGCCAGCGAGCGCTGCTCGTAGTCGAGCAGGACCTCGAACGGACCCGGGCGCTTGTTCTGCGATGACGAGTGTTTTGCCATGGACTGCTCAGCCACCCGGGACGTAGGTGCGGATGGCCGAGAGCAGCTCATCGCGGGTGAAGGGCTTGGTGAGGTATTGCTCGGAGCCGACGATGCGGCCGCGCGCCTTGTCGAACAGGCCGTCCTTGGAGGACAGCATGATCACCGGCGTCTGCTTGAACATCTGGTTGTTCTTGATCAGGGCGCAGGTCTGGTAGCCGTCCAGGCGCGGCATCATGATGTCCACGAAGACGATCTGGGGCTGGTGGTCGGCGATCTTGGCCAGGGCCTCGAATCCATCGGTCGCCGTCACGACGTCGCAACCCTCCTTCTTGAGCAAGGTCTCGGCGGTCCGCCGGATGGTCTTTGAATCGTCGATGACCATGACCCGCAAGCCGGCCAGGCTGTTGTCGTCCATCTCACTCCCCATAACGATGCTGTCCCTGGCAATACGGGCCTCCGGGAAGCCCGCAGAATGACAGCTTATATCCCAGCCAACACGGAATGTGTCAAGCCGGAGGCGGATTGCGACGGGGATCACACCCGTGCCCTGATACGCTAGCAGCCCCTCAATACGACGATGCAGACGCCGATGTCCCTGGACGTGGCCGTGGTGATGGACCCGATCGGAAAGATCAAGATCGGCAAGGATTCCACCTTCGCGATGCTGCTGGAGGCCGCTCGCCGTGGCCACCGCCTGCATTACGTGCAGCCGGGCGGCCTGTGGCTGGACGCAGAGCGCGCCATGGCCCGCGTGGCGCCGCTGCAGGTGCGGGACGACCCGGCCGGCTGGTTCGAGCTCGGCCCCACCGTCTCGCGGCCCCTGGCGGCCCTGGACGTGGTCCTGATGCGGACCGACCCCCCGGTGGACGCCAACTACCTGCACGACAGCCATGTCCTCTCCCTGGCCCAGTCCCAGGGGGTCCTGGTGGTCAACGACCCGGCCGGCCTGCGCGACCTGAACGAAAAACTGGGCGCCCTGCTCTTCCCGCAGTGCTGCCCGCCGACCCGGGTGGCCCGGGACCCGGCGGTCCTGCGGGAATTCGTCACCGAACACGACCAGGTGGTGCTCAAGCCGCTGGACGGCATGGGCGGACGCTCCATCTTCCGGGCCTCGGCGGCGGACCCGAACCTGAACGTGATCCTGGAGACCCTGACCCAGGGCGGCCGGGACCTGGCCCTGGCCCAGCGCTTCATCCCGGAAATCAAGGACGGCGACAAGCGCATCCTGCTGGTCGACGGCGAGCCGGTGCCCTATTGCCTGGCCCGCATCCCCCAGGGCGGCGAGTTCCGGGGCAACCTGGCGGTCGGCGGCCGCGGCGAGGGCCGCCCGCTGTCCGACCGCGACCGCTGGATCGCCGCCCAGGTGGCGCCCGAGCTCAAGCGGCGGGGCATGATCTTCGTCGGCCTGGACGTCATCGGTGACTACCTGACCGAGGTCAACGTCACCAGCCCGACCTGCATCCGGGAACTCGATGCCCAGTTCGGCCTGAACATCGCCGGCCTGCTCTTCGACGCCATCGAGGCCCGCCGGGCCGCCGCCCGGGCCTGAGATGGCGCCCCGGCCCGTCACCGGCCCCGGCGACCGGCTCAGCGCCACCCTGGCGCTGTCGGCGATCCTGTTCGGGGTGCTCATCCTGGGCGTGGGCTTCGCGCTGGACCCGCCGGCGCCGGTGGCACCGACCCTGGACGTGATCCTCACCGAAACGCGCAGCGAGACGCCGCCCGAGGACGCCGACTTCATCGCCCAGGCCAACAACCAGGGCGGCGGCGACAGCGAACGGGCCGAACGCCCCCGCGAGGAACAGCTGGCACCGGTGCCCAAGCCCGAAGAGGGCCTGGCCCCGGAGCCGCTGGTGGCGCAGGCGCCACCCCCGGAACCGGAGCCGGTGCCCCGGCTGCTGAGCAGCACCGGCCCGAGCGAACAGGTGCTGCCGGCACCCGAGGACCAGCGCGACACCGAAACCGAGCCGCTGCCGACGGGCCGGGAGTTGGTGGAGCAAAGCCTGGAAATGGCCCGGCTGGCGGCCGAGATCGAGCGGCGCCAGCAGCTGCTGGCCAAGCGGCCCAAGCGCAAGTTCGTGTCGGCCAGCACCAAGGAATATGAATACGCAGCCTACCTGCGGGCCTGGGTGGCCCGGGTCGAGCGGGTGGGCAACCTCAACTACCCCGAGGAGGCGCGTCGCCGGGGGCTGTCGGGGCGGCTGGTGATGACGGTGGCGGTGCGCCGCGACGGCAGCATCGAGAACGTGCTGCTCAACAGCTCATCGGGCCTGGGCATCCTGGACCAGGCGGCGATGCGCATCGTGCGCCTGGCCGAACCCTTCCCGCCCCTGCCGCAGACCGCGGAACAGGTGGACGTGCTGCACATCACCCGCACCTGGCAGTTCCAGAACGGCAACGTCCTCTCCGACTGACCCCCGCCCCGACGCCCAGCCCCCTGTAGGAGCGCCTTCAGGCGCGAAGCTTTTTTCCGGGCTTCGGGACCTTGGTTTCGCGAGGCTGTACGAGGCGACCGGAGG
>NZ_AVCJ01000007.1 GCF_000743535.1 Arenimonas donghaensis DSM 18148 = HO3-R19
TCGCGGAGACCAGCAGGCCGGCGATGGCGCCAGCAAGCAGCTTCTTGTTCATGGACATTTGTTTGTTACTCCCAAGCTTAGGAATTAATCGGAACAGCCTTATCCACCCGTGGACCGCCCAGCGCCCGCATACACGTGCCGGCGCCGACACCTGGACTGGTTGGTTGCTCCGGGAGGAGGGTCTTCTTGACCCCCTGCCCCGGCACAGCCCCCAGCCCGATTGCGCATGCTTTTGCACTGCACAGCCCCGGACGTCCGGCGATGCTAATACGGGGGTATTACAGGGTCAATGCTTGCCCTGCCATAACCGGAAACCATGCAGATCGCCCGCTCCGGGGCCGACGGACGGCTCCCGGGAACCGACCGTCGGGGGTTCAACGCTCCCCGTTCTCGAAGCGGCTTCGCACCGCGTCGGTGATTGCGCGGGCCTGGCTGGCATCCTCGATGACGTAGGGGGTGATCAGCATCAGCAGCTCGGTCCGGTTTTCCTGGTTTCGCGCGTTCTGGAACAGCTTGCCCAGCACCGGAATATCGCCCAGCCCAGGCACCTTGGAGACGCCCTGGGTCGTGGACGAGGAAATCAGCCCGCCCAGCAGCATGCTCTCCCCGTCCTGCAGGCTCAGGCTGGTCTGCAGGCGCCGGCTGAAGATGCTCGGCGAGGAAATGTCGCTGGTATTGGTCTGGGTCGCTTCGCTGACTTCCTGCGAGATCTCCAGGTCCACGCGCTGGCCGGAGTGCACCACGGCGCTGAGTTCGAGCAGCACGCCGGTCTTGCGGTACTGCACCTGCTGCAGGATCGAGGCGCCGCCGTTGCTCGGCAGGTCCGGCGCGGTCGCCTGGCTGGTGATGATCGGCACTTCCGAGCCGACGTCGATGCTGGCGCTCTCGCCACTCTTCACCATCAGCCGTGGCGTCGACAGGATGGAGACGCGGCTGTCCTCCGAGAACAGGTTGATCATCGCCCGCACCTGGCCCGAGGACGAGATCGGCGACCAGACCACGCCCGAGGTATTGGGCTCGGCGTCGGCATTGAAAGTCAGCCCGCCGCCGAAGTTGTTCAGCCCGACGTTGCGCAGCGCCCATTCGACGCCATGCTCGAACTCGTCGGTGAGGGTGACTTCGGCGATGGTGACTTCGATCACCACCTGACGCGCCGGCTGGTCCAGCCGGGCCAGTACGCCCTGGATCGCGCGCCAGCGCTGGGCGTCGCCCTGGAAGACGATGACGTTGCGCACCGGGTCCACGGCCAGCTGGCCGGCCTCGCTGGAGATCACCGACGCCTGGTTCGCGTTCCGGCTGCTTCCGGCCGTGCGTCCCGATGCGGAGCCGCCGGTGCTGCCGGTACGGCCACTGGTCGTCGGTTCGTTGCGGGCGGCGGTCTGCTGGTTGCCGCCGGACGGCGAGGCGCCCAACAGGGCCTGCAGCACCGGCAGCAGCGAATCGACCGTGGTGTGGCGCGCCGAATAAATGAAGACCCCACCGTCGCCGGCATTTTCGTCACTGGGCTGGTCGATGCGTTCGACCCAGTCGCGGGTCGCCGCCAGCGCCTGGTCGGACTCGCTGAAAACGATGAGCGCGTTCGCCGAGGGCACCGGCACGAAGGTCAGCACGCCCGAACCGCTGCCGCCCTGGCGCACGGAATAACCCTGGGCCGTCAGCACCGAGGTCAGCTCCTCGGCCAGCACATCGGCGCCGAGGTAAAGGGGATTGATGCGCAGCGACTTCTTGTTGCGCAGCGACACGCGGTCGAGCAGGGCGACCGCCTCCATCGCCGCCTGCACCGAAGCCGGCGGCCCGCTGATCAGCAGGGCGTTGGCCTCGATCATTTCGGTCAGGGTCACCTGCGAACCATTGCCGAACAGGGCGCGCACCTGGGCCGCGACCCGGCCCGGCTCGCTCACGTCCAGCGGCATCGCGACGAACACCGGGCGTTCGCCCGACGGCACCTCGGGCAGCGCGCGGGCGGTGATCAGGCGCGGCGGCTCGGCGGACTCTTCACCGCCGGGCAGGAAACGCAGCACGCCGCCGTCCTCGACCACGCGCACCTGGTAGCGCTTGAGCACTTCCTCGGCGATTACGTAGACGCGGTGCGGGGGCTCGGGCTCGACCAGGCGCAGGCTGACCAGCTCGCTGCGGCTGCGCACCGATTGGTCGATGTCCAGCGAGAAGCCCAGCACGGTACCGAAGACCTCGTTGATGAACGCACCCAGGGTGACGCCGTCCAGCGTCAGGGTGACCGGTTCGCTGGTGCGCATCTGCGGCAGTTCGCGCTTGTCCACCGTGCGCACCGGCGCCGTGCCCACCGTCGGGCCGGATTCGACCCGCGGCCGGCTGCGGCCGTCGTCGTCGTCGGCCGGCAGTTCGTCGGCCTGACTTTCGGCCTTGGGCGCGCGCAGCGGCTCCGGGAAAACCGGTGGCTGCACGGTCGCGCAGGCGCCCGCAAGGACCGCGACCAGGGCGGCGGCAAGGACCAGGCGCAGCTGGACCAGGCCGGGCGAACGCGGGGAATCGGGAGTTTGCTTCATGGAAATCAGAACCTGCATGGCTGGCGGTCAGCCCCCCGTGGACGACGGACGGCGGGACTTGAATTGATCGGAACCTGAATTCGGAACGGTCTGGCGGGCCCGGCGTTGACCGGGTTCGCGCTGGGGAACGCCCTGGGTGGCACGATTGTTGACGCGATTCTGCGCGCGATTGCTGGTGCGGTTGCCGCCACGGCGGTCCGGCGCGGCGTCCGGCGCGGCATCGACGATGTCCACCAGCAGCTCCCTGCTTTGGGGGGTGCCGGCGGCGTCGACCCACTCCACCCTGTCCGGATGGATGGCGGTCACCGTGCCGCCTTCCGCCAGGCTTTCGTCCTGGGCCACCCGCACGACCGCGTCGCCCTGGGTGAACAGGGCGAAGAGGCGATCACCGACGGCGACCACGCCGACCGGACGGGCCGTAACCACCGGCGCCTCCGGGGACGCCGCGGCGTCGCTGCCCCAGGGGGACCGGGCCGACCAAAGCGTCGCCGCGGCCGTCGTGTCGGTGGCCTCGATCGTCGGCAGCTGCCAGGACATCGCATCGCCGGCGCGCTCCGGCGCCGACGAGGGGCCCTTGCCCACGGCGAAATAGGCCAGGGCGCCGACCAGCAGGGGCGCCAGGAAAGGCAGTGTCTTGCGCAGGCCGGGCGTCATGCCGGATCTCCCTGGGCCGGCGCATCGGCGTCGACCCCGGCGGCCTTGCGGTAGTAGGCCCGGACCACCAGCGAAACCTGGGTCTGGCGGCCCTGGCTGATGTCCACGCGTTCGACCTGGATCCACGGCAGCCCGCCGGAAAGCGAATGGAGCAGCATCGACATGCGGCCCGGCGGCACCTGGGCGTCCAGGCGCGCAACGACCTGCCAAAGCGCCGGATGCCCGGGCACGTCGAGCGTGGTTTCGGCGCGCACGCGCGCCTCGGCCAGGCCGGCGGACGCCGCCTGCCCCGCCAGCCAGGCCTGCAGTTCGGCCTGGGCAAGTCCCGCGCTGGCAACCTCCGGCAAGGTGGCTTCAACGGCGGCCAGGGCGGCTTCGGCCTCGACCGCGCGCTCGGGCCAGGCCGATTCCCGGCCGGCCTCCTGCAGCCTCGCCAGCAGGTCGGCGTCGCGCGCGTACTGGGCCATCGTGGCGTCGCGGCCATCGGCCAGGCCGAACACGAAGTGCAGCCCAAGCACCACCAGCACGACCAGCGCTCCCAGGCGCAAGCGGCGGTTCTGGCGCCATTCGGCGATCATCTGCTCGAGGCGTGCACGCATCATTCTTCGCCGCCTTCACCCGGACGGGCCAGGTCGAAATCCAGCTGCATGCCGGCGCCGTTGGGCATCGGGTTGGCGGCGACATCGGCCAGCACCGGATGCGCCTGGAAGGCGGACACGAAGCGCCGGGGGTCGGCCTCGGCCGACTGCAGCCCGACCTGGAGGCGGTCGCCTTCCCGGCGCCATCCGACCAGACGGGTATCGGCCGGCAGCGGCCCGATGACCTCGGCCACCAGATGGTAGTCGTTGTCGGCGGCCGCCAGCGACTGGTAGGCCTGGATGCGCCGCATGGCCGCGTCGGCGCGCTCGCGGGCCTCGAGCAAGGGCGTGGCCTGCGCGCGCAGTTCCGCCAGGCGCTGGTCCAGCCGCCATTGGCCGAATCCCCAGCTCGCCTGGGCCGCCAGCTGCCAGCCCAGGCCCAGCGCCACCAGCCCGATGCCGGCGACCCAGGCCAGGCGCTCGAGCGCCGCGGGCGAACCCGGCAGCCCGGCCGGCCGGTCGCCCCAGGGGCGATCCGCCCAGGCGATGGCCTCGGGCTCGGGCACGACGACATCGTCGATGGCCAGGCCGGCGGCTCGCAGGAAACGCGCCCAGGCCGCGGTATCGGGACTGGCGGGCCACCATTGGCTCGCGCGCAGCTCGCCGTCGCGCCAGACCTGGCCCTCGACGCCGCGCATCATCGCCAGCAGCCTGGGACCATCGGCCGCGGGCGGTGCACGCAGCAGGGTCTCGGGAATCCAGCCGGCATCCCCCTCGAGCAGGCCGGCCGTCGGTTCCGGCCAGACCCAGGCGTGGGCCGTGCCGCCGGTCCAGGCCACGTGGTGCAGCGCACCCGGTGCCGGCTCCTGCCGGCGCACGGCGACGGCCGCCGCGGCGGCACGCTGCCGCGGCGCCAGCTGGGCGAAGTCCAGCCGCCGGTAGTGGCAGTCGGCACGCGCAACGACCCACTGCACCGGCCCCAGGGCGCCGCCGGCGTGCAGGACGCGCGCTTCAGGGTCGCCCAGTCGCCGCGTCGGCGAAAAGAGCGTGGTCAATCGTTCGCGGAGGGTCATCGGTATCAGGACGTGTGACTTGGTAAGCGGCGAGGAAAACCCAGGGCGCCTGGCCGTCGGCCATGGGCGTCAATCGTACATGGATGCGCCATGCGGCGCCGGAATCACCCCAGAGGGTCAGGCGCAGGTCATCGGAAGGCGCGTAGCGATAATCGGACACCGGATCGCCCGGCAAGACGACGCCAAGCAGGGACTGCACTTCGCTGCTCGACCGCAGCGCCGATTCGCGCCGGCGCTCGAGCAGGATCTCGCAGGTCGCCGGGCAGCCGGGCAGCACCAGCGGCAGCAGGTCGGCCGGCGCGGTGTTGAGGTTCAGCGGGCCGGCGTAGAAGGTCGTCGCCTGCTCGCTGGCGACCTCATGGCGCAGGCCGGAGCGTTCATCCCAGCCCAGCACGCGGTCCAGCTCGACCGGGGCCAGCAGGCGGCGATTGGGCGGCGGCGGCCGGCCGGCACGCTCGTAGTCGCGGGCTTCGGCGCCGTTGAGGTGCCGCAGGTCGTCGTGGTCGATGTAATCGAGCAGGGCATCGCGCAGGCGCGGCGCTTCGCCCTCGCCCACGTCCCAGGCGGCCAGCAGGCGATCGAGGAAGTCGGGGGTCGGCCAGGCGACGGACACCAGGCCGGCTTCGTCCTGGACCGCGAACCGGGTGCCGGCCAGCCCGGCGTAGGCGCTGCCGTCGAGCGCCAGCTCGCCGCCAATGGCGTCGCGGGAGAACGCACCGAATTCTTCCAGCCCGCGCAGGGCCCGCTGCTCCGCGCCCAGGGCCTGGACCGGCAGTCCGGCGACGGTCTTGTCGCGGGTGGCCGCCAGGTAGATGAGGGTTTCGCGGGTGCCGAGCATCGCCAGCTGCTGTTGGACCCCGGCGCGGTCGCGCTGGGCATCGGCCACCTGGTCCAGGGCCCATAGCGTCAGCAGTCCGGCGACGATGGCGATGGCCGCCAGCAGCCACAGCACCAGCGCCAGCACGAATCCGCCCTGCCCGGCCCGGGCGCGGCACCGGCGGTGGCCGCGAAGGCTCACAGGCCCACCGTCCCGGGATCGAGCGGCCGCAGCAGGATCGGCAGCCTGGGGTCGGCCAGCAGCGGCACCATCCAGTCCACGCTGCCGTCGGCGGTCAGGGCCCGCAGCCGCACCATGCGCGGCAGGACGATGCTGTCGTTTGCTTCGGGGATGAACCGGTCGGTCCATTCGCCGCCGGGTGCCAGGTATTCGAACCGTGCCTCGTCCAGCGGGCCGGGCATGACCGTGATGTCCTCCCACTCCGGGTCGGCGTAGTGCAGGGCGTGCCCGCCGTCCACCGGCTCGAGCCACCAGCGCACCCTCGCGACGCCGCGCGTGCCAACCGGCTGCAGGGTGACCAGCACCAGCGAATCGGCCCGCCCTTCCATGCGACCGAAGGCGTCGGGCAGGTCGGCCATCGCGCCGGCCACCGACTCGCGGAACCAGTGTTCCTGCAAACTCGACACCCGGGCCTCGGACTGATGCCGCAGCAGGCGGACGCGCAGGTCGAGCGACTGATGCAGCGCCTGCATCAGCAAGGTGACGATCAGCGCCACGATGACCAGGGTCACCAGCGCCTCGAGCAAGGTGAAACCGCGCGACCGGCTCACATCTGCACCGGCTGCCGGGCCTGGCGCCAACCGACGCGGCGCACCGGCAATTCGCGGCGCAGCACGTCGTCGTGCCAGAGCTCGAGCTCCAGTTGGTAAAGACCGACGTCATACAGCCCCGGCTCGAGGTAGCCGGTGGCGCCGGGACGGACCGGCTCGACCAGCTCGCTGGTCCAGCGCAGCTCGTAGTCGCCCAGCGGCACGCTGCCTTCCGGCGCCTGCATGGGATTGACCTGTTCGATCCAGGCCATGGCGTTGCGCAGTGCGGTGTCGTCCTCGCGCGCCTGTTCGGCGCGGTTGACCATCTGCACGGACTGGGTCATCGCCGCGAACAGCGCCATGCCGCCGGCCGCCAGGATCGCCAGGGCGACGATGGCTTCGAGCAGGGTGAAGCCGCGGACGCGATCAGGGCGCACGGGCAACTCCGCAGGCAGGCGCGAGCAGTTCGACGTCTTCGCTGGCTCCGCGACCTTGCACCCGCAGCACGCTGCCACGACACAGGCCGTTGGCCTCGACACGAATGGCTTCCAGGGGCGTCACCACCCAACCATCGGGCAGCGCCAGGTGCGCGGCCAGGGCGTTGACGTCGCCTTCGGCGATGTCGATGCGCCGGCCTTCGCTGCGGGCGATCCGCGGCAGGCGCTCGAGCTGGCGATGCACTTCGTCGCGTTCGCCGCTACCCGCGATCGCCTGGTAGGTGCGCTCCATGCGCGGCACCACCAGTGCCGTGACCATGGCCAGCAGGGCCAGCACGATCAGCAGCTCGAGCAGGGTGAAACCCTGCCGGGTCCGGTCAGCCGCGCGGAAGGAAACCGATGTCGGCATCGATGCCCTCCCCGCCCCGCTGGCCGTCGGCGCCGAACGAATAAAGCGCGAACGGCATGCCCTCGGCGCCGGGCATCGAGTACTGGTAGGGATTGCCCCAGGGATCGAGCGGCGCCGGCTCGTCGAGGTAGGGGCCGTTCCAGCGGCCGCGCAGGCGCTCGTCCTGCGGCGGGTTGTAGAGCACGTCCAGGCCCTGGCTGGCGGCGGGGAAACTGCCGACCTCGAGCCGGTAGGTTTCCAGCGCGCCGCGCAGCATCTTCACCTGGGTCTCGGCCACCTGCACCTTGGAGGTGTCCACGCGGCTGAACAGGCGCGGGCCGACCAGGCTCGCGATCAGGCCGATGATGACCAGCACGACCAGCATCTCGAGCAGGGTGAAGCCCCGGGAGGGTCGATGGGAGGGACGAATGTTTCGCATGGTGACTCCGTGTAACGCGTCAGAGGGGGACTTCGTTGACGCTGGTGATGGCCAGGATGATCGCCGTGACGATGGTGCCGATGACGATGCCGATCAGGATGATCGCCAGCGGCTCGACCAGCTGCAGCGAGCGCTTCATGCGGTCCCGGCCGGTGGTCTCGTAGAGCCGGGCCAGGGCCGCGAGCAGCTTGGGCAGCTCGCCGCTGGCTTCGCCGACCGCCACCAGGTCGTAACCGGTGGGATTGAGCGCCCGGTGCTCGCGCAGCGCCGCCGACAGCGTGGCGCCGCCCTTCACCGTGCCGGCGACCTGGGCCAGGCGGGCGCGGAGAAAGCCCAGGCGGACCGAGTTGGCGGCCAGTCCCAGGGCCCGGATCAGTTCGACCCGGCCGGTCAGCAGCGCCGACAGCGTGCTGGCCCAGCGCCCCACCTCCGCTTCGACCAGCCATTCGCCCAGCACCGGCAGCCGCACCGCGCGCTCTGCCAGCGTCTCGACCAGGTCGCGGCGGCGCAAGGCCGCACGCAGCGCCAGGGCCAGGGCCACCGCGCCGGCCGCCACCAGGTACCAATGGTCGGAGAACCAGACGCCGGCACCGATCGTCCATCGCGACAGCGTCGGCATGTTGTCGCCGTGCTGGGTGAGCAGGTTGCCGAAGCGCGGCACCACCCACAGGAAGATGATGGCGACCGCGGCGATGCCGGAGAACACCAGCACCGCCGGGTAGACCAGGGCCGAACGCATCTCGCTGCGCACGCGCTGGTCGTATTCGAATTGTTCGACGCCACCGCGCAGCGACTCGGCCAGGCGGCCGGTGGCTTCGCCGGCCTCGACCAGCTGCAGGAAATATTCGGGCAAGGGCAGCCGGGCCGCGCGGAAAGCCACCGAGAAGGGATCGCCTCGGCGCACGGCTTTCTCCATGCCGTCGAACACCCCGGTGATCTGCGGGTGGTGGCTGGACTTGGCCAGCGACGACAGCGCCGTCACCAGCGTCACCCCGGCCTCGAGCAGGGTGGTGAATTCCTGCAGCACCAGCTGCAGCTCGCGATGGGACGCCTTGCCGCGACGCCGGCGAATGCCGGATTCGGCCTGTTCGGCCAGGGACAGCGGCGTCAGCCCCTGGCCGGACAGCTGCCGCGCCGCCTCGCGTTCGCTGCGGCTTTCAACCACGCCGGAAACGGCCTGGCCGGATTTGTCGATGGCCTGGTACTTGAACTGCATGGGCTCAGGCGTCCGCGGCGATTCCGCCGGTGACGCGCACCACCTCGTCGACCGTGGTCAGGCCCTGGCGCGCCTTGAGCAGGCCATCCTGGCGCAGCGTGCGCCCGCCCTGGGCGTCGGCCAGTTGGCGCATCTTCTCCGCGGTGGCGCTTTCGAGCACCAGCTCCTGCATCTCGGGCGTGACATCGACCAGTTCGTAGATGCCCAGGCGACCGCGGTAACCGGTGCCGCGGCAGCGCGGGCAACCCACGGCGCGCACCCAGTTCGGCGCCGGCGCGCCGGCATCGAGCACCGGCGTGACCAGCCTTTCGACGCCCGGCAGCACGCTGGCCGGTTCGCAGCAGTCCGGACAGACCCGGCGCACCAGGCGCTGGGCCTGCACGGCGCGCACGCTGGTGGCGACCAGGAAGGGCTCCAGGCCCATGTCCACCAGCCGGGTGAAGGCGCTGACCGCGTCGTTGGTATGCAGGGTGCTCAGCACCAGGTGGCCGGTGAGCGCCGACTGCACGGCGATTTCCGCGGTTTCGAGGTCGCGGATTTCGCCGATCATGATCACGTCCGGGTCCTGGCGCAGGATGGCGCGCAAGGCCCGGGCGAAGCTGTAGCCGATGTCGGCGTTGGCCTGGATCTGGGTGACGCCCTGGACCTGGTATTCGACCGGATCCTCCACCGTGATGATCTTGCGGTCGCGCTGGTTCATTTCCTCCAGCGTGCCGTACAGGGTGGTCGACTTGCCCGAGCCGGTGGGACCGGTGACCAGCACGATGCCGTGCGGTTCGCGGGCCCAGCCGCGGAACATGCCCAGGTCGCGGGTGGTGAAGCCCAGGTTTTCCAGGCTCAGGTCCTGGCGCTCCTTGGGCAGCAGGCGCAGCACCAGCGACTCGCCGTGCACGGCCGGCACCGAAGAGGCACGGATGTCCACTTCCTGGCCGCTGACGCGGGTGCTCAGGCGGCCGTCCTGGGGCAGCCGTCGTTCGGCGATGTCCATGCCCGAAATCAGCTTCACCCGCGAGGCCACCGCCGGGTAGCGGCTCATCGGCAGCGTCAGCCGGGTGTGCAGGATGCCGTCGATGCGCAGCCGGACGTGGAAGACCTGGTCTTCGGGTTCGATGTGGATGTCGGAGGCGCGCTGGTCCATGGCCTGGGCCAGCACGTTGTTCACCAGCTCGATGACCGGGGCTTCCTCGGCCAGTTCGCGCAGGTGGCTGACGTCGTCGTCGCCGGCCTCGTCGCCGCCGCGCTCGGCGCGGGCGGCGAGGTCGAGCAGGCGGTCGAGGTCCTGGTTGCGGGCCAGTCGCCACTGCCAGCCCGGCGCGAGGCGGCGACCGAGGATCTCGTCCAGGGTCGGGTCGAGCGGGTCACGGGCGACGACCAGGACCTCGCCTTCGGGCGATTTCCAGCCGGCGACACCGTTGTCCACCCACCAGTCGGGCACCAGGCCGCTGGCCTCGGCGACGTCGTGCAGCGCCGCGGAATCAGCCGGCCACTCGGCGCCGTCGAGCATCGGCATGCCCAGCTGTTCGGACAACACGGGCAGCAGGGACTCTTCGGACAAGGCACCCAGGCGCACCAGGATCGACCCGATCCGGCCGCCGAACTGCTGCTGGAAGGCCAAGGCCTTGCCGATGTCGGCGCGCGTCGCCAGCTGGCGCTCGACCAGCAGGTCGCCGAGCCGGCGTGACGACGGCTGCAGCGCGGGATCAAGGGCGGTTGCAGGGGCTGGGGACATGGCTTCTTGCGGGTTCAAAGGCAGGCGGAGCATAGCAGTTCACCTGCGCCGGCCCGGGCCGGCGAAGCGGCGGCGTTCAGCCCCGGCGGTGCCGGAACGCCAGCATGCGCTGGGCCCTGGGATGGCCCCAGTCGCCGATGTCCTGAACCTGCAATCCACATAGACCCGCCATCCATTCGTATTCGGCTACCGACTGGTGAAACGGATCAAGGTCGTAATGCGTGCACACGCCGCCGGGGGAATGTTCGACCGGATCGGTCCAGGCCGGCCCCGGGGCGCCGAAATGGGTGGCGTAGAACACGCCGTCGGGCGCCAGGGCCGCCGCCACTTCCTTCAGGCAGCGCACGATGGCGTCCATCGGCAGGTGGGTGAACAGCGACAGCGCCAGCCCCCGGTCGAAGGGCTGCCCGAACCGGGAGATGCGGAAGCCGTCGTCGACCAGCAGCCGGGCGTCGCGGTCGGCCAGCCCCGCCAGCTCGAGTTCGCGGCGGCCGGCTTCGATCAGCGAGGCGTTGATGTCCAGGCCGTGGTACCGGCCCGGATCGAGATAGCGGACGAAATGCACGCCGCCGCGCAGCGCCCCGCAGCCCACGTCCACGAACCGGTGTCCCGGCTGCAGGCCCTGCGAACGCAGGAAATCCAGCTGCAGCCGGCCCAGTTCGTCCCACAGGCCGCCGACGAACTGGCGGTGCTCGCCGCGGGCGATCTCCTGCTCGGTCAGCTGCCGGCCGTAGAGGTTCATTTCGGTGCCGCCGGCCATGGCTCAGGCAACCCGTCGGCGCAGGTAGTTGAGCAGGTCGATGCGGGTGATCAGGCCCAGGAACCGCTTGCCGTCCACCACGATGGCCACCTGGCCACGGTCGAACACGGGCAGCAGCGCCTCCATCGGCTCGGTGACCTGCAGCAGCGTCAGCTCGGTGACCATGGCGCTGGCGACGGTGTCCTTGAAGCGCTCTTCCTTGCCGTAGACGTGCATCAGCACGTCCGACTCGTCGACGATGCCCACGATCGATTCGCCGTCCATCACCGGCAGCTGCGAGACGTCGTACATCTTCATGCGCTGGTAGGCCACGTGCAGGGTGTCGTTGGGACCGACCACCACCGTGTCGCGCTGGGCGTAGGGGCGCAGGATGAGGTCGCGCAGGTCGTTGTGGACCTCGCGCTCGAGGAAGCCGTTGTCGAGCATCCAGTAGTCGTTGTACATCTTCGACAGGTATTTGTTGCCGGTGTCGCAAACAAACACCACGACCTTCTTGGGTTCGGTCTGTTCGCGGCAGTACTTCAGCGCCGCCGCCAGCAAGGTGCCGCTGGAACTGCCGCCCAGGACGCCCTCCTTGACCAGCAGTTCGCGTCCGGCCAGGAAACTTTCCTTGTCGGAAATCGCGTAGGCCTTCTTCACCCGCGAGAAGTCGGAGATGTCGGGCAGGAAGTCCTCGCCGATGCCCTCGACCAGCCAGCTGCCGGACTTGGTGCTCAGCACGCCCTCGTTGATGTACTGGGTGAGGATCGAGCCGACCGGGTCGGCCAGCACCAGCTCGACGTTTGGCGCCACCTTGGCGAAGTAGCGCGACAGGCCGGTCATGGTGCCCGAGCTGCCGCAGCCGAACACGATCGCGTCCATGTCGCCGTTCATCTGCGCCCAGATCTCCGGGCCGGTGCCCTGCTCGTGCGCCGCCGGATTGTCCGGGTTGCCGAACTGGTTGATGAAGTAGGCGCCCGGGGTTTCGCTGGCGATGCGGGCGGCCATGTCCTGGTAATAGTCCGGATGGCCCTTGGCGACGTCCGAACGGGTCAGCACGACTTCGGCGCCCATGGCGCGCAGGTTGAATATCTTTTCCCGGCTCATCTTGTCCGGCACCACCAGCAGCAGCCGGTAGCCCTTCTGCTGCGCCACCAGGGCCAGGCCCAGGCCGGTATTGCCGGCGGTGCCCTCGACGATGAGCGCGCCCGGCTTCAGGTCGCCCCGGGCCTCGGCCGCCTCGATCATCTTCAGGCCGATGCGGTCCTTGATGGACCCGCCCGGATTCATGCACTCGAGCTTGAGGTAGAGCTCGCACACCCCGGTATCGAGGTGCTGGGCCTTGACCATCGGCGTGTTGCCGATGAGTTCGAGTACGTTGGCATTTGCCGTCATGGAAGGGAACCGGGCGGATTTTCGGGCCCTGATTCTAGCAGTGCGGCCTTCACGCGGTGCCCGGAGAGTGCGGGCGGCGGCGACCCGACGAGGTGGGCCGCCGCCGCCGCAGCGGTAACTCAGTGCCGGCGTTGGTCGAACATCCGGGTCAGGCGGTCCTTGGCGTTGAGCTTTTCTTTCTTCATGCGCGCCAGCGAGGTGTCGTCCAGGGGCAGTACGCCGAGTTCGGCGTCGAGCACCTTCTTGTCGAGTTCGCGGTGGCGGTGGTAGAGCTGCCGGAATTCCGGGTCGCTCTTCATCAGCGCATCGAGTTCCTGTTGCGGTTGCCCTTCAAACATCGGATTGACCTCCTCCATAAAACGCGAACGCCCCGGGCGGGAAGACCGGGG
Organism: Arenimonas donghaensis DSM 18148 = HO3-R19; assembly: GCF_000743535.1. GTDB lineage: Bacteria > Pseudomonadota > Gammaproteobacteria > Xanthomonadales > Xanthomonadaceae > Arenimonas > Arenimonas donghaensis. Next base: position 13,150 of record NZ_AVCJ01000007.1, read on the forward strand.
CGTTGCGGATCGAGACAGGGGTCAGGTCGCTTTCGCGGGCGGCGCCTCCACGCGACGCGCGCACATCCGGACCGGAGGCGACACGTTCGGCGGGGGCGAGGTCTGCTTTCATCGGCCTGGCTCTTGAAGTCCCGGTGGCATCAGGCCGCCGGGAATTTGAACCTACTCCCCCTGTTCGGGGGTCGCAACCCTCACTTCAAGTTATTGTTTCTACGACTAATTTACGATGACTTCGACCCGGCGGTTGCGGGCCCGGCCAGCGGCGCTGGCGTTGTCGGCGATCGGGCTGGACTCACCCTTTCCGGTGGCCCGCAGACGGCCGCTGTCGATGCCTGAATCGCTCAGGACGCGCATCACCGCCTCGGCCCGGCGCTGCGACAGCGCCTGGTTGGCGGCCGTGCCACCCTGGCTGTCGGTATGGCCTTCGATCCGCACCGTGCCGCTGCCGCCCAGACGGGCGGCCAGGGCCCGCAGGCTGGCCTGGGCCTGGGCCGTGAGGGTGGCGCTGCCGCTGCCGAAGGCGTCCCCGCCCAGCGTATAGATCTGGCGTCCGCCCTCCTGGCGCAGGGGCGGCGGCTCGGCGTCGGTGATGTCGTCGGCGGCGATGGCGGCGGCCAGCTCGGCCTCCTGGCGGGCCAGTTCGGCTTCCCGGGCCCGGGCGGCCGCCAGCTTGCGGGCCTGGGCGGTCTCGGCTTCCGCCGCCTCCAGGGCCGTCACGCGCGCCGTTTCGGCCTGGGCGAGCTCGCGTTCGATGGTCTCCTCGCGGGCCAGCGCCTGCAGGCGCAGCCGCTCCGACTCCCGGCGGGCCCGTTCGGCCTCGCGGCGGCTGGCTTCGAGCATGATCTGGTCGCGCTCGCGGTCGAGCTGGTCGGCCTGGCCGGCCAGCAGTTCGGCTTCGGCGGCCAGCCGGGCGGTTTCCAGGCGCACCCCGGCCAGGGCGAGCTTGTGCTCACGCTGGCTGCGGCGGGCGTCGCGGGCGTCGGCAAGGGCCTGCCGGGCCTGCAGGCGCTCGAGTCGGGCCAGGCCACCCAGCGAGGGGTCGGTTTCCAGCGACTGCAGCTCGGCCGCCAGCGCGGCGACGGCGTCGTCGTGCTCGTTGGCCGCGACCAGGGCAGGAAGCAAGGCCAGGCCGGCCAGCAGCAAAAGTGTCAACAGGCGGGCGCGCATGGTCAGTCCTCCTCGTTGACCAGCAGCCGCCGGCGCAGGTCGGCGTTGCGGGCGGCCCGGCTTTCCACGGACTCCCGGGCGGCGTCGAGCCGCGCCTTGGCGTGGGCCAGGTCGGCATTGGCGGCCGCGGCTTCGGCCAGCCGCAGCTTGTCGGACTTGCGCCGGGCATCACCGGCGGCCAACCATTGGCGGCGGGCCTGTTCCAGCACCTGGGCGGCTTCGCCACGCGGCTGGGCGGACTGGGCGGCGAGCACGGCGCGTTCGGCGGCAGCCAGCGCCGCATCAACCTCGTCGGCGGCTGCGCTGGTCGTCGCAAACAGGGAAACAAGCAGCAGTACGAGCAGCGCGGATTGGATTTTTTGCGGCATTAGTGTCATAAGGCGGACTCGCGGGTGAGCGTTTCGGCGAAGCCATTGTAGCCATGCCGGGCCACCTATCGGGACCGAACCAGGGGATCCAAGGATACTGACATGGACATCGGCTATTTCCTGAAGCTGATGACGGAAAAGAACGCGTCGGACATGTTCCTGACCACCGGCGCGCCCGTCTACATCAAGGTCGAAGGCAAGCTCTACCCGCTTGGCAATACCGGCCTGCCCGCCGGCATGGTCAAGAAGATCGCCTATTCACTCATGGACGAGGGCCAGGTCCCGGCCTTCGAGCGTGACCTGGAATTCAACATGGCGATCGCGGTCAAGGACACCGGGCGCTTCCGCGTCAACGTGTTCAAGCAGCGCGGCGAAGTGGGCATGGTGATCCGTGCGATCAAGTCCGAGATCCCGGGCATCGACCAGCTCAAGCTGCCGCCGGTGCTCAAGGACATCGTCATGGAGCAGCGTGGCCTGGTGCTCGTGGTCGGCTCGACCGGCTCGGGCAAGTCCACCACCCTGGCGGCGATGATCGACCACCGCAACGCCAGCACGACCGGTCACATCCTCACCATCGAGGATCCGATCGAGTTCCTGCACAAGCACAAGAAGTCCATCGTCAACCAGCGCGAAGTCGGCCTGGACACCCACGCCTTCCACAACGCGCTCAAGAACGCCATGCGCGAGGCGCCGGACGTTATCCTGATCGGCGAGATCCTTGATGCCGTGACCATGGAATCGGCCATCGCCTTCGCCGAGACCGGCCACCTGTGCATGGCCACCCTGCACTCGAACAACGCCGACCAGACCCTGGACCGCATCCTGAACTTCTTCCCGGAGTCGGCCCACAAGAACGTGCTGATGAACCTGGCCCTGAACCTCAAGGCGATCATCAGCCAGCGCCTGGTGGTCGGCAAGGACGGCAAGCGCCTGCCGGCGGCCGAGATCCTGATCAACACCCCGATGATCCGCGACCTCATCCGCCGCGGCGAGGTGCACGAGATCAAGGAAGCGATGGACAAGTCGCTGCAGGAAGGCATGCAGACCTTCGACCAGTCCCTGTTCCGCATGTACAAGGAAGGCAAGGTCGAACTGGAGGAGGCGCTGCGCAAGGCCGACTCCCGCGACGGCCTGGCCCTGAAGATCCGGCTTTCGGAAGGCGCCACGGGCGAACACGACCCCTATGCCGACATGTACGGCGGCGGCGGTCCCGGCAGCGAAACCCAGGGCTACTGAGGTCCCGGCTCAGCCGCCGGGCGGCGCGTCCGGCTGCTTTTCCGGCCGGGCCGCGTCGAACGCGTCCATCGAAAGGCACTCGGCCGTGATCCGGCGGATCGTCCGGTAGGGCGCCATGTCCACGCCGAATCGTTCGGCGTTGAAGACCTGCGGCACCAGGCAGCAATCGGCCATCGTCGGCACGTCGCCGTCGCAGAAGGCACCGGTGGACGGGTTGTCGCACAGGGTGTCCTCGAGCGCGTCGAAGCCCACCTTGATCCAGTGCCTGACCCAGGCCTCGCGCTCGGGCAGCGGCACGTTCCAGGTGTTCTCGAAAAACTGCAGCACGCGCAGGTTGTTGAGCGGGTGCATGTCGCAGGCAATCATGTGGGCGAGGGCGCGCACGCGCTGGCGGTCGCGGGCCGTGGCCGGCATCAGCGGCGGCGTCGGCCAGGTTTCGTCCAGGTACTCCATGATCGCCATCGACTGGCGCAGGATGCGGTTGCCGTGCAGAAGCACGGGCACCAGTTCCTGCGGGTTGAGGTCGCTCAGGGGCGGTTTGTGCTGTTCGCCGCCATCGCGCACCAGGTGCACCGGCACGGTCTCGAAGGGCATGCCCTTGAGGTTGAGTGCGATGCGCACGCGGTAGGCGGCGCTGGAGCGCCAGTACGAGTACAGCCGGATCGAGCCCGCGTTCATGGCGATTGCTCCCCTCCCCTCCTGCCTGGCCCAAGCATACGCCCGGCCGGCCTCCTGTGCGTAGGAGCGCCTTCAGGCGCGAATCTGTTCTTTGCCGGAGGCAAAGTCAAAAGATTCGCGCCTGAAGGCGCTCCTACAGTAATCTTCAGGCCTTCTGGATGCGCTGCTCGATGGCTCCGAAAATGCTGCGGCCATCCTTGTCGTTCATCTCGATGCGCACGGTGTCGCCGAAGGCCATGAATGGCGTGCTGGGCTTGCCGTCGCGCAGGGCCTCGACCGTACGCTGCTCGGCGAAGCAGCTGGCGCCCAGCGAGGTGTCCTCGTTGGCGACCGTGCCCGAGCCGACGATGGTGCCCGCCGACAGCGGCCGGGTCCTGGCGGCATGGGCGACCAGCTGGCTGAAGTCGAACTGCATGTCGACGCCGGCCTCGGGTGCGCCGAACCACTTGCCGTTGACGTGGGTCAGCAGCGGCAGGTGCAGCTTGTTGTCCTTCCAGGCGTCGCCCAGTTCGTCGGGCGTGACGAATACCGGGCTGAGCGCCGAACGCGGCTTGGACTGCAGGAAGCCAAAACCCTTGGCCAGTTCGCCCGGGATCAGGTTGCGCAGCGATACGTCGTTGACCAGGCCGACCAGCTGGATATGACCTGCGGCTTCGGCCGGGGACGCGCCCTGGGGCACGTCGTCGGTCACCACCACGATCTCGGCCTCGAGGTCGATGCCGTGGGCCTCGTCGGCCACCAGCACCGGATCGCGCGGGCCGTAGAAGCCGGCGCTGACCGCCTGGTACATCAGCGGGTCGGTGTAGAAGCTCTCGGGCACCTCGGCGCCGCGGGCCTTGCGCACGCGCGCCACGTGCGGCAGGTAGGCGCTGCCGTCGACGAACTCGTAGGCGCGCGGCAGCGGCGACGCCAGCTGGGTGAAGTCCACCGCGAACACCGGTTCGCCGTTCACGGTGTCCGGCGTGCCCGCTTCCAGCGCCTCATAGACGGCATTGAGCCGCGGCGCCAGGTTGGACCAGTCTTCCAGCGCCCGCTGCATCGTCGGCGCGATGCCGGTCGCCTTGACGGCGCGCGCCAGGTCGCGCGACACCACGATCAGCGTGCCGTCGCGGCCGCCTTCCTTGAGTGAACCCAGTTTCATTCCGTTACTCCTGTTGTCCCGGCGCAGCTCAGCTGCAGCCTTCCACGTAAAGAACTTGCGGCAGCTGGCCCATGCGCCAGCCGGTGATCGTGCCCGCCGGGTCGACTTCGAAAACCAGGCGGGTCTCGCCGTCCCCTTCGGGCGACACCACCAGGTAGCGACCGCCTTGGACGTACTTGTGCGGCATCTGTTCGACGCGCCCGGCGAAGGCCGCGACGACGTCGTCCGCCGATGCGCCGACCGTGAAGTCGCCCGGGGCCGCGAACCGGTCCGAGGCGACGTCGTAACGACGAAAGCCGCCTTCTTCCATCATGAAGGCCACGTCGTAGCCATCGGGCGGCACCGGATCGGGCATCAGGTAATAGCAGCTGGCGCCTTCGCCGGGCGGCATCGCATCCAGCGGATGACCCCAGGCGATGCGGACCTGTTCTTCATCGGCACCGAAGACCGCGGGCCCGAAGCCGCCAAAGTGCACGACCTCGGGGTCGTGGCGGACCACATGCGCGACGGCGGCCGCGGATGCGCTAACCGGCGCCGGGGTGGCTTCGACCGGCTCCGGCGGCGGCACCGCCGGCAGCGTCGGGGCGGGTTCGGCGCAGGCCAGCAGCGCAAGCGCCAGGGCGCCCGGCAGGATCGAACGCATCAGGCGCATCAGCGCTTCTCCGGATTGAAATGTTTTGCCAGGCCCTGCCAGCAGGCCTGGTAGTCGCGCTGGCGGTGGCCGGCGTCCAGGGCCTGGGCGGCGGGCCGGATGACCTGGCGCGATTCGAACATGAAGGCCATGGTGCCGGTGATGACGTCGGGCTTGGACAGGTCGGCGTTGGAGGCCTTCTCGAACGTCGCCGCATCGGGGCCGTGGCCGGTCATCGCATTGTGCAGCGAACAGCCGCCCGGCACGAAGCCTTCTGCCTTGGCGTCGTAGGCACCGTGCACCAGGCCCATGAACTCGCTGGCGATGTTGCGGTGGAACCAGGGCGGCCGGAAGGTGTCCTGGGCCACCAGCCAGCGCGGCGGGAAGATCACGAAGTCGATGTTGCTGGTGCCCTCGGTGTCGCTGGGCGAATGCAGCACCAGGAAGATCGACGGATCCGGATGGTCGTAGCTGATCGAGCCGATGGTGTTGAAGCGGCGCAGGTCGTATTTGCACGGCGCGTAGTTGCCGTGCCAGGCGACGACGTCCAGCGGGCTGTGGCCGATGTGCGCGCGCCACAGGCTGCCCTGGAACTTGGCCACCAGCTCGAAGTCGCCCTCGCGGTCTTCCCAGGCCGCCACCGGCGCCAGGAAATCGCGCGGGTTGGCCAGGCCGTTGCTGCCGATCGGCCCCAGGTCGGGCAGCCGGAACATGGCGCCGAAGTTTTCGCAGACGTAACCACGGGCCGCGCCGTCGGGCAGCGAAATGCTGATGCGCAGGCCGCGCGGGATCAGTGCGATTTCCTGCGGCTCGACCTCGAGCACGCCCAGCTCGGTGGCGATGCGCAGCCGGCCCTGCTGGGGCACGATCAGCAGCTCGCCATCGGCGTCGTAGAAATAGCGGCCGTCCATGTTCTTGTTGGCCGCGTACAGGTGCACGCCCATGCCGGTGCCGGCCCGGCAGCCGCCGTTGCCGGCCATGGTGAACAGGCCGTCGAGCCAGTCGGTCGGCGCCGAGGGCATCGGCAGCGGGCTCCAGCGCAGCTGGTCGGGGGTGACCGGACCCTGGCCGAAGTCGTTGTGGAAGCCGGCGTGGGCCAGCTCGGCGAACGGACCGTGCATCGCCGCCGGCCGGATCCGGTACAGCCAGCTGCGCCGGTTGCTGGCGCGCGGCGCGGTGAACGCCGTGCCGCTCACCTGCTCCGCATAAAGGCCATAAGGCGCCTTCTGCGGCGAGTTGCGCCCGACCGGCAGGGCGCCCGGCATGGCTTCCGTCGCGAACTCGTTTCCAAACCCACTCTGGTAGCTCAGGCTCATGGCGCCGTTCCCGTCCTGGTCAGAGCACGCCGCGGCGCATCTGGTCGCGTTCGATGGATTCGAACAGGGCCTGGAAGTTGCCCTCGCCGAAACCTTCGTTGCCCTTGCGCTGGATGATCTCGAAGAAGATCGGCCCGAACGCGTTCTGGGTGAAGATCTGCAGCAGCTTGCGCTGCTTGGTCTCTGGGTCGGCGTCGATCAGGATGCTGTTCTGGCGCAGGCGGGCGACGTCTTCGCCGTGTTCCGGGATGCGCTGGTCGATCACGTCGAAGTAGGTGTCCGGGGTCTCCAGGAACTTGACCCCCGCCTTGTGCATGGCTTCCACCGAGCTGTAGATGTCGTCGGTGAACAGCGCGATGTGCTGGATGCCCTCGCCCTTGTACTCGCGCAGGTATTCGTTGATCTGGCTCTTCTCGTCGCTCGACTCGTTGAGCGGGATGCGCACCACGCCGTCGGGCGCGGTCATCGCCTTCGACAGCAGGCCGGTCTTGGCTCCCTTGATGTCGAAGTAGCGGATCTCGCGGAAGTTGAACAGCTTCTCGTAGTAGTCCGACCACTTCTGCATGTTGCCCATGAACAGGTTGTGGGTCAGGTGGTCGATGAAGGTCAGGCCAAACCCCTTGGGGTGCTGGTCCACGCCCGGGATCGGCGCGAAGTCCGCGTACAGGTCGTCGCGGCCGTCGTCGACCAGGTACAGCATGCAGTCGCCGATGCCCTTGACCACCGGCGCGTCGACGGCGCGGGTGTCGGCGCGGTGGTCCTGGCGTTCACCGCCGTTGGCCAGCACGTGCTTGAGCACTTCGCCCGAGGGCTGCTTGAAGCGGATCGCGAAACCGCAGGCCGACGGACCGTGCTGGGCCGCGAAATCCGAAGCGAAGGAGTCGGGCGACTCGTTGAGCAGGAAGTTGATGGTGCCCTGGCGGAACAGGGTGATCGGGCGGTGCTTGTGCGTGGCGACGGCCGTGAAGCCCAGGTTGCGCAGGTACTGCGCCATCGACTCGCCGCGATCGGCCGGCGCGGCGAACTCAACGAATTCGAAGCCGTTGATGCCCATCGGGTTTTCGAAGGTGGTGGGCTGCATGCCCAGGTTGGGTTGTGCGCTCATGGGAAACCTCCGGAGGACCGCTTGCATGGGGAAGACGTCCGTTATAGTTTCACTTGAAACCATTTGCAAGCTGCGGAGCCGCAATGCCTGAACGCGACATCCTGGACCTGGAGCATTTCCTGCCCTACCGGCTTTCGGTGCTTTCGAACCGGATCAGCCAGGACATCGCCCGCCTGTACGCCGACCGCTTCGGGCTGGGCGTGACCGAGTGGCGCGTGCTGGCCGTGCTGGGCCGCTACCCGGGCCTGTCGGCCAGCGAACTGGCCGAGCGCACGGCGATGGACAAGGTCGCGGTCAGCCGCGCCGTCGCCAGCCTGCTGGCCGACGGCCGCATCACCCGCGACACCCACGACGCCGACCGCCGCCGGTCGGTGCTCGAACTCTCCGACGAGGGCCAGCGGGTCTACGCCGAGGTGGCGCCGGCCGCCCTGGCCTATGAGCGCCGCCTGCTCGCCAACTTCGCCGCCGAAGACCGCGCCGCGCTGTCGCGCCTGATCGATCTGCTGGGCGACGCCGAACAAAGCACCCACTGAAGGACCGTCCCCGCATGGGCTACCTGCGCTGCCTGCAAGGCATCGGTTCGGGCATTGAGTACCCGCCCGAGCCGCCGATGAACCTCGACCCGGCCGACGGCCGGCCGGTGCAGATGGTCCTGGACCTCGAGCGCCTGGCGCGAGAGAAACCCGGCGCCGCCTGGTACGACCCTGGCCGCCGCGACATGTGGCGTTTCGGCGCACTGATGCCGCTGGACATCGCCGACCCGGCCGATGCCGCCCACGTCGTCGCACTGGGCGAAGGCCACACGCCCCTGCTCGACTACGGCGACCACCCGGTCGCCGCGGCCGCCGGGCTGAAGCTGCAGGTCAAGGACGAAGGCCAGGCGCACCCCGGCTTCGGCGCCAATCCGACCGGCAGCTTCAAGGACCGCGGCATGGCCATGGTGGTGGCGATGGCCCGTCGCGCCGGGCTGCAGCGCCTGGCCGTGCCGACCCAGGGCAATGCCGGCGATTCGCTGGTGCGTTATGGCCTGGCCGGCGGACTGCAGGTCGTGGTGGCGATGCCCGACGACACGCCCATGCCCATCCTCGGCCAGGTGGCCGCGATGGCCCACCTGTACCCGGACCGGATCCGGCTCGAACTGGTGAAGGGCACGATCCGCGAGGCCGCCGCGAAGCTCAAGGCGGACTACTGGCCCCAGGGCTGGTTCAACTGCGCCACGTTCCAGGAACCGGGCTGGCGCATCGAGGGCAAGAAGACCCTGGGCCTGGAAATGGCCGAGCCACCGCCGGGCGAAAGCCGCTGGTCCCTGCCCGACGCCATCGTCTATCCCACCGGCGGCGGCACCGGCGTGCTGGGCATGTGGAAGGCCTTCGACGAGCTCGAGGCCCTGGGCCTGGTCGATTCACGCCGGCCGAAGATGATCTGCGTGCAGTCGGAAGTCACCACGCCGCTGGTGCGCGCCTTCGACGCGGGCGCGGACGACACCCAGGCCTTGCCGCAAACCGGGCCGACGCTCTGCACCGGCCTGAACGTGCCGGCCGGCGTCGGCCAGTTCCGGGTGCTGCAGATCATCCGCGCCAGCGGCGGTGCCGCGGTCGCCGTGGCCGAAGCCGATACCGCCCGCGAACTGGCCACGGTCTGGCGCGAGCGCCGGCACTGGTTCTCCCCCGAAGGCGCGGCCTGCCTGGCGGCGCTGCCCCAGCTGCTCGACCGCGGGCTGCTGCGCAAAGGCGAACGCATCGTCGCCGTCAACACGGGCTCGCTTGAAAAGTACCTGCCGGCGCTGCGCCACCTGCTCTGAGCCGGGCGCCATGCCCCAAAAAAGAACGGGTGCGGTTCCCGTGGGGAATCCGCACCCGTTCCTGGCCTGTTGCCGCCGGTCCGCCTGAGCCTGGATACAGACTCACGGCGGGCCGGCCGGACCTCAGGGCTTGCGTTCCCCGCGCGTGTCGGGACCGGTCGCGGCCGGCTCGCCGATCGCCCCCTCGCCCGCCAGCGCGTGGTCGACGCGCCCGATCAGCTCCTCGTGCATCAGGCGGCGGACCAGCGGCGCGATAACCATCACCGCCACGCCCACGCCAATGGCCACCCAGCCAATCTGCGTGTACACCTCGACCACCTGGTCGGTGCTGCCTTCTTCGGCGCCGCTGGCGGTTGCGCTTGCGATCAGGCCGCCGATGAAGTTGCCGGCGGCGCTGGCCAGGAACCACGTGCCCATGATCAGCCCGGCCATCCGTGCCGGCGCCAGCTTGGTCATGGCCGACAGGCCGACCGGCGACAGGCACAGCTCGCCCATCGTGTGCAGCAGGTAGACCAGGAAGATGAAGATCACCGGCGTCAGGCCACTGCCGCTGGCGGCCACGCCCGCGACGAGCACGAGGAAGCCCGCGCCCAGCTGCACCAGCCCGAGTCCGAATTTGGCGGGCGTCGAGGGCTCGAGGTTGCGCCTTGCCAGGATCAGCCAGAGCCAGGCGAACACCGGCGCCAGGAGGATGATGTAGATCGAGTTCAGGGACTGGAACATGCCCGGGGGCACTTCCCACCCGAACAGCGTGCGATCGACATGGCGATCGGTGAAGACGTTGAGCGACGAACCCGCCTGCTCGAACAAAGCCCAGAACAGCGGCTGCAACGCGATCAGGAAAAGTGCGGCCAGGATGCGGTGGCGTTCGATGCGATCAAGTTTGATCACCGCCGTGACGATGATGTAGATCAGCACGCCCAGGCCGAACAGCCCGAGCAGCCAGCCCACCAGCGACTGGTACTGCACCATGAACCAGACCACGACGACGCCAAGCAGGCCGGACAGGTAGACCCGCCATTCCAGCGACACGCCCCCGACCTTCTCGGCGAGCCGTTCGGGATTGGGCGCTTCGCCACGACCCATCAGCGCCGGCCGACCCCATATGAACACGATCAGGCCAAGCAGCATGCCTACGCCGGCTGCGCCGAAGCCCCAGTTCCAGCCCCAGACGGCACCCAGGTAGCCCACGAGGAGCGAGCCGAACGCCGCACCCACGTTGATGCCCATGTAGAAGATCGTGAACGCCGGGTCGCGACGGATGTCGCCTTCGCCATAGAGCTGGCCGACCATCACCGAGATGCTGGACTTGAGGAAGCCCACGCCCATGATGATGAAGGCCAGGGCAAGCCAGAAGAGGTTGATGAACAGACCGCCCTGCATGTCCGCCGCGGCGAGCTCGGGGTACTGCGCGGGGCCGGGCCCCTCGAACGCCATCAGTCCGTGGCCGATCACCAGCAGGATCGCGCCGAACTGCACGGCCCGCCGCTGACCCAGGTAACGGTCGGCCAGGTAACCGCCGATCACCGGCGTGATGTACACCAGCGCGGTGTAGGCACCGTAGATGACGTACGCCTTCTCCTCCGAAAACAGCCAGTGCTGCATGAGGTAGAAGATGAGGATGGCGCGCATGCCGTAATAGGAGAAGCGCTCCCACATCTCGGCGAAGAACAGCACGTACAGGCCGCGCGGGTGGCCGAGAAAGGTCTTGGCCTCGGCAATATTGGGTTGAGTGGCCACTGGCTTGCTTACTCCCCTGGGTAATCAAAATGAAACAAGGCGCGAAGGTGTAACCGCTGGGGGCCGGCGGCGTCAAACCGCGCCGGCCCCGTTCAGTTTCAGCCGCCTGCCGGGTAGGTGAAGCTCGAGCCTACGCCCAACGGGATGCCCAGGGCCCAGAAGCCGATCAGGAATGCCGTCCAGACGATCAGCAGCGTGATCGAATACGGCAGCATCAATGCCAGCAGGGTGCCGACGCCGGCGCCCTTCACATATTTCTGGCAGAACACCACGATCAGCGGGAAGTACGGCAGCAGCGGCGTGATGATGTTGGTCGAGCTGTCGCCGACGCGATAGGCCGCCTGGGTCAGGTCCGGCGAGACGCCCAGCTGCATCAGCATCGGCACCATGATCGCGCCGATCAGCGCCCACTTGGCCGAGGCCGAACCGACCATCAGGTTCACGAAACCCGACAGCAGCACGATGCCCACCAGCGTCAGCGCCATTGGCAGGCCCATCGCCTGCAGCAGGTTGGCGCCCTTGATCGCCATCAGCACGCCCAGGTTGGACTGGCCGAAGGCGTAGATGAACTGCGCCGCGAAGAAGGCCATCACGATGTAGTAGCCCATGCCCGACATCGCCTTGGCCATGCCGGCGATGATGTCGCGGTGGCTCTTCACCGTGCCCGAGACATAGCCGTACACCGCGCCCGGGATCAGGAAGAAGATGAAGATAAGCGCCACGATAGAGCGCATCAGCGGCGCCGTGAACGCCAGCAGCGGATGCGTGCCCGGGGCCAGCGTGGCCGGGTCGGCGCCCCAGGACGTGTCGGCGGGCAGCAGGGTCAGCACGAACAGTCCCACCGCGATCAGCATCGCCACCATGGCCCAGACCAGGCCTTTGCGCTCTTCGGGCTTGAGCGGGCTCATCTTGGGCATTTCGCTGGTGTCACCGTCCACCGGCGTGGCCGTCAGGCGCGGCTCGATCACCTTGTCGGTGAGGAACCAGCCCACCAGCATGATCAGCACGGTCGAGCTGGTGGTGAAGAAGTAGTTGTTGAGCGGATTGACCTCGTAGGCCGGGTCGATCAGCTGCGCGGCCGCCTGGGTCAGGCCGGCGAGCAGCGGGTCGAGGCTGGACGGCACGATGAAGGTGGCCGAGAAGCCGCCCGAGACGCCCGCGAAGGCCGCCGCGATGCCCGCCAGCGGGTGCCGGCCGGCGGCGTAGAAGATCACCGCGCCCAGCGGGATCACCAGCACGTAGCCAGCGTCCACGGCGACATGGCTGAGCACGCCGACGCCGATCAGGGCCGGGGTCAGCAGCGACTTCGGGGTGACGCTCAGCATCGCCCGCAGCGCCGCGTTGATGAAGCCGGTGTGCTCGGCCACGCCCAGGCCCAGCATCGCCACCAGCACCACGCCCAGGGGCGCGAAGGTGACGAAGGTATTGACCATGCTCGCCATGAAGGCGGTCAGGCTGGTGCCGCTGAGCAGGTTGACGATCTCGACCGGATTGCCGCTGCGCGGGTCGATCTCGGCGAAGGCCATGTTCGACATCAGCGCCGACACCGCCCAGGTGACCAGCATCAAAATGAGGAACAGCACCGCCGGGTCGGGCAGCTTGTTGCCGACGCGCTCGACCAGGTCGAGGCTGCGGGCGATCCAGCCGCGCTTGGCGATATCGGGCGGGGTGGCTTGGCTCATGGTGGCTCCGGGCAAGGGACGGACAAGGTCCGGAGAGTAGCAGCCCGCCCCGCCGGATGCCTCAGCCCGGCTGGCCCAGCACCGTGCGTACTTCGAAGAGCTCGGGGAAGAAGGTCAGTTCAAGCGCTTGCTTGAGAAAGCCGACCCCGGAGCTGCCGCCGGTGCCCCGGCGGTAGCCGATGATGCGCTCGACGGTCTTCATGTGGCGGAAGCGCCAGAACTGGAAACTGGCCTCGACGTCCACCAGCTGCTCGCAGGTGGCGTAGGCCTCCCAGTGGGTGTCGGTGTCTTCGTAGATGGCCTTGAACACCGGCACCAGGGCCGGCTCGCGTTCGTGCGGCCTCGACCAGTCGCGCTCAACGCAGCCGGCCGGGATGGCATAGCCCTTGCGGTGCAGGTGGCGCAGAAATTCGTCGTAGAGGCTCGGCGCATTCAGCACGGCCTCGAGCTCGGCGGTGGCCACGGGGTCGTGCGAGAACACTTTCACCATGTCGGCGTTCTTGTTGCCGAGCAGGAACTCGACCAGCCGGTATTGCAGCGACTGGAAGCCCGAGGCCGGACCCAGGATGTCCCGGAACTGCAGGTAGTCGGCGGGGGTGAGGGTCTCGAGCACCGACCACATTTCGGTGAGCTGGCGCTGGATCTGCTTCACCCTGGCCAGGATCTTCTGCATCGGCCCCAGTTCATCGCCCTGCAGGCAGGCCAAGGCGGCCCGGAGTTCGTGGATCAGCAGCTTCAGCCACAGCTCGGAGACGTGGTGCTGGACGATGAACAGCATCTCGTCGTGATGTGGCGGATCCGACAGCGGCTTCTGGGCCGACAGCAGGGTATCGAGCTGCAGGTAACCGCCGTAGGTGAGGCGGTCCTTGAGGTCGGTGGTGATGCCCTGTTCGAGGGCGCGCTGGTTCGGGGGCTGGGACACGGGCATTCCCGGGGATTTGCTGTGGTGCACAAGGGTAGCCGGCCCGGGCCGTAACACCAAAGCAATATGAAACCCGCTACCATTCCGGCGCCAGGGCCGGCCATCGGCCTTTTGCGTCTTTTTCAGGGGAAAACCATATGAAGCTTGCGCCGCACGTGCCCGTGCTGCTCGCCCTGTGCCTGTCGGCCGGGGTGGCCTCGGCCCAGGTGTCCCTCACCGGACCCGCCTATACCCAGGATTTCGACAGCCTCGCCAATAGCGGCAGCGGCCACACCGCCCTTCCGGCGGGCTGGCTGCTCAGCGAATCAGGCACCAACGCCAACGGTCAGTACCAGGCCGGCAACGGCAGCGGCAATTCCGGCGACAGCTACAGTTTCGGCGCGACCGGAAGCAGCGAACGCGCCCTGGGCGGCCTGCTCAGCGGCTCGCTGAACCCGACCTTCGGCGCCTGCTTCACCAACAACGTCGGCAATACCGTCACCGCCCTGGACATCGCCTACACCGGCGAGCAGTGGCGCAGCGGCACCGCCGGTCGCATCGACACCATCAACTTCCAGTACAGCCTCGACGCGACCGGCCTGGCCGACGGCAGCTGGATCGACGTGGATGCGCTGGACTTCAACTCGCCCAACACCGTGGGCACCGGCGCCAAGGACGGCAACGACGCCGCCAACCGCGCCGCGGTCGCCAGCCAGATCGCCGGACTGGCCATCGCCAATGGCAGCGGTTTCTGCATCCGTTGGACCGACTTCAACGCCTCCGGTTCCGACGACGGCCTGGCGGTGGACGGTTTTTCGCTGACGCCGGTGTTCCAGCCGCCGGGCGCCGACCTGTCGGTGGGCGTGTCGGTGGACAACAATCCGGCCACGGCCGGCGGCACCATCCAGGTCCGCACGCGGATCGAGAACCTCTCGGCCATCGACAGCGCGCCCTACACACTCCGGCAGGACAACCTCGGCGAACTTACTTACGCCAGCGGGGAGATCGGATCCATCGTCGGCGACTATCGCGCCGGCTGCAGCATCTCGACACCCAGTAACGTCCTGAGCTGCAGCGCGGCCACCGGGGCCGGGCCCAACTCGGGCTACACCGTCACGCTCGGCTTCAACATCGCCGCCGGCGCGGTCGGCCCCCTTGTCTTCGACGCCGGCTTCACCGCGTCCGAGGGTGACACCGTGCCCGGCAACGACCGTGATGTCCTGGTCGTGCCGCTGGCGGGCCAGTCTTCGGACATCGCCGTCAGCCTGGCCGACAGCGTCGACCCGGCCGTGCCCGGCAGCAGCCTCACCTACACCGCCACGGTCACCAACAACGGTCCGGGCCGCACCTATGGCATGAGCCTGAGCCTGCCGCTGCCGGCCAATACGACCTACGTCAGCTCCACCTTCGACCCCGCCCTGTTCGACGCCTGCGACGTGCAGGCCGGCGTGCTCGAGTGCACCGGCGCCCAGTTCGTCAGCAGCGGCGCCAGCGGCAACGTGACCCTGGAAGTGCTGGTGGATGCCGGCTTCCTGGGCAACCTGTCCACGACGGCGACCGCCGGTTCGCTGGTGCCCGACCTGGTGCCGGCCAACAACAGCGACACCGAAACCACCCTGGTCGAAATTCCGCGCGTCGCGATCCACACCGTCCAGGGCGCGGGCACCCAGTCGGCGCTGCTCGGAAGCCTGGTCGAAGTCGAGGGCATCGTCACCGCCCAGCGCTTCAACAATGGCTTCTTCCTGCAGACCGTGCCGGGCCAGGAAGACGGCAATCCGGCGACGTCCGAAGGCATCCTGGTGTTCACCGGTTCCGCGCCGCCGGCGTCGGCCGCCGTGGGCAACCGCGTGCTGGTCACGGGTACGGTCGAGGAGTACCGCTCGTCGTCCAACCCGCACCAGGGTTTCGTCACCGAACTGATCAACCCGACGATTTCGGTCGTCAGCAGCGGCAATGCGCTGCCGGCCGCGGTGGAGATCACCGCGGCGATGATGGATCCCTCGTTGCCGGTCGAGACGCTTGAATACCTCGAAGGCATGCGCGTCTCCGTCGGCCGCCTGGTGGCCACCGCGCCGACCGAAGGCAGCATCGACGAAAACGACGCCCTGGCCTTCCCGAACGGCACCTTCTGGGGCGTGGTCGAAGGCATCGAGCGCCCGTTCCGCGAGCAAGGCGTCGGCGTACAGGACCAGTCCCCGCCGCTGCCCGCCAATACCCCGCGTTTCGACACCAACCCCGAGCGCCTGCGCGTGCAGAGCCGCGGCCAGATCGGCGCCAGCCCGCTGGTGCTCGACAGCGGCGCGATCGTGACCGGCCTGGTCGGCGTGCTCGATTACGGCTTTGGCACCTACATCCTGATGCCGGACCCGGACGCACCGGTGAATGTGCAGGGTGGCTCCGGCCCCCGGCCGGTGGCGGAAGCGGACGCGTCCGAATTCACCATCGCCGGCGCCAACATGCTGCGCTTCTACGATGACGTCGACGACGCCGGCGGCGACGTGCCGCTGACCCCGGTGGCGTTCGAACGCCGGCTGGCCAAGGCGTCGCTGGCCATCTGCGACTACCTGCGCACGCCCGACATCATCGGCGTGGTGGAAATGGAAAACCTGCACGCCCTGCAGATGCTGGCCGACCGCGTCAACGCGACCTGCGCCGACGGCCCGAACTACGTGGCCTACCTGCAGGAAGGCAACGACGTCGGCAAGATCAACATCGGTTTCCTGGTGGACACCACCGAAGTCGGCCCGGGCATCCCCCGCGTGCAGGTGCTGTCGGTCACCCAGTACGGCAAGAACGCCCTGATCACCAACCCCAACGCCAGCACCTCGACCATGAACGACCGGCCGCCGCTGGTGCTGCGCGCCGTGGTCAACGCGAGCAACGGCGCCAGTGCCCCGGTGACGGTGATCGGCAACCACCTGCTGTCGCTGATCGACATCAACGACAACGACCCCGGCTCCAACGGCTACGCCAGCAACGGCCAGCGCCGCCGCGTGAAGCGGGCCGAACAGGCGGTGTTCCTGGCCAGCCTGGTCGAGCAGTTCCAGCAGGCCGACCCGGACGACCGCATCGTGCTGCTGGGCGACTTCAACGCCTTCGAGTTCAACGATGGCTACGTCGACGTGATGGGCATCATCACCGGCCGCGAGGCCGCCAACGACGCCGTGCTGGAGCATCGCGACAGCCCGGTCACGGTGCCGCTGACCAACATGACCACGGTCACCGACGCCGCCGACCGCTATTCGTACTCCTTCGAAGGCAATGCCCAGGTGCTCGACCACATCGTGGTCAACCAGGCCCTGCTGGACACGGCGCCGGTGCGCACCGACCATGCCCGCATCAACGCCGATTTCGCGGTGGACAGCTTCGGCGATGAAACCATGGCCGTGCGCATGTCCGACCACGACCCGGTGGTGCTGTACATCGGCGACGTCGCCTTCGTCAGCACCGACCTGGCGGTCAGCGCCTCCGGTCCGGCCAGCGCCATCGCCGGCGAGCCCATCCCGATGCAGGTCACGGTGAACAACCCGGGCCCGGCGTCGGCCACCGACGTCCTGGTCAGCCTGGCCTTCGACGCCGAGCTGCCCTCGCTGGGCGTGACCGCCCCGGCCGGCTTCGCCTGCGGCCCGGTCACGGTCGCCGCCGGCCAGACCACCGTCGACTGCGCCATCGCCGAAATGGCCCCGGGCAGCGCCGGCTTCGACCTGCTGGTCTCGACCGACCTGGCCACGGTGGTCCCGGCCGGCGGCCTGAGCCTGACGGCCCGGGTCGAAACCACCCGCACCGACGGCAACCCGGCCAACAACCTGGCCGTCGCCACCGTGCATCTGGTGCCGCCTTCGGCCAACCTGGCCCTGTACGTGGCGGAACTGCCCGACCCCAACCGTCCGGCGCGTGAAGGCATCGTCGGGCTGCTGGTCCGCAACAACGGTCCCAACGCCGCGCCCGGCACCTGGCTGGAGTTCACCGTGGGCACCAACGTCCAGGACGTCATCCCGCAGCCTGCGGCCGGCTGGACCTGCCACCTGGCCTCGACCAGTCGCAGCGCCCAGACCTTCCGCTGTGAATACGCCGGCGGCTACGGCGATGGCCAGGCGGACGTGGTCCGGTTCCGGGTGCAGGCACTGAGGTCCACCACGACCGCCTTCAGCGCCCGGACCGGCAGCGCCGCGAACGACCCGGTGTCGCGCAACAACAGCGTCAGCGGCAGCTTCCGGATCGGCATCGGCTCCCGGTAAGCAATACGGCACCGTAGGTGACAAAGGGCGCGGCCATGGCCGCGCCCTTTTCTTTGGCGCAGCTTGCACTGGCCCGCTGCGGGCTGCTATCAAGCCCTTCTGCCACGGAGGATCGAATGAGTACCGTCGCCACCTTCGAAATCGAATATCTTCAATACCTTGCGCCCGATGGGCGGCTGGTGCGTGAAGACCTTCCCGATTTCGCGAAAGACCGCCGCAACCTCGTCGAACTGTTCAAGCACATGCTGCTGGTGCGCACCTTCGACACCAAGTCGGTGGCCCTGCAGCGCACCGGCAAGCTCGGCACCTACGCCAGCTGCCTGGGCCACGAGGCCGCGCACATCGGCATCGGCAGCGCCATGCAATACGACGACGTGCTGGCGCCCAGCTACCGCGAATACGGCGCCCAGTTCATGCGCGGCGTGAAGCCGCGCGACGTGCTGATGTATTGGGGTGGCGACGAGCGCGGCAACGATTTCTCCGGTCCGCCCCACGACTATCCCTGGTGCGTGCCCATCGCCACCCAGTGCCTGCACGCGGCCGGCGCGGCGCTGGCCTTCAAGCTGCGCGGCGAACCGCGGGTGGCGGTCACCTGCGTCGGCGACGGCGGCAGCTCCAAGACCGACACCTACGCCGCCATCAACTCGGCCGGCGCCTATGCCCTGCCCTTCGTGCTGTGCATCATCAACAACGGCTGTGCGATCTCGGTGCCGCGCAAGGCCCAGACCGGCGCCCGGACCCTGGCCCAGAAGGGCATCGCCGGCGGCCTGGACTGCGTCCAGGTGGACGGCAATGACATCATCGCCGTGCGCGCCGCGATGGACCATGCGCTCAAGCGCGCCCGCAACGGCCACGGTGGCAGCGTGCTTGAACTGGTCACCTACCGCCTGTCCGACCACACCACGGCCGACGACGCCCGACGCTACCGCGACGACGCCGAGGTCAAGGAAGCCTGGGAGCGCGAACCGATGTCGCGCCTGCGCACGTTCCTGATTTCCGAAGGCGTCTGGAGCGAGGCCGAAGAGGCCGAGTGGAAGGAGGAATGCGGCAAGCGCGTGGACGAGGAGGTCAATGCCTACCTCGAAACCAAGGTGCAGCCAGTGGAGGCCATGTTCGACTACCTCTACGCCGAACTACCCGCCGACCTGGAAGCCCAGCGCGCCGACGCGATCAAGTGGGAGGGCCGCTGATATGGCCGCCATCACGCTGATCGAGGCGATCACCCAGGCGCTGGCCTGGGAAATGAAGCATGACGACACCGTGCTGGTGATCGGCGAAGACGTCGGCATCAACGGCGGCGTGTTCCGGGCCACCGCGGGCCTGCAGCAGACCTTCGGCGACCAGCGCGTCATCGACACCCCGCTGGACGAAACCACCATCGCCGGCCTCACCGTCGGCCTGGCCTCGCAGGGCATGAAGCCCGTGGCCGAGGCGCAGTTCGACGGCTTCATGTACCCGATGGTCGACCACATCGTCTGCCACGCGGCGCGCTTCCGCTACCGCACCCGCGGCCGGCTGACCTGCCCGATGGTGCTGCGCGTGCCCTGGGGCGGCGGCATCCGCGCGCCCGAGCACCACAGCGAGGCCAACGAGGCGATCTTCACCAACGTCCCCGGCCTGCGCGTGGTGATGCCGTCGTCACCGCAGCGCGCCTACGGCCTGCTGCTGGCCGCCATCCGCGACCCGGACCCGGTCATCTTCATGGAGCCCAAGCGCATCTACCGGCAGTACAAGGAAGAGGTGCCCGACGACGGCGAGGCGCTGCCGCTGGACGTGTGCTTCCAGCTGCGCGACGGCGACGACCTGACGCTGGTCACCTGGGGCGCACAGGTCAAGGAAACCCTGGAAGCGGCGGAGAAGCTGGCCGAGGACGGCATCAGCGCCGAGGTCATCGACGTCGCCACGCTCAAGCCGCTGGACTTCGACACCATCCGTGAATCGGTGGCCAAGACCGGCCGCTGCGTCATCGTGCACGAGGCCGCGAAGACCGCGGGCTTCGGCGCCGAGATCGCCGCGCGCCTGGCCGAGGAATCCATGTACGACCTGCTGGCGCCGGTCGAGCGCGTCACCGGCTACGACACCCACATCCCCCTGTTCCGCCTCGAGATGAAGTACCTGCCGAGCGTGGACAAGATCGTCGCCGCCGCCAAGCGCACGCTGGCGGCCGGCTGAGGACTAGCGATGAGCGAAAAGAAACTCTTCAAGCTGCCCGACCTGGGCGAAGGCCTGCCCGACGCGGAAATCGTCGAGTGGCTGGTCAAGGAAGGCGAGACCATCAAGCTCGACGAGCCGCTGGTGTCGATGGAAACCGCCAAGGCCGTGGTCGAGGTGCCCTCGCCGTTTTCCGGCAAGGTGACCCGCCTGGCCGGCAAGGCCGGCGACGTCATCGAAACCGGCAGCTGGCTGGTCGAGATCGAAATCGACCCGTCCCTGCCCCAGCGCGCCGACGCCCAGGACACGGGCCACGCCCACGGCCACAAGGGGGCCGGCAAGCCGGTCCCCAACGAAGCATCGCGCGATGACGGGGACGACCTCACCGTGGTCGCTTCGGACGAGGGCGGCGAAATCCGCGAACAGCCCGCCGGCGACGACGGGAAGAAGTCCGCCGACGCCGGCACCGTGGTCGGGGCCATGCAGAGCTCCGACGCCGTGCGCAGCGAACAGGCGGTCGCCGTCGGCGGCGTGCGCGCCATGCCTGCCGTGCGCGCCCTGGCCAGGAAACTGAAAGTCGACCTGGCGCGCGTCAGGCCCAGTGGTACCGACGGCGTGGTCACGGCCGCTGACGTGAAAAAAGCCGCGGCGGATGGCAGTGCCGCCCAGGCGCCTGGTGGCGGTCGTGCCGCGGCCGCGCAGTCGCCCGCACGATCCGCACCGGCCCCGGCTCCGTCGCCCGGCCGTCCGGCACCGGCCAGGGCCGACGCCGCGCTCGACGTGGACGAACCCATCCGCGGCGTGCGCCGCAACATGGTCCGCACGATGTCGCAGGCCCATGCCGAAGTCGTGCCGACCTCGCTGATGGACGACGCCGACATCCATGCCTGGGCGCCGGGCGAGGACATCATGGCGCGCATGATCCGTGCGATCGCCGTGGCCTCCGAGGCCGAGCCGGCGATGAACGCCTGGCTCAACGCCAAGGAGGGCACGCTGCGCCGGCATGCCCGCGTGGACGTCGGCATCGCCGTGGACTCGCCCGATGGCCTGTTCGTGGCCAACCTGCGCAATGCCGAACGCCTCGAACCGCACCAGGTGCGCCAGGCCATCAACCGCATCCGCGACGGGGTCAAGAACCGCTCGCTGCCGCCGGAAGAGCTGCGCGACTACACCATCATGCTGTCCAATTTCGGCGTCTTCGCCGGCAAGTACGCCACGCCGGTGGTGGTTCCGCCCTGCGTGGCCATCATTGGCGCCGGTCGCCTGCACCACGCGGTGGTGCCGGTGCTGGGCGGCCTGGAAACGCATCGGATCATGCCGATCTCGCTCACCTTCGACCACCGCGCCGCCACCGGCGGCGAGGCCGCGCGTTTCCTGCGCGCCCTGCTCGACGATCTCCAGCGCGCGCGCTGATGGCGCATTTTAGCCGCCTCGCCGGTTTCATCATTGACTGCGAAGGCGGCTCGTTGGGAGCGGCTGCCGATTTCTGGAGCCAGGCATTGGGTCTGCCGGTGACCGACCCCGACGAAGGCGGCCTGGACAAGTACGCCCGCCTCGACGGCACCCGGCTGGGCCTGCACATCGAGGTCCAGAAGGTGAAACACCCTTCGCGAGTGCATCTGGACGTGGAAAGCGACGACATCGAAGCCGAGGCCCGCCGCCTGGTCGCGCTGGGCGCCGTGGAAGTCTCGCGCCCGCACGATGGCCGCTGGATCGTGCTCGAAGCACCGACGGGTCACCGCTTTTGCGTGGTGCGTTCGCGCGAGCGGCTCACCCGGGCCAACGCCAATGCGTACCCCTGATCGGCCTTCGGCCTAGCCTGCCGCCGGGCGCTTGAAACGCTGCCCGCGCCACGCCCACGCTGCGGCCAGCACGATCAGGAAGGCCTTGTAGGCCAGCAGGCTGGCCAGCACCTGGCGCCAGATCGGCCCCGCTTCGATGTCCGTGGCCGCGGTTGCGAAGCCCCAGCGGCCGGCCAGGAACGCAGCCGTGAAAGCCAGCACCAGCGCAAGCAGGTCAAAGCGTCGACGCGCCGGGGATTTTTCCATCGTCCTGGGGTAGAACCAGAACAGCACGCCCAGGATCGCGAACCACGGCAGGAACAGGATCAGCGCGAGATCGGCGATGTCGGCCATCAGGCGTCCTCCTGCGCGAAGGCCGACAGCGCGGCGGTGGCCTCCGAAAGCGCCACCCCCGGGGCCAGCATGCCCACGCGGGTCTCGCCCAGCCAGAGCGCTTCGTCCTTCTGATGCAGGCCGGCGGCGCCTTCCAATTTCAGTCGCGCCACCAGCACGCCGGCCTCGCGCGGCGATTCGAAGCCGCCGCCGGTCAGCAGCTCGTCACCCGCGCCGTCGACCAGCTTGAAGTGGAAGCGGCCATCCTTTTCGCGGTACTGCTTGAACTGGGGACGTCCCGCCCTGGCGGGGCTTGCGGCCTTGGTGCCCGCCTGCTCGCGCAGGTCGCGCAAGCCCACCGCCCGGCGCAGGTCGGTCATCAGCGGCCCGGCAATGGCGCGTGCCTTCGCCGCGCCCGCCCGCAGCACGTCTTCGATGTGGTCGGGCCGCGCCATCAGGGCCTCGTATTTCTCGCGCAGCGGCGACAGCTCCTGGTCCAGGCGTTCGAACAGGGCCTGCTTGGCCTCGCCCCAGGCGATGCCCTCGGCGAAGTCACGAGCGAACTGTTCGGATTGCGCCGGCGTCGCGAACGCCTGGTGCAGCTGGAACAGCGCCGAGCCTTCCGTGTCCTTGGGCTCGCCGGGCGCGCGCGAGTCGGTGACGATGGAGAACACCAGCTTCCTTAGCATCTCGCGCGGCGCGAACAGGGGGATGGTGTTGTCGTAGCTCTTGCTCATCTTGCGACCGTCCAGGCCCGGCAGCGTCGCGACGTTTTCCTCGATGGCGGCTTCCGGCAACACGAAGTGCTCGCCGTAGAGGTGATTGAAGCGGGCGCCGAAGTCGCGGGCCATCTCGATGTGCTGCACCTGGTCGCGCCCGACCGGCACCGAGTGCGCCTTGAACATCAGGATGTCGGCAGCCATGAGCACCGGGTACATGAACAGGCCGGCGCTGATGCCGGCGTCCGGGTCTTCGCCGGCTTCGTTGTTCTTGTCCACCGCGGCCTTGTAGGCGTGCGCACGATTGAGGATGCCCTTGCCGGCGACGCAGGTCAGCAGCCAGGTCAGCTCGGGAATCTCCGGGATGTCCGACTGCCGGTAGAACCAGACCTGGTCGGGGTCGAGCCCGCAGGCCAGCCAGCTGGCGGCGATTTCCAGGGTCGAGCGCTGCACCCGGGCCGGGTCCTGCACCTTGATCAGGGCGTGGTAGTCGGCCAGGAAGAAGAAGCTCTCGGCCCCGGGCTGGCGGCTGGCGGCCACGGCCGGGCGGATGGCGCCGGCGTAGTTGCCCAGGTGCGGGGTGCCGGAGGTGGTGATGCCGGTAAGGACGCGGGTGACGGTCATGGCGTGGCGGTCTGGGAAAACCCGGCAAGTTTACCGTGTCACCGGGGCCAACCCCGTTTCGCGCCCGGGAACGTTGCATTCCCACACCGAACAAGGAGCCCGCCATGAGAACCCTGCCCACCCTTCTGCTTGCCCTGGCCGCCCTGGCCAGCCTGCCTGCCTGCGCCCGCCAGGCGCCCCTGGTCGACCTGCAGGTGCACGACCTCGAGCGCGGCCACGCCCTGCCCTGGCACCCGCATCGCGGCCGCCATTACATCGAAGGCCAGCCTGGCCACCGCTACAGCCTGGTGCTGCACAACACCAGCGGCGAGCGGGTCCTGGCGGTGGTGTCGGTCGACGGGGTCAACGTGATCAGCGGCGAAACCGCCGGCACCGGCCAGTCCGGCTACGTGCTCGGACCCTGGCAGCGCCTGGAGATCAAGGGCTGGCGCAAGAACCTGTCGGAGGTCGCCGAATTCCACTTCACCGCCCTGCAGGACAGCTACGCGGCCCGCACCGGCCGCCCCGACAATGTCGGCGTGATCGGCGTGGCGGTGTTCCGCGAACGCCAGCCGCCGGCCTGGCAGGCACCGGCGCCGATCGCCCGCTCGCGCCAGGAGGCGTCCGGCAAGCCCGGGGCGTCCGCCGATGCCGCCGCGCCGTCCGCCGGGTCGCGCCACATGCCCGAGTCGCTGGCGCGCCAGCAGGTGGGCACCGGCCATGGCGAACGACGCCGGGACGCCGCCACGGTGACCACCTTCGAACGCGCGAGCCGCTGGCCAGCGCAGCAACTCTCGCTCTACTACGACGGCAGCCAGGCGCTGGCAGCCCGCGGGATCCTTCCCCGTCACTGGCCCCTGCACGAACCGGCGCCGGAGGCCTTCCCGATCGGGTTCGCACCCGACCCGTGAATCACACGACGAAAAAAGGCCGGGCATCGCTGCCCGGCCTTCGTCCACTGGAAACACAGTGGTGTCAGTTCTTGGCTTCTTCCGCCGCTTCCTCGAGCTCGTCGCCGGCCTTGGAGACATCCTTGCCGAAGCCTTGCACGGTATTGCAGCCGGAAAGCGCGAACGCGGCCAGCAAGGCCGCCAGCATCCAACGGGTACGTGACATGGGACTCTCCTGTGGGTTGATTGCGCCCTGAGTCTATCCTTGGCCGCCCGGCTGTCAATCACCGGTGCCGCAGGTTTCACGGATGATTCACGCCCCGGTTCAGTCGCGCATCAGCGTGGACTTGCCGAACAGGCTTTCGACCAGGTCCACGGCCAGCAGCCCGGTCTTGTTGTGGTCGTCGAACGCGGGATTGAGTTCGACGATGTCCAGCGACGCCAGCCGACCGGTGTCGGCGATCATCTCCATCACCAGCTGCGCCTCGCGATAGTTCGGGCCGCCCGGCACGGTGGTGCCGACGCCGGGTGCGATCGAGGGATCGAGGAAGTCGACGTCGAAGCTCACGTGCACGTGGGTCTGCTCGTCGATGCCCTCCAGTGCCTCTTCCATCGCCCGCTTCATGCCGAATTCGTCGATGTAGCGCATGTCGTAGATGTCGAGCCCGTACTCCTTCACCAGGCGCTTTTCGCCCTGGTCGACCGAACGGATGCCGATCTGGCGGATCTGGTCGGGCTGCATCGCCGGCGAATCGCCGTCGAGATGGGTGAGCGGGCGCGGTCCGACGCCGCACAGGCAGGCCACGGGCATGCCGTGCACGTTGCCCGAGGGCGTGACGTCGCTGGTGTTGAAATCGGCGTGGGCATCGAGCCAGATGACGCGCAGCTTCTTGCCGGTCTCGCGGCAATGGCGGGCCACGGCGGTGATGCTGCCCAGGCCCAGGCAGTGGTCGCCGCCCATCAGCACCGGCAGCCGGCCCTGGCCCAACTGGTCGCGCACGGCGTCCATCACCAGGCGGTTCCAGGCCACCACCTGCTCGAGGTGGCGGTAGCCATCCACCGGCGGCAGCCACGGATTGGCCGGGCCCGACAGGTTACCGGTGTCGATGACCTCCAGGCCGCGCCCACGCAGGGCCTCGGCCAGGCCGGCGACGCGCAGGGCTTCCGGGCCCATCACGGCGCCGCGGTGGCCCGCTCCGATGTCGGTGGGCGCGCCGATCAGCGCAAGGGTTTTGGAATGGCTCATTTCGCATCCTTTTCGTCGCCCGGAATCACCACCGGGCGGTCTTCTTCCTGCCAGCGCAGCCAGCTGCCCTGGATCTGGCGGACCTCGAAGCCCGCGTCCTCCAGGATGCCCTGGGCCGTGGTCGCCCGCTTGCCGCTGCGGCAATAGACCAGGACCCAGCGATCCCGGTCGAGCTCGTCGAGCCGGGAAGCCAGCTGGTCGTGCGGGATCAGCACGGCGCCCGGCAGGTGGCCCTGGGCGAACTCCTCGGGGCTACGAACGTCGAGCAGCAGCGGTGCATCGGCGCGGGCGGTGATTTCGGCGACCGCCGCCGGCGATACCGCAGGGCGGCCCGCGACGGCGGCCATCGGCAACGCGGCGAGCAGCAATAGGCTATGGCAAATGAAGCGGCGCATGGCGTCGGCTCCTGTGAAGCAGGGTGCACAGGATATTCCCACGCTGGCTGGCTGGCCACCTGGACGATGGCCGGCGTTCAGTCGCGGGGAAAACGCGCCTCGATCTCGACGGCCGGGGCCGGCCGCCCGAAATGGTAGCCCTGCAGCTCGTCACAGCCCATTTCAAGCAGGAAATCGGCCTGTTCCTGGTTTTCGACGCCCTCGGCCGCCACCACCATCTTCAACTCGTGCCCGACCGCCACGATGGTGCGGGCGATGGCGGCGTCGGCGGCATCGCCGGGCAGGTCCTTGACGAAACTGCGGTCGATCTTGAGTTTGTCCAGCGAGAACTGCTTGAGGTAGGCCAGGCTGGAATAGCCGGTGCCGAAGTCGTCCAGCGAAAGCGATACGCCCAGTGCCTTGATCTCGGCCAGCCGCCCTTTCACGCGGTCGACGTTCTCCATCAGCGAGCTTTCGGTGAGTTCGATCTCGAGCATGCCCCGGGGCACCTGGTGGCGCTCGATGGCCTCGCGCACGCGGTCGACGATGTCCGGCCGCTGCAGCTGGTGCGCGGAGAAGTTGACGGCCACGGTGAACCCTTCACGGCCCTGGTCGTGCCAGGCACGAAGCTGGCGGCAGGCCTCGTTCAACACCCACAGACCCAGTTCGGGCATCAAACCCAGGGATTCGGCGATGGGGATGAAGCGTCCCGGAGGAACCGAGCCCAGGTCGGGGCTGTTCCAGCGCAGCAGGGCCTCGAAGCCGGTGATGCGACGACTGCCGGCAGCAAGCTGTGGCTGGTAGTGCAGCTGCAGTTCGTCGCGCGAGACCGCCTCGCGCAGGCGTGCGCCCAGCACCAGGCGATCCTCCAGCTCCTGCATCTGCAGGGTGGAGAACTCGCAGACGGTGTCGCGACCCTCGCGCTTGGCCCGGCTCATCGCGGCTTCGGCCCGGCGCAGCAGGTCGGCGCCCGACTCGCCGTGGTCGGGCGAACGGGCGATGCCGATGCTGGCCGTCAGGTACAGGCTCCAGCCGTCGCCTTCCAAGGGCCTGGCCACGGCCTGCCGGAGCGCTTCCGCCACTTCGAGCACACGCTCCCGGGCTTGGCCGGCCACCACGGCGACGAACTCGTCACCGGCGAAGCGGGACAGGTAGCCCGGCCCCCCCAGCACGTCGCTCAGACGCGTCGCGACCACCCGCAGGGCCTCGTCGCCGATGATGTGTCCCATCGATTCGTTGATGGCGTGGAAGTGGTCGAGGTCGATGAACAACAGGGACACCATGGCGCCCTCTCTTTCAAGCAACCCGGCGATGGCGGCTTCCAGGATCGGGTAGAGCGGCAGCGAGGTCACGGCATCGTGGTTGGCGGCGTAGGCGAGTTCGGCTTCGACCTGCCGGCGCTCGGTCAGGTCGTTGAGGATGCCCACGAAGTGCGTGATCGTGCCCTGCTCGTCGCGCACCGGCGACGTGAACAGATGGTTCCAGAACAACTCCCCGTCCTTGCGGAAGTTGCGCAGGATGACGTTCGATTCGCGGCCTTCCGCCAGCGACCGGCGCAGGATCTTGAGCTCTGGCTGCCTGGTTTCCGCGCCCTGCAGGAAGCGGCAGTTGCGGCCGACCACCTCTTGGGCATCGTAGCCGGTCAGGGATTCGAAGGCGCTGTTGACGTAGATGATCGGCAGGTCCGCGGCCTGGGCATCGGCAATGATGATGCCGTTCATGCTCGACTCGACCGCCCGCTGCAGCAGCTGCATCCGCTCCTGGGTGGAGCGTTGTTCGGTGATGTCGTGCGCGATCACCATGCGGCAGGCCTTGCCGTCGAGCTCGAGGGCATGGCCGGTGATATTGACCCACACCAGGCTCCCGTCCTTGCGCCGGTGCCGCCAGATACCCGCGCCGCCGGACTGCTCGTCCCGTTCGTCCAGATAGGCGCGCAGGCGCTCCGCCTCGTCCGGGTCACGGATGTCGAAAATGGTCATCCCGAGCAACTCGTCCCGGCTGTAGCCATAACTGGCCACCATCGCATCGTTTGCCGCGACGAACCGGTGACTGCTGATTTCGTAGACCCAGGTCGGGAAGGGATTGAGCTCGAACAACTGCCGGTAGCGGCGCTTGCCGTCTTCGATCTGCGCGACCTGGCGCGCACGTTCGGCGGCATAACGCAGGGACCGCGCCAGTTTCTCGGCGTCGATGTTTCCCTTGACCAGATAGTCCGAGGCACCGGCGGCCAGGGCCTCGCGGTCGACGTCGGGATTGCCCTGGCCGGTGAGCATGATCACCGGGCGATGCGCGCTGCCCTCGGCCACGGCCAGGCGCACCAGGTCCATGCCGTTGTCCGGGCCCAGGTGGTAGTCCACCAGGAAAACGTCGTGCAGGTTCTCCCGCAGGGCCTTGGCCCCTTCGGCCAGGGTGGCCACCCAGTCGAGCTCGAATCGACCCTGGGGAAAGTCCGCCAACAGGTCCCGCAGGATCAGGAAGTCCTCCTCGTCGTCGTCGACGACCAGCACGCGGAGCACGGCGTCATTCAATGCCGGTTTCCCTCCGCCTCGGGCGGCAGGTCGACCACCTGCAGCCAATAGGTGCCCAGGGTCTGCACGACCTCCAGCAGGGCCGTGAACGTCACCGGCTTGGTGATGAAGGAATTGACCCCGTCCCGGTAGCTCCGCACCACGTCCTCTTCGGCCTTGGACGTCGTGAGGATCACCACCGGGATGCTGCACAGGCGCGGGTCGGCCTTTATCTCGCGAAGCACCTCGCGGCCATCCTTGCGCGGCATGTTCAGGTCCAGCAGCACCAGGCCGGGCATCGGATAGGCTTCTTCGTCGGCGAACCCACCCCGGCGATGCAGGTAGTCGAGCAGCTCCTCGCCGTCGTTGACGAAACGCAGGGGATTGCCCACCCGGCATTCGGTGAACGCCTCCTGGGTCATCAGGCGGTCGTCAGGGTCGTCATCTGCCATCAGTATGGTGATGGGTTGGCGCGGCAAGTTCATCACTCGACGGGGTCCTGAGGCTGACGTGCCTGACTTTACGGTTCGGACAGCGGATTGGCCAGCGTTCCCCTATCCGCCGGCTGCCGTTCGGGCAGCCGGATGACGAAGCTGGCGCCTTCCCCGGGACGGCCTTCGGCCTGGATGGCGCCACGATGGCGTTCCACGATCCGGCGCACGATCGCCAGGCCAATGCCGGTACCGTCGTATTCCTGTCGGCCGTGCAGGCGCTGGAACGGGGCGAACACCTTTTCGGCGTGGCGCGGCTCGAAGCCGATGCCGTTGTCGATGAAACGCAGGATCCAGCCCGGACCGTCCATGCCCGCCTCCTTTTCGGCCTCCACGCGGATCACCGGGGGCCGGTCCGGGGACCGGAACTTGAGTGCATTGGAGATGAGGTTCTGGAAAAGCTGGCGCATCTGGGTGGCATCGGCCTCGATAACCGGCAGCGCACCGGCCTCGACGCGACCGCCGCTGGCTTCCAGGCTGGTCTCGAGGTCGTCGACGACCCCTGCCAGCACCGCGTCCAGCTTTACTCGCGTGAACGGCTTGCTGCGTGCCGCGACCCGCGAATAGGCCAGCAGGTCGTTGATCAGGACCTGCATGCGGCTTGCCGCCTTGCAGGTGCGGTCCAGGTAGTCCCGGGCTTCCGCCGTCAACGCGTCCGCATGGCGTTCCTGCAACCGGTCCGCAAAGGCCCGGATCTTTCGAAGGGGTTCCTGCAGGTCGTGCGATGCAATGAAGGCGAAATCCTGGAGTTCGCGGTTGCGGGCGTTGAGGTCGGCCAGGGTCTGGCGCAGGGCGGCCTCGGACTGCAGCCGCTGCGTGATGTCGCGACCGACGGCGTAGACGAGGCCATCTTGGGCGGGCGCCGACATCCACTCCATCCAGCGCACCTCGCCGGCCTTGCTCACGTAACGGTTCACGAAGCTGGTCTGCACCTTGCGTCCCTGCCCAAGCTCGTTTGAACGCTCGCGCGTGGACGGGGCATCGTCGGGATGGATGAAATCGAGGATCGGCCTGGCCAGCAGCTCCTCGCGGCTGTAGCCGGTGATGTCGGCCAGCATCTGGTTGACCTGCACCCAGCGACCGCTCGCCGGGTCGTAGACGACAAAAACCTCGAGCGACATTTCGAAGAAACGGTCGCGAACCTGCAGCCGTGCCAGCAAGCGGGCGCGTTCGATGGCGATGACCGCCATCTGCGAGAACTGCAGGGCCACCTGTTCGTCGTCCTCGCTGAACTCCCCGCGGTATTTGTCGCTCAGCTGCAGGATGCCCAGCGTCTTGCCGTCGCTGCCAACCATCGGCACCGCCAGCCAACCGCGCATCGGCGGGTGCCGCGCGGATTCGGCACCGAAGTTGCGCCAGCCCGGGTGCGCCTCGAGCTCCGCCTGGGTCATGCGCATTGGCTGCTGGCGTTCACCGACCCTGACGTAGATGCCACTTCCATCGATGGGTACGTCATAGTCGCGCCATTGCGCATACTTGTCCGAGAGCGACACGGCGTTGAGCAGCTGCGAGCGCCCGTCGCCGGACTCGACACTCACCACGGCCTGGTGCGCACCGATGATCTCGCGGGCCCGGTCCACCAATTGCTGGTACAGCGTCGCCTCGTCCAGGTCCCGGTTCACCGAAATCGACGCCTCGCTGAGCCGGTGCAACTGGCTGCTCAAGGCCTCGGCGCCGTCGAGCGCCTCCGACAGGTCCCGCTGGTGCTTGCGCAGGAGGCTGATGTCCTGGGCGATGCCGAACACGCCGGTCACCCGGTCACCAACGACGATGGGCAGGTTGGTCACCCGCAGTTCGACCCGCTGGCCGTCGCTGGCGAGCCCGGTCATCTCGTAGGTGCGCGCTTCCCCGTGGGTAGCCGCGGTGAAATGCGCGCGCACGACCCCGCGCTCGGACTCCACCACCAGGGAATCGAAGCGCTTGCCCAGAACGTCCTCCGGCCGCAGCCGGGCCAGGCGCTGGAACTGTTCGTTGACCTCGGTGAAGCGACCCTCCAGGTCGAGTGAATAAACGGCGTCGGGGTGCTCGTCGAACAGCGACCGGAACCGCTGCTGGCTGTTGCTGATCGACTGGAAGGCGGCATCGTGCTCGATCGCCACGGCGCAAAGCGCGGCCAGGCCGTCGATCAGTTTCAGTTCGTCTTCGTTTGGTTCGCGAACTTCGGAATAATAGGTAGCGAACGTCGCGACGACGCGTCCATCGGAAGCCTTGACGGGCGTCGACCAGCAGGCCTTGAGTCCGTGCGCCTGCACCAGGCGCCGGTAGCCTTCCCAGAGCGGGTCGTTGTCGATGTCGGCGACGACCACCCGCTCACCGCGGTAAGCGGCCGTGCCACAGGAACCGGCCCTGGGCCCGATGGCCAGCCCGTGGATGGCGGCGTTGTACTCGGCCGGCAAGTTGGGCGCCGCGCCGACCAGCACGTGCTCGCCGCTCTCGTCGAGCAGGAGGATCGAGCTGACCGCGCCGGGGATCTGGCGTTCCGCCAGGCGCACGATCGCCATCAGGCCCTCCCCCAGCGGGCGCCGGGCGGCGATACCGGCAAGGATGAGGCGCTGGCCGTCTTCGAGTTCCTGGGCGCGTTTGCGCTCCGTGATGTCCTGGACACTGCCGGCCAGCTTCCAGGGCCGGCCCTGCTCATCCTTGAACAGCCGCGCCCGCTCGTGCACGTAACCGACGCCCCCGCCGGGCAGCACGATGCGGTGTTCGATATCCAGCTCACCCTCGCCCGCCAGCGCCCTGGCCTGTGCCGCTTCGACACCCGCGAGGTCGTCGGGGTGCACACGGGCACTGAAGGCCTCGTAGTTGCCGGCGAAGTCGCCGGCCTTTACCTGGAAGATCCGGTAGACCTCGTCCGACCAGCGCAATACGTTGTTCGGGATATCCAGCTCCCAGGCTCCCATGCGGGCGATCAACTGGGCGCGTTCGAGGCTGGCCCGTGCTTCGGCCAGTGCCGCCGACTGGCGACTGGCTTCGGTGACGTCGCGGGCGACGGCGAACATCATGCGCTCGCGCGCCGACCACACCGCCGACCATTGCATGGACACCACCCGTCCATCCTTGCGCACCACGCGATTGCGGAAGTCCACCGTCGGCTGCCCGGCCAGGACGGCCGCGCCTTCGCGCAGGGTGTGGGCGCGGTCATCGGCGTGCGCCAGGTCGTAATACGCACGGCCAACCAGTTCAGCCGGCGTGTATCCCCAGACCGCCTCCGAGGCACCCGACACCTGGGTGAAGCGACCATTGGCGTCGAGCACGCAGATCACGTCCAGCGAGTTCTCCAGCACCAGCCGGTTCATCACCAGCGACTGTTCGAGCCGTCGCGACAGCTCGCGCAGTGCGTTCTGGGCGTGCTGGCTGTCGGTGGTGTCCTGGATCGCGCCCGAGGCCGCCACCGCCTCGCCGGCGGCATTGCGCACCAGGGTGCCCAGTTCACGCACGTGGCGGGTTTCCCCGTCCGGCCGCAGGATGCGGTACTCGACTTCCAGGTCGGACTCCTCGCCGGCCAGCAGCCGGCGCCTGGCCTGCTGCAGCCGCTCGCGGTCCTCGAAATGCACGCGTTTCGCCAGCTCGGCGAAACTCCGGATTTCATGCGTCGTGCCCAGGCCGAAGATCGACTGGGCTTCCGGGGAAAGCCGCAGTTCGCCGGAGTCGAGCAACAGTTCCCAGCTTCCGAGCCGGGCCATGCGCTGGGCGCGCTCGGACGCCGCGCGCGCCTGCCTCGCGGTGTCTTCGGCATGCTTGCGCGCGGAGATGTCCTGGAAGTACACCGCCAGGCCCTGGGGATGCGGATAACAGCGGGCGAAGAACCAGCCGTCGAGCGGCGGGAAATACACCTCGAACTCCCCCGCGCGCCGCTGGCTGACCGCGGCACGGAATTCGCGCTCGATGACCGTCCCCTGCGCTTCCGGGAACGCCTCCCAGACGCTGCGCCCGACGAGCTGGTCACGGCTGCGCGCCATGAGCTGTTCAGTGCGGGCATTGACGAAAACGAAGCGCCAGTCGCTGTCGAGCGTGTAGAACGCGTCGCTGATGCTCTCGAACACCGAGGACAGTTCCTGTTCGGCCTCCTGCAGGGCCGCCCGGGCGATCTCCGCGGCCTCCACCTGCCGGCTGAGCTCCTGGCCCCGGCGCTCGGCAACCGCCGCGCGCTCCCGGGCCAGGCTGGCCAGGCGCAGTGCCAGTGCCACCAGGCCACCGGTGATCAGGCCGGTGAAAAGCAGGATGTTCGCCAGGGGCGTGGCTTCGGATCCGGCCGACCAGACCTTCAGGTCAACGTCCGCGCCGGATACCGGTACCGGGCGCTGAAGCGGACTGCCTCCCGGCGGCGGCGTCCCACGGGAATAAAGCAGCATGTCGCCGTAGCTCAGTTCCACGGCGTTTTCGACGGCGACATCGTCCAGCGCACGTGCGAACAGGTTTTCGTAGCTCACTACGCCGACCAGGAACCCCTGGAGCTGGTTGTCCCGGCGGACGGGTGCCACCAGAAGCTCGCCAACGCTGCCATTGAACAGGACCAGCGGCGGTGACTGGACTAGTGCACCCTCACGCCGCACGCGTTCAAGAAGCTGGCGACGCAGTGGGTCGGCATCAAGCTTTCGCCCGACGACATTGACCCTGTCGCTGCTGCTCTCAAACTGCCGTCTGACGACGGCATCCGGGCCTACCCATACCAGGTTGACCAAAGACTGGAATTCGTTGAGATGGATTTGCGCATCCAGGTTGAAGGCCGCCAGCCGCGCCGGCTCGTCGGACGCTTGCGACATCCGGAATGCCGTACGGCGCAGCGCATCCGCGCGCGCCGCGACGCCACCGAGGATCGCCTTCTCCACCAGCTCCGACTGTCGCAGTCGTAGGGCGTCGCGGCTGGCCTTGCTGTCCCGGTCGATCTGGAACCAGACCAGGATGGAAACGGCGACGGCCGCCGCAGCCACTGCCAGAGGCATCCAGCCGGCACGTGCCTGCAGCGCCCTGCGATGCTCGGTGCCGGCGGCAACCAGCGCGACCCCGGTCATCAGCAGGGCCAACGAGGTCAGCAGGGCCATCGGCGTGTAGCCACTCCAACCGCGCAGCGCGGGAATCTGCAGCACGTAGCCCGTGAGCACGATCACCGCGATCATCGCAATGACGAACCCGCAGGCCCAGGTCGCCGACCAGCGCGCGGTGCTGGCCGTTGTGCCAGACGGAGCCAGGGCAATGCCGAGGCAGGCCAGCAGGTAGGCCGTCGCGGCATTGGGGGCCATGCGGCCGGGCTCCGCACCCTCGGCGACGATCACGTGCGTCAGCAGCCACTCGCCGGTGCCCAGGGCTAGCCCGCCGTACTCCTCGGCCAGGCTGGCCAGGCACAGCAGCACGACCGGAGCCAGGGGCACCAGCGCCATGTTGCGATGGCCCGAAGCCAGCAGCCGAAGGGAGCCGGCGATGAGCAGCGCGATCAGCGCGGAGTTGAATTGCATCGGCACGTGGTCCGTGCCGCCCTGCACGATGTACGGAATTTCCAGCGTCCACCCCGCCATCACCAGCAGCCCGATCCCCGCCAGCGACGCGGCGCAGAACCGAAGCACGCGCAGCGGGCGCTGCACGAGGTCGCGCGTCATCAGCCACGCCCCCAGGCCCAGGTAGGCCAGCGAGGGGCCGATGCCCAGCGCCACGCTTCCGGGCGCCGCATCGAAGACCTCGACCAGGCACAGCCCGCAGAACGCCACGAGGAAGCCGCCGAGGGATCGCGCCAGCAATCCCACGACCACCGTTCCGGTACCGAGGCTCGCGCCCAGTCCGATCGCAGCGGCCAGCGCGGCCAGCCACGGCGACGGACTGCGCAGCCCGTCCGCCACCTGCGCCGGCCAGGCCAGCCAGAGCAGGGCGAGGCAGGCGAAGGCCACTGCCCAGGCCAGGCGCATCGCGGGCCGGCGGTCGGCCCGCAGTAACGCCCCGGCAGCCACCAGCAGCGGTGCCAGCAAGGACAATGCGCCGGGCCAGCCCGAAGGCAGGGTGTCTGTCTGGGCCAGCCACTCGACCAGCACGACCGGCAGCGGCAGCCAGGCCAACCAGGGCAGGACACGCGCTCCCCGCGCCCGCGCGGCTTCGATGACCTGGTTCCCGTTGCGATCACTCGCCATGCGTGATGCGGGCCTCGATGGTGCCGGCTCCCGGAATCGAACCGGGGACCTACCGCTTACAAGGCGGTTGCTCTGCCTGCTGAGCTAAGCCGGCGTTTCAGGGATTCTAGCGGGAAGCCGCACCGGCTAGTCGCATTCACCGCTGCGGGCTTCGATGTCCCGAGGCTGACCCAGCGCCGCCGACCAGTCCAGTCCTGCGTCGCCCACCAGGTCGATCCACCACTGCGTGGCCTGTTCGGTGCGCGGCTCCAGGCGCGCGCTGAAGCCTTGCGCGGCGATTTCCTCGCGGCGCTTCTCGGCATTGTCCAGTTCGTTGAACAGGCCGAGGGAAACGGTGTTTTCCTGGTCGCCGGCGGTCACCACGTAATAGTCGCGCACGCCGCGGGCGGCCAGCTGCCGGGCCGCGGCCAGCGCCTGTTCGCGGCTGCCCGACGCCGGCAGGAAAACGCGGTAGCCGCGCACCTGGGTGGCAGGCACTTCCCGGTACTGGATGCGCGCCGCCAGCGGCGTCAGTGCATTCATCGCCGCACGCAGTTCGGCCGGCGTGCCGAACGGACCCAGGCTCAGGCACACCGGGCTGTCAGGCATCGGCAGCGGCACGCCGGCCAGCTCGGCGGCATCGGCCGGGGCCGGGGCTTCGGCCTCGCCGAGCAGCACCAGGCCACCGACGCCGGACTCCAGCGACGGCGGCGGGCTGGCGACGGGCGATTCGTGCGCAAACCACCACAGGGCCACGGCAAGGTTCATGCAGGCCAGCAGCACCACGAGGTTCCTGGTGATCATGACGCCGTTGCTCCCACGTTCTCGGCGTAGACCGCCAGTCCTTCCAGCACCAGCGCAGGCGCCGGCTCGACATCCAGTTCAAGTGCCGCGGCCAGCCGTTGGCCACCGCCGCCTCCGACCAACACGACCGGGGCCGTGCCGAGCAAGCGGGTCGCTTCGCGCTGGCTGCGCTCGACCAGGCCGGCCGCCGCGCCCAGGCTGCCGCCGGCCAGCGCATCGGCGGTGTCGGCAGCGAACGCATGCGCCTCGCCACCCGCATAGGCCAGGGCCGGGAAGCGGGCCGCCAGTGCCGCCCGCATGTGTTCCGGGCTGGGGGCGATGACGCCGCCCCGATGCAGGCCGTCGGCGTCGAGCAAATCGACGGTGAGCGCGCTGCCCGCCGACACCAGCAGCCAAGGCCCCGGGCCGCGTGCGCGCGCGGCCAGCAGCGCCAGGAACCGGTCCACGCCCAGGCGCGAAGGTTCGGCGTAGGCGATGCGTACGCCGGCCGCCTCGGCAAGGGTGCGCACGCGCTGGGCCGGGCAGCCGTGGCTGGCCAGCTGGCCGGCGACGGCCGCGGTGACGTCCGGCCCGGCGACCGAGGCCAGCCAGCAGGTGTCGCCCTGGCGCAGTTGCGCCAGCCAGGGTTGCAGGGTGGCGGGGAAGTCGGTGGCGCCATGCGACCAGGCCTGGACATCGCCCAGCTCGCCGGAGGCTGGCCAGGCGGCCAGCTTCAGGCGGGAATTGCCGAGGTCGAGCAGCCAGTTCATGCCGCGCGAAGGCTCGTTTCGCCGGCATGGCAGCGCTGCTCGCCGTCGGCAGTGCGCAATCGCAGCGCGCCCTCGGCATCGATGCCCAGCGCAATGCCGTCGATGGGCCGGCCGGCGTGTTCAAGCCGCACCGGTTTGCCGGCCAGCAGGTCCAGGCGGGCCCAGGTGTCCTGCCACGGCGCCAGCCCCTCGGATTCGAAGCGTGCCAGCAGCGGCACCAGGGCATCGAGCAACGCAACGCAGAGCTCGGTTCGACGCGGTGGCGTTGGCGACAGCGCGGCCAGGTCGCACCAGGGCTGGTCGATGCCGGCGCCGGCCGAAGCCGGCATCGCCACGTTCAGCCCGAGGCCGACCACCACCTGCAGCGGTCCGGCGGCGTCACCGCGGATTTCCACCAGGATTCCACCCAGCTTTCGACCGTCGGCGAGCAGGTCGTTCGGCCACTTCAGGCCGACGCGATCGAATCCCAGGCGGTGCAGCGCCTGGGCGGTGGCGGCGCCGACGGCGAGGCTCAGTCCCTGCAGCGCGGCAACACCCGTGTCGAACCGGCGCGACAGGCTCATGTACACGTGCGCGGCCAGCGGCGAGGCCCAGGGTCGGCCTCGCCGACCGCGACCGGCGGTCTGGCGCTCGGCGAGCCAGGCCTGCACGCCCTGCTCCGGTGCCGGCTGGCGCAGGGCCTGGGCATTGGTCGAGTCGGTCTCGAAGTCGAGCGTCAGGCCAGCCAGGTGCGCGCGGGCATCCGCCGAAAGCCCGGCCAGCAGGCTTTCGGCGTCGACCAGGTCCAGCGGACGCGCCAGCGAGTAGCCGTTGCCGGGCGTGGCGAGTACGTCGACGCCGGCGGCGCGCAGGACCTGGATGCGCTTCCAGACCGCACTGCGGGTGATGCCCAGTTCGGCGGCCAGGTCGGCGCCCGAAGCCGGCCCGCGGGCCAGGCGCATGAGCAGGGTGCGCGTGCTCATGCCCGGCTCCGGCGCAGCAGGCGCGCGCGTTCGAAGCGCGGTTCGGTGCCGGCACGCAACCGTGCCAGGTTGCCGCGATGGGTGAAGACCAGGAACAACGCCAGCACGACCACGAACGCCAGCCGCTCCGGGGCACCGCCGGTCGCCAGCGCGAGCGGCACCAGGGTGGCGCCGGCAATGATCGTGGACAGTCCGACGAAACCCGTGGCCGCCAGCACCAGCAGCCAGGCTCCGATCAGCACCGCCACCGCGATCGGCCACAGCACCAGCAGCGCACCGACCAGGGTGCCGGCACCCTTGCCGCCGCGGAACCCATGGAACACCGGATAGACATGGCCCAGCACCGCGGCCGCCGCCGCGGCGTAGGGCAGCCAGGCGACGCCGGCACCAAAGCGCAGCGCCAGCCAGGCCGCCAGCGCGCCCTTGCCCACGTCCACCAGCACGGTGCCCAGGGCGAATCTCCAGCCCTGGGTGCGCAGGGCATTGGTGCCACCGGCGTTGCCGCTGCCCTGGGTCCGGATATCGACGCCACGCAGTTTGCCCAGCAACAGGCTGCCGGACAGCGAACCAAGCAGGTAGGCAAGCAGGATGAGGACCGCGACGATCATGCCGGCATTATGGGCCACGCCCACGCAGCCGTCAGTCGCGGCCTAGTTTGCCGGCTGCAGGGAAACCACCAGCGCCCCGGGCCCGGCGTGCGCGCCGACCGCCGAACCGGTCTCGACCAGCCACGACTGCTCGGGTGCCAGTCGTTCGCGCAGCGCATCGAGCACCCGCTGGCCATCGGACGCGGCATCGCAGTGGCCCACCATCAGGCGCAGCCGCACGCCCGTCGGCGCGCGCCGGGCCACGTAGGCCGCATAACGCTCGGGCACGCGGTGCTTGCCGAACAGGCCGGCGACGACGCCGAGCTTGCCACTGGCCTTGACCCGGGCAATCGGCGTCAGCCCCAACCACTCCGCCGGCGCCTTGGCCCAGGACGGGATGCGGCCGCCACGCACCGCGTGGCTGATGTCCCGCGCCAGCGCCCAGGTGAGCGTCAGCGGCTTGAGCCGTTCGAGCTCGGCGAGAATCTGCGCTGGCGTGGCGCCCGCCGCGGCCAGTTCGCCGGCCCGTATCACCAGCAGGCCTTCGCCGGTCGAGGCATTGCCGGTGTCGAAAACGTGGGTGCGGTCCGGATGGCCGCGCTGCGCCGCCGTTTCCGCCGACTGCAGCGTGCCCGACACCGCCCGCGACAGGCCGACGTAGACCAGTTCGCGGTGGTGCGAGAGCAGGAATTCGAACTGCCGGCGGAAATCACCCGGCGGCGGCTGGCTGGTGCGTGGAAGCACCGCTTCGGTGCGCAGCTTGCGGTAGAACTCCGCCGTCGACAGGCCGACCTTGTCCAGGAAATCCTGGTCACCGAAATTCACCCGCGCCGGCACCATGTGCACGTTCAGGCGCTTCATCTCCCCGGCCGGCAGGTCGGCGGCGCTGTCGGTGATGATCGCCACGCCGGCGGCGCCCGCTGCGGTGCGGGCCTGGGCGTGCATGTCGTCGGCCTTGGTGTTCTCCACCCGGCCGAAGCGGCCGGCGGTGTCGAACAGCTGGCAGGGTTCGGACACGTGCGCATGCAGCCGCAGGCGCGACGTGCTGCCCGCGATCACCACGCATGAAGCGCCCAGGGCGTCGACCGCGTCGCGCAGCCCGGCGCGATCCATGCCCTCGCCCACCAGCAGGCATTCGCTGCACCAGCGGTGTTCGGGATCGGCCTCGGCAAGTTCGCCGTGGACCTGGGCGGCCTCCAGGTCGCCGGGCAGGTCGTCGGCAAGCCCCGATGCATCCACGGCGCCGGAGGCGATGAACTCGTGGATCCCTTCGAGCAGGTCGACGAATCCCTGGGCGCCGGCGTCCACCACCCCGGCCCTGGCCAGCACCGCGAGCTGGGTCGGCGTCGCGGCCAGCGCCTGGCGGCTGCGCTCGAGCGCGTCCCGGAACCACCGGGCGAGATCGCCGTCGGCAGCAGGCTCCAGGCCGTCGGCAAAGGCACTGATGACGCTCAGGATGGTCCCCTCGCGCGGATCCGAGAGCGCCTGCCGGGCCGAGGTCGCACCGGCCCGCACCGCCCGTGCCAGCGCCGGCGGCTCCAGGGTGCGGGCGTTGCCCGCCGCCTCGGCGACGCCGGTGAGGAACTGCGCCAGGATGGCGCCCGAATTGCCCCGGGCACCGTCGACCGCGTCCTCGCCGACCCGCCGCAGCAAGTCGCCGGCCCCTTGCCCGCGCCGGCTCAATGCACCGGTCAGCACGCCGCCCAGGGTGAAGGCCAGGTTGCTGCCGGTGTCGCCGTCGGGCACCGGGAAGACGTTGATCTTGTTGAGCATCTCGCGCTGGGCGATGACCCGGCGGGCACCGGCGATGAGCGCGCGGCGCAGGGCCGGGCCACGAATCAGCGGGCTGGGAAAGGTCAGGTTGGCGGCATTCATGTGCCGCCGGAGTCTGCCCGAACGCACGCGCTTGTCCATGCTGCAGTGCCGCAAAACGGGCACTGGCGGCCGCCGGCGCAATCGGTAGAATCGGGTGCAACCTTTCGGCATCCCCGCGCATCCCTCAGGGTGTCCCGCCACTGCAGGTGTCGTCCATGTTTCGTATCGCGCTAAGCCTCAGCCTCTTGTTCGCCGCCGCCACGATCCAGGCGGCCGAGCCGGCACCCGCGACGGCCGAGTCGGGTTCGTGTGCGAAAGCAGCCACCGAAGCCGAAAAGCCGGTCGAGAGCAGCGTCGGCGAGACCAGCCCCGCGCCGGGCGCCACCGCCCCGGTCCGTCCACGCAGCAGCGGCGCCTCCGGTCGTCCCGCCCCGCGATGGAACTCCCTGCTGCCCGGCATGATCCGCTGACCCGGCAGGACGTGCCCGGCAAGGTCGCGGCCCGCACGCATCGGGCATGAAATCCCTGTTCCGGCGGCTTCGCGCCGCCAAGTCCGCCCCGACGCTGTCGTCCGACCAGTGCGATGCGCTGGCGCGGTCCCTGCCCTTCCTGGCACGCCTGGCGCCGGACCGGCGTACGCGGCTGCACGCGCTCGTCGCCCGATTCCTGGACGAAAAAACCATCACCCCGCTGCAGGGCCTGGCGCTCGATCCGCAGCAGCACCTGCAGCTGGCGGGGCTGGCTTGCCTGCCCTTGCTCGAATTCGGCGCCGAAGGGCTTCACGGCTGGCGCCAGGTGCTGGTGTATCCGGGCGCGTTCCGCGTCCGCCGGCGCCACCACGACGAGGACACCGGCGTCGTCGCCGAATGGACGGAAGACCTCACCGGCGAGGCCTGGGACCAGGGCCCGCTGGTGCTGAGCTGGGACGACATCCAGGCCGAGCTGGCCGAACCCGAGGCAGGCTTCCAGCTGGTGGTGCACGAGATGGCGCACAAGATCGACATCCTCGACGGCGCCATGGACGGGACGCCGCCGCTGCCGGCGGCGTGGCAGCGCCAGTGGGCCCGCGACTTCCAGGCGGCCTACGACGCGTTCTGCGCGCGCGTGGATGCCGGCGAGGACACCGCCATCGACGCGTACGCC
Organism: Arenimonas donghaensis DSM 18148 = HO3-R19; assembly: GCF_000743535.1. Classification (GTDB taxonomy): domain Bacteria; phylum Pseudomonadota; class Gammaproteobacteria; order Xanthomonadales; family Xanthomonadaceae; genus Arenimonas; species Arenimonas donghaensis. The sequence goes on from NZ_AVCJ01000007.1 coordinate 54,404, forward strand.
GCCGAGGCGCCCGAGGAATTCTTCGCCGTGGCCAGCGAGTACCATTTTTCGGCACCGGCGCTGCTGGCGCGGGAAATGCCGGCGGTGGCCGGGCACCTGCAGCGTTTTTACGGCGAGTCGCCGATTCCCGGCGGTTAGTACGCGGGGGGGATGCGGACGCTGAAACGGGCGCCGCCGAGTTCCGGGGCCCGGGTGACCCTGAGTTCACCCAGGTAGGCAGTGACGATGTCCTGCACGATCGCCAGGCCGACGCCGTGGCCCTGCACGCGCTCGTCGCCGCGGACACCACGCTGGAGCAGGCGATCGACGCGCTCGGCCGGGATGCCCGGGCCATCGTCGTCGACGATGAAGTTCACGCCGGCCCGGCGCTCCGGCGGTGCCGGCTCCACCGACACCGTCAACAGCACGCGCTTGTCGGCCCACTTGAAGGCGTTCTCCAGCAGGTTGCCCAGCAGTTCCTGCAGGTCGCCCAGCTCGCCGTGGAAGCGCGCGGCCGGATCGATGTCGAATTCGCAGAACACGCCGCGCCCGGCGTAGACCTTTTCCAACCCGGCGACGATTTCCTCGGCACGCGGCTCGATTTCGATCGGCGCCGAATACAGGGCATGGCCGGTGCGTGCGGCGCGGGTGAGCTGGTAGGTGACGATCTCGTTCATGCGCTGGACCTGGGCCGCGACCTCGGAACGCAGTTCGGCATGGCTGGCGTCCGCATCGAGCCGTGATCGCAGCACGGCCAGGGGCGTCTTGAGGCTGTGCGCAAGGTCGGACAGCGTGTTGCGGCTGCGGTCGAGATGGGTCCGCTCGCTTTCGATCAGGGCATTGATGGCGTGGGTGATCGACTCGAGCTCACGCGGATGCCTGCCCGAGAGCCGCTGGCTTTCACCCTGGCGCACGCGCCCGAGCTCGCGCTCGACGTTGCGCAAAGGCAACAGGCTCCAGCGCAGCACCAGCAACTGCACCATGGTCAGCAGCAGGGCCGCGAGCAACAGGTTGCCCCAGAGCGCCGCCCGGTAGATGCGAATCTGGTTCTCGATCTGCTGCGCGTCCTCGAACACGCTGAAGGTCAGCGGGAAGTCGTCGGCCGGGACCCAGATCACGCCGATGGAATACCCGTAGACGCTGTTTTCCATGCCCGATGCGTCGACGATGCGCAGCGGGCCCTCGAAGCGGCGCTCGCCCGGCTTCAGGAATTCGACCGGCGGCAGTGACCGCCCCAGGGACGACGCCGATTCCCAGCGCAGGCCTTCCCCGCGCACCGTGGCATAAAGCCCGCTCCGGGGCGTCAGCAGGCGACTGTCGGGCGGGATTTCGGGCGAAATGAAGTCGCGGGTCCGGTCCAGCTCGCTGTCGCGGATGTAGCTGTTGGCCAGGTTGGCCAGGCGCTCGCGCAGGGCGTTTTGCGCCGTGGCCACGAAGGCCCGGTCGAGCGCGAGGCCGGTCAGGCCCAGGAAAGCGACCAGCGCAAGGCTGGCCGCCAGCATCTGCCGGGCCTGCAGCGACAGCGTGCGCCAGGCGCGCACGCCGGACTACTCGTCGCGCGGGATGGCGAACCGGTAGCCGCGACCGCGCACGGTTTCGATCGGCTTGATCTCACCGTCGGGGTCGAGCTTCTTGCGCAGGCGACCGATGAAAACTTCGAGCACGTTCGAATCGCGGTCGAAGTCCTGCTGGTAGATGTGCTCGGTCAGGTCGGCCTTGGACACCAGCTCACCGGCGTGCAGCATCAGGTACTCGAGAACCTTGTATTCGTAGCTGGTCAGGTCGACGCCGGAGCCGTTGACGCTGACGGTCTGCGCCGACAGGTCCAGGCGGACCGGGCCGCAGTCGAGCGAAGGTTTGGACCAGCCGGCGGCGCGACGCAGCAGCGCGTTCATGCGGGCCAGCAGCTCTTCGACGTGGAAAGGCTTGACCAGGTAGTCGTCGGCGCCGGACTTGAGGCCCTCGACCTTGTCCTGCCAGCTCGAGCGCGCGGTCAGGATGAGGATCGGGAACTTCTGCCCGGCTTCGCGCAGGGCCTTGACCAGGTCCATGCCCGACATCTTGGGCAGGCCCAGGTCGATCACGGCGATATCGAAGGGAACTTCCCTGCCGTGGTACAGGCCTTCCTCGCCGTCACCAGCGGTATCCACGGCGAAACCTTCGCGCTTGAGTCGCGCGGCAAGGGTTTCACGCAGCGGGGCTTCATCCTCGACCAGCAGAACGCGCATGGCGTCTCCTTCAACAGGGGAATGGCCCGGTGGGGCCAGGGCAGGGGTTCAATCGTCGCGACGACGGGGTGTTGGTGCTTCGGGTTCGCGAGCGTCGGGGCGGGTTTCGGGGGCGCGCTGGCTCGGCGGCTCGGGCCGGGCACGTTCGCGCAGCATCAGGCTGCGGCGGTCGGTACGCGGCGGCGGGCGGACTTCGGGCTTGCGCTGGTCGTGCAGTACCCGCACCCGGCCGTCGGGCGTGAGCACCTTGATCCGGTAGACGTCTTCGCCGCCGCGCTGCATGCGGTCGGCGCGAAGCACCTGGCCACCCTCGCGCTCGACTTGGCGGATGCGTTCGCCCATTTCCGCCTTCTGCTCACGCGCCTCTTCGGCCGAGACAGGCAGCGCCAGCGCGAAAGCGGCAAAAAACAGCAAGGGGCGAAGGGTGTTCAGCATCGGCGGGAGGATAGCTCCGAGTGGGTGGACCGGCTAGCCGGAAGACGCGGCAGAGTCTGGTCGCCGGGCAGTGAATCCGGTATGAACCCTAAGCGCGTCAATAACTTGTACCTGAACAAGGCCGGCTTGTCAGTATATTTCGGCGACACAGCAGCGCAGGGAGCCGCCGGCCTTCTCGACCTCGTCCAGGGGCACGGGGGCCAGTTCGAAGCCCGCCCCCGCCAGGCTGGCCCGCTGCGCCGGGTCCAGCGCGTCCGCGCCGGCCTGGCTGATGCGTAACCGGTCGTCCCGCAGGGCGATGCAATTGCCGGCGAAGGCCGCCTTCTGGGCGGCCGTCAGGCGGACGACGTGGGGGGCATACAGGCTGGCCAGGGCCTCGGCCACGCCCGGGTCGGCGAATCCCGATGGCGCCACCACCAGGGCGCGCCCCGCCAGCACGCTCATCACCACGTTGGCGTGGTATTCGCCGGGAGCCAGGTCGAACAGCAGGGTCGCCCGAAGTCCCAGCGCCTCATGCAGGGCGCGGGCACCCGGCTCGTCGCAGCGTTCCCCCAGGCCGGCGTAGGCCAGCCCGCGGGCACGGTCGATCACCACGGAGCCGGTGAGTTCGCAGACGCCCGGCTGGGCGCGCAGGTCGATTTCCCGGCGGCCAAGCAAGCCGGTGAAGAAACCGCGGATATCGGCGCGTCCGGCTTCACGCTGGCGCACCGGGTGGCGCATGCGCCCCACGAGCACGATGCCCGGCCCGGTGGCGAAAACGTTGTTCGGGAACAGGCCATCGGGCGCGTCCGGATCACCGGGGAAACACACCACGGGCAGGTCCTGCGCCAGCGCGGCGTGCAGCGCCCGGTGCTGGGCCGACGCCCGCAGCGGGTCCACGGCCACCGACAGGTCCATGTAGGCATTGTCGCTGGCCGATTGTTCGGCCAGGACAAAGCCATCCGGCGCGACCAGGAAGGCTGCCCGCGCGCAGGCCGGGCCGAAGTCCGGCGCCAGGCCCCGCGCAAAGGCCAGGAAGGCCTGGCTGTCGCGGGTGATCATCCTTCGCCCCGGTTCTCGTAGGTCGCGGTGATCGAGGCCCGGGCCAGGGTATGGAAGTGCAGGTTGAAGCCGAACACCGCGCCGGAGTCGTCGGGACCGACGTCCAGGCGATCGGTGTCGACCGCGAACACGGTGAAGACATAACGATGCCTGCCATGGCCCGCCGGCGGCGCCGCGCCGCCGTAGCCAACGCTGCCGAAGTCGGTTCGACCCTGCACCGCGCCTGCCGGCAGGTCGTGCCCACCGGGATGGCCCGCGCCCGCCGGCACTTCGGTCGTGTCCGCCGGCAGGTTGGCCACGGTCCAGTGCCAGAACCCGGAGCCGGTCGGGGCATCCGGGTCGAAGCAGGTGATCGCGAAACTGCGGGTGCCCGCCGGCGCACCGCTCCAGCGAAGGTGCGGCGACGTATCGCCCATCGCCTTGACGTGCAGGTCCGGCAGCGTGTCGCCGTCCTGGAAGCTCGCCGATTTGAGTTCGAATGCCATGTGGGAGTCCTCCATGCGCCTGGATAGGACGCCCATGCTAGCCGGTGCGCGTGGCCTCGAGCGCGCGCTCGACCACCGACCAGTCGGCACCGGGTCGCGGCGCCCCCTCGCTGAGCACCTGGCGGAAAATCCGTCCGCCCGGCTGTCCGTGGAACAGGCCCAGCCAGTGCCGCGACTGGTGCTTGAGCGCGACGCCGCGCGACAGGCAGCCTTCCACGTAGGGCCGCATGGCCACGAGCAGTTCCTCCCGGCCGCGCGGCGGCAGGGCCGGTTCGAACAGCGCCCGATCCATCAGGTGCAGGCGATACGGCTCGTGGTAGGCCGCGCGTCCGATCATCACGCCGTCCACCTGCCCAAGCACGTCCTGGACGTCCGTGACCGTCGCCAGGCCGCCATTGATCTCCACCCGCAGGTCGCTGCGCTCGCACTTGAGCCGGTAGACCCAGTCGTATCGCAGCGGCGGGATTTCGCGGTTTTCCTTCGGACTGAGGCCCTGCAGCCAGGCCTTGCGGGCATGGACGACGAAATGCGTGCAGCCAGCCGCGGCAACGCTGTCGACGAAGGCGCGAAAGACGTCGTAGTCCTCCATTTCATCCACGCCCAGCCGGCACTTCACCGTCACCGGGACCCCGGCCGGCGCGGCGGCGATCATCGCGGCCACGGCATCGGCCACCAGCGCAGGCTCCTTCATCAGGCAGGCGCCGAATCGCCCCGCCTGCACGCGGTCGGACGGACAGCCGACGTTGAGGTTGATCTCGTCGTAGCCCCAGTCGGCGCCAATGCGCGTGGCCTCGGCCAGGTGCGCGGGATCGGAGCCGCCCAGCTGCAGCGCCACCGGGTGTTCGACCGGATCGAAGCCCAGCAGCCGCTCGCGATCCCCGTGGATCACGGCCTGGGCATGCACCATCTCGGTGTACAGACGCGCATGCGGCGCCAGCAGACGGTGGAAGACGCGGCAATGCCGGTCGGTCCAGTCCATCATCGGGGCAACGCTCAGGGAAGGGGACGACGACACCCGTGGCCAGCCTTGGAACGGTGTGGGGCGCGCAGTTTAGGCCGCCGGCGGCGACCACGGCCAGCCAGGCTCAGCCTGGCGGCATCGGTCGGCCGTCGGCGTCGGTGACCAGGCGGAAGCGCTGGCCGGCATAGTAGAAGGTGAACCGGAACAGGCCCGCGTCCTCGCCGGTGCCGCGTTCGCAGAGTGTGGCGATGCGCCGGTCGGCCACCATCGCGGGCACCCGCGCCGGATCCAGTCCCAGGCCCGCGGCCACCGCGGTGGCGTCAACGTCCACCGGCGCGACCGGCGTCGGCGGGGCGGGCTGGGGGTCCGGGCAGGCATCGACGCCGGCCGCGTCCAGCGCTTCGGCGACGCCGCTGCGCTGGTGCGAGTCGAAATCATTCCAATCAATGACCATGGCCATGGCGAATCCTCCCTCGTTGCCCGGCAGGTTGGCGCCCGCGGCCGGCGGTCGCCCTGACCTGGGTCAGGCCCGGGCCGAATGACACAGGTCAAGGTCGCTGGACCCCAGCCGGTGCAATCTGACGGTAAGCCACCCCGGGAGACAGCCCATGGACCGCGTCACAGGCAAGACTTGCATCGTCACCGGCGCTGCGCTGGGCATCGGCCGCGCCTGCGCCGAACGCCTGGCCGAAGAAGGCGGCGCCGTCGCGCTGTTCGACCTGCACGACAACGAGGGCGAAGCCGTAGCCGCGGCCATTCGCGAGCGCGGTGGCCGGGCCCGCTACTGGCACGTGGACGTCAGCGACGAACCGGCCGTGAAGCGGGCCATCGACGACGTCGCCGCCGAGTTCGGCGGCGTCAACGTGGTCGTCAACAACGCCGGCATTTCCGGTTCAACGAAGCTGACCCACGAAATCACCGAGGCCGAGTGGGACAAGGTGCAGGCGGTGAACGTGAAGGGCGTGCTGTTTTGCTGCAAGCACGCGATTCCGCACCTCAAGGCCGCCGGCGGCGGCAGCATCATCAATCTTTCGTCGATCTATGGCCTGGTCGGCGCGGCCGACGTGCCCGCCTACCACGCCTCCAAGGGCGCGGTGCGGCTGATGAGCAAGACCGATGCGCTGTGTTACGCCGCCGATCGCATCCGCGTGAATTCGGTGCACCCGGGCTACATCTGGACCCCGATGGTCGAAAACCACCTCAAGGCCAGCGGTGCCACCGACATCGAGGCAGCCCGCCGCGACGTCGGGGCGCTGCATCCGCTCGGCCACATGGGCGACGTCGACGACATCGCCTGGGGCGTGGTTTACCTGGCCTCGGACGAGTCGAAGTTCATCACCGGCGCCGAGCTGGCGATCGACGGCGGTTACACCGCGCGCTGAGTCCGGCGATCAGCGGCCGTTGCCCTTGCCGCCTTTGTTGCCCTTGTCGGGCTTGCCGCCGCCTTGGCCGCGGCCCGGCGGCGGGCCCTGCTCGCGACCGTCCCGGGAACCCCCGGACGCCTTCGGGCCACCGCGCCCATGCATGCGGTCGTGGCCCTTGCCGACCTTGCCCTTGAGCGCGTGGAACGCGTCCGAACCGGGTTTGATGCCCAGGCGCTGGGCCACGACGCCCCACCCCTGGCCGCGGTTGTGCTGGTAGTAGTCCGCAACCTCCAGGCAGGGGCGCCCCAGCTGGTGGGCGATGGCACAGGCGTAGTAGATGTCGCCGGGCGCCCACCCCCGGTCGTAATAAAGATCGCGCACCAGCACGCGCGGCGCACCGAAGCTCACCACGACGTCGTCGATGAAGCCATCGGTGTTGCCTCGCGCATACACGTTGATGTCACCCAGCCGGGTATCGACCCAGGCATCGCCGGTCCGGGGGCTGAATCCGACGGCGATGTCGTCGACCAAAGCCTGCGCACCGGTGGAAGCGGCAAGGCCGAAGGCCAGCGTGGCTGCGAATAGCTTGCGGTTCATGGGTGGCTCCCTGGTGAGACGATTCGGCGCTGATTCTGCATCAGCCAGGTGAACGACCGCGAAACCCTAGATCCGCTGCAGCCGGTGGCCGATGCCGTCGGCACGCGGCCGGCCCTGGCCGTCGAGCAGCTCCAGGCTGCCGTCGGGTTGCAGCTGGTACCACTGGTCGGCGCCGTCGGGATCGAGCCGGAACACGGTGGCGGTGCCGTTTTCGGTGCCCTGCCGACCCTCGCGCCATGCCCCGGCGAGCGTGAACTGGTTGCCGGCGTCTTCGCCCAGGTAGGTTTCCTCGAGCTCGAAGTCCTGGTTGCCGTCGTCGTCGCGACGCAGCGTCAGCCGGGTCCGGATGCCGTCGCAGTCGCTGCAGGGCAGCACCCCCTGCCAGCTGCGTTCGAAAGGCTCGTCGGAGGGTGGCGCCACGACGGCAGCCAGCGCAGGGTCGACGGCCTCCTCTTCCCTGTCTTCGCGCTCCAGGCCGCAGCCGGCGAGCGCCAGCGGCAGCGCGAAAATGAACACCCACTTAGCGGGGATCGTGATCGAGGCCATGGAACACATCCTAACGCTTGCGCGCCGCCGCTACCCGGGTGCACTTTCAAGACATACGACGGACGGCGACAGCCAACCCCACCGGCGGCGCCGACACGTTCAAGACCCGTGCCACCCACCGAAGGAGGTGTCCCATGGTCCGCAGCCTGCCGTCGTCCCACCCCACCCCGCCCTGGCAACGCATCGATGCCAAGCGCATCGCCGGCTCCAGCCTGGCCATCTGCGTCCACGTGGTCGTACTGGGCGCGCTGATGTTTCCCAACACCTGGTCACCGCCGGCCAAACCGCCGCGCGCGGAGACGATACCCGTGCTGGTCGAGCCCCTGCCGCCGGTCGACATTCCCCCGACCACGCCGCCGCCGGATCCGCAGCCGGTGACCGAGGTTCGTCGCATCGAACCGCGGCCCATCGTGGAAACGATGCCGGTGCCGGACATCGACAGCACGCCGGTGTTCGAGCAGGGCGAAATCGAGGCGCCGCCGGTCGTCACCGGCAACAGCGAGCCCACCGACTTCAACCCTGGCCCGCCGGCCGTCATGACCCTGGCCTACGACATCGCCCCGGCGCCGCGCTATCCGCGCCCTTCCCTGATCGCCGGCCATGAAGGCACGGTGACCCTGCGCGTGCTGGTGGACGAAACCGGCCAGCCGCAGGAGGCATCCATCGAAAACAGCAGCGGTCATCGCGCCCTCGACCAGGCCGCGCGGACGCAGGTGCTGCAGCACTGGCGCTTCCACCCGGCCCAGCGCCAGGGGCGCGCGGTCGCCGCCTATGCCCTGGTGCCGATCGTGTTCAGCCTGCCCTGACGCTGGACAATCACGCCGGTTCGACGGATCGTCACCGACAGTGACGCTTCGTCGAACCGGAGTTCCCCCCATGCCCTTCCGTCTCCCCCTGGCCCTCGCGCTCGCGCTCGGCATCCCCGCGGCGCCGGTCCTGGCGCAGGACGGGCCCGACCCCCAGCCCCGCTGGACCGTCGGCCTGCTGGCGATCGAGCGCGACGCGCCCTACCGACAGCTCGACGAAGACCTGCTGGTGGTGCCGCTGGTGCGCTTCGAGGGCGAGCGCTTCTACCTGCGGGGCCTGCGCGGCGGCGTGGTCCTGGCGGAATCGGGCGGTTTCGAGTTCGGTGGTTTCCTGCAGGCACGCGGCGACGGCTATGACGCCGCCGATTCGCCCTACCTGGCCGGCATGGCCGATCGCAAGTTCTCGCTCGACGCCGGTGTCGCGGCCAGCTGGCGGGTGGCGGGCGTTGGCCAGTTCGAGACCTCGCTGGCGACCGACATGCTCGACCGCAGCGGTGGCCAGGAGGCGGAGGTTTCATGGACCGGCCTGGTGCGCGCCGCGGGCTGGCAGATCCTGCCTTCGCTCGCCCTTCGCTGGCAGAGCCAGGACATGGTCGACTACTACTACGGCGTGCGCGCCGGCGAAGCGATCGTTGGCCGGCCGGCGTATGCGCCGGGCTCGGCGCTGTTTCCGGAAGTGTCGGTGCTGGCAACGCGCCCGCTGGGTGAGCGCTGGCAACTCTTCGCGCGCGCCGGCCACACCTGGCTGCCGTCGGAAGTAACCGACAGTCCGCTGGTGGACCAGGACGGCCGGACCTCGGTGCTGGTCGGACTCGGCTACACCTTCGACTGAGCCCGGCGGGCCTCGAGCAAGCCGATCGCCCCGGGCACTTCGGCGGCGGTCTGCGCCACCTCCATGTGCGTGGCGTGGTCCGGGCCCAGTCCGTGCTCGAGTTCGTGCGCCCAGGTCACGTGGTAGGGCATGTGTACGCCCCAACCGCCCAGGCGCAGCACCGGCTCGATGTCCGAGCGCAGTGAGTTGCCGACCATGACGAAGTCGCGCGACGGCAGCGAGAATTCACCCAGCACGCGACCGTAGGTGTCGGCGTCCTTCTCGGAAACGATCTCGATGCGCTGGAACAGGTCGGCCAGGCCGCAGGCGCGGACCTTCGCCTCCTGGTGGAACAGGTCGCCCTTGGTGATCAGCACCACGGGCCGGTCGCGCGCCACCGCCTCGACCGCGGCGCGGATGCCCGGCAAGAGCTCGACCGGATGCGACATCACTGCCTTGCCCAGCTCGACGATGGCGTGGATGTCGGCCGCGCCGATGCGCTGGCTGGTCAGGGCGATGGCGGTTTCCACCATCGAAAGCGTCATGCCCTTGGCGCCGTAGCCGAAAAGCTTGATGTTGCGGCGCTCGGTCTCGAGCAGGCGCTCGTGCAGGCCGGCATCGGCCAGGTCCACATAGCGCCCGACGATGGTCTCGAATTCGGCGTGGGCGGCGCGGTAGAACCCTTCGCTGTGCCAGAGCGTATCGTCGCCGTCGAAACCGACCAGGCCGAAGCCCGAAGCCTGCGGCGTCACTGGCCCACCGGCTGGTCGAGCGTGGGATCGCTGCCGCCAATGATCACGCTGCCGATGCGCATCTGGTAGATCGCGTCATGCGGCTTGCCGAAGATCTGGTCGGTCGCCTCGGCCAGGGCCGGGCCAGCGCCGCCACGCATCAGGTAACCCGCGCACTCGGCACCCATGGCGGCCGACGCTTCATGCCGATGGTCGCCCAGGCCCAGGCCGGTGATGCGCTGGGGTTCTTCACCGAGCGCAACCAGTGCGCGCACCTCGGTTTCGGGCCCCGGACGGACGTGCCAGGCCGTGGCTTCCGGCGCGGTCATCAGCAGGGCCACGGGTCCGGGCACGGCGATGTCCACGCGGCGAATCATTTCCCGGCCCGGTTCGGCGCCTGGCGTCGGCGTGCCGCCGTCGATGACGAACAGGCGCGCGGCCAAGGGGAGCCGCAGGCCCTGGATCCGGCAAGGACCCCAGTCCGACCCGGCGACGAAGGTTTTCGCCGCGGCCTGGGCATCGTCGGCCGGCCCGGTGGCCGGCGCCGGTTCTTTCCCGCCGCAGGCGGTCAGCAGGCTGGCGGACAGGAGGACGGCGAGGGGCAGGCGTTCAGACATGCGGAATAACCCGGGAAACAAGTGAAGCCGAAGCATAAACCCTTCGCCACGGACCCGGGCTCAGCCGGCCGGGCGCTGCCCGAGCACGCGCTCGCGATGCACCAGGTAAAGACCGCTGGCGACGATGATACCGGCGCCGAAGAAGGTCCAGCCATCGGGCAGCACGCCCCAGATCAGCAGGTCCAGGCCCAGGCCCCAGGCCAGGGCGCTGTACTCGAACGGGGCCACGACCGAGGCTTCGCCGGACCGGAACGCTTCGGTGATCGCCACCTGGCCCAGGAACCCGGTGACGCCGACCCCGGCGATCACCCAGGCGTCGCTCGCCCGCAGGGGCACCCAGCCCGGCCAGGCCAGCGCCGACGCGCCCACGGCCGTCATCACCAGCATCCAGAACACCATGCTCTGGCCGCTGTCGGTGCGATGCAATATCCGCACGAGGATGGCCGACAGGGCATACCCGGCGGCCGCCACGACCACGGCCAGCCCGGCCCAGCCGAACAGACCCTCGCCGGTCGGCCGCAGCACCACCAGCACGCCGACCAGGCCCAGGCCGATGGCCGTCCAGCGCCGCGGGCCGACCGTTTCACCCAGCATCGGCACCGACAGCGCCGTGATCAGCAGCGGCGCCACGAAGAAGATCGCGTAGGCGCTGGTCATGGGCATCTGGCGCAGCGCGAACGCGAAGGCCGAGAGCATCACGATCGACAGTGCCGCACGCAGCAGGTGCAGCCGCCACCGCACCTTCATCAACCCCATCACCGAACCGGTGGCCGCCACCCAGGCCAGCACCAGCGGCAGCCCGGACAGGCCGCGCAGCGCCGCCACCTGCATCGGCGGATAGTGGCCGGCCAGTTGCTTGAGGCCGCCGTCCATCAGCGAGAAAAAGCCGACGGCCAGCAGCATCGCGACGATGCCGCGAAGGTTGGAGGGAGCGTGCATCCGGCCATTATCGCTCCGGGGGCGTCACCTTGCGCAGGCCCGGGCGACTTTTGCGTCCAGCTCGGAGCGTTGCTGGAAATCGAGCTTGTTCCAGAGCCGGTCGCGCAGGTCGTCGGCCTCGCGCCGGGCCTTCTCGCAGCGCTGGCGGCGAAGGTCGGCGGCGCTGGCGCGCCGGGGGGCTGGCCGGCGCGCGGTTTTCGCCGGCGCCTGCGGGGACGGCTGGCTGCGCGGGCGCGAAGATGCCTGCGACTTCGGCGGCGGCGGCGCCGACCCGGGCTTGATCGGCTGCACCCAGGCCTGGCGGGCACCTTCGGCGCAGGGAAGCGTCTGGTAGCTGACGGCTCCCGTGGCCCCCACGCATTTGCGCAGGTCGGTTGCGGCCGGCGGCGCCGAAGCCAGCAGCAGGGGGATCAGGACGACGGAAACGAGGGGCATGGCGGGCTCCTGGCGGAGGTGCCAGTGCACCGCAGCGTGCCTTCGGCAGGCATCGGCGGACTGCCCGAGGTGCCGCCCGAAGCCTTCGCGTCAGGCGTCGGGAAAAATCATCGTTCGTACACGTGTGCGCACTGCGCGACCACCCAGTTGCGCAGCTCGGCCTGCTGGGCTTCGGTCAGGCGCAGCCATTCCTTTTCCAGCGCGGCTTCGGAAAATTCGTGCGCCTTGGTGCAATCACTCTTGATGCGCGTCCGGTTGCCGGCCTCTTCTTCCGCCAGGGCCTTGGCCTCGGCCTCGAGCCGTTGCTGTTCGGCCAGGCGTTCGGCTTCGGCCTGGCGCGCCTGTTCGGCCGCACGCCGCGCCTCCGCCTCGGCCAATGCGGCGCGCGCAGCGAGCTCTTCGACACTGGGGCCGGCCTCGGGCGTGGCGTCGCGTTTCCACACCTGGGTGCTGCCGGCCGGACACGGCACGGACAGGATGCTGACCGCACCCTCCTTGTCCGTGCATTTGTACAGGGAGTCGGCCGCGGCCGGCGCGGCCAGTCCCAGGCAACAGAACGCGAGCAGTAACCGGCGCATCGCTTATTCCGCCGGCGCAGCGTCTGCCGGCGACGCGTCGGCAGGCGTCGCCGTTTTCAGGTGGGTATCGAGGAAGGCAAGGATCCGGCCATAGCCCTCGATCTGGTTCTTCTTCTTGGAGAACCCGTGGCCCTCGTCGTCGAACACCACGTATTCCACCGGCACGCCGTTTTTCTCCACCGCCGCGACGATGTCGTCGGACTCGGGCTTGATCACGCGCGGGTCGTTGGCCCCCTGCAGCACCATCAGCGGCACGTTGATCTTGTCGGCGTGGAACAGCGGCGAGGTTTCGATCAGGAAATCGCGCTGGGTCTCGGGGTTGCCGATTTCCTGATAAAGCGCTTCGCGGAAGGATTCCCAGTACGGCGGGATCGACTCGAGCGTGCGCAGCCAGTTCGAGACACCGAAGATGTTCACGCCCACCTTGAATTCCCCGGGCTGGAAGGCCAGGGCCGAGAGCACCATGTAGCCGCCGTAGCTGCCGCCGATGATGCCGATCCTGTCGTCGTCGACGTAGTCCAGGCTCTGCAGGTACTTCTTGGCTTCGACCGTGTCCCAAAGCGGCTCGCGGCCGTGCTTGCCGTCGTCGGCGGCGAAGAAGGTCTTGCCATAGCCCGAGCTGCCGCGGTTGTTGATTCCCAGCACGACGTAGCCGTGGTTGGCCAGGTACTGGATCAGCGGCGAATGCGCGCGGGTGGTCTGGCCACCCGGCCCGCCGTGCACCCAGACCAGGGCCGGCACCGGGTTGTCGGCGTTGGCCTGGTGCGGCTTCCACAGGATGTTCGGGATCGGCATGCCGTCGAAGCTGTCGAAGCGCACCACGCGCGAATCGACCAGGTCGGCCGGATCGATGGCCGGGTTGAGCGAGGTCGTCAGCTGTTTCGGTTCGCCGCCTGCGGCGAGGTCAAGCACGTACAGGTCGTTGGGCTGGCGATCGCCGTTGAGGTAAAAGGCCAGCTTGTCCTCCGAGCGCGAGACCCGCAGGTTGCGCACTTCGCCGGCCGGGAAATCGGGCAGCGCGACTTCCTCGCCGGTGGCGGTTTCGAACAGCTGCACGCCGGTGCTGCCATCGACGTTGGTGGCCACGGCCAGGTAGGTGCCGTCGTGCGAGAGCGCCGCGTCGACGATGTCCCAGTCGGCCGAACGCACGGGCTCGTGGGCCCAGGTCGCCAGGTTCACCCGTCGCAGCCCGGCGAATTCGCCGCGATCGTTGGCGGTGTAATAGAGCCACGCGCCGTCGGGGCTGAAGGCTTCGGCCGCGAACTGCGCCTGGCCTTCGTGCTCGGACACCTTGGTGACTTCACCGGTGGCGAGTTCGACCACGTGCAGGTCGCTGTCGTTGGTGGTGTGGGTCTCGCCCAGGGCCAGCCAGCGGCCGTCGGGGGAAATCTCGCCCGGCTCGTAGCCGGCTTCGTTGCGGTAGACCAGTTCGCGCTCGTAATCGTCGGCGTCATAGCGATAAACGTCGAAGAAACGCGGGTCCCGTTCATTGCTGATCACGAAGAACGACTGGCCATCATGGCCAAACCCCATGAACCCGGCCTTGAGGTTTTCGCCCGGCGTCAGGTCGCGTTCGCTGCCGTCGGCTTCGATCACGTACAGGTGGTCGAGTTCGTTGCCGCCCTGGTCGCGGCTGACCAGCACGCGGTCGTCGTTCGGGAAGAAGGCCTCGCTGTAGATGTTGTCGGTGTCCGAGTTCGTCACCGCGGTCCACTCGCCACCCTGTGCCGGCATCGTGTAGGCATTCCAGACGCCGGACTTGTTCGACGAGAACAGGATCCGCGACTCGTCGGCGCTGAAGGACGCGCCACCGACACCCGTCGACTCGACGAACTCCTCGATGTCGTACTGTCGCGAAGGCCGCGCCACGGTTTCAGCCGCCGTCTTCGCCTCGGTACCGGTGCCCGGGGAAGGAGCGGGCGATTGCTGGCAGGCCGCCAGCCCCAGCGACAGCGAAACGGCGATAGACAGGGTCAGGGCAGTACGGGAAGCGACGGACATGGGCGGGCTCCAGGGGCGTGAAGGCCCCAATCTACGCCGCCCGCCGTGGTCCCGCGAGCGGCAGCGGCGGGGCCGGCCGTCCCGTCCAACCTGAACGGCACGCGCGCCGTTCCTTGCCCTGTTCAGGTTCGACGGGCCAGCATCCAGGGGGTACGCCGCCCCGTCGGCACCAAGGGAGCCACCCGGATGTCAGAGGCTAGCCGCCTGGCCGCGATCAGCGCCTTCCTGCTCAAACACCGTGCTTCGCCGGTCTTCCGGCCCCGCAGCGAACAGCCGCCCGGCGTCGAGCCGGTGGATGCCAGCGAGGATGCGGAAGCCTTCACCCGCGACCTCGAGGCCCTGGGTCCGACCTTCGTGAAGCTGGGCCAGATGCTGTCCACGCGCCCCGACCTGGTGCCACCGGATTACCAGCTGGCCCTGGCGCGTTTGCAGGACGATGCCGAGCCCACGCCGGTGCCGCTGATCACCCGCGCCATCGAGGAAGAGCTGGGAGCGCCGATCGGCAAGCTGTTCAGCGAATTCGATCCGGTGCCGATCGGTACGGCATCGTTCGCGCAGGTGCACCGGGCCGTCCTGCCCAGCGGCCGACGTGTCGCCGTGAAGGTGCAGCGGCCGGACCTGGCGGCGCGGGTGGACACCGACCTGGCGGCGGTCGAACGGCTGATCCGTTCGCTGGGCCTGGTGAGCAAGGCTGGCGAACGCTACGGCTTCCACGACTGGCTCGACGAGTTCCGGGCCACGGTGCGGGCCGAGCTCGACTATCGCCAGGAAGCCGACAACCTCGAAACCTTCCACGAACGCCTGGCCGGGTTCGAGCGCATCGACGTGCCGCTGCCGGTCTGGGACTACACCCGGCGCCGGGTGCTGGTGATGGACCACGTCGACGGCATCCAGGTCACCGCGATCCCGGACGTGCTGCGCACCGAAGTCGACCTGGCGCCCCTGGCGCACGACCTGGGCAAGGCCTACCTGGACCAGGTCTTCGTGCACGGGCTGATCCATGCCGACCCGCACCCGGGCAACGTCAAGCTCACGCCCGACCACCGGCTGGCGCTGCTCGACCTGGGCATGGTCGGCTACGTGCCGCCACGCCTGCGCGACCAGCTGCTCAAGCTGGTGGTGGCGACCATCGACGGCCGCGGCGAACAGGCCGCGGAAACCTTCATCCACATGGGCACGCGTCTCGAGGATTTCGACGAGCCGCGTTTCTCGCGCGAGGCCGCACGGCTCGTGGCGCGCTTTTCGTCCGCGACCACCTGGACCGAATCCGAAGGCGGCTTCCTGCTCAAGCTGGTGGAGCTGGGTGGCCGCTGCGGCCTCAAACCGCCGGCCGAGCTGACCTTGCTGGGCAAGACCCTGCTCAATCTCGAAGCGGTGATCCTGGCACTCGACCCGGAGGCCTCGCTGCGCGAAGTCCTGCGACGCCACATGCACGGCATGCTGCGCGAACGCACGCTGGGCACGCTCGATCTGGGCCGCCTGGCGACCGAAGTACTTGAGGTGCAGGAACTGGTGCGCGAAGCACCGCAGCGCATCTCGGTGCTGCTGCGCACCCTGGCCGACAACCGCTTCCGCGTGCACCTGGCCGGCCTGGAAGAGGCCTACCTGATACAGAGCATGCAGAAGATCGCCAACCGCATCACGGCCGGCGTCTTCGCCGCGGCACTGGTCGTCGGCGCCGCCCTGATCATGGACGTCGATACGCGGCACACCGCCTTCGGCTATCCGGTGCTGGCCCTGCTGATGCTGTTCGTCGCGGTGATCCTTGGCGTTGCCTTGTTGCTCAGTTCGCTTCTCGGTGACCGGCGTTCGCGACCGAAAGCCGAGAAGGACCCGCTTTGAATTCACACTGATAACGCGAGATTCAGCCGGGCGACGCTAGCCTTCCCCGTGCTGCAGGAGAACCATTCGTCGCAACAAGAGATCACCCTGCAGGCAGATCAACGGCCGAAACAAAAGGAGAAATCCTGATGACGACCAACAACCCCGAACTCCGCCAGGAAAAGGTGGAAACCCTCAACGAACTCATCCAGGCGACGCGCGACAGCGCCGAGTTCTATGCCGACGCGGCCAAGGCCGTGACCAATCCGCAGTTGCGCAGCCTGTTCGGCGAGATCGCCGAATCCAAGCAGGGCCTGGTGGGCAGCATGTCCCGCGAAGTGCGCGCCGAAGCCGGCGAGCCCGCGACGGAAGGAAGCCTGCGTGGCAGCCTGCACCAGTTTTATTCGACGGTGCGCGCCGAGATGGCGAAGGAGCACGGCGACTATGCCTACGTCTCCCAGCTCGAGAAGAGCGAGGATCGCCTGATGGCCGCCTTCCATGACGTCATCAAGCGCGACGACGCGCCCAAGGCGGTCAAGGAATCGCTGCTCAGCTACCTGCCCAAGGTGCAGCAGCACCACGACACCATGCGCGAGCGCAAGTGGGCCATGGAGGCCCGCCACTAGGGACGCGGCACCCAAGCAAGGCAGGGACGCCCGGACGGGCCCGCGAAAGCGGGCCCGTTGTCATTTCTGCGGCCGGGGTGCCAACGAGGCGTAAGCCGCCCGCACCTCATGGATGCCATGCACGCGCTCGAGCCTGCGGACCACGAAATGCCCGCGCGCGACCGACTGGAAATGATTGATGAAGATCAGGTTGAGCGTGGCGCCGGTGGCCGCGCCGATCAGGGGTGCGGCCTGAGCCAGCGCTTTTTGCGTAACCGGTATCGAGAATCGGCTGGCAATGCCGTTCACCAGCTGCACCAGCGCAGGCGCCGTGCCGGTGCCCATGCCGCCGGCGACGTAGCGCGTGGCTGCAGTGACTTGTTGGGCCAGCGCCGCCCGCGTTGCGAAGTAGCCCGATTCCGCGCCGTCGTCGTCGCTGCGGCGACCGCCCAGGGCCAGCACTTCCAGGCAGGCCAGGCGGGTTTCCGGGTCGCTGGCGGATTCGCCCTCGCTGCGGGCGATGTCGGTGATCGAGCGCAGCATCGCGGCGGTCGTGACCGGCAATTCCACCAGCAGCCCGGGCAGCCCGAAGAACCCACCAATCGCACCCGTGCCGGCGACGGCGAACTTGTGCAGGCGCGGGCTGGCGACCTGGCCGGGGGTTTGATCGCGCAGCGTGCGCCGCGCCGCCTCGAAGGCCGTTTCCACCGCCTTGTGGCTGGCGCGATCCACCAGCCGCGCAGCGGGGCCGGGCAAGCGCGCCATCAGGCCTTCGATCGGTGCGCCGATGACATTGGCCAGCTGCATCGCCAGCCCCGGGGATTCAAGCAGCCGTTTTGCCTGGGCCAGCTCGGCCTGGGCTTCCGGGGGCAGCGGGCGCAGGATTTCAGTCTTGGGGGGCTTGCTGGCCATCCGGCGCGCAGTCAGGCCAGGAGGTCGAAGTCACGATCGGGCGATTGCATCGCCAGTCGCTCAAGCTCGGCTTCATCGGGAATGTCGCCGGACTCCCAGTCGGCAACGACCGCGCGGGCACGTTCGAGATCGTCTTCGAGCACCATCACCTGCACCACGCCGATGGCCGGCAGTTCGCCGGCGGCGCCGAGCAGCCCGGCGCCGGTCACCCGCGCGGGGATGCCGGCGCTGTGCAGCAGGTCGCAGACCAGCTGGGCGTCGATGAGGTTCTGGGCGTCGTAGGCAGCTTTCACGATGCTGGGAGCATGCCTGCATCAGGGTGGCCCGCGCCAGCCCAGGCGCGTCGCCCGCCGGCGCCGGCGGGCGACGCGCTTCAGGAACCCGATGCGCCGCCGACCGGCGCCTTTAGGCTGGCCAGGCGAATGCCGTCCGTGTCGGCCGTGCGTGAGGCCGACTGCGTGGCATCGGCCTTGATCTGGTCGCAAAGCCTGGCGCGGCCCGGCGGACAGAACGTCACCGGCACCCGCCAAACCGTCGAGACCGGCGCGCCGTCGACTTCCTCGATCACCGGACGCCAGTGCTCCATCACCTTCATCACTTCTGCGACGAATTCGTCACGGTGGGCCTGGGAGCGCTCGAGTTTGCGGCCCCCATGCCAAAGCGAAATGTCATGCAGTCCGGAACGTTCCACGTCGACCCGCCCATCGGCAGTGAGCTGCATCTTCATCACCACGCGCGCACCGTAGCCGCGCTGGGCCGCCCGCATCGGATAGCGCGGCGGATGGAACATCGGCTTGCTCGCCTCGATGGCCAGGGCCTCGGCGCTGACGCTGTCGTCACTCTCCGGCGTAAAGCGCATCTTTACGTCCAGGGTCGTGCGGCTGCTGGCCGGCTGCCCGTTCACCTGTGCCGGCTCGAACTCGACGTCCTTGACGGCGGCCTCGGCGATGCGGGCCAGCGACTCGGGAAGATCGCCCACCGCATCGGCGGCAACCACGCGACCTTCGGCGCTGACATCAACGCGTACCTGGACCGGACGTTCGAAGGGCTTGTCCTTGGCGGCCACGGGCAAGGCGACCGCCAGGGCGAGTGCGATGGCTAAGGATTTCATGGGTGACTTTCCACCAGGGTGAGGAATCGACCCCGACTGTAGCGGCCAAGAAATGGGGTGCCCACCACCGGGCGAAATTTTCTCTCGCCCCATGAACGTCAGGCTGAACAACGCGTAGCACTGCTTGCCGATGTAAGCATCACTGCCCTCGCCTGCCCCTGCGGATTCGCAACCCGGCAGCCGGTGACCTCAGTCGCAGGCATCGCGGATCGCATCCCCATGCCGGCGAAGACCATCGTGCGTAACCAGCCTCAGTGGCTGGGCCCGATAGCGACGATCCGCTTCCCTGGCGGCCTGGCATGCAGCCGCATCCTCGCTGGCTTTCCGGCGGCTGGAATTGCCCGGGGATGTTTGCGTGTATTGGACCCTCGGGCGCGTGGCGAGGCGGACACGCGGCCGGACCGGTTCATGCTCGGGAGTAACCGCGCGGCGCCACGCCTCCCGACTATCGGCAGGACAGGGCGCGGACTGGAAGCTGGCGAGCCCGGCGCTGTCGACACACTTGTGGAGCCAGTTTCCCGCCGGCGGCCGGTGCGCGGGTGGGAGATCCGGCTCCGGGGACTCGGCGGGGCCGGACGCAGCAAGCACCGCGGGCGCCGGGCGCTGCGGCAGCGGCGCGGGTTCCGGTCGACTGGTGGAGACGGCGACGTAGCCAGCCGCTACCAGGATGGCGAGTGCGCCGGCTCCGCCCAGGAGTTTGGCGAACGGCGGATCGACTTCCTGGAGGCGGCCCCGCGGATCGCGGCGAAGCTCCGGTTTCCCGAACAGCGCAAACGCAGCCATCACCACCGCCAGGCCCATGAAAAGCAGCGCCAGGCCCCGCTCGCCACGGCCTGTCATGGCGCCGGCAATGGCCAGGTCCACGAACGCCATGCCCAGCAGCAACCAGAAACTCTTCATCCACCCGCTCCCCCGGTTTTCCGGGGAGGCTAAACCGGGCGGCCGCGCCTGGCGACGCGGAAATTTCTCAGTCCTGGGCCCGGATCAGCCGTCCGCTTGCCTCAAGGGCTGGCATACCGCGCGTTGCTGCATGTCGACCGGCAAGGCCTTGCCGTCGATGTCGATGCCCAGCAAGGCAAGGCGCTCGAGCATCTGTCCGGCGATGGCGGTCAGCAGCAGGTTGATATTTCGGAAGCCGTGGAGCGAAACCGCTGGGGGATTCAGGCCTTGTCGCCGGCTGCGTCGGTCAGGTCGAAGACCGGCACGCTGGCCTCGATCTCGTGGGGTTCGTCATCGATGGCGACGCTGAAGCCGTCGTCGTCATTGTCGGCCGGTGCGGTTTGCCATTCGTGGACCAGCTGGCGCGCTTCCGCGGCTTCTTCGTCTTCCACCACCACGCGCACCTGGCGGGTAGCCGGCACGCCGGCCTCCGGGTCGGCCATGTTCGGGCCGAAGATATGCGCGGCGATGCCAGCGGTGACCAGGAGGTCCTGGACCAGCTGGGCGTCGAGCTCGCTTTCGGCGACGTAGATCGGCGTCATTCCGGTGCCTCGGGCAGTAGGTCCGGTTTCACATTCCGGGCCTTTCCCGCCGCCGAAACTGTGAACCAGTTCACACTTTCGCCGGTTTTCTGGCGGGTGGTGGCCTGGGGCTGACCAGCGGGCCGTGGTGTCGCCCACCTGCGCGGCGGATGCTTCCCCGGCGCCTTGGCCGTATCCTGAAGGCCTTCGACTCCGACCCCGGAGCGCCCAGGTAAACGCCCCAGGATGTCCACGCTCAAGGCCATCAACGCCACGGTCACCGGTTCGCAGGAAGGCCCCGACGCCATCCCGCTGACCCTCAAGCCAGGCGACGTCGTGCACGTTCGGCACCCGCACCCGGATCGGCCCGGCTACGTCTGGGCCGAAGACGGCCAGCTCAGCGCCGGCTGGATGCCCATGGACCTGGTCGACACCAATGCCGGCCAGCCCCAGGCCAGGGCCGAGTACTGCAGCGCCGAACTCACCGTGTCGCCGGGCGACACCGTGCGGCTGATCTGGGAAGACCCCGCCCACGGCGCCTGCTGGTGCGAGGACCGGCACAGCGAACGCGGCTGGATCCGCAACGAGCACCTGCGCTTCGAAGTCCCCAAGGACTGAACGGGTTCAGCGGGTCACGGCCAGGCCGGCGCCCGGCGTGTCGGCCGCGGCTTTCGCCCGGCTCGGCAGCGCATGGCGCAGGATGCGCCACAGCACCTGGCCGAACTGCCGGGGCAGCGAACCGGTGTTGTAGTGCTGGCCATAGCGCGCGCAGATGGCGCGCACCTCCACCGCCATCGCGGCGTAGCGGTTGGCCGGCACGTCCGGGAAAAAATGGTGCTCGATCTGGTGGCTCAGATTGCCCGACAGCAGATTCAGCAGCCGGCCGCCGGCGATGTTCGACGAGCCGCGCAGCTGCCGGAGGTACCAGGCGCCGCGGCTTTCATTGCGCACCGATTCACGCGGGAAGGTTTCCGCGTCAGCCGTGAAGTGACCGCAGAAGATGATCAGCCAGGTCCACAGGTTGCGCAGCACATTGGCGACCGCGTTGCCCACCAGCACGGTCAGGAAGAAGGGGCCGGCCAGCAGCGGGAAAAAAACGTAGTCCTTGAGCACCTGACGGCCCATCTTGCGGCCGACCGGGCGAAATTCGCGCAGCACGTCCCGGGCCCTGGTCTTGCCGGCGAACCAGCGGCCCAGGCGCAGGTCCTGGATGGCGATGCCCCACTCGAACAGGACGGCGAACACCACCGCCACCAGCGGCTGGGCCAGGTAGAACGGCCGCCAGCGCTGCTCGGGGAAGATGCGCAGCAGGCCGTAGCCGATGTCGTCGTCCATTCCACGCACGTTGGTCCAGGTGTGGTGGCGGAAGTTGTGGGTCTTGCGCCAGTTGTCGCTGGTGCCGGCGATGTCCCATTCGTAGGCCTGGCCGTTGAATGCCGGGTCGTTCATCCAGTCGAACTGGCCGTGGATGACGTTGTGGCCCAGCTCCATGTTTTCGAGGATCTTCGAGAGCGCCAGCGACAGCACGCCCAGGGTGCCGGCGATCCACAGCACGGGCGTGTAGAACGCACCGGCGATCGCAGCCAGCATCAGCAGTGCACGGCCGGCGAAGCCAAGGTAGCGCACGGCCGCGAACACGGCGCGGATGTAGTCGGCGTCGGCCTGGCCAATGGTGGCGACGGTGCGTGCGCGAAGGGCGTCGAGCTCCGCGGCGAAGGCGTCGAGCTCTTCGGCTGACAGGGCGCGGTTGCGGGGCGTCGTATTCATCGGATCACAGGTCCAGGACAAGATCGCTGCGGGCACTGGAAACACACAGGCGCAGGGCGGAAACGGGCTCGTGCTCGACGTCGCCAGTCAGCAGGTGGCGGGTGCTGCCGGCGGACTTGGCGCAGGCGCAGGTATTGCACAGGCCGCGGCGGCAGCCCGACGCGGGTGACAGACCGGCGGCTTCCAGGGCATCGAGCAGCGATTGGCCACGCGGGACCTGCAGGGTCTGGCCACTGCGGGTGAGCGTCAGGGCCACGCTGCCGCTGTCGCGGGTGTCGGCGACCGGCGGCGAAAAGGACTCGGCGGCGAAGCTGGCGGCCGTGCCGGCGAGCAGTTCGCGCGCCGTGGCCACGAAGCCGTCCGGGCCGCAGGCCAGCACATGCGCCGGCGTCCCGCGCCAGGTCGCCAGCTGGTCGGCGTTGAGCCGTCCGGTCGACTCGTCGTCCGCCTCGGCGCTGTCGCGGGTGAGCACAAAGCGCACGTCGAGCGAGACATGCCGCGCGGCGATGGCGCGCAGCGCATCGACGAAGCAGCGTTGTTCACGGCGGCGGGTGAAATACAGCAGCGTGGTCGGTCCCGGATCGGCCTGCGCGGCGAGGTCGGCGAACAGCGCCATCATCGGCGTGATGCCGCTGCCGGCGGCCAGCAGCAGTCGCGGCAGGCCATCGCCGGGGGGCAGCGCCAGGTCGCCGAAGGCTTCGCCCAGGCCCAGCACGTCGCCGGCCTTGGCGCGATCACAGAGGTGGGCGCTGACCCTGCCGCCCTCGATCTTCTTCACGGTGATCCGGAAGCAGCCGTCTTTTCCCGGCGCGGCCTGGGGGCTGTAGCTGCGGACCAGGCGGCGCCCGTCGACCTCGACCCCGATGTTCAGGTGCTGCCCGGGCGCGAAACCGCGGAAATGGCGGTTGGGCTTGATCAGCAGGCTGACCGCGTCCGCGGCGGCCGGCTCGCGGGCCAGGATCCGGCCCAGCGGGCGGTTCCAGGTCCAGGTCGGGGCAACCCGGGCGGCCCAGAAGTCGAACAGGGCCGGGGAAACCAGGGGCGCACGGCGCCGGCGCCCAGGGGGCGGGAGAACGGGCGGGACGGCGGTCGGGTCGGGGCGCATGGCCGGGAGTATACAGGTCCGCATACGCGTGTCTATACAGTTGTATATGCAGAGACGCTTATGATGGCGCCCTACCCCGACCCGGCCTGCCCGTGACGCCCCATTCCTCCGACGCCGCCGCCGACCTGCACCCCAGCCGCCGCACGGCGATCACCCAGGCCGACCTGCTCGAGGCGGCGCTGCGCCTGATCGGCCCGCATCGCAGCGTATCCAGCCTGGGCCTGCGCGAAGTCGCCCGCGAGGCGGGCATCGCGCCGAACAGTTTCTACCGCCAGTTCCGCGACATGGACGAACTGGCCGTGGCCCTGATCGACGTCGCCGGCCAGTCCTTGCGCAAGATCGTCGGCGCCGCCCGCCATCGCGCCGAAGCCGAACGCGGCATCGTGCGCGGCTCGGTCGAAGCCTTCATCGAGCAGGTACGCGCCGACGACAAGCTGCTGCACGTGCTGCTGCGCGAAGGCACCGTCGGCTCCGACGCCTTCAAGCGCGCAGTCGATCGCGAGCTGAGTTTCTTCGAAGAGGAATTGCAGGCCGACCTGATCCGCTTCGGCGAACTGCGCAATCAGCCACTGGCCGAACCCGCGCTTGCCGCCCGCGCCATCACCCGCCTGGCCTTTGCCATGGGCGCCACCGCCCTGGACCTGCCGCCCGAGCGCGACGCCGAACTCATCGACCAGCTCACGACGATGGTGCGCATGATCCTGGTGGGCGCACGGAGCCTGACGAAATAGGGATCGAACCGGCGAGCTATGGTGGCCCGGGCGGGAGCCCGGGTCATTGCTTGAGGTGATCCGCCATGTCCCTCAACGCCTTCAAGCTTCGCGACACGCCGCTATTGAGGTCGTCCGCAAAACCGCGAAGCCCGGCCGGCAACTCGGGCCCAGCCACCAGCGTGGCGCTCATCGCCACGCAATTGATTGCATTGCGCAACTCGTGCAAAGACGCGTCCACACCTTCATGGGCCGATTTCCCAGGGTCCGGCCACAACAACCGAAAGCTCGCCCGGGCTATCGACGCCGCAAGCTTCAGGTCGGCCGATCCCCGCGGTATCACCTGTGACGTGCAAAGCAGAAGGCCAAACGTCGCCTCATCCCGCGAGCCCACTTCGACCAGCCAACCGACGCCGGCCCCGGCGTCCTGGGACGGATACGCCCCGACAACGTCTTGCTCGGGAAGCGCCTCCTCGCACCATTCGATCGGCGCCCGCGTCTGCGTTGATTGAACCAACGTGAGCGATTCGGGATGCAAGGGCGCGAGCAGCCGCCAGACACCCTCCAGCCATTGATCGAGCGCGGCCACCCCCGGCCTGGAGCCTGCGGCGGAAGACATTGTTGGCTGTGGACCGAAGTCATTCATACCGAGGCATCCCCTCAAGGCCCAACCCGACGGCGAGTATCCGGCTTTCGTCGGCCCCGTCGTGCGAAGTATGCACGGGCAGGGCTTTCATGGGCGAGCCGCCCCTGGGCGGCCAGCGCTGGTCCCGCGGGGCCTTCTAGGGGTCGCAAGCGGCGAGCAGGCATTGCTTGACC
This sequence comes from Arenimonas donghaensis DSM 18148 = HO3-R19, assembly GCF_000743535.1. Classification (GTDB taxonomy): domain Bacteria; phylum Pseudomonadota; class Gammaproteobacteria; order Xanthomonadales; family Xanthomonadaceae; genus Arenimonas; species Arenimonas donghaensis. Next base: position 79,268 of record NZ_AVCJ01000007.1, read on the forward strand.
ATCGTCTGGTCATAGGGCTTCTGCAATACCTGGACGCTGTCGTCAAACGCATGCTCGGCGATCAGGGCGTCACGATCCGCTCCGGAGGCGATGATGATCCGCAGCGCCGGACGCTCGCGTCGCAAGGTATTCACCAGCTCGATGGCTGAGCCGTCGGGAAGCGTGAGGTCGGCGATCAGCATGTCCGGCGACTCCGCCGTCAGGATGGCCGCCGCTTCCGCAAGCGACCCCGCTTCCAGGACCCTCCCAACCCAATCCTTCGCCATCTGCGCCAGCGCCTTCCGGATGATGGCTTCGTCTTCAAGGATGAGTAGCGTGACGTGCTGCAGGGATGCCTGCCCGGAGACGGCCCCTTGACCTGGCTTCTGTGCACCGTCCACGGCGCTATCGAGCAGGCGCCGCACCTTGTCGGCCAGCTGTTCGCGGGAATAGGGCTTGGACAGCAACTCGACGTCGTGGTCGAGCCGACCGGAATGAACGATCGCGTTTTCGGTATAGCCCGAAGTGAAAAGCACGTTGAGGCCGGGCTGCTTTTCCCTGGCCAGACGCGCAAGCTCCACGCTGCGAAGCTTGCCCGGCATCACCACGTCGGTGAACAGGAGATCGACCGCAACGCCGCTGTTGATGACGGCCATCGCGTCCTCGGCGTTGCCGGCCTCCAGAACCTTGTATCCAAGTTCGCCGAGCATTTCGACGGCCGTGGACCTGACCGTCTGCTCGTCCTCGACAACGAGGATCGTCTCCGTTCCTCCGAGCGTCGCCAATGCCCGGGGCACGGGCGCCGCCTCCTCCGCGCGCGTCCGGGGCAGGTAGAGGCGGACCGTCGTACCCTGGCCTTCTTCGCTATAGAGCTTGACGTGACCGCCCGTTTGTTTGACGAAGCCATAGACCATGCTCAAGCCCAGCCCCGTGCCCTGGCCGGGGGCCTTGGTGGTGAAGAACGGGTCGAAGACCTTCTTCTGGAGGTCCGGGCTCATTCCCCTGCCGGTGTCGGTCACGGCAAGCATCACGTACTGACCGGCGCGCACGTCCTCGTTGTCCGCCGCGTAGCGATCATCGACGAAGGCGTTGCCGGCTTCGATGGTCAGCTTGCCTTCGCCATCCATCGCGTCGCGGCCGTTGATGGCGAGGTTGAGGATGGCGTTTTCAACCTGCACGGGATCGACCAGGCAGTTCCACAGTCCGGCCCCCACCACCGTTTCGATCTCGATGCGCTCGCCGAGCGAACGGGTCAGCATGTCGCTCATGCCGCGCACCAGCCTGCCGATATGGGTCGGCTTGGGCTGCAAGGGCTGTTGCCTGCCAAAGGCCAGGAGCTGGGACGCGAGTTTTGCTCCGCGCTCGACCCCTTCCAGCGCATGGTTCAAGCAGGTCTGCGCACGCTCGTCCGTGCCGATATCGCGCTTGAGCAACTCGAGGTTGCCGCCGATGACTTGAAGCAGATTGTTGAAGTCATGCGCGATTCCGCCGGTCAGCTGACCCACCGCTTCCATTTTCTGGGATTGCAGCAGTTGGCTCTCGATCTGTCGGCGTTCTTCGAGTGCTTGTTCGACCCTGGCCTGCAGCGCTTCGTTGAACGCGTTCAGGGCTCCCCTGGCCTTGAGCTCCTCGGAGATCTCCCGGGCCTCGATGACGGTCCCGACGATCTTCCCGGTCTCGTCGCGCATCGGTGAGGCGGTGAATCCCACCGGATAAAAGCTCCCGTCCTTGTGGACGAACACCTCTTCGCCCTGGGTCTGGTAGTTATCGGGAAAGGCGCGATCGATTTCGCACTCACTCAGTGGAAAAGGACGGCCATCGGGATAGGTGTGATGGATGACGTCATGCAGCGGCCGACCCTGGGTTTCCGCCAGGGTGTAGCCCGTCATCTGTTCAGCGGCCTTGTTCATGAACACGCAATGCTGGCGATCGTCCATCAGGAAGACCGACATGGTCGTGTTGTTCAGGATCGCGTCAAGGCGGGCCGTGACGCGCTTGAGGTCGCGTTCGGTTTGCTTCTGCTCGGTGACGTCACGGATCGCCGCAAAGAACAGGGGCTCTTCGTCGGTCCGGACCAGCTGCAGCTGGACGGAAACATCATAAAGCGACCCGTCTTTCCGACGATGCACCGTCTCAAAGGACAGCACCTCGCGCCTGCCCTCGAGAAGGGGCGCGACAAGGCCAAGGAAGGTCTCGCGCTTGAAACTGGGCTTGAGATCCCACGGCGTGAGCTGCTCCAGCTCTTCCAGGGAATAGCCCAGGTTCTCCCGCGCACCCCGGTTGACGAGGACGAACCTGAAATCGGTCGACGAGAAGAGATAGGTTTCCGCAGAGGAATCTTCGACGATCTGCCCGAGACGCTCGCTGGTCATCTGGGAGGCGGGGCGTTGGGCCTTGCCGTTCAATTCAATTCCCCACTTCGGTCGGCTCACCGAGCCGGTTGACCATGGCGGGGGTGGCGCCGCTGCCCGGCATCCTCAGAGACGGGCAGCGTCAGCTATCGACCCCGATAGCTTCCCCGCGCCGATCGTAGCAACGGGCACGACAGACCGGCAATGACCCCCTTCGCCCCCGGGGTCAGTCGCTCAACCGCACTTGCTGTAGCCGCAATTGAGGCAAGTGGCGCAGCCATCCATCAGCACGGTGGCCTTGGTGTTGCACTTGTTGCACATGGTCGCGCTCGGCGGGAAGGAAGTGCCCTCGCCGGTGACCTGCACCGCCTCGTCGGCGCCCTTGGCGCCTTCGGTGCGGGCACCGGCGGGGGCGGCAGCTTCACCGGACTTCTTCTTGGCGCGGGCCTCGTAGGCGGCGCGCTTTTCCGCGATCAGGCGCTTCTGCTCCTCGCCCAGCTCCGGGTCGAGGATCATGCCGATCGACTTGAGGTGCTCTTCGACCACCGAGCCGATCTCGGCGACGATCGAGGGCATGTACACGCCGCCGGCCTTGAAATAGCCGCCGCGCGGGTCGAACACCGCCTTCATTTCGTCCACCAGGAAGGTGACGTCGCCACCCTTGCGGAAGACGGCGCTCATGATGCGGGTCAGCGCCACGATCCACTGGAAGTGGTCCATGTTCTTGGAGTTGATGAACACTTCGAACGGCCGGCGCAGTTCGTGTTCGGTGCCCTGGTTGAGCACGATGTCGTTGATGGTCACGTACATCGCGTGCTCGACCAGCGGCGACTTGATCTTGTAGGTGGAACCGATCAGCACCTCGGGGCGCTCGACCTTCTCGTGCATCTGCACGATGTTCGATTCCGGCTCCGGCGCGGCCACGGGGGCGATCACCGGCGCAGCGCTGGCCTTGGCCTTGTCTTCCGGCTTCTGGACGCTGTAGCCCTTGATTTTCTTGCTGATCTTGATGGCCATCTGAATTTCTTTCCGCTTATGCACAACGTTGGATTCTTTGCCCGGAGCCCCCCGCCGCTCGGCGGCGGGGGGACGGGGTACGACAATCGGGACAGCCGCTAGGCTTTAGCGCTTCCTGGCAACCTTTCGGGCCGTCTTCTTGCGGGCCGCCTTTTTCGCGGCGACCTTCCTCTTGGCAGTGGTCTTCCTGGCCGCTGCCTTCTTCTTCACGGCAACCTTCTTGCCGGCGACCTTGCGCTTGGCCG
>NZ_AVCJ01000008.1 GCF_000743535.1 Arenimonas donghaensis DSM 18148 = HO3-R19
GGTACCACCCGATGAAAAGAAACGGGGCCCTCGCGGGCCCCGTTTTTTTTCGCCCCTTTTGTAGGAGCGGCTTTAGCCGCGAAGCCCTTCCTCGCCCAAGGCAAAGTCAAATACTTCGCGGCTGAAGCCGCTCCTACAGGGGTCTATTCGAGTTCGCGGTGGAAGGTGAGCACGCCCTCGCGGCCCAGTTCGCGGCAGTGCGCGGCGAGGCGTTCGGCCAGGTAGACCGAGCGGTGGCGGCCGCCGGTGCAGCCGAAGGCAATGGTCAGGTAGCTGCGCGTGCCGGCCTCGAAGCGTGGCACCCAGGTATCGAGGAAGGCCACGACCTGCGCCACGAACTCCTGCACCTGCGGATCCTGCTGCAGGTACTCGCGCACGGCTGCGTCGCGGCCCGACAGCGGCCGAAGCCGCGCATCCCAGTGCGGGTTGGGCAGGGCGCGGGCGTCGAACACGAAATCCGCGTCCGCCGGCAGCCCGCGCTTGTAGGCAAAGGATTCGAACAACAGCGACATGTCCTGGTGGGCACCGGCGCCCAGCGCCGTGATCACCTCGCGACGCATCTGGTGCACGTTCAATTCCGAGGTGTCCATCACCAGGTCGGCGATGGCCTTGAGCGGCCGCAGGCGCAGGCGTTCGAGCTCGATGGCGTCGGCCAGGGCCAGTCCGTCGTGGCTCAGCGGGTGCTTGCGGCGGGTGTCGGAATACCGCTTGAGCAGGGTGTCGTCGCGGGTTTCGAAAAACACCAGCTGGTGGTCGATGCCCATTTCGCCCAGCGCCGAGAGCCATTGCGGGATGCGGGCCAGGTCGGAGGCATTCCGGACATCGATGCCCACGGCCAGGCGGCGGGCCTGGCCCTCGCCTCCGGTCACCGACTTGACGAACTGCGGCAGCAGCTCGACCGGCAGGTTGTCGGTGCAATGTACGTCCAGGTCCTCGAGCGTCTTGAGCGCGACCGACTTGCCGGAGCCCGAGAGCCCGGAGATGACGTAGAGCAGCGGGCGGGTGGGATCGGCGCTCACTTGGTTTCTCCCTGCTGCAGGAAGGCGCTGTGGCGTGCCAGGAAGGCCGCCGCCGGGTCCATGCCCTTGCTGCGCAGCAGGTGCAGGCGCACGGCGGCCTCGGCCAGCACGGCCAGGTTGCGGCCGGCGGCCACGGGCAGCTCGACCACGGGAACGTCCAGGTCGAGCACCTTCCGGCTATGCGATTCGCCGGTGATGCGGGCCATGGCCTCGTCGCTCTGCTGCGGCTCCTGGTCCAGGTGCACGATCAGGCGCAGGTACTTGTTCCGCTTCACGGCGGTGTCGCCGAACATTTCGCGGATGTTGAGCACGCCCAGTCCGCGCACTTCCAGCAGGTCCTGCAGCAGTTCCGGGCAGGTGCCGTCGAGCACGTCGGGGGCGATCTGGGTGAATTCGGGGGCATCGTCGGCGACCAGGCGGTGGCCGCGGCTGATCAGTTCGAGCGCGAGTTCGCTCTTGCCGGCGCCGGAGTCGCCGGTGACCAGGACGCCGATCGAATAGATTTCCATGAACACGCCATGCAGCGTCAGGCGCGGCGCCAGCGAACGGGCCAGGTGGTACTGCAGCAGGTTGAGCAGTTCGAAGCCGCGTCGTGGCGACACCCACAGCGGCGTGTCGCTTTCCTCGGCGGCATCGCGCAGGTCGGCGGGGCAGGACTGGTTCTGGGTGATCACCATGGCCAGCGGCCGGGATTCCATGATCTTGAGCAGCACTTCCCAGCGCGTGCGCGCGTCCAGGCCGTCGAGCCAGGCCAGTTCGGCCGAGCCGATGATCTGCACCTTGTTCGGGTGGATCACGTTCAGGTAGCCGGCCAGCGAGGGCCGGCGCGAGAGATGCTCGCCGCGTTCGATCAGGCGTTCACCGCCGGACTGGCCGCCAACCCAGCGCATTTCGAGCCGCTCGCCCAGTTCGTCGAAGAGTTCGCGGGCGCTCAGGCGGTCGGTCATGGATTCAGTGGGCCTCGGGGTGGCTGGCCTGCCAATCCGAAAGCAGGCCGTGCAGGGCGGCAGAATCGCCCGCGGCGCGCAGCTCGTCGCGGAAATTGGCGTCGCCGAACATCTCCGCCAGCTGCGAAAGCAGCATCAGGTGCTGGGAGGAAAAATGCTCGGGCACCACCAGAGCGAAGACGAGATCGACCGGCATGCCGTCGGGCGAACCGAAATCCACCGGCTCGGACAGGCGCAGGAAGGTACCGATGGCGGTGCCGACCTTCGGGCTGCGGCCATGCGGAATCGCCACGCCATGGCCCAGGCCGGTGCTGCCCAGGCGTTCGCGCCCGACCAGGCTGTCGAACACGGCACGCTCGACCTCGGGATTGCCTTCGGCGAGCAGGGCCGATGCCTTCTCGAGCAGTCGCTTCTTGCCGGGGATCGGGCCCGGGGCCAGGACGCGCCCCGGGCTTAGCAGGTCAAGCAGGTGCACGGTCTAGCCGAAACTGTCGGAACGCGCAGCCGACTCGCCGCGGTGGTGGTCGGTCATCTTTTCCTTCTGCTTGAGCAGCAGGCGGTCGAGCTTGTCGGCGAGCATGTCGATGGCCGCGTACATGTCCGGGGCGATCGCGTCGGCGTGCACGGTCTTGCCCGTCGTGCCGACCGTGGCCTCGGCGCGCTGGTCGAGCTTGTCGACCGACAGGATGACCCGCGCCTCGGCATGGTGGTCGTAGTGGCGGGTGACGCGCGCGAACTTGTCGTTGACGTAGTCGCGAAGGGCCGGGGTAACGTCCATCTGATGGCCGCTGATGTCGATCCGCATGGTCACGATCCTCCTTGGTGGGTACAGCTACAGGTAATCACGCCCCTCGATAACGGGGCGTGACCAGCGTCAAGTCCGTGGAAAGTCTGCGCGTGTTCGCGCTGGGGCGGCTGTGCCATTGGGTGACCTCAGGCCAACCGCTGCCGCTCGTTGGAGGCGGGGATGTTCATTGCTTCCCGGTATTTTGCCACGGTTCGGCGGGCCACGGGGATGCCCTCGGCCTTCAGGGTTTCGGCCAGCTTCTGGTCGGAAAGCGGCGTGCGCGGGCTTTCGGCGTCGATCAGCTTGCGGATCATGGCCTGGATGGCCGTGGCCGAGGCCGCGCCGCCGTGCTCGGTGGCGATGCCCGAGCTGAAGAAGTGCTTGAATTCGAAGGTGCCGCGCGGGGTTCGCAGGTATTTGCGGGTGGTGGCCCGGGATACGGTGGATTCGTGCAGGCCCAGTTCCTCGGCCACTTCACGCAGGGTCAGGGGCCGCATGGCCTCGTTGCCGTGGTCCAGGAAGGCCGATTGCTGGCGGACGATGGCCCGGGCCACGCGCTCGACGGTGTCGGCGCGGGTTTCCAGGCTCTTGATCAGCCAGCGGGCTTCCTGAAGCTGGCCGCGCAGGTAGCTGTCGTCCTCGCGGCTGGCCTTGCCGATCAGGCCTTCGTAATGGCGGTTGATGGCCAGCCGGGGGCGGCTGCCGGCCGCCAGGCGGACCTTCCAGACGCCGTTCTGCCGGTAGGCGATGGCGTCCGGGGCGATGTATTCGGGTTCGCTGCCGCCGACCTGCGCGCCCGGCTTGGGGTCGAGCGATCGCAGCAGGGCCACGGCCTGGGCCATGGCTTCCGGGCTTTCGCCCAGCTGGCTCCCCAGGCGCTCGGCGCCCAGCTTGGCCAGGCCGTCCAGATGGTCCTTGCACAGCCGCCGGGACAGGGCCAGGCCGGGGGTGTCGTCGCTGAGCAGGCTCAGCTGCACGCACAGGCATTCGGACAGGCAGCGCGCGCCGGCGCCGACCGGGTCGAAGTGCTGGACGATGTGGAGCACGGTTTCGATCTCGGCCTCGCCGACCTCCAGCTCGGGCCTCAGGGCCGCCTGGATGTCGGCCAGGGGGCCTTCGAGGTAGCCGTCGTCATTGATGGCTTCAATGACCGCCTGGCCAATGGCCAGATCGCGCGGGCCCAGGTGGCTCAGCTGCAGCTGCCAGAGCAGGTGCCCGTGCAGGTCCACCGGCGCCGCCGCCGTGAACTCGTCGGATTCGCCGCCGTCGTTGCCGCGGCGGTCGCCGGCGGGCGCCTCGTACCACTCGTCGAGCTCGCCGGGCTCGAATTCCTCGGGTGCGTCGGCGTCGCCGGGAGTGTCCTCGGCCGGGGCGTCGTCGGGTTTGTCGTCTTCGGGGCCGTCGCCCTGGTCCTCGTCGCCGCGCTCGAGCAGCGGGTTCGATTCCAGGGCCTGGTTGAGTTCGGTTTCCAGTTCCAGCGCCGACAGCTGCAGCAGCCGGATCGCCTGGCGCAGCTGGGGCGTCAGGGACAGCTGCTGGCCAAGGCGGGTCTGGAGGGTCGGCTTCATGGTGCTCCGCGGGGGGCGGCGGTTGCGTGGCTAGAGGCGGAAGGCATCGCCCAGGTAGACACGACGCACGTCGGGGTTGGCAAGGACCTCGTCGGGCGTTCCCCGGGCGAGCACGCTGCCTGCGTTGAGGATATACGCGTGGTCGCAAATGCCCAAGGTCTCCCGGACGTTGTGGTCCGTGATCAGCACGCCGATGCCCCGGGCCTTGAGATGGCGGACGATCTTCTGGATTTCACCCACCGAGATCGGGTCGACGCCGGCGAACGGCTCGTCGAGCAGCATGAAGCGCGGGCGGGCGGCGAGGGCCCGGGCGATCTCCACGCGCCGGCGTTCACCGCCCGAAAGGCTGGCGCCGGCCTGGTCGGCGACGTGGCCGACCTGCAGTTCCTCCATCAGCGCCGCCAGTTCGTCGGCGCGGCCAGGGCCGTCGAGGTCCTTGCGCAGCTCGAGCACCGCGAGGATGTTGTCGGCGACGCTGAGCTTGCGGAACACCGAGGCTTCCTGCGGCAGGTAACCCAGCCCCAGGCGCGCGCGTTCGTGCATGGGCAGGGACGTGATGTCCTTGCCATCGAGCGTGATGCGGCCGGCGTCGGGCCCGACCAGGCCGACGATCATGTAGAAGCAGGTGGTCTTGCCGGCGCCGTTGGGGCCGAGCAGGCCGACCACTTCGCCTGGCCGCACCTGCATCGCGAAGTCGTGCACCACCTGGCGCGAGCGGTAGCGCTTGGCCAGGCCGTTGGCGGTCAGCATCAGTCGGCCGCGGCGTTCTTGGGCAGGATGCGCATGGAGACGCGGGCGCCGTCACCGCCGCCGTCGAGGCGGCCGGAATTGATGTCGTACTTGATCGTCTCGCCACGCAGGGTGCCACGCGGCTGGCTGACGACGACGTTGCCGGTGAGCATCATCGACTCGTCGGCGAGCAGGTAGACGATGCGGTTGGCGGTGGCTTCCATCGGCTCGCCGGCGTCCGACACCTGGCGCAGGTTCGCCGGGCTGCCGGTCAGCACGATGCGGTTGATGTCGCCGCCGGCGCGATGCACTTCGGCGCGTGCCGCGTCCACTTCCAGGCTGCCCTGGCGGATGCGGACGTTGCCTTCGAGCGTGGACACGCTGTCGTCCCCGAGCAGGGCGTCGGTGCGGTCGGCGCTGATGTCCATGGGCTGGTTGCGGTCGCCGGACCTGGCCAGCACCGGGGCGGTGGCCAGCAGGGTGGCGAGGATCAGCAGCTTGCTGGCGTGGCGCATAGTGTCCCTCGGGTGTCGTTGAGTAACTGGAAACGCTTGGCAGCCATGTCCACCCGCAGGCCGGTACCGGCGTAGAAGGACTTGCCCTGGGCGATGTTAACCCGGTCGTCGGTGCTGGCGCGCTGCTCGTCCGGGAACACCGACAACAGGCCGGTGGTAAAGCGCGTGCGCTCGCCCGAGGCCGACGCCGGGCCGACGAGCTCGACGTCCTTGCGCAGCTGCACCTCCCGGGCGCGCGGGCCGACCCAAGCCGTGACCGATCGCGCCTGCCACATGCCGTCGCGGCCGGGGAAGCTGAAGCGCGGCAGACGGATGTTCATGCTGCGACCGTCGGGCTCGCGCTCGAGATAGGGCGATTGCAGGGTGAAGGCTTCGGTGCCCTGCTCGTTGAGCGCGGTGAGGTCGAAATCGCGCAGCACGTAGTCCGAACGCTGGACGGGCTCGGGTGCCGGTACCTGGCGCTGCTGCCACTGCCAGACCGCGTAGCTGCCCAGGCCGATGGCCAGGACCAGCAACAGCGGGTTGAGTACGGTGCGGTTCATGGCCTCATGCCGCGCCGAACTGTTCCAGCACCGCGGCGCGCAGGCCCTTGGCGTCGAGGATGAGGTCGCACAGTTCGCGCGCCGCGCCTTCGCCGCCCCTGGACCGGGTCTGCCAGTGCACGTGCCCGAGGATCCACGGGTGCGCGTTGGCCGGCGCCACGGCCAGGCCCACCTGCAGCAGGGCCGACAGGTCGGGCAGGTCGTCGCCCATGTGCGCGGCTTCGTCCGGGGTGATATCCAGCGAGGTGCACAGCTGCACGAGCACCGCGCCCTTGTCCTTCACGCCGGTGTAGACGTGCTGCAGGCCCAGGTCGCGGGCGCGCGCCTGCACGGCGGCATTGCGGCGGGCGGTGATGAGGGCGACGGCGACGCCGTTTTCCTCCAGCAGCTTCAGGCCCTGGCCGTCGAGCACGTGGAAGGCCTTGGTTTCCCGGCCTTCGCCGTCATAGACCAGGCGGCCGTCGGTGAGCGTGCCATCCACGTCGAAGCAGGCCAGGCGGATGCGGGCGGCGCGTTGGCGCAGGTCGGATTCGGTCATCGTCATCGTCGGATCACACCACGCGCGCGCGCAACAGGTCATGAATGTTCAGGGCACCGATCACCCGTCGCTGCTCGTCGAGCACCACCAGGGCGTTGATCTTGTGTTCTTCCATCAGGTGCGCCGCTTCCACCGCCAGCGCGTCGGCGCCGATGAACTTGGGCGAGCGCCCCATCAGCTGGCTGACCGGCGTGGTCTTGAGATCGGTGTCTTCGTCGTCCAGGCAGCGGCGCAGGTCGCCGTCGGTGAACACGCCCTGCAGCACGCCCTCGGCATCGACCACGGCGGTCATGCCCAGGCGGGTACGGGTCATCTCCAGCAGGGCCTGGGTGGCACTGGCCTCGATGCCCACCTTCGGCACGTCGTCGCCGGCGTGCATGACGTCGCGGATATGCAGCAGCAGGCGGCGGCCGAGCTGGCCGGCGGGGTGGGACCGGGCGAAATCCTCGGCGGTGAAGCCGCGGGCCTCGAGCAGGGCCACGGCCAGTGCATCGCCCAGCGCCAGGGCGGCGGTGGTGGACGAGGTCGGGGCCAGCCCCAGCGGGCAGGCTTCGGCGGGCACGCTGGCGTCCAGGTGGACGTCGGCCAGGCGCGCCAGGCTCGAGCCGGGGCGGCCGGTCATGGCCAGCAAGACGTTGCCCTGGCGCTTGAGCGAGGGAACGATGGACAGGATTTCGTCGCTTTCGCCGGAATTGGACAGCGCCAGCACCACGTCCACGTCGGTCACCATGCCCAGGTCGCCGTGGCTGGCCTCGCCCGGATGCATGAAAAAGGCCGGCGTGCCGGTGGAGGCCAGGGTGGCGGCGATCTTGGTGGCGATGTGGCCGGACTTGCCCATGCCGGTGCAGACCACCCGGCCGCCGCAGGCCAGCACGTGGCGGCAGGCGGCGGCGAAATCGGCGCCCAGCCGCGCCTTGACCGCTTCCAGGGCCTGGGCCTCGATGTCGATGACGGCCTGGCCGCTGGCGATCAGGGCGTGGTCGGAGACGGCCATGGTGGCTGGGGGGGCATTCATGGGCAGGGCACAGGGAGTATGATGCGGGGCCGCATTGTAAGGCCTGCGCGCCCGCCGCGCCCCGCTCGCCCATGAATCCCCAGATCATCCAGGAACTCATCGAAACCGGCCTCCCCGGCGCCAGCGCCCGGGTCCAGGGCGACGACGGCGTGCATTTCGAAGCCACGGTGGTCTGCGAGGCGTTCGCCGGCAAGCTGCCGCTGGCCCGGCACCGCATGGTCTACGCCACGCTGGGCGACCGCATGGGCGGCGAAATCCACGCCCTGGCGCTGCGCACCCTGACGCCGGAAGAAGCCAACCGCACCGTCTGACCCTGTGACCTGGATTCCCCTGTGGGAGGGACTTCAGTCCCGATGCCTTCGGGACTGAAGTCCCTCCCACAGGGGAACTGCCAACACAGAAGAAGCCCCATTCACAGGAACCTCCCGCACCATGGCGAAAATCGTGATCACCGGCGGCGAGCCGCTCAACGGCGACGTGCAGATCTCCGGCGCCAAGAACGCCGTGCTGCCCATCCTGGCCGCCACCCTGCTGGCCGATGGCCCGATATCGATCGGCAACGTCCCGCACCTGCATGACGTCACCACCACCATGGAGCTCCTGGGTGCGATGGGCGTGCAGCTGATGGTGGACGAAAAGCTCACCATCACCGCCGACCCGCGCTTCATCACCTCCACCGTGGCGCCCTACGAGCTGGTCAAGACCATGCGCGCCTCGATCCTGGTGCTGGGACCGCTGCTGGCGCGCTTTGGCCATGCCGAAGTGTCGTTGCCCGGCGGCTGCGCCATCGGTTCGCGCCCGGTCGAGCAGCACATCCGCGGCCTGCAGGCCCTGGGCGCCGAGGTCTCGGTCGAGAACGGTTTCATCAAGGCCCGCGCCGAGCGCCTCAAGGGCGGCCGCTACGTGTTCGACATGATCACCGTCACCGGCACCGAAAACGTGCTGATGGCCGCCGCGCTCGCCAAGGGCACCACGGTGCTGGAGAACTGCGCGCAGGAACCGGAGGTCGTGGACCTGGCCAACTGCCTGATCGCCATGGGGGCCGACATCGAAGGCGCGGGCAGCAACCGCATCGTCGTGCACGGGGTGGATCGCCTCGCGGGCATCCACTACGACGTGCTGCCCGACCGCATCGAAGCCGGTACGTTCCTGGTGGCCGGCGCCATGACCGGCGGCCGCGTCACGGCCCGCCGCACCCGGGCCGACACCATGGATGCGGTGCTGGTGAAGCTCGAGGAAGCCGGCGCGCACCTCGAGGTCAGCGCCGACAGCATCACGGTGGACATGCGCGGCCGGCGCCCGAAGGCCGTGAACCTGACCACGGCACCGTACCCGGCCTTCCCGACCGACATGCAGGCCCAGTTCGCGGCGCTCAACACCATCGCCGAGGGCGTGGGCGTGATCACCGAGACGATCTTCGAAAACCGCTTCATGCACCTCAACGAGCTGCAGCGCCTGGGCGCCGACATCCGCATCGAGGGAAACACCGCGATCATCCGCGGTGTCGCCGAAATGACCGGCGCCCCGATGATGGCCACCGACCTGCGCGCCTCCGCGTCGCTGGTGCTGGCCGGCCTGGTCGCCAAGGGCGAAACCGTGGTCGACCGCATCTACCACATCGACCGCGGCTACGAGAACATCGAAGAGAAGCTCGGCACCCTGGGCGCCAGGATCCGCCGCCTGCCCAGCTGAACTCAGCGGATCGCGGTGATCCGCAGGTCCAGGGTTTCGCCGTCGGCTTCGTACTGCTTGATGCGCAGCGGCAGCCAGCCCAGTTCGCGGGCGAACCACAGCTTGGTGATCCGGCCGCTGTTGCTTGCGCGCACGCGCTCGACCCGCACGGCGCGGTGGGTGCCGATGGCCGTGCGCAGGCGCACCGGCGCCGCGACACGATAGACCTGGGTTTCGACGCTACGCCGGTCGGCGATCGGCAGCGACAGGTTGCCGCGCTCGCCGGCAGCCAGCGCCACCATGATGGCCGCGGTCGCCCCATGCGCGTCGAGCACGCCCGGGGTCGCCGCATAACGCGCCGACTCGTCCTTCCAGCGGCTGTCGACCTGGCGGCTGGCCGGGTCGAGCACCAGCGCCTCGTTGCGCTTCTTCCAGCCCGCCTTCTGCTCCATGCGGTACTGCACCAGCTCGAAGCCCGTGCCGGTCCAGCGCAGCCGGGAACGCTCCTCGCGCTCGATGCCGGCAAGCGCGGCCAGGCCTTCGGTGCCCTGGCTGCGGGTGACCAGTTCGTAGGCGCCGTCGCCCAGCCTCTGCAGCGACACCTGGCCGGTGCCGATGCGCGCGTCGTTGCGCCGCACTTCGTAGTCGGCGCTGAAGGGCTTGGGCGGGGCGGCCGCCGTGGCCAACAGCGGCAGCGCCAGCAAAGCGGCGGCCAGCAGGCCGCGCAGGACGTTACGCATGGGCCATCTCCGCGTGCAGCTGGTCGTCGTTGCCCAGGCGCAGTGGTGCGCCCAGCGACCGACCGTCGACCTGCCAGGCACCGCCCTGGAGGCGGGCGCGGGCGCTGGCGATCGCGCCGACGCTGGCCACGAGCAGGGCGTGTTCGCGCGGCGCCAGCCGCCGGGCCAGGGATTCAGGCGTGTCGTCGGCAGTGACGTCCAGGCGGACCTGGGCCAGCACCGGGCCGGCGTCCAGCGCCGGGATGACGGCATGCACGCTGGCGCCATGTTCGGTTTCGCCGGCGGCGAGCACGCGGGCGTGGGTGTCCAGGCCCGGGTGGCGCGGCAGCAGGGAAGGGTGGAGGTTGATCATGCGGTCCTCGAATCGTCGCACCGTGGCTTCGGTGATGATGCGCAAGTAACCGGCACAGACGATGAGGTCGGGCTGAACGTCGGCCACGGCGCTGAACAGCGCTTCATCGTGGGCGACACGATCGGCGTAGTCGCGGGGCTTGAGCGCCACGCTGTGCAGGCCGTGTTCGCGGGCGATGGCGATGGCGCCGGACGTGGGTTTGTCCGAGAAAACGCCGACCACCCGCGCCGGCAGCGTGCCCGCATCGATGGCGGCCAGCAGGGCCTGCAGGTTGCTGCCCCGGCCGGAGGCCAGGACCGCCAGGCGCATCGTGCCGGGCGTCACGGGACGGGCTGCTTCCGGGCCCGCTTGGCCTGGTACATGCGCTGGTCGGCCAGCTCGAGCAGGTCGTTGGCATCGCCGGCCTCGGCGAGAGCCACGGCACCGCCGATGCTGGCGCGCAGTGGGAGCTGCGTGCCGCGATAGTGGTAGGGCAGCGCCAGGCTTGCCTGGAACCGGGCAATGGCGCGATCGAGGCTGTCGCTGCTTTGAAGCGGTGAAAGCAGCACCGCGAACTCGTCGCCGCCATATCGCGCGACCGTATCCGAGCCGCGCGCGCAGCCCGCGAACCGGGTGGCGACTTCAACCAGCATCGCGTCGCCGGCGGCGTGGCCGTGTTCGTCGTTGACGGGTTTGAGGTCGTCCAGGTCCACCATCAGGGCCCCCACGGCCATGTCCAGGCGATGGGCATTGGCGATCGCCGCCTTCAGGCGGTCGGCGAACAGTGCGCGGTTGGGCAGGTTGGTCAGGGGGTCGTGGGTGGCCATGTGGAACAGGTCGCTGGCGGCGTGCCGGGTGGCATGGAACATCGCCGCGGCGACGGCGTCCACCAGTAGCCCGAGCAGCTCCGCGTGGGCGTCGGAAAAGCCGTTCACCTGGCTGGACATGGCCTTGAGCACGCCCACCGTGTGCCCGTCGTGCAGCAGCGGCAACACCAGCATCGAGCGCAGCCCGACGCGGCGGCAGGCTTCACGATCCACGCGCGGGTCGGTTTCGGAATCGTCGCAAAGCAGCGCCTTGCCCTGTTCGACGCACAGGCCCGACAGGCTGCCGAGCCTTGAGATACGCATGCCCAGGCTGCGCGCCGCGATACCGGCCGCGGCGCGATAGACCATCTGGTCGCCTTCGGCGAGCTCGATCACCGCACCGTCGGCGCCGGCCAGGTCCAGCGTACGTTCGGCCACCAGGTTGATCACGCCGCCCAGGTCGTAGCCCATGCGGGCGATGTCCGCCTGCGCCGCGATGACTTGCTTGAGCTTTTCGGTGGAAACCATGGCGGTGCCTCCAGGCCGGGGTGCGTCAGCCGATGCGTACGCGCTCGTCGCCGCCGGCCTTGACCACCTGGCCGATGGCGCGGTGGGCCAGGCCCAGGCGCTGCAGGTCGGCGGACACCGCGGCGACATCGCCGGGCGCCAGCACCAGCACGAAGCCGACGCCGCAGTTGAAGGTGCGCCACATTTCCTCGCGGGCCACCGCGCCTTCGCGCTGCAGCCAGTCGAACACCGGCGGCAGCTCGATCGCCGAGGCTTCGATCGCCAGGCCCAGGCCGTCGGGAATGACGCGGATGATGTTTTCGGTCAGGCCGCCGCCGGTGATGTGGGCCATGGCGTGCAGTTCGTGCTTGCCCAGCAGCTCCAGCACCGGCTTCACGTACAGTGTGGTGGGCGCCATCAGCGCGTCCACCAGCTTGACGCCGCCAACCTCGAGCTCGGCCGGGCGGCCGGCGCGGTCGTAGATGCGGCGCACCAGCGAATAGCCGTTCGAATGCGGGCCGGACGAGGCAATGCCCAGCAGTACGTCGCCTTCGCGGACCTTGGCGCCGTCGAGCAGCTGGCTCTTTTCGACCGCGCCGACGGTGAAGCCGGCCAGGTCGTATTCGCCGGGGCCGTACATATCGGGCATTTCGGCGGTTTCGCCGCCGATCAGGGCGCAGCCCGCGAGCTCGCAGCCCTTGGCGATGCCGGACACGACGGCGACGGTGGTCTCGACGTCGAGTTTGCCGGTGGCGAAATAGTCCAGGAAGAACAGCGGCTCGGCGCCCTGGACCAGCACGTCGTTCACGCACATGCCGACCAGGTCGATGCCGATGCTGTCGTGGCGGCCCAGCTGCTGGGCCAGCTTGAGCTTGGTGCCGACGCCGTCGGTGCCCGACACCAGCACCGGCTCGCGGTACTTGCCGGCCAGGTCGAACAGGGCCCCGAAGCCTCCCAGGCCGCCCATCACTTCCGGCCGGAAGGTGCGCTTGACCAGCGGTTTGATGCGCTCGACGAGCTCGTTGCCGGCGTCGATATCGACACCCGCGTCGCGGTAGGTGAGGGGAGTGGGCGTGGTCACGGCGGGTCCGGCGCGTAGGAAAGACGGCCATTCTACCGTCCGCGGCAGCCCCCTTGTAGGAGCGGCTTCAGCCGCGAAGCTCTTGCCTTTGCCTTCAGCAAAGCAGTACTTCGCGGCTGAAGCCGCTCCTGCAGGGAGGAACATGGACGCGCCGGCCCCTATCCGGCACCATTCCAGCTTGCCCTGCACGCCCCCGAGCCCATGCGCCCACGCCTCCACATCCGCTTGTTCGTCGTCCTGCTGGCCCTGGCGGCTGCCCCGTGGGTGGCCGCCCAGTCGCCCGCGCCCGTTGCAGCGGCCGAGTCCGGCGAGCCGGGCCTGGTGGCCGAGGCCGACACCCCGCGCGACATGGCGCTGTACACCGGCGAAAGCGAACTGCTCAGCCAGGACGCCGGCGAGCGCCGGGCCGCGACGGCCCGGGCCCTGGCCCAGGTGCTGGTGAAGCTGACCGGCGAGCCGCTGGCGAGCGCCAATCCGGTGGTGCGCCGCGCGCTGCCCAAGGCGGCCAGCTTCGTGATGCAGGAACAGACCGCCGACAGCGTCTCCGACCAGCAGGGCAATACCGCCATCGGCGGCGCACCGGTCTACAAGACCACGCTCCGCGTCCAGTTCGACCCCA
Source organism: Arenimonas donghaensis DSM 18148 = HO3-R19 (assembly GCF_000743535.1). Taxonomy (GTDB): domain Bacteria; phylum Pseudomonadota; class Gammaproteobacteria; order Xanthomonadales; family Xanthomonadaceae; genus Arenimonas; species Arenimonas donghaensis. The sequence goes on from NZ_AVCJ01000008.1 coordinate 13,416, forward strand.
ACAAGGTGGATGCGCTGATCGTCGGCGCCGGCCTGCCGTACTGGGGTCCGGACCGGCCCAGTCCGATCCTGTGGCTGGCCATCGACGACGGCCGCGGCGCCCGGCTGGTCAACGCCGGCCAGATCAACGTGGTCAAGCCGCTGGCCAGCCGTGGCACCGAGCGCGGCCTCAGCTTCGGCCTGCCGACCGGCAGCGCGGTCGAGCAGGCCGCGGTGGACACCCTCTGGGCGCGCAACCCCGGGCCCATCCAGGCCCTGACCGAACGCTACGGCCACCAGACCCAGCTGCTGGGCCGGCTGTACCGCGAGGGCCAGGGCTGGACCGCCGACTGGGTGCTGTCCAGCGGTGGCAGCGAACTGTCGCGTTGGTCGTTTTCCGACCCCAGCCCGCAGCGTGCCCTGGCGTCGGGGGCGGACGGCGCCGCCGACGCTATCGCCCGCCGGGACGCCACCCGCGCGGCCGTGGGCGAACCCGGCGTGCACGTCGTGCGCATCAGCGGCCTGCGCCTGGCCGACGACTTCACCCGCGCCATGGGCTACCTGCAGACGCTGCCGGTGGTGCGCGAACTGACCGTGCTCGAAGCCACGCCGGACAGCCTGCAGCTGCGCCTGGACCTGGCGGTGGGGCTGTCGTCCTTCGACGGCTTCCTGGCCGCCGGCGACGTGCTCGAGGCGCAAGCCCCTGCGGCCACGGCATCGCCGGACCCGGCCGGCCTGTCCGGCGAGCCCACCGAAGCCCGCTACCGCCTGCGGCCATGAAGCTCCGGCACCTGCCCAACGCCATCACCGGCCTGCGCCTGGCGATGGCGCCGGTGCTGCTGTGGCTGCTTTGGGCCGGCTTCCACCGCGAAGCGCTGTGGCTGGCCGTGGTCGCCGGCGCCAGCGACGCCATCGATGGCCTGCTCGCCAAACGGTTCGGCTGGCGGAGCCGGTTGGGCAGCCTGCTCGACCCGGTGGCCGACAAGCTGATGCTGGGCTGTGCCTTCGCCGGCCTGTTGCTGGCGGGCGCCCTGCCGGGCTGGGTGGTGGGCCTGGTGCTCGCCCGCGACGCGGTCATCGTCACCGGGGCCGTGGTCTGGTGGCGCCTGGCCGGGCCCTTCGACGGCGAGCCGAGCTGGCTGGGCAAGGCCACGACCGTTGCCCAGATCGCCCTGGTGCTGGCCTGCCTGGTCGACCTGGCCGGCTGGGCGATTCCGGTGAACCGCCTGATCGACGGCATACTGGGCGTCGCTTTCCTTACCTTCGTCAGCGGCCTCGATTATGTTGTCCGTTATGGTGCGAAGGCCTGGCTGCACCGGAGGAAACCCACCGCATGAATACGCTTCCCGCCCCGTCGCCCCTCGGCAACCGGCAACTCTGGCAGTGGCTGGTCGTGGCCGGCGCGGTGGGCGTGGTGATCTGGCTGCTCGGTCCCATCCTCACGCCCTTCGTCATTTCCGCGCTGCTGGCCTGGCTGGGCGAACCGCTGGTGCGCAAGATCGAGCGCACCGGCCGTTCGCGCACCGCCGCGGTGCTGCTGGTGTTCACCCTGATGACCCTGGTGCTGGTGCTGGCGGTCCTGCTGCTGGTGCCGCTGGTGGAAAGCCAGGTCTCGAACTTCATCAACTGGCTGCCGCGTTTCGGCCAGTGGCTCACCGGCACCGCCGTGCCCTGGCTCGAGTCGCGTTTCAAACTGGAACTGGCCGGTTACGTCGATCCGAGCCAGCTGATCGCGCTGCTCAAAGAGCACTGGCGCCAGGCCGGCGGCGTCGCCGCCACGGTGATGGGCGAACTGTCCAAGTCCGGCATGGCGGTGGTGACCTGGATCGTCAACCTGGCGTTGGTCCCCGTCGTGACCTTCTTCTTCATGCGCGATGGCTCGTCGATGCTGGCCAAGGCGCGCGACCTGCTGCCGCGGCCGATCGAACCCACCGTCACCAAGCTGGCGCATGAGTCCGACCAGGTACTGGGCGGATTCATCCGCGGCCAGCTGAGCGTGATGATCGCGCTGGGCACCATCTACGCGGTGGGCCTGACGGCCGTGGGCGTCGACCTGGGCATCCTGATCGGCATCGTCGCCGGCCTGGTCAGTTTCGTGCCCTACCTGGGGGCGATCGTCGGCCTCGGCGCCGCCGTCATCGCCACCCTGGTGCAACACGGCGATCTGATGCACCTGGCCCTGGTGCTGGGCGTGTTCGGCCTGGGCCAGCTGCTGGAAAGCTTCTGGCTGACGCCCTGGCTGGTCGGCGACAAGATCGGCCTGCATCCGGTGGCGGTCATCTTCGCGGTGATGGCCGGTGGCCAGCTGTTCGGTTTCCTGGGCGTGTTGCTGGCCCTGCCTGCCGCCGCCGTGGCCGTGGTGGTCGGCCGGCACGTTTACGAGCGCTACACCGAAAGCGAGCTCTACGGCGCCGATGAGTCCGCCGCCATCATCACCGACGCCGAAGCTGTAAATCCCCCTGTGGGCGGGACTTCAGTCCCGAAGGGCTTCGGGACTGAAGTCCCTCCCACGAAAGACCAATGACCACCCCGCAACTCCCGCTGGGCCTGCGCGCGCCGCCGGACCAGCGCCTGGAGGCCTTCGAAGCCAATGACGCCGTGCGCTCGGCTGTGCACGCCTGCGCCGTCGGCGGGTCGCGCGACTGGCTTTACCTGGCCGGCCCGTCCGGCAGCGGCAAGACCCACCTGTTGCTGGCCGCCTGCGCCGAGGCCGCGGCCACCGGCCGCCGCGCCGCCTACCTGCCCCTGGCCGCCTTCGCCGGTCGCCTGGCGGACGCCCTGGCCCAGCAGGAAGCCGCCGACCTGCTGTGCCTGGACGGCCTGGAGGCCGCGGCCGGCCATGCCGCCGACGAGGAGGCGCTGTTCCACTTCCACAACCGCGCCCGCCAGGGCGAGGGGGCGGTGATCTACGCGGCCCGCGGCAATCCGGCCGACATCGGCCTGCGCCTGCCCGACCTGCAGACCCGCCTGGGCCAATGCGTCCGATTGGGCATCGATCCACTGGACGAAGCGGGCCGCCGCCGCGTGCTGCGCCAACGCGCCAGCCGCCGTGGCCTTGAACTCGACGAGGCGGTGCTTGACTACCTGCTGCGCCGCGTCGACCGTGACCTGGCCAGCCTGACCCGCCTGCTCGACCAGCTCGACCGGGCCAGCCTCGCCGCCCAGCGCCGCATCACCATTCCCTTCCTGCGCCAGCACCTCTGACCCAGCCCCTCTGTGGGAGGGACTTCAGTCCCGAAATCCCCGGCCAGAGCAAACCCTTGTGGGAGGGACTTCAGTCCCGAATTCCCCCACCTGTGGATGAAGGAAATCCCTATAGGTCAACACCACCTCAACGCCCAGCCTGCCGTTATGGGCCTAACGTTCAACACACGCGGAGAATGTGCGCTTCGCCAAGGTCGCCGCTCGGTGCCCGGGCAGGCCTGTTTCATTACTTTCACTGCTTCCCAACGCCGGCGCTGGTTCGAAACATGGGAACACGGCAGCACGATGGCGGCCGCAATAGCTTCGCCATCGCAATGGACGGGCAGCGAATTGATGGCCTGGGTGTTGATGCCCGACCACTGGCACGGGCTCTTGGTGCTCGGCACGGAAAGCCGCCTGGGACAGACACTCCAGCGGGCCAAGGGCTCAAGCGCACGCCTCTTCAATAAGCGGCTCGGGCGCAGGGGCTCGGTATGGGGGGCAGGTTTCCATGACCGGGCATTGCGAAGCCACGAGAACCTACGTGCAGCGGCACGCTACCTCGTGGCCAATCCTCTGCGTGCCGGACTCGTGGAACGAGTGGGCGACTATCCTTTCTGGGATGCGACCTGGCTTGAAGGCGACTGCCCCATCTGACCCCTCTTGTGGGAGGGACTTCAGTCCCGAAATCCCCGGCCAGAGCAAACCCTTGTGGGAGGGACTTCAGTCCCGAAATCCCCGGCCAGAGCAAACCCTTGTGGGAGGGACTTCAGTCCCGAAAGCCCTTCGGGACTGAAGTCCCTCCCACAAGAAGCGGGTGAGCTTCGGGACTGAAGTCCCTCCCACAGGGGGGCAGGCAATCGGCCATAATTGCGGCCATGACTTTGCCCGATCGTGCCGAACTGAGGCTGCAGTGGACCCGGCAGGCGCTGGGGGACGACGCGGCGTCGTTGCGGCGGGCGTCGAACGACGCGAGCTTCCGCAGCTACTGGCGCACGGTGTCGGCCGGGCGCGAGTGGATCGTGATGGATGCGCCGCCGGACCGGGAAGACACCCGGCCCTGGCTGGACGTTGCCCGGCGCCTGGGTCGCGCCGGCCTGCACGTACCGGAGATCCAGGCGGCCGATCCGCAGCGCGGGTTCGTGCTGATGGAAGACCTGGGCGACCGCATCCTGCTGCCCGAGCTCAATGCCACCAGTGCCGACCGTCTCTACGGCCAGGCCATGGACGCGCTGCTTGCGATGCAGCAACACGCCGACACCAGCGGGCTGCCCGACTACGACGAGGCGCGCCTGGTCGCCGAGATGGAGCTGATGCCCGAATGGTTCCTCAGGCGGCACCTGGGCTTCACGCCCGAGTGCGAGCAGTGGGACGTCGTCGAGTCCGCGTTCCGGGCGCTGGTGACCAGCGCGCAAGCGCAGCCGCAGGTGTTCGTGCACCGCGACTACCACTCGCGCAACCTGCTGGTCACCGCGCGCGATTCACCGGGGGTCATCGATTTCCAGGACGCCGTGCGCGGGCCGGTCACCTACGACCTGGTGTCGCTGCTGCGCGACTGCTACATCGCGTGGCCCGACGAACAGGTGCAGGCCTGGGCCTGCGGGTACCGCGACAAGCTCGCCGCCGCCGGCTTCAAGGTGCCGGACGGGCAAACTTTCCTGCGCGCCTTCGACCTCATGGGCCTGCAGCGGCACATCAAGGTGCTGGGCATCTTTTGCCGCCTCTGGTACCGCGACGGCAAGGCCGGTTACCTGCAGGACCTGCCGCTGGTGTGGAAATACACCCGCGAGGTCGGACGCCGGCATCCGGAGACCGCGCCCCTGGTCGACCTGCTCGAGACCGCCATCGGCGACCGCGACATCACGGTGCCGCTGTCATGAAGGCGCTGATCTTCGCCGCGGGCAAGGGCGAACGCATGCGTCCCCTGACCAGCACCACGCCCAAGCCGCTGCTGCCGGTGCGTGGCAAGCCGCTGATCGAATGGCACCTGGAAAGGCTCGCCGAAGCCGGCGTGGACGAGGTGGTCATCAACACGTCCTGGCTCGCCGGACAGTTTCCGCTGGCCTTGGGGCAGGGCGATCGCTGGGGTCTGCGCCTGCACTATTCCCACGAAGGCGATGAGCCGCTTGAGACCGGCGGCGGCATGCTGCATGCGTTGCCGCACCTGGGCGAGGGGGCTTTCATCGCGGTGAACGGCGACATCTGGTGCGACTACGACTTCAGGCAGCTGCCGCGTGAGCCGCGCGGCCTGGCCCACCTGGTCCTGGTGGACAATCCGCCGCACAACCCCGACGGCGACTTCGCCCTGCTTGGCAATGGCCAGATGATGGCGGCGGGCGAGCACCGGCTCACGTTTTCCGGCATTGGCGTGTACCGGCCGGCACTGTTCGGCAACTGGCGCAGCAGCATCGGTGCCGCCGCCGGCGCCGAGCTCACGCCCCCGCGTTTCCGGCTGGCGCCCCTGCTGCGGGCCGCGATGCGCGCCGGCGAGGTCACCGGCGAACACCACGCCGGGCTGTGGACCGACGTGGGCACGCCCGAGCGCCTGGCCGCCCTGGGCTGAGCCACGGCGAAGCGTCGATTGGGTCACGAAACGCGGGATTGGGGTGCGGTTCGTTCAGCACCTGGCCGGTCATCGGGGCTTACCCGTGACTTGTTTCCTTGAATTGGCGGGGGAATTACCCACTAATGCCGGGGTGCCAAAAGCCCTCGCCAACGCCGCGCGACTGATCCTGTGCCACGTCCTCGAGGGCGACCTGGCCGGTTTGCCCGCGCATGAGCGGCGCGAGCAGTACCGCCGGCAGACCCAGCTGTTGCACGGCCCGATGAGCGTGCTGCTGCTGGCCATGACCGTGCTGGCGGCGCTGGTGTCCGCCTTCGACGTGCTGACCCTGACCGCGGTGTCTGACCGGCTGATGGTGCAGACCGGCGGCGTGGCCCTGCTGCTGCTGATGGCCCTGCGCTACCGCCACGTGGTGTCGATCCGTCGCCGGCGCGCGCTGGGCATGGGCTTCCTGGCGCTGTTGCTGGCCTGCCTGGCCTTGCCCGCACTGGACTGGACCGGCCCTTCGCTGACCCCGCTGGCGGTTTTCCTGCTGATTCCGGTGTCCTGGCTGCCGCTGCTGGTCAATCCGCAGGCCACCTATGGCGGACTGGCGCTGTGCACGGCGGTGGTGCTGGCCCTCCTGCTGGCGTCGACGGCGCCCCCCGGCGAGCTGTGGCTGTTTGGCCTGTACTACCTGGTGAGCGTCGGCGCCGGACTGGTGCTGCGCCGGGCCCGCAGCAACCTGGCCACGCGCCTGGACAAGCAGGTCGAAACGCTCTGGCAGCGCGCCGTCAGCGACCCGCTGACCGGCCTGCTCAACCGCCAGGGCTGGCTCAACCTCGCGGGTACCGCCATGACCGACGCCCTGCAGGCCGGCAAGCTGCCGGCGGTGCTGTTCATCGACGTCGACCACTTCAAGCGCACCAACGACCAATACGGCCACATGACCGGCGACGCCCTGCTGCGCGCCCTGGGCCAGATCATCGACGCCCGCATCGGCCCCGGTGAATTCAGTGCCCGCCTGGGCGGTGAGGAGTTTGCCTGCCTCTTGCCCGATTCTTCCGAAGAAGCCGCGCAGCGTTTCGCCCAGCGCATCGCCGGCGAGTATCGGGAGCACGCCAGCGAGTTCGGTTCGACCCTGAGCATCGGCATCGCCACCCACGCGGACGACGACCTGCTCAACGACCTGCTCGCCCGTGCCGACGCGGCGCTGTACGAGGCCAAACGCGCCGGCCGCGACCAGGTCGTCGTCAGCCGGTAAATCCGGTGTGGCACCATGGGCGCCTGTTTCCACGGCCCGCACGCCCATGACCGTCATTGTCCCCGTCCTGCTATCCGGTGGCTCCGGCACCCGCCTGTGGCCGCTGTCGCGCGAAACCCACCCCAAGCAGTTCCAGCCGCTGGTGGGCGAAAAATCGCTGCTGCAGGCCACCTGGGAGCGCCTAGATGGCCTGGCGGGCCTGGCGCCGCCGATCGTGGTGGCCAACGAAGAACACCGTTTCATGGTCGCCGAACAGCTGCGCCGGGTCGGCGCGGTGCCCAGTGCCATCGTGCTCGAGCCGGTCGGCCGCAACACCGCCCCGGCCATCGCCGTGGCGGCCCTGCAGGCCCGTGCCGGCGGCGACGACCCGCTGCTGCTGGTGCTGCCCTCGGACCACGTCATCGCCGATCCCGAAGGCTTCCGCGTCGCCGTGCAGGCGGCCTGCGATGCCGGCACGCAGGGCGCCCTGGTCACCTTCGGCATCGTGCCGACGGGCCCGGAAACCGGCTACGGCTACATCAAGGCCGCGACGCCTGAGGGTCATGCCGTTTCTGTGGGAGGGACTTCAGTCCCGAAGGCTTTCGGGACTGAAGTCCCTCCCACAAAGGTAGGCGTCATGCCGGTGGAAGCCTTCGTCGAAAAACCCGACAAGGCGACGGCAGAAGCCTACGTCGCCTCCGGCGATTACTTCTGGAACTCCGGCATGTTCCTGTTCCGGGCCTCGACCTACCTGGCCGAGCTGGAAAAGCAGGCCCCAGCGATACTGGCCGCTGCCCGCGAGTCGCTGGCAAAGGCCCAGCGCGACGTCGATTTCCTGCGCCTGGACCGCGAGGCTTTCGAAGCCTGCCCGGGCGATTCGATCGACTACGCGGTGATGGAAAAAACCGACAAGGCCGCGGTGCTGCCCATCGACCTGGGCTGGAACGACGTCGGCAGCTGGTCGGCGCTGTGGGAAATCGCCGACCAGGATCCCGACGGCAACGCCCACCACGGCGACGTCATGGCCCTGGACTGCCGCAACACCCTGGCCTGGGGCGGCCGCCGGCTGGTGACCCTGCTGGGCCTGGACGACGTGATCGTGGTCGATACCGACGACGCCCTGCTGGTCGCGGCCCGCGACCAGGTGCAGCAGGTGAAGGACATCGTCGCCCGACTCAAGGCCGAGGGCCGGCCGCAGGCCAGCATCCACCGCAAGGTGTATCGCCCCTGGGGCAGCTACGACGGCATCGACGGCGGCGAGCGTTTCCAGGTCAAGCGCATCGTGGTCAATCCCGGTGCCGCCCTGAGCCTGCAGATGCACCACCATCGCGCCGAACACTGGATCGTGGTCTCGGGCTCGGCCCGGGTGACCTGCGACGACAAGGTTTTCCTGCTCACCGAAAACCAGAGCACCTACATCCCCCTGGGCAGCAAGCACCGACTGGAAAACCCCGGCAAGGTGCCGACCGAACTGATCGAGGTGCAGTCGGGCAGTTACCTGGGTGAAGACGACATCGTGCGGTTCGAGGACGTTTATGGTCGCCAGAAGGACTAGGCGAAGCTGCAGGCATGGCCTGCCGCGCGCGTCGGCCATGGCCGTGTTCCCATCAAACGCCTCCAGGCGGAGGTATCAGGAAGGTCGGTTAGGCAATGGAAAATAATCAGGTCGCGATCGGTGTGCTGGGGCTGGGCTATGTCGGGCTCCCGCTTGCGCTGGCGTTCTCGCGCTACTTTCGCGTGGTCGGCTACGACCCCAACGAGGTTCGCGTCGGGCAGCTGGTGCAGGGCAGGGACCAGACGGGAGAGGTCTCCGGCGAGGAACTGGCGGCGCGGTCGAACATCCGCTTCACCGCCGACGCCAGCGAGCTCGCAGGCTGCAACGTTTACATCGTCGCGGTGCCGACCCCGGTGGACCAGGCGATGACGCCCGACCTGCGCCCCCTGGTGGATGCCTGCCGGGTCGTTGGTGGCCAGCTCAAGCCGGGCGATACGGTCATCTTCGAGAGCACGGTTTATCCGGGCACCACGGAAGAGGTATGCGTGCCCGAGCTTGAGCGGGTTTCCGGCCTGGTTTTCAACAAAGACTTCAGCTGTGGCTACAGCCCGGAACGCATCAACCCGGGGGACCGCAACCGCCGCCTGGAATCGATCTGCAAGGTGACGTCGGGCTCCACCGAAGCCGCGGCCGAGTTCGTCGATGCGCTGTACCGGAAGGTGATCGTGGCGGGCACCTACAAGGCGGCGTCGATCCGCGTCGCCGAAGCGGCGAAGGTCGTGGAGAACACCCAGCGGGACGTCAACATCGCACTGATGAACGAGCTTGCGATGATCTTCCATGTCATCGGCGTGGACACGGCCCAGGTGCTGTCTGCCGCCGCCACGAAATGGAATTTCCTGCCCTTCAGTCCGGGCCTGGTGGGGGGGCACTGCATCGGCGTCGACCCCTACTACCTGACGCACAAGGCATCGGTGATGGGCTACCACCCGGAGCTCCTGCTGACTTCGCGGCGCATCAACAACCGCATGGGCCTGTATGTCGCCAACCGCCTGATGAGGCTGATGGCGGAAAAGGGCATCAGCGTCGTTGGCGCGCGAATCCTCGTGCTCGGACTGGCGTTCAAGGAGAACTGTCCGGACCTGCGCAATACCCGGGTGGTCGAGATCACCGAAGAGTTGCGCAAACTCAATGCCCGGGTGGATGTCTGGGATCCCCTGGTCGACCAGCAGGAGGCGGCCCAGGCGCTGGGCAGCCCGTTGGTCGAACCGGTGCCGGGTGGCAGGGCCTACGATGCGATCCTGCTCGCCGTTCCGCACGCGCCGTTCCTCGAGGGCCCCGAGGGTTGGCTGGACTCGCTTCGCAAGGAGCATTCCGTGGTTTTCGACGTGAAGTCCGTCCTGCCGGGCGAGTCGGTGGATGGCCGGCTCTGACGTCGATGGCAGGGCAAATCACAGGGGTGGACCGATGCGTATCCTGGTAACCGGAGCCGCCGGCTTCATTGGCTCGCATGTCGCGCTGGCGCTGCTCTCGCGCGGGGACCAGGTGATCGGCCTGGACAACCACAACGATTATTACGACCCGGCGCTGAAGGCGGCCCGGCTCGCCCGGCTGCAGTCCCACGGCGCCTACACGCACTTGCGCTCGGACCTTGTTGATCGGGGCGCCGTCGAAGACGCGTTCGCCCGCTACAAGCCGGAGCGCGTCGTGCACCTGGCCGCCCAGGCCGGCGTCCGGTATGCCGCGCAGAACCCGCATGCCTACATCGCCAGCAACGTCACCGGCTTCCTGCACGTCCTGGAAGGCTGCCGCCACCACGGCGTCGAGCACCTGGTTTTCGCTTCGACCAGTTCGGTGTACGGCGCCAACACCCGGATGCCCTATTCCGAGCATGCCTCCACCGAGCACCCCCTGACCCTGTACGCGGCGACCAAAAAAGCCAACGAGATGATGGCGCACAGTTATGCCCATCTTTATGGCTTTGCTTGCACGGGCCTTCGCTTTTTCACCGTCTACGGTCCCTGGGGGCGTCCGGACATGGCGCCCATCCTGTTCGCCAGGGCGATATCGCAAGGGCAGCCTATCAAGGTCTTCAACCACGGCCGCCACAAGCGCAGCTTCACCTACATCGACGACATCGTCGACGGCGTCGTGCATTCGCTGGACACGCTTCCTGCAAGGAACGAAGCCTGGAGCGGGCTGCAGCCCGACCCGGCCACCAGTGGCGTGGCGCCTTACCGGATCTACAACATCGGGCACGCGCAGCCGGTGCAGCTGTTGGACTTCATCGGGCTGCTCGAGAAGAACCTGGGGCGGAAGGCGCAGATGGAAATGTTGCCGCTGCAGGTGGGTGACGTGCCCGACACCGAAGCCGACGTCACCGACCTGATGGCGAACGCGGGCTTCCGGCCGGTCGTCGGCGCCGAAGAGGGCGTGGCCAGGTTCGTCCGCTGGTATCGGGACTACTACCAGGATTGATCCTGGCCGCGCTGCTCAGGCGCTGCCGCGGGAGGCGGGTTCTGCCGTCGCATCCGCCGGGGGGGCGGCGGCCAGGTCCTGGCAGGGAACCGTCAGGGTGAAGGTGGCGCCTTCGTTGCACTGGCCTTCGGCGCACAGGTGGCCGCCCAGGGTCCGGGCCAGGCGCTGACTGGTGGCCAGGCCGAGGCCGGCGCCCGGATATTTGTACTTGTCGTGCAAGCGCATGAAGGGCTCGAACAGCCGGGAGGCATGTTCGGGCGCGAAGCCGGTGCCGTTGTCGCGCACGCTCAGGCGCCAGGTGGGACGCTCGCCCGTCTGCTGCCATTCGCCCTGGACGTGGATCTCCGGCACGACGCCATCGCGGCGGTACTTGATGGCGTTGCCCAGCAGGTTTTGCAGCACCTGGCCGATGGCGCAGGCGTCGACGTCGACCGCGGGCAGTTCGCCCACGGTGAGCACGGCCCCGGCGGCGACGATGTGGCGGTCCAGGTCGGCCACCACCTGCGCCAGCACGTCGGCCAGCGGCAGCCGTGGGCCGTGCGTGCGGTCCTGGCCGGTGCGGGACAACAGCAGCAGGCCGTCGATCATCGCCTGCATGCGGTCGGCGGCGGCCAGCATGCGCAGCAGGTAGTCGCGGTCGCCGGGGTCGATCTGGCTGCGCTGGCTGTGCAGCAAGCGGTCGCCGAAGGCACGTACCTTGCGGGTGGGTTCGGACAGGTCATGCGCGGCACTGGCTGCGAAACGGTCCAGCTCGGCGTTCACCCGTCCGAGGTGCGCACGGGCCTGTTCGGCTTCGCGCTTGCTGCGCAGCAGTTCGCGTTCGTGGTCGGTGCGGCGCGGCGCCGGCAGGATGGCAAACTGCACGACGGCGTCGGCGCCCAGGCCTTCCCGGCGCGCGCTGATCAGTACCGACAGGTCGCTGCCGTCGGCGTGCAGGAGATCCAGGGCGATTTCGTCGGCCTGGCCGTGCCCCATCAGCAGGGGCAGGACATAGGTACGCAGGAACATGGCGCTGCCGGGGGTCAGCAGGCTGTCCAGGCGGCTGCCCAGCACCTGGCGGCGGTTGCGGCCCACCAGGGCCAGCAGGCGTGCGTTGACGGTGGTGATGCGACCGCCGGCGTCGAAGCCCAGCAAGGCACAGGGCAGGGTGTCCAGCGGGCTGTCGGTGGTGGATGGGTCTAGTGCGCGGTTCATGCAGCAATGGCCTCGCGCAGGGCTCGTGATACTCGGCAGGGGTGGCTGAGGTGCGGGCCGCGGCCGTTGGCGTCGAACAAACGCAGGCAGGCATCGGGAAGCGGACCCACCGGGTCGCGGGGGACGGCCGTGGGGGCGGAATCGTCGTACGGGTTTTGCACGACCAGCACCCCCGGTGATCACGCGGCATGACGCGCATGCTACGTCGACGGCGTGTGAACGCAGAGGAACTGGGTCACAGAACGCCAGGGCGTCCGTTTTGCAAGCGGGGGGTCAGCCACCACAATCCGGGCGGCTGCTTTTGGCAGTGGAGCGCTTCGCGGCGGGTGCCGCTCCTGCCGGAGCGGGGAGACGCGATGGTCTCAGAGGTCTTGCTCGTAGCGGATGTAGGGGACGCGGGTCGACTCGTCGTCGTCGTCCGTGGCATTGCTGAAGGGGTTCTGGCCCCGGCTGGTGACGCTGGCGGCACCAACGCTCAGGCGGGCCTGCCAGGGCGCGCGCCAGGTGACGCCGATGCCGACGTCGCTGTAGGTGGCCGGGCTGCCGGGTAGTTCGATGATGCGGCCGACGATTTCACCGCCGAAGTCGCCAAACCCTGCTTCCAGGCGGACGGTGCCGGTATTCCACTCGGGGCGCACGCCGCCGGGCAGCTGGTTGGCGCCGACGATGCGGGCGCGGGCCAGGGTGCCGCCAATGCTGATCCAGCCGGTCTGGCCAACCTGCATCTCGCCAAGCAGGCCGATGTCGCGTTCTTCGATGTTGGCGCCGGCCAGGCTGAGGATGAGATCGCTCTGGGCGCCGCCGAAACGCGCGCCCGGCAACAGCAGCGGCGACTGGGTGTCGAACTGGTTCAGGCCGATGCTGGCGGTGAGCCTGCTGCGGTCGCCTTCGAGCGTGGCGTTGGCGCGCACGCCGGGGCGCGAAAGCGCCAACGGAATAGCGGTGCCGGAATTCGCCAGGTTGGCGGCCAGGCAGTGCTGCGCCAGCTGGCCGACGCTGCGCGCGACGGCGCTGTTGTCGCACAGCAGGCCCAGGGTGGGATTGCTTTCGAGCTGCAGGCTGGCGCCGACGCGGCGTCCGTTGCTCATCGGCAGGACCACGCCGGCGCCGGCGGCGGGCGCGGCCTTGCGGCCCAGCAGGCGGTCGAGCGAGGAGTCGCGGCCGGTGCCGCGATCGATCAGCAGGAAACCTTCGAGCTGGCCGCTGCGATTGTTGAGGATGGGCAGGGCGGTGGTGCTGGCGTTTTCATCTTCGCTGGCCTGCTGCTGGGGCAGGTACAGCGGTGGCGTCTGCGCAAACGCGGAAGTCGCCGCGAGGGCGATCAGGATTCCGACGATGGGGCGCAGCAGCGGCGACATGGGGGCGTCCTTGTTGGCTCGGCTTGGAGCCGATTTCCGCCAGGAAGTTCCCGGACGGTTAGCTGCGAATTTACCACTTTTTAACAGAACGGCAAAGGGCGGCCCTACTGCAGGCGCGTGGGGCCAGGGACGGTGGGCGCGGGGCTGAACAGGGCTTCAATCTGTTCAGGTTCGAAGCGGTAGCCCTGGCCGCAGAAGTCGCAGTGCACCTCGGCCACGCCGTCCTGGATGGCGCCGCGGGCCTCGTCCGGGCCCAGGCTGCGCAGCACGTCGGCCACCCGCTCGCGCGAACAGCTGCAGGCGAAAGCCATGGGCCGGCTGCCCAGCAGCTTGACCTGCTCTTCGTGGAAAAGCCGCCAGAGCAGGGTTTCGACCGGGGTGTCGGCCAGTTCCCGCCCCGACAGGGTGTCGAACAAGGCCTGGCAGCGCGGCCAGGCGTCGGTGTCGCCGGCGGCCCCCGGCAGCTGCTGCAGCATCAGGCCGGCGGCGCGGCCCTCGCCAGTGGCCAGCAGGATGCGGGTCGGCAGCTGTTCGGACTGCTGGAAATAGCTCTCGAATGCCTCGGCCAGGGTGTCGGCATCCAGGCCCACGAGGCCCTGGTAGCGCGTGGGTTCGCGGCTGCCCGGCGGGGTGGATTCAATGGTGATGGCCAGGATCGAACCTTCGCCAAACGCGCGCGGGGTCAGCGGCTCGGGCACCGGCTCGTCGAAGTGGGCAATGCCGCGCACGGTGTCCTCGGCGGTGCACTCGGCGAACAGGGTGCGCAGGGCGCCGGTGCCGCGCAACTGCACGCTCAGCCGGCCGTTGATCTTGGCGTGGCCGGTGAACAGCGCCGCGGCGGCGCAGGTTTCGCCCAGGCGTGCGGCGACCTCCGGCGGGTAGTGCAGGCGGCCGGCGATTTCGCGCCAGGTGTCGTCCAAGTGCACGACGATGCCGCGCACGCCGGAGCGTTCGAGCAGGAAGCGGGTCAGGGTGTCGGCGTCGGGGTGTTTGTCCATGGGCGGCATTTTACGCCGCCGGTTCACCCGTAGGAGCGCCTTCAGGCGCGAATCTTTTGGCCTTGGCTTTGACTTTGCCCGCGGCAAGGAAGAGATTCGCGCCTGAAGGCGCTCCTACAGGGACGGATGCATGGCGGAAGAAACGAAGGGCAAGCGTCGCTGGCTGCGGCGGCTGTTATGGCTGCCGGTCTGGGTCGCCGCGCTGATGCTGCTGCAGGTGGCGCCCTTGCGCTGGCTGGATCCCCCGACCTCGATGTTCATGCTGATCCGGCAGGCCGAAGGCATCGGCGAGCCGGATTTCGCGCTGCGCCAGGATTGGCGCGATCTCGAGGACATCGCCGAGTGCCTGCCCATTTCCGTGGTGGCGGCCGAAGACCAGACCTTCCCGGCCCACTCGGGCTTCGACCTGCGTGCGATCGAAAAGGCGCTCGACACCAACGCCGAAGGCGGCCGCGTGCGAGGCGCCAGCACCCTCAGCCAGCAGGTGGCCAAGAACCTGTACCTGTGGGGCGGCGGCGGTTACCTGCGCAAGGGCATCGAGGCCGTCTACACCGTGCTCGTGGAAAGTTTCTGGTCCAAGCGGCGCATCCTGGAGGTGTACCTGAACATCGCCGAGTTCGGCGACGGCATCTACGGTGCCGAAGCGGCGGCCCAGGCATTCTTCGGCAAACCCGCCAGTGCCCTGTCGCCGGCCGAGTGCGCGCGCCTGGCGGCAGTGCTGCCCAATCCGAAGAGCTACAGCGCGGTCCGGCCTGGCCCTTACGTGCAGCGGCGTACGGCCTGGATCCTGCGCCAGGTGCGCCAGCTGGGTGGGCCTGCCTACCTCGACTAGCGCCCCTCCCACAAGGAGGTCCCTCCCGCAGGTAGACTTCCGGGTATGCCACAGCGCCAGTCCCTGACCATCGTCATCGCGGCCTTCAACGAGGAGGCGTCCCTGCCCGAGATGCACCGGCGCCTGGGTGACGTGCTCGATAGCCTCGAGGCCCAGGCATCCGTGCTGTACGTCGACGACGGCAGCCGCGACGGCACCTGGGGCGTGCTGCAGGCACTGGCCGCCGAAGACGGGCGCGTGCAGCTGCTGCGCCTGGCCCGCAACTTCGGCAAGGAACTGGCGCTGACCGCTGGGCTGGACCACGTCGACACCGATGCCGCGCTGGTGCTCGACGCCGATGGCCAGGATCCGCCCGAACTGATCCCGGCCTTCGTCGCGAAATGGCGCGAGGGCTACGACGTGGTCTACGGCACCCGGACCCGGCGCGATGGCGAAAGCTGGCTCAAGCGCTTCACCGCGGCGGCGTTCTACCGGGTGATGTCGCGCCTTTCGCCCACGCCCATCCCCGCCGACACCGGCGACTTCCGCCTGATGTCCAGGCCGGTGCTCGATGCCTTGCGCCAGCTGCGCGAACGCCAGCGGTTCATGAAGGGCCTGTTCACCTGGGTCGGTTATCGCCAGGTGTCGCTGCCCTATGAACGCGCGCCGCGCCTGGCCGGCGGCAGCAAGTTCAACTACTGGCGGCTGTGGAACCTGGCGCTGGAAGGCATCACCAGTTTCTCCACCGTGCCCCTGCGCCTGGCGACCTACGTCGGCGTGCTGACGGCACTGGTCGCCTTCGCCTGGGGCCTGTGGATCGTCGCGCGCACGGTGCTCTGGGGCGACCCGGTGCAGGGCTGGCCGTCGCTGATGACGGTGATGCTGTTCCTGGGCGGCGTGCAGCTGGTGGCCCTGGGCATCATCGGCGAGTACCTGGGCCGGCTCTACCTGGAAGTGAAGCAGCGGCCGCTCTACCTCGTCGCCGAAGCCAGGCTCCCGCCCGCCCTGTAGGAGCGCCTTCAGGCGCGAAGCCCTTCCTGGCCAGGGGCCAAGTAAAAAATTCGCGCCTGAAGGCGCTCCTACAGGGTGGTGGTGCTTCGGGGGACTGGCGGGTCTATCATCGGGCCAGGGACTCACGGAGGGCCGATGCATGCGCAATGTCAACCAGATCCTGGCAGGCAAGTCCGGGCGCCTGGTCACCGTGCCCAAGGAGGCACCGGTGCTCGAGGTAATCCGCCTGATGGCCGAAAACCACATCGGTTCGGTGCTGGTGATGCAGGGCGAAGAATTGGTCGGCATCGCCACCGAACGGGATTACGCCCGCAAGGTCATCCTGCAGGGCCGCTCTTCGGCGGAAACACCGGTCGGCCAGATCATGTCCCACCCGGTGGTCGCCGTCTCCCCTGTGGACTCCGCCCAGACCTGCATGGCCCTGATGACCGAGCGACGCATCCGCCATCTCCCGGTGCTCGACGAAGGCAAGGTCGTGGGCATGGTGTCCATCGGTGATTTGGTCAAGGCGGTCATCGAGGACCAGCAACTCGAGATCGAACAGCTGCAGCAATACATCGCCAGCTAGTTACAGCGGCACCACGTGCTGGGTGACGGCGACGAAGTGGCAGGCGCTGCCCAGCAGCACGAAGCCGTGCCAGATCGCATGCGTGAACGGGATGCGCTTGTGCATGTAGAAGTAGGTGCCGGCCGTATAGGCCAGGCCGCCGGCCAGCAGCCAGCCGATGGTCACCGGCGGGACCTGGCGCAGGAAGGGGCCTATGGCCGTCACCAGCATCCAGCCCATCGCCAGGTAGATGGCGGTGGATAGCCCCTTGAACCGGCCAGTGAAAAACAGCTTGAACACGACGCCGGCCACCGCCAGCGTCCAGATGGCCGCGAACAGCCACCAGCCGCCGTCGGCGCGCAGGCCGACCAGGGTGAAGGGTGTATAGGTGCCAGCGATCAGGATGAAGATGGCGCAGTGGTCGAAAACCTTGAGCCGGCCCCGCCAGGTCAGGTCCGAGACCAGGTGGTACAGCGTCGACGCCAGGTAGAGCACGAACAGCGAGGCGCTGAACACGATCGCCCCCGCCAGCTGCCAGCCATTGCCGAAGCTCGCCGACAGGGTGATCAGCACCGAGCCACCGACCAGCGCCGCCAGCGCGCCGGCGCCATGGCTGATCGCATTGGCCAGCTCTTCGCGGTGCGACTCGTGGTCTTTTTCGTATTCGGTCATCGCACGTTCCGTGTAGGAGCGCCTTCAGGCGCGAATTTTCGCCCGGCCACGGACCAGGAAGGACGTCGCGCCTGAAGGCGCTCCTACAGTAAGCGCTTTGGACCAAGCCTGGAAAGAAAACGGGGCCCGAAGGCCCCGTTCCGTGTCGCTCTTCGTGGGAGGGACTTCAGTCCCGAAGCCCTCAGTTGGTGCCCGGACGCACCATCACGTGGTTGCTGATCGAGCCCGAATCCGGGTTCACGATCTGGTACAGGCCCTGGATCTGCTGGCTCGGCGCGGCCACGGTCAGCTTGACGGTGGCGCGCGGGGCGCCGGTGAAGCCGGTCAGCACGCCGTCGAGGTCGATCACGCGGGTGGCCTCGGCTTCGATCACACCGCTCATCGGGCCGCTGGTGCTGATCACGTTGCCGGTCTCGCCGAACACTTCGATGCGGAACGCGCGACCCACGGGGCCGGAGTTGGTCAGCACGATGCGGCTGATCCAGCCACCCGGCACCTGTGCCAGCGGCGCCTGCAGCTCGGTGCCATTGCGGGTGATCGCGCCCAGGTCGAACGGACCCAGGTCGGTCACCGCGAACACGGCCGGCGCGGCAGGCACGGCGTCCAGGGACACGGTGTACTCGCCGGCGGCGATCGGCGTGGCGCCGTCGGCCAGGAAGCACAGCTGGTGGTCGAGCGCATCGGCGCTGCCGATGGTGAACACGGCTTCGACCTGGCTGAAGTCGTCGGCCGACTGGATGTTGACCGAACAATCCGCCAGTGGGCTGAAGAAGACGTCGGCGGCCGAGCTGAAGTCACCTTCGAAGACCAGCGCGGTGTCCGGGTGCATCAGGTCGGCCAGGGTAATCTGGGCGCCGGCCGGGGTCAGCGGCTGCGCACCCAGGCCCATGTCCAGGCGGGTGCCGTAGCTGAAGCCACCGAGGTTGCCCAGCAGCGAATCGTTGGTCGGCGGCTCCACCACGAACTCGGCGAAGGCCGGGATGCCGGACTCGACGTCGGCGATCGGGCTGCCCTGGCTGTCCACTTCCAGCGCGTAGCTGGCGGCGAAGCGGATGTAGGGGCCGGAAACCGTATACACGCGGCCGTTCGATCCACCCGCGGCGGCCTGCGACGGGAAGTCGTACAGGCTGTAGCGGCAGTTGATGTCGTCGGCGGTGCCGATGATCTGGCGGTCGCCTTCGATGACCAGGCGATCACTGGCGACGACGTTGTTGTCGTTGGCGGTGATCGAGAAGTGCATGGCCGAACCGCCCAGGCCATTGATCGCACCCAGGCCGGCGCTGCCGGTGCCGTCGTAGGTGGCGGCCGAACCGGCGTTGAAGACCAGGCCGTTGTCGCACTCGAAGCGCGCGTAGCGGACTTCGCCGATCGAGAAGTTGTAGCCGAGGTTGGCCGACAGGTTCAGGTCGCCGGCCGGGTTGAGCAGGGTCACCGGCGAGCCGGGCGAGGCGATGATCTCTTCGGCGTAAATCACCGGGGCGCCGGGTACGGCGTCGAGCTGCACGCCCTGGGCAATCGGCGGTGCCGCGGCGCCGGCAGCGAACATGTCACCCATCGCGTAGGGCGAACCACCCACGGCGACCGTATTGACGATCGTATTGGTGGCGACATCGATGATGTAGACCTCGCCGGTGTTGCGGTTGGTCACGTAAAGCTGCGTGCCGTCGGGCCTCATCGAAGCGCCGATGACGTTGGCGGCGGTGGGAATGGTCTGCACGACGGTGTCCGTGCCGGTGTCCACCAGCAGTACGCCGCCGACGCTCCAGTTGGTCAGGTAGGCAATCGAGCTGTCGGGCAGGAAGGCCACGTCGCCATTGGATCCCGTGCCGGCGATGGACGTCACGACGCCCGTGCCCAGGTCAATCGAAGCGGCCGGGCTGCCGCCGCCGCTGGTGGCATAAGCCTTGCTGCCGTCCGGCGTGACCTGGACGACGAAGGGATTGTTGGCGGTGACGTAGGTTTGCACGATGGTGCGGGTGCCGGTGTCGATCGCGTAGACCGCGTTGGACCCGACGTCGGCGACCAGGACCCGCGAACCGTCCGGGGTGAAGTCGAGGAAGTAGGGGTTGGCGAAGCCGGGCACCGTCGCCACGACGGTGTTGGTGCTGGTGTCGATGACCGACACGTTGCCGGAGCCGAGATTGGTTACATACAGTTCGGCGCCATCGGGCGACACGGTCGCGCCGTAGGGCGATGCGCCGACCGGGACGGTCGCGGTGACGGTATTGGTGGAGGTATCAATGACGCTGACGTTGTTGCTGCCAGGGTTGGGCACGTAGACCCGGGTCCCGTCCGGCGAGGCCGCCACGCCCCAGGCGCCGGAACCGACCGGGATGGTGGTCACGACGGTCTGGGTGACGCTGTCGATGACATCGACATCGCTGGTCGCGGAATTTGAAACGTAGGCATACGGCTGGGCGGCGACCTGGCTGGCGCCAAGCAGCAACACCGCGAACAAAGCAAAACGCATGGTGGATCCCCCGCTGGAAGTCTGAGAGGGGATATGGGCCCGGGCAGGGCAGGCGCCCGACCGGGAGCGCTCCCCCCGGTGCGCCAGGGGCAAGGATGAGGCCTGGCACGACGGCTGTCGAGCCGAGAAAAATTCTCTGCAGCAGGCCGCTGAAAAGAAAACGGGGCCCGAAGGCCCCGTTCCGTATCGCTCTTTGCGGGAGGGACGTCAGTCCCGAAGCCCTCAGTTGGTGCCGGGACGCACCATCACGTGGTTGGAGATCGAGCCCGAGTCCGGGTTCACGATCTGGTACAGGCCCTGGATCGTGCGGTTCGGGGCGGCGACGGTCACGTTCAGCGTCGCCCGCGGCAGGCCGGTGAAGCCGGTCAGCACGTCGTCGAGCTCGACCACCAGGGTGGAACCCGCCTTCACGGTGCCGGCCAGGTTGTCGGTGGAGATCGTGTTGCCGGTCTCGCCCATCACCACGATTTCGTACTCGCGGTCCTTCGAACCGGTGTTGGTCAGCACCATGCGGCTCAGCCAGCCGGCCGGGATCTGCGCCAGCGGGGCCTGCAGCTCGGTGCCGTTGCGGGTGATTTCGCCCAGGTCCAGCGGGCCGCGGTCGGCCACGGCGTACAGCGCCGGGGTCGCCGACACGGCGTCGAGCATCACGGTGTACTCGCTGGCCAGCATCGGCACGCCGCCGGCTTCGAAGCACAGGTGGTGGGCCAGGGCATCGTTGCTGCCGATGGTGAACACGGCTTCCAGGTCGCTGAAGTCGTCGGCCGACTGGATGTTGACCGAGCAGTCGGCCAGCGGGCTGAAGAACACGTCCGCGGCAGCGCTGAAGTCACCGGCGAAGACGAGCGCGGTGTCGGCGTGCATCAGGCCGGCGAGGGTGATCGCCGGGCCGGCCGGGGTCAGCGGCTGCACGGCGCCGGTCACGTCCTGGACCTCGCCGTAGCTGAACGCGCCAATGCGGCCCAGCAGCACGTCGAAGGTCGGCGCGGCATTGGTGAACTCGCTGTAGGCCGGGTCGGTGGACTCGACGTTGGCGATCGGGTTGCCCTCGGCGTCGACTTCCAGCGCGTAGCTGGGGGCGAAGCGGATGTACGGGCCCGACACCGTGTAGACGCGACCGGCGGCACCGCCAGCGGCGGCCTGCGACGGGAAGTCGTAGAGGCTGTAGGTGCAGTTGACGCCGTTGGTGCCGGTGATCTGGCGGTCGCCGGTGATCACGAGGCGGTCCGAAGCGGTGACGTTGTTGTCGTTGGCGGTGATCGAGAAGTGCATGGCCGAACCGCCCAGGCCATTGATCGCACCCAAGCCGGCGCTGCCGCTGCCGTCGTAGGTGGCGGCCGAACCCGCGGCGAAGCGCAGGCCGTTGTCGCACTCGAAGCGCGCGTAGCGCACTTCACCGATCGAGAAGCTGTAGCCCAGGTTGGCCGACAGGTTCAGGTCGCCAGCCGGGTTGAGCAGGGTCACCGGCGAGCCGGGCGAAGCGATGATCTCTTGCGCGTAAACCACCGGGGCGGCCGGATTGGCGTCGAGCTGCACGCCCTGGGCGATCGAGGCGGCGCCGGTGGCGAAGAAGTTGCCATGGGCGAACGGAGTCGAACCGACCGCTACCGTGTTGGAAACCGCCAGCGTGGCGGTGTCGAAGATCCGCACGGCATCGGAGTTAACCATCGAGACGTAGAACTGGCTGCCATCGGGCGTGAAGTCGACGCCCCAGGTCTGCGTGCCCATGGCGATGGTCGAGTCCACGGTCAGGGTCACCAGGTCGACGATCACGAGGCTGGTGAAGCTGTCGCTGGTGACTACGGCCATGGTGCCGTCATTGGATATCGCCACGCCGCTTGCCCGCCAGCTAAACCCGACCGTGCCGGTGACGGTGTCGGTGGCGGTATCGACAATCAGCAGTTCTTCATTGAACCCATTGGCAACGACCAGGCGGGTGCCGTCCGGCGACATGGCCAGCTGCAGCGGGCCAGAACCCGCCGGGATCGAGCCGGTTACCGTAAACGTGCCCGTGTCGATGACGGTGATGCTGTTGCCGCTGTAATTGGAAACATAGAGTTTGCTGCCGTCCGGCGTCGTCACCAGGCCATAGGGGTTCGAGCCAACCGCAACGCTGTTGACGACCGAGTGGGTCGCGGTATCGATGGCCCGCACGACATTGCCACTGAAGTCGACCACGTAAGCCACGCTGCCATCCGGCGAAAAGGTGACGCCGATTGCGTCGCCAACGACGCCGATCGTGGCGACGACCGTATTGGTGCTGGTGTCGATGGCCGACACGCTGCCGCCGCGGTTGCCGATATAGACCAGGCTGCTGTCGGGTGATACGGACACCCCCCAGGGCTGGCTGCCCACGGGGATGGTGGCGACAACGGCCTGCGTGGCGTCGTCTACGACCGAAACGTTGTTGCTGTTGGAGTTTGGCAGGTAGGCATAGGGCTGCGCCGCTACCTGGCTCGCGCCAAGCAGCAGCGCCGCCATCAGAGTGATTCGCATGGTGGTCCCCTGTGGAAATTAAGGGGGGACGAGCCCTGTTCGCCCTCTGCGGGGCGTGCCGGGTCTGGCGCTCCCCCCGGCGCGCCAGGCGCGAGGATGAGGCCTCATCAGGTATTTGTCGAGAGGGGGCGGGCGTCTCAGTCGACGGCCAGGGCCTGGGCGTGCTCGCGGGTGGCGGCGAATTCGAAGTCCGGCCAGCGTTCCTGGGTCAGCTGCAGGTTCACGCGTGAAGGCGCCAAGTAAACCAGCTGTCCGGCGGCGTCGACGGCCAGGTTGCTGGCATTCTTCTCCCGGAACTCTTCCATCTTCTTCGCCGTGCCGCCCTTGACCCAGCGGGCCGTGGCGACGGTGACGGGCTCGAAGCTGGCGTCGACGCTGTACTCGTCCTTGAGCCGGTAGGCGACCACGTCGAACTGCAGCATGCCCACCGCGCCCAGGATCAGGTCGTTGGACATCAGCGGCCGGAAGAACTGGGTGGCGCCTTCCTCCGACAGCTGGGCCAGGCCCTTTTGCAGCTGCTTGAGCTTGAGCGGGTCGCGCAGGCGGGCGCGGCGGAACAGTTCCGGCGCGAAGTTCGGGATGCCGGTGAAACCCATGGACTCGCCGGCGCTGAAGGTGTCGCCGATGGAGATGGTGCCGTGGTTGTGCAGGCCGATCACGTCGCCCGGGTAGGCGGTTTCGGCGATCTCGCGGTCGGACGCCATGAAGGTCAGGGCGTTCGCGAGCTTCTGGTCCTTGCCGCTGCGCACGTGGAAGGCCTTCATGCCGCTTTCGTAGCGGCCCGAACACACGCGCAGGAACGCCACGCGGTCGCGATGCTGCGGGTCCATGTTGGCCTGGATCTTGAAGACGAAGCCGGAGAAGGTTTCTTCCTCGGGCTTCACTTCGCGGGTGGTGGTGGCGCGCGGGCGCGGCGACGGCGCGTGCTTGACGAAGAAGTCCAGCAGCGGCTGCACGCCGAAGTTGTTCACCGCCGAGCCGAAGAACACCGGCGTCTGCCTGCCCGCCAGGTAGGCCTCCGGGTCGAACGGATGCGAGGCGCCTTGCACCAGCTCGAGTTCGTCGCGCAGGTCGGCCAGCATGTTTTCCCCGATGCGTTCGGCCAGGCCGGGCGCGTCGATGGAGGGGAAGATCGTGCTGTCCTGGCGGGTGAAGTTGCGGCCCGGTTCGTACAGGTGCACTTCGCCGCTGACCAGGTGCACCACGCCCCTGAGGCGCTGGCCCATGCCGATCGGCCAGGTGATGGGCGCGCACTGGATGCCGAGCACGCTTTCCACTTCGTCGAGCAGCTCGATCGGCTCCTTGCCTTCGCGGTCGAGCTTGTTGATGAAGGTCATGATCGGCGTGTCGCGCAGCCGGCAGACTTCCATCAGCTTGATGGGGCGGTCCTCGACGCCCTTGGCGACGTCGATCACCATCAGCGCGCTGTCCA
>NZ_AVCJ01000009.1 GCF_000743535.1 Arenimonas donghaensis DSM 18148 = HO3-R19
TCATGATCGGCGTGTCGCGCAGCCGGCAGACTTCCATCAGCTTGATGGTGCGGTCCTCGACGCCCTTGGCGACGTCGATCACCATCAGCGCGCTGTCCACGGCGGTGAGCACGCGGTAGGTGTCTTCGCCGAAGTCGGCGTGGCCGGGGGTGTCGAGCAGGTTGACGATGCGGCCCTCGTAGGGGAACTGCATCACCGAGCTGGTGACCGAGATGCCGCGCTCCTTTTCCAGCGCCATCCAGTCGGACGTGGCGTGGCGGGCGGCCTTGCGGCCCTTGACCGAGCCCGCCATCTGGATGGCGCCGCCGAACAGCAGCAGCTTTTCGGTCAGGGTGGTCTTGCCGGCGTCGGGATGCGAAATGATCGCGAACGTGCGGCGGCGGCGGGTCTGGGCAAGATGATCGGACATAAGCCGGCAATTATACCGGCTGCCCTCTGTGGGAGGGACTTCAGTCCCGAACGGCCGTTCGGGACTGAAGTCCCTCCCACAGAGACGGAAAACGCCTAGTCGCAGCTGCGGTCGATGGCCAGGACCCGGGCGATGTCCTGCCAGTCGAAGGCGGCGATGCCGGCGTCGTCGTGGGCGGCGTACAGGGCCCCGTAGGGAAAGCGCCGGGTGGCGGCGGCATGCAGCCAGATGCCGTCGGTCATCGCCGTCTTCTCGCCGGTGAAGCTGCCCAGGTAGCCCAGCTCGCGGCGGTCGAAGATGTGGAAGACGGTGAGGTCGCGGGCCTGGTCGGTGGTGATCCAGTACCCGCTGCCGTCCGGGCAGGCCCACAGCGCGACGCCCTCGGCCTGGGCCCGGAAGCGTTCACGCGGCAGGTTGACCCCGCGGTAGTTGCCGGCCAGGTCGTAGACCCGCAGCGTGGTGCCCACGCGCACGTCCTCCTCGGCGATCAGCAGGCGGTCGTGCGCCGGGTCGCCGGCGATCGACTCGACCATGCGCAGCGCCCCGGCCTCGGTGGTGTCGCCGAAATGGCCCTGGTAGTGCACGTCCATGCCGCCCATCGGCGGCAGGCGCAGGCCGAAGCGCTTCACGCGCTGGTCCAGCTCGTGCATCGGCGGCAGGGTTTCGGTGCGGTAGTCGGCCATGAAACTGTCGGTCACCAGCAGCTGCAGCTCGCCCGGCGCGGTTTCGTCCAGCCACAGGCCATACGGGCTGCGCAGCACGTCCTGGCCGATCATCGCCACCGGCTCGAAGTCCGGCAGGCGGAGTACCTGCACGCGGTGGTTGTCGCGCTCGACCACGAAAACAAGATCGGCGAACACGGCGATGCCGTTGGGGCGGTTGAACTGGCCCGGGCCGTCGCCGCGTTTGCCGAAGGCCAGTCGGTATTCGCCGGTGTCGCCGTCGAAAACCACCAGCTGGTGGCTTTCCTTGCCCGTGGCGATCAGCCAGGTGTGGCCCTCGGGCGTGGTCCAGCTGGCGACCGAGTCGATCTCATGCGCGGGCATGTCCGGGCTGAGGAAGGCTTCGGGCACCGGCACCGAATCGGCGCCGAACACCTCCGGCATCGGCAGGGACGACGGGTCCGGCGGCGGCGGCGGGGCCGGCACGCTGGCGCAGGCGGCCAGCAGCAGGGCAAGGGCGAGGGGGGCGAGTAGGCGCATGGCCCCGAGTATAGGCGAGGGCCCTCCCACCGTCTGCGCCCCGATGGTGGCTGCGGTCAGCCCGCCGCCACGCCCCGGATCATGAAGAAGATGCCCGCCGCCATCAGCGCCGAAGCCGGCACGGTGATGATCCAGGCGGCGACCACCTTGAGCATGATCGAACGCTTGACCAGGGCCTGCTTGTGGTAGCGGCGCAGGCTCTTGCGTTCTTGCTTGGAGATCGGCGTCAGGCCGGCTTTGACCTCGCGCTTGAGCGCCTTGATCATCTTCGACTTCTCGGCGCGCGAAGCGGCCTCGAAACGGGTGAAGAAGGCCTCGACCTCGTGCCGCTCGGTTTCGTGCGCGGCGTGGTGCGCTTCGATCTCGGCGATGATGCGCTGGTAGTTGGCCTTGAGGTATTCACGCAGGAAACCAACGCCGAACACCGCGCCGATGGTGACATGGGTGGTGGAGATGGGCAGACCGAGCTGGGAGGCGACGATGACCGTCAGCGTCGCGGCCATGGCGATGCAGTAGGCCCGCATCGGGTCGATTTCGGTGATTTCATTGCCGACCGTGCGGATGAGCCTGGGCCCGTAGAGCGCCAGCCCGACCGCCAGGCCGAGGGCGCCAAGCAGCATCACCCAAAGCGGCACCGCGACCTTGCCGTGCACGCCTGCGGTGATCAGCGCATCGTGGATCGCGGCCAGCGGTCCGATCGCATTGGCCACGTCGTTGGAACCGTGGGCGAAACTGAGCAGCGCCGCGGCCGCCATCAGCGGCAGGGTGAAGAGCTGGTTGACCGAGTCGCGGTGGTTGTCCATCTCCGCCGCCCGCTTGGAAATGCGTGCCTTGACCCAGGCGAAGGTCAGCGCGCCGGCCGCGGCACCGATCGCCAGCGCCGGCAGGATGCCGATCTTGACCAGGTTGCCCAGGCCCTTCACGCACAGGTAGGTGACGAAGGCCCAGCTCATCAGGCCCAGCAGCACCGGCACAGTCTGGCGAGAGGCGCTGACCAGGTCGGTGCGGTAGGTGATCTTGTGTTTGATCAGGTACAGCAGGCCGGCGGCGATGAAGCCGCCCATCAGCGGCGAAACCACCCAGCTGGCGGCGATCGAGCCCATCGTGCCCCAGTTGGCGACGCCCCAGCCGGCCGCGGCGATGCCGCCGCCGAGCACGCCGCCGACGATCGAATGGGTGGTCGACACCGGCGCGCCGATGGCCGTGGCCAGGTTCAGCCACAGGGCTGCCGCCAGCAGGGCCGACATCATCAGCCAGACGAAGGCGTCCGGGTCGGCGATGTTGGCCGGGTCGATGATGCCGCCCTTGATCGTCCCGACCACCTCGCCGCCGGCGATGATGGCGCCGCCGGCCTCGAAGACCGCGGCGATGGCGATCGCCGTCGCCAGGCTCATCGCCCGTGCGCCGACCGCCGGACCGACGTTGTTGGCCACGTCGTTGGCGCCGATGTTCATCGCCATGTAGGCGCCGAACGCGGCCGCCACCACCAGCGTCAGGCTGATATGGCCGAATTCGACCCAGACGTAGGCGCTCGAGAGCACCACGAAGAGCACGGCGAGGATCAGCCGCACGAGGCTGATGCGGGAGGAGGCGGGGGTCGTCTGGGTGCTCATTCGAGGTCGGGGACGTCGGAAGAGCGCACAGGATGCCAGATTTGGGGGCCAACCTGTGTGGAGAGGCTACTTCAGGGGCAGGAAACCATCGGGACCGATCATGCGGAAGGGCACCGAGACCAGCCACATGCCGCCGTTGACCTGCACCGAAAAGTGCAGGTGCGGGCCGCTGGAAAAGCCGGTGCTGCCGGCGTAGCCCAGGACCTGGCCCAGGTGCACCCGGTCGCCCGCGCGCACGTTGACGCCGCCCTCCTGCAGGTGCGCGTACAGCGCCATCGAGCCGTCCTGGTGCAGGACCCGCACGAAGTTGGCCCGGTCGGCCAGGGCGCGGTCGGCGCCCCCTTCGGCATGGCCCGACATCGCCGCCACCACCACGCCGTCGCGCGCCGCCAGTACCGGCGTGCCTTCATCGACGACCAGGTCGATGGCATAGCGGTTGGCCTCGTCGCCGTGGCTGTAGCCGCCGTGGAAACCCTGGCCCAGGGTGAAACCCGACTCTTCCACCGGCAGCGAGTACACGACGTCGCGGGCCACGGCATGCGGGGGTCCGGGCACGGCCGAGAGCCGCAACTCCACCTGGCTGCCTTCGGCCACCGGCCAGATCCGCGCCAGGGTGGCCTGCTCGCCGGCGGCCAGGACGCGACGCTGGGGCAGGCCGGGTTCGCTGTCCATGCCACGCCAGACATCGGCGCGAAGTTCGACTTCGACCGGCGCGCCGCTGCGGTTGACCACCACGGCGACCTTTTCCTGGCCCTGGCGGAGCACGGACAGCTGGGCCAGTTCGGCCGCTGCGGCGGATGGGCCCAGGCCGGCGGCGGCCACGAGGACGAGGGCGCGGATCATGGTTTGGTTTCCTCCTGCACGCCGAAGTATTCGGCCATCGGCCGGGGCGCGTCGAAGGCGTAACCCTGGGCGAAATCCACGCCCAGCGCTTTGAGTGCCTGTCGCTGCGACTCGGTTTCGGTGTGTTCGGCGATCGATTTCTTGTCAAGCACGTGGGCGATTTCGTTGATCGAACGCACTACGGCCTCGGCCATGGGCGAGCTGTGCATGTCGCGCACGAAGCTGCCGTCGATCTTGAAGTAGTCCACGTCCA
The DNA here is from genome assembly GCF_000743535.1 of Arenimonas donghaensis DSM 18148 = HO3-R19. Classification (GTDB taxonomy): domain Bacteria; phylum Pseudomonadota; class Gammaproteobacteria; order Xanthomonadales; family Xanthomonadaceae; genus Arenimonas; species Arenimonas donghaensis. The sequence continues at coordinate 4,321 of NZ_AVCJ01000009.1, forward strand.
GCGCGCGAAGGTAGTTGAAGGAGCAAAAGCCGGTGCCGAAGTCGTCGAGCGCGAAGCGGCAGCCCAGTTCGCGCAGCTGGTTGATGAAGCGCTGGGCCCGGGCCAGGTCGCGCACGGCGCTGGTCTCGGTGAGTTCGAAACACAGGTGCGACGCCGGGAAGCTGCTGCGGCGCAGGCGCTCGGCGACGAAGCCGATGAAACCTTCGTCGATCACCGCCTCGCCGGAGAGGTTGATGCAGCAGGACTCCACCGTCGCCGCCGCCTCCGGATGGCTTTCCAGCCAGCCCAGGGTGCGGGAGATCACTTCGCGGTCGATGCGCGTGCCCAGACGGAAGCGTTCGGCCGCGGGCATGAACTGCGCCGGCTCCAGGCGTTCGCCCGTGCGCGGGTCGTGCAGGCGCACCAGCACCTCGAAGTGCCGGCCGGTTTCGGCGTCCGACTGCAGTGGCACGATCGACTGGCAGTACAGGGCCAGCGTGTTCTTCTCCAGCGCCTCGCGGATGCGTACCACCCAGCGCATGGCCGCGGTGCGGTCGAGCAGTTCGCCGGCGTCGAGGCTGGCCAGGCAGACCCGGTTGCCACCCTGTTCCTTGGCGGTGAAGCAGGCGGCGTCGGCCTGGGACAACAGCTGGGCGTAGTCGGCCTGGCCGGGCAGGAAGGTGACGATGCCGACGCTGGCGGTGGTGCCCAGCATCTGGCCGTTCCACCCGCAGCGGTAACCTTCGATGGCGCGAAGCACGGCACGCATGCGGTCTTCGGCCACCATCGGCGTGCAGTTGTGCAGCAGCAGCGCGAACTCGTCGCCACCGGTGCGCGCCACCCGGTCCTCGGGCCGCAGGTGGGCCGAGATGACGCCGGCGACGCCGCGGATCAGCTGGTCGCCGGCGGCGTGGCTGGCGGTGTCGTTGATCAGCTTCAGGTGGTCCAGGTCCAGGTAGGCCAGCGCCATCGGCAGCGTGGAGGTCTGTGACAGCACCGGCCGCATGCCTTCCTCGAAGGCGTTGCGGTTTTCCATGCCGGTCAGCGGGTCGATGTTCGCGCGATGCTTGAGGACCCCGGCCGCGACGCGCTGCTGGTGCATCGCGAAGGCCAGCATCAGCGGCAATGCCGCGACCTCGACCAGGAACACCAGCAGGTAGAGGCTGTCGAGCGGATCGGTGGCGCGTGGGTAGCCGGCGGTGCCGAACCCAGCGAGCCCGGCGATCAACAGCATCGTCAGGGCGCTGGCGATGGCGGTGAATCGCGGCGGCAGCCGCACCGCGCTCCAGACCATGACGCCCAGGGGCAGCGCCACCAGGCCCAGCGCGTAATTGCCACCCAGGCTGCCACCCCAGGCCATCAGCAGGTAGCTGGCCATCAGGGCGATGTTCCAGGCCAGGCGCTCGGACTCGGAGGCGTAGTCGCTGTCAGGGAAACGCCGGCGTTGGCCGGCGCGACCCGGCAGCAGCAGCATCAGGGCCGGGGCGATGCTGGTCGCGCCGAGCAGGTCGCCCAGGAGCCAGCGGCCGGCGGCGGCCGGCAGCTGTTCGGTGAGGATCATGCCGGCCTGCAGCATGCCGGCGGTGCCGATGCAGGCGCTGACCGTGGCCAGCACGAGCGAGCCGCCCAGGGCATGCAGGCCAAAGCGCACCGTCAGCAGGTCGTCCATGGGCTGGCGCCGCATCAGCCAGGCGCCGGCGAGCACGCCCAGGAAGTTCGACGCCATCGACCAAGGGATGAAGGTCCGGGGCACCGGTTCGAACAGCAGGTGCACCAGCAGCGTGCCCAGCGGCACGAACCAGGCCATGCGCAGCCCGTAACGCAGCACGCCGGCGAGGCCGACGCCGGCCGCCGGCCAGAACAGCGCCACTTCATCGGGCCCGCCGCGGAGCAGGCTCGAATAGGCACCACCGGCGACGTAGAGCACCAGCAGGACCAGCACGGTGGCGATCCGACGATACGGGGCGGGCATGTCCGGCAGCATAGGCCGGCTGCCCGTCCCGAACTAGTGGCGCGGCCCGAGCGCGGGCGGCCTGAGGTGGTCGGAGGCCAGCAGGTCGAGCCGGCCCGCCTCCAGCAGGGACTCGGGATCGCCACGCAAGGCCGCCTGCAGCTGGCCCAGATCGGTGTCTTCGCGGGTGCGGAAGGCGGCCCAGCCGTTGCGGCCGTGCGCTTTCACGTAATAGAGCGCGCGATCGGCGAGCTCGATCATCTGTTCCCAGCCCAGGCCGCCGCGGGCGTCCCGGAACAGCGGGCATTCGATGAAGCCGACAGAACAGGTGATCTGCAGCGGCTCGCTGCCGCCGATGTCGAAGCGGTGGTTGGCGACGGCAGAGCAGATGCGTTCGCCCAGGATCGGCAGGTGCCGGTTGGGCATCGGCCGGAACACGACCAGGAACTCCTCGCCGCCCCAGCGGGCGATGTAGTCGCCGGTGCGCACCAGCTGCGCCAGCACCTGGGCGAACTGTTGCAGCACGCGGTCGCCGGCCTGGTGGCCGTGGTCGTCGTTGACGGTCTTGAAGTGGTCGATGTCGATCAGGGCGAAGACCATCACTTCGTCCAGCGAGCCGCGACGCACCGATTCGCGGTCGTAATAGGCGATGTCGGCGGGGATCTGGTTGGCCAGGTAGCGGCGGTTGCGCAGGCCGGTCAGTGGATCGGTCTGGCTGGCTTCTTCGAGCCGGTGGTTGGCCACTTCCAGGGCTTCGGTGCGCTGGTGCACCAGGGCCTCCAGCGCCTCGCGCTGGCGCGAGTGCTTGCCCAGTTGGCGCCGGTAGCCGGCATAGACCAGGCTGGCGCCCAAGCCGGCGAGCAGCCAATAGAACAGCGGCGTCTCGTGGAAATGCGGCTGGATCCGGAAGCCGACCTGGGCCGGGGCCTGGCTCCAGGTGTCGGCATTGTTCGAGCCCTGGGCTTCGAATACGTAGGCGCCCGGTGGCAGGTTGGTGTAGTTGACGCTGCGTCGCGTCGGATCCTCAAGCGTGCGCCAGTCGGCGTCGTAGCCGACCAGGCGGTAGCGTAGTTCCACGCTCTTGGGGTCCTGCAAGCTGAGCACGGTGAACTCGAAGGCGAGGTCGCGCTGGTTCGGCGCCAGCTGCCAGTCGGCGCCGGCATCCGCCGGCCGCCACTGGCCGGCCACCTGGACGCGTTCAACCACGGTGCGCGGGGCGGTGGCGTTCTTGGCGATGCCGCGGGTGGACATCGCCACCACGCCGTCTCGGGTGGGCAGCCACAGTTCGCTGTTCTCGATGAAACCCTTGGCATTGCCGGCGCCGTTGCAGCAATAACCTTTCTGGCCGCCGCGGCGGTCGCCGCGTTCGTTGAGCAGCATTTCGCCGCGGACGTCTTCGCGCCGTCCCGCGGCCAGGTCGGTCATGTCCTGCAGGCGCACCCGGTGCACGCCGCGGATGCCGGCGACCCAGAGGTAATCCTGGCTGTCGTGGGTGATGAAAAAGGGCGAGTTCACCGGCATGCCGTGGCTGGCATCGAAGGCGTGCCAGCGGCCGTCCTGGAGCATGAAGATTTCTTCCGACAGCGCGCCGATCACCAGCCGGCCATCGGGCAGTTCGTGGATGGCGGTGACGTCGAGATCGCTGCGCAGGCCGGTGTCCATGCCGACGGGTCGCAGCCGGCCGTCCTCGAATTCATACAGCCCCGACTGGGTGCCGACCAGCAGCCGGCCATCGCGGGTTTCGCGCAGCACGCGGCTGCGCGGATCGCGCAGGCCCTGGGCGGCACCGAAGCCGACCAGGCCGTCGCGGGTGAGCCGGAACAGGCCGGCGGTGCTGGCGAACCACAGCGCGCCGCGCTGGTCGCGAAGGATGCCGTTGACCTGGGCGCTGCGCATCGGCGCCAGCTCGGCGGGAATTTCCACTTCGCCGTTGCGCAGCACGGCGACCCCGCGGCGGGTCCCGATCCACACCACGTCGCGTTCGGGCAGCAGGGTGTAGGCGTTGGGGTGGGGCAGGTCGCTGCCGGCCACCACCTCTTCGAACCGGCCGTCGCGCATCACGCTCAAACCGCTGTTGGTGCCCACCCACAGCACGCCGTCCGGGCCCCGTGCCACCGACCACAGGACCCGGTCGGACAGGCCCTCGAAGGCGCTGAAGCGCCGGGTCCAGCCGTTCCATACCCGGGTGACGCCCTCCCACTGGGAGCCCAGCCACAGGTTGCCTTCGCGGTCTTCGTACATGGCCCGTACCGCCGACCCCATCGGGTCGCCGTTCACGACCTCGACCACGCGGCCGGCGCGCAGCCGGGCCAGGTCTTCGACCATGCCGACCCACAGGTTGCCGTCGCGGTCCTGGTACATCGACTCGATGGGGGAATTGGCCAGGCGCTGGTCGCCTTCATAGCGCAGCCACTGGTCGCGTTCGCGAAAGAACAGGCCGCTGCTGGTCGCGGCCCAGAGCCGGCCATGGGCGTCGAGAAGCTGGGTCACGACCGTGTCGTCGTCGCCCTCGGGCAGCGGCAGCAGCTGCGTGCTGCCGTCGGCAATGCGGTACACGCGACCACGGCTCCCGACCCACAGGTCGTCCCCCCGGGCCAGCATGGCGGTCGCGGGGCGCGGCAGCGGGTGCGCCAGCTCCAGCGATTCACCGCTGACGCGATAGACGCCATCGGGCGCGCTGACCATCAGCTCGCCCGAGGGCATGGCTTCGATGTCGGTGGTGTCCAGCGAAGTGCCGGGGTCGTCGCCGGCGACCGGGATCTGGCGGAACCGGCCGTCCTCGTAGACGCTCAGGCCGCGGTACGTGGCGATCCAGACCCGGTTGGCGGGGTCGACGTGCAGGTCGTGGATCCAGATGCCGCGCAGGCCGGGGGTGTTTTCCGGGTTGTAGGACTGGAAACGGATGCCGTCGAACCGGGCCAGGCCGGCCTGGGTCCCCACCCACAGGTAGCCGGTGCGGTCCTGGGTGATGGCCAGCGCGCTGATCTGCGGCAGCCCTTCCTCGATGCTCCAGCTGTTGCGGACGTAGTGGTGGAAGGACTTGTCGGGGTCCAACGCCATGGCGCTGCCTGCCAGCAGCAGCCCCAGCAGGAGTGTCGGCTTCTGGACGCGGCGCATGGTTGGCACGGCGGGGTCCGGGGCGGGCATGCCCCGACTATTACGCCTCAGTTCGCGGCAGGGCAAGCCTCGATGCCTGAATGGGTGACGCCGTCAGCACTCGATGACGTTGACCGCCAGGCCGCCGCGGCTGGTTTCCTTGTACTTGTCGCGCATGTCGCGGCCGGTGTCGCGCATGGTCTTGATGACCTTGTCCAGTGACACCTTGTGCTTGCCGTCGCCGCGCATGGCCATGCGGGCGGCGTTGATGGCCTTCACGGCGCCCATGGCGTTGCGCTCGATGCAAGGGATCTGCACCAGGCCGCCGATCGGGTCGCAGGTGAGCCCGAGGTTGTGCTCCATGCCGATCTCGGCGGCATTTTCGACCTGGCCCGGGCTGCCGCCCAGGGCTGCCACCAGGCCTCCGGCGGCCATCGAGCAGGCGACGCCCACTTCACCCTGGCAGCCGACTTCGGCGCCGGAAATCGAGGCGTTTTCCTTGTAGAGGATACCGATGGCGGCGGCGGTGAGCAGGAAATCGAAGATGCCTTTCTCGTTCGAGCCCGGGCAGAAGCGCTCGTAGTAGTGGAGCACCGCCGGGATGATGCCGGCCGCCCCGTTGGTGGGGGCGGTGACGACACGGCCACCGGCGGCGTTTTCCTCGTTCACCGCCAGCGCGTACAGGTTGACCCAGTCGAGCACGGTCAGCGGGTCGCTGACCTCGTCGTCGGACTTGCTCGACAGTTCCGCATGCAGGCTGGGGGCGCGCCGGGTCACGTGCAGGCCGCCGGGCAGGGTGCCCTTCTCGCGGATGCCGCGGGCGGTGCAGTCCTTCATGGCCTGCCACAGCTCGCGCAGGCCATCGAGCACTTCGGACTCGGGCCGCCAGGCGGTTTCGTTGGCGAGCATCAGCGCTGCGATGCCCAATCCGGACTCTTCGCAGCGCTGCAGCAATTCGTCGCCGGAATGGAAGGGGTAGGCCAGCGTCGTGGTGTCGGCGACGATGCGGTCATCGGCCGCTTCATCGTGGTTGACCACGAAGCCGCCGCCGACCGAGTAGTAATCGCGCGAGGCCAGTTCCCTGCCCTCGGCGTCGAAGGCGGTGAACCGCATGCCGTTGGTGTGGAAGGGCAGCTTCTGGCGCTTGTTGAGCACCAGGTCCTGCTTTTCGTCGAAGCGGATCTCGTGCTTGCCCAGCAACCGGATCTTTTTTTCCTTCCGGATGCGTTCGAGCGCCGGCGGAATGAGGTCGGGATCGATCTGGTTTGGCCAGTGGCCTTCCAGGCCCATCAACACGGCCTTGTCGGTGCCATGGCCGCGGCCGGTCAGCGCCAGCGAGCCATAAACCTCGGCGCGGATGCGCACGGTGTCGGCCAGCACGCCCTTTTCGTCCAGCCAGTGGCTGGTGAAGCGCGCGGCCGCGCGCATCGGACCCACCGTGTGCGAAGACGAAGGGCCGATGCCGATCTTGAAGAGGTCGAAGACGCTGACAGCCATGGCGAGCCAGTATGAGCCAATGCGGGTAAGTGGCCTATTCTATGCGCCTTGTCGCAGCAGCGACTGTACGCCCCCGAACTGCCCGCCATGAAACTGACCCTGATCCAGCGCGACGACTGCCACCTGTGCGACCTGGCCTGGGAGGTGATGGCCGCCGCCGGCGTACCCGATTTCGACCCGCTGTGGATCGACGACGACCTGGGCCTGCAGTCGCGCTACGGCGAACGCATCCCGGTGCTGCGGCGCGAAGACACCGGCGCCGAGCTCGACTGGCCTTTCGACGCCGGTGGGCTGCGCGCTTTCCTGGCCTAGGGTTTGGGCTGGAGTTCGAGCCGGGTGAAGACCTCGACCTTGTTGGGCAGCAGGTCGGTATCGGCCCAGTCGCCTTCGCCCACCTTGAAGGCAAGTCGCTCGAGGCTGGCGCGTCCCTCCAGCACCGCCGGCGTACCCGGCGTCCAGTCGAATTCCAGGGCCACCGGCTTGCTGACGCCATTGAGCGTGAGCCGGCCATCGGCCCGGAAGCGGCTGCCGCCGAGCGCGGTGAATCGGTCGGCCTGGTAGCGGGCCTCGGGCAGGGCGCCGGCATTGAAGAACTCCGGGCCGACCAGCAGCTCGTCGCGTTCCTGGTTGTCGGTGCTGGCCGAGGACAGGGCGATGCGCACGTCGAAGCGGCTGCTTGGCAGGTCGGCCGGGTCGAAGCGGATGGCCGGCGTGAAGTCGGCGAAGCGGCCCTCGAAGCGATCGTCCATGTAGGTGGCGCGAAAGCCCAGGGTCGAGTCCTGGCTGGCCGTGTAGTCGGCGGCCAGCGCCGGCGCGGCAGCCAGGGCGGCAAGCAGGGTGATCAGGGGGAACACGGACTTCATCGGGATTCCTTAGTCATTGCGTTCGCGACCCGCGGGCGGCGGCAGGCCGGGCAGCATGCGCACCAGGGTGGCGTCGCGGTCGAAGTAGTGATGTTTGAGCGCGGCGGCTGCATGGACGCTGACCACGACCGCCAGCGCGATGAACAACCATTCGTGCATGCCCAGCGCGAAGGCCTTCACGTCGGCGTCGTAGCCGCTGAGCTTGGGCAGGCTGAACAACCCGAACCACTTGAGCGGGAAGCCCGAGGCCGAGTTGTACAGCCAGCCGCTGAGCGGCATCGCCAGCAGGATCACGTACAGGGCGCCGTGCGAGGCCTGCGCCGCAGCCTGCTGCCAGCGCGGCGTGCCGGGCACCGGCGCAGGCGTGCCGGCGAACAGGCGCCAGAGCAGGCGCAGCACGGTGAGCGCCAGCAGGGTGAGGCCGAAACTCTTGTGCAGCGCGTAGACCTCGATCTTGGTCGGCGAGTTGGGCAGTTCCTGCATCACGAACCCCACCACCACCAGCGACAGCACCATCAGCAAGCTCAGCCAGTGGATGCCGATGCTGACCCAGCCCCAGCGTTGAGTTGTATTACGGATCGGCATCATCGCGCTCCTGGTCGGGGGAGGGGGTGTAGCGTACCGCTTCGGCCTGGATTTCCAGCTGCACGCGCTGGCCGACCACGTTGGGCCATTCGGCCATGCCGAAGTCCCGGCGGTCGAGGCTCGCCGTGGCGCTGAAGCCGGCAGTGCGGCGGAAGGTGAGCGGGTTGCGGGCGAGTTTGTTCAGGCGCACGTCGAGGCTGATTTCGCGGGTGTGGCCCTTGAGCGTGAGTTCGCCGATGACGGTGGCCTGGCCGTCGCCGGCGCTTTGAACGCGCGTGGAGCGAAAGCGTGCCGTCGCCGCGGCGTCGGCATCGAGCCAGGTGCCCGAAAGCAGCTTGTCGCGCCAGCTGTCGTCGCCGATCTGCAGGCTGGCCAGGGGCACGGTGACATCGAGCCTGGCCCCGGACCAGTCGTCGGGGTCGAAATGCAGTTCGCCGCTGACGTCCGGGAACACGCCCAGGGCCTGCGAAAAGCCCGCGTGGTCGACCCGGAACAGGACCCGGGTATGCACCGGGTCCAGGCGCCAGGCCTCGATCTTGGCGACAGCAGGCGCGGCACTGCTTAGCAAGAGCAGACAGAACAGCGAATTCCGAATGCCAATCATCCGTTTTCCGACCTCCCGGCTTGCGGTGGCTGGTTAGTCTAGGCCGCATTCGTGCATGGAGGGGGCATGCAGCCACCATCGCCACTGCAACGTAGCGTGGCCCGCGTGCGCCCCATGGCAAGGTGGCGCGCCCTGATGCTGCTGGTCTGCCTGGCGGGCCTGGTGCTGCCCGGGGCATCGCCGGCGGCGCCGTTCCGGGTCATCGGCGTCGACGACGGCCTGCCTTCGGCCGGCATCCACGGCATCAGCCAGGATCGCGGCGGTTATCTGTGGCTGGCCACCGATGACGGCCTGGCGCGCTTCGACGGGCGCGGTTTCCGGGTCTGGCGGCGCGGCGTCGGCAGCGCGGGAGGTTTGCCCGGCAACCGTATCCTTTCGGTGCAGGTGCTGGCCGACGACCGGGTGCAGTTGGACGTGGCGGGGAAGGGGCGTTGGGTGCTTGACCCGCAGCGCCAGCAATTCGCGCCGGCCGGCCGCACGCCGCCGCGCGACCCGACGACGTCGCGCGAACTCACGGACCAGGCGGGCGACCGCTGGCTGGCGGGTCGCCACGGTCTCAGCCTCAGGCCGGCGCGCGGCGCGGGGGGCTGGCCAGCGCCGGCCTGGCCAGGACCGGTGGGCGCGCTTTTCGAGGATCACGAAGGCGGGTTGTGGGCCGGTGCCGAAGGCAGGGGCCTGCTTTACCTGCCGCCTACCTGGCGGTCGTTCCACCATCTGCCGCGCCCCGCGCCGGAAGACGGCGTCCTGGCATCGGCAGCGGACGGCGCGGCCTGGCTGGCCGACGCCAGGGGACTGTGGCGACTTTCCCTGGTGACCGCGCGTCTGGAGCCCGTGCCGGTGACCCCGGCCTGGCCCGAGGCGCCGGTGCGGGCATTGCTGGCGCGCGCCGACGGCAGCCTCTGGCTGGCGCAGGGAGCGGCCCTGTCCCGGCTTGCGCCGGAGGCCGGCGGCTGGCGGCGGCAGGTCCGGGCGGACGCACCCTGGCCGGTGCGGCACCTGTTTGAAACCTCGGACGGGGTCCTGTGGCTGCTCGGCGACCGGCAGGTCGAGCGCCGCGCTGCGTCCGGTTCGCGGACGGTGCTGGCTGCCGCCGGCCCGATCTGGCCCGGGCCCGACGGACAGGCCTGGCGCCGGCAGGGGCGACAGCTTCAGCGCTGGTCGGCGGCCGTGCAGGGCTTCGAGGACATCCCGGGGGCACCGGTGGGCGACTGGCTCGACCTGGCCGTCGGCGGCGACGGGGTGGTGTGGCTGGCGGCCCCGGCGCGACTGGAAGCCTGGCGCTGGCAGGACAACCGCCTGGTGCACGTGGCGGCCTACGGGGGCGGGCACGGCGTACCCGACGTCGACCGCCTGCGGCTGGCCCTGGGCCCATCCGACCAACCCTGGCTGGCGACGCCGCGGGGCCTTTGGCGGCTCGATGCCGGGCAGGGCAGGCTGGATGGGTTCGGCCAGGCCCAGGGCCTGGCGGACCAGGCCTTGGGTGACGGCCCCCTGTGGCTGGCGGACAACGGCATCGGCGTGGCCGCCGCGGCGTCGGGCTGGCAGTTGTTCGACGGTGGACGGCTTGGCCCGCCGTCCCGGTCCTTGCCGGTCCTCGTGCTCGATTCGGTGCAGTGGCGTCGCCGGGGGCAGACGCTGTCACTGCCGGCGGACACCCCACTGCTTCGCCTGGGGCCGGAGGACAACGCGCTGCGCCTCAAGGCCAGGCTGTTGTCGTTCACCGAGCCGTCCTCGCATCGGTTTCGCTACCGGCTCGCAGGCCACGACCCAGGCTGGGTCGAGGTGGGTTCGGATGGCCTGCGGGTGTTCCCGCCGCTGGCGCCGGGTCGCTACGACTTGCGGGTCAGCGGCGCGACGGCCGTCGGGCCGTGGTCCGAGCCGCGCAGCCTGACGGTGCTGGTGGACCCGCCCTGGTGGGGCAGCCGCATGGCGCTCGCCGGCTCGGGCCTGGGCCTGATGGCCGGACTGTCGGTGCTGGCGCTCGCGCACCGCGCCCGGGTGCGGCGGCGCGAGGCCTGGCGTCTGGCGCGCGCCCGGCAGCGGTTGGCCGAACAGCACTCGGAAGCCAAGACCCGCTTCCTGGCCGCGCTGGGGCACGAAATCCGCACCCCCATGACCGGCGTGCTGGGCATGGCCGAACTGCTGCAGGGCAGTGCGCTCGAGCCAGAGCAACGGGCACGCGTCGACGCGATCCAGGGCGCGGGCCGCCACCTGCTGCGCCTGGTCAACGACACCCTCGACCTGGCGCGCATCGAAGCCGGCAAGCTGGTGCTCGACGACGCGCCCTTCGCGCTCAGGCCCTTGCTCGACGAACTGGCCGCGCTGCTGCGACCGCTGGCCGAAGCCAAGGGCCTGGGCTTCCATCTGCATTGCGACGGCGACGTGCCCGCTGGCCTTCGCGGAGATGCGACCCGCGTGCGGCAAATCCTGCTCAACCTCGCCAGCAACGCCATCAAGTTCTGCGAACGCGGCGAACTGGTCATCCACGTGGGTCGCCGTGACCCCGCCGGCGTGCTCATCCAGGTGCGCGACACCGGGCCGGGGCTGGCGGCCGACCAGCAGGCGCGGCTGTTCCGACGCTTCGAACAGGGCCCGGGCCAGGCCAGCAGTCGTCGTTACGGGGGCAGCGGCCTGGGGCTGGCCATCAGCCAGGAACTGGCGGCCGCGATGGGCGGCTCGATCTCGGTGCGCAGCGAACCCGGACGTGGCGCCTGCTTCCGCGTGGCGTTGCCGCTGCCGGCCTCGGGGCCGGTCGCCGCCACGGCGTCGCCGCCGGTGCTGCTGGTGCCCGGCCGGCGCGTGCTGCTGGTCGAGGACGACCCGGTGGTCGCGGCGGTGGTGCAGGACCTGCTTCGCCAGCAGGGCCATGCGGTCGAACACGCCGCGCATGGCCTGGCCGCCCTGGCGGCGCTGGAGGCCGCCGACTTCGACCTGGCACTGCTCGACCTGGACTTGCCGGGGCTGGATGGTTTCGAACTGGCGCGCTTGCTGCGCCGGCAGGGCCGGCGGCTGCCGCTGCTGGCGCTGACGGCTCGCGCGGACGCCGACGCCGAGCGTCAGGCGCTGGCCGCCGGCATGGACGGTTTCCTGCGCAAGCCCGTTACCGGCGCGATGCTGGCCGAGGCGCTGTCGGCGCAGGTGGCCCGATCGGCCGCGGACTAGTCGCGGCGGCTGTGCTGGTGCACGGCATCGACCAGCACGCGGACGTGGTCGGGGTCCATGTCCGGCGACATGCCGTGGCCGAGATTGAAGACGTGGCCCTCGCGCGAACCGCCGTTGGCCTGGGCGTAGTCGTCCAGGGCGCGTGCGGCTTCGGCCCGGATGATTTCCGGCGAGGCGTACAGCGTCGCCGGGTCGAGGTTGCCCTGCAGCGCGACCTTGTCGCCGATCCGGCGCCGCGCTTCGCCCAGGCCGACGGTCCAGTCCACGCCCAGGCCTTCGGTGCCGCTGGCGGCCAGCTCCTCGAGGTAGGGCGCATTGCCCTTGCCGAACAGGATCAGCGGCGCGCGCTGCGCGCCATCGCCGCGCGGCAGTTCCGCGGCGATGCGCTGCAGGTAGCGCAGCGAGAACTCGCGGTACAGGTGCGGGGCCAGCACCCCACCCCAGGTGTCGAAGACCTGCAGCGCCTGGGCGCCGGCCGCATGCTGTGCTGCCAGGTAGGCAATGACGGCCTCGGTGGTGACTTCCAGCAGCCGGTGCAGGGCCGCGGGGTTGTTCAGGGCCAGCGACTTGATGCGGGCGAAGTCCTTGCTGCCGCCGCCTTCGACCATATAGCAGGCCAGGGTCCAGGGGCTGCCGGAGAAGCCGATCAGCGGCACCGAACCGTCGAGTTCGCGGCGGATCAGCGCGACGGCGTCCATCACGTAGCGCAGTTCACCGGCCATGTCCGGCACCGCCAGTCGGGCGATGTCGGCTTCGCTGCGTACCGGGTCCTTGAACTTCGGGCCTTCACCCTCGACGAAGTACAGGCCCAGGCCCATCGCGTCGGGCACGGTGAGGATGTCGGAAAACAGGATCGCCGCATCCAGGGCATAGCGCCGAAGCGGCTGCAGGGTGACTTCGCAGGCCAGCTCGGGCTGGGTGGCCAGGCCCATGAAGCTGCCGGCCTGCTGGCGGGTGGCGCGGTATTCGGGCAGGTAGCGGCCGGCCTGGCGCATCAGCCACACCGGTGTGCAGTCCACCGGTTCGCGGCGCAGCGCGCGCAGGAAGCGGTCGTTCTTCAGGGGCGGGTTTTTATCGGTCACGTGTCTGGGGTCCGGTTCTGAATCATCGCGGCGCGTCGGCGCCTTGGGCGAACATCACCTGGAAGCCCTTGCGCACCTGCGCATCGCGGGCTTTTTCGAAGGCCGCGATCGCGGCATCACGCTCGAGGTACTGTTCGCGGCGAAGCTGCGTCTTGCCGCCCAACTGGCCGGACTCACGCAACAGGGTCCAGCCCCCCAGCAGGTCTTGCTGCAGGATCAGCTGGACGAATTTCGGCGATTCGCCGGCACTGGGTTTTTGCTGGAGCAAGAGGCGCATAAGTCCGCCATTGTATCTGTGGGAGGGACGTCAGTCCCGAAGCTTTTCGGGACTGACGTCCCTCCCACGACAAAGGGGCGGATCAGGCGTCCAGGACGGCCAGGATGGCTTCGTCGGCGACGTCGTCCACCACCTCGGCCTGGCCGATGCCGCGCCAAAGCACCAGGCGCAGGGCGCCGGACACCGCTTTTTTGTCCAGTCGCATGCGGGCCAGCAAGGCTTGGGGCCCGAGGCCGGCGGGAATCGCTACGGGCAAACCCAGGCGCTCGAGCAGGGCCGCCAGGCGAGCGGCATCGGGCCAGGGCGCACGGCCGAGTTCAGATGACAGCCGCGCCGCCAGCACCATGCCGACCGCCACGGCTTCGCCGTGCAGCAGGCCGCCATAACCCTGTTCGGTTTCGATGGCGTGGCCGAAGGTATGGCCCAGGTTGAGCAGCATGCGTTCGCCCTGTTCGGTTTCGTCCCGGGCCACGATGCCGGCCTTGTGCTCGCAGCAGCGTGCGATTGCCTCGGCCAGCACCTCCGGCTCCCGGGCCAGCAGCGCCTCGGCCCGGTCCTCGAGCCAGGCGAAAAAACCGGCGTCGCCCAGGGCGCCATACTTCACCACTTCAGCCAGGCCGGCGCGCAGTTCGCGTTCGGGCAAGGTGTCGAGCGTCGCGACGTCGGCCAGCACCGCCGCCGGCTGGTGGAAGGCACCGACCAGGTTTTTTCCTTCCGGCAGGTCCACGGCAGTCTTGCCGCCGACGGCGCTGTCCACCATCGCCAGCAACGTGGTGGGCAGTTGCACGAAGCGCACGCCGCGCATCCAGCAGGCCGCGGCGAACCCGGCCAGGTCGCCGACCACGCCGCCGCCCAGGGCCAGCACGGTAACGTCGCGGCTGGCACCCATGCCGGCGAGCACGGTCATGACTTCGCCGAAGCGGGCCAGGGTCTTTTCCTGCTCCCCGGGTGGCAACACCCAGGATTGCACCTGCTTTTCGACCAACGCCGCCTGCACCCTGGCCAGGTAGTGCGGGGCGACGTTGGCGTCGGTCAGCACGAGTGCGTGCCGGCCGGGCACCAGGGCGAGCAGCCTCGCGGCTTCGTCGAGCAGGCCACGACCGATGTGGATCCGGTAGCGCCGCGCACCCAGGGCGACGTCAACCTGGCGACGTTCGATCATGCCGCCTCCGGGCGTTGCCACTGGCTGGCCAGCTGCGCCTGCAGTCTTTCGGCGGCGGTGGCCACGGCCAGGCCGTCGGCGTGGAAACACAGGTCGGCCAACGCGGCGTAAACCGGACCGCGCTGCGCCGCCAAGGCTTCGAGTTTTTCGCGCTTGTCGCCGCTGGCGAGCAGGGGGCGACTCCGGTCGCGCGCCAGCCGCTCGAGCTGTTGCGCCACGCTCACCTGCAGGTAGACGACGAAGCCGCGCCCGGCCAACGCCTGCCGGTTGGCCGGATCGAGCACGGCGCCGCCGCCGGTGGCCACGACCTGGTCGCGGCCTTGCATCACGTCGGCGATCAGTGCCGCCTCGCGGGCGCGGAACCCCGGCTCGCCTTCGAGTTCGAAAATGGTCGGCACCGTGGCGCCGGTGCGCATCTCGAGCGCGTGGTCGCAGTCCACGAACGCGAGGCCGAGGCGCTCGGCCAGCTTCTTTCCGATGGAGGTCTTGCCCGCGCCCATGGGGCCGACGAGCACGAGGTTTGGTGCGGGGTTCATGGGACGCGATGCTAGCATCCGGCGCGTCGACGACCGCGTGTCGTCGCTGGCCAGGGAGCGGTGATGGCAGGGGAATCAGGGCAGGGTCCGGTGGTGGTGGCCGGCGCCGGCGACGTCGGCGGCCGACTGGCCGCATGCCTGGCCCGCGATGGCGTCGAAGTGCTGGCCCTGCGCCGGCGCCCGCCGCAGGGCCTGGCGGATGGCGTTACGGGCATCCAGGCGGACCTGGCCACCGGCGCCGGGCTGTCGGCGTTGCCGCGGCAGCCGTCGGCGCTGGTGTTTTGCGCGGCGCCCGACCAGCGCGACGAAACCGCCTATCGCGCGCTCTACGTCGATGGCCTGTCGCGCCTGCTGGCGGCCTGCGATGCGCCACGGGTGGTGTTCGTTTCCTCCACCGCCGTTTACGGCGAACACCGCGGTGAATGGGTGGACGAATCGACGCCTGCCAACCCGGTGGCCTTCAACGGACGCGTGCTCCGGCAGGCCGAACGCCTGCTCGAGGGGCGGCGCGGCGCGACCTGCCTGCGGCTTTCCGGCCTGTACGGTCCCGGGCGGACGTCGCTGTTGCGAAGGGCCTTCACCGGCGAGCCCGGCAGCCGTCGCTGGGGCAACCGCATCCACGTCCAGGACGCCGCCACCGCGCTGGCGCACCTGCTGGCGCTGCCGGCGCCGGCACCGCTGTACCTGGGCAGCGACAACCTGCCGGCGCTTGATACCGAGGTCCTGGCCTGGCTGCGCGAACAGGCCGGGCAGTTGCCGGTCGCCGCGCCTTCGCAAGGACCGGTGCAAGGGCGCCGCGTCCGCAACGAAGCGCTGCGCGCGACGGGGTGGACGCCTGCTTTTCCCGACTACCGGGCGGGTTACGGGCCCTTAATAGGACCGGGGGTATAGTCGTCGCGGCCTTATCAGGGCGTTTCACTCACCATCTTGAGGAGAAGCACCATGGGTACCGTCACGAAAGTCATCGAAGTGTCCTCGTCCTCGACCAAGAGCGTCGAGGATGCCGTCCAGGCCGGCCTGAAGAAGGTCGCCAGCTCCGTCAAAGGCATCAAGGGCGCCTGGGTGAACGAGATCAAGGTCGTCACCGGCGACGACGGCAGCATCACCGAGTGGCGCGTGAACATGCGCGTGAGTTTCGTGGTCAGCTGAGCGGACGCCGGTCCGCGTCCAGGCCGATCACCTGATCGGCGATCGCCGGCAGCGCGCGCAGCGCCTGCCGGCTGGTCCGTTCGAAAAACAGCACGAAACGTTCGACCTGCGCGCGCGACATCGCCGTCCGCCCGGGGTTGGCCGCCTGCAGGGTGCATTCCTGCTGCCAGCGCCATTGCGGCACGACCTCGAACCCCGGGCCACGCAGCCAGGTCAACCGGTCGATGCGTTCCCAGGCCGGGGCGTACGCGCCAAGCGCCTGGTTGCAATAACGACGCCATGTGCCGTGCGGATCCTCGTCGCGTTCGAGGGCATTGACGGGCGTCGCCAGCGCGGCCTCGTCTTCCGGCGGTACCTTGTGGAACCAGCCCTCGAACACCACCAGCCGCGCACCCGCCGGCGAACGCGGCCAGCGCGAAGGCGGCAGCCGGCGGTCGCCGATCTTGTCGAAACGTGGCAGCGCCACCCGCTGGCCGGCGCGCAAGCCGTCCAGGGTGTCCAGCAGCAGGCCAATGTCGTGGCTGCCGGGCGGCCCCCGGGTGGCGAGCAGGGGATGCACCTGGCGGGCCAGGCGCTGGCGTTCGCGCCGGCCCAGGTAGAAGTCGTCGATCGACAGCACCACCACCGGCAGGCCGCGCCGCCGGGCCATGGCCGCGATGTCGGCGGCCAGCGTGGACTTGCCGGTGCCCTGCAGGCCGGTAAGGCCCAGCACCGGCACGCGGCCGGGAAGCGCAAGGCCCTCGGCCAGGCGGGCGGCAATGAAGTCGGCGTGATGGTGGCCGCCGGCGGGCTGGGATGGGGGGCTCATCGGCGCGACAATACGCCAAGCCCGAGGAACCCACGATGACCGAAGCGAAACAAACCGCGACCGATCCGCTGCTGGCCGAAGCCATGGCCACGTTCACCGATTTGCTGGCGCAGGCCCGGGAAGCGGGCGACCCCGAACCCACGGCCATGACCCTGGCCACCGCGGACGAGCAGGGCCGGCCTTCGGCGCGCACGGTGCTGCTCAAGGCCTTCGACGAACGCGGCTTCGTCTTCTACACCAACTTCGACAGCCGCAAGGGCCAGCAACTGACGCACAACCCGAATGCGGCGCTGCTGCTGTTGTGGAAGACCCTGCGTGAACAGGTGCAGGTGAAGGTCGAAGGCACGGTCGAGCCGGTCAGCCTGGCCGAAGCCGACGCCTATTTCGCCAGTCGCCCGCGTCCCAGCCAGATCGGCGCCTGGGCGTCCCTGCAGTCGCAGACCCTGCCATCGCGGGACACCTTCGAAGCGCGGGTCGCGGCCTTCGAGAAGAAGTTCGAAGGCGGCGACGTGCCGCGCCCTCCGCATTGGTCGGGCTTCCGGGTCGTGCCCGAGCGCATCGAGTTCTGGTACGGCGCCCGCTACCGGCTGCACGACCGCCACCATTACGAACGCATCGGCGAATCGTGGACCAAGCGGTTGCTGTATCCGTGACGGCCGCACGCGCCAGCCAGGGGCCGCGCCGCATCGTCTGCCTCACCGAAGAACCGACCGAGGTGCTGTACGCCCTGGGCGAACAGGACCGGATCGTCGGCATCAGCGGGTTCACCGTGAGGCCGGCGCGGGCGCGCAAGGAAAAACCCAAGGTCAGCGCCTTCACCAGCGCCAAGGTCGGCGAGATCCTGAAGCTCGAACCCGACCTGGTCATCGGTTTCTCCGACATCCAGGCCGACATCGCCGCCGAACTGATCCGCCAGGGTGTCGAGGTCTGGATCAGCAACCATCGCAGCGTCGAAGGCATCGTTGACTACGTGCGCCGCCTGGGTGCGATGGTCGGTGTCGCGGACGCCGCCCGGGCCTATGCCGACAGGCTGCAGGCGGGCCTGGACGAGGTGGCGGCGCGTTCGGCCAGGCTGCCGCGCCGGCCGAAGGTGTATTTCGAGGAATGGGACGAGCCGCGCATCAGCGGCATCCGCTGGGTCGCCGAGCTCGTGCGCATCGCCGGTGGCGACGACATCTTCCCCGAGCTGGCCGCACAGTCACTGGCCAGGCACCGCATCCTCGCCGACGACGATCAGATCATCGCCCGCGCGCCCGACATCGTCTTCGGTTCGTGGTGCGGCAAGAAGTTCCAGCCGGGCAAGGTCCGCGAACGGTCCGGCTGGGCCGCCGTGCCCGCCGTGCGCGACGGCCAGCTGCACGAAATCGAATCCCCGCTGATCCTCCAGCCCGGTCCCGCCGCGCTCACCGACGGCCTTGCCGAACTGACGCGCCATATCCACGCCTGGGCGCATCAGCAACCGTCCTAGCCAGCGGCGACGGTGGGACAGGCACCCGGGATTACCGCGGCGAGGCGCCTTCTCCGGCGAGCGCCGAGACGCCCAGGGCGGCGAGCAGGGTGGTCATCTGGCCGGCCTGGGTGGCCTGGTCGCTGGAGGCATTGCCCTGTTGCGCGCGTTTCGCGACGCCCTGGGCGATGGCGGCGAGGCGGAAGAAGCTGAAGGCGAGCACGAAAGGCCAATCCGCCGGCAGCGGCTGGCCGCTGAGCGCGCAGTAGCGTTCGAGCAGCGCGCTTTCCTCGGGGATGCCCAGCGCCGTGCGGTCCATGCCGGCCAGGCCGGGGATGGCCGGGTTGCGCGGCAGCCGCAGCGCCATGCAGAAATAGCCCAGGTCGGCCAGCGGATGGCCCAGGGTGCTCAGCTCCCAGTCCACCACCGCCAGCACCCGCGCTGCATCGGGCGCGAACATCAGGTTGTCGATGCGGAAATCACCGTGCACCAGCGCCACGCGGCCATCGTCGGCCGGGCAGCGTTCGGCCAGGGCGGCGGCGAGCGTGTCCATGTCCGGGATCGATTGGGTCTCGCTGGCGCGGTATTGCTCGGTCCAACGGTGGATCTGGCGGGCGAAATAATTACCGGGCTTGCCGTAGTCGCCCAGGCCGATCGCGGCCGGATCCAGGGCATGCAGCGCAGCCAGCGTGTCGATGATGGCGTCGTAGTGCGCGCTGCGCGCGGCCGGATCCATGCCGGGCAGCGACGGGTCCCAGTGCACCACGCCGGGCACGTAGGCCATCAGGTAGAAGACCGAGCCGATCACCGAGGTGTCTTCGCACAGGTGCTGCGGCTCGGCCACCGGCACCGGCCCGCCATGCAGGGCGCGAAGCACCCGATACTCGCGGTCGACCGCATGGGCCGACGGCAGCAGCTTGCCCGAGGGCTTGCGCCGCAGTACGTACTGGCCACTCGCCGCCTCGACCAGGTAGGTCGGGTTCGACTGTCCGCCCTTGAACTTCGTCGCCACCAGCGGCCCCTGGAACCCCGTCACCTGCGTCTCGAGATAACGCGCCAGCGGCTCGGTTGGTAGTTGCATGTCGTGCTGTTTCCTAGTGGGCCCGAAGCATCGACCGGGCGAGCGAAGCGATGTGGACTTCGTCGGGACCGTCGGCCAGGCGCAGGCTGCGGGCGCCGGCGTAGGCCTGGGCCAGGAAGTGGTCCTGGCTCAGCCCGGCGGCGCCGTGGATCTGGATCGCGCGGTCGATCACCCGGCAGGCCATGGACGGCGCGACGATCTTGATCATGCCGACCAGGTCCCTGGCGCCCTTGTTGCCGTGGGCGTCCAGGGCCGCGGCGGCCTGCAGGGTGAGCAGGCGGGCCTGCTCTATTTCGCAGCGGCTCAGGGCGATGGCTTCCTGGGCCATGCCGTGGCCGCCAAGCGGCCGGCCGAAGGCCTCGCGCTGGCGCGCACGCGCGACCATGGCCTCGAGTGCGCGCTGGGCCAGGCCGATCAGCCGCATGCAGTGGTGGATGCGGCCCGGGCCGAGGCGCGCCTGGGCGATCGCGAAGCCGCTGCCGGCAGCGCCCAGGCGATTGCCGAGCGGCACCCGCACGTTTTCGAAGGACAGTTCGACGTGGCCGTGCGGGGCGTCGTCGTATCCGAACACGGTCAGCGGGCGGACGATGCGCACGCCCGGCGTGTCCATCGGCACGAGCACCATGGACTGGCGCTCGTGCGGCGGGCCCTCGGGCTCGGTCACGCCCATCACGATGAGGATGGCGCAGCGCGGGTCGGCGGCACCCGTGGTCCACCACTTGCGGCCATTGATGACGTAGTGGTCGCCATCGCGCACGATCGGCAGCGCGATGTTGGTGGCGTCGGAGCTGGCCACGTCCGGCTCGGTCATCGCGAAGGCCGAGCGGATCTCGCCGGCCAGCAGCCGCGGCAGCCAGGGCGCCTGCTGTTCCGGCGTGGCGAAGTGCATCAGCACTTCCATGTTGCCGGTGTCGGGTGCGCTGCAGTTGAACACCTCGGGCGCGTACAGCGAGCGGCCGGTGATTTCGGCGATCGGCGCGTAGTCGAGGTTGCTCAGTCCCGCGCCGTGCGTGGCTGCACCGGTGTCAGGAGACGCCGGATGCCGGGGGTGGCCGCCCCGTTCCGGGTCGGGCAGGAAGAGGTTCCAGAGCCCCAGCGCCCGGGCCTCGGCCTTGAGCGCCTCGAGCTGCGGCGGGATCGACCAGCGCGTGGCCGGGTCGGCGGCGTGGGCGGCGAACGCCGCTTCGGCCGGAACTATGCGTTCGGCGACAAAACGCGCCACGTCCGCCTGCAGCTGGCGGGAACGTTCGGAGAAAGCGAACAGGGTAGGCGTGGGCGTCATGCGGGGCTCAGTAGTAGGTCCAGAGTTCGCGCTGGCCGTGCAGGTGCGGCAGGGCGTTCCAGCTGCCCAGCCGCAGTCGCGAACCGTGCGGATGGAATTCGCTCACGGCGCTGTTTCGCAGCGACAGGTTCAGGTCGACCGCGCGCTCGACCGGCACGTCCAGCGCCATCTGCGCCAGCCGGGAAATCACCCCGCCCGAGCTGAGCACCAGCACTTCGCCGTCGCCGGCCAGCGCCTGCAGCCGTTGCCCGGCCTCGTGCACGCGCTGGCCGAACGCATTCCAGGTTTCCGGCATGCCCGGCAATTCATCGCGCGCCCAGGCCAGCAGCGCGGCCTGCAGCATGGCGCCCACGTCACGCGGCTGGCCGCTCTTGCTGGCCAGCACCACCGGGCTGTCGGCATGGCGGCCGACGAAGGCGCCGAAGACGGCTTCGTGGTCGAATTCGGCGAAGCCCGGGTCGGCCACCGGCTCGGGAAGCGCCAGGCCGCGCTCGGCGAAGGCTTCATGCACGCCCTGGGCGGTCTGCGCGTGCCGGCGCATGCCACCGACGACCACGGCCTGGAAGCGGTGTCCGCCCTGGGCCAGCCAGTCGCCCAGGCGGCGCGACTGTTCCTGGCCGCGTTCGGACAGTTGGTCGTAGTCGGCGGCGCCGAAGCTCGCCTGGCCATGGCGAACCAGCAGCAGGCTCACTGGGGGAAGAACGCCTGTTCGAAGGTCGCCTTCATCGGCGCCTGGCCCTCGACCGTGACCGTCAGGTCGAAGCGCAGCGTGTCCTGCGCGTTGATCCGGGCCTGGCCGAGGTAATAGAGCGCGTCGCCGTCGCGCACTTCGCGCATGCGCACGTCCATGCGCTGGCCGGCGAGGTTGGTCGCCACCGCGTCCACCGTCGCCGGCACCGCGACGTCGGCGCCGGGTTCGCCGCGGCGCACCGAGACATTGAGCAGGGCGCGGTTGGCGGAGCGGGTGATGCCGTACTGGCGCGCGACGTCGGGCGTCAGCGTGGTGCTGGGCAGCGCATTGAAATAAACGCGCAATTCGCCGACGCGCATCGAACCGGCGCCGGCCGGGTGGGCCAGGGTCACGAGCAGGGCGGCGGTGAGCCAGGGGATCAGGCGCATGGTCGGTCTCCTTCCAGGCAGTGGCTCATCATATCCCCGCGGGCGGCTCAGGAGCCTTCGGACAGTTCGCGGCCGCGCCGTGCGGCGGCGGCAACGGCTTCATCGACCAGGCGACGCAGGCCATTGGCTTCGAAACTTTCGATCGCTGCCTGGGTGGTGCCGCCGGGCGACGTGACCCGTTTGCGCAGGGTGGCGGCGTCGTCGCCGGTCTCGACCAGCATGCGCGCGGCGCCCAGCAGGGTCTGGTTGGCCAGGTCGCGCGCGGTGTCGGCGGCCAGGCCCTGGGCCACGCCGGCCGCCTGCAGCGCTTCGGCGAGCAGGAAGACGTAGGCCGGCCCGCTGCCGGAAACGGCGGTGACCGCGTCCATCTGCGCCTCGTCCGGGATCCAGGCGGCCAGGCCGACGGCCGACATCAGCGATCCGGCCAGCTCGCGGCCGGCTTCGGTGACGCGCGGGTTCGCGTACAGGCCGGTGGCGCCCGCGCCCAGCAGCGACGGCGTATTGGGCATGGTGCGGACCACGGCCTGGTCGCCGCCCAGCCATTGGTCTATCTGGCCGGCGGTGACGCCGGCGGCGATCGAGACCACCAGCGGTCGGGTCTCGGCCGCCAGCGTCGCCAGCTCGCCGCAGACGGTGCGCATCACCTGCGGTTTCACCGACAACACCCAGGTGGTGGCGCCCCGGGCGGCTTCGCTGGCGGTGGCGTGCACGCCGACGCCGAAGTCCGCGGCGAGCGCCTCGCGCAGGGCCGCCTGGGGTTCGGCGACCTGGATCGATGCCGCCGGCCGGCCGCGCGCGACCAGGCCGCCGATGAGGCTGCGGGCCATGTTGCCGCCGCCGATGAAGGCCAGGATGTCTCGGGTCATGGGTGGGCTCCTTGTCCTTGGAAAGGGGGTCAGTCGCGGGCGGCCACGGCGCGCGGGCCGAACAGCGCGGTGCCGATGCGCACCAGGGTGGCGCCCTCGGCGATGGCGAGCTCGAAATCCTCGCTCATGCCCATCGACAGGGTATCGATTTCCGGATGGCGGGCGGCCGTCTGCACGAACAGGGCCCGCAGCCGGCCGAAGGCGTCACGTCGCCGGGCCGGGTCCGGGTGCGGTGCCGGGATGGCCATCAGCCCGCGCAGTCGCAGGTGGGGTGCTGCCGCCACCGCGTCGGCCAGGGCCGGCACCTGGTCCGGGGCGCAGCCGGACTTGCTGGCTTCGCCGTCCACGTTCACCTGCACCAGGATGTTCAGCGGCGGCCGGCCGGCGGGCCGGGCCTTGTCCAGCGCCGGCACCAGCTTGGCCCGGTCCAGCGACTGGACCCAGTCGAAGACTTCGGCGGCCTCGCGGCACTTGTTCGACTGCAGGTGGCCGATCAGGTGCCACTGCAGGCCCAGGTCGGC
The DNA here is from genome assembly GCF_000743535.1 of Arenimonas donghaensis DSM 18148 = HO3-R19. Lineage (GTDB taxonomy): Bacteria > Pseudomonadota > Gammaproteobacteria > Xanthomonadales > Xanthomonadaceae > Arenimonas > Arenimonas donghaensis. The sequence continues at coordinate 27,388 of NZ_AVCJ01000009.1, forward strand.
GAGTTCGGCGGCCTTGGTGGCGCCTTCACGCACGTAATTCTCGCCGAAGGCGCGCTGGCCGGCGGCAGCCAGGGCCCGCACCTCGCCGGCGCTTCGGGTCTTGGACACGGCCAGCAGGTTCACGGCCCGTGGCCGGCCCGCCAGCTTTGCCGCGTTTTCAATGGTTTGCAGGACACCGCGAAGGGTCTGTTCCGGCGTTTCCATGGGTGGCATTGCCTTCTGTGGTTGGCGCTATACTGCCCCGGAAACGTGCGGTCGCCCATCCGATTACGCGCAAGGGGACACAGTAATGGACATCGCCGAACTTCTGGCATTCTCGGTCAAGAACAAGGCCTCCGACCTGCATTTGTCGGCCGGCCTGCCGCCCATGATCCGCGTGGACGGCGACGTCCGGCGCATCAACATCCCGGCCCTGGACCACAAGCAGGTGCACGCGCTGGTCTACGACATCATGTCGGACAAGCAGCGGCGCGACTTCGAGGAGTTCCTCGAGGTCGACTTCTCCTTCGAGATCGCCGGCCTGGCCCGCTTCCGCGTCAACGCCTTCAACCAGAACCGCGGCGCCGGCGCCGTGTTCCGTACCATTCCCAGCCAGATCCTCTCGCTCGAGGAGCTGGCCACGCCCAAGATCTTCGCCGAGCTGATCAACCAGCCCCAGGGCCTGATCCTGGTCACCGGCCCCACCGGCTCGGGCAAGTCCACCACGCTCGCCGCGATGGTCGACCACATCAACAAGAATGAATTCGGCCACATCCTCACCGTCGAGGATCCGATCGAGTTCGTGCACACCTCGCAGAAGTGCCTGGTCAACCAGCGCGAAGTCCACCGCGACACCCACGGCTTCAACGAAGCCCTGCGTTCGGCCCTTCGTGAAGACCCGGACTACATCCTGGTCGGCGAAATGCGCGACCTGGAAACCATCCGCCTGGCGCTGACCGCCGCGGAGACCGGCCACCTGGTGTTCGGCACCCTGCATACGTCGTCGGCGGCCAAGACCATCGACCGCATCATCGACGTGTTCCCGGCCGGCGAAAAGCCCATGGTCCGGTCCATGCTTTCCGAGTCCCTGCGCGCGGTGATTTCGCAGTCGCTGCTCAAGAAGGTCGGCGGCGGCCGCATGGCGGCGCACGAGATCATGGTCGCCACCCCGGCCATCCGGAACCTCATCCGCGAGGACAAGGTCGCGCAGATGTACTCCTCCATCCAGACCGGCCAGCAGTACGGCATGCAGACCCTCGACCAGTGCCTGCAGGACATCGTCAAGCGCGGCCTGGTCACCAAGGCCCAGGCGCGCGACTACGCCAAGGAAAAGAAACTTTTCGACTGACGTCCCCGCCGGAAGGGGGCTGGCAGGACGCCGCGTGACACGCTCCCCGGGCCAGGGCCCGGGGACCATCAGGAGCTAGCATGAGCAGCATCGACTTCACCTCCTTCCTGAAACTGATGGCGCACAAGAAGGCGTCCGACCTGTTCATCACGGCGGGCGTCCCGCCTTCAATGAAGGTCAACGGCAAGCTCTCGCCGATCACCCAGAACCCGCTCACGCCGCAGCAGTCGCGCGACCTGGTGCTCAACGTCATGAATCCCTCGCAGCGCGAGGAATTCGAAAAAACCCACGAGTGCAACTTCGCGATCGGCGTATCCGGCGTCGGCCGTTTCCGCGTGTCCTGTTTCTACCAGCGCAACCAGGTCGGCATGGTGCTGCGACGCATCGAAACGCGCATCCCGACCATCGAGGAACTCAACCTGCCGCCGGTCATCAAGACCCTGGCGATGACCAAGCGCGGCATCATCCTGTTCGTCGGCGCCACCGGCACCGGCAAGTCCACCTCGCTGGCGGCCATGATCGGCTACCGCAACCAGAATTCCTCCGGCCACATCATCACCATCGAGGACCCGATCGAATTCGTGCACAAGCACGAGGGCTGCATCATCACCCAGCGCGAAGTCGGCATCGACACCGACAGCTGGGAGGCGGCGCTCAAGAACACCCTGCGCCAGGCGCCCGACGTCATCATGATCGGCGAGATCCGCACTCGCGAAGGCATGGACCATGCCATCGCCTTCGCCGAAACCGGCCACCTGGTGCTGTGCACCCTGCATGCCAACAACGCCAACCAGGCGATGGACCGCATGATCAACTTCTTCCCGGAAGACCGTCGCAGCCAGCTGCTGATGGACCTTTCGATGAACCTCAAGGGCGTGGTCGCCCAGCAGCTCATCCCGACCCCCGACGGCAAGTCGCGCCGGGCGGCGATGGAAATCCTGCTGGGCACGCCGCTGGTGCAGGACTACATCCGCGACGGCGAGATCCACAAGATCAAGGACGTCATGAAGGAGTCCACGAACCTGGGCATGCGCACCTTCGACCAGGCCCTGTTCGAGCTCTACCAGGCCGGCGAGATCAGCTACGAAGACGCCCTGCGCTTCGCCGATTCCGCCAACGAGGTGCGCCTGAAGATCAAGCTGGCCCAGGGTGGCGACGCCCGCACGCTCAGCCAAGGCCTGGACGGCGTGGAGCTGTCCGAGGCCAAGTAGCCGGCTTGTCCGCCCACGCGGTTTTCCTGGCGGTCGCACTCGCGGCGACCGGCAGTGCCAGTGCAACCAGCGCCGCCGGGCCCGCATCGCCGCGCCCGCTCGACGACTGGAGCCTGTCGCTTGGCGGCTTCCACACCCACAGCGACACCAGCCTGTGGGCGCGCGGTGAGTCCGGTGACTACCGCGCCGACGGCGGCATCAATCTCGAGCGCGACCTGGGCCTGGACCGGCGCCAGCCGGTCAGCAAGGCCCGGCTGGACCTGCTGGTGGGCGACCGCCACGGTTTCGGGCTCGAATATTTCGCCTTCCAGCGCGGCAACACCGTCCGGCTTGCGCGCGACATCGAATACGACGGCCGCACCTACGCCGCCACCGCCGAGCTGCGCGGTCGCTTCGACTACGACTTCGCCAGCGCCGCCTGGCGCTGGTGGGCGGGCCAGGGCGACACGGTCGTGGGCCTGGGGCTGGGCATCGCCCACTACCGGGTGCAGACCCTGTTCGAAGGCGAAGCCAGCATCGACGGCGTCTCCGTGGATGGCCGCACCACCAGCGACGACCGTGCCTTCGCGCCCCTGCTGACCCTGGGCTGGCGCCATGCCGTGGACGACCGGCTGCGCCTGTACGCGGAAATCTCCGGCGTGGCCAAGAACGGCGGCCGGCTCAACGGCCACATCGTCGATACCGCGCTGGGCCTGGAGTGGTTCCCGTTCGAACGACTCGGCCTGGCGCTGGAATACGGCGGCACCCAGATCCGGCTCAATCGCCAGCGCGTGGGCGACGATGGCCGGCTCGACGCCCGCCTCGACCTGAAGCTGCGCGGCCCCTCGCTGCTGCTGCGCCTGCGCTAGCCACCGGTGCCCGCCGGGCCCGCGCTAGAATGCGCGCATGTCCGGGCATCGATCCCTCGCCGAGCACTTCCTGATCGCCATGCCGGCCATGGACGACCCGAATTTCTTCCGCTCGGTCACCCTGGTCTGCCAGCACGACGAAGACGGTGCCATGGGCCTGGTGGTCAACCTGCCGTCCGATTTCAGCCTGGGCGGGATGCTGGACCAGATGAAGCTGGCGACCGAAGACGAGGCGCTGGCCGCGCAGCCGGTGCTGTCCGGGGGCCCGGTGCAGCCCGACCGGGGTTTCGTGCTGCACGACGACCCGCGCCACTGGACCTCGACCCTGCGCCTGCCCGGCGGGCTGGCCGTCACGACCTCGCGCGACATCCTGGAGGCCACCGCCGCCGGCAACGGGCCGGCGCACATGCTGGTGACCCTGGGTTATGCCGGATGGGAAGCCGGCCAGCTCGAGCACGAACTGGCTGCCAACAGCTGGCTGACGGTGCCAGCGGAGACGCGGGTCCTGTTCGAAACACCGATGGCCGAGCGCTGGCACGCCGCCGCCCGCTGCCTGGGCGTGGACCTGGAGCGGCTGGCTGACTACGCCGGCCACGCATGAGCCCGCCGACGACCCTGCTGGCCTTCGACGTCGGCGCCCGCCGCATCGGCGTCGCGCTGGGCAACACGCTGTCGGGCAGCGCCCGCGAGCTGGGCGTGCTGGACGTGCGTGAGTCCGGCCCGGACTGGCCGCGACTGGACCAGTGGTGCAAGGAGTGGCGGCCGGACGCGCTGGTGGTCGGCGACCCGGCCACGCTCGACGGCGGCGACCAGCCGGCGCGCCAGCGCGCCCGGGGTTTCGCCCGCGAGCTGGGCAAGCGCTACGGCCTGCCGGTGCACCCGGTGGACGAGCGCAGCAGCTCGAAGGAAGCCAGCCGCCGCTTCGCCGCGGGCCGCGCCGCCGGCACCCGCAAGCGCCACCAGGCCGAAAACATCGACGCCCTCGCCGCCGTGATCATCCTCGAACGCTGGCTGGCCGATCCCGACTCCCACCTTCCCCCGATGCCCGACGCCCCGACATGATCCCCGATCTCCAGCTGACCGCCGATGGCCGCCTGCGCCACCTGCTGACCCTCGACGGCCTGCCGGCCCCGCTGCTGCGCCAGCTGCTGGACCAGGCCGAACTGCTGCGCCCGCATGCCCACGCGGGCTCCGGGGCCCGCAGCCGGCACCCGGGCCGGACCTGCTGCACCTTGTTCTTCGAACCCTCCACGCGCACCCGCAGCAGCTTCCAGCTGGCGGCGACGCGGCTGGGCATGGACGTGCTCAACTTCGACGTGGCGACGTCGTCGACGAAAAAGGGCGAGTCCTCGGTCGATACGCTCAAGACCATCGAGGCGATGGGCGTGGACCTGTTCGTGATCCGCCACGCCAGCGATGGCGCGGTGGCCGAGCTGGCGGCGGCGGCGAACCCGGGCACGCACGTGATCAACGCCGGCGACGGTCGTTCGGCCCACCCCACCCAGGGGCTGCTGGACATGCTGACCCTGCGCCAGCACAAGGGCGACGATTTCAGCGCGCTCAAGGTGCTGGTGGCGGGCGACGTGCTGCACTCGCGGGTGGCGCGCTCGGACCTGCACGCGCTGCGGGCCCTGGGCTGCGGCGAGATCCGGGTCTGCGGCCCGGCGAACCTGCTGCCGGCCGCGGACGAGCTGGCGGGCTGCCGGGTGATCGCCGACTTCGACGAGGCGGTGGCCGGGGTGGATGCGGTGATGATGCTGCGCCTGCAGCGCGAACGCATGGAACAGGGCCTGGTGCCGTCGCTCGAGGGTTACTACCGCGATTACGGCCTGTCCCCGGACCGCCTGGCCCGGGCCGCGCCCGACGCCCTGGTGATGCACCCGGGCCCGATGAACCGCGGCATCGAGATCGACGGCGGCGTCGCCGACGGCCCGCAGTCGGTCATCCTCCAGCAGGTCGCCAACGGCGTCCCCATCCGCATGGCCGCCATCGACCTCCTGCTAGGCGGCACCTCCGTCGCCGGCCTCCTGTAGGAGCGCCTTCAGGCGCGAAGCTTTTGTTTTTGGGCGGGGTTCAGGGCTTTGGATTCGCCAGGTTGTCCGTCGCTACCGGAAGGTACGGCCCCACACCCACCGCGCTGACGAGCACCCCGCCCGCTCTTTCGCAGACGGGGCACTCATCATCGCGGCGGGTGTGGGTGGGGATTCGCCGGCTGTTCGGAACACCCTTTCCCTCGCGTCCTGGCATGCGAAACCGCCGGGCCGGCAAGGCGACACGGACAAACGCCTGGCGACGCCATCGTGTGCGCCAAGGCCTTTCGCTGTGGTTTCTCGCTACGTCGGCCGCACCTTCGTGCGGAAATAAACCTCTGCGCGAGCCCAACGCGGCATCGGACCTCGTTGTCCGACCTGTTGTTCTGGTCGTGGGGCTGCGCACTTTTACCCGGGTCGGACAACGAGGTCCGAAGGGACGACGGGCTTGCATTGACGTGTATTTCCGCACGAAGGTGCGGCCGACGTAGCGAAAGAG
>NZ_AVCJ01000010.1 GCF_000743535.1 Arenimonas donghaensis DSM 18148 = HO3-R19
GCGAGGCGCCCGCGCCGTCCGTGCCGGCGCCGCCCGGGTCTGCCCGGGTGGCGCTGTTCGCCGGCTGCATTGCCCGGTCGCACGAAGCCGGCACCCGGGCCGCCCTGCAGCGCCTGCTGGCGAGCGCCGGACTGGAGGCGGTGGTGCCTGTGGGCCAGGGCTGCTGCGGCGCCGCTGCCGCCCACGCCGGCGACGCCGCGGGCGCGGCGCGCCTGGCCGATGCCAACCGCAGGGCCTTCGCCGGCCAGGAACGCGTGCTCTGCCTGGCCTCGGGCTGCCACGACGCCCTCGCCCGCAGCCTGGATAGCGGCACCCGCGTCGAGGACCCGCTGGCGCTGCTCGAACAGGCGGCTGATCGCCTGGCGTTCCGGCCCGCGACCCGGCGCGTGGCCCTGCACCTGCCCTGCACCCAGCGCAGCAGCGTGAAGTCGGACGCGGCCCTGCGCCGGCTGCTGGCGCGGGTGCCCGGCCTGGACCTGGTGGAACTGCCGGACACCGGCTGCTGCGGCGCCGCCGGCCTGCACCAGCTGGCCGAGCCGGACCGCGCCGCGGCCCTGCGCGCGCCGCTGCTGCAGGCGCTGGCCGACAGCGGCGCCACCGAACTCCTGTCGGCCAACATCGGCTGCCGGCTGCACCTGGCCGCCGGCACTACAATGAAGGTGCGCCACCCCATCCACTTCCTGGCCGAGCACCTGGCATGACCGCGACCCGCCAATTCAGCCCCCTGGACCGGCTGATCATCGAATTCCAGCACGCCCTGGGCACCAGCCTGGGGCAGGCCCACGCCGAACGGCCCAATCCGGCCGGCGACGTGCCCGAACTGGCGCTCGCCGACCCGGACCGCCGCCACGCGGCCGGCCTGATGCGCATCAACCACACGGGCGAGGTCTGCGCGCAGGCGCTGTACCTGGGCCAGGCCGCCGTGGCGCGCGATGACAGCACCCGCCGGCACCTGCAGCACGCGGCCCAGGAAGAAACCGACCACCTGGCCTGGTGCGGCGACCGGCTGGCCGAGCTCGACAGCCGGCCCAGCGTGTTCAACCCCCTGTGGTACGCCGGCAGCTACGCCATCGGGGTGGCGGCCGGCCTGCGCGGCGACGGCTGGAACCTGGGTTTCGTGGTCGAAACCGAACGCCAGGTGGAAGCGCACCTGGAAGAACACCTGCAGACCCTGCCGCCGGGCGACGAACGCAGCCGCGCCATCCTGCGCACCATGAAGGCCGACGAGGCCCGCCACGCCGACGCGGCCGAACAGGCCGGCGCCCGCGTGCTGCCGCAGCCGATCCCGACCCTGATGGCGCTCTCGTCGCGGCTCATGAAAGCCGTCGCCTACCGCGGCTAAGAAAAAGGCCCGACACCTGCGTGCCGGGCCCTGTCCGTCGCGATGTCCCGACCTTCAGTCGGCCAGGTTGCGGCCGTTGAAGAGTTCGACGATCTCGCGCTTGAGCTGGTTTTCGATCCGCATGCGGTCCTTGAAGCCCAGGTTCTTGGCCTTCTCCTCGAACAGATACGTATCGAGGTCGAACTCCTTGAGATGCATCTTCGTGTGGAACAGGTTTTCCTGGTACACGTTGACGTCGATCATCTCGTAGCGCGACTTGATCGGCTTGGACATGAACTCCTGGATCGAGTTGATCTTGTGGTCGATGTAGTGCTTCTTGCCCTTCACGTCGCGGGTGAAGCCGCGCACGCGGTAGTCCATGACCACGATGTCGGACTCGAAGCTCTCGATCAGGTAGTTCAGGGCCTTCAGCGGCGAAATGACGCCGCAGGTCGCCACGTCGATGTCGGCGCGGAAGGTGGCGATGCCGTTGTGCGGATGGGTTTCCGGATAGGTGTGCACGGTGATGTGCGACTTGTCCAGGTGCGCCACCACGGCGTCGGAGATGATCTCCTTGCCGGCCGCCTTCTTGTCGATCACCGGCTCTTCGGAGATCAGGATCGTCACCGAAGCCCCCTGGGGGTCGTAGTCCTGGCGGGCCACGTTCAGGATGTTGGCGCCGATGATCTCGGCCACGTCGGTCAGGATCTGGGTCAGGCGCTCGGCGTTGTAGGCCTCGTCGATGTACTCGATGTAGCGCTGGCGCTGCTCTTCCGAGACCGCGTAGCAGACGTCATAGATGTTGAAGCTCAGGGCTTTGGTCAGGTTGTTGAATCCCTGGAGCCTGAGGCGCGGAAGCGGCTTGACCACGTTGGCTTTCCTGCGTTCGGAGGGGGTGGAGCTGGAGGGCCGGCATTATCGGCCATATCCCCCCCGGGGGAAACCTTGGCCTCCCGCGGCCCCTCCGGCATTGCCGATAGCGCCACGTCGGCCTAAGCTGAATGCTTCAAAGCCAGCCGAGGACGCGCCATGGCGCAGGACAGGACTTCGCCGATGCCGATCCAGCCGCACAAGGTGGTCAACAGCCCGTTGGCCCCGGACGCCGCCACGTTCAGCCGGTTCCTGGACCATTGCCACCGGCGCCGCTACCCGTCGCGCAACGACGTCTTCCGCCCCGGCACGCCCGCCACGTCGCTCTATTACGTGGTCAGCGGCTCGCTGGCGGTGGTCAGCGAAGAACCCGATGGCCGCGAACTCATCCTGGGCTACGTCAACGCCGGCGAGTTCATCGGCGAGATGGGCCTGTTCTTCGCGGCCGACGCCCGCGCGGTGGTGGTCCGCACCCGCAGCGCCTGCGAGCTGGCCGAAATCAACTACGACCGCCTGCACCAGCTTTTCGCCGGACCGCTGGCGGCCGAATGCCCGCGCATCCTGTACGCGATCGGCCTGCAGCTGTCCAAGCGTTTACTGGACACGAGCCGCAAGGCGAGCCGGCTGGCCTTCCTGGACGTGAGCGGGCGCATCGTGCGCACGCTGCACGACCTGTGCCAGGAGCCGGACGCGCTGTCGCATCCGCAGGGCACCCAGATCCGGGTCTCGCGCCAGGAGCTGGCGCGCATCGTCGGCTGCAGCCGCGAGATGGCCGGCCGCGTGCTCAAGCAGCTGCAGGAGCAGGGCATCCTGCACGCCCGCGGCAAGACCGTCGTGGTCTACGGCACCCGCTGACCGATGGCTCGCCTGGCCGCCGGCACCGACACCTTGCTGGTGCGGCCGGCCGCCGCCCAGGACGCCGCCGGCGTGGCGGCCCTGCTCGGGGTGCTGGGTTATCCCTGTGACCGGGACGAAGCGGCCTCCCGCCTGCGGGCGATCCAGGACGAACCTGGCCAGCAGGTCTTCGTGGCCGACCGCCATGGCTGCCTGGTGGGGCTGCTGGCCCTGGACATCCGCTACTACCTGCCGCTGGGCGGCCCGACTTGCCGGATCACGGCGCTGGCGGTGGCCGCTGGCGAACAACGCCAGGGCGTGGGCCGCCTGCTGCTGCGCGAGGCCGAGCAGCGCGCCCGCCAGGCCGGCGCCGCCCGCATCGAACTGACCTCGGCCGCCAGCCGTTCCGATGCCCACGACTTCTACCGCGCCTGCGGCTACCAGGACGGCGCCCTGCGCTTCCTCAAGCGTCTAGGCGCCTGAAGCCGACCCTGTGGGAGGGACTTCAGTCCCGAAAAGCTTTCGGGACTGAAGTCCCTCCCACAGCGTCAGAGCAGGGTTTCGAAGGCGCCGCGCAGGCGCTTGTCGACGCGGGCCAGGCTGCGTGGGTCGGGTTGGACCAGGACCGGCCGGGCGGTTTCGCACAGCAGGGGCAGGTCGATGGCGCTGTCGGAATACACCGCGGCGAACGGCGGGTGGATGCCGGCCCGTTCCAGCGCCCGGAGCTTGCGCGGCCCCACGGTGTGTTCGGCCCCGATGTAGCCGCCCAGGGCCGGCCGGACGCTGGAGCCGACCACCGGTACGTCCGGCTGGCCCAGGGCCCGCCACAGCGAGCGCGCCAGGCCGGCTTCGGCGCCGGTGACGATGACCACCGGGTCGCCCGCCGCCAGGTGGGCGTGCAGGCGCGCCACCGCCGGCGCGATCAGCAGCTGTTCGCGGCGCGTTGCGCACAGGCGCAGGAAGTCTTCCCGCGCCTCGGCCAGGGCCTCGTCCGTGCGTCCCACCGTCGCCAGCCAGGTGTAGAAGCTGGCCGGCATCCAGGCCACGCGCCACCAGCCGAAGGCCGGCTTGAGCACCGGGAAACTGGCCCCGGCCAGCAAGCGCCGCAGCGGGTGGCTGGCCAGCAGGTCACGCAGCCAGGCCGCCGCGCAGTCGCCCCGCACCAGGGTGCCGTCGAAATCGAACAGGACGGTGGCGGCGCGGGCGGGCATGGCCTCAGCCGAACAGCTTGGCCAGCTCGGCGCCCGGGTCCGGCGCGCGCATGAAGCTCTCGCCGACCAGGAAGGCGTGCACGTCGTTCGCCCGCATGCGTGCCACGTCCTCGCGGGTCGCGATGCCGCTTTCGGTCACCAGCAGGCGGTCGGGCGGCACCGCCGGCTTGAGCGCCAGCGTGGTGTCGAGCGAGACCTCGAAGGTGCGCAGGCTGCGGTTGTTGATGCCCACTAGGGGCGCGCCCACCTGCAGCGCGCGCTCGAGCTCGTCGATGTCGTGCACTTCCACCAGCACGTCCATGCCCAGGTCCATCGCCAGGTGCGACAGGCTGGCCAGGGCCGGATCGTCCAGGGCCGCGACGATGAGCAGGATGCAGTCGGCGCCCAGCGCGCGGGCCTCGTGCACCTGGTAGGGATCGACCACGAAATCCTTGCGCAGCACCGGCAGCGCGCACGCGGCGCGCGCCTGCTGCAGGTAGGCGTCGGCGCCCTGGAAGAAGTCCACGTCGGTCAGCACCGACAGGCAGGCGGCGCCGCCGCGCTCGTAGCTGGCGGCGATGTCGGCGGGGCGGAAATCCGGGCGGATCACGCCCTTGCTGGGGCTGGCCTTCTTGACCTCGGCGATCACCGCCGGCAATCCCGCCGCGACCTTGGCCTGCAGCGCGGCGGCGAAACCGCGCGGCGCCGGCGCGTCCGCGCCACGGGCCACGAGCTCGGCCAGCGGCGTCCGCGTCGACCGCTCCGCCACCTCTTCGGCCTTGCGGGCCAGGATGGTCTGCAGGATGTCGCTCATTGACCGGCTCCGCGGGCCGGCGGGCCGGCATAGGCGCGTTCGACCTTCGCCACCCGGACCTGGAAATGTTCGTACCAGCGTTCGCGGCCGTCGCGGCGGGCGTCGCTGTGCTCGGCCTGGGCGCGCCAGGCGGCGATGGCGGCCTCGGACTCCCAGTAGCTGACGGTGATGCCGAACCCGCCCTCGTCACGGGTGCTTTCGATGCCCAGGAAGCCCGGCTGGGAGCGCGCAAGCTGCTCCATGCGCGCCGCGGTGGCGCCGTAACCCTCGTCGCCGGGCGTGCGCTGGTTGCTGAAGATCACGGCGTAATACGGCGGTTGCGGCGTGTTGGCGAATCGCTCGGTCATGTTCTTACTTTCCTGCCAGGCGGCGGGTGGCCGCGACGAACTGGTCGAGCTTGGCGCGGGCCTTGCCGCCGGTGAGCGCGGCGCGGGCCTGGGCGATGCCATCGGCGATGGACACGGCCCGACCCGCGGCGTAAAGCGCGGCGCCGGCGTTGAGCGCGACGATTTCACGCGGCAGGCCGTCCTTGCCGTCCACGGCCTCGAGCAGCATGGCCCGCGACTGGTCGGCGTCCTCGACGCGCAGGTTGCGGCTGGCGGCCATCGGGATGCCGAAGTCCTCCGGGTGGATTTCGTACTCCACCACGTCGTTGCCACGCAGTTCGCCCACCAAGGTGGCCCCGCCCAGGGAAATCTCGTCCATGCCGTCGCGGCCCCAGACCACCAGGGCCCGCTTGGCGCCCAGGCGCTGCAGCACGCGCACCTGGATGCCGACCAGGTCGGGGTGGAACACGCCCATCAGGATGTTCGGCGCATCGGCCGGGTTGGTCAGCGGGCCGAGGATGTTGAACAGCGTGCGCACGCCCATTTCCTTGCGCACCGGCGCCACGTTCTTCATCGCCGGATGGTGGATGGGTGCGAACATGAAACCCATGCCGGTTTCGGCGATGCAGGCGGCGACCTGGTCGGGCTGCAGTTCGATCACCGCGCCCAGGGCCTCGAGCACGTCGGCGCTGCCGGACTTCGACGACACGCTGCGGTTGCCGTGCTTGGCGACCTTGGCGCCGGCCGCGGCCACCACGAACATGCTGGCGGTGGAGATGTTGAAGGTGTGCGAGCCGTCGCCGCCGGTGCCGACGATATCCACGAAGTTGCCGGCGTCGGGCACGGTCACCTTGGCGCAGAACTCGCGCATCACCCGGGCGGCGCCGGCGATCTCGCCGACGGTTTCCTTCTTCACGCGCAGGCCGGAGAGGATCGCGGCGGTGAGGACGGGCGAGACGTCGCCGCGCATCACCTGGCGCATCAGGTCGACCATCTCGTCGTGGAAGATCTCGCGGTTCTCGATGACGCGTTGCAGGGCGTCCTGCGGTTTGATCAACATCGGTTTCACCTGTAGGAGCGCCTTCAGGCGCGAGACGCCTGGAGGAAATTGCGCAACATGTCATGCCCATGCTGCGTGAGTATCGATTCGGGATGGAATTGCACCCCCTCCACCGCCAGGGTCCGGTGACGCAGTCCCATGATCTCGTCCACGGAACCGTCGTCGTTCTCGGTCCAGGCGGTCACTTCCAGGCAGTCGGGCAGCGAGTCCTTCTCCACCACCAGCGAATGGTAGCGCGTGGCCTCGAACGGATCCGGCAGGCCGGCGAACACACCCACGCCCTTGTGGCGGATCGGCGAGGTCTTGCCGTGCATGATCGTGCGCGCCCGCACCACCTTGCCGCCGAAGGCCTGGCCCAGGCTCTGGTGGCCCAGGCAAACGCCCAGGATGGGCACCACGCCCGACAGCGTTTCCAGGACCTGCAGCGACACGCCGGCTTCGTTGGGGGTGCACGGGCCGGGCGAGATGACGATGCGTTCGGGCGCCAGCTCGCGGATCGCCGCCACCGTCAGTTCGTCGTTGCGCACCACCTTCACGTCCTGGCCCAACTCGCCCAGGTACTGGACGAGGTTGTAGGTGAAGCTGTCGTAGTTGTCGATCATCAAAAGCATGGGCGGCCCGAATTTGCGGTTCCATCGCCGGCGAACCGGCCCGCTAGGATAGCGGAGGATGGACCGGCGGCGGGTCCGCTGGTGCCAAAGCTGCGTTTTGCGTGTACCCCGGCGACCATCAATGCCCGGCGATGGCAGCAGCTTCGTAGGCCACTGCCGTCGCTGCCCGCCACCACGATGCCGCGAAGCCTTGCGGGACGCGGCTTGCGGCCATCCCGTGGCCTGCCTGCACCAACTTCCGGCCCGGTTGACCCACCCGGGGCAAGGCGCGGAAAACTACGCGCCTGCAACGTTTCCCCACCCCTCATGCGTCACTCTTCCCCCCTGGACATCGGCGAGGCGGCACGCCGCCTCGGTGTCAGCCCCGCCACGCTCCGACTGTACGAACGCCGCGGCCTGCTTCCTGGCGCGGCCCGGTCGGCCGCGGGCTATCGGAAATATTCCTCGGCCGACATGCAACGGGCCCGGCTGGTCTGCCGGGCCCGTCGTTTGGGTTTGTCGATGGACCAGATCGCCAAGGCCAACCGTGGCGATGGCGACCTGGTCGGATTGCGGGACATCCTGCGCCAGCACCTTGACCACCTGGACCGTGAGATCCAGCGTGGCGCACGGCTGCGCCGGCACCTGGGCCGCTGGCTGGACGGGTCCGGCCGCTGACCCGGCCTGCCCGACGGGAGCCCCGGCACGGGCCGGGGTTGCCGCCGGACAGGCACCGGCTCAGAAGTTCACGCGCACGCCCAGGCGCGCCGTCGAACCTTCCAGGTCACCCGTGCGTGCGTCCACTTCGCCGTACAGCTGCGCCCGACCGATGTTCCACTGCAGGCCCGCCGCGAAGCGGCCGAAGCTGCGGCCCCCTTCCTGGTCCACCACCACGTCGTCGAAGCCGGTGTCGTAGCGGGTGGCGTCGCCGCCGCCGAACTCGCGCGAGATCGACATCGAGGCGTATGGGTACAGGCCGTGCCAGCCCTCGGCCAGGCCGATGCTCAGCCCCAGCTCGCCGGCGCCACCGGCGCCTTCCTGCCAGTGCACCTCACCGCCGGCGCCGTCCAGCGCCGGAAGCGACAGGTCCACCCACGACAGCCTGGCGCTGGGCTCGATCCAGATCCCGGACAGCGCGAAGCGACGGCCGCCCTCGATCTGCAGGCCGATCGCGCTGCCGCTGCCCGAATCTTCCAGGCCGATGGAGGCCCAGTCCGATTCCAGGTCGAAACGTTCGCCGCGAAGCTGTGCCCCCGCGAACCATCCATCCTTGCTGTAGCGCGCGTACACGCCGGCATTGACGGCGTCGAGGCGGGTCTGTTCGGCGCCGCCCAGGTCCATGTCGGCTTCGCCCATGCCCGCGGTCACGCCGGCGCGCCAGTTGCCCAGCGTGGTTTCCCAGCCTGCCTGCACCCCCTGGTGCGACCCCTGCCAGTCCAGGTTGCGCCGGCCCTGAGCGTGCGTGAACTGCGATTTGCCGTCGAAGTCACCGCCCAGCACCTGCAGCCAGGCGCCGTGGGCATCGGCCTGCCGGCCGGTGGCGTCGAGGTGGCTGGTGACCGCCTGCGTGCCCTGCCGCCACAGTTCGCGCGCGCCCGCCGGAACGGCGCCCGCCAGGTAGGCCGCGTCGCTGAGGTCGCTTTCCAGGCGCCAGTTGCCGAAGCCGTCGTAGTCCAGTTCCAGGCCGATGAAACCGCGGTTGCGGCTTCCGGCCGCCAGCACCAGTTCGCTGCCGTCCTGGTTCGCGGCCGAACTGAGCACCTGCACGCCGTCCAGGCCCAGCAGCGAACCGGCGCCCACGAAGGCAAGGCTCAGCTCGTTGCGGCCCGAGAGTGCACCCACTTCGATGCGGTCGGTGGCGAAGCCGTCGAGCTCCAGGTCCACGACCAGGCGCCCGCCCTGGGCGCCGTGCAGGGTGCCGTCGATGACGAACACGTCGCCGGCGCGGCCATTGGCCAGGGTCAGCAGCCCTGCGTTTTCGAAACGCTCCAGCCCCTGCAGTCGCGCCGACGTCGCCGCGTCGTCCAGGCGGACGCGGCCGGTATTGAGGAACTGGTCCTGGCCGGCGCCGAACTGGCTGGTGCCGCTGGTGATGAACTGGCCGGCGTTGGTCACCACGTCGGCGCCGCCCGAGAGCTCGAGCCAGCCGTGCAGTTCGCCGGTCGAGGCCAGGCGGATGTCGGCGGCGCCGTCGCCTTCGTCGGTGCCCCGGATCGTGATCACCGGACCGCGCGTGCTCGAAACCGTGCCGGCGATGTCGACGCGGGTTCCCAACGCGGTGGCGGCATCGATGGCCGTGGTTTCGCCATAGACCGAGCCTCCCTCGTTGACGCGCACGTGCGCCGAGCCGAACCAGCTACCGGCCGTGATGGCGTAACCGGATTCCACCCGCACCGCGCCATCCACCAGCAAGCGCGCCATGCCGCTGTCGGCGTTGATGCCGATGCCGTACCAGTCGCCGCTGGTCGCGCGTGAATGCACGTTGCCGACACGGGCGGTGATGTCGCCGTTGCCGCTCGAGAGCTGCATGGCCGTCGAACGTTCACCGTAGGTCTCGATGTCGTCGATGTTGACCAGGATGTCGGCACTGGTGAGCACGCGCAGGCCGGCCGAGTCATCGCCATACGTGGTCAGGCGACCGGACTGGACCGAAACGATGCCGGTGGTTTCGATGTTGATGGCGTCGGCCGCGTAGCCGCTGGTGAAGACCGAGCCGTTGCTGACATGCACGTTGTGCAGCGCACCGATGTCCATGCCGCGGGTGAAGTCGCCGTCCGTGCCCAGGTTGTCGACGTCGACGAAGGCGCTGCCTTCGAAGGCGAACACGCCCAGGCCCAGCCCGTAGCTGCCGCTCGCGCCGATCCAGCCGGCGCGCACGCCGACGTCGCCGAAGCCCGCGCCGGCCAACACGGCCACGCTGCCCTCGCCGATGGCCGCCGCGGTCCCGACGTCGACCATCACGTCGCCGCCTTCCCAGGACTGCGCCAGCACCGCGTAGGCACCCAGGCCTTCGGCGCGGACGAAACCCGCTTCGATCGCCACCGAGCCATCCAGGCTGACGGCCTGCAGGCCGGTGCTGAAGTCGCCCTCGACGATGGCGCCGCCCGCGAGCACGGTCACGTCGCCACGTTCGGTGATGGCACTCACGCCGGTGGCCAGCGGACCCCAGGCCTGCACGCCGGCCACGTCCACCAGGACGTTGCCACCGAGGCTGTAGGCGTCGATGGCGACGCCGCCCTCGACGTAGTTGGCCCAGACGGTGACGTCGCCGGCCGCGAGCGCCGCGACGCCGATGTTGCCGCCCAGCACCTGGTCGACGCGCACGTTGACCGCGCCGGAATTGGAGACGACGTCGACCGCCGGCCAGGCGTGGTGCGCCTGGATCACGGTGCCGTCCTCGGCGAACAGGCTCAGTTCGCCTTCGCCGTACAGCACCACCGCGGTGTCACCTTCGGGAAGCAGGTTGCCGTCCACGGCGAAGCCTTCGCCCAGGCGCAGGCGGAAGTCGGAAACGCCGGTGTAGTTCAGGCTTGGTACCGGCCCGCTGCCGTCGGGCGTGCACACCACCTCGCCGCCCGGGCTGGCGGCGCCACATTCTTCACTGGCGTAGGCAGGAAGCGCCAGGCAGGGAATTGCCGCCGCCAGGGCGAGGAAAAGCGAAGACCGCCGGATGTTCCGGGCGGAACCGGGAATATTTGAGTTCATGGATAGTGCGCCATCGGGAGGGGGACCCGGACGCTAGGGCTTGCAGCAGGTGCAAGGTCAAGCGTCCGGCACCGCCCCCGTCGAGACTTCCACCCGATTGCGGCCATTGCGCTTGGCCCGGTAGAGGGCATCGTCGGCCGCGGCGAGCAACTGCTCGGGGGCCCGCGTCACCTCGCCGGCCTGGATCCGGCGGGTCACCACGCCCAGGCTGATGGTGACCGGCACCGAGGTGCGGCCGACCGGCAACGGCCCGGCGCCCTCGACGGCGGCACGCAGGCGTTCGGCCAGCTGGCTGGCCTCGATCATGCCGGTGTCCACCGCCAGCACGGCGAACTCCTCGCCGCCGACGCGGGCCAGCAGGTCGCTGGCCCGGACTTCTTCCTCCAGCAGCAGCGCCATCCGGCGCAGCACCACATCGCCGGCCGGGTGACCATGCTGGTCGTTGATGGCCTTGAAGTGGTCGATGTCCAGGGTCACCAGGCTCAACGGACGCCCGGTTTCAGCCGCCCGGGTCGTCGCGCGGGCCAGCTGGTCGCCGAAGTGGCGGCGGTTGGCCAGGCCGGTCAGGCCGTCGGTCATGGCCAGGACCTCGAGCTGGGCATTGGCTTCGCTCAAGGCCTGGGTACGTTCGCGCACGCGCTGTTCGAGGCCTTCGGCCATCTTGGTGAGCTCGTGCTCGTGGGCGGTGAGGTCATCCACGAGGCTGCGCAGGGCGCCGGTGAGTTCACGCGCTTCCCGATAGCCGCGCGCGGGCGGAAAGGCCGCGCCGGGCTCGCGTGCCTGGATCTGTTTGGCCGACCGGGCCAGCGCATGCAGCGGCGCACCAATCCCGCGCGCCATCACGGTGCCCAGCAGCAGGAACATGATGGTCAGGACGATCGCCGCCACCCAGACCTGCCGGCTCAGTTCATGCACGGGTTCAAAGGCCAGGTCCGCCTGCTTGCGCACCAGCACCGTCCAACCCAGGCCGCCATAGGCTTCGTGGCCCTCAGTCGGGACGTAGCCGGTCAGGTACTGGCGGCCATCGGGCCAGGTTTCGAGCACGGCGCCGCGTTCGCCACGCGCCACGGCCAGGGCGCTGGGGGTCCGCAGCACCGTTCCGCGCATGTCGCCCGGGCCCATCAGCACCTCGCCCTCCGGGCTGAGGAAGAACACCTCGACCGGGTCGTTGGCCCGGCTGGGACGCATCTGGTCCTGGCGCAGGCCCTCGGCCCAACGCCACGACAGCTGGGCGATCATGACGCCGACCACGGCGCCATGGTCGTCGTGCACCGGGGCCGCGACGTCCAGCACGATCAGCGGTTCGCCGCCGGGGCCGCTCATGTATTTCGACAGCAGCAGGGCCTCGTGCAGGTCGCCGACGTAAAGATCCTTGATCCCGCCGATGAACCAGGGACGCGCCGAAGCATCGTCCCCTTCCAGCAGGCCACGACTGCCGACCCGGACCTTGCCGTCGGCGCCGACCACGCCGATCCAGAGGTAATCCGGAAACGTGAGCTGCATCAGGTCGAACAGGTCGCGAAGCACCTGCTCGTTCTCCTCGGGCTCGTCGAGCATCGGCATCAGGGCCAGGGCGCGCATGTCGTTGAGGCGCTCGAAGAGGCCACGATCAAGCCGGCCGGCCAGCGCCAGGGCGCGCGCCTGCAGGCGCAGGCCGATGTCGTCCTGGAGCTTGTCGGTCGCCACGCGTTCGACCCGCCAGGAAAGCACGCCGACCATCACGATCGCCAACAGGCCGAAACTCAGGGCTAGCCACAGGCGCAGGCCGGCGCTGCGGGGGCGGAAACGGCCGACGACCTTTTCCACCGGCGCCACCTCAGAGCCCGCCGGCCGCCTGGGCCACGGCGCGGAACAGCGCCCGGCCCTTGTTCATGGTTTCCTCCCACTCCTTGACCGGGTCGGAGTCGTGCACGATGCCGGCACCGGCCTGCACGTGCAGGCGGCCGTCCTGGATCACGGCGGTGCGGATGGCGATCGCGGTGTCGGCGTCGCCCCACCAGTTGAGGTAGCCGACGGCGCCGGAATAGATGTTGCGCTTGATCGGCTCCAGTTCGCGGATCACTTCCAGGGCGCGGATCTTCGGCGCACCGCTGACGGTGCCCGCCGGGAAGGTCGCCTTGATGACGTCGGCGAAACTCAGGCCCGGCTGCAGCTGGCCGCGCACTTCGCTGACGATGTGCATGACGTGCGAATAGCGTTCGATGATGAAGCGGTCGGGCACCTCGACGCTGCCCGGCTCGGCGACGCGGCCGACGTCGTTGCGGCCCAGGTCGATCAGCATCAGGTGCTCGGCGCGCTCCTTCGGGTCGGCCAGCAGTTCGGCTTCGAGCGCGGCGTCGGCTTCGGGCGTGTCCCCGCGCGGGCGGGTGCCGGCGATCGGTCGCACCGTCACTTCGCCGCCCTGCAGGCGCACCAGGATCTCGGGCGAACTGCCCACCACCTGGGTGTCGCCCAGGTCGAGGAAATACATGTAGGGCGACGGGTTGAGCGCGCGCAGGGCGCGGTACACGTCCACCGGCCGGGCACGGAAGGGCACGCTCATGCGCTGGCTGAGCACGACCTGGAAGATGTCCCCGGCGCGGATGTACTCCTTGCAGCGCTCCACCGCGACCAGGAAACCCTCGCGGGTGAAACCGGAGACGAAGTCCTGCTCCTGCAGCAGCGAGGGGTCGAGCACGTCGGGATAGCTGCGGCCCGAATGGCGCAGCCGGTGCACCAGCTCGTCGAGCCGGCGCACGGCGCGGGCGTAGGCCTGCGGCTCGCCCGGGTCGGCGTGCACCACCAGGTACAGGCGGCCCTTGAGGTTGTCGAAGACCGCGACTTCCTCGCTGAGCATCAGCAAGGCGTCGGGCGTGCCCAGCTGGTCGGGTTTGTCGCCGCCGGCCAGGCGCGACTCGATCCAGCCAATGGTTTCAAAGCCGAAATAGCCCACCAGGCCGCCAGTGAAGTCCGGCAGGCCGGGGAGGCGTGGCACCGTGAAGGAGGCCCGCAGGCGGTCCACTTCGGCCAGGGGGTCTTCCAGCGTGCGCGTTTGAACCACTTCGCCGTGGTCGCGCACCTGCAGGTCGTGGCCGCGGAAGGTGTAGGTGCGCCGCGCCGGCAGGCCGATGATCGAGTACCGGCCCCAGGTCTCGCCGCCTTCGACCGACTCGAACAGGTAGGTGTGCGGACCGTCGGCCAGCTTCAGGTAGACCGACAGCGGCGTGTCGAGATCGGACAGCACCTCGCGCACCACCGGGATGCGGTTGTGGCCGGCCCTGGCCAGGGTCTGGAAGTCTTCGGCGGAGATCAAGGCGGGTTCCGGGCGTGGCGAAGGCCCGAGTATATCCGGGCCCGTTTGTAGGAGCGCCTTCAGGCGCGAAGCGGTCCTTTGCCTCCAGGCAAAGCCAAAAGATTCGCGCCTGAAGGCGCTCCTACAAAGACGGCGGCATGCCGCGCAGGTGCAGGCTGAATTCGACGCCGTCGCCGTCGGGCAGGTTGCGCGCTTCGGCATGGCCGCGATGCAGGTCGGCGACCAGGCGCACCACGTACAGGCCCAGGCCCAGGTGGGCGGCGCCTTCGCCGCGCTGGGTCTTGTCGCGCAGGCTCACCAGGGAATCGAACAGCCGGCCCCGCATCGTTTCGGGCAACCGCGGCCCCTGGTTGGCCAGCGCGATGCGCACGCCGCCGGGTTCGCCGGTTGCCGACAGCCGCACCCAGCCGTCTTCCGGCGTGAAGCCGCGGGCATTGTCGACCAGCTTGTCCAGGGCCTGCACCAGCAGCTCGGGTGAAGCCCGCAACGGCAGCGCCCCGGGCGGCAGCTCCAGTGCCAGCGTGCGTGGTGCCAGCAGCCCGCGATACGCCCCGGCGCAGTCCTCCAGCAACCGGCGCAGGTCCACGTCCTCGGCCTCCGCAGCCTCGATGGCGTGTTCGATGCGGGTGACTTCGCTCATCGTCCGCACCAGGTGGCCCATGCGTTCAACGCCGTCACGGGCACGGGCCACCACCACGCGGGCCTCGGGGTCGAGCCGGGCGTGGTCGAGGTTGTCCAGCGAGCTGCGCACGATCGCCAGCGGCGTGTTGAGTTCGTGCGAAAGCTTGCCCGACAGCGAGCGCAGGTAGTCGGTGTAGGCCGCGACCTGGTCGAGCAGGCGGGCGAAGCTGCGCGAGAGGTCGCCGATTTCATCGCGGGCGGCCGTGCGCGGGAAGGGCGTGACCCGGCCTTCGCGATCAAGCGCGCTTTCGGCGGCGTCGCGCAGGCGACGGATGCGCTGGCCCAGGCGCGTGGCGAACAGCAGGATGATGCCGCCCGAGGCCAGGAAAGCCACCAGGCTGACGCCGAGCAGGCCGGAAAACGCCTGGTCGGTGAGCAGCAGCACTTCGGAATTGGAGCGCTCGATCAGCACCGTGCCGCGGACCTGGCCGGCGACCTCCAGGGGCACGGCGGCGGACAGCAGCAGGCGCGCGCCGGCCGGATCACGGCGCCAGGTCACCGCCGGCGTGCCGGCCACCGCGGCGGCGACCTCGGCGCGCACCAGGCGCCGGGCCAGCGCCGATTCATCGATCGTGGCCGTGACGTCGCGGAACAGCAGGGCCCGGTACAGGCTGCGCCGCCAGGGCAGGATGTCTTCCTCGGACGCATCGGCCCGCAGTTCGCCGGCGCGCGCCAGCACCCAGCCGTCGCGATCGGCGACGCGCACGCGCATGCCTTCGGGCGCGAGCGCCTGCAGCGCCGGCTCCAGCGACTCCACGAACCCGTGAAGGGGCAGCAGCCCGACCCGCCCGTCCCCGGCGACGCCGGCGATGCGCTCGGTGCCGCTCGCGTCGACATCGCGCACCCGCAGTCCGACGGCGCGAACGCTGAAGTCCTGGGGCAGCGCCAGCTCGATGTCGTAACCGCCCTCGCGTTCCCGCCAGACCCCTTCGATCCGCACGGGCGGTGGCAGCCCGTCTTCGCCGGCCACGCGCAGCGGGCCGCTGCCGCTGTTGGCCAGTCGCAGCGCCAGGTCGGAGCCGCGCCCGAGCAAGCGCAGGTCGACCCGGTCGAAATGAAGGTCGGCCGGCCAATGGGCTTCACCGCGCTGGGCGCTGGCATCGTCCACCGAAATCCACAGGTGCAGGCGCTCGTTGGCGCGACCCGCCGCCGCCCTCACCCACGGGCGTGGCGAGCCGAAGGCCAGCGGCACGGCGGCCGCGCCGCGCCAGTCGGCGGCGTCGCCATCCAGGCGCGGGGCGAAATCGAGCGGATGCACGAACCAGCTCTCGCCGGCCGGCGGCAGGCCGCCCGGGCGCACCGCCACGCCACGTGCCAGGGCTTCGGCCGAGGCGAGCAGCGCCTGTTCCTGGCCCTGGCGCAGCAGGGTTTCCATCTGCCGCACGAACTGCCAGCCGGCCCAGGGCAAGGCCAGGATCGACAGCGCCACCAGCAGCAGCTTCGTGCGCAGGCCCATGCCGGGCTCAGGCGCGCCAGCGGTAACCGGCACCGTGCACGGTGTCGATGTCGTCGAAAGCCGGGTCGAGCGCCTGGAACTTCCGCCGGATGCGCTTGATGTGCGAGGTGATGGTGGCGTCGTCCACCACGACCTGGGCTTCGCGCATCAACTGCTCGCGCGACTTCACGTGGCCCGGGTAGCGCACCAGCGCATGCACCATCCAGAACTCGGTGACCGTCAGCCCCACTTCCTGGTCGTTCCAGGTGACGCGCATGCGCTCGAGCTCCAGGCTCAGCCCGCGCAGGCGGAACACCTGCTCCTTCACCCGCGGCGCCGCCAGCGAATCGAGCCGCCGGAACAGGGCGTGGATGCGCGCCGTGAGCTGCGGCAGGCTGGTGCCCTTGCTCAGATAATCGTCGGCGCCCAGGCGCAGGCCGGAGATGACGTCGAAATCCGAGTCGCGCGCCGTGAGGAACAGGATCGGCAGCGTCGCCGATTTCGCGCGCAGCTCCCGGCACAGGTCGAAGCCCCCCTCGGGTTCGTCGCCCAGGCCGACGTCGATGATCACCAGGTCCGGCAACTTCGCCGCGAAGGCCGCCTGCGCCTCGGCGCGGCTGGCGAAGGGCAGGACGCCGTAACCATGCCGGCGCAGCGCTTCGGCGTAGTTGTCGCGGATGGCGGGTTCGTCTTCGACGATGGCAACGGTGCGTGACATGGCGGCCAGCCTAGGCCAGCCGCCGCGGGCGGGCAATGCGTTGCCCGCGAATCGCCACAACTCGTCAGCGCCCTGCCCTTGCCTGCCCGGCGACCGGCCCACGGCCGCGATGTGATGCAGCTGTCCCCACGGAGAGCTGCCATGACCGAGCGCGAAACCCGCAAACCCCGCTTCTACCGTTCGCTGCGCACCGCCGGCTGGACCCGCCGCTGGCTGGCCGGGCTGGTGCTTTCGCTGCTGCCGCTGCTGGCCCAGGCCAGCCCGGACCCGGAGGGCCTGATGCTGCGCGAAGGAGACGAATGGGTGGCCAGCCTGGCCATGGACACGACGGTGCACATGCAGGTCCACGGCCTGCTGGCCGAAGTCGCCGTGCGCCAGACCTATCGCAACGATTCGAGCCAGTGGCGCGAAGGCCGCTACCTGCTGCCGCTGCCCGAAAACGCCGCGGTCGGCGACCTGAGCCTGCGCATCGGCGACCGCCTGATCGAAGGCGAAATCCGCGAGAAGCAGGAAGCCAGGGCCGCCTACGAAGCCGCGGCCGCCGCCGGCCAGCGCGCCAGCCTGGTGTCGCAGAACCGGCCGAACCTGTTCCAGACCGCGGTCGCCAACATCGGCCCGGGCGAGGAGATCGAGATCGAGGTCCGCTACTGGCAGCCGGTGAGCTTCCGCGACGGCATCTTCTCGCTGGGGCTGCCGCTGACGCTGACGCCGCGCTACCTGCCGGACCCGGCGCCGGAAACGTCGTTCGCCCTGCACGCGATGGCGTCGACGTCGGCGCCCGAGCATCTGCCCGCGGTTGGTGGCAGCCTCGATCGTGGCGTCGCCGCCGGACCCACGGTCGCCCTGGTCGCCGAGATCGACGCCGGCCTGCCGCTTCGGCGCATCGACAGCCCCACGCATGCGGTGACGGTGTTCGGCGGCGAAGGCCGGCACCGGGTCGAGCTGAGCCAGCTGGTCGAAGCCAGCGACCGCGATTTCGCCCTGGAATGGGAACCCGAGCCGAGCCAGGCCCCGCGCAGCGCCGTGTTCATCGACCGCGTCGCCGGCGAAGACTTCGCCCTGTTGATGCTGGTGCCGCCGACGCTGCCGGTGGCGCCGCTGCCGCGCGAACTGATCCTGGTGATCGACAACTCCGGTTCGATGGCCGGCGCCTCGATGGCCCAGGCCATCGAAGCCGCCGACCGTGCCCTGGCGCGACTGCGTCCCGGCGACCGCTTCAACGTGATCCGCTTCGACGATGACTTCGACCTGCTGTTCGCCGATGCGGTGCCGGCGCAGCCGGGCAACGTCGCCCGTGCCCGGGCCTGGGTACGCTCGCTGCGCGCCGAGGGCGGGACCGAGATGCTGCCGGCGCTGGTGGCCGCCTTCGCCGGCCAGGCACCGGAGGGTTACCTGCGCCAGGTCGTGCTGGCGACCGACGCCGCCATCGGCAACGAGGACCAGCTGCTGCGCCTGATCGAAACGGGCCGCGGCAACAGCCGCCTGTTCCCGGTCGGCATCGGCAGTGCACCCAACGGCCAGTTCCTGGCCAAGGCCGCCGAGCTGGGCCGCGGCACCGGCATCGTGGTCCGCGACGTCAACGAAGTGGCGCAGAAGATGGACGGCCTGCTGGCCAAGCTCGATCGCCCGGCGATGCGTGACATCCAGGTGGACTGGCCCGGCGTCGCCGACGCCTATCCGTCGCGCATCCCCGACCTCTACGAAGGCGAGGCCGTGCAGGTGGTCGCCCGCCTCGACCGGATCGACGGCGTCGCGACGGTGCGCGGGCTGGCGCCGCAGCCCTGGTCGCGCCGGATGACCCTGGCCGGTGAAAAGTCCCAGCCCTCGCCCGGCGTCGCCCGGCTCTGGGGCCGCGCCCGCATTGATGCGCTCGAAGACGAACTGCGCCGCGGCGGCGACATCCAGACCCTGCGCCCGGCCATCGTCGACGTCGCCCTGCGCCATGGCCTGGTGAGCACCTACACCAGCCTGGTGGCCGTGGACAAAACGCCGGCGCGGCCGGTGGGCGAATCCCTGGGCAGCACCCGCCTGGCCAACGCCACGCCGGCCGGCAGCCTGGCCTTCGCGCAGGGCAGCACCGGCTGGCTGCGCGACCTGGTCCTGGCCTCGGTGCTGCTGCTGGGCAGCCTGCTCCTGCTCGTCGCGAGGCGCTGAACCATGGCCGCGCGCCTGCTGGCCTTCCTGTTCTGCTCCGCGCTGCTTTGTTTGCTGCGTCCGGACGAGCCCACGCCCTGTGGGAGGGGTTTTGGCCCCGAAGCCTTTCGGGACTGAAGTCCCTCCCACGAAATCCCACGCCAAGGAGATGTCGCCATGGTCCTGATCGTCGAAAACCGCAATCGCTTGCCGCCACCCGCGCCCGAACCCGGCCATCGATCCACGGCCCGCGCGCTGGCGCACATGCACTGGTACTTCGTGCCGTTCGACGCCAGTGCGCTGCTGCGCCGCCGGCCCTTGCCCCTGACTTCCCCGAAGACGGCGCAGGAGGCGCCGTGAATTTCGCCGCCACATCACGGATGCACCCTCGGGACACGGAAGTCCCACCACTGCGGCCGGCGCGATCGCTCCCGCGCCGGCTTCGCGGCAGCACGACGACCGCCCGCGGCTGGCTGGCGCGGGCCCTGTTGCTGGCGGCCGCGGTGATGGCGATGCAGGCGGCCTGGCTGCCGGCCAAGGCCGCCCTGGCGCAGGTCCTGCTGACAGGCAGCTGGCACCAGACCCTGGCCGATGGCGGCGTGCACCGGCCCTGGCCCTGGGCCGATACGCACCCGGTGGCGCGCTTGTCGTCTCCGGGGCTGGACGTTTCCCAGGTGGTGCTGGCCGGCGACAGCGGCCGGACCTTGGCTTTCGGCCCGGGCTGGGCGGAGTCGAGCGCGCGCCCCGGCCTGCCGGGCACGATCGTGATCAGCGGCCACCGCGACACCCATTTCCGCTGGCTGCAGGATCTTCGCGACGGCGATGTCCTGGTCCTGGAAACACGCGAGGGCTCACGCAACTACGTCGTCGAAACCACCCGGGTCGCGGACGCCCGCCACGAACGCATCGCCGCCACGGCCGACGACCAGCTGTTGCTGGTCACCTGCTGGCCTTTCGATGCCACCGCGGCGCGGGGACCCCTGCGTTACGTCGTCAGCCTCGTGCCCGTCGGGTGAGGGATTTCAGCGCTTGGCAGCGGCGGCAACTTCGGCACGCATGCGGGTGATGACGTCGCGGTAGTCAGGCGCGTTGAAGATGGCCGAGCCGGCGACGAAAGTGTCGGCGCCGGCCGCGGCGATCGCGCCGATGTTGTCGGCCTTGACGCCGCCGTCGATCTCCAGGCGGATCGGCTTGCCGAGCGTGTCGATTCGCTCGCGCACGCGCTTGAGCTTGTCCAGCGCCGAGGGGATGAAGGCCTGGCCGCCGAAGCCCGGGTTGACCGACATCAGCAGCACCAGGTCGAGTTCGGGCAGCACGTAGTCCAGCACTTCCACCGGCGTCGCCGGATTGAGCACCAGGCCGGCCTGGCAGCCCTGCGCCTTGATCAGCTGCACGGTCCGATGCACGTGTTCGCTGGCCTCGGGATGGAAGCTGATCAGGCTGGCGCCGGCGGCGGCGAAGTCGGGAATGATGCGGTCCACCGGCTTGACCATCAGGTGCACGTCGATCGGCGCGGTGACGCCGTGCTTTCGCAGCGCTTCGCAGACCAGCGGGCCGATCGTCAGGTTCGGCACGTAATGGTTGTCCATCACGTCGAAGTGCACCCAGTCGGCGCCGGCGGCGATGACGGCATCCACCTCTTCGCCCAGCTTGGCGAAATTTGCCGACAGGATGGACGGGGCGATGATGCAGTTCGACATGGCTACCTCAGGGTTTGTTGCGCAGCTTCTTGATGCGGTCGTAGGCGTGGTTGATCTCCCGCGCCTTTTCCTCGGCCTGCTTGCGCAGGTCCTCGGCGATGCCGCCCAGGCGGTCGGGGTGGTACTGGGTGATCAGCCGGCGATAGGCGCGGTCGATCTCGGCCTCGCTGGCGTCTTCGGTGATGCCCAGCACCGCGTAGGGGTCGTACTTCTTCGCGCGGAACCAGTCGGCGTCGAAGGCGTGGCCGATGGCCAGTCCCAGCACGGCGCCGGCCGGGTGCCGGGTCAGCAGCCAGCCGGCGATGAAGCCCAGCAATTTCCCGTACCACCTCATGGCGTGCTCCCGGCGGTGAATCCCGGCTGGGCGGCATACCACGCCGCCAGGGCCTCGATGTCCCGGGGCTGCAGCGTGTTGGCGAGGCTGGTCATGGGCTCGTGGCGGCGTTCACCGCTGCGGTAGGCGGCCAGGGACCGGGCCAGGTACAGGCGGTCCTGCCCGCCCAGGTGCGGCGTGCCGGCGCTGCGGCTGACGCCATCGTCGCCGTGGCAGGCCGTGCACAGGCCCAGCTTGGCCGGGCGCTCGGGCGCGCCGGTGGCGGCGGCCTGCGGCAGCGGGGCGTTGGCGGTCTGGCCGTCGGCGCAGGCCACCAGCGGGGCCAGCACCAGGCCCAACAGGAAGGTGGGTCGGAGCATCCGGCGATTCTAGCAGCCGGCCCGGGCCGCCGGCGCGCACCCGGCGCCCGGGACACGTACAATGGCGGGCCCGGTTTCGTAGCTTGAGACGCCCGTGCCGACGACCCTGCATACCGCCGACCTTCCCGGCCTGCCCCTGTTCCACCGCGGCAAGGTCCGCGACGTGTTCGAGCTGCCGGGCAAACGTTTGCTCATGGTCGCCAGCGACCGGCTGTCGGCCTTCGACGTGGTGCTGCCCGACCCGATCCCGGGCAAGGGCGAGATGCTCTGCCAGATCAGCAACTTCTGGTTCGACAAGACCGCCCACCTGGTGCCCAACCACCTGACCCACGAAGACGTGGCCGGCGTGCTTCCCGAAGGCAGCGACGTCGCCCTCTACGCCCGGCGCTCGGTGGTCACCAAGAAGCTGCGTCCGGTGCCGGTGGAGGCGATCGTGCGCGGTTACCTGATCGGCAGCGGCTGGAAGGACTACCAGCGCACCGGCGCGGTTTGCGAAATCCGCCTGCCCGACGGCCTGCGCCAGGCCGAGCGCCTGCCCCAGCCGATCTTCACGCCCTCGAGCAAGGCAGCGGTGGGCGAACACGACGAAAACATCAGCTTCGACACCATGGTCGCCAAGGTCGGCGCCGACCTGGCCGAACAGATCCGCGCGGCGACCCTGCAGATCTACAAGTTCGCGGCCCGCTATGCGGCCGAGCGCGGCATCATCATCGCCGACACCAAGCTCGAGTTCGGCCTGGACGACAACGGCGTGCTGCACGTCATGGACGAGCTGCTGACGCCCGACAGTTCGCGCTTCTGGCCGGCCGACCAGTACGAAGTGGGCACCAGCCCGCCCAGCTACGACAAGCAGTTCGTACGCGACTACCTGGAGACCCTGGACTGGGGCAAGACCGCGCCGGGGCCGACGCTGCCGGCCAACGTCATCGAAGGCACCCGCGCCAAGTACGCCGAGGCCCTGGCGAAACTGGCCGACATCACACTGGACTGAGGAGCGCCATGGCCACTTCACCCGAGTTGATGGATTCCCCCGACCCGCGCCGGCCGATCGACCGCTGGCTCGACAGCTACGCGGGCGACCACGAAAACACCACCAACCAGGCCATCCACCTGGTCTGCGTGCCGGCCATCGTCTGGTCGGTCACGGCGGCGCTGTGGGTCATCCCGGTGCCGTCGTCGCTGGCACGGCCGGGCGCCTGGATGGGGCTGGCGATGTTCCTGGCCCTGGCCTGGTACTGGCGCCTGTCGCGGCCGCTGGCCCTGGGCGCGCTGCTGGTTTTTGCCGGGTTCGGGCTGCTCAATTACTGGCTGTCGCAAACCCTGGGCATGGCGGGACTGGCCTGGCTGGCGCTGGGCGTGTTCGTGCTTGCCTGGGTCGGCCAGTTCATCGGCCACAAGATCGAAGGCCGCCGCCCGAGCTTCTTCACCGACCTCAAGTACCTGCTGGTCGGGCCGCTGTGGACGCTCGACAAGCTCTACCGCAAGGCCGGCTGGAAACATTGATCCACCGGCGGAAATGAAAAGGGCGCGGCTGCCAGGCAACCGCGCCCTTCTTGTTTCCGGCTGACCGGGCTTACATGCCCGCCATCATTCCGGCACCCATGCCCAGCATGCCCATGACCACGCCGAAGATGATGCCGATGACGACGAAGATCACCAGGTAGAGCAGGGCCGCCAGCAGCGAACGGCCGAAGCCGATCGCGATGCCGCCCGGGCGCTTGATGATCCAGTTGATGCACGCGGCAAGGATGAACAGGTTGACGATGGCACTGACCGCCATCACGCCCATCATCGCCATGCCCGCCCCGGCCATTGCGGCGGCGGCGGCGTCCGGATCACCGCCAGCCAGGCCACCACCCATCATCCCGCCGCCGACACCAAAGACCATGGTCAGTACGATGTTGACGATGAAACCCAGGACCGCGGCGGCCAGCACCGTCAGCAGGGCGCGGCCATAGCCGGGCGAGAAGCCCGCCACCAGGCGGACGGAAAACTTGAGGATGAGGCCGGCGATCAAAAGACCCACGATCACCGCGACCAGCATGATGACCAGCGCACCCCCCATTGCTGCCATTTCCATTGCGAATCTCCCCATTCGTAAGGATCGCGCCTGCGTGGCGCGACCCCGACTTTGACGCCTTCACGCGCCCGGGGCAAGTCGCCGCCCCGGCGGGCCATAATGACCTTCCCCCCGCCCCCGGGCCGTGCGCATGCCTCCTCGCGACATCCTGCTTGCCCTGCTCGTCTGCCTGGCCTGGGCCGGGAACTTCCTGGGTTCGGCCACCGCGCTGCGGGAGATGCCACCCCTGCTGTTTTCGGCCCTGCGGCTGATGCTGCTGGTGGTCCTGCTCTCGCCTTTCCTGCGCCAGCCGGGACCGGGCCAGTGGCCGCGCCTGCTGGCGATCTGCCTGTCCACCGGCGTGCTGCACTTTGGCCTGAGTTTCTGGGCCTTGAAGCTGGCCGGCGACCTGAGCTCACCGGCGATCGTGATGCAAAGCTACGTGCCTTTCTCGGTGCTGCTGGCCTGGGCGTTCCTGGGCGAGCGTTTCGCCTGGCGCACCGGCACGGCCATCGCCCTGAGTTTCGGCGGCGTACTGGTGCTGGGCCTGGATCCGTTGGTGCTGGACAACCCGCTGTCGCTGGGACTGATGCTCGCCTCGGGTTTTTTCCTGGCCGTGAGCACGGTACTGATGCGCGACCTCGGCGGCGTCACGCGCTACAGCCTGCAGGCCTGGATCGCCTTGGTCGGCGTGCTGCCGCTGTTGGGTCTGAGCCTGTGGTTCGAGCCCGGTGCGCTGGGCCAGTTGGGCGGTTTCTCCGGCACGGCCTGGGCCGGCGTGGCCTATGCCGCCATCGTCGCCTCGGTCATCGGCCACGGCGTGTATTACACCCTGGTCCAGCGCCACGCCGTCGCCAAGGTCATGCCCTGGTTGCTGCTGACGCCCGTCTTCGCCACCGGCCTGGGCATCGCCTTCTGGGGCGACCGCCCGGGCCCGAAGTTGTTGATCGGCGGCGCCATGACCCTGGCCGGCATCCTGCTGATCGCCCTGCGCACCCAGGCCAAGGCGCGACCGGCGCCGGTCGCCCAGGAACTCTGAGCCGCGCCCAATAAAGAAGGCGGGCCGAGGCCCGCCTTCTCCGGTCTGCCGCCGCCCCTTACAGGCGCGGGGTCCAGGTGTCCTTCTCGCCGGGCCGCAGCAGCAGGCGGCACAGGGCGGGCAGGAAGATGATGGCGGCGACCATGTTCACGATGAACATGAAGGTCAGCATGATGCCCATGTCGGCCTGGAACTTGAGGTCCGAGAAGATCCACATCGCCACGCCCACCGCCAGGGTCAGCGCGGTGTAGAAGATCGCGATGCCGGTGGTCTTGAGCGCGATGAAGTAGCTCTCCGACAGGGTGCGACCCTCGGTCTGCATCGCCTCGCGCATGCGCGCGAAGATGTAGATGCCGTAGTCCACGCCGATGCCGACGCCCAGGGCGACCACGGCCAGCGTGTTCACCTTCATGCCGATGTCGAGCTCGACCATCACCGAATGGCCCAGTTCGGTCACCAGCACCAGCGGCAGCAGGATGCACAGCGCCGACAGCGGGCTGCGGAAGCTGATCAGGCACATCACGAACACCGCCGCGTACAGCAGGTACAGGATGGTGTGTTCGGAAGCACGCACGGTGTCGTTGGTCGCGGCCATGACGCCGACGTTGCCGGTGGCCAGGCGCAGGTTCACCTGGTCGGAGGTGAAGCCCGGCTGTTCGGCGGCCTGCTCGGCCAGGCGCACGCGCAGGTTGCCCTCGGCATACGCGCCGTTGGCCTGGCGGAACTCCTTCACCGCCGCGACCACGCGGTCGATGGTGGTGGCGCGGTGGTCGGACGTGAAGATGGTGATCGGGATCGCGCTGCAATCGCTGTTGAGCAGGCCCGAGTCGGTCTCGAAGCTCTGGGTCGCCTGGCGCAGGGTGTCCGGGTCGCGCGGCAGCACGCGCCATGCGGCCAGGCCGTCGTTCCAGCCGGCGTTGACGATCTTGGCCGCGGCCGGCAGCGTGATCACCTGCTCGACGCCTTCGACGTTCTGCATGTGCCAGGCGAAGCGGTCGATGGTTTCCATCGCCGCGTAGGACGTGGTGCAGGCCGACGGGGCGGCTTCGGCGATGACGTTGAGGATGTCCACGCCCAGCGCGAAGCGGTCGGCGATGAGCACGGCGTCCTGGTTGTAGCGCGCGTCCGGGTGCAGTTCGGCCACGCCCTGCTGGGCATCGCCGATCATCACCTTGTTGCCGTGCTGCCAGGCGAAGAACCAGCCCAGCACGCCGACCAGGACCACCAGCCAGGCCACCTTGGGCCGGCTGAGGCGCGACAGCGCCGCCCAGATCCGGTCGAAGCGGGTGAGCTGGCGCAGGCGGAACTCGCGCTTGCGGTCGAGGTTGCGCAGCTTGGTGTAGCTGAGCAGCACCGGCAGCAGCACCAGGTCGGTGAGGATGGTCAGGGCCACGCCGACGGTGGCGGTGATCGCCAGTTCGCGGACCATGTCGATCGGGATGACCATGATCGCGCCGAAGCCGATGCAGCCGGCCAGCAGGGCCACGGTGCCCGGGATCAGCAGCATCCGGAAGGACAGGCGCGCGGCCTCCAGCGGCTCGACGGCGTTCTTGGCGCTGGCGCGCAGCTCGTCGACGGTGCCCTCTTCCAGGCCGCCGAAGAAGATCTCGCCGCGGAAGCGGTTGATCATCTGTTCGCCGTGGCTGACCGCGATCGCGAATATCAGGAAGGGCGTGAGCATGTTCATCGGGTCGATGCCGAAGCCCATCAGCTGCAGCGCGCCCAGCATCCACACCACCGACACCAGCGCCGCGGCGACGGTCAGCGATGCCAGCTTCACCGAGGTCGAATACAGGAACAGCAGCAGCCAGGTGAAGCCGATCGTCAGCGCGAAGAACTTGATCACCGAACGCGCGCCGTCGCTGATGTCGCCCACCATCTTGGCGAAGCCGATGATGTGGACGCTGTGGTTCTCGTCCTCGTACTTCTGGCGGATGGCCTCGAACTGGTCGGCGACTTCCTGGTAGTCGAGCTTGTTGACGTCGCTTTCCGGGATGAGGTCGGCCCAGATCATCGCGCCGGAGAAATCCTTGGCGACCAGGCGGCCGACGATGTTGGCCTTGATGATGTTACTGCGGATCTGCTCGTAGTCCTCGGGCAGCGACTGGAAGCCCTCGACGTTGGGCGTGTAGGTCTGCGGGATGACGTTGCCGCCCGAAAGGCCGTCCTCGACCACTTCGATGAATCGCACGTTCGGCGTGAACAGCGAACGCGCGCGCGCGTCGTCGGTGGCCGGCAGGTTGATCACTTCGTTGGTGACGTTCTCCAGCGTCGCCATGAACTGCTGGTCCAGCATGTCGCCGTCCTTCGCGATCACGGCCACCAGGACGCGGTTGGCGCCACCGAATTCGGCCTCGTAATCCTGGAAGGTCTGCATGTACTCATGCTGCAGCGGCACCTGCTTCTTGAAGCCGGCGTCGACCTCGAGCTGCATGGCGAAATAGGCCATCGCGACCGTGATCAGGGCGAACAGCACCAGGATCACCGGCCGGTTCGCGAAGACGATCTTCTCGGCGACGCGGGCGAAAGGGCCGGGCTGGGCGTTGGGCAGGCTCATGGGAACTCCCTTACTGCGGGCGGAACAGGCCGGCGCCCTTGTCGCCGACCACGATGAAGCCGGCATCGCCGGCCGGCATGACCCCGGTCAGGTTCGGCGTCTCGCCGTTCTCCATCTCGTAGCGGGTCTCGGTGAACGGCGAATCGGCGTCGGGCCGCGTCAGCACGACGCCGTTGGCGCCGACCAGGATGGCGCCGCCGTTCGCAAGCGCGTGGCCGCCCATGAGCGAGGTGGTGATGCCGGTCTCGACCGGGGTCCAGTTTCGACCCAGGTCGCGCGACTCGAGCACGTTGCCGCGCAGGCCGTGCACCAGCAGGTGGTCGCCGCCGAAGGACAGGATGCCGAACATCGAACCTTCGTAGGGAAGCCGGTCGCGTTCCCAGCTCTGGCCACCGTCGGTGGAGCGGAAGAAGGCGCCGCGTTCGCCGGCGATCACCAGGTCGCCTTCGTCGGTGCGCGCCATGGCGTACAGGTGCGGGTCGGCTTCGGCCTCGAGGGTCAGGTCGGACGCGTCGAAGGTCCAGTCGTCGGCGGGGGATTCATCGGCCGCCGCCGCGGGTGCCGCAGCCGCCGGCTCGGGCTCGGGTTCGTCGTAGTTGATGATGCCGCGCGGCGACCAGGTGACGCCGCCGTCGCTGGTTTCCAGGAACATGGCGTAGGCGCCGACGGCGAAACCGTTCATGCCATCGACCATCAGGACGTCCATCACCGGGACGCCATCGAAGGGATCGAGGTAGTCCGGGGTCCAGACCTGCATGCGGCGACGGGTCCAGGTCTGGCCGCCGTCGGTTGAATGCACGATGACGCCGTCGTGGCCGCCGGCCCAAAGCACGCCGTCGGCGCTGGTGATCGACGTCAGGGTTGAACGGGTGGGCACGGCCAGCTGCTGCCAGTCCTTGCCGTCTTCGGACATCAGCACGTGGCCGCGCTCGCCCACGACGAAGTAGCCGGCGGCGGTCTGCACCGCGTCGAGCAGCAGCGAACGACTGGCCTTGGGCATCATTTCGGCATCGAGCGCAGCCGGATCGGCGGCGACGGGACTGCCCTCGCCGACGTCGATGCCGGATTCGTCGATGGGTTCCGCCGGCTCCGCGGACTCCAGGGTCGCGTCACCCTGCGGGTCCTGGGATTGCGCCGCCAGCGGCAACAACAGCGCCAGCAGCAGGGCGCCCGCCAGGCGCGTGCGGATCAATGGCTTGCTCGACATCATTTCCCCCTTCCGACGACCCCGCCAGGCGCGGGGCCCTTAACGCAGCCGCGCCCTTTCGGGCGCGGCTGGTTGTTCCTTCACGCTTGGATCAACGCACGCCCGAGGTGCGCAGGTTCTGCGGCGAGTAGTTCGCCGGCGTGCTCTGGTAACCAAAGTCACGCACCTTGTCCTCGTTGTCGAGCAGCATGGTGATGTAGCGACCCGACTTGAGGTCGTGGTGGGTCTCGAGGGTGGACCAGAAGGTCGGGACCTCGTAGTAGTTCACCGACGGCGCATCGGAGTAGCGCCACAGGTTGCCCTGGCCGTCGTAGTGGTCGATCAGCATGATCTGCCAGCTGTCCTCGTCCACGTAGAAGGTGCGGCGGCTGTTGATGTGGCGCATGCCTTCCTTGAGCTTGGCCTCGACCACCCACACGCGATGCAGTTCGTAGCGCATGTGGTCGGGGTTGAGGTGGCCCGGGCGGATCAGGTCGGCGACCTTGACCTTGTCGCTGTGCGCCTTGTACGCGTTGTACGGCACCAGCATTTCCCGCTTGCCCACCAGCTCCCAGTCGAAGCGGTCCATGGCGCCGTTGAACATGTCGGTCATGTCGTTGGTGCGCAGGCCGTCCGAGGCGGTGCCCGGGTTGTCGTAGGCCACGTTCGGGGCGCGACGCACGCGGCGCTGGCCCGGGTTGTAGACCCACGCCTGGCGCGGGGCCGCGGCGGCGTTGAGGGTTTCATGCACCAGCAGCACCTGGCCGGCCAGGCGGGCCGGGCCGAGCACTTCCTGCTTGAAGTACAGCAGGATGTTGTTGATGTTCTCGGAGGTGTTGCCCGGCTTGTAGTACAGGCCCAGCAGTTCCTCGCGCACCTTGGTCAGCGTGAAGTTGCCGCTGGCGGTGGGCGCGGCCTGGTTCGAGTAGCTGATCACCGACAGGCCCTTGTACTTGAGCTTGTGGTTCCAGATGACCTCGTAGGCGTTCTGCGGGATCGGGAACGGAATACCCTCGGCGCAGTTCTGCACGCCTTCACCGTCCGACACCAGCTTGCACTGGGTCGCGTTGCGCTTGGTGAAGTCGTAGGTGCGCTGCGGGAACGAGGCGCTGCGGCGGGTCGGGTACACGTCCATGCGGAAGGTCGGGTACTTGGCGAACATCGCCTTCTGCCCCGGCGTCAGCACGTTGCCGTACTGCTGCACGTTGGCGCGGGTGACCGAGTACAGCGGCTTGTCGGCCGCGAACGGGTCGGCGTGGAAGGTGCCGACGCGGAAGCCGGCCGGCGGGCGCGTGATGCCGCCGTCCCAGGCCGGGATGGTGCCGGCGGCGTTGCCGGCCTTCTCGCCACCGACCGGGGTCAGTTCACGGCCCAGCTTGGCCGCTTCCTCGGCGCTGACGGCCGCCTGCACCATGCCGGTGCCGGCTGCCAGCACGGCGCCAGCCGCGAGCGCCAGGGCGTGTTTCCTATTCATCTTCATCCTCATGCCTCCTGGGCTCAGAACGAGTACTTGACGGTGAACGCCGCGAAGTCGCGGTCGCTGATCTGGTTATATGGCTCTGCGCCGCTGAACGACGTGTAGCTGAGGTCGAAGACCCACTGCTGCAGGTAGTTCGCTTCCAGACCCAAGGTAAGGGACTTGCGGTCTTCAAGGAAGTTCCCGCCCGGGCCCGGGGTGATGCCGCTCACGTCATGGTTGAAGGCGATGCGCGGCGACAGCGTGAGCGCCGTGCCGAAGGCACCGTTGTAGTCGGCGCGCGCGGCGACGCGGTAGCCCCAGGAGAACGCGGTCGGGAAACCACCGCCCAGGGACTGCGGGTTGCGCATGCAGCCGAACTGCAGCGCGCCGGCGCCGGGGAAGCCGGCCGCCAGCACATCGCCGACGTCGCAACCACCACCGGTATCGGTGCCTTCACCTTCATAACGCAGCACGGAGTGGCTCGGCAGGTCCCAGACCTCGGTGCCGCCGACTTCGCCGACCACGGCGATCTGGTTGGCGCCCATCACGTCGGCGAACAGCTTGGTGAAGGTCATCTGAACCTGGCTGACCTCGTGTTCGCGCCAGCCGCGCACTTCCTGGCCCAGCGCGTAGTTGCCGAGCTGGCTGTTGAACTGCAGCGCCGGCACCGGGATAAACGGGTTGAGCGGGCTCAGCGCGGCGAACAGCAGTTCGACGTCGTCAACCTGCAGCGGCATGTTCGGACGGTGGCTCACCTCGCCCTGCCAGGCGATGCCGCCCGGGATGGTGGTGTTCCAGCTGAAGCCGTACATCTGGATGTCTTCCGGGAACTCGGCGAAGAAGCGGCCAGACGCGGCGCCGATCGCCGGGTTGTTCACGGCGCGGCCCGAGAGCAGCGGCACGCGGCTGTGGTAGTTCAGGAAGTAGAAGCCGAACTCGGTTTCACCCAGGGCTTCGGCGTACCAGCGCAGCGCCATGCCGTACTGGCCGTCGTCGCGGGCATTGCGGTTGGGCAGGCGGCCCACCGCGTTGCCGCAGCCGATGGCGAT
The DNA here is from genome assembly GCF_000743535.1 of Arenimonas donghaensis DSM 18148 = HO3-R19. Lineage (GTDB taxonomy): Bacteria > Pseudomonadota > Gammaproteobacteria > Xanthomonadales > Xanthomonadaceae > Arenimonas > Arenimonas donghaensis. Next base: position 30,712 of record NZ_AVCJ01000010.1, read on the forward strand.
GATCTGCGCGGCCGTGGCGGCGCCGTAGATCGCCGACAGGTCACCGAAGCGGTCGGAGGTGGCGTAGCCGGCCGGACCGTTGTAGCAGGTGCTGAAGAAGCGCTCGGGGTTGTAAACCGGCTGCGGCGTGGTGCCGAAGCCCAGCATCACGTAGGTGCCGCCCGGGCTGGCGAAGTCGTTGGAGCTGAAATAGGTGCCGGCGGCATCGATTTCGATTTCCTCGAACTCAAACATGTACAGCGCCTCGAGAGAGACGTTGTCGCTCAGGCTGATCGAGCCGTAGAGCATGTCGATCGGCAGGAAGGCTTCACGCAGTTCGGCGCCGGCGACGCGAAGCGCCGACAGGTCGACCGGGTTGATGACGTTGATGCCGTTCTGGATGAAGGTGCTCTCGCCCCAGCTCACGACCTGGCGACCCAGGCGGACGGTGCCGGCCAGGCTGCCGTCGTCGGCGAGCGCGAAGTTCTTGAACACGAAGGCGTCGAGCATGCGGAAGCGCTGGCCGATGCGGTCCTGGGCTTCTTCGGTGAGGTCGTCGCGGCCTTCGTTTTCGAAGTCGTGGAAATACGTGGCACGCATGAACATGCCCCAGTCGCGGTAGTTCAGGCTGAGCTCGGAAGTCAGCTTGATCGCGCTGGAGATGGCGTCGCCCTCGTCGTACTTGAGGTTGCCGTCGTCACGGTTGGCCGAGAAGCGACCCATCGCGGCGACCTGCGCCGGCGAACCCGGCACGCCGCCGGTGCTGGTGCAGCGACCCGGACCGACCGGGATCGGGCCGAGCGGCACGTTCTGGGTGCACAGCAGCGGATCGAACCAGGACTTGCCGATGAGGTTGGGATCCTGGTCTTCGACGCGCCAGGAGTAGCCATACGACACGGTGGTGTCGAAGCTGCCCTGGAGGTCGCCGCGCGAGAATTCGATCGCCTGTGCGGCCGGGGCCAGCATCAGGCCCAGCGCAACGGCGGTGGCCAGGCGGGCACGCGCGACGCGCCCTCGGTTTGCGTGCAGTTTCTTCATCGGTGCTTCCTCGGGTTCGGGTCGACGTTGCGGATTCCGGGCGATGTTCATGGTTTGCTGGCTCCCCCCAGACTCTAGAGCATTTCCTCTAGGCATATTAATAGTTCGTTAGGAAATGGCAATGCTGCTGCGTATGGTCAGCCGGAAAAATCTTCCGGACGGGGCCGGAACGGCCTGAAAGCCAGGCCCAGCGCGGCCCTGGCCGGTTCGCCGTCATAGGCCAGGGACCGGTCCAGGCGGGCCAGGACGCCCGATCCGGGCCCCCGGCGCCCCGCCAGCGCGATGCCGAGCCGGAATACGGGGCCCGGCAGCCGGACCAGCCGGGACCCCGGCGCCGCCACCGCCAGGCAGCGCGCCACCATCTCGTCATAAGGCAAGGTCTCCGCGCCCGGCAGGTCGAAGGCGCCAACGACCGGCTCCGGCGCCCGCAGCGCCGCCAGCACCGCCGCCGCCACGTCGTCGGCATGGATGGGTTGGCGCAGGCCCCGCGCCGTGCGCGGCAGCGGCAGCCAGCGCCAGCGCCGGGCCAGCGCCACCCAGCGGCCCAGGTTCTGGTCGCGGCCGCGGCCCCAGATCAGCGTGGGTCGCAGCAATGCCAGGGCGGTCCCGCGCGCGCTGCAGGCCGCCTGCAGCCTTGTCTCGCAGTCGGCCAGCGTCCGGGCCAGCTCACGCTCGGCCGGGTCGGGCGAATCCGCCTTGCCATGCCGGCTGGTCGATCCCAGCGCGACCAATCGCGCCGGCGCAAGCGCGGAGGCTTCGAACCAGTCGGTGAACTTGTCCAACGGCCCCAGGCTGGCGATGGCCTGCACCGGCGGCAAGGCGCCGAGCCCGGGCAGGCTGCCGATGCGCCATGGCAGTGACTGCGGATCCGCCGGCGCCTGCCGCGTGACTGCCCAGGCCACGACATCATCCGGACGCAGCTGCGCGCGCAGCGCTTCGCCGACCAGCCCGGTCAGCCCGAAGATTCCCCAGCCGCGCGACTCTTGTTTATGCATGCGCGAAGCATACCCGCGGCAAACACGTGCACGGCGCCTTCTCGAAACGATGCGCTAAACTCGCCGGCCACGCTTGAGGAACGCGATGCTCGCAACGCTGCTGGCCACTCCCTTCGTTCTTGCATTGCTGGTCGGGCTCCTGCCTGATTCCCGGCGACGCGCGGCCGCGTGGCTGGCGGCGCTGGCACCGGTCGGTGGCCTGGTGCTGCTGGCCCTGATGACCCCGGACGTCATGTCCGGCGCCGGCGTTCGCAGCCTGGTGCCGTGGGTCCCGGCCATGGGCCTGGACCTGTCGCTGCGGCTCGATGGCCTGGCGTGGATGTTCGCCGGCCTGGTGTTGGGCATCGGTGCGCTCATCGTCCTGTATGCGCGCTACTACCTGTCCGCAGCGGACTCGATGCCGCGCTTCCTGTCCTTCCTGCTGCTGTTCATGGGCGCGATGCTGGGCATGGTGGTGGCCGGCAACCTGGTGCTGCTGGCGGTGTTCTGGGAGCTGACCTCGATCAGTTCCTTCCTTCTCATCGGATTCTGGAAACACCGCCAGGAGGCCCGCGACGGCGCCCGCATGGCGCTGGCGATCACCGGCGCGGGCGGCCTGGCGCTGCTGGGCGGCGTGATCCTGCTCGGCCGCATCACCGGCAGCTACGAGCTGGACGTGGTGCTCGCCTCCGGCCCGCAGATCCTGGCCAGCCCGCTCTATCCCTACGCCCTGGTGCTGGTGCTGCTGGCGGTGTTCACCAAGTCGGCGCAGTTCCCGTTCCAGTTCTGGCTGCCGCATGCGATGGCGGCGCCGACACCGGTGTCGGCCTACCTGCACTCGGCGACGATGGTGAAGGCCGGCGTCTTCCTGCTGGCGCGGCTGCACCCGGCCCTGGCCGGCAGCGACCTGTTCTTCTACCTGGTCAGCGGCATCGGTGCGATCACCCTGCTGGTGGGCAGCTGGCACGCGATCTTCCAGCACGACCTCAAGGGCCTGCTGGCGTATTCGACCATCTCGCACCTGGGCCTGATCACCCTGCTGTTCGGCCTGTCGACGCCGATGGCGGTGGTCGCCGGCCTGTTCCACATCCTCAACCACGCCACCTTCAAGGCCTCGCTGTTCATGGCCGCGGGCATCATCGACCACGAAACCGGCACGCGCGACATGCGCCGGCTCGGCGGACTGCTGCGCATCCTTCCCTACACCGCCATCCTGGCCATCATCGCTTCGCTGGCCATGGCCGGCGTGCCCCTGCTCAACGGGTTCCTGTCCAAGGAAATGTTCTTCACCGAGGCGCTGGAGATCCGGGGGCACATGTTCATGCGCTGGGGCATCACGGTGGCGGCGGTGCTGGCCGGGGCCTTCGGCGTGGCCTACAGCCTGCGCTTCGTGCACGACACCTTCTTCGGTCCGGGCCCGGTGCGCATCGAGCGCACGCCGCACGAACCGCCGCGCTTCATGCGCATCCCGGTCGAGATCCTGGTGATCCTGTGCCTGGCGGTGGGCGTGGCACCGGCGCTGACCATCGCGCCGGTCCTGCGCACGGCGGCCGAAGGCGTGCTGGGCGCCGACGTGCCCTACTACAGCCTGTCGATCTGGCACGGCTTCAACACGCCCTTCATCATGAGCCTGGTCGGCCTGGCCCTCGGCATCGCGCTTTACTTCGGCATCCGCAAACTGATCGACCTCTACGGCGTCAGCTACGACTCGCGGGGCCGCCGGGTCTACGAGTGGAAGGTGGCCGAGGCCGTGCGCCTCGCCGGCAAGCTCACCGATCGGCTGGAGAACGGCAGCCTGCAGCGCTACCTGCTGATGGTCGTGCTTTCGGCGCTGGCGCTGGGACTGGTGCCGTTCCTCTCCGCGGACCTGGCCTTCCCGGGGCGCTCGCAGCCGATGCCGCCGCTGGCCTGGCTGGTCTGGGGCATGGGCATGGTCGCGACGCTGGCGACGGTGTGGCTGCATCGCCGGCGACTGCTGGCCCTGGTGGTGATGGGCGCGGTCGGGCTCGCCGTGAGCCTGGCCTTCGTGCTGCTGTCCGCGCCCGACCTGGCCCTGACCCAGCTGCTGGTGGAAATGGTGACCATCGCGCTGATGCTGCTGGCGCTGAACTACCTGCCGCCCGAATCGGCGCCCGAACCCTCGCGGCTGCGCAAATGGCGCGACGCCGTCATCGCGCTGGCGGCCGGCGGCGGCGTCGCGGCGATGGCCTATGCGGTGATGACGCGGCCCTTCGACACCGTGGCGTCCGAAATCCTGGCCCGGTCGCTGCCCGAGGGCGGCGGCAGCAACGTGGTCAACGTCATCCTGGTCGACTTCCGCGGCTTCGACACCCTGGGCGAAATCGCCGTGTTCGGCATCGCCGCCCTGGTGGTGCACGCGATGCTGCGCCGCGCGCGCATGCTGCCCGAGCGCCGGGCCGACGGCCCGCCGGACCCCCTGGTGATCCCCAACACCGTGGCGCGCCTGCTGCTGCCGCTGGCGCTGGCGGTGTCGCTGTACCTGTTCCTGCGCGGCCACAACCTGCCCGGCGGCGGCTTTATCGCCGGCCTGGTGCTGGCGGTGCCGGTGCTGCTCCAGTACGTGCTGTCGGGCAATGAATACATGGAACAGCGACTGGGCTTCGACTATCCGCGGGTGATCGGCGTCGGCCTGGCGCTGGCCCTGGCCACGGGCGTCGGCAGCTGGCTGCTCGGTTACCCCTACATGACCAGCCACACCGACTACGTCGCCGTGCCGCTGCTGGGCAAGCTGCCCATGGCCAGCGCGATGGTGTTCGACATCGGCGTGTACCTGGTGGTCGGCGCCGGCAGCTTGCTGATGCTTGGAATGATGGCGGCGGTGCGGCCGCCGCTGCACGGGGGGGCGCGCTGATGGAACTGGCGCTCTCGGTCTTCATCGGCACCCTGGTCGCGGCCGGCGTCTACCTGCTGCTGCGCGCGCGCAGCTTCGACATCATCCTGGGCCTGACCCTGCTCTCGTACGCGGTGAACTTGCTGATCTTCAGCATGGGCCGGCTGGCGGTGGGCAAGCCGCCGATCCTGGACAAGGCCCTGGACCCGAGCCTGGCCAACCATTCCGACCCGCTGCCCCAGGCCCTGGTGCTGACGGCCATCGTGATCGCCTTCGCGATGACCGCCGTGTTGCTGGTGACCGCCGTGCGCAGCCGGTCGGACAGCCGGAGCGACCACGTCGACGGGCATGAGCCGCCTGAGGAGACGCCGTGATGGCGCACCTGCCGATCCTCCCGATCCTGCTGCCGCTGCTGGCCGCACTGGTGATGCTGCTGGTGCGCACGCGCCGGGTCGCGGTGCATCGTTTCATCGGCCTGCTGTCCGGTGCCGGGCTGGTCGCGCTGGCGGCCACGCTGGCCGTGCAGGCCGACGACGGCGGCACCCGCGTCTACCTGGTCGGCAACTGGGCCTCGCACCTAGGCATCGCGCTGGCGGCCGACCGCCTCTCGGCGATCATGCTGCTGGCGACCAGCCTGCTGGCCCTGCCCTGCCTGTGGTTCGCCACCGGTGGCTGGGACCGGCGCGCGCCGCATTTCCACGTGCTGTTCCAGTTCCAGCTGATGGGCCTCAACGGCGCCTTCCTCACGGCGGACCTGTTCAACCTGTTCGTGTTCTTCGAAGTGCTGCTGATCGCCTCCTACGGCCTGATCCTCAGCGGCGCCCGCGGTGCGCGCGTGCGCAGCGGCCTGCAGTACGTCGCCTTCAACATCACCGCGTCCACGCTTTACCTGTTCGCGGTGGGCTATCTCTACGGCATCACCGGCGCGCTGAACATGGCCGAGGTGGCTGCGCGCGTGGCGGCCATGCCGGCGGCGGAGGCAGCGCCGCTGCAGGCGGCGGCGGGTCTGTTGCTGGTGGTGTTCTGCGCCAAGGCGGCGCTGTTGCCGATGTATTTCTGGCTGCCCGAAACCTACGCGCGCAGCCCCGCCGCGGTGGCGGCGCTGTTCGCGGTGATGACCAAGCTGGGCGTGTACACGGTGCTGCGTGTCTTCACCCTGGTGTTCGGCGCCGAGGCCGGCGCGCTGGCCAACCTGGCCTGGCCCTGGCTGTTGCCGCTGGGCGCGGCGACGCTGGTGCTGGCGACGCTGGGCGCGCTGGCGGCCCCGTCGCTGCGGCTGCTGGCGGCCTACCTGGTGCTGGGCTCGGCGGCGACCCTGTTCATCGCATTGGGCCTGGCCAGCGCCGAGGCACTGGGCGCGGGCCTGTATTACCTGGTGCACAGCACCCTGGTCGGCGGCGCGATGTTCCTGCTGGCCGACCTGATCCGCCGCCAGCGCGACAATGCCGGCGACAGCCTGCGCAAGCTCGACCACATGAAAAACCGCGGCCTGCTCGGCGTACTGTTCATGGTCGCGGCGCTCTCGGTCGCCGGCCTGCCGCCGCTCTCGGGCTTCGTCGGCAAGTTCAGCCTGCTCGCGGCGGTGCCGGGTGCCCAGGCGGCCTGGCTATGGCCGGTCATCCTGTTCACCAGCCTGCTGGTGATCGTGGCCCTGGCCAGCGCCGGCAGCCAGCTGTTCTGGCGCGAGGGCGGCGAGCCGGCGCCGCCGGGCGCGGTGCCGCGGCTGCGCACCCCGGAAGTGGGCGCCACGATCGGGCTGCTGGGCCTGGGCGTGCTGCTGAGCGTGTTCGGTGGCCCGGCGCTCGACTACACCCAGGCGGCGGGCGAACAGCTGATGGCACCCTCGGCCTACATCGAAGCGGTCCGCGGCGCCCTGCCCCTGCCGGGGGTGTCGCCATGAAGCGCTGGCTGCCCGCGCCGCTGCTGAGCGTCACCGTTTTCGTCGTCTGGCTGCTGCTGGTCGCTTCGCTGGAGCCCGCCCACGTGCTGCTGGCGGCGGTACTGGCGCTGGTGCTGCCCCTGGTCGCCCAGCGCCTGCGCGAAGACACCGCCCACGCCCGTCGTCCGGGCGTGGCGGCCCGGCTGATCGTCGTGGTGCTCTGGGACATCGTGCTGTCGAACATCGAGGTGGCGCGCCGCATCCTGGGCCGCGAGTCACGCATGCGTCCGGCCTTCGTCTGGATCCCGCTCGACATCACCAATCGCCACGGCATCTCGGCACTGGCCGGCATCATCACGATGACGCCGGGCACGGTGTCCTCGGAATTGTCGCCGGACCAGCGCCACCTGCTGGTGCACTTCCTGCACCTGGAAGACGCCGACGCCGCCATCGCCCACATCAAGTCGCGCTACGAAGCGCCGCTGCGGGAGGTGTTCCCATGATCCAGACCTGCATCGACATCGCCATGGGCGCCTTCGCGCTGGCGATGGTGCTCAACATGTTCCGGCTGCTGCGCGGATCCGGCATGCCCGACCGCATCCTGGCCCTGGACACGCTGTCGGTGAACACCATCGCGCTGCTGGTGCTGGCCGGCCTGCGCGAATCCAGCACTATCTATTTCGAGGCGGCGGTGGTCATCGCGATGCTGGGCTTCGTCACCACGATCGTGCTGTCGAAGTACGTCATCCGCGGGGACATCGTCGAATGAACCAGGCCCTGGAAATCCTCGTCTGCGTGCTGCTGCTGTCCGGCGCCGGCTTCGCCCTGGTCGCCAGCTGGGGCCTGGCCAAGCTGGGCGACATCTTCAAGCGCCTGCACGGCCCGACCAAGGCCAGCACATTGGGCGTCGGCGGCGTGCTGCTGGCGGCCATGCTGTGGCAGGCGATGCAGGGCGTTCCCAGCCTGCGCGAACTGCTGATCACGCTGTTCCTGTTCATGACCGCACCGGTCAGCGCCTACCTGGTGGCGCGCGCCGCGCTGTCGAGCGATGCCTCGCTGCGGCCCGGTCCGCCGCCCGGCCAGGACGGGGACGCCTGAGCATGCGCGGGCTCGCCCTGCCGGCCGGCCCGCTGCTCGCGGTTTCGCTTTATTTCTTCGCGGTGGCCCTTGGGAGTGAACATGCGCTGGCGGCCACCCTGGGCATGACCGGCTGGTGCGCGCTGTGGTGGGTGCTCGAACCGGTGCGCGCGCCGGTGACGGCGCTGCTGCCGTTGGCGCTGTTCCCGGTGCTGGGCGTGCTCGACGCCAGGCAGGTGGCCCAGAGTTATGGCCACGAGCTGATCCTGCTGCTCGGCGGCGGTTTCATGCTCTCGCGCGCGCTCGAGCGCTGCGGTGCCCACCGCCGGCTGGCGCTGGGCATGGTGCGTGGCTTCGGTGGCAGCAACGGCCGCAGCCTGCTGTTCGGTTTCATCGCCGCCTGCGGCGCGCTGAGCATGTGGATCTCCAACACCGCCACCACGCTGGTGATGCTGCCGGTGGCGCTGGCGATCCTGCAGGTCTATCCGGACAAACGCCTGCAGGCCCCGCTGATCCTGGCCATCGCCTACTCGGCCAGCATCGGCGGACTGGGCACGCCCATCGGGTCGCCGCCGAACCTGGTCTTCATGCAGGTGTATGCGGAAACCACGGGCACGCGCTATGGCTTCCTGGACTGGATGATGATCGGCATTCCGGTCGTGCTGCTGCTGTTGCCGATGGTGGGCTGGTGGCTCGGCCGCGGCCTGGGCGACACGCCGGCGGCGACGCTTCCGGCACCGGGGCTCTGGACGCCGGGCGAGCGTCGGGTGGTGGCCGTGTTCGCGCTGACGGCGCTGGCCTGGGTGACGCGCACCGAACCCTTCGGCGGCTGGAGCACCTGGCTGGCGATGCCCGGCGCCAACGACGCCGCGGTGGCGCTGCTGGCCGTGGTCGTGATGTGCGTGATCTCCGACGGCAAGGGCAGCCGGCTGCTCGACTGGGAAACCGCGGAGTCGATTCCCTGGGGCGCGCTGGTGCTGTTCGGCGGCGGCATCGCGCTGGCGACGGCGTTCCAGTCCTCGGGGCTCAGCGGCGCGCTGGCGGGCCACTTGGCCGGCCTGGGCGACCTGCCGCTGCCGCTGCTGCTGGTGGCGATCGTGGCCGCGGTGCTGATGATGTCCGAGATCGCCAGCAATACGGCGACCGCCGTGCTGATGATGCCGATCCTGGCCGCCACCGGCGTCGCAATCGGCGTGGACCCGGCGCTGCTGATGTTCCCGGCGGTGCTGGCGGCCAGCGGCGCCTTCATGCTGCCGGTGGCCACCGCGCCCAACGCCATCGCCTACGGCAGCGGCCTGGTCACGGCCCAACGCATGTTCCGCGAAGGCGCCATGCTCAACGTGCTGGCGGCCGCGGTGATCTGCATCGTCTGCTGGTTCGCCTTCTCGTAGTTTTTTGTGGGAGGCACTTCAGTGCCGAAAGCTTCGGCACTGAAGTGCCTCCCACATCGAGCTATTTCTTCTTCGGGATGTACAGGTCGGTGATCGAGCCTTCCTGGATCTCGGCGGCCATGCCGACCGATTCGCTGAGCGTCGGGTGCGGGTGGATGGTGTGGCCGATGTCGGCGGCTTCGCAGCCCATTTCGATGGCCAGGGCGACCTCGCTGATCAGGTCGCCGGCATGCACGCCGACGATGCCGCCGCCGATGATGCGGTCGGTTTCTTCGTCGAAGATGAGCTTGGTGAAGCCTTCGGTGCGGCCGATGCCCACGGCGCGGCCCGAAGCCGCCCACGGGAACTTCGCCACGCCGATCTTCAGGCCCTTGGCCTTGGCTTCGGTTTCGGTGACGCCGACCCAGGCGATCTCCGGGTCGGTGTAGGCCACCGACGGGATCACCCGGGCCACCCATTCCTTCTTCTCGCCGAAGGCCACCTCGGCCGCCAGCTTGCCTTCGTGCGTGGCCTTGTGCGCCAGCATCGGCTGGCCGACGAGGTCGCCGATGGCGAAGATGTGCGGCACGTTGGTGCGCATCTGCCGGTCGACCGGAATGAAGCCACGGTCGGTGACCTTCACCCCGGCCTTGTCGGCGTCGAGCTTGCCGCCGTTGGGCGCACGCCCGACCGACACCAGCGCCCGGTCGAACTTGCTGCGTTCGGGCTTGGATTCGCCTTCGAAGCTGGCGTGCAGGCCATCCTTCTTCGCCTTGACCTCGGTGACCTTGCAGCCCAGGTGCACGGCGACGCCGCGCTTCCTGAGCAGGTCGGCCAGCGGCTTGACCAGGTCCTTGTCGGCGCCCGGCATCAGCTGGTCCATGAATTCGACCACCGTCACCTCGCTGCCCAGCGCGCTGTACACGCAGGCCATTTCCAGGCCGATGATGCCGCCGCCGACGACCAGCAGCTGTTTGGGCACCTCGGCCAGCTCCAGCGCGTCAGTGGAATCCATCACCCGCTCGTCGTCCCAGGGGAAGGCCGGCAGTTTCACCGGCTGCGAGCCGGCGGCGATGATGCAGTGCTCAAACCGCACCAGGGTCTTGCCGTCCTTGCCCTCGACTTCGAGTTCGTTGGCCGAAATGAACTTGCCGGTGCCGGTGAGCGTGCGCACCTTGCGCTGCTTCGCCATGCCCGCCAGGCCCTTGACCATCTGGCCGACGACCTTTTCCTTGTGGGCCCGCAGCTTGTCGAGGTCGATCTTCGGGTTACCGAAGCTGATGCCGAAATCGGCGGCATGTCTGGCTTCGACCAGCACCTCTGCCGCGTGCAGCAGGGCCTTGGACGGGATGCAGCCGACGTTGAGGCAGACGCCGCCGAGCGATTCGTAGCGTTCGACCAGCACGGTGTCCATGCCCAGGTCGGCCGAGCGGAAGGCGGCGGTGTAGCCGCCGGGGCCGGCGCCGAGCACGAGCATGCGGCACTCCACGTCGGCCTTTCGGCCGGAGGCCGATTTCGTGGGAGGGACTTCAGTCCCGATGTTTTTCGATGACGACTCGGCATCGGAGGACGTCTTTTCTGCCGAAGGCTTCGGGACTGAAGTCCCTCCCACAGAATCATCCACCTCGGCGATCGCCAGCACGTCGCCGGCCGAGACCGTGTCGCCGATCTTCACCTTGAGTTCGGTGATCTTGCCGGCGGCGCTGGCCGGCACCTCCATCGTCGCCTTGTCCGATTCGAGCGTGACCAGGCCCTGGTCCTTGGCGACGGTGTCGCCCGGCTGCACCAGCAACTCGATGACCGGCACGTCCTTGTCGTCGCCGATGTCCGGCACTTTCAGTTCAATGGTCTTGGCCATGTTCTTTCCTTGGCAGGGGCGCGGCTCAGATGCGGCGCTTCCAGGTGGTCTGGTAGAGGTCGTGGCGACGGTCGCGCAGGTTCTGCACGGTGCCGGACGCGCGGGCCTGCATCAGGTCGTCCAGGCGCAGGTCGGCGAAGGCGACCTGCTCGGCATTGGGCGTGGTGTCGGCGGCGATGCCTTCGGGCGCGAAGGGGAAGTCGCAGGGCGTGATGATGCAGCTCTGCGCGTACTGGATGTCGAAGTTGTTCACGCCCGGCAGGTTGCCGACGTTGCCCGAGGTCACCACGTAGACCTGGTTCTCCACGGCGCGAGCCTGGCAGCAATAACGCACGCGCAGGTGCCCCTGGCGCACGTCGGTGCAATAGGGAACAAAAAGGATCATCGCCCCCTGGTCGACCAGGTGGCGGGCCAGCTCCGGGAACTCGGAGTCGTAGCAGATCATCACGCCGATCGGCCCGCAGTCGGTGGCGATGGCTTCGGCGGCGTCGCCGCCGGCGATCTTCCACCAGTGCACCTCGTTGGGCGTCGGATGCAGCTTCTCGCGCTCGTGCACGGACCCGTCGCGCAGCGCGACGTAGCAGATGTTGTGGATGTCGCCATCGTCCATCTGGGTCGGGTGCGAGCCGCCGATGATGTTGATGTTGTAGGCCACCGCCAGGCGGTGCATCAGGTCGCGGTACTGGGTGGTGTACTTGGTGAGCGTGCGGATCGAGTCCGAGGGCGACAGCGGCTGGTTCTCGATCGACAGCAGCTGCAGGGTGATCAGCTCGGGGAAGACCACGAAGTCGCTGCGATAGTCGGCGGCGATGTCGACGAAGTACTCGATCTGGGTCGCGAACTCCTCGAAGGTCTTGATGCGACGCTGCTGGTACTGCACCGTCGCCACCCGCACCGCGGCCGGCAGGTCGCCGGTGCTCTGGGCCTTGCGGATCTCCGGGTGGTCGGAAAACGTCGGGTTGCGCCAGACCAGGTGCGCGGCGAAACCCAGCGACTCGTGGTCGGACGGCAAGTATTCGGGCAGCACGCCGATCACTTCGAACTGGTTCGAGAGCTGGAAGGACAGCGCCAGGTCGCGCGCCTTGCCCTCCTGCACGGCCTCGACGTAGGCCTCGGCGCTTCCGAACTGCTTGAACCGCTTGCCCAGGCCGGGCAGCCGGCCACCAAAAACGATGCCCTTGAGCCCCAGGTGCATGCACAGGCGCTTGCGGCGGTCGTACAGGCGCCTGCCGATGCGCAGGCCGCGGCGCGTGGGATCGACGCAGACCTCCATGCCGTACAGCCAGTCGCCCGCCGGGTCGTGGCGCGAGGCGTAGCCGCCGCCGGTGATTTCCCGCCAGGCGTGCCTGGACAGGGCCAGCGATTCGGAAATGCAGAAGGTGGCGCAATAACCGACCACGACGCCGTCGTATTCGGCGACGAACTGGCCGCCGGGAAACTGCGTGAGCTGGCCACCCACCATTTCCGGCGTGTAGGCCATGCGTTCGCCATAGGTACGTGCCGACAGCGACACGATTGCGGGAATGTCGGCACGCTCGGCCAGCCGCACGAAAAGCTTGGAACGACTGTCGTCGCTACGGTTCATCCTTGGCGTCCTCCTGGATTTCGCGCTTCACGTCCTCGGTGGCATCGTTGCCGCCGCTGCTCGGGGGTGGCGCTTCTTCGACCTTCCTGCGCACCGGGTGGCCCATGGTTTCCCAGGCGGCCTCGTCGCGCAGGCCGAAGGCGCTGCGCAGGTGCAGGTCGCGCTGCGGGAACGGGATCTCCAGGCCATGCTTGGCCAGGGCGGTCTCGAGTTCCCAGTTATAGGCCGCCTTCACGGCGGAGGGGCGCTTGGTGGCTTCGGCGGTCAGCCAGACCACCAGGTCGAAGTTCAGGCTCGATTCGCCGAACTCGACCAGCCAGACCTGCGGCCGCCGGGGACCTTCCTGGGCCAGGGTGAAGGGCACGGCGCAGGCCGCCTCCAGCGCGGCCGCCTTCACCGTTTCCTTGTCGCTGCCATAGGCCACGCCGAAGGGAATGCGCAGCCGGCGCGAGACGTCGTTGTGGGTCCAGTTCACCACCCGGCCGCTGACGAACTCGGAGTTCGGCACCAGGATCTCGATGTTGTCGTTGGTGGTGATGCGGGTGGCGCGGATATTGATGTCGCTGACCTCGCCGTGCACGCCGGACTCGAGCTCGACGAAATCCCCGACCTTGAGGCTGCGGTCGAACAGCAGGATCAGGCCGGAAATGAAATTGTTGAAGATCGCCTGCAGGCCAAAGCCCAGGCCCACGCCGATGGCGCCGGCGAACACCGCGAAGCGGCTGGCCGGCACGCCGATCAGCTCCAGCGCCACCAGGAAGGCCACCAGCAGCAGCAGGTAGTGGACGATGCGCCCGACGGTGTAGATCGCCGCGCGACGGTCGCGCGCGGCTTCGCGTTCCGAGAACCGACCCAGCCCGCGGCGGATCAGCCAGGAAACCGTCCAGGCGACGACGAAGACGCCAACGGCCCCGGCCAGTCCGGCCGGCGTGAAACTGACACCGCCAAGCTCGACCAGGGTCTGGTTCCACCAGCCAGTGCTGGCGGCCGGCGCCGTCACAGCAGCAGCCGGCGCAGGTCGCCCAGCACCTGGGACAGGTAGCTGGTGAAACGAGCGGCAGCGGCGCCGTCGATCACCCGGTGGTCGTAGCTCAGGCTCAGCGGAAGCATCAGGCGCGGCGCGAACTCCTTGCCGTTCCAGACCGGCTTCATCGCGCTGCGCGAGACGCCCAGGATGGCCACTTCCGGCGCGTTGATGATCGGCGTGAAGGCGGTGCCGCCGATGCCGCCGAGCGAACTGATCGAGAAGCAGCCGCCCTGCATGTCGGCCGAGGAGAGTTTCTTGTCGCGCGCCTTGGCGCTGATTTCGCCGAGCTCGCGCGCCAGTTCCAGCAGGCCCTTGCGGTCGGCGTCGCGGATGACCGGGACCACCAGGCCGTCGGGCGTGTCCACGGCGATGCCGATGTTGAAGTACTGCTTGAGCACCAGTTCGTCGCCGTCGAGCGAGGCGTTGAAGGCCGGGAATTTCTTCAGGCCGGCGACCGCGGCCTTGATCAGGAACACCAGCGGCGTGACCTTGGTGTCCTTGTTTTCCTCGCCCAGGCGCTTGCGGAAGGCCTCCATCTCGGTGATGTCGGCGTCCTCGAACTGGGTGACGTGCGGGATCATCGCCCAGTTGCGCGCCAGGTTGGCGCCGCTGAGCTTCTGGATGCGCGAGAGCGGCTTGCGCTCGACCTCGCCGAACTTGGCGAAATCGACCTTGGGCCAGGGGATCAGGTCGAGGCCGCCGCCGCCCGTGCGCGCCGCGCCGCCGCCGGACAGCACCGACTTGACGAAGGCCTGCACGTCTTCCTTGCTGATGCGGCCGCCGCGGGCGCTGCCGCTGACCTGGGACAGGTCGACGCCCAGTTCGCGGGCGAACAGGCGCACGGCCGGGCTGGCATGCGGCACCTTGCCTGGCATCAGGGCCTCGGCATCGAAGCTGACCGGTGGCGAATTGGGGTTGCCGGCGTTCATGGCCGGCAGGCTGGGCTTGGGCGGCTGCGATTCGGACTTCGACTCGGGCTTGGCTTCCGGCTTGGCTTCCGGTTTGGGCTCGGCCTTGGGCTCGGGCTTGGGCTCCGATTTGGCGTCCGACTTGGGCCCGGGCTTGGATCCACCCTCGGCCGCGTCCCCGGCCGGTTCGATCAGGGCCACCACCGAGCCTTCCGACAGCTCGTCGCCGATCTTGACCTTCACTTCGCGCACGACGCCATCGAAGGGCGCCGGCACTTCCATCGTCGCCTTGTCGGATTCGAGCGTCACCAGGCCCTGGTCCTTGCTGACGCTGTCGCCTGGCTTGACCAGGACCTCGATGACCGGCACGTCCTTGTCATCGCCGATATCCGGCACCCGCGCTTCCTTGAGCTCGGCCATGGTCCACCTGGGGTTTTCAAACGGAGGGCTTTCTATTGTCCCCCCCTTGGCCATAAAAAAAACCCCCCGGGGGGTGCCGGGAGGCTTGGGCAGCGCTAACGCCTTGGAACGCGCGTGCTGGTCGCGTTCGGGCGGGACCGTTTCGGGCCCTTGCGCCAAGGGACTGCTTCCGATCATCCCTTGCGAGGATGCTTACAGGGTCGCCCAAGGGGTGCGGCGACGCCTGTGCCAAATGGGACACGGTCCCGGCGCCATAGTTCCCCCGGCGTTCAGCGGGGGTTCCCGGAAGCCCGGCGTCACCCGGCCTTGGCAACGGCTGGGTGGCCTCGGCCCCGGGCGGGGTGGGGGGAATGAATCCGTTCCCGGGCGGGATGCCCGGGAACCTCCCGCCCGGTGGCTGCAGCCGCGTCAGCCCTGATCGGCTTCGCGGCGCTCGGCGCGGCGGGCCTTGCCGAACTCGCGCATTTCCTCGCGGCTCAGTTCGCCGTCGCCATTGGCATCGATGGTGGCGAAGTTTTCGGCCAGCTTCGGCGCCTTGTCGCCGAGCTCGGCCCGGCTGATGGCGCCGTTGCCGTCGTCGTCCATGCCCTTGATCAGGCCCTGCATGTAGCCCATGCGGCCGGCGCCCTTGCGCCCGTGATGGCGCATCGTCGCCATCTTCGTGTGCATGGCCCGGAGTTCGTCCCGGCTCAGTTCGCCGTCGGCGTTGGCATCGACACGTTCGAAATTTTCCGCCAGCCGCTCGCTCATGCCCTGCACTTCGATGCGGTCGAGCGTTCCGTCGCCGTCCTTGTCGGCTTCGGCAAAGCGCGCGTCGGCTTTGGCGCGCCATTCGGCGCGTTGCGCCTCGCGGTCGCCGCGGGCGTCGGTGGGCGCGGACGTCTGCGCCACCACGAGGCCACTGGCCAGGGCCAGGGCGGTGAAGAGGAGGGTCTTGCGCATGTGGGTTCTCCGTTTCCTGGCGGGGGATTCCGCCCTTGCCAGGTAAAAACGCCCGGCCGCCACGCCGGTTGACCCGAACCGCCGCGCCTGCCCGCCTGCGTTCAGCTTGCCGGGGACCGGGGGCTGCGGCATCGTGGCTTTCCCCGCCGGAGCTCCGCCATGCGTGCTGCCTTGCTGCTGTCGTTCACCGCCCTGGTCCTGGCCGCCTGTTCGCCGGCACCCCAACCACCCGCCCTGGTCGTTGACAACGCAACCAGCCCGTTCCCCGATGCCGCCGAACCGGAACCCGCACCGGCGGGAGAAACACCGGATGGCCAGGTACCCCGCAGCTTCAGCTGTCGCGGCAACGAACCCTTCTGGTCGCTCGAGCTCGGCCACCAGGGCGGGGTGCTGACCGAACCGGGCAACGAAACCTTGCTGGTCGGCGATCTTGCCGCCACCGAGACCGGGGCCTGGACCTTCCGGGGCGCCCCGGAAGACGAACCCGACGCCTTCACCGGCGCGGTCCTTTCGCCGGCCCAGTGTTTCGACACCATGGCCAATGGCCCGGCCATGCCCTACAGCGCGGCGCTGCACTTCGCCGACGGCCGCCAGGGCAGTGGCTGCTGCACGGTCGAGTTCGGACTCGACCTGGAGAATGCGCCGAGTTTTGATGCCGCCGGCAAGCCGGACGAGGACTGGAGCCGCTGGCTGCCGACGCTTGGCCCGGCCGTCCTGCG
Source organism: Arenimonas donghaensis DSM 18148 = HO3-R19 (assembly GCF_000743535.1). Taxonomy (GTDB): domain Bacteria; phylum Pseudomonadota; class Gammaproteobacteria; order Xanthomonadales; family Xanthomonadaceae; genus Arenimonas; species Arenimonas donghaensis. Next base: position 47,339 of record NZ_AVCJ01000010.1, read on the forward strand.
CTGCGCCTTCGACGGCGGCGTGGTCACCGAGGGCGCCAGCAAGGCCTGGCCGATGAACCGCGGCAAGGCGATGGTGCGGCTGGTGGATTCCGGTGGTGACCGATTCGACTGCCTCGTGGACCTGGGCAGCGGCGACATCGAGACGGTGCAACCGGTGCCGGCGGGCGACACCGTGCCCGGCGAGGACCAGCCGCGCTGGCTGCCACCGGGCGACCAGCAGCCGGTGCTGCACTGCGGACGGGTCGAGCGCGTCGAGACCGAAGGCGGCCTGGTCACGGGCTGGCTGCACTACACCGACGGCTGCTGACCCACCCCGGCGGGCGGGCCCTCCCGTCGGCCCGGCGGATTTCGCCCTCAGGATGGCGTTTTCGCCACTGCCGGGGCAGACTCCCTGGCGAGACCCTGTGTCCACCCCGGCATCCCCCGCCCGGGACACGAGGAGTCCGTGATGAAACGCCTGATGCCCTTCACGCTGGTTACTGCCCTGCTGTTGGCCCTGTCCCCCGCCCCCCGTGCGGCGACGCCCGCCGCCGACGAAGCCATTTTCGTCGAAGGCACCCGCTACGACGCCGTCTTCAACAGCGCGCTGCAGCACTGGCGCCTGCTGCCCACCGAGGGCCCCGACCTGCGCCTGCGGGTCGCCAACAGCTGCCACCGCGGCAGCCCGGTGCCCCCGGGCCTATGGCTGCTGACGCTCGACGACGGCGGCCAGCCGACCCTGGTGGCGCCCTCGGCCACGGCCCTGCCCGCGGGCCATCCCGGCCACGTCCGGCTGCTGGCCTGCGACCAGCAAGCCCAGGACGACCTGCCGGCGCTGGCCGTGCCCGCGCCCGTGCTCGACTGGCTGACCACCCACTCGGGATCGGTGTATGTCCCCCGCTGAAACCCGCTTCACGCTGGGCCTGCTGGCCATGGATGGCGCCATGGCGTCCTGCTACACGGGCGTGATGGACCTGCTCAAGATCGCGCAGAAACTGGCGCGCCTGCGCGACCCGGCGACCCCCCTGCGGCTCGAAACCGTGCTCGTCGGCGCCCGCGGCCAGGCCTCCATCACCATCGACGGCGGCCTGGTGATGGGACCGGTGCAGTCATCGGATCGCGCGCTGGACCTGCTGCTGGTACCGGGCTTCATGCATGACAGCGTCGGCGACGCGTTCCGGCGCATCGCCGGCTACGGGCCGGAAATCGAACTGCTGCGCGCGGTGTCGCTGCGCGGCGTACCGCTGGCCGCGAACTGCTGCGGCAGCCTGCTGCTGGCCGAGGCCGGTTTGCTCGACGGTCGCGGCGCCACCACCAGCTGGTGGCTCGACGGCGCGTTCCGGGAGCGCTTCCCGCGGGTCCGCCTGGACGTGCAGCGCATGGTCTGCGACGAGGGCGACATCGCCACCACGGGGGCCAGCACCGCCGTGATGGGCTACGTGCTGCAGGTGCTGGCGCGCGTGGCCGACCCGGCGCTGGCCCAGAACACCGCCCGGATGATGCTGCTCGACCCCGACCGCAGCAGCCAGGCCCCCTACATCAGCCTGGCCCTGTCGGAACGGCCGCGGCATTCGCTGTCCGAGAAGGCCGAAGGCTTCCTGCAGCGGGAACTGCACCGCGACCTCTCGATCACCGAACTGGCCCGGCATTGCGGCACCTCCGAACGCAGCCTGCTGCGCCACTTCCGCCAGCACTTCGACGCCACCCCGCTGGCGCGCCTGCAGTACCTGCGGGTCGAACGCGCCAAGGCGCTGCTGGAGACGACGCTGCTGAGCTTCGACGAAATCGTCGAACGTTGCGGCTACTCGGACAGCTCGAGCTTCCGCAAACTGTTCAAGCGCGCCACGTCACTCACGCCCGCCGACTACCGCGAACGCTTCCGGCTGCGCCCGCACTGACCGCTTGCGCCGCTTGAGCCCGAACAAGGGCCGTCCGGGGCCGTTACCCAGCCCCGCCGACCGGCAAAGCGGCCATGGCCGCGCTGCGCGACAATGGGCCCATGGCATCACCGCGCAAAATCGTGCACGTGGACATGGATGCGTTCTACGCCTCGGTGGAGCAGCGCGACGACCCGTCGCTGCGCGGCCGGCCGGTGGTCGTGGCCTGGCGCGGGGCGCGGTCGGTGGTTTGCGCGGCCAGCTACGAGGCGCGCACCTTCGGCGTGCGCTCGGCGATGCCGGCGCTGCGGGCCGAAAAACTGTGCCCGCAGGCGGTGTTCGTGCCGCCTGACTTCGCCCGCTACAAGGCGGTGTCACGCCAGGTGCGCGAGATCTTCGCGCGCCATACCGACCTGGTCGAACCCCTGTCGCTGGACGAGGCCTACCTGGACGTCACGCAGAACAAGCTTGGACTCGGCAGCGCGACCGCCGTCGCCGAAGCCATCCGCAGCCAGATCCGCGAGGACACCGCGCTCACGGCGTCGGCTGGCGTCGCCCCCAACAAGTTCCTGGCCAAGATCGCCAGCGACTGGCGCAAGCCCGACGGCATCTTCGTGGTGAAGCCGGCGATGGTCGCCGATTTCCTTACGCCCCTGGCGGTCGGCAAGCTGCCGGGCGTGGGCAAGGTGATGGAGGCGAAACTCGCCGCGCTGGGCATCCGCACCGTCGGCCAGCTGCGCGCGCACGGGGGCGACGGCCTCGAGGCGCGTTTCGGGCGCTGGGGCCGGCGCCTGCATGAACTCTCGCAGGGCATCGACGAGAACCCGGTGCGGACCGAACGCCCGACCACCCAGGTGTCGGCCGAAGATACCTTCGAGACCGACCTGCGCCTGGAGGAAACCGGCGAAACCATCGTGCGGCTGGCCGCCAAGGCCTGGGCCGGCGCCGAGCGCGAGACCGAACGCAGTCCACGCACCGTCGTGCTCAAGCTCAAGACCTCGGACTTCCGCATCCTCACCCGAAGCCTGACGCCGACGGTGCCGCCGGCGAGCCTGGAGGCGTTCACGGCGATCGCGATGGAGCTGCGCGCGCGGGTCGACCTGCCGGCGCACACCCGCTACCGCCTGGTTGGCGTCGGCCTGGCCAACTTCCGTGGCCACCACGAGGCCCCTCCGCAGCCCGGGCTGTTCGAAACAGGCCAGCCAGGGGACGAATAAAGAACGGGCGGCCAATGGCCGCCCGTTCGCTCCTTCCCTGGATTGACGCCTTGCGTTGTTTACTCGGACTCTTCCTCGTCACCCGGCTCGCCCAGGTGCGCGTCGAACTCGACCCGGCTCAGGCGGGCGTCGCGGTTGGTGTCCGCCGCTTCGAACTCCAGGGCCAGCGAGTGCTCGGGCGGGATGTCGGTCTTTTCGATGAAGCCGTCGCGGTCCGTGTCCAGGCCATCGAACCGGGCCTCGGCATCGAGGTTGGCTTCAAGGGCCGGATCCGGCACCGGGTCGACCGCCGGCACGGGGTCCTGCGCGAATGCGGACACGGACATCGCCAGGGCGGTGGCACAGAACAGGGAGGCGGGGATGCTGTACTTGCTCATGTCGTACTCCTTCCAATCACGGGGGGAATGAAGCCCGGGGCTTCGCGGTCCACCCTGATGCCCCGTGCTCCAACCGCCACTGAAGCGCGCGTTCGCAATTCGTTAGCCGGCGATCACAAGTCAGGCCTTGGCCATGTGCGTGAACGAAGAGGGGCCGGCATGGCCGGCCCCTCGAAGCTGACACCTTGCCCGAAGGCTCAGTAGTACAGGTCGTAAAGCACGTCGAGCACCAGGCCCGTGGCGAGTGCCACCAGCACCACGTCGCGGTCCGAGCGCACCCAGCGGTAGCCATAGGGCGGCGGCGGCAGGTGATAGGCACGGTAGTCCACGTAGTACGGGCGGGCGTAATACGCCGGCGGCATGCGGTGTCCGACGTTCCAGCGCACATGGCGATGGCCCGACGGATAGACGTAGCGGACCGGGGCGCGGTAGCGGTATTCGGAACGCCAGTGGTTGCCGCGCCAGCGACGGTCGTCGTGGCGGACGTAGCGATGGTTGTTGCGGTGGTCACGGCGCCAGTCGCGGCGATCGTCACGGCGGTCGTGGCGGTCGTCGCGGCGGTCCGCACGCCAGTCACGACGGTCGTCCCGGCGGTCGTGGCGGTCGTCACGGCGATCGGCACGCCAGTCACGACGGTCGTCCCGGCGGTCGTGGCGGTCGTCGCGGCGATCGGCGCGCCAGTCACGGCGGTCGTCCCGGCGGTCGTGGCGGTTTTCGCGGCGGTCTTCGCGCTGGTCGGCGCGCATCGGGCCCTTGCCCTCGCGGGCCGTCTCGCCCGCCACGACGCGGGCGCGCACGTCCTGCGCAGCCGCCGGCATCACGGTAGCGCTGGCCAGCAGGGCGGCCATCGAAACCATCAGTACTCTTTTCATGTTCATAGCCCTCGGGGAACGGGGTGCGGGCGGATGCCTCCGGCCACGGGGCGAATGATTGCGTTGGCGGCGCTGAATTGCCCTTGAATCCAGCATTCGCCCGACGTGAAGGGCGATCCTGCATTCAGGCGCATGAACGGGCTGCCGCCTCGGCTAGAATTGGCCGCAAACCCAAGCAGGAGCCAACGATGCCCTCGTTCGACGTCGTGTCCGAAGTGGACAAACATGAACTGACCAATGCCGTGGACACCGCCAACCGCGAACTCGGCAACCGCTTCGACTTCAAGGGCCAGGACGCGAGCTTCGAGCTCGACGGTTTCGTGGTGACGCAGAAGGCGCCGAGCGATTTCCAGCTCAAGCAGATGCTCGACATCCTGCAAGCCCGCCTGATCGCCCGCGGCATCGACATCCGTTGCCTGGACGTCGGCGAACCGGAGATCAACCTGGCCCAGGCCCGGCAAAAGATCACCGTCAAGCAGGGCATCGAGCAGAAGCTGGCCAAGAAGATCGTCGCCACGCTCAAGGAAGCCAAGCTCAAGGTCGAGGCCCAGATCAACGGCGAAAAGCTGCGCGTATCGGGCAAGAAGCGCGACGACCTGCAGGACGCGATGGCCCTGCTGAAGAAGTCGGACCTGGACATCCCGCTGCAGTTCGACAACTTCCGCGACTGAAAGACGCCTCGACCTCCCGTGGGAGGGACTTCAGTCCCGAAAAGCTTCGGGACTGAAGTCCCTCCCACAGGTTCAGGGCGTCTGGAACAGGCGTTCGCGTTCGGCGTCGCCGAGCAGGCGCCACTCGCCCGGCGCCAGGCCGGCCAGGTCCAGGCCGCCGAGCCGGTGCCGGTGCAGGCTTTGCACGTGGTTGCCCACCGCCGCGAACATGCGCCGGATCTGGTGGTAGCGGCCCTCGACCAGGGTGACGTTGGCGCGACGGGGCTCGAGTACGTCCAGTCCCGCGGGCGCCAGCGGCGTCTTTTCCGACTCCAGCATCAGCGTGCCGCTGGCGAATACGCCGGCCTCGTCGCCGCGCAGGTCCTGGGCCAGGGTGGCTTCGTACACCTTGGGCAGGTGTGATTTCGGCGACGTGATCCGGTGCAGCAAGGCGCCGTCGTCGGTCATCAGCAGCAGGCCCGAGGTGTCGCGGTCCAGTCTTCCCACCGTCGAAAGCAGCGGGTTGCGCAGCCGGAAGCGCGGCGGCAGCAGGTCATAGACCACCCGGCCCGGATCCTTGGTCGAACAGGTGTAACCCACGGGCTTGTGCAGCAGGAGCAGCATGCCCTGGGGCGGATCCAGCGGTTCGCCGTCGAGGCGAACGTCGGCATGGCCGACGACGTCGTCGGCGTAAAGCACCTCGCCCGCGGCATCGGTGACCCGGCCTTCGCGGAACATCAGCGCCACCTGCTTGCGGCTGCCGTAACCGAGGTTGGCGAGCAGCTTGACCAATTTCATGCGGCCGCCTTGATCGCTTCGATCACCTTGAATCCGTCGGCATCGGCGTGCTTGCGCACGCTGGCGAACCCCGAGGCCAGCGCCTGTTCGTAGGCCAGGTGGCGATTGGCCACCAGCCACAGCCGACCGCCGGGCTGCAGCGCCGCCGCGGCCGCCGCGATGAACGCCCGACCCAGCTCCGGTTCGTCGGCGCGACGCTGGTGGAAAGGGGGATTGGTGACGATGAAATCGTAGCGCCGCGGCAGGCCGCTGGTGACGTCGTGCCAATAAAGGCCCGGCGCCAGGCGACCGCCGGCCAGGTTCTGCCGCGCCAAGGCCAGTGCCCGCGCCTCGGCTTCATACAGGTCCAGCCCGGTCACCGCCGGGCATCGCGCGATCACCTGCGTCGCCAGGTAACCCCAGCCGGCGCCCAGGTCGGCGCCCTGCCCGGCCAGGTCGGTCGGCAGGTGCGTCGCCAGCAGCGCCGACGCCGCATCCACCCGGTCCCAGGCGAACAGCCCCGGCCGGCTCAGGTAACGGCCGTCGAGGATCGGACGCGGAGCGTCCAGCGCCTGCCATTCTTCCAGCAGCGCCGCATCCACGGCCTTGCCCAGCGGGGCGGTCCAGACCGCGCGGCAGTGGTTCTTGGTCAACGCGTGCACCGGTCCGGCCAGGCGCTCGAGGTCGTCCTGCAGCGAGCGCGCGCCTTCCTTGTTGGCCGCGCAGGCCAGCACCACCCCGCCCTGGGTGGCCTGCGCCACGGCCCGGGCGAGCAGCGCGCGCGACTCCTCGCGCTGGCGCGGGGCCAGCAGCATCACCAGTTCGAAGCGCCCGGTATTGGATTCCGAGACCGCGAAGCCATCGCGGGCCAGCGCATCGGCCCAGGGTTTGAAGCCCTGTTCGCACACGGGTCGGTGTTCGCGCACCGCGTTCAGGGCGACACCGCCGCGGGCACGCAGGAACAGGCTCGAACCCGCGGCCGGCCAGGCCAGCGCCCCGGAAGCCAGGGGCAGGAACAGGGTGTCGAGGACGGGGTCGGCGGAACCGGTGGGCACGGGCAGGCTCGTCGGCGGCGGGGTCGCAAGTCTAGCGTGTGTGCTCAGGCATCCACGGCCACGCGGTCGCGACCTTCGTCCTTGGCGGCGTAGAGCGCGCGGTCGACCGCCCGGTACAGGCCGTCGGCATCGCCGTGCCGCTGCGGCCCGAAGCGGCCGATGCCGATGCTGACGGTGATCGCCAGCGGACAGCCATCGACGACCAGGGGCCGCGCCGCCAGGTCGCGCCGCAGGGCCTGGGCGGCCTCGGCGACCTGCTCGTGCGCGTCTTCGCTGAGAACGCCGAATTCTTCGCCACCCAGCCGGGCCAGCAAGGCCCGCGGCGCCGGAAACGCCGACTGCAGGCGCGCGGCGAGTCCCTGCAGGCAGGCGTCGCCGACGCCATGGCCGTGGCGGTCGTTGACCTGCTTGAAGTGGTCTATGTCCAGCAACAACAAGGTGAAGCCCGGCCCGCCGCCACGCGCCGATGCCGTCAGCTGCTCCAGGCGCGCGCCGAAGTGCCGCCGGTTGTACACGCCGGTCAGGGCATCGGTGCGACTCAGGCCTTCGAAGAGGTCGCGTTGTTCGCGCAGCGCGATGTCGAGTTCGAGCCGGCGGCGATACTCGGCGTGCGTACGCAGCAGCGCCCCGACCAGGTAAACCGCGTAGAAGGTCATCGCCACCGCCAGTGCCCGCTGGCCCGGATCGAGCCACAGGATCACCAGCGTCGGCACGAACAGCAGGCTGGCGCCGACCACGGCGAAACGGCGCACCGTGGTGTAGACGTTCACGAACACGGTGGCGTAGCCGATGGTGGCGATCAGCGACACCATGCGCAGTTCGGGACTGAAGCGCGGATCGAGCAGCATCCAGCCCTGCACGCCGGACCAGGCCAGCGGCGCCAGCGGAAGCACCAGGGCGTAGTGGCGAAGCCAGCGCTGGTTGGCGGCGGCGTCCTCGGCCGCAGGCGGCCGCATCACCAGGCGCAGCACGCCCACCACCAGGAACACCCCCGCCATCGCCAGGCTGGGCCAGGGCGCGAACTGGTGGGCGCCGGCCAGCCAGCCCACCACGGCCCAGCCGAACAGGTACAGGAAGCCGGCCAGCTTGGAGCGTTCGTAGGTGTCGCGCACCACCTGCGCCAGTCGCCAGGCCCGCGGGTCGGCGGCGGCGGACGCGGGCCGGGTCATGCCTGCCAGACCAGGGCGTTGTGGTCGAAGCCCTGCGCCAGCCGCGGCTTGACGATCTGGAAGAACGGCGAGACGTCGAAGTCGCGCGGCACGTACAGGCTGTGGTGGCGGATGCGCAGGATTTCACGGCGGGCGCGCTGGCCACCCTTGGTGCCGGTATCCACGCGCTCGATTTCGGGAAGGATCGGATAGCGGATCGATGCAAAGGCCTGGGCCAGCAGGGTCGAGCAGATCGCCTTGGTCGGCTCGCCGCTGCCCAAGGCCAGCAGCTGGCGCTTCATCGAGCCCGGCACCGGCGGCGTGCGCACCAGGTAGCGGGCCAGGTCGAAGATGTTCTTGAGGTCGTAGGTGATGCCCTTGCGCTCGAGCATGAAGCGCACCAGCGCGTCGATTTCGTCTTCCGACAGGCCGACCGGCCGGCAGATGCGCACGTGCAGGTTCGAAAACGTCGAGAGCGGGATGGTGCGGACGCCCTCGACCACGTCCACGTCCACGAAGATGCGCGGTTCCTCCCCGGGCGCCGGCGGGCCCAGGGTGTCGCCGATGCACAGCGCCGCGTGCGACCAGGTCGACTGGGTCAGGTACTTGATGGCGGTGGCGAAGCGGCTGCTGCCTTCGACCAGCAACACGTCGCCCTTGCGCAGTGTCGCGGCCAGCAGGTGGGGCGGACTGGTGGGCAGGTGGCTGCTGCGTTCGCGCGGCTTGGCCAGGAACCGGGCCAGCCGGCGCCCGATCGATCTGAGCGGCGACATGCGCGCAAGCCTAGCGCATGGCCGCGGCCCCGCGAAGCGTCAGCGGCCCGGAGGCTGGGCGGCCAGCAGTTCGCGCAGCTGGGCCAGCTTGGCCTTCACGCGCACGGCATGGTCGGGGCCCATGCGCCACAGGGCCTTGTGGCCGATCGAGCCCTGCTCCAGGCGCGGGTCGGCGAAAGCCCAGCGCGGCCGGCCCTGCACCGGCACCAGGGCCAGGTTGCCGCCCGGTTCGGGCGCGGCCAGCAGGTGGTCGATCACCTCGACCAGGCGGTCGTTGAAGGTCTTGCCCGGGACGCCGACCTCGCGATAGGCCTGGTCCAGCAGCGGGTAGAAGCGCACGTAGGTCGACACCAGCCGGCGCGAATCGAGGCCTTCGAAAACCGCCACCGCCGCGTCGTAGCGGGCGAAGTTGGCGCGGTCCAGGTAGTGTTCCTCGCCCGATTCGACCCGCTTGAGCTCGCCCCCGACGGGCCTGGCGGCGTAGGCCTGGCGGGTAATGTCCCGGCGCGGCAGGTTGTCGATGGTGGTCACCAGCCGCTGCACCAGGTACTCGGGCACCAGCCAGGCCGCCAGGTCACCACCCTCGAGCAGGCCGGCGAGCGCGGCCCAGGCCACGGCATCGCTGTCGGCGAGCGCAGGCAGCGGCTCGGCGGGCGTTTCTTCGGGCAGCACCGGCACGTCTTCGATCGGATGCAGCACCGCCGGCTCCACCGGCGCTTCGGCCACGGGAGCGGCCACCGGCGCAGGCTGGGGCGGCGCGGGTTCTTCACGCGGATAGAACTTCCAGGCGACGACGCCACAGGCGACCAGGAAGGCGACCGCCAGCCAGGGGCCGGCCTTGAAACGCGTGCTCATGCGATGCTCCTTGCTGCGGTACGCCTGCTCAGACTACGCCGATGTGCTGAAGTTCCGCGAAACGCACGCCGGTTGCCCACTAGGCCAATCGTCACTTGACGCTCTTCCCGGCGCCCACCAGAGTCGGGCGGGCCCCCGCCCTATCGCCTTCCTGGAGTCACACGATGGACAGACGCAACTTCCTAACGCTCACGGGACTCGGCGTCGCCGGCCTGGTGATGCCCTACGGCCGCGTGATCGCCGCCTCCGAGCTGGTGACCACGCTCGACGTCGCCATCAAGAAGGCCATGGCCGACGCCGCCCTGCAGGCGGCCCGTGACGCCGGCGCAAGCTATTGCGACGTGCGCATCGGCCGCTACCTGCAGCAGTTCGTGGTCACCCGCGAAGACAAGGTGCAGAACGTGGTGAACACCGAATCCACGGGCGTCGGCATCCGCGTGATCGCCAACGGCGCCTGGGGCTTCGCCGCCACCAGCGACCTGAGCACCTCCGGCGTCGCCAACGCGGCCCGCCAGGCCGCCGCGATCGCCAAGGCCAACGCCGGCCTGCAGACCACGCCGGTGCAGCTGGCCCCGGTGAAGGGCTTCGGCGAGGTCAGCTGGCGCACGCCGATCGTCAAGAACGCCATGGAAGTGCCGGTGAAGGAGAAGGTCGACCTGCTGCTGGGCGTGAACGCCGCGGCCATGGCCGCCGGCGCCAACTTCGTCAATTCCACCCTGTTCCTGGTCAATGAACAGAAATACTTCGCCTCCACCGACGGCAGCTACATCGACCAGGACGTGCACCGCATCTGGGCCCCGTTCACGGTCACCGCCGTGGACAAGGAAAGCGGCAAGTTCCGCACCCGCGACGGCCTGTCGGCGCCGATGGGCCTGGGCTACGAATACCTGGAAGGCAAGCCGGGCGACCGCTTCGTCTCGCCCAACGGCGTCGTCAACTACGGCAAGTCCTACGACATGATCGAAGACGCCGTCGCCGCCGCCAAGCAGGCGCGTGAAAAGCTCAAGGCGCCGTCGGTCAAGCCGGGCAAGTACGACCTGGTGCTCGACCCGACCAACCTGTTCCTGACCATCCACGAAAACGTCGGCCATCCGCTCGAACTCGACCGCGTGCTGGGCTACGAGGCCAACTACGCCGGCACCAGCTTCGCCACGCTCGACAAGCGCGAGAACCGGTTCCAGTACGGCAGCGACATCGTCAACCTGTTCGCCGACAAGGTGCAGGAAGGCAGCCTGGGCGCGGTCGGCTACGACGACGAAGGCGTCAAGACCAAGAAGTGGGACCTGGTGAAGGACGGCGTGCTGGTCAATTACCAGGCCATCCGCGACCAGGCCCACATCATCGGCGAATCCGAATCGCACGGCTGCTGCTACGCCGACTCCTGGGCCAGCGTGCAGTTCCAGCGCATGGCCAACGTGTCGCTGGCGCCGGGCAAGCAGAAGCTCAGCGTCGAGGACATGATCAAGGACGTCGAGAAGGGCATCTACATCATCGGCGACGGCTCCTTCTCGATCGACCAGCAGCGCTACAACGCCCAGTTCGGCGGCCAGCTGTTCTACGAGATCGAGGACGGCAAGATCAGCCGCATGATCGAGGACGTCGCCTACCAGATCCGCACGCCGGAGTTCTGGAACGCCTGTTCGGCCATCTGCGACGAATCCGACTACCGCATCGGCGGCAGCTTCTTCGACGGCAAGGGCCAGCCAGGCCAGGTCTCGGCCGTTTCGCATGGGTCGTCCACGGCCCGCTTCGACGGCATGAACGTCATCAACACCGCCCGCAACATCGGCTGACCGGCGCAGGAGCCCTAGACCATGAGCATCTACACCGAAGAACAAGCCAAGGCGATCCTGGACAAGGTCCTGGCGCTTTCCCAGGCCGACGAGTGCACCGCGACGCTGTCGGGATCGATCACCGGCAACATCCGCTTCGCGCTGAACAACGTCTCGACCAGCGGCATCGTTTCCAATGCCCAGTTGATCGTGCAGTCGGCCTACGGCAAGCGCGAAGGCATCACCACCATCAACAGCTTCGACGACGCCTCGCTCGAACGCGTGGTTCGCCGCTCCGAAGAGCTGGCCAGGTTGGCGCCGGAGAACCCGGAATACATGCCGATCATCGGCAAGCAGGACTACAAGGCCTCGCCGACCTTCGTGCAGGCCACCGCCGACATCACCCCGCAGCAGCGGGCCCAGGTGGCGGCCGCTTCGATCGGCCCGAGCAAGGACGGTGGCCTGGTCGCCGCGGGTTTCCTGCAGGACGACCAGAGCTTCTTCGCCTTCGCCAACTCCAAGGGCAACTTCGGCTACCAGCAGGCGACCAACGTCGACTACACCTGCACCGTTCGCACCGAAGACGGCCGGGGCTCGGGCTGGGTGTCGCGCAACACCGGCGACATCAGCAAGTTCAAGGCCGACGAGGCCATCGCCGTGGCCATCCAGAAGGCCCGCGACTCGGCCGAAGCCAAGGCACTCGAACCCGGCAAGTACACCGTCATCCTGGAGCCGGCCGCAGCCGCGGGACTGATCAGCTTCATGATGTTCTTCTTCGACGCCCGCCAGGCCGACGAAGGCCGCAGCTTCCTGTCCAAGAAGGGCGGCGGCACGCGCCTGGGCGAGCAGGTCTACGATCCGCGCGTGAACATCATGGCCGACCCCTGGCACGCGGACGCGGCCGTGATGCCCTGGGACGACCAGGGCCTGCCGCGCGAAAAGCACCCGATCATCAAGGACGGCAAGGTCGAGTACCTGCAGTACTCGCGGTTCTGGGCCAAGGAAAAAGGCAAGCGTGCGATCGGCCAGCCCGGCAACCTGCTGATGGCCGGCGGCGACAAGTCCACGGCCGAGCTGGTGAAAAGCACGCAGAAGGGCATCCTGGTCACCCGCACCTGGTACATCCGCATGGTCGACCCGCAGACGGTGCTGCTGACCGGCCTCACCCGCGACGGCACCTTCTACATCGAAAACGGCGAGATCAAGCACCCGGTGAAGAACTTCCGCTTCAACGAGTCGCCGGTGATCATGCTCAACAACATCGAGGAACTGGGCAAGCCGGTGCGCATCAGCGGCGACGAATCGCCGTTCACCATGCTGATCCCGCCGATGAAGCTGCGCGACTTCACCTTCACCTCGTTGTCCGACGCGGTTTGATGCAACGTGGCGCCGATGCAACGCCGTCGTTTCCTTGGCCTGCTCGGCGCCGCTCTTGTAGGAGGGGCTTCAGCCGCGAAGCTTTTCGGTGAAAGCTTCGCGGCTGAAGCCGCTCCTACAGGCACCGGCAGCGTAGGCGACTACGACTTCTGGTTCACCCGGCTGATGTACGACTCCGGCGACTGGGACGTCGACCAGCGCATGCCGGCCAACATCATCACGTCGCTCATCGACTACACCCGGCTGCGGGTGGACCCGAAGGAGCACGTGCTGGCCCTGGCCGACCCGCGCATGCTGCAGGCGCCGTTCTGCTACCTGTCCGGCCACAAGCTGGTGGAGTTCAACCCCGACGAACGCCGCAACTTCGAACGGTACGTGCGCAACGGCGGCTTCGTCTTCGTGGACGACTGCAACCACGACATCGACGGCCTGTTCGCCAAATCCTTCGAAGCCGAGATGGCGGCCATCTTCGGGCCGCAGTCGCTCAAGAAGCTGTCCAACCGGCATCCGGTCTATTCGAGCTTCTTCCGCTTCGACGGCCCGCCGACCACCGGCTTCGAACTCAACGGCTGGGGCGACGACCTGGTGCACGACTACCTCAAAGGCATCGAGATCGACGGCCGCCTGGGCGTGCTCTACAGCAACAAGGACTACGGCTGCGAATGGGACTACGACTGGCGCAACAAGCGCTGGCTGGCCGAGGACAACACCAAGTTCGCCGTCAACATCGTGATGTACGCACTGACCGCCTGACCCGGATGGAACCGACATGAACACCCACACCCCCGCCGACCTGCAGACCCTGCTCGACCGCATCGGCCCGCTGCGCGACGCCATCGGCCAGGCCATCGTCGGCCAGCACGACGTGGTCGAACAGCTGCTCACCGGCCTGCTGGCCGGCGGCCACTGCCTGCTCGAAGGCGTGCCCGGACTGGGCAAGACCCTGCTGGTTCGCACCCTGGGCCAGGCCCTGGACCTGGGCTTCCGGCGCGTGCAGTTCACGCCCGACCTGATGCCCAGCGACATCCTGGGCACCGAGATCCTGGAAGAAGACCACGGCACCGGCCACCGCCACTTCAAGTTCCAGCCCGGGCCGGTGTTCACCCACCTGCTGCTGGCCGATGAACTCAACCGCACCCCGCCCAAGACCCAGGCGGCGCTGCTCGAGGCCATGCAGGAACACACCGTCAGCTACGCCGGCACCACCCACGCCCTGCCCGAGCCGTTTTTCGTGCTGGCGACGCAGAATCCGCTGGAACAGGCCGGCACCTACCCGCTGCCCGAAGCCCAGCTCGACCGTTTCCTGCTGCACATCCGGGTCGACTATCCGAGCGAAACCGAAGAGCGCGACATCATCGAGCAGACCACGGGCGGCAAACCGCCCAAGGTGCCGCGGGTGATGAACGGCGACGAGGTGCTGGCCCTGCAGGCGCGCGTGCGCGAGGTTCACCTGGGCGCCGACCTGCTGGACTGGATCACCCGGCTGGTGCGCTCGAGCCGCCCGGGCCCCGAGGCGCCGGCCGACATCAACCAATACGTGAAATGGGGCGCCGGCCCGCGCGCCGGCCAGTCGCTGGTGCTGGCCTGCAAGGCGCGCGCGCTGCTGCACGGGCGCTTCGCCGTCACCCGCGACGACGTACTGGCCCTGGCCGCGCCGGTGCTCCGCCATCGCCTGCTGCTGTCCTTCGCCGCCGAGGCCGAACAGAAGTCCGCCGACGACATCGTGGCGGCGCTGCTGCGTGCGGTCCCGCACCCGGCCTGAGGCCACCATGTCCGGCCCGGACTTCATCCCCGCCGCGGTACGCGCCCGGCTGCGCGACCTGCGCCTGGACGGGCGGCGGGCCACGGGCGGACATGGCTTCGGCCAGCACCGCAGCCGCAGCCGCGGTGCCGGCCTGGAGTTCGCGCAGTACCGTGCCTACGAACCGGGCGACGAACTGCGCCAGGTCGACTGGAAACTCTACGCCCGCTCGGACCGCTTCTTCGTGCGCGAGGCCGAACGCGACAGCCCGCTCACCGCCTGGGTCCTGGTCGATACCAGCGCCTCGATGGCGCAGGGCGACGCCGCGCGTTCCGGCTGGAACCGGCTCGACCTGGCCCGCGGCCTGGCGGCCTGCGCATTCGAACTGGCGCTGCGCCAGGGCGACCAGTTCGGCTTCGCGGCCATCGGCGGCGACGGCCTGCACCTGGTGCCCGCCGGCGCCGGCCCGCGGCAGCGCGATCGCTGCCTGCTCGGACTGCACGCGCTGCGTTCAGGCGGTGGCTGGCCGGACGAAGGTCGGCTGCGGCCGCTGTGGGAGCGCATCGGACCGGGTCACCTGGTGCTGGTGCTCAGCGACGGCTTCGACGAAGCCTGCATCGGGCTGATGGAAAAGCTGTCCGCGGCGCGCCGCGAGGTGATGCACCTGCAGCTGCTCACCGCCGAGGAGCGTGACTTCCCCTTCCGCGGCGGCCATCGCTTCCGCGACCCGGAAAGCGGCGAGGAGCGGGTGACGGATGCCCCGTCGGCGCGCGCGGCCTTCCTGGCCGAATTCACTGACGCGCGCCGACGCCAGCACGCACGCCTGGCCGCCGCCGGCATCCGCAGCGACGTGGCCTGGCTGGACGAGCCGATGGACCTGCCGCTGCGACGCCTGCTGGCGCCCGGCGCCGCGGAGCGCGCATGAGTTTCGGGCTCGCCATGCCGCTGGGATTGCTGGCCCTGCTCGGGCTGGTGGTGCCCCTGCTCGTGCACCTGGCGCGGCGCGAACAGCAGCAGCCGACGATGTTCGCGGCCTTGCGCTGGCTGCACGCCCGGCAGCGACCGCGGCAGCGGCTGCGGATCGAGCACTGGCTGCTGCTGGCGCTGCGCCTGGCGCTGGTGGCCGGGCTGGCGCTGCTGCTGGCGGCGCCTTGGTTCACGGACGATCAGGCGGGACCCCCGCGCGTATTGGTGCACCCTTCCCTGCCGGTGCCAGAAGCCCCCGAGGGCGCCGAGCTGCGCTGGCTCGCCCCCGGTTTCCCGCACATCGATTCGGCCGTACCCGAGGCGCCGGTGCCGGTGTCGAGCCTGCTGCGCGAGGCGGACGCCGGGCTGCCGCCGGGCAAGGCCCTGGTCGTGCACGTGCCGGCGATCCTCGACGGCGTCGACGGCGAACGGCCGCGTCTTTCGCGTCCGGTGCAGTGGCTGGTGGCGGAGGCATCGACGCCAGACCCGGCCCCGGACAGGCAAGACGAACCGCCGCCGGCCATGGCGGTGCGCCATGGACCCGACCACGCCCACCAGGCGAAATGGCTGGCAGCGGCGCAGCGCGCCTGGCTGGCAACGACGGACCCGGCACCGCCGCCTGGCGAGACCCTGATGGCAGCGGGCGCCAGCTGGCCTGACGATACCCGGGTGCTGGCCTGGCTCGCCGACGGCGCGGTGCCGGCCAACGTGCTCGACTTCGCCCGCGACGGCGGCACGCTGCTCATCGCCGATACGACGCACTGGCCCGTCGACGCCGCCGGCCAGGTCGCCTGGCGCGGCGAAGAGGGTTCGGTGCGCCTGCGCGCCGCCGGTTTCCAGGCGGGCCGGATCCTGCAGTTCGCCCAGCCGCTGGAGCCGGCGGCGTTCCCGGAATTGCTCGACCCGCGCTTCCCGCGTTGGCTCCTGCAGCAGCTGCAGCCGCCGCCGGCGGCGCCCGCGCGCGTCGATGCCCGGCGGCATGTGCCCCGGGACGACGGCCCGGCTTTCACCCCGCCCTCGCCGCCGCTGGCACCGTGGCTGGTCCTGGTGCTGGCCGCGCTGTTTGTCGTCGAGCGCTGGCTCGCCGCCGGCCTGCCGACGCGGAGGCCGGCGTGAACCGCCCGCTGCTCCACACCCGGCGCGCGATCGGCTTGCGCCTGCTGGCCGCCAACGTCCTGTGGCTGCTGCCGCTGTTGGCGGCGGTCGGGGCCTGGGGCGTGCGGCTGCAGGCACCCCTGGGCGCAGGTCTCGCGGCAGCGGCCCTGTCACTGCTGGCGTTCGTTGCCTGGCACCGGCAGCGCGCGCGCCATGACGACCGCTGGCTCGCACGGCGGCTCAACGCCGACCCGGCGATGCAGGACAGCGCCGACCTGCTGTTCGCACCGCCGCAGACGCTGGGCCCGCTGCAGGGCCTGCAACAGGCGCACGTGGCCAAGCAGCTTGGGCGGTCGGCGATCGACCCCCGGCCGGCCTGGCCGCGTCGCGCACTGGTCGCCGCGTTCCTGACCGGAACGATCGCCGTGCTCGCCGCGGTGGTGTTGCCGCCGTCCGCCGCGCCGATGGCCGCGCCCGCGCCCGCTGCGGCCGGCGTCGCCGACGCCGACGCCGCGCCGACGATCCTGACGCTGCACGAAAGCAGCGTCACGGTCGAGCCACCCGGCTACACCGGATTGCCGACCCGCCAGGAACCGGGGCTGTCGCTGCAGGCGCCCGCGGGGTCGACGCTGCGCTGGCAGCTCAGGTTCTCGCCGCAGCCCGACGCCGTGGCGTTGCGTTGGCACGACGGCGGCGAACTGGCGCTGGTCCGCGACGGTGAACACTGGGTCGGCGAGCACACGCTTGCCCGTTCCTTGCTGTATCGCATCCAGACCACGTCGCCCCTGCCGCTGGCCGACGACGACCTGCATCGCCTCGACGCCATCGCGGACCAGGCGCCGACGATCCGCGTCGTCAGCCCCGAGCGTCCGCTCACCCTGCGCGCCGATGGCCAACGCCGCTGGCTGCTCGATTTCGAGGCCAGCGACGACCACGGCCTGGGCGACGCCCGCCTGTTCATCACCCTGGCCCAGGGCAGCGGCGAGCAGGTGCAGGTGAGCGAACGCAGCCTGGCGCTGCGCGGCGAAGGCGAGCCGACACTGCGCCGCTACCGCCACACCCTCGACCTGGACGCCCTGGGCCTGGCGCAGGGCGACGACCTGATCGCGCGCCTTGAAGTGAGCGACCAGCGCACGCCGGCGCCGCAGACCAGCCGCAGCCCCAGCCTGATCCTGCGGTGGCCGATGCCGCCCGCGACCGAATCGACCGGCATGGAAGGCCTGGTGCAAAAAGCGCTGCCGGCCTATTTCCGCAGCCAGCGCCAGATCATCCTGGACATCGAGGCGCTGGTGCCGCAGCGCCCGACGCTGCCGGCGGATGACTTCGTCAAACGTTCCGACGTGATCGGCGTCGACCAGCGCATCCTGCGCATGCGCTACGGCCAGTTCCTCGGCGAGGAAAACGAGGGCGGCCCCGAGCCGCCGCCCGGCCTGGACGACGGGCAGGCCGACGGGCACGACGACGGGCCGGCCCACACCGACGACGACGGCCACGACCACGCCGGCGACGCCGCCGGCCCGCTGGGCGGTGCCGTCAACGTGCTCGAGCAATACGGCCACACCCACGACGACGCCGAAGCCGCCACCCTGCTCGACCCGCAGACCCGCGCCCTGCTCAGGCAGGCGCTGGATGCCATGTGGTCCTCGGAAGGCGAACTGCGCCAGGGCCAGCCCGAGCGCGCGCTGCCGCACGCCTACCGGGCGCTGCAGTTCATCAAGCAGGTGCAGCAGGCCAGCCGCATCTACCTGGCGCGCGTCGGCCTGGAACTGCCGCCGATCGAGGAGAGCCGGCGCATGGGCGGTGATCGCGAAGGCATTGCCGACCGGCGCGACGGCCTGGTGCCTGCGCAGCCGGCGCCGACGCCGGTGCCCGCCCTGTGGCTGGCGCTGGCACAGGAAAACGAAACGCCCGACCTGGCGCCGATGACGGCGTGGCTGGACGACAACGCCGAACGCATCGCCGATCCCCTGTCGTTGCTGGCCGCCCTGGAAACCCTGCGCGCCGACCCGGGCTGCACCGCGTGCCGACAGCGGCTGCGCGCGCTGCTGTGGCCGCTGCTGCCGCGCCCGACCACGGGCCCGGATGGCCGGCCCGCCCCCGATGCGATGGGGCAGGCCTACCTTGATGCGCTGCCCGCGGAGGCCACGCCGTGAACACCAGTCTCGTCGTCGCCAGCCTGCTGGTTTTCGCCGTCGTGCTTTCCAGCCTGAGGCTGGCGCTGCGCGTGCGCTCGGGCGCGCTGGCCGCGCGCCAGGCGACCGGACGCATCGCCGCGCAGGCCGTGGTGACCGGCCTGCTGTGGCTGGCCCTGTTCCCGCCCGAAACCTCCCCGCCTGCGTTCACCCTGGTGGTGCTGACGCCCGGGACCGTGGAAATACCTGCCGCCGATCCGGCGCAGCACCGGGTCGCGCTGCCGGGTGTCGCGGTGCCGCCGGAGCTCGAACGCGTGCCCGACCTGGCGACCGCGCTGCGGCGTCATCCCGGCTTCGCTTCAGTTCGCGTGCTCGGCCACGGGTTGCCGGCCCGTGACCAGGCAGCGGCCCACGGCCTGCCGCTGGCCTTCGAACCCGCGCCATTGCCGGACGGCCTGCACGCGCTGGACCTGCCTGACCGCGTCGTCCAGGGCCAGGCCTTCGAGGTGCGTGGCCAGGTCCGCGGACCCGCCGACGCGAACGTCCAGCTGCTCGACCCCGCGGGGGCGGTACTGGCCCAAACCACGCCCGATGCGGACGGCGCTTTCCGCCTCCCGGGCCGCGCCGGCCTGGCCGGTCCCACCGACTTCCAGCTGCGCTGGCAGGACGCCGATGGCCAAACCCTGGGCGAAGAGGCGCTGCCGCTCGAGGTCGTGGCGCCGGCGCGCCCCCGCCTGCTCGTGCTGGCGGGCGGCCCCAGCCCCGAACTCAAGTACCTGCGCCGCTGGGCGGCCGATACCGGACTCTCCCTGCACACGGTCATCGACGTGGGCGGCGGCACGCAACTCGGCGATGCCCCGGTGACGGCCAGCGCCGCGCGCTTCGCCGACTTCGACCTGGTGGTCCTGGACGAACGCGCCTGGGCCGGCCTGGGCGCCAACGGCCGGAATGAACTTCGCAGCGCGGTGCGCGAGGGCCTGGGCGTGCTCGTGCGCATCACCGGCCCGCTGCCCGAACGCGACGCCACCGCGCTGCGCGACTGGGGCCTGGCGGTCGAAGACGCCGACCTTCTCCAGGGCCTGACCTGGCCCGGCACCGAACAGCCCGACGTCCGCGCGGCGGACTCCGCGGTGGCCGCCACCGACCGCGCCCCGCAGCTGTCCCGCCGCCCGCTGGAACTTTCGGCCCGCGATGGCCGCGTCCTGCATGCCGCGCCGGACGGCGAGGCCCTGGTGGCCTGGCGGCAGGAAGGCCGCGGCCGGGTCGCGGCGTCGGTCCTGTCGGACAGCTAC
Organism: Arenimonas donghaensis DSM 18148 = HO3-R19; assembly: GCF_000743535.1. Taxonomy (GTDB): domain Bacteria; phylum Pseudomonadota; class Gammaproteobacteria; order Xanthomonadales; family Xanthomonadaceae; genus Arenimonas; species Arenimonas donghaensis. The sequence continues at coordinate 67,294 of NZ_AVCJ01000010.1, forward strand.
CGGCTGTGGCTGACGGGCCGCCGTTCGGCGCACGGGCAGCTGTGGGCCGACATCGTGCAGACCCTGGCGCGGGCACGCGACCCACGGCGCCCCGCGCCGCTGGCCCCGGCCTGGCTCGGCGAGCGCGCAATGCTGTGCGGCCTGCCGGAGGACGCCAGCGTGGTCGCACCCGACGGAAACGCGATGGCACTGCAGGTCGATCCGGCCAGCGGCGCGGCTGCCTGCGCCGGCTATTGGCCGGAACAAACCGGTCGGCACTGGCTCGAACACGACGGCCAGTCATCGCCGCTGCAGGTGCGCGCCCCGGAACGCTATCCGGCGATGCTGGCGGCGCAGCGCCATGCGGCCACGCAGGCCCTGGTGGCGCCGTCGGCCACCGTCGCATCCCAGCCGCGCAAGGTGCCGGGCCCGCGCTGGCCCTGGTGGCTGGGCTGGCTGCTGGCGAGCGCGGCGCTGTGGTGGTTCGAACGCCGGCCGGCCGTGGCCGCCTAGCGCCAGCCCGCGTCGCGGGCGGCCCGTTCCTGCGCGGCGTCCAGCGGCTCGCCGCCAAGGCGGTCGTCGAT
>NZ_AVCJ01000011.1 GCF_000743535.1 Arenimonas donghaensis DSM 18148 = HO3-R19
CGCCGAACAGGCGCGCCAGGCCGAGGCCCGGCGCCAGGCCGAACAGCGCCGCCAGGCCGAAGCGCGCCGCAAGGCCGAAGAGGAAGAAGCCGCCCGCCTGGCCGCCGAGCAGCAGGCCACGGCCGCCGCCGCTGCCGCCGCCGCCGCGGCGGCGCCACCACCCAAACGCCTGACCCCGATTCCAGTCAGTACGCCCGAGCCGTCCTATCCCGTCGACGCACTGCGCAGCGGCATCACCGGCGAGGTGCAGGTGGAAATCAGCATCGGCCGGGACGGGCGCGTCACCGACGTACGCGTGCTGCAGTCGCGCCCGCGCGGCACCTTCGAGCGCGAAGTCACCACGACCGTGCGCAGCTGGCGCTTCGAACCCCTGGACGAAGAAGCCAGGCTGGTGCGCAACTTCGTCTTCAAATAGGCCAGAGCGCCAGCACCAGTCCGATCACGGTGAACTGCAGGGTGTGGAAGCCGCCGTTGATCGCGAACAGCTTGAAGCTCCTGCGCTCGAACAGGTAGTTGATGCCGAAGCTGGCGCCGACCCAGCACAGCCCGGCCGAAAAGCCCGCGCCCAGGCCCAGGGCCAGCGGTGGCCGCGGCCCGAGGAACATCGCGAACACGAAGCTGGCGATGAAACACAGCACCAGCGTCGAGCCGAAGATCACGGCCATGTTGCCCTTGGCCAGCTCTTCGTCGCTCAGGCCCACTTCGCGCTGCCAGGCCTTGCCGAACAGCATCGGCGAATACCACAGGCCGCCAAGCACGAAGCTGGCGACCGTGGCGGCGATGATGGCCCAGATGTTGATCTCTCCCATTGCCGTCTCCCCTCGGTAGTGGTTGGTGGTTGCCGCACTGTGCCACCCGCGCGGCGGGGCGTCTTGGAAAAACGTTACCTCACGACCACGGCCTGGCCGTCGGCCCGCGCGTGGCGGATGAACTCCCCCGGGGCGAATCCGCTGAAGGCGCGGAAATCGCGCACCAGGTGTGACTGGTCGAAATAGCCGCACTGCAGCGCGAGTTCGGTCCAGGGAACGCGGTCGCGGCCCGCCAGCAGGTCCACTGCGGCGCGGAACCGGTGCACGCGCGCCAGCGCCTTGGCGCCCAGGCCCACCTCCCGGCGGAACAGGCCGGCCAGGTGTTTGCGGCTGACGCCGGCCTCGTGAGCCAGTGATTCCACCGACACCCGGCCGGCGCGCTGCTCGATGCGTTCGACCGCCCAGGCCAGCAGCGGGCTGGGCGCGCGCCGCGGATCGAGCCGCGCGGCCAGCCAGTTCTCGACGGTGCTGAAACGTGCCGGCAGCGAGCCACAGGCAAGCAGTCGCTCGCGTAGTTCGTTGGCGGGCGCACCGAGCACGTCGGCCAGCGGCAGGATGCGGCCGCCCAGTTCATGCGCATCGGTACCCAGCCAGGGGCGCGCGCCGGTGGCCCGGAACGCCACCCCGAACAGTGCATTGCCGTGGGGCGCTTCGGTGTCGATCGGGCCCTGGTGCAAGCCCGAGTACCAGATGTCGTCGAAGGGGACGCGTTGCTCCGGCGGGCCGGGGTCGATGCGGTACTGCACCGGTCCCAGGTTCACCAGCAGGAAGCTGTCGCCGGAAGGCAGGATGCGGTCGCGCTGGTAGCCAGTGTGGCCCTCGCCGTACCAGAGCATCGAGACGATGCCGGCCAGGACCGGCGGCGGCGGGCACCAGGCCACGGTCCAGCGGCCCAGGGCGTCGTCCTGGTGGTGGACCCGCAGGCGTTGGCGCAGGTCGCCGTCCATGACGGCATCGTGGGCTGGGCGGCGCCAGCCTGCAAGTGATGTGGGAGGGACTTCAGTCCCGAAGGCTTCTGGCAGCAGAAGCTTCGGGACTGAAGTCCCTCCCACAGCGGTTCGGTCAGTTGGTGGTGTAGGCCCGGGGCAGGGCGCCTTCCGGCGCCAGGTAGCGGTCGCGCAGTTCGGTCTGGCGCGAGCGCATGTTCGCAGCGACGCCGTCGAACCACACCTGCTCGGCCCAGGTGTTCACCTCGAGCGGGTCGCCGCTCCAGAGCACCAGGTCGGCGGCCTGGCCGACCGCGATCTGGCCGCGATCGGACAGGCCGAAGGCCCGGGCCGGCACGACGGTCAGGCCGGCCAGCGCCGCGTCCCAGGGCAGGCCGTGGGCGACCGCGTTGCCGGCCAGCTGGCGCTGCTTGCGGGCGTTGTGGGTGGCATCGCCGCGCTGGCTGAAACCGACCTTCACGCCCGCCCGATGCAGGCGCGCTGCCGTTTCCAGGCCCGAGGCCAGGCTGTCGAAGCTCGAGGGCAGGTTGGCCAGCGCGTCCACCAGCACCACGGCGTCCGCGGCCTTGAGCTCGGCGGCCACGCGCCAGGCTTCGGCGCCGCCGGCGATCACCGGGCGCATGCCGTGTTTTTTCGCGAAGGCCAGTACCTGCCGGATGTCGGCGGCGCGATCAACCTGGAACACCACCCGGCCACCGGCCAGGTAGCGCGCCAGCGTGGCGCGGCCGGCGCGGGTGAGCAGGTCGCCGCTGCCGGCGCGGGCTTCGGCCACGGCCTGCTCGAGCAGCATCCACTGGCCGGCGCGGCTGCCGCCCGACAGCACGGACGCGTCGCTGCCCAGGTCGATGAACAGGCTGCGGCTGCCGGCCAGCGCGGCGTCATACCGACCGTCGAGCCGCACCACGCTGCCCTGGCCGGCGACGAAGCTGCCGCCCGGCAGCGCCGACGGCGACAGCGTGGTGAAGGTGATGCCTTCGACGCGGTTCACGCCGATGGCGGCCGAGTGCGGATTGAAAGCCACGTCGACGTCGAACTCCGGCCGCCAGGACGAACCTTCGTGCGGCGGCGTCATCGTGCCCAGCGCGAGGCCGGCGTCGACGGTGGCGGCTTCGCCGGATACTTCCTCGATGCCCAGGCCGCTCAGGCCGCCGAACAGGCCCGGCGTCAGCGGCCGCCCCTTGGCGTCGATGACGGTGACGCCGGCCGGCGCGGCCAGGTCGGGGCCGATGGCGCGCACCACGCCCGCCTGCACCAGCACGTCGTGGTCCTTGAGCGTGCCGGCGGCGCCGGCGGTATGCACGGTGGCGTCGCGGATCAGCAGGTTCTGGGCGGAGGCCGGCAGGGCGGCCGCCATCAGGACGCAAAGAATCAGGCGCTTCACGGCGACACCTCCTGGCCCAGCATGAAGTCGGACACCGGCTGGCGCGCCGGGTCGTTGCGGTCGTAGAGCAAGGCGCCGTCCACGTACACCTGTTCGGCCCTGGCGTAGACCGAGAACGGATTGCCGTTCCACAGCACCACGTCGGCCATCTTGCCTTCGGCCAGGGTGCCGGTGGCGTCGGCCACGCCAATGGCCTTGGCGGCATTGGCCGTGAGCCAGCGGATGGCGTGTTCGGGCGGCAGGGCCATGCCGGCGCGTTCGCCGCGGGCCATCGCCTTCGCCGCTTCCTGGTTCAGACGCTGGATGCCTTCGCTCGAATCCGAGTGCACGACGGCGCAGCCGTTTTTCGGCCGGTCCACCAGCGCGATGTTTTCCTGGATGCCGTCGTAGGCCTCCATTTTGAAGCCCCACCAGTCGGCCCACAGGGCCCCGCAGATGTTTTCTTCGGCCAGGGTGTCGGCCAGCTTGTAGGCCTCGACGCCGTGGTGGAAGGCGGCGATCTTGAAGTCGAACTCGCGGGCGAGGTCGATCATCAGCGCCATCTCGTCGGCGCGGTAGCAATGGATGTGCACGCCGATCTCGCCGCGCAGCACGTCGGCCAGGGTGTCCATGCGCAGGTCGCGGGTGGGCGGCTGGCCGTTGCCGTTGGCGGAATTCCTGCGGCGCTTGCCGTCGTCGGCGTTGGCGGCCTCGTACTTGTCCCAGGCCTCGCGGTACTTCTGCGCCTCGATGAAGGCGGCGCGGTAGCCGGCCAGGTTGCCCATGCGGGTCATCGGCGACTGGCCGCGGCCGCCGTAGACACGCTTGGGGTTTTCACCGCAGGCCATCTTCACGCTGTGCGGCGCGTCCGGGAACTTCATCGCCTGCATCGTGGTGGCCGGCACGTTCTTGAGCACCACGCCGCGGCCGCCGATGAGGTTGGCCGAGCCGGGCAGGATCATCATCGAGGTGACGCCGCCGGCCAGGGCCGCGGCAAAGCCCGGGTCCTGGGGCCAGACCCCGTGTTCGGCCCAGACCTGGGCCGTGACCGGCGAGGTCATTTCATTGCCGTCGCTGTGCGCGGTGGCGCCCGGGCTGGGATAGACGCCCAGGTGCGAGTGCACGTCGATGATGCCGGGCGTCACCCATTTGCCGCGACCGTCCACCACGGTGGCGCCGCCGGCGTCGAGGTCGGTGCCGACCGCGGCGATCCTGCCGTCGCGCATCAGCACGTCGGCATTGTCCAGGCGCTGGCCGTCGCCGGTCAGCACGGTGGCGTCGGTGATCAGCACCGGGCCCGAAGCCACGGGCGCGTAGGTGCTGGCGAACGGGCGCTCGGCCGCCGGCGACAGCGCCGGCAGGGCAAGCAGGGCGGTGGCCAGCAGGCTGGCCCGCAGGTGTGTGTGCATCCGGTGTCTCCCCCAGTAATCAGGCAACCCTAGCCACGGCGCGCGGGCTTGCCAAGTGCTGGCGGCCGCCATTCACGGCCTGCGTGGCAGAATGGCCGGGCAAGACGGATAAAAAGAACAAGACAAGGATAAAAAAAACGATGAAAGACAAGAACGAGATCGTCAGCAACTGGTTGCCGCGATACACCGGCGTGGCGTTGGAAGACTTCGGCCAGCACATCCTGCTGACCAACTTCGGTGGATACCTGGGCACCTTCTCGCGCCTGACCGGCGCACCCATCGTCGGCATCGACCGGCCGATGCCCAGTGCCACCGCCGATGGCATCACCCTGATCAACTTCGGCATGGGCAGCGCCAACGCCGCCACCGTGATGGACCTGCTGTCGGCGATCAATCCGCAGGCCTGCCTGTTCCTGGGCAAGTGCGGCGGGCTCAAGCGCAAGAACGAACTGGGCGACCTGATCCTGCCCATCGCCGCCATCCGCGGCGAAGGCACCAGCAACGATTACCTGCCGCCCGAGGTCCCGGCCCTGCCGGCCTTCGCCCTGCAGCGCGCGGTGTCCACGATGATCCGCGACCTGGGCCACGACTACTGGACCGGCACCGTCTACACCACCAACCGCCGGGTCTGGGAACACGACGCCGAGTTCAAGGACTACCTGCGCAAGCTGCGCTGCATGGCTATCGACATGGAAACGGCGACGATCTTCTCGGCCGGCTTCGCCAACTCGATCCCGTCGGGCGCGCTGCTGCTGGTGTCGGACCAGCCGATGGTGCCCGAAGGCGTCAAGACCGAAGCCTCGGACCGCAAGGTCACCGAGCACTTCGTCGAGCGCCACATCCAGATAGGCATCGAGGCCCTGCGCCTGATCCGCCGCCACGGCAAGTCGGTCAAGCACCTGCGCTTCGACGAATAGCCCGCCTGCGCGGGCGCCAGCCTCAGCGGCGCGTCTGGTCGAGGATGGCTTGCAGGTCGGCCGGGATAGGCATGGGCCGGGTGGCGCTGACGTTGGCGCCGCCGGTGTTTCCCTCGGGCACCCAGAAGCGTGAAAACAGGGCCGCTGCGACGATGCGGACCGTCTGTCCGGCCAGCTCGCGGGCATCCCGTCGCTGCCAGCCTATCGCCAGCATGCCCAGGTGGCTGCGCACGTGCAGGCGGGTGGATCGCTGGCCCAGGATGTGGGCCCGTTCGAGATGATGGAAGGCAAGGTCCAGGTTTCCCTGCTGCCGCGCTTCGCGGGCAAGGGTCCACTCTGATTCAAAGGCCTGGCGCAGCACGGCGTGCATGGCGGCAAGCCTAGCGAGGCCTCGCCCTGATACACAATTTCCCCGAGGCCGCCTCGGGAGCCCTCGTCCAGGAGGGCCCGCGGTTTACCAGTTGAAGACGAAGCCGACGACGTCGGGCTGCGGTTTGGCGTCCGAGAAGCGCACCGTGCATTCGACGATCTGCTTGGCTTCGGAGGTCAGCCCGGGCTCGATGGTGATGGGCGCGGTCAGGAAGTGCTCGCCGTTGGGAGCCGGCTTCATGCTGGCCCCGAGCGCCTGCAGGTCGAGTTCGTAAATCTTGCCGCCCAGCCGCGACTCCGCCGCGACCTTGCAGGCCTGCGCCGCCAGTGCATTGCGGTCGTTGCCGCCGGCCCCACCGTCGGAGCCGCCGCCACAGGCAGTCAGGACCAAGGTCGCGGATGCCGCCACCAGCCAATTGCGCATTTCTAACCTCCTGGGTGCTACCACGCCCTTGCCTTGGGGGGACGACCCGGTTGGGCGGGTTTGGTTGCCGCCCAAAGTTAGCGCAATTGCTCTAACCGTGCCAATAACGCTGTCGGGAAGGCCCGGTAGGCAAAAAACCCCGGCAGGCGTCGGTCAGTAGCGCGGCAGCTTCGGGTCGATTTCGAGCGACCAGGCGTCGATGCCGCCCTCGACGTTGTAGATGTCGTGGAAACCCAGGCCGCGGAAGTATTCGGCCGCCTGGCGGCTGGAGTTGCCGTGGTGGCACAGGAAGGCCAGCGGCAGGTCCTTGGGCAGGGCCTCGAGGCGTTCGCGGCTGTCTTCGTCCAGCACCTCGTGCGGGTGCGGGAAGGGCGCGCGGGCGCGGTCCTGGGCCGGGCGCACGTCGATGACGTCGATGGTGCCGGCGATGATGTGGTCGTGCAGCTGCTGCACGCTCATCGGCTTCACCGCGGGCGGGGCATTGGGGTTGAGGATGGACAGGCCGGCGCCGCGGGCGTCTTCGACCCAGTCGATGCGCAGGCCGCGGGCGCGCGGCACGCTGGCCAGGTCCAGGTGGATGCGGATGCCGGCGGCCTCGGCCACCACTTCGTGGCCGCTGGCGGGCTTGAGCTCGAAGCGGGCGTTGAAGCGCGGATCCACCGACAGGTGCAGCACGACGCCGTCCTCGGCGTTGTCCAGCGCGCGAGAGATGGCCTCGGCGGCGGTGGGGGTGATTTCGATCGCCGGCGGGCTGCGGTCGGGCGCGGCCAGGCCCAGCATCTGGTGCAGTTCGCCGCTGTTGAGCATCTGCTCGATGATGTCGCTGCCGCCCAGCAGTTCGCCGCCGACGTACAGCTGCGGGATGGTCGGCCACTGGCCGAAGACCTTGATGCCCTCGCGGATCTCGGGATCCGACAGCACGTCGACGTGGCCGAAGCCCGGGGCCAGGCCCTTCAGGATGCCCGCGGCCTTGGCCGAAAACCCGCATTGCGGGACATCCGGGCTGCCCTTCATGAAGAGCACGACGTGGTTCGCAGCGAGGATGCCTTCGATGCGGGCGCGGGTATCGGGGGACAGGGACATGGGGAACTCCGGGAGTGAACCCCGTAATTGTAACCCGGCGGCCTGAATGACCCGTTTCCGCCCCTCCCTGTAGGAGCGCCTTCAGGCGCGAATCTTTTGCCTTTGCCCTTGGCAAAGAAGGGCTTCGCGCCTGAAGGCGCTCCTACAGGTCTTTCAGCAGCCGCTCGGCGAAGGGCAGGGCCAGGGCGGTCCAGTCGGCGTAGGCGCGGGCCGAGGGGTGCAGGCCGTCGTCGGCGATGCGGTCGGGCTGGTTGCCCGGGGACCGGCTGGCCGGGGTGATGTCCACGAAAACGACGCCGCGGGCGGCGCAGACCGCGGCGGCGGCGGCGTTGTAGGCGTCCAGCTCGGCGGCGATCGCCGCGGTGTCGCGGCCACTGGCCTGGCCGAAGGGCGTGACGCCCCAGTCCGGGATCGACAGCACCAGCACCCGGTCGGCGCGGCCGCCGGCCAGCTGGATCGCGCGGTCGAGCAGGCCGGCGAACTCGCCCTGGTAGTCGTCCACCGGCCGGCCGCGGTACTGGTTGTTGACGCCGATCAGCAGGCTGACGAAATCGAAGCGGCCCAGCGGTTCGGCGGCGTCCATCGCGGCCGAAAGCTCGTCGGTGGTCCAGCCGGTGGTCGCGATGATGCGCGGGTCGGCCAGCGTGATGCCGCGTTCGCGCAGCGCCGCGGCCAGCTGCACCGGCCAGCGGCCGGCTTCGGGCACCGACTCGCCGATCGTGTAGGAATCGCCCAGCGCCAGGTAATCGAGCGTCGCGGCAGGGTCGGCGGGCGTCGCCAGGGCCATGGCCAGCAGGACCTCAGGCCACATGCCGCTTGCGCCGGCCGGCGCGTGCATCCAGCACCCGGTCGATGCGCGCGAACACCTCGCGCACGGTCGGGGCTTCGGGCAGCAGCGTGATGCGGAAATGCCGCGAGCCCGGCACGTTGAAGCCGCTGCCCGGCACCACCAGCACGTCCTCGTTCTCCAGCAGCTCCAGGGCGAAGGCCTGGTCGTCGAAACCCTCGGCCGCCGGGCCCACGACCTGCGGGAAGGCGTACAGCGCGCCCATCGGCGCCACCAGGGCCAGGTGGTCGCTGGCCTCGCAGCCGTCGATGACGGCCTGGCGCGATTCGAACAGGCGGCCGCCGGGGACGGTGAGCGCACGGATGGTTTCCGGGCCCTGCAATGCCGCCGGCACCGCGAACTGGCCCGGCACGTTGGCGCACAGGCGCATGGCGCTGAGCAGGTCGAGCGCATGGTGGAAGTCGCCCACGCGCAGCGGGTCGCCCGACAGCACCGCCCAGCCCACGCGCCAGCCGCAGGCGCGCCAGACCTTCGACAGGCCGCCGAAGCTCAGGCAGGGCACGTCGCCGGCCAGCGGCGCCAGCGCGGTGAACGCGGCGTCGTCGTAGGTGATGCCGTCGTAGATCTCGTCGGCCATCAGCAGCAGGTCGTGGCGCGCGGCGATGTCCACCAGCCGCTGCAGCAGCGCCGGCGGGTAGTTGGCGCCGGTCGGGTTGTTCGGGTTGATCACCACCAGCGCGCGCGTGCGCGGGGTCACCAGTTTCTCGATCTCGTCCGGGTCGGGCAGGAAGCCGTTTTCCGGGGCGCAGCGGTAGTACACCGGCCGGCCCTGGTTGAGGATGGTGGCGGCGCTCCACAGCGGGTAGTCGGGCGAGGGCAGCAGCACTTCGTCGCCCGGGTTGAGCAGGGCGCGCAGCGACATGTCGATCAGTTCGCTGACGCCATTGCCGACGAACACGCGTTCGGCGCAGGCGTTGGGCGTGCCGCGCCCGCGGTGGGCGGCGGCCACGACCTCGCGCGCCAGCGGCAGGCCCTGCTGGTGGGTGTAGGCGTCTGATTCGGCCACGTGCGCGGACAGGGCCTGCTGCAGGTGGTCGGGGGCGCGGAACCCGAAGGCACCGGGATTGCCGATGTTCAGGCGGATCAGCTGCCGGCCCTGGCCCTCGAGTTCGCGGGCGCGGCGGGAAAGTTCGCCGCGGATGTCGTAGCGGACCTCGCGCAGGCTCTCGCGGGTCGGCAGGGTGCTGTGGGGCATGGTGCAGCGGGCTCGGGCAGGGGGTCTGGGCCCGAGGTTAACGGAATCTTGACGTGCTTTCAGCCGGGTCTTTTCATCCCGCCCGCGGTGCGCGGCGCAGGGCCAGCACCGCCGCCACGGTGAAGCCGATTTCCCAGACCAGCGCCCCGGCGAAGAAGCCGGTGAACTCGCCGCTCAGGGTAATGCCCAGCAGCCGGGACGCGGCGATGCCGCCGTTGACCAGGGCCACCGACCACAGGCCGGGCTCGCGCCAGCCGGGGCGGGCCGCGCAGGCCAGCAGGAAGGCGGCCAGGCCCAGCTCCAGCCCGCCGTAGAAAGCGCGCAGCTCGACCAGGCCGGCCGGCGTGCCGCTGATGCCGACGCCGCCCAGCACCGCGGCCGGGGCCGCCACGATCGCCATCCCGAAGCCCAGGAAACCCAGGCCGGCCAGCACCAGTACCCATTTGCCGAACTTGTCCATGCCTCCAGCATGGCCAGCCCCCGGTGAGCGGGACGTGCAGGCCGGCGTATCATCGCGGCCAATGCAGCCCATTCCCGACGACCTCGCCCCCCTGCGTGCCCTTGGCTGGCCCGACGACGCCACCGCCCGCGAGGCCCTGGCCGCGGCCGGCGGCCGCCGCCTGGCCCGGGTCGCCAGCCAGCACCGCACCGCCTACGACGTGGCCACCGGCCCGGACGAGATGCAGATGAAGGTGCAGCCGCCCATGCCCTGGACCCGGCCGCGGTTCCCGCCCGACCAGCGCGCCGCCGTCGGCGACTGGGTGACGCTGGACGAAAGCGGCAAGACCATCGTCGACCTGCTGCCGCGGCGCTCGGTGCTCAAGCGCGGCGCCGCCGGCGAGCACCATCGCCAGCAGCTGATCGCCGCCAATGTTGACCATGTCCTGGTGGTGGTCGGGCTGGACCAGGACTTCAATCCGCGCCGCATCGAACGTTACCTGGTGCTGATCCGCGCCAGCGGCGCCGACCCGGTGCTGGTGCTGACCAAGGCCGACCAGTGCGAAATCGTCGAGGACTGCATCGACCTGCTGGCCGAGGTCGCCGAGTCCGGCGTGCCCATCCACGCGGTCAATTCCAAGGACCCCGACAGCACGGCCGTGCTGCATGAGTACCTGGGCCCGGGCCGCACCGTGGTGCTGGTGGGCAGCTCCGGCGCCGGCAAGTCGACGCTGACCAACACCCTGCTGGGCCGCGAGCGCATGAAAACCAATGCCGTGCGCGCCAACGATTCGCGCGGCCGCCACACCACCACCGCCCGCGTGCTGATGCCGCTGCCGCAGGGCGGCTGCCTGATTGACACGCCGGGCATGCGCGAGGTCAAGCTCAGCGGCGACGAGGACGTCGCCGACGCCTTCGAGGACGTCGAAACGCTGGCCGCCAACTGCCGCTTCCGCGACTGCGCCCACGTCAACGAACCCGGCTGCGCCGTGCAGGCCGCCGTCGAGGACGGCAGCCTGGACGAAGCCCGATACGCCAACTACGCCAAGCTGCGCGACGAGATGGAAGCCGCGGCGACCTCGCAGGCCGAACGCAAGGCCGAAGCGCGGGTGATGGGCAAGGCGCTCAACAAACGCCTCAAGGACAAGTACGGCCGCAGCTGATGCCCCTGGACCCGCGCACGCTTGAACACCACGCCGCGCTCGACGCGCGCCTGGTGAATGCGGTGCGCGGCCTCCGGATGCTGCAGGCGGTGAGCTGGCCGCAGCATGTGCAGCAGGATTTCCTGGCGGCCTGGCGCAGCGGTCGCAGCGTGCTGCCGCAGGTGCGCTACGAGGTGCCCGAACTGGCCGAGGTGCGCCGCGAGCTGGCGGCGATCGCCGCCGCCGCCGACGGCGACGAACCCCTGGGCCTGTACCTGCGGCGCACCGCCGACAGCTGGTCGGTGGCCACCCAGCTGCTCGAAGCCGTCGGCACCGCGGACGTGACCCAGCACTCGGTGCGCCTGTTCGGCCGCCCCGGCGACCGGCTGCCCGGCGACGGCCCAAGCAACCTCGAGGCCGCCCGCCACTTCATCGAGGTCGCCGACGAACTCGACCAGGAGCTGCACGGCGCCGAGGCCGACTACGTGCTGTCGGCCGAAACCGTGCAGGGCGAACTGCAGCTTGCGCTCGAACGGTTCTTCACCCACCACACGGTCACGGTGGAACTGGACCCGGACCTGATCGCCAAGGCCGCCGCCGGGCCCACCCGGATCCGCCTGCGCAGCGGCACCGGCTTCAGCGAATACGACCGCCACCAGCTGCTCGAACACGAGGCCTTCGTGCACACGCTGACCGGACTCAACGGCCGCGAGCAGCCGCATTTCAAGTCCATGGCACGCAATTCGCCGCGGGTCACCGCCACCCAGGAAGGCTTGGCGACCTTCGCCGAGCTGGTGACCGGCGCGATCGACATCGAACGGCTCAAGCGCATCAGCCTGCGCATCGTCGCCATCGACATGGCGATGCAGGGTGCCGATTTCATCGAGGTGTTCCGGTTCTTCCTGGGCGCCGGGCAAACCGAAGCCGACAGCTTCGCCTCCACCCAGCGCGTGTTCCGCGGCGTGCCCACCACCGGCGGCGTCGCGTTCACCAAGGACACGGTGTACCTGCACGGGCTGCTGAGCGTGCACACCTTCTTCCGCTGGTGCCTGCGCCACCGCCGCCTGCCGCTGACCCGCCTGCTGTTCGCCGGCAAGATGACCCTGCAGGACGTGTTCGCGCTCGAGCCCATGTTCGAAGCCGGCGCCCTGGCCGAACCCCTGTACCAGCCGCCCTGGGTCCAGCGCGCCAACGGCCTGGCCGGCATGCTGGCCTTCTCCCTGTTCGCCAACCGCATCCGCCTGGACCGCGTCGAAGCCGACGACCTCGTCCTGGGCCTCTAAAAAAAGCCCTGTGGGAGGGACTTCAGTCCCGAAGCTTTTCGGGACTAAAGTCCCTCCCACAGAGCTTGTGACCAGATCGACATGAAACGAACGATTATTCTCCTCGCCGCCTGCCTGCTGCTCCCGGCCTGCGCCAGCATCCCGCTGGGCACGCTGTGGAAACTGCGTGGTTTTGACGAAAACACGCTGATACAACTCGAACCCGCCGACCTGCGCACGGCGCTGTCGCTGGCGCCCGACGTGGACGTGCAGCCCGAGAGCGTCAAGCTGTCGCTGGAACTGGCCCGCGATGCTTCGGAGCCCGAGCGCCACGCCTTCGGCCTGGAACCGGCGACCGGGCCCGGTCCGTTCGACCGCGACCGCCGCTACAGCCTCTGGCAGCTCGACGCCGCCGGGCGCCAGGCCCTGGCCAGCGTGCAGCGCAGCCTGCGGGCCGCCCAGGCGAACGACAGCAAGGCCTACACGGGTGCCACGTTTTCGGTGAACTTCCGCCCGGACTTCCAGGGCAAACCGCCCGAGGCCCTGCAGGTCACCGTGCAACTGCTGCTGACCCCGGAAGACGGCTGGCTGCTGCTGCTCGACGAGGCCAAGCTGCCCATCACCCGCTGAGGCCTTGCCTCCCCTGTGGGAGGGACTTCAGTCCCGAAGCGCTTGGCTTCTACCTGGCGTCCGCGCAAGCATTTCGGGACTGAAGTCCCTCCCACAGTGGGAGTCTGCAGGGTGCCTGTGGGGTCCACGGGGGTCCGGTACAATCGAGGACCCTCGACCCAGGCCCGCCCAGCCCGCCATGTCCGAACAAGAAGACTTCAAGCTCGCCGCCCTCGAATACCACCGCCTGGCGCCGGCGGGGAAGATCAAGGTGACGCCGACCAAGGCCATGGTGACCCAGCGCGACCTGGCGCTGGCGTACTCGCCGGGCGTGGCCGCGGCCTGCGAAGCCATCGTCGCCGACCCGGGCGAGGCCAGCGCGCTCACCGCCCGCGGCAACCTGGTGGGCGTGATCACCAACGGCACCGCCGTGCTGGGCCTGGGCAACATCGGCCCGCTGGCCGGCAAGCCGGTGATGGAAGGCAAGGGCGTGCTGTTCCAGAAGTTCGCCGGCATCGACGTTTTCGACCTGGAAATCAACGAAAACGACCCGGACAAGCTGGTGGACATCATCGCCAGCCTCGAGCCCACCTTCGGCGGCATCAACCTCGAGGACATCAAGGCGCCCGAGTGTTTCGTGGTCGAGAAGAAGCTGCGCGAACGGCTCAAGATTCCCGTCTTCCACGACGACCAGCACGGCACCGCCATCATCGTCGGCGCTGCGCTGATCAACGCGCTGCACGTGGTCGGCAAGGACATCGGCGACGTCAAACTGGCCGTCAGTGGCGCCGGCGCGGCCGGCATCGCCTGCCTGGACATGCTGGTGGCCCTGGGCGTCAAGCCGGAAAACATCCATGTCGCCGACCGCGACGGCGTGCTGCATACCGGCCGCCCGGATCTTTGCGCCGGTGGCGTCAACGAAGGCATCGCCCGCTACGCCCGCGAGACCCATTCGCGTGCCCTGGCCGAAATCGTCGACGGCGCCGACGTGTTCCTCGGCGTCTCCGCCGGCAACGTGCTCAAGCCGGACATGGTCAAGACCATGGCCGACAAGCCGGTCATCTTCGCCCTGGCCAACCCCACGCCCGAAATCGACCCGGCGCTGGCCCGGCAGACCCGCCCCGACGCGATCATCGCCACCGGCCGCAGCGACTTCCCGAACCAGGTCAACAACGCCCTGTGTTTCCCGTACATCTTCCGCGGTGCGCTCGACGTCGGCGCCACCACCATCAACGAGGAAATGAAGCTCGCCTGCGTGCACGCCATCGCCGACCTGGCGCGCCGCGAAGCCGCCGACCTCGGCGCCGCCTACGCCGGTGAAACCCCGCGCTTCGGCCCCGACTACCTGATCCCGCGCCCCTTCGACCCGCGCCTGCTGGTTTCGCTGGCGCCGGCCGTGGCCAAGGCCGCGATGATTTCCGGCGTCGCCACGCGTCCCATCGACGACCTGGAAAGCTACGGCGACCGCCTGTCGAGCTGGGTCTTCCGCACCGGCCTGCTGATGAAGCCGGTCTTCGACCGCGCCCGCGCCGACCGCAAGCGCGTGGTCTACGCCGAGGGCGAGGAAGAAACCGTGCTGCGCGCCGTGCAGACCGTGGTGGACGAAGGCCTGGCCCGGCCGATCCTGGTCGGCCGCCCGGTCATCATCGAACGCCGCATCCAGCGCCTGGGCCTGCGCCTGCGCATCGGCATCGACGTGGACGTCACCAACATCGACGACGACCCGCGCTTCAACGACTACTGGCAGCTCTACCACGAGATCATGCAGCGCAAGGGCATCACGCCCGCCGCCGCCAAGGCCGTGGTGCGCTCGCGCGACGTCGTCATCGCCGCGCTGATGGTGCGCCGTGGCGAGGCCGATGCCCTGCTGTGCGGCATGGTGGGTCGCTACGTGCGAAAGCTGAAGTACGTGCGCGAAGTGCTGGGCCTGGAAAGCGAGGTCCGCGGGCTGTCGGCGCTCAGCGCTGTGCTCAACGAAAAGGGCGTGTTCTTCTTCACCGACACCCACGTGCAGGTGGACCCCACCGCCGCCCAGGTGGCCGAGAGCGTCGTGCAGGCCGCCTTCCGCCTGAAGCTGTTCGGCATCCAGCCCAAGGCGGCGCTGGTGAGCCATAGCAACTTCGGCTCCAGCGAATCGGCCAGCTCGCAGAAGATGCGCGACGCCCTGGCCATCCTGCGCGAGCGCGCGCCCAGGCTGGAAGTCGAAGGCGAGATGCACGCGGACATCGCCCTGAACGAAGAAGCCCGCAACCGCATCTTCCCGAACTCGCAGCTGTCCGGTCGCGCCAACCTGCTGGCTTTCGCCAACCTCGACGCCGCCAACGCCAGCTACAACCTGGTGCGCAACGTCACCGACGGCGTCGGCATCGGCCCCATCCTGATGGGCCTGGCGGCCTCGGCCCACGTGCTGACCCCGTCGGCCACCGTGCGCCGGGTGGTCAACATGACCGCCATCGCCGCGGTGGATGCCCAGATCCGCGCCGCCCGCGGCTGAGCACGCCGCCCCCGTGCCGGAGACGCCCCGTTTGTGGGAGGGACTTCAGTCCCGAAGCTTTCCAGCCCGGAAGCTTCGGGACTAAAGTCCCTCCCACAGGGGCGGTTGCCCTTGCCAGGGCGAACCCATGAAGCTGCACTCCGACATCACCGTCAACGGCAGGCTCTACCGCAAGGGCGAGGTGGCGCCCAAGTGGTTCATCTACCCGTTTTTCCTGTTCCACATGGGCATGTTCGGGCTGTCGGGCTTTTTCATGGCCTACGGCACGGACGATGTCGAGCTCAGCTTCCTGTACGCCCACGGCGGCATCGCCATCCTGGTCTACGTGGTCTTTTACCTGGCCATCTTCGGCCTGGACCAGGTGCGCTGGATGTTCATCAATGCCGCCCTGGGGCTGCTGGGCATCTGGGTGGAGATCGGCTGGATCCTGTCGCTGTTCGGCAAACGCCTGGGCGACTACCCGATGGCGGTGCACGTCACGCCCTTCCTGTACTACATCCTCTACACCTTCCTGATCCGGCAGCTGGTGCTGGACGTCTTCCGGGCCCGCGACAAGCCCTCGCGCAAGCGCCTGGTGGAGATGACCTACATCGGCCTGTCCCTGCTGGTCTACGGCGGCACCTGGCTCGCCACCCGCTGAACCCCGGGGGCCGCCCCCCTGTGGGAGGGACTTCAGTCCCGAACGCCATCGGGACTGAAGTCCCTCCCACAGCAAGCGGCGCTGCCCCGGGGCCATACCGGACCGCAGGGCCCAAAGCCACGGCCTGGGCTAAACTTGCCCCCTAACCGATGAACAAGGACGGGTCGGCCAAGCCGGCCCCAGGGAAGGACACATGAACTGGCTCAACGACGCGCTGGAAAACGACCTCGACCCCACCGAAACCCGCGAGTGGATCGAATCCATGAAGGCCGTGCTCGACGCCGACGGCCCCGAGCGCGCCCACCACCTGCTGCAGCAGATGGTGTCGCTGACGCGCCGCGCCGGCGCCCATCTGCCGTTCCAGCCGACCACCGAATACATCAACACCATCCCGCCGCACCTGGAAGCCAAGAGCGACGGCGACGCGGCGATGGAGTGGCGCATCCGCTGCATCATCCGCTGGAACGCCATGGCCATGGTGGTGCGCGCCAACCGCAAGCCCGGTGACCTGGGCGGCCACATCGCCAGCTTCGCTTCCGGCGCCACGCTCTACGACGTGGGCTTCAACCACTTCTGGCGCGCGCCCAGCGAAGACCACCCGGGCGACCTGCTCTACATCCAGGGCCACAGCTCGCCGGGCATCTACGCCCGCAGCTTCCTGGAAGGCCGCATCAGCGAAAGCCAGCTCGACCACTTCCGCATGGAAGTCGACGGCAAGGGCATCTCCAGCTACCCGCACCCCTGGCTGATGCCGGACTACTGGCAGACCCCGACGGTGTCGATGGGCCTGGGCCCGATCAGCGCCATCTACCAGGCGCGCTTCTTCAAGTACCTCGAGGCCCGCGGCCTGATCGAACCCAGCGACCGCAAGGTCTGGTGTTTCCTGGGCGACGGCGAAACCGACGAGCCCGAGAGCCTGGGCGCGATCGGCGTGGCCGGCCGCGAAGGCCTGGACAACCTGGTCTTCGTGGTCAACTGCAACCTGCAGCGCCTGGACGGCCCGGTGCGCGGCAACGGCAAGATCATCCAGGAACTGGAAGGCAGCTTCCGCGGCGCCGGCTGGAACGTGATCAAGCTGGTCTGGGGCAGCTACTGGGACCCGCTGCTGGCCCGCGACACCGACGGCACCCTGCGCAAACTGATGATGGAAACCGTCGACGGCGAGTACCAGAACTGCAAGGCCTTCGGCGGCGAATACACCCGCGAGAATTTCTTCGGCAAGTACGACGTCACCAAGCAGATGGTGTCGAACCTGAGCGACACCGACATCGCGCGCCTCAACCGCGGCGGCCACGACCCGCACAAGGTCTACGCCGCCTACGACCGCGCCGTGAAGCACAAGGGCCAGCCCACCGTCATCCTGGCCAAGACGGTGAAGGGTTACGGCATGGGCACCTGGGGTGAGTCGCTGAACCCGACCCACCAGACCAAGAAGCTCGACGACTCGGGCGTCAAGGCCTTCCGCGACCGCTTCAATATCCCGGTCAGCGACGACAAGCTTTCCGAGGTGCCGTTCTACCACCCGGGCGAGAAGTCGCCGGAAGTGGAATACCTGCGCAGCCGCCGCGAGAAGCTGGGAGGTTTCCTGCCGCAGCGCCGCGCCAAGACCAGCAAGAAGCTCGAAGCCCCGAAGCTGGAAGTGTTCGAGCGGCTACTCAAGAGCACCGGCGAGCGCGAAAACTCCACCACCATGAGCTTCGTGCAGTGCCTGAACATCGTGCTGCGCGACAAGCAGGTGGGCCCGCGCTGCGTGCCGATCGTGGCCGACGAAGCCCGCACCTTCGGCATGGAAGGCCTGTTCCGCCAGATCGGCATCTACGCGCCGGAAGGCCAGAAGTACAAGCCGGTCGATGCCGACCAGCTGATGTACTACCGCGAGGACAAGACCGGCCAGGTGCTGGAAGAGGGCATCACCGAGTGCGGCGCCTTCAGCAGCTGGATGGCCGCGGCGACCAGCTATTCCTCGTCCGACGTGCCGATGCTGCCGTTCTACATCTACTACAGCATGTTCGGCATGCAGCGCATCGGCGACAGCGCCTGGCAGGCCGCCGACATGCGTTCGCGCGGCTTCCTGCTGGGCGCCACCGCCGGCCGCACCACGCTCAACGGCGAAGGCCTGCAGCACGAAGACGGCCACAGCCACCTGCTGGCCGGCGCTATCCCCAACTGCCGCGCCTACGACCCCACCTTCGGCTTCGAAGTGGCGGTGATCCTGCAGCACGGCATGAAGCGCATGCTCGAAGACCAGGTGGACGAGTACTACTACCTGACCCTGATGAACGAGGCCTACACCCACCCCGACATGCCCAAGGGCGCCGAGGAAGGCATCCTCAAGGGCATGTACCTGCTGCAGGACGCCGGCAAGCCCAAGAAGGGCGAACTGCGCGTACAGCTGCTGGGCAGCGGCACCATCCTGCGCGAAGCCATCGCCGCCGCCGAACTGCTGGACAAGGACTTCGGCGTCACCGCCGACATCTGGAGCTGCCCGAGCTTCACCGAGCTGCGCCGCGATGGCTTCGACGTGGAGCGCCACAACCGCTTCCACCCGGAGGCGAAGTCACCGCGCAAGGCGTACGTGACCGAGTGCCTGGAAGGCAGGCAGGGACCGGCGATTGCAGCGACCGACTACGTTCGGGCGTTTGCCGACCAGATCCGGGCCTTCGTGCCGATGCACTACACCGTGCTGGGCACCGATGGCTTCGGCCGAAGCGATACCCGGGCGAACCTGCGGCGGTTCTTTGAGGTTGATCGGTACTACATTGCCCACGCGGCGATTGCGGCGCTGGCGGCCGAGGGAAAGATGAACGGGAAGGATGTGGCGCGGGCGATTAAGCAGTACAAGATTGATCCCGAGAAAACGAACCCGGTTTTCATATGAGCCGACAAGCGGTCGCAGAAGAAGCGTTGATCGAGGATTTGATCGCGAAAGAGTGGCGCTAAGTTCTTCTCTTCTAACGTGCTGTGAGCGCCCTGGAGAATCGCTATGCCTGAGGCAATCGACAAGGCATTGAAGGCAAAGCGAGAATCGAAGCACGTAGAGTTCAAGCGATCTTTGGACCCGTCTTCCGCCGGCGAATGGTGTGAGCTAATCAAAGACATTGTTGCGATGAGCAACTCTGGCGGTGGAGTTATTGTTGTTGGTTTGGAGAATAACGGATCGCCCTCTGGGGCTTCAGTCGACGAAACTGTTTCCCTTGATCATGCGGTCATCGTCGATAAGATTCGGAAGTACACCGGAACTCAATTCGACGGAATCGAAATTTACGAGGCGCAGAAGATCGGACGGAAGATCGCGGTCTTTGAGATATCGCCTTCGAAAGTTCCTGTTGTTTTTTCTCATGTTGGAACTTACGAGACCGAGCAGAAGAAGCAAAAGAACGCATTTTCTGTGGGGCAGATCTACTTCAGGCATGGCGCTAAAAGCGAGCCTGGAACAAGTGAAGATCTGCGTAATGCTTTCGACAAGTATGTGGATGCCATTCGTCGCGAGTGGCTAGACGGCGTTAAGAAGGTTGTAAAGGCGCCACCGGGTTCTGCCATCGCTGTATTCGCAGGCGAGGTTGTGGAGTCCTCTGATAAGTCAGCGACTCCGGTTCGGCTTGTAGATGACCCCAATGCGCCGGGCTATCGATTGATCGATCAAGACAAGACCTACCCTTATCGCCAAACTGAACTGATAAGGGTGGTAAATGCGATGCTGCCGCAAGGGGTCGATATTAACTCCCGCGACCTACTGAGTGTGCGGCGTGTGTACAAAGTGGATGCTGATCTCCGCTACTTTCATAAGCCAAAATTTGGCACGCCTCAATATAGCGATGAGTTTGCAAACTGGTTAGTGCAGCAGCATAAGGTGGACAACGCCTTCTTTCAAAATGCGCGAGATAGGATGGCCGGTCAGAATTAGTGGTGGCGTAGCTCCGTTAGGTTGGACCGTCCGGTTCCAACTACTCCGGCCGCCATTCACCGCGCTCACGTTTGCCGGATACTATCTTTCCAATCAGGTTGCGCGAGGCTGGGCAATAGAGAGCCCCGACGACGTGGGAACGCAGGCCAAGAAGTGACTTTGCGTCTGCGTAGATGGCAACTCTCGAGCCGTCGCTAGACGCCACGGCATTTTTTACGGCGCTTCGTCGCCCAGATTCGACCGACAAGAGGCGAGCGATATCTGTCCATTCGGATTCGAGCGCATTGCCGCGGGTTACCCCGTCCAAGAGATCACGCAGAGGTTTCAGTTGCGGCGGGGAGCCCGCCGTGTGTTCGAAATGGACTGGTATGCCGAGGAGCTGGCAAGTGCGTAGGTCGTCAGGGTGAAAAGTGCGCGAAGTCCACTGACAAAGCTGAGTCTCGTCTGGCGTGCAAAACTTGCCAGCCTTCGAGCGAGTCGCCGCCGAAGTCAAAAGCATCCCGCCGCCGATGCTGCTTTGAACAAGATGCTCGCCGATTGCACGTGTTCCGGTCACGGAACATGTATGAAGCAGCCGCGGTAAAACCCTTCTCGCGGAGACGCCACACGCCTCAAGGATGCCCGCTCGAACGAACGAACCTGAAAGGCCGCAACGCTCGCCTTCCGACTCGATGAGTATTGCACCAGTTTCCGAACAAGTCGTGAACTCCGAGGTGTGGCCTGTGCGCCCGGATTGTTCAGATCGTGAGATCTGATCCTTACGGAACTTCCGTCCGCTCAGCTCGCTGACACCAAGCTCATCAGATAGGCACTCTGCGCCGGAGAACTCGCATCTCTGGAAATGCCGTGGTTCAGCAAGGCGACCGCTTACATCAGAGCGTCTCATCAGCCCTGACAGTGCGCGAAGTCCGCTCACGGCCGACTGTGCGAGCTCGTCCAATAAAGCCAGCTTTCCGGACTCCGCGCACCGCGCAGTGTTCATCTCCAATGCTCGACGACCGCTAACCTGGGACTGTACGAGCAGACCGGGCAAAACCATCGCACCAGAAATATCGCACTTCGCCAGGCAGGTCTCGGGCACTCGCCGGCCACTAACGGCGCAGGTGGCGAAAGGGGGCTGGGAGAGCACTGCTTGGTCGCTTGGACGCACGGTAATCGCGTTAGAGAACGTTCCAGATCCATCTATTGAGTATCTGACAGTCGCGATCGCCTCCCGCCACACTCTTCCGCTGAGACCAACTAGCTCGGCCTCCACTCTTGGTGTGAAGTCCGCCTCCAGCTTCTTGCGCTTTCGATCTTCGTCCCCTGCTGACTCGAGTTCAAGCCGTCGTCTGTCAAGGTAGAACCTACGGAACTCTGCGACGCCGGGGTCATTCAGAGCGGCATCAGCAAGTTTCTCGGCTTGAGCGCCAATCTCGGTTGCGGACTCGATGAGTGCAGGGATCGGACTGAGATCCCCGCCGGGGATGCGGCGCCGGTGTTCGCTCGGATCGCACGCCGCATCCACAAGGCGCTCGTAGCTGTCGTGGGCGACCGTCGCACGTACGCGAAGGAGCGCTGATCCACTGAAGACCGTATCAACATCCGTAAGCTTGACATCTTCAAGGCATGCGTCAAACGAACTTAGCCATTCGTTCACCAGGTTTGCGACGGTCTCGCGGGCATCATGATCTTCATCTTCTATTCTGCAGCAACCGCTGGCGACCACGCGGTCGACAAGGCGACTGAACGCGGCGGACCCTGGCGCATAGAGGGTGGCTCTTGGATCGCCAGATTCATTAAAGCGTAGGCGATTCAAAGTACGGTCTTCTTCGGCTATCCAGGTACCGTTATCGCTCTGGCTAACTACAGCACCAAGGCTTCGCAGCGCGGAAATTGTGAAGTCCTCGTGTGTCATCGATCGAACTAGAGGGGGAAACTTTGGTGGCCTTGCCTCAGCACGAGTCCTGGCGTCATCGGCGGAACCGAGTAGCGAGTTTATGTTCTCTTGTTCAGCTTCAAGCTCGATCCGGGCCCTCTCGATGCTCTCCTCAGTAAGGCGTGTCGCCCGTTGCGTATCCTTACCCTGGAGCGAGTCCAGGACCAAGGCAAGAATGTGGTCTTCAAGAGACTTGCCCTCGTCGTCCATGCCGGAGGCTTCCAGGAGGGATTCGATATCGCCGATGGCGTGGGACGCCATTTGCAGCTTCTCAAGCAGTCGGCCAACGATATATTCCTCGAATGTGCCTTGCAGCGTTATGTTGAAGACATTTACCAGCGCGTGCTCTGATGCGAGGCGTTGAATTCGGCCGATACGTTGCTCAACGATCATCGGATTCCACGGCAGATCGTAGTTCACCAGTACGTTTGCCGCTTGAAGGTTAACGCCCTCCGATCCGGCTTCTGTCGAGACAATAACGTTCAGTCCCGGCGGCGATTGCCTGAATTCTCTTATGGTCTCAACATTCCGAGACGCTGTACTGCCGTTGATTGTCCCGACGCGTATGCCGTTGTTCTCAAGATGCATACGAATCGTTGTCTGAGTCTCGACTCTCGTTGTGAACACGACCATCCGCCACCCCGACGGATTAGCAGCCTGCAGTTGGCTTGCAAGCTGTAGTAGTCCACGTAGCTTCGACGTTGGCGGCATAGATCGGGCAAGTGCTTCTACATCTGCGCTCAATGCTGGGGGAACAGTCCCGTTCCTGGCCATATTGCGGAGTTGAGCGGATAGGGCATCCGGGCTGCTTGCCAGCGCCTGCAGGATGGATATCTGCGCCAGCTTGTTCATGCGCTGGATAGCCGATCCAACCATTGCGATCAGCTTCGACTCGCCCGCTGTCGGCATCACCCGATGCATCTGCACTCGTCGATCAGGGAAGTACAGTTTTGCATCGCCACGTCGGACGCGCGACATATACGAGTAGACAATCGATCGGAATTCATCGCGCGCGTCTTCTCTAAGTTGGCGTGCTTTGTCACGGCTATCCGCGATGAATCGTCTTGCGAAGACGCCTTCTGTTCCGAAAGGGTTCTTGTGTCCGCGCGCAACGGTAAGTAGATCAACTAGGGAGTAGATGTCCCAAAGCCGATTATGAATGGGTGTCGCTGTCAGCATCAGAACAAAGCGAAATCTGCGCTGCTCAAGCGCCTTTCGAAATACCTTCGCTACCTGAGGCGGTTTTTCTACTCCGTAAAGGTTCCGTAGTTTGTGAGCTTCGTCGAGGACAAGCATCTGGAAGCGGTCGCTGGGCAGTCTCTCTAGGTAAAGTCGTGCCGAGTTGTACGTTGTTATTACTGCGCTCCCCGGCAGTGGCTCTGCATCTAGCAAATCCTTACCGAGCGCGAGTACGGATTCGATGCCGAACTTCGTGAGTAGTTCTTCCTGCCACTGTGGGCCAAGAAGCTTCGGGCAGACTATTAGAGTCCTAGCAAGTCTCTGGCGCGACTGCAGTTCGCTCATAACAAGCCCAGCGCTAATCGTCTTCCCCAAACCGACGTCGTCGGCAAGAAGTGTTACCGGCAACCTCCTACAGAAGGTGATCAGGTTCGATACTTGATGGCTGTAAGGCTTTACAGACTCTGTCCATCGAGACTCAGACCGCAAGTCGTCCCGCGATTCGATGACGATAGGATCTTCAAGGTCCCACTCTAGTGCGGCGCGATAAACAGCGAAGCTGTCTTCATCAGTCCTGCGAAGGACCCGGCCAAGAAAACGAATGGGTTCAGTACTCAAGTCAAACCTCCCCAGGGGATGGGCCTGCCTGCCGGATCCGAGTGCGTGAGGTTATTTGGCCAGGTTCAATCGGAAGAAACGTGTCAAAGCCAGCGTCGAGCGCACCCGATTCGCCTCCTTTCGCCACCCATGCCCTTCGTCAGGAAACAGCACGTACTCCACGGTCACATCCCGCTTCTTTAGTGTCTCGACGATTTGCTCCGCCTCCACTACCGGCACGTTGGTGTCGTTGGCCCCATGCATCACCAACAGCGGCGTGGTCACCCGGTCCAGCTTGTGGATCGGCGACAGGTCGCGCAGTAGCTGCGCCTGGGTTTTCGGGTCGCCGTATTCGTTGGTTGATATCGCGGCCATCCACGGCTCGCTCTGGGCGAAGAAGGTTTCGAAGTTGACCATGCCGAACAGGTTCACCGCGGCGGCGAAGGTGTCGGGGAACTCAGTCACGCCCACCATGGTGGCGTAGCCGCCGTAGCTGCCGCCCATAATGCCCAGGCGGTCCTTGGCGCCGATGCCTTCGCGCACCAGCCAGTCGGCGGTGGCCTGGATATCCTTGTTGGCGTCGAAGCGGCCGGCCTGGTTGTCCAGGGCCATGAAGGCCTTGCCGAAGCCGGACGAGCCGCGGATGTTGGGCGCGAACACGGCGATGCCGCTGGCCAGCAGGGCCTGGTAGTCGCTGCGGAAGGCGGGCACTTCCTGGCCTTCGGGGCCGCCGTGGAAACTCAGCACCACCGGGCCGGGGGCTTGGAAGTCCTTGGGCAGGTACAGCCAGCCCGACAGCTCCAGGCTGTCGAAGGAGTCGTAGGTGCGCAGCTCCGGCTTCACCAGGGTGTCCAGGTCCACGCCCGGGTGCGGGCTCCAGGTGAGGCGGGTGTACTCGCCGCTGGCCAGGTCCAGTTGCCACAGGTCGGCCGGCGCCTTGCTGCCGGCCAGCGAAAGCACGGCGTGGCGGCCGTCGGGCGAGATGTCAGCGGAATACACCAGTTCGGCCGGCGCGGCGGGCAGGGGGCTGCGCTTGCCGTCGGGCAGCGAGATGCGCTCGATTTCATGGCGGCCCGCCACGTTCCACACCAGCAGGGCGAAGCTGGCGTCGTCGGCCAGCAGGAAGTCGTCGAGCTGGGCGTCGTCGCGTTCGGCCAGCGTCACTGGCGCCGACACGGTGCCGTCGGCGCCGATGTCCACGCGCCCGAACACCATGTTGTCCCGGCCCAGGTTGTTGCCCAGGTAAACCGTGGCCGCATCGGCCCCGAACTGGCCGAACAGTTCGGCATTGCCCTCGTGCGGCGTCAGCAGCACGCGTTCGCCGGTGTCCAGGTTGCGGCGGTAGGCGTTGAGGTTGCCGCGGGTCACCAACTCCCATTCCAGCGCGTGTTTGCCCTGCAGGTCGGCGATGCCGCCGAAGCCGTTGATCTTGAAGGCCATCGTGGCCTTGCCGGTGTTCGGGTCCCAGATCCAGGCGTCGGTGGTGGACGGGTTCCGCACATTGCTGCGGAAGTGGTAACGCCCGTCGTCGGCGAAGTCACCCAGGAAGGTATTGGCCTCGCCGTCGTCGTCCATGGCGACGGTGTCGGTGCCCTTGGTCGTGGTCAGCAGCAGCCGGGCGTTGTAACCGCCGCCCGGCGACACCGCGTAAGCCAGCCGACCGTCGGGCGACCAGCGCACGCCGTTGGCGGCATCCGGCCCGGCGCTCACCGCCCGCGGGTAACCCCCCTCGACCGGCAGCAGCCAGACCTGCGACACGCCGCTGATATTGGTGTGGAAGGCAATCCACTGCCCGTCGGGCGAATACTGCGGCCCTGTGGCGCTGGCCATGCGCGCCATGGCGGTGATGCGGGCTTCGAGATCGGCATCCTCGGCGGAAGGCGCGTCCTTGGCCAGCCCGGGCAGGGCGGCCAGCAGCAGCGAAGCAGCAAGGGCAACTCGGATCGGCGTGGACATGCGTGGCTCCCTCCCCGGAGTGTGAAGGGGCCAACGTATCAGGTGGGCGAAACCGGCCGGGAATTTTTCTCAAGGGCGGGCCTTCGTTGCGCCTCTTTATCCAAGGGGGCATTCTTTGGCAGCGTCGTCTCTGGAGATGAACTCCATGCGCTATGCCATTGTTATCGAGCGGTCCGGGAACAGCTTCGGTGCCTGGGCCCCCGACTTGCCTGGATGTGTTGCTCTGGGCGGTTCGGCGGAGGAGGTCCAGCGACGGATGCGCAAAGCCATCGAGATGCATCTTGCTGGTATGCGTGAAGACGGGGGCCCCATTCCACCAGCCACTACCGGCGTGGAATATGTGGACGTGGCTGCTTCGCAGTGAGGGCTCTTGTCCTCTTCGTCTTGATGGTGCTTGCAGGCTGTGCAGCCGATGAGTCTTCATCCGCCAAGCCACTCGTTGGCTGGAAGGAGGCGGAGCGATTCGACTACTGCGAGTCTCCGGATCTGAATGCTGATCTCGTGGCTCGCTCCGAGGCGGCTGTCGAAAAACGGGATGCCTATTTGCGCGCCTTGATGGCTTCCAAGGCCCGCCTGGCCCGCGAAGGCGCTGCACTGGCCCGATCACTCCCGGATCCCGCGGCTTGCCGCAATGGCTTTTCTGAAGGCATGCAGCTCTATTGGGAGACCTTGGGCCCAATCTCCGTAACGGTTCGCCGTAGCATGGCGAAGTCCGTGTCCGATGACCAGACGATCAAGGGCGTGCAGCAGGACCTGGGCCAGCAATGGCATTTCGACGAAACCATTCGTCGTGTACTGGAGGCCTTGCCCGCAGAAAGCGAAGGTCCGTCGGCACGGTGGGCGAATGCGCTGGCCAATGACCGCATGCGCCGCGTTGCGGAAGGCTCCGCGTACCTGGTCTCGATGTTCGACGAGCAGTTCGGCGGGGTCGACGTGCGCCGCTTTGGTTATACGACGGCCCAGCAGGCCGAAGAGCTCAAGCAGAGGTATGGGCGCATGCATTGACCGGTGAGCCCAGCCTTCCCTGGCTAGGGCCATCCGCCGATCGCCCGGCGCTCAGCGCTTTGTCTTCGCCAACGCGTACAGGAACTCCGCGTAGAACAGCGCCTGCCGATCAATGCCGGCCACCTTGGGGTCGTTCGACTCAATCAGGTACCACTCGTCCGGCGCGTGCGCCTGGCCGCCCTGGCCGATGCCGACGAACACGGCCGGCAGCGACACCGGTGGGTCGGTGAAGCGGTAGCCGGGCCAGGAACCGGCCAGTCGCGGGTTCAGCGTGTGCGGCAAGTCGGCGGCGGCCAGCGTGGTCACCAGGGCGTCGACGATGGCGGCGTCGCCCGGGGTTTCGGTCGGGCCGTAGATGCCGCCGGGCACGATCTGAATGTCCTGGAAGCCGCGCTTGTCCAGGTGGGCCCGCAGTTTGGCCACCACCTCGTCCGCGCGCATGTCGGGCACCAGCCGGAAATCAATCTTGGCCTCGGCGCGCGACGGCAGCGACGTCTTGCCACCCGGCCCCATGTAACCGCTGACCAGGCCCTGGATGTTCACCGTCGGCTGCGACGCCAACCGCACGAGGCTGGTTCGGTAGTCTTCGCCACCGATCCATCCCTGCACCATCATTTCCTTCTTGGCCGCCGCCTCGGAACCGGGCCGGATGCCTGCCTCGATCATCGCCACCTGTTCCTTCGAAAGGGGCCGCACGTGGTCCATCCAGCCGTCGATGGCCGGGGTGTAGCCGTCGTCGGCCACCAGCGTGTCCAGCGCCTTCACCAGGCGCCAGGCCGGGTTCTCCACGGACGCCGCCATCGAGGAATGGATCTCCATGCCCGGGCCGCGCCCCGACGTGGCGCCATCGGCCACCAGCTGCACTTCCGCTACGCCTTTGGCGCCCAGGAAGATGTCCACGCCGCCGTCGTCGCCCTGCCAGGCCACCGGCAGGATCACGCCCACCGCCCCGGCCAGGGCCTTGGCGACCTCCGGGTCGCCGGTGATCTGGCCGAAGTTCTCGGACCCGGTTTCTTCCTCGCCTTCAGCCACCAGCACGATGTTCACCGGCAGCGGCGTGCCGGTCGCCTTGAAGGCGCGGATCGCCGTCAGCAGGGTTGCTTCCGGTCCCTTCTGGTTGATGGCGCCGCGGGCGATCATCACCGTCTTGCCGTCGCGATCCACCAGCCGGCCTTCAAGCGGCGGTTGGCTCCATTCGTGCGCTTCGAATTGCTTGACGTCGTACATGAAATAGACGGCCAGCGTCACCGGCGCGCCGGCGTCGAGGCGCCCGAAAACGCCCGGGGCGCCGTCGGTCGGGATAATGCGCGCGGAATCGAAGCCGGCATCGAGCAGCATGCGCTGCATCAGCTCGGCGCCTTCCTGGCGGTTGAGCTTCTCGGCATTGATGGTGGGCAGCGCGATCCACTCGCGAAGCCGGCTCAATGCCTGGTCGTGGTCTGCGGCAATGGCTTCGCTGAGCGCGTCCCGCGTGGCGGCCGGCATCAGCGGCGCGGGTGGGGTTGCGGCAGCGGCCAGGCCGGAAGCGAGGCTCGCCGCCAGTAGCACCAAGGTATGTCTCAGCATGCTCGAAGCACCTTTCCGAAGGGGTCAGGCGCCGAGTATGCCGCAGGAACTTTGACGTGTCCGGGCCTCAGCAGCGACCGCGACGGTCCCCATGGCCCAGGTGGCCGTCGAGCGCGGAGCGGGGCAGTTCCATGGTCTTTTTGCCCTTGTGGCAAACCAGCACGGTGTCGCCACCGGCCTTGGCGGAGCCGCCGTAGTAACCGCGGCTGCCATAGCTGCCGCAGGCGGCCAGGCCCAGGGTGAGCATCAGCACGATGATTATTTTCATGGGGGACTCCGGTGTGGAAGGGGTGCCGCCGGGCCATGTAGCGCCCGCGCGCCTTACGCCCGCGTGAATCGGGCCGATTCCACCCAATCCAGCTGCAACGATGCTTTCTCCTGGTGCAGGCCTGGAGTCACCTTTTGTTTCCTGATGCCCGCGTAGGCTTCCGCGTCATCGAAAACGCACGCCAGGAGGACATCATGGGTTTGCTGGTCAACGGCAAATGGCAGGACACGTGGTACGACACCGACGGCAACGAAGGAAAGTTCAAACGTTCCCGATCGCAGTTCCGCCACTGGGTCACCGCCGACGGCAAGCCGGGGCCCACCGGCGAGGGCGGCTTCAAGGCCGAGCCCGGGCGCTACCACCTGTACGTTTCGTTGGCCTGCCCCTGGGCCCATCGCACGCTCATCTTCCGGCGCCTGAAGGGGCTGGAGAAGATGATCGACGTATCGGTCGTGAACTGGGTCATGGGCGAACAGGGCTGGACCTTCGAAGACGGCCCCGGCGTGGTGCCCGACCGGGTCAACGGCGCGAAGCGGCTGTACGAGGTCTACCTCAAGGCCGACCCGGAATACTCCGGCCGCGTCACGGTGCCGGTGCTGTGGGACACGCAGCGCCAGACCATCGTCAGCAACGAGTCGGCCGACATCATCCGCATGTTCAACAGCGCCTTCGACGGCGTGGGTGCGACGCCGGGCGACTTCTACCCCGAGGCGCTGCGCGCGCAGATCGACGAGATCAATCAACGCGTCTACGACAAGGTCAACAACGGCGTCTACAAGGCCGGCTTCGCCACGCAGCAGGATGCCTACGACGAAGCCGTCAAACCGCTGTTCGAAACCCTCGACTGGCTCGACGCACGCCTGGGCAAGCACCGCTACCTGGCCGGCGACAGCCTCACCGAAGCCGACTGGCGCCTGTTCACCACCCTGGTCCGCTTCGACCCGGTCTACGTCGGCCACTTCAAGTGCAACCTGCGCCGCATCGCCGACTACCCGCACCTGTCGGGCTACCTGCGCGAGCTCTACCAAGTACCTGGCGTCGCCGGCACGGTGGACTTCGACCACATCAAGGGCCACTACTACCAGAGCCACGACATGATTAATCCCACCCGCATCGTGCCCGCGGGGCCGGTGCTGGATCTGGAGGCGCCGCACGGGCGCGGTTAGCCGGCCGCAGGGTCCATCGGCATATTGCCCGGGACCCGGCCAGGCGTACGATGGGCGGTACCCGTGACCAGGAGTCGCCCATGGACCTCGGCAATTTTTCCGTCAGCCTCGCCGTCAAGGACATCAAGGCCTCGCGCGCGTTCTACGAAGCGCTGGGGTTCACCGCCTTCCACGACCAGATGCAGCACAACTGGTTGATCATGAAAAACGGCGACACCGTCATCGGCCTGTTCCAGGGCATGTTCGAGAAGAACATCCTCACCTTCAATCCCGGTTGGGACAACAACGGCCAGAACGTCGACCCCTTCACCGATGTGCGCGAACTGCAGCGCCAGCTCAAGGCCAAGGGCATCACGCCGGACAAGGAAGTCGACGAGTCCGGCAGCGGCCCCGGCAGCTTCGTGGTGGTTGACCCCGACGGCAATCCGGTTCTGATCGACCAGCACCGCTGAGGGCTCAGGCCCCGGCGCTCGCCGTCGTTGGCTGGAACAGCGCGGCCGTGCGCGTCAGTGCGCGTTGGATGTCGGGCACCGGTTCCGTGCACTCCACCAGCGTGGCCGGCAGGGTCACCAGCTGGATCTGCGAGACCAGCGTGTCCAGGCTTTCGGCGCCGATGCGCAGCAGGCTGTGCGTTGGCGTTTCGGCCTCCAGGATGCCGCACCACAGCGGCAACACCGCTTCGAGTTCGGAAACACTGCCCGCCAGCCGCAGGGTGGCGCGGCAGGTGAACGGCGCGTAGGCGATGCCACGCTCGAGCCGCTGCGCCACGTCGGGCGGCACGGCGCGGGCGGGGAAGGCGGCGCCGGTCCGCGGCGTGCCCTGGATGCGGTCGACGCGAAAGCTGCGCCAGTCGTCGCGCCCGGTGTCCCAGGCCACCAGGTACCAGCGTCGCCCGAAGTTGGCCAGGCGAAGCGGCTGCACCTCGCGCCGACCGGACGTGCCGTCGTGTTTGCGGTAGTCGAACGCCAGGGTCCGGCAGTCGCGGCATGCGGTGGCCAGGGTCTGCAGCAGTTCGGCCGCCACCAGCGGCGGGCCGGTGCGCAGCGACAGGGTAACGGCGTGCAGCGCCGTGCTCCGCCGGCGCAAACGCGTGGGCATCAGCTGGTCGAGCTTGCCGAGCAGGCGCAGCGCGGTGTCTTCGATGCCGCCGACATGCGCCGTGGCCGCGCGCAGGGCCAGCGCCAGCGCCACGGCTTCGTCATCGTCGAGCACCAGCGGCGGCAGGTCGGCACCGCGGCCCAGCGCATATCCGCCGCCGACGCCGGACGAGGCGTCCACCGGATAACCCAGCTCGCGCAGGCGGTCGACGTCGCGGCGTATCGTGCGGGTGTCCACGCCCAACTCGTCGGACAGCGCCGTCCCCGACCAGTGCCGCCGCGATTGCAGCAGACTGGCCAGGCGCAGCAGGCGGGCTGAGGTGGACAACACCACGCCAGCCTATCGAGGACAGAAACTGTCCGCAATGCAGGCTAGGCTTTGCCCACCCTCCCACGCAGGAATCGCCATGACCACGCCCGCCCTCACGCTGCACCACAACCCGAAGTCGCGCTCCGCCGGGGCCCGCGCCCTGCTCGAAGCGCTCGGCGTGGACTACGAGGTGAAGCTGGTCGACTTCGCCGCGGGCGAAACCCGCACCCCGGAATTCCTGGCGCTCAACCCGCTGGGCAAGCTGCCGACCCTGGTGCACGGCGACGCGGTCATCACCGAACAGGTCGCCATCACCATCTACCTGGCCGACCGTTTCCCGGCAGCCGGCCTGGCGCCCGCGTTCGACGACCCGCAGCGCGGGCCCTACCTGCGCTGGCTGGCCTTCTACGGCGCCTGTTTCGAGCCGGCGCTGATGGACCATGCCTTCAAGCGCGAACCCATCGACCCGACCACCTCACCCTATCGCGACTACGACACCGTCATCGCCGCCCTCATCGCGCAGCTCGCGCGCGCCGACTACCTGCTGGGCGACACCCTCACCGCCGCGGACATCCTCTGGGGCATCGGCCTGCGCTGGACCACCGACTTCGGCATCGTGCCCAAGGACCCGGTGATCATGGCCTACGTCGACCGCGTCGGCGCGCATCCGGCCGTCATCCGCGCCGGTGAACTCGACGCGGCGATGCTGCCGCAGTAAAACGGGGGCATCGTCCCGCTACGGAACCGCCATGACCAACGCCGCCTTCGTCCCGCTGCCGCCACCGCCGGCGATGGACGACGACCAACGCCTCGCGCGCGCCCGCGAGTTCGCCGCGATGCTGGGCAAACGCCGCACCGTGCGCGACTACGCCCCGACGCCGGTGCCGCGCGAGGTCATCGAAGCCTGCCTGCAGGCGGCCGGCACCGCGCCCAGCGGCGCCAACCAGCAGCCCTGGTCGTTCGTGGCGGTGTCCGACCCGGCGCTCAAGCAGCGCATCCGCGTCGCCGCCGAAGCCGAGGAGCGCGACTTCTACGAGCGTCGGGCGCCGGACGAATGGCTCGAAGCCCTGGCCCCGCTGGGCACCGACGACCACAAACCTTTCCTGGAAACCGCGCCCTGGCTGATCGCGGTGTTCTACGAACGCACCGGCCCGGAGATCGACGGCCGCAAGGCCAAGCGTTATTACCCGCACGAATCCACCGGCATCGCCTGCGGCATGCTTATCGCCGCCCTGCACAACGCCGGCCTGGCCACGCTGACGCACACGCCCAGCCCCATGGCCTTCCTCAACGAGCTGCTCGAGCGCCCACGCCACGAAGTGCCCTACCTGCTGCTGGTCGTCGGCCACCCGGCCGACGGCTGCCAGGTGCCGGACATCCGTCGCAAGCCACTGGACCAGTTCGCCCGTTTCCGCTGAGCCCGGGCCGCCCGGGTCGGCGTGTCACACTTTCCGCCCTGGTTCGTAGGGTTTGTTGACTACCCTGCGAGCACACCCATGAGCCCCGACATCCTCAACACCCTGATCGAACGCGACCTGCCTGCCGCCCAGGCCGGCGACACCGTGGCTTACGGCCGCCTGGTGGCCGCCACCCAGCGCATGGTGGCCAGCGTCGCACTGGCGATCACCCGCGACCTGCAGACCAGCGAAGACATCGCCCAGGAAACCTTCCTCACCGCCTGGCAGCGCCGCGGCCAGCTGGGCAACCCGCAGAGCTTCCTGCCCTGGCTGCGCCAGGTCGCGCGCAACCGCGCCATCGACCACGTGCGCGCCAGGCGCTACCGGGAAACGCCGGTGGATCCGCTCGAACAGCTGGCCGACATCGCCGCCGAGCCCGGGCACGGCCCCGCGGACTCGCATGAGCGCGATCAACAGGCCCAGCTGCTCGCCGAAGCCCTGGACGAGATTCCGGAAACCAGCCGCGACGTGCTGCTGCTCTATTACCGCGAAGGCGAACGCAGCGCCGACGTCGCCGCCTTGCTGGGAATCAGCGACGCCGCCGTACGCAAGCGGCTCCAGCGCGGTCGCGACGCGCTGCGCGAACAGCTGCTCAAGCGTCTGTCCGCGGTGGCGCGGGAAAGCGCGCCGGGCGTGGCCTTCACCGTGGCGGTGGGCGTCGGGCTGGCGGGCTCGGGAAGCGCGAGTGCCGCCGTCGGCACCGGCGCCGCGGCCAAGGCCACCGGCTGGAGCGTCAAGGCGGCCCTGGGCGTGCTCGGTGCCCTGGCCGCTTCGGTCACGCTGGTGGTCGGCGCGGTCTGGTTTGAAATGCGCCAGCACCTGCGCAAGGCCCGCAGCGACGCCGAGCGCCAGTCCCTGGTGCACAACGGCATCGTCTACGGCGCGCTGATGGCGACGTACATGGTGGTGTTGTCCTGGGGCAACCATGCGAACTGGTCGACGGCGAAGTTCCTGCTGGCCGCCGCCGGATTTTCAGTGGCGATCCTGCTGCTCACCTACGAACGGATTCGCTCGCGCCGTCGCCACCGGACGAAGTGAGCCCGCAGCCACCCAGGCTGCCTCAGCCGGCCTGTTCGTCCTTGAGCCACTGCCGTGGCGACAGTCCGCAGGCCGCGCTGAACGCGCGCGACAGCGAGGCGGCACTGCCGTAGCCAACCTGTTGCGCGACGCGGTCGAGTTTGTCGCCGCGACGCAGGGCGTCCTGGGCCAGGGTGATGCGGTAGCCGGCCAGGTAGTTCGAAGGCGGCGTGCCCACGCGTTCGGCGAACACTTCGGCGAAACGACTGCGTGACATGCCGGCGACGGCGGCCAGGCTTTCGAGCGTCCAGGCCGAAGCCGGCGCTTCGTGCATGGCCGTCAGTGCCTTCGCCAACTGCGGGTGGCCCAGGCCGGCCAGCGGCCCCGACCGGACCTGGCCACTGTCGAGCAGGTAGCGCAGCAGCAGCACCAGCACGGCTTCGAACAGCCGGTCCACCAGGACCTGGCGGCCACAGCGCTGGGCGAACGCCTCGTCGAACAGCAGGTCCAGCAGCGGCGGTGCCTGGGGCAGGGCCGAGAGCGGCAGTGCCACGAAGGCGGGCAGGGCGCGCGTGATCGGATTGGCCGCGCCACCGCTGAAGTCGAGGTTGGCGCAGGCCATGTCGGCGCCGGTCGTGGCGTCGGCGATGAATCGATGCGCCAGCGGACGCGGGTAGAACAGCAGGCTGGGTTGTTCGACACGAAGCTCCTCGCCTTCGTGCCGCACCGTCAGCGGACCGCGACGCACCAGGTGCAGCTGGCCGAGGCCGATGTCGTCGAAGTCGTTGATGCCGCACAGCGGCCCGCTGTGGAACATGCGCGCGCTGACGCTGAAGCGCTGCAGCAGGCCCTGGAGGCGGTCGACGGGCGCGGACGGGGTCGGCATGGGGGATTCAGGCCGGCGCGAGCGCCCAGTCGCCGACGATGTGGCCGACGTCGGCCAGCACCGTGTCGCGTTCGGCCGGCGTGCCGCTGGACTCGGCGTAATACGCCGCCACCAGGATCGGCGCGCGGTCGCCCGGCGGCCACAGGATGCCGATGTCGTTGGAGTTGCCGACGTTGTTGGTGCCGGTCTTGTCGCCGACCCGCCAGCCGGGCAGTCGCGCCCGCAGGCGCTTGTCGCCGGTCTGGTTGGCGAGCGCCCAGCCGGTCAAGCGCGAGCGCGAGGCGTCCGACAGCACGTCGCCCAGCAGCAGCTTGTGCAGGGTCGCCACCATGGCCGCGGGCGTGGTGGTGTCGCGCGGGTCACCGGGCGTGGCTTCGTTGAGCGCGGGCTCGTTGCGATCCAGGCGCGTCACCTCGTCGCCGATGGCGCGCAGCCAGGCGGTGAGTCCGGCCGGGCCACCGTGTTCGGCCAGCAGGAGATTGGCGGCGGTGTTGTCGCTGATGGTCATCGTGGCCTCGCACAACGCGTCCACCGCAAGGCCGGCGGCGCCGTCGTGCTTTTCAACCACGGGCGACCAGCTGACCAGGTCGTCCGGCGTCCAGGTCAGCCGCCGGTCCAGGCGCTCGCGGCCGGCATCCACCGCGGCCAGCACCTGCGCGGCCAGCGGCAACTTGAAGGTGCTGCACATCGCAAAACGTTCCCCGCCACGCTGCCCGAGCGTGCGCCCCGTGCCGGTATCGAGCGCGAACACGCCGAGGCGGCCGCCGTGGCGGCCCTCCAGCGCGCGCAGGGCGTCGCCGGCATCCGCGGGCGAGCGCGCCCAGGCACGCCGGGTGGCGAACAGGGGCAGGGACAGCAGGGCGGTTTGCAGCAGGGCGCGACGACTGGGCATTTCGGACGATCCGTTAAGAAATGGGGACGATTCGTAGCTTCACCGCCGATCTTGCCCGCGATAGTAGCCGGGCGCAATTGGCGCTGACCTCCGATGGAGAACCCCATGTCCCGTATTCCCCTGCAAACCGCCGACACCGCGCCCGCCGCCAGCCAGGCCCTGCTGGGCCAGGTGCAAGCCGCCTTCGGCGCCACCCCGAACATGTTCCGCGCGGTCGCCAATTCGCCGGCGGCCCTGGCCTCGATGTGGGGGAGCTTCGGCGCCCTGGGCAAGGGCAGCCTGCCGGCGCGGCTGACCGAACAGGTGGCCGTCGCCATCGCCGACCGCAACCGCTGCGAATACTGCCTGGCCGCGCACACCCTGCTGGGCAAGAACGCCGGTGCCAGCGAACACGAGATGGCCGACGCCCAGGCCGGCCGCAGCGCCGACCCGGCCACGGCCGCCGCGCTGGCGTTCGCGCTGAAGGTGGTGGACCGCCGCGCCGACATCACCGATGCCGACATCACCGCCCTGCGCAACGCCGGTTTCACGGACGAAGGCATCGTCGAACTGATGGCGCATGTCGCGCTCAATCTGTTCACCAACTACGTCAACATCGCCTTCGACGTGCCGGTGGACTTCCCGGCGGTGAAGCTGCGCCAGGCGGCCTAAGCAGCTCGCGGCGGCGGCTTCTTCGCCCGGCAAGCGAACGAAGCCGTCGCCGTACGCCATGGCGGACGCCCGCGGCCATCGCTGAACCGCCCGTACCCGGCCGGCTTGCCGAGCCATGACACGCGGCGCCATGCTGGCCCACCGGGGACGACGCCTCTGTTTCCCCGATCCAACGCGCACGGCGAGCTGATGCCCGAACAATCGATCACTTGGCCCGGCTCCCTCCGGGCCGGACCCTGCCCATGACCGGCCTGCCCACCCTGGCCTGGCAGCACCGCTATGCCGAACTGCCGGCGGCGTTCCGGCAAGCGGTCATGCCCACGCCGGTGGCGGCGCCGCGGCTGCTGGCCTGGAACCGGCCGTTGGCGCAGGCCCTTGGCCTGGATCCGGCGCTGGAGGCGGTGGCCGCACGGATTTTTTCCGGCAACGAGGTGCCCGAGGGCGCCCGGCCCATTGCGCTGGCCTACGCCGGGCACCAGTTCGGCCACTTCGTGCCGCAGCTGGGCGACGGCCGCGCCATCCTGCTGGGTGAAGTGCTGGCCCCGGACGGCCGGCGTTTCGACATCCAGCTCAAGGGCGCCGGGCCGACGCCGTATTCGCGGCGTGGCGATGGCCGCGCCGCCATCGGACCGGTGCTGCGCGAATACCTGGTCAGCGAAGCCATGCATGCGCTGGGCGTTTCGACGACGCGGGCGTTGGCGGCGGTCGCCACCGGCGAGCACGTCGTGCGCGACCAGGTCCTGCCGGGGGCGGTGCTGACCCGTGTCGCCGCCAGCCACGTGCGCGTCGGCACCTTCCAGTTTTTCGCGGCCCGCGGCGACGAGGCCTGCGTGCGCCTGCTCGCCGACCACGTCATCGCCCGGCACTACCCGGAACTGGCCGACGCCGACGACCGCTACCTGGCGCTGCTGCGCGCCATCGCCGGGCGCCAGGCGGCGCTGGTGGCGTCCTGGCTGCAGGTGGGTTTCATCCATGGCGTGATGAACACCGACAACATGGCCGTGTCCGGCGAAACCATCGATTACGGCCCCTGCGCCTTCCTCGATGCCTACGACCCGGCCAAGGTCTTCAGCTCGATCGACCGGCACGGTCGCTACGCCTATTCGAACCAACCGCCGATCGCGCAGTGGAACCTGGCCCGCCTGGCCGAATGCCTGCTGCCGCTGTTCGACCGCCAGGGCGACGAAGGCGTGGCCGATGCCCGCGCCGCCGTCGAAGATTTCGCGGGCGTGTTCGGCGAACAGTGGCTGGCGGGTTTTGTTCGCAAGCTGGGGCTGCAATCGCAAGACGCCGGGGACGAATCGCTGGTGCGCGATTTCCTGGCGGCACTCGAGGCCGTGCAGGCCGACTTCACCCTGGCCTTCCGCGCCCTGGCAGTGGCCGCCGGCGATCCGGGCTTCGAGGAACTGCCCGCGTTGCCGAAAACGCCGGCCATGGATGCCTGGCTGCAGCGCTGGCAGGCACGCTGCGCCCGTGAGCCGGTCGGCGTGGAGGAACGCATCGCGCGGCTGAGGGCCGCCAATCCCGCGGTCATTCCGCGCAACCACCGGGTCGAAGCCGCCCTGGCGGCCGCGGCTGCCGGCGACCTGGCGCCGTTCGAAGCCCTGCTCGCGGCCGTGCGCAGGCCGTTCGACGATGCGCCGGCGCAGCGCGGCTACATGGCCGCGCCGGCCGCGGGCGAGCAGGTGCTGCAGACCTTCTGCGGCACCTGACCCGGGATCAGCGGACGATCAACACCGGCACGGTGCTCTGCGAGAGCACCTTGGCCGCCACCGAGCCCAGCAGGGCGCTGGCCAGCGCGGTGCGGCCATGCGAGCCCATCACGACCAGGTCGAACTTGCCGCCCTTGGCAGCCTTGGCGATGGCCGGGCCGGCATCGTCAACGACCAGCTTCTCGCTGAAGGCGAGCTTGGCGCGCTTGAGCGCCGTGCGCGCCGACTTCATGGCGTGGTCGTGGTTTTCCTGGTGGTAACGGCGCGTGCCCTCGGTGCCCAGCTCGGCGGCGACGCGGCGCATCAGCGGCACGTCGGCGTGCATCAGCACCAGGGTCGGCGGCTTGCCCATGGCCTTGGCCAGGCCGATGGCGGATTTCACGGCCAGGCCCGAGGCCTTGCTGCCGTCGATGGCGATCAGGATCTTCATGGCGGGTGACTCCGTTGGGGTCTGCCCACCATCTTACGCCGCGGGCCGCGTCGATGCGGTCTTCGCGGAGGGGCGGGTCAGTCGTCCTCGGGACTGCGCTGCGAACGCCCGGCGACCAGGCGCAGCCGGCGCTCGCCGGGGCGGGCCAGGCCGCCGTCGAAGCTGACGCGGTCGCGGCCGGCATCCTTGGCCTGGTACAGCGCCGAATCGGCACGCGCCAGCCATCGCGGCCAGTCGTCGTCGGGCTCGAGCATCGCGGCGCCGATGGACGTGGTGATGCGCAACTGGTCGACCAGGGGTTCGGCCTGGACGGCGTCACGCACTTTTTCCAGGGCGACGCGTGCACCGCTGTGGTCGGTGCCGGGCAGGAGCAGGACGAACTCCTCGCCACCAAGCCGGAACACGCGGTCGCGCTTGCGGATGCAGGCCTGCACGCGGTCGGCGAAACCCTTGATGGCACGATCGCCTGCGTCGTGGCCGTAGCGGTCGTTGACCTGCTTGAAATGGTCCAGGTCGAGCACGGCCACCGTCGCCGGCTCGCCGCGTGCCAGGTGTCCCTTGAGGGCATCGGCCAGTTCGATTTCCATGCTCCTGCGGTTGCCGATGCCGGTCAGCGGATCCCGGATCACCAGGCTTTCGAGCAGCGTGCGCTGGACTTCGGTCAGGCTGGCGAAGATGAAGGCGAACAGCATCACCAGTACGGAGGCGACCGCGAACGTCGCCATCGCGGCGGGCTGTGCAAACGAGGTCATGCCCAGGGCGGTGGCAATCAACACCGTGCTGCACCCGGTGGCGAGCAGGCGCGGTGCCAGCATGAAATTGGCCATCACCACCACGAAGACCCAAGGCGTGACCGAAGGCCCCAGTACGACAATGAGGGCTGCGTAGAAGGTGCACACCATGACGACGATGATGCTGCCGGCCACGGCGCTCTCGCGGGTTCGCCAGGCATGGCCGGCGCAGGCGGCGATGCCCAGCATCATCACCACTTCCAGCGCGACGGCTAGCCATTGGCCATTGAGGGCGCGCATGACCGCGAACGGCGTGATGCCCACGACCGTCAGCGCCGCGAACAGCAGGATCATGGCGATCCTGACGTCGGCACCGAGTCGGTTGTCGAGGGCGAATGGGTGTTTCATGGGCGGACTGTGCGCCCGCAGGCCACCTGGAAATGCGACCTGATGCCGGAAACCAGAAGCCTGCTGCGGCGCAGCAGCCGCCTTTTTCACCAAATTGTGCGCTACGTCCCCTTCGGCCGGTTGCCGGCCCGGGTTCAGGCCTTGAGCCGCCAGCCCGACCGGAAGATCGCCCGCACGGTAGCCAGGCACACGACGAGGAAGCCGATGATCGCCGCGAAGCTGACCACCACGTCCACGTCGGACTGGCCGAAGAAGCTCCAGCGGAACCCGCTGATCAGGTAGACGACGGGGTTGAACAAGGCGATCTTCTGCCAGACCGGCGGCAGCATGTCGATCGAGTAGAAGGCGCCGCCCAGGAAGGTCAGCGGCGTCATCACCATCAGCGGAATCACCTGCAGCTTCTGGAAGTCGGTGGCCCACAGGCCGATGATGAAACCGAACAGGCTGAAGCTGACCGCGGTGAGCAGCAGGAACAGCAGCATCGCGAACGGATGCGCGATGTCGTAGTCGACGAAGAAGCGCGCCGTCAGCAGGATGAGCAGCCCCAGCATCACCGACTTGCTGGCCGCCGCGCCGACGTAGCCAAGCACCGCCTCGACCCAGCCCACCGGCGCCGACAGCAATTCGTAGATGGTGCCGGCCCACTTGGGCATGTAGATGCCGAAGGCGGCGTTGGAGATCGACTCATTGAGCAGCGAGAGCATGATCAGGCCGGGGATGATGAAGGCGCCATAGCTGACGCCGCCTACTTCGCCCATGCGTGCGCCGATGGCGGCGCCGAACACCACGAAGTAGAGCGAGGTCGTCAGTACCGGCGACAGGATCGATTCGCCGATCGTGCGGAAGGTGCGGGCCATCTCGAAGCGGTAAATGGCCTTCACGGCGTGCCAGTTCATGCCGTGCCCTCCTTGCCGCGGTGCACGAGG
Organism: Arenimonas donghaensis DSM 18148 = HO3-R19; assembly: GCF_000743535.1. Classification (GTDB taxonomy): domain Bacteria; phylum Pseudomonadota; class Gammaproteobacteria; order Xanthomonadales; family Xanthomonadaceae; genus Arenimonas; species Arenimonas donghaensis. The sequence goes on from NZ_AVCJ01000011.1 coordinate 40,022, forward strand.
CTGACGAAGATCTCCTCGAGCGAGCTTTCCTGGGTGTTGAGGTCCCGGAAGTCGATGCCCTGTTCGGCCAGGCGGCGCAGCAAGGTCGCTATGCCGGTGCGTTCGCCCTGCACGTCGAAGGTATAGACCAGCGACAGCCCATCCTCGGAAAGCTCCAGCGGCTGGCCGGCCAGCTCGGCGGGGATGGCCGCCAGCGGCGACTGCAGGTGCAGGGTCAGCTGCTTCTTGCCCAGCTTGCGCATCAGCGCGTCCTTTTCGTCCACCACCACCAGCTCGCCGCGGTTGATCACGCCGATGCGGTCGGCCATTTCCTCGGCCTCCTCGATGTAGTGCGTCGTGAGGATGATCGTGGTGCCCTTTGCGCGCAGTTCGCGCACCAGGTCCCACATGTCCCGGCGCAGCTCGACGTCGACGCCGGCGGTGGGCTCGTCCAGGAACAGGATGCCCGGCTCGTGCGCCAGCGCCTTGGCGATCAGCACGCGCCGCTTCATGCCGCCCGACAGCGCCATGATCTTGGCGTCGCGCTTGTCCCACAGGCTCAGCGAGCGCAGCACTTTCTCCAGGTGGGCGTCGTCGCGCGGCTTGCCGAACAGGCCGCGGCTCAGGCGCACGGTGTTCCAGACGGTTTCGAACGCGTCGGTGCTCAGTTCCTGCGGCACCAGGCCGATCTTGGCGCGGGCGTGGCGGAACTCACTGACGATGTCGTGGCCATCGGCCAGCACCGTGCCCTGGCTGGCGTTGACGATGCCGCAGATGATCGAAATAAGCGTGGTCTTGCCGGCGCCGTTGGGCCCGAGCAGGGCGAATATCTCGCCGCGGCGGATGTCCAGGTCCACCGACTTCAGGGCCTGCAGGCCCGACGGGTAGGTCTTGCCGATGCCGCGGATGGAAAGAATGGGGTCCATGGAGGGCGGGGCGTGGGGCGGGTGCCCATGGTAGCGGCATCGCGGTCGTCCACGGACCATGAACATCCGGCGGGCTAGGGTGGCCTGGCATCCCCACGGAGTTTCCCCATGATCCGACTGCTCGGCCTCTCAGGCAGCCTTCGCGCCGACTCCTACAACACCGCGCTGCTGGAGGCGGCCCGCGAGCTGCTGCCCGAAGGCGTCGATCTTGAAGTAGCCACGCCGCATGGCATCCCGCTCTACGACGGCGACCTGGAAGAAAAGCAGGGCGTCCCCGCGGCCGCCGAAGCGCTCAAGGACAAGGTCGCCGCCTGCGATGGCCTCATCCTGTGCACGCCCGAGTACAACCACTCGATCCCGGGCGTGCTCAAGAACACCATCGACTGGCTGTCGCGTCCCGGCAAGGACCAGGCGCGTGTCTTCGGCGGCCGGCCGGTCGCGCTGCTGGGCGCCTCGCCCGGCGGGTTTGGCACCGTGCTGGCGCAGAACGCCTGGCTGCCGGTGTTCCGCATTCTGGGCCTGCGCTACTGGAGCGGCATGGAGCTGATGGTGTCGGGCGCGCACAAGGTCTTCGACGACCAGGGCCGGCTCCAGGACGAGAAGGTGCGCGACCTGTTGGGCAAGCACCTGGCCGGCTTCACCGACTTCGTCCGCGGCTAGGGGTCCTGCACTTCGGGCAGCCGCAGGCACAGGAAGGCGCCGGCCAGGCCCATGCCGGCCAGCACCGCCAGCGCCGCCGGCACCGAGGCGGTGCCGATCGCGCCGGTCACCGCGCCGGTGGCCAGCAGCAGGACACCCATGGCGGTATTGCTGACCGCCACGTAGTCGGTGCGCTTGTTGCCGCCGGCCAGGTCCACCAGGTAGGTCTTGCGTCCCAGGCGCACGCCGTCGTGGGCCATGCCGAGCAAGAAGAACAGGGCTACCAGCGTCCAGCCGCCGGCCGGGGAGTCCGCCAGCCACGCATCGCAGGCGATCGCGGCCAGCGCCACCGCGCTGGCCAGGCAGCCGGCGACGATCAGGGTGCGGCGGCTCGACGCGTCGGCGAACCGCCCCCAGAAGGGCCCGGAAAGCAGCGATGCCGTGCCCGCGGCCAGCAGGAACATCGGCAGGCCGCTCCATCCGCCGGCGCCGTGTTCGCGCGCAAGCAGCACGATGAAGGGCGCACTCAGCGCCGACACCAGCAGCAGGGCGCGCGCCAGCACGAACCGGCCGAAATCACGGTCGTCGCGAAGCAGCCGCATCCTGCCCAAGGCTTCGCCGATGCCGTTGGCGCCCCCTTCGGTGCTGCCCGGCGCTTCGCGGATGCCCGAATAAACAAGCGCCGCCAGCAGCCAGCAGGCCGCGGCTGCAAAAAGCAGTGCCGCCAGGAGCGTCCGGTCGACGTCGGTCATCCACCCCATCAGCCCGCCGGCGACGACCAGGCTGATCGCCCCGGAAAGGCTCGCGGCGTAGCCACCCAGGCGGCCACGTCGGGTCCGGGGCACGGTCTTGCCGATGACGTCCTTGCTGGCGACGGAATTGATGCCGCGTGCGACGCTGAAACAGGCCAGCAGGCCAAGCAGCACCGCGCCGGCCGGGGCCCCCTGCAGCCAGAAGACCGACGCGGCCATGGCCAGGACCGCCGCCGCCTGCAGCCCGGCGCCCAGCAGCCAGGCCGGCTTGCGCAGCGGCAAAGCCCGGATGCGCGCGGCGATGAAAAGCTGGGGCAACATCGAACCCGATTCGCGGATCGGCACCAGCAGGCCGACCATCCAGGCCGGCGCGCCCAGGGCGCCCAGCGTCCAGGGCAGGGTGGTCTTGGGGCTGGCCAGTGCGTCGCCCAGCTTGGTCAGGGTCATCGCGCCCAGCTGGCGCAGGAAGTTGCCGGGAACCGAGGTGCAGGCGCTCTCCGGGATGTCCTTGCAGACCCGGCCGTCCTCGTCGCCGACCAGTGCGTCGTAGACGGCGTCGAGGCGGTCGCGTCCCATGCTCACGCCGGCGGCGCGGCGTCCAGGAACCAGACTTCGACCTTGCCCGAGGCTTTCATGGTCATCGCATTGCCCTTGCGGTCGAGCGACTTGCCCACCGGCAGCCGCACCCAGCCCTCGGACACGCAGTACTCCTCGACGTTGTGGCGCTCGACGCCGTTGAAGCGCACGCCGATGCCGCGATCGAGCAGGGCGCCATCGTAGAAGGGGCTGCGTGGATTGACGCAGAGGCGGTCGGGCGGGCTGTCGCTCATGGGCATGTCCTGTTGGAAAAGCCGGCAGTTTACCCGCAGGTCCCCCGGGTGTTTAATGCGGATACCGCAGGATCGAGGGTCATGCGATGGGCAGCAATGGCTTGCCGGACATTCCCTTCACCTCGCTGGCCTTGGAGCCGATCGAAGGTGAATCCACCGCGCCGGTCACCGGGCGTGCGCGGTTCAACCCCAATACACGCGATGGCGGCGACCGCCGTTGCGGCGAGGATCGCCGCGAAAAGGTCCGCTACCAGGGCGAGCGCCGCAAGGGCGATCGCCGGCCGCTCAAGCGGGGCTGGGAATACAGCAGTCTCTGAGTTCCCGCCGGCCCCGGCCGGCCTTGGAGGGTTGCAAAGTGCATGCTGCCTTGAGCAGTATTCATGCAATTTGCACTAATTTCCAAGGTATCGTTCGATAAATCCTCTTATTTTCAATGCCTTGAAATCTGGCATGACCCTTGCTGCCAGTTTTTCAGTTTCTTTGGAGTAAATCGTGAGCACTCCCCCCTCCGTCCCCCAGGGGCGGATCCTGGCCATCGACGATGACACCGGGCTGCTGCAGAACTTCAGCATGTGCCTGGAAGACGCCGGCTATCGCGTCAACACCGCGACGCGCCTGGCCGAAGGCCTCAAGCTCGCGGCCAGCCAGCCGTTCCATGTCTGCCTGCTGGACCGGGACATCGCCGGTGAATCCGGGCTCGAGGCGCTGCCGCGCCTGCGCGAGCTGGCGCCGGGGCTTCGCGTGATCATGGTCACGGCGCATTCGCAGGTGGAAGACGCCGTGCGCGCGATGGCCGAAGGGGCGGCCGACTACCTGGTCAAACCCTGCTCGCCGGCGCAGCTTCGCATCGCCGTCGCCCGCCAGCTCGATACCCTGGACCTGCTCAGCCGCCTGGACACGCTCGAACGCCAGCAGCCGCCGCAGGAGGCCGCCCTGGAATCGAAGAGCCCGGCCATGGCGGAAGTGCTGGCCGTCGCGCGGCAGGTGGCGCGCACCGACGCCAACGTCTTGCTGCTGGGCGAGTCCGGTACCGGCAAGGGCGTGATGGCCAATGCCATCCACGGCTGGAGCCAGCGCGCGGCGCGACCCATCGCCACCGTCAATTGCCCGTCGCTGTCGGCCGAATTGCTCGAGAGCGAACTCTTCGGCCATGCCAAGGGCTCGTTCACCGGCGCCACCCAAAGCACCCAGGGCCGGGTCAGCCACGCCGATGGCGGCACCCTGTTCCTGGACGAAGTCGGCGACTTCCCGCTGGCGCTGCAGCCCAAGCTGCTGCGTTTCGTCCAGGACAAGGAGTTCGAGCGCATCGGCGAGCCCGATACCCGGCGCGCCGACGTGCGCATCGTCTCGGCCACCAACCGCGACCTCGAGGCGATGGTGCGCGACAACAGCTTCCGGCTCGACCTGCTATATCGCCTGAACGTCATCAGCCTGGTGCTGCCGCCGCTGCGCGACCGCCGCGAAGACCTGGCCGACCTCGCCAACGGTTTCGTGCGCCGCTATGCCGACAGCTACCACCTGCCGGCCCGGCGCCTGTCGGGCAAGGCGCTGGCGCGCATGCAGGCCTACCCGTGGCCGGGCAACGTGCGCGAGCTGCAGAACGTGATCGAGCGCGCGGTGATCCTGTGCACCGGCGAAGACATCGGCCCCGAACACCTGGCCCTGGGCGGCGAACCCGCGACGGCCGGGACGACCGGCAGCGGCATCGCCGTCGGCGCGCCCGTGTCGATAGAAACCCTGGAGCGCGCCCACATCGAAGCCGTTGTCGCCGCCTCCGAAACCCTGGAAGCCGCCGCCCGCACCCTGGGCATCGACGGCTCGACCCTTTATCGCAAGCGCAAGGCCTACGGGCTTTGAGCCATGACCACGGAGTAACCGGCTAGTGCGTTACCAACCGCCACCGCGTCCAAGTACAAGTCCGGTCAACCCTGGCCCGCCGTTGTGGCCGGTCAGTGGCCGCGATGCCGCCGCGCTGGTCGCCTGGGTGGTCATCGTGGTGGCGGCCGGTGCCTCCGTCGGCGTGCTGTTCCCGCCGGGTGATTGGTACCAGGGCCTGGCGAAACCCTCCTGGAACCCGCCTTCCTGGCTGTTCGGACCGGTGTGGACGACGCTCTACATCCTGCTCGGCGTCGGTGCCTGGCTGGTGCGTCGCGAGCCGGGAGCCGCCGCCGACGCGGAGCGGCCCGGGGCCTGGCTTGCCTTCGCGCTCATGGCGGTGCTCAACCTGGCCTGGACCCCGCTGTTCTTCGGCCTGGAGTCGCCGGCGCTGGCCTTCGTCGACATTTCATTGCTGTGGGGCGTACTGGTGTGGATGACCCTGCGCTTCGGCCGCGTGCGCCCCATGGCCGGCTACCTGCAGATGCCGATGATCCTGTGGGTGAGTTTCGCGTTGGTGCTCAACGGCACCATCTGGCTGATCAATACCTGAGCCGCCATCCGGCCACACCGCCGGGGCTGCCCGGCACCAGGGGACATCCATGCCGCACCGCCGCAACCGATTCCGACACCGCATCTACACGGGGCTGATGCTGTTCGCCGTGCTCGTGCTGGCGGGCTCGTCCTTCCTCTCGCTCAGGGTCACCAACGAGCTGCAGAACAGCGTCGAAGGCGCCAGCCGGACCCAGGAGCTGCTCAGCCAGATCGAACGCTACTGGGGCCTGATGGGCGACACGGACGCCTACCACCTGCGCTACGTGATGACCCGGGACGATGTCTTCCTCACGAATTACCGCGAGGCCGTGGTCGAGCTCAACGATGCACTCAACAAGTTGAACGAACTCATCGCCGACGACCCCGAGCAGCGAAAGAACTTCCAGGCCCTGGAGACCTTGCACCAGAAGCGGCTCGATTATGTCGCGCAGTCGCAGGAAATGGTCGGCTGGGTCCGCGAGGGTCGCCCGGGGGCGCAGCAGCGCATGCAGCAGCGCATCAATGCCGGCGTGGGTCCGGCCAACCTGGCGGCGCTGCGTGCCCAGGTCGACGTGATGGGCGAGCTGGAGGCCGCGACGCTGGCCAAGCGCAGCAAGCAGCGCAACGACATGATCAACCAGAACTGGGCGACGGTGCTGGTGGCCAATGCGCTGGCGCTGGTGGCGGGCCTGGTCGGTTACCTGTCGGCCCGGCGCATGGAGCGGCAGGCCCAGGAGGCCTACCGCATGGAATTGCGCGCCGAACAGGCGCGGCAGTCCAGCCAGGACAAGTCGGTGTTCCTGGCCAGCATGAGCCACGAGATCCGCACGCCGATGAACGCCATCTTCGGCTTCACCAACCTGCTGGGCGAAACCCCGCTCGACCCGCGCCAGGCCAATTACGTCGACTCGATCCGCAAGTCCGGGCAGGCGCTGCTGTCGCTGATCAACGACGTGCTGGACCTGTCGAAGATGGAGGCGGGCAAGCTCGAGCTGCGCGAGGAAGCCACCGACCTGCGCGAGATCGTCGACCAGACCCTGACGATGTTCCAGCAGACCTGCGCCGACAAGGGCATCAGCCTGCGCGCCGATTTCGACGGCCGCGCCGAACTGCCGGTGACGGTGGATCCGGTGCGCCTGCGCCAGGTGCTCATCAACCTGGTGTCGAACGCGGTGAAATACACCGAGACCGGCGGCGTCGTCGTGCGCGTGGCCTGCCACCCGGGCAAGGTGGACGGCCGCTGCGACCTGGCGATCGAGGTGGTCGACAGCGGCACCGGCATTCCGGCGCACCAGCTGGGCCTGATCTTCGAGCCGTTCGAGCAGGGCGACAGCATGGACGGCAAGAGCCGCGAAGGCACCGGCCTGGGCCTGAGCATCGTGCGTCGCCTGGCCGAACTGATGGGCGGCGAGCTCACCGCCGAAAGCACCGTCGGCGAAGGCTCGCTGTTCCGCATCACGGTGCCCGATCGCGTACTCAGCGCGGAATCGGTCAGCCAGCAGCCCGAACGCAAGCACCGCGTCGACTTCGACCTGCTGCCGCCGCTGAAGGTGCTGGTGGTCGACGACGTGGCCTGGAACCGCGACCTGGCCGCCGCCTACCTGGACCGTTCGCACCACCGGGTGGTGCAGGCCGGCGACGGCCTGGCGGCGCTGGAACAGCTCAAGGTCAAGGGTGCCGACGTGGTGCTGATGGACCTGCGCATGCCGCGGCTTTCCGGCGAACAGGCCCTGCAGCGCATCCGCGCCAATCCCAAGTGGCGCGACATCCCCGTGGTGGCGCTGACGGCTTCGAGCATGAACGAGGACGAGCACTGGGTGCGCGCCCGCTTCGACGGCTACGTGCGAAAGCCCTACTCCAAGGCCGACCTGTTCGAGGCGCTGGCGCTGCATTTCCCGCCCCGGCGGGAACAGAAGGAGAAGGACTCGCCCGTGGGCAAGCCCGATGTCCAGGCCGCGCGCGATCCCGGCCCGCGCCAGCACGACGGCGAAGCGCTGGCCGAACTCAATGCCCTGCGCGCCTCTCTTCCCGCGATGCGCGGCCACCTGCGCGTGCGCGAGGTGGCGGCCGCCGCCGGGCATCTCGCGGGACTGGCGAGCCGTCTCGACTGGCCGGCGCTGAAGGAGTACGCCGCCGACCTGAAGGAGGCCGTGGACGCCTTCGACGTTTCCAGCATGCGCCTGCTGCTGGCGAACTGCCCGAACCCGGAGGAGGCCGGCAATGAATGACCAGAACACTGCCCTGGTGATGGTGGTCGACGACCAGGAAGCGAACGTCAGCGCCGTCGGTGGCCTGCTGGCCCGCGACGGATTCGACGTGGCGCCCTGCCTGAGCGGCAAGGAAGCCCTGGCCAGCATCGCCGCCGACCTGCCCGACCTGGTGCTGCTGGACATGCGCATGCCGGGGATGGACGGCTTCGAGGTGCTCGAGGCCCTGCAGGGCGACGAGGCGACCCGGGAGATCCCGGTCATCTTCCTCACCGCCGACCACGAGCGCGACTCGCTGGTGCGGGCGTTCTCCGCCGGCGCCGTGGACTACGTCACCAAGCCCTTCGTTCCCGAGGAACTGCTCTCGCGCGTGCGCGCGCACACCGCGCTGAAGATGGCGCGCGACCACATGCAGCAGCTGGCCCAGGAGCGCCAGGAAAGCCTGGAACTGATCGCCCACGACCTGCGCAACCACTTCACCAACGTGATCTTCTCGGCCGACATGCTGGCCAGCCGCGGCCAGGACGAATCCGTCGCCAAGCTGGTCGAATCCATCCGCGGCGCGGCCGACACCGGCCTGCTGTTCCTGCAGGCGGTGCTGGACCAGGCTGCCGGCGAAGCCCGGGGCGAGGCGGTCGAGCCGCTGCCCGCCGCCCAGGTGGTGCGGGACGCCGTGGACGCCTACGCCGAACGCGCCCAGGCCAAGGACATGCGCCTGGACCTGCAGCTCGAAGGCGGCCTGCTCGTGCGTGGCCAGCGCCTGGCCCTGTGCCACGTGCTGCAGAACCTGGTCTCGAACGCCATCAAGTACGCGCCCGCGGGCAGCGTCGTCACGGTCAAGGCGATCGCGCACAAGGACCGGGTGCGGCTGCTGGTGATCGACCAGGGCCCGGGCATTCCGGAAAAGGAGCAGGGCGATCTTTTCCGGCGTTTCGCCAAGCTCTCGAGCCAGCCGACCGGCGGCGAGAGTTCGACCGGGCTCGGGCTTTCGCTGGCCAAGCAGAAGGCGCGCGCGATGGGGGGCGACCTCTGGTACGACCCGGCGCCGACCGGCGGCGCCTGTTTCACCCTGGAACTGCCGGGCGTCGCGTAAGCGACCGGCAGGGCGGGCCTGCAAGCTGCAGGTGCGCCCGTGCATATCGCAAGGCCGCAGCCACCGAAGCTTGCGTAAGTCCTTGTTCCTGCGTTGCCTGCCCCGTTGGCACGGCCCTTGCTCCCTAGTCCATGACGGTGTCGTCGCTGCCAGTCCAACGGCCGCGGCGGCTTCGCAATATTCCCCACCATGGAGCTATCGCATGAACAAGTTCACCCGCACTGCCCTGCCGCTGGCGATCGTGATGGCCCTCGCGGCCTGCCAGGAAACCCCGCAGGAAACCGCCGAGGACGTTGCCGAGGCCCGCGTCGAGGCGGCCGAAGACCTCCAGGACGCGCGCGCCGATTACGTCGAGGCCGACTCCATGGACGACGCCATCGACGAGCGCGAGGACCTGGAGCTCACCGCTGCCGAAGGCGCCTACGAGGTGGCCAAGGAACAGTGCGACGCGATGACCGGCGACGCCAAGGACGCGTGCATGGACGAGGCCGAGGCCACGTACGACGCCGCCAAGGAAGCCGCCAAGCAGCGCCAGGAATCCGCCGAGCAGGCACTGGATTCGGCCGAAGAGATGGCTGACGACTTCGAAGACGCCATCGACGACGAGTACTGAGTCCCCCCCTCGGTATTCGGTTCCACCCTAGGGAAGACACGTCCAAGGAGGACACAATGAACAAGACTACCGCTACCCTCAACCACCTGGTCGAAGCCCTCAACGACGGCATCGAGTTCCACGAGCACGCCGCCAGGGAGACCGGCCAGCCGGCCTACCGCGACCTGTTCCTGAACCTGGCGCGGGTCAAGAAGGCCATCGCCGCCGACCTCAAGGCCGAAGTGGCCAAGCAGGGCGCCGAGCCGGACAACGACGGCACCTGGCTGGGTGGCATTCGCGAGGGTTATGCCCAGCTGAAGTCGAAGATGGTCAAGGACGCCGATGCGGCCTGGATCGCCTCGATCGAAGAGCAGGAAGATCGCGTACTCGAAGCCTTCCGCGACGCCCTCGAGGGCAACCAGCCCCCGAAGGTGCGCGAGCTGGCCGCGCGTTACCTGCCGGAAGTGAAGCAGATGCACGACCAGATGCGTGACCTCAAGCGCGCCAAGGCGGCCTAAAGACCGTCGGCCCTGCCGCGGTTCCCGGTGTGCTGGCCGGGGCCGCGGCGGGCCTTTGAGGGTCGGGACAGGCCCGGTTGCGAAAAAAACCCGTGTTTTTGCCGGTTTTGGGCTTGGCGGGGACAGGAAACTGCCCTACATTCGTCAGGCCGGGGAAAGCCCAGGCACCCCAATTACCCATCCAGAATCACGGGAACAAAAAAATGGCTACCAAGAAAGCTGCGAAGAAGAAGGCTGCCCCGAAGGCTGCTACCAAGCCGGCCGCGCCGAAGCCGATCAAGGAAGCGCTGACCAAGTCCGGTCTGGTGTCGCACATCGCCGACAACACCGGCCTGGCCTCGAAGGACGTGCGCGCCGTTCTGGCCGCGCTCGAGAACGCCGTGCACGGCTCGGTTTCGAAGAAGGGCGCTGGCAGCTTCACCATGCCGGGCCTGTTCAAGATCACCTCGGTCAACGTGCCGGCCAAGCCCAAGCGCAAGGGCATCAACCCGTTCACCAAGGAAGAGCAGTGGTTCGCCGCCAAGCCGGCCACCGTCAAGGTGAAGATCCGTCCGCTCAAGAAGCTGAAGGATTCCGCGGCCTGAGGCCCGGATTCGCGACGCGGTAACGCGCGCGAAAGCAGAATCAGCGGGGTGGGTGCGCAAGCACCCGCCCCGTTTTTATTTCAGGAGATCCCCATGGAATACCGCTACCTCGGCCGCTCCGGCTTCCGTGTCCCCGTGCTTTCCTTCGGCACCGGCACCTTCGGCGGCGAAGGTGAATTCTTCAAGGCCTGGGGCGCCACCGACGTGGCGCAGGCAAGGCGGCTGGTGGACATCTGCCTGGAGGCTGGCGCGGCGATGTTCGACAGCGCCGACATCTATTCCAAGGGGGCGGCCGAATCAATCCTGGGCGAGGCCATCAAGCACCGCCCGCGCGAGGACATCATCCTTTCCACCAAGGCGACGTTCCGTTTCGGCCCGGGCGAGAACCAGGTGGGCTCCTCGCGCCACCACCTGCTGCGCTCGGTGGACGCGTCGCTCAAGCGCCTGGGCACCGACTACATCGACATCTTCCAGCTCCATGGTCAGGACACCCGCACGCCGGTCGAGGAGGTGCTGTCCACGCTCGACGCGCTGGTTCAGGCGGGCAAGGTCCGCTACGTCGGTGTCTCCAATTTCAGCGGCTGGCACCTGATGAAGTCCCTGGCCGCCGCCGACCGCCACGGCTGGCCGCGCTACGTGGCGCAGCAAACCTACTACTCGCTGGTGGGACGGGACTACGAGTGGGAGCTGATGCCGCTGGCCGCCGACCAGGGCCTGGGCGCCATCGTCTGGAGCCCGCTGGGCTGGGGCCGCCTGACCGGCAAGATCCGTCGCGGCCAGCCGTTGCCGGAAAACAGCCGCCTGCAGTCCAAGGCCGCCGCCGACGGTGGCCCGCAGGTCGAACAGGACTACCTCTACCAGGTCGTCGACGCGCTGGACGAAGTCGCCGCGGAAACCGGCAAGACGGTGCCGCAGGTGGCGCTGAACTGGGTGCTGCAGCGCCCGACCGTCAGCAGCGTGATCGTGGGGGCGCGGAACGAGGAACAGCTGCGGCAGAACCTGGGCGCCGTTGGCTGGAACCTGACGCCCGCGCAGGTCGCCCGCCTGGACGCCGCCAGCGAACGGCCCCGGCCCTATCCGTTCTGGCACCAGGCCAGCTTCAGCTACCGGAATCCGACGCCGGTCTGACTGGCGGCGGGTTTGTCGATGGCATAAACCAGCAGCATCTCGCCGCCCAGGCTGCGGGGTTCGTCCGGTTGCATGCCCAAGGATTCGAGCAGGCGCCGGGAGGCGGCGTTCGCTTCGGTGACGATGGCCAGGATGCGTGGCATGGCCAGGGTTCCAAAGCCAAAGGCTAGGCACAGGCTGGCGGCTTCCCGGGCCAGGCCCTGGCCCCGGAATGCCGGCAGGAAGGCATAGCCCAGGTCTGGTGCCGGCAGGGTGTCGCGCTGGATCAGGCCGCACATGCCGGCCAGTTCGCCGCTGGCCTTGAGTTCGACGCCCCACAGGCCGAAACCATGGCGCGCGTAGCTGGCGATCGGGCCGGTAGCCAGGTAGTCCCGGGCCTGGTCCAGGTCGCGCACGCCGCGGTCGCCGATGTAGGCGTGGAAGTCCGGATCGTTGAGCTGGGCGAGTGCGAAGGCGGCGTCATCCTCGCGCAGTTCGCGAAGGCGCAGGCGGGGTGTCTCGGGGAGCGTGGCGGGCATGGGGCGATCCGGGGAGGGACCGCCCGATTATCGCCCGGCCGGCCCGCGGCCGGCAGTGGGGGGGTCAGGGCGTGGCCAGGGTGACCTGCTGCATGTCGTCGTGCATCGCGACCAGGCGCTGCACCTGCGGCATGTGCGCCTTGCGCGCCTGCTGCTCCATGCCCAGCGACTTGCTGTCGAAGCGCACGTTCTCGCGGATGACGATCTTGAAGCTCACCGTGGCCGACGCCGACACCCGGGCGCCGTCGCTGCTGACGGCGAGTTCGCCCTGGGCGAAGGCGGGCTGGGCCATGGCCATCGCCAGCACGGCGCAAGCCGAGAGGCGGATCAGACGTGCGGAATTGGCGAGGCGCTTGGCGTTCATCGTAGTGCTCCTTGGGGAGGAGCGAAGCCGGGGAGGGTCTTCGCTGTCCTTGGAGAGCAGTCTAGGAAGCGGCCTAAGTGTTTGATGCGTAACGGGTCACACTTGCCCACTGTGGGATTTCGCGCACACTTCCCGCGCAAACCCGGCGCTCGGACACGCTTTGCCTGCGCTCATCGTCACAGTTCGCATTCAAACCGTGACGCGCGCCTAGGTAAGGGCGGAAGAAAAAAAATCAGTTCGCGGCGACGGTGGTCGTGTCGGCCTCGAGGCCATGGGTGCGCACGCGGTCGCGGCCGGCGTGCTTGGCCTGGTAGAGCGCGTCGTCGGCCCGGCTGAGCAGGGTCAGGAAGTCATAGCCGCTTGCGCGCGTACCTGAAACGCCGAAGCTGGCGGTCACGGCGAAGGCGTGGCCGGTCGACGTCGTATCGATCGCGGCGATGCGCTTGCGGCAGGCCTGCGCCAGCGCCACGGAGGAGGGCAGGTCGCAGCCCACCAGCAGGAAGGCGAACTCTTCGCCGCCCAGGCGGCCGAAGCGGTCGTTCTTGCGGCAGATGTCCGAACAGACCTTGGCCACCTCTTGCAGCACCCAGTCACCGGTCGCGTGGCCAAAACGATCGTTGATGGACTTGAATTCGTCGAGGTCGAACATGACCAGACCGACTTCCTCGCCGTCCTTGCTGCAATACGCCAGCGCCTGCTCGGCGCGACGACTGAAGTCCATGCGGTTGGAGACGCCGGTGAGCGCATCGGTTTCGGCCAGGCGCTGGAACTTCACCTGCGAGCGTTTGGTGCGCCAAGCCCAGAAGGCAATGGTGCCGAGCAGCACCGCCAGCAGTGCGATGGCGAGCTGCGTGTTGCGGGTGGCCAGCGCCGAAGCCTCTTCGCGCAGCTGCAGGACCTGGTTCTCGCGATTCAACAGCTCGATGGTCTGGTTCTTCTCGCGCGTCTCGCCCAGCACCTGCTCGTACACCAGGGCCCTGGCCTTGACCTCATTGAGATAAGCGCTATTGGCGTCGAAATAATTGATGTGGTGTGCGAGCGCGGCCGCGTTGTTGCCACGCTGCAGGGCGCTCTCGTACAGGACGCGATGGGCGGTGACCAACGGCGCCGAGCTCGCCATCGCCGTTGCATGCCGCATGACGCCCCGGGCGAAGCGGTCCGCGGCCTCGTAGTCACCCGCCGCCAGGTAAGCCTCCGCCAGCGTGGCATAGACCTCGCCGATGACCCGGGGATACTTGGTCGCTTCCACTTCGTCCAGGTGCTGGCTCAGGAGCACGATGGCACCGTTGCGATCGCCACGGTCGGCCATCAGGCGCGCATGGTAGGCGCGCACGTAATTCGCGAACAACGGCTCACCCGCGCCCACGCACTCGTCGATGATCGTGCGGACCTCGGTTTCCCGGCCCGAAAGCTGGCCCATGTTGTAGAAGGCCTCCATGCGCAAGGCGCCGGCGAAACAACTCGTCCTGGCGCTGGGCGAATCGGCCAGCATCAGGTCGGCATAGCGGATTCCCTGTTCATACTGGCCGACGTGGTTGCTTATCGAGCCCGCCGCGGCCCAGGCGTGGTGGCGAATCTCCGGATCGCCGACCTCGTCGACCAGCCCGATCATCTGGTTCAGGTACCGCAGCCCCTCGGAAAAATCCCGGGTCGCGGCATAGGAATTGACGATCAGCGAGCCCGCCTGGACCTTGGTTTCAATGTCCGTGCTGTTCTCGAACAGCGTCTTGGCGGCTTCGATGCCGAGATCAAACCTGCCGCTGAAGGAAAGCTGGTAGGCCTTGAGGTATTCGAGCTTCTGCCGCTGGCGATCACTCGCAGCCTTGATGCTGGCGTTGAGCTGCCCGACGAGCTCGTTGAATTGTTCCGGGTCGGCACTTCGCACCAACTCCGCCCGCTCCAGCATCGCTTCAAATGCCGGAGATGCAGCCAAAGGCGGCGGCGCCAGGAATAGCGCCACCGCCAGGGCAAATGGAATCGCCTTTGCCTGCATCAGGTCACCGGGGATCAGTGCAGGCCGTTGCGGGTGGCCGATTCCTTCTTTTCGTCGTCGTCGGGCGAATTGCTGTCCTCGTCCTCGGAATCCTTCTGGTTGTCATCGCCTTCCGCCGGGAACAGCATGCAGAGCATCTTGGGACGGCCGCCGAGCAGGTCGCCCAGCGCGCCCGAGTCGCGGCTCATGAGGGCCTGGCGCACTTCGTCGTCCACCGCCAGCGAGGCGACTTCGGTTTCATAGCCGATGCTGTCGCCGGCGGCAGGCTGCGGGGTGCTTCCAAGACGCTCAAGGAACTCAATGACATTGGACATGGTTTTCTCTCCGTTCTATGGGATTACCGGGGTTGCATCGTCACGCTTTGCGGCCTCGTCCAGCGCACGCAGCCGGGCCAGCATCGCTTCATTGGGCTGCAGCGGCCTGGCCGGCGGCAGCACGAGGGTGGTTTGTGCCTCCACCCGGGCGTCGGGCACGTCGCGCAGCATCAGCGTTTCGATGCGCGGTTCGTGGATCGGCAGGGTAGCGGCTTCGTACAACATGCATGGGTGGTCCAACGGATAGTCCTCCGCCAGCAGGTCAACCAGCAATTGCCGGTAGGCCCTGGGGGTGGAGAACCTGGCCAGGCTCCGGTCGCCGGCCAGTCCGGCCTGCCAGATGACCAGGCAGGCGCTGGGGTCGATCTTGCGGCGGTAGAACATCATCTGGCTTGCCTCCAGGTGCAGGCAGCCGGTGACGCCCGGGTCGATGCCCAGGTCTGCGTAGAGGCAGTCCTCGGCGGACACGCCGGGCTCCATCAGGGCCGGGAAACCTTCCTGGCGCGCCTGTGCGATTGCACGGTGCGGCGCCTGGGCGAACACGCCCGGGTGGCCGTAGAAGGCGCCGCAGACCCGCCGGCCCGCGCGCACTTCAGCCAGCATCGCCTCGACCATTTCCCGGTAGGTGTCGGTCCGTGGCTTGCCCTCCTGGTAGTAGGGCTGGAGGCTGCGCACGTCGGGATGCATTTCCTGCACCCACAGTTCGACCAAGGGGTCGGAGACGCCCACGAAGACGACGTCCGCCTGTTCGATGTGGTTTCGCGAACGTGGTCCGAGATGCGCGCCCAAGGTCATGCCCAGGCCTACGCACGCCAGACTTCCCTGCTTTTCCATGGTCCCCCGATGTTCCGTGGAATACCCACCGGAGGTTAGCTGAACGGACCTGCCTTGTCGCGCCTTGCGGCCTGCCAGGTTTCGCGGGTGAGCGTCCATCGGATCGGGTGCGGCGGCGCGCCTGCGGGCGCGGGCTTGAAACCCAGTCGCCGCATCAGGCCGCTCGCCGCTGCATGCCCCTCGGCGTGGCGGGTATAGAGGCGATGCAGGTCCAGGGTCTCGAATGCGTAGCGCGCCACCAGGGCAATCGCCTGCGTTGCATGGCCCTGGCCCTGGTGCGCCGGCGGCAGCAGCACGCCGACCTCGGCACCGCGGGCTTCGTCCAGGACCAGGCCCAATAACCCGAAGCCAGCACCCGCATGCTTGTCCGCCAGGATCCAGGTCATGCGCCGCATCCCGCTGCGCGGCGCCTGTCGCTCGCGCGCGAACGCGCGCATCGCTTCGGTGGTGTCCAGCGCGGGCATGGCGCGGCCCATGGTCTCGCCATCGCCGTACAGGGCCACGTAAAGCGGCTGGTCCTGGTCGCCGATCGGCCGCAGCAGCAGCGGGTCGCCAGCCAGGGTCGGCAACTCAGGCACGCAGGGACGCCAGGCGGACCGTGCCCGATGCGCCGGCCAGGCCGCGGTCGAAAACGGCATAACGGCCGGCGAACAGCGGCAGGCCGAGGATGGATTGGCCGCCAAAATGTGGCAGCGCCGAAGAAAGCAGGCAGAGCGTGCGCCCGGGGCCGAGTGCGTTGCGGGGCCAGTAGTGCGATGCCGGCACGCGAACCTCGGTGGTGCCCCCGTCGGGTGCCTCGAAGCCAAAATGCAGGTCGGGCCAATCCACCGCATCCACGGCGTGCCAGGCAAGACCGTTGCCTTCGCCCAGGGCTTGCCGCGATTGTTCGACGAGTGCGGGCAGACGCGCATCCCGGGCTGCGAGCGTCTCGATGACGGCGGCGTAGGTGCCGGCGTCGAGCACGAGGAAGGAGCAACCCGTGTCGAGCAGGGCGTTGCTGCCCATCGCGGCCACCCGTGACGCGTCCAGCGGCGGCACCGGGAAGGGGTCGTTGCCGCCGACGCGCACCGTGCGCAGGTTCGCGTTGTAATAAAGGTCGTGCACGATGCGGATGTCCTGGAAGGCGCCGCGATACAGATGCTGCTGTTCGCTGCCGCCGCCCAGGACGAGCGCGCCGCGGTTGAGTGGGTCTGCTTCGAGCATCGCGACCGAAGGCTTGTCATGGACCACGTGCGCGACCGCCCGGCCGATCGCCAGGGCGAACAGGTTGCGGACCACGCCTTCTTCCTCCAGCGCGGTGAAGGCGGGTTGCAGGTGGGTGCGGGGCTGGTGGTGCAGGAAGTCCTGGAAGCGGTCCAGGTCCAGGGCATGGCCACGTTCGTAGGGCCAGGGCCAGCTGAGCGCCGGGGCATGCCCCTGTTGAGCCAGCAGCGGCGAGACGTCCCAGGCCGGGTCCAGGTTGCGGTACGCCAGGCCCCACAGGCCATCGGCGCCCTGGAACAGCACGTCGTCGGTTTCGCAGCAGGCGAACAGCGCGTCGTCGATGGCGCGGGCGTGGTGGCCGTGGCCGAAGGCCAGGCGCGAGCGCAGCACCGGACCGGCCCAGGCACCGCCGCCGTAGCGGATCTCCTGCACCCAGGGCGTCGCCGACAGCTGGCGATCACGCTGCGCCCGGTAGGCATGGGGCCGCACCACCAGCGTGCTGCTGCCGGTGTCGAGGATCAGCTGGGCGGGATCCGCGTGTTCCCCGAACCGTGCGGTGGCCGTATATCCACCCCGGGCATGGGCGAGGGTGGTCGGGATTTCGAGGGCGGCGGGCATGTCCCAAGCATAGGACAGCTCGCCGCCGGCGCCCGGCTTTTCTTGCCGGATCCGGGGTTTGCGGCGGGTTTCGGGGGGGGGCGGCGAAGGCGCCGGGACCGCCGGCAATTGCGCCGGGCCGGCTTTGGTTGCAGTGTTCCGGGCAAGCCCGCCCGACGCGCCGACCCCGTGAGCACCGATACCGAGATCCTCAGCCGCCTGGAAACCCTCAACGCCATCGGCGTGGCCCTGTCGCACGAACGCGACCTGGCGACGCTGCTTGAGCGCATCCTGGAGGCCGCCCGCGACTTTGCCGACGCCGACGGCGGCACGCTGTACCTGGTCGAAGACCGCGCGCTGCGCTTCGAAGTCCTGCGCAACGACTCGCTCGGCTACTTCATGGGCGGCCGCCACGGCAAACCCATCCACTTCCCGCCGATCCCCCTGCACCGGGAGGACGGCAGCCGCAACGACTCGATGGTGGTGGTGCACTGCGCGCTGTCGGGCCAGACCATCAACATCGCCGATGCCTACGCGGCCGAGGGTTACGACTTCAGCGGCACCCGCGCCTTCGACGCCAAGACCGGGTATCGCTCGCAGTCCTTCCTGACCGTGCCGATGAAGGACCACGACGGCCACGTCATCGGCGTGCTGCAGCTGATCAACGCCAAGGCCGCCGACGGCAGCATCCAGGTATTCGCGCCCGCGATTGAGCAGCTGGTGGAGTCGCTGGCCTCGCAGGCGGCGATCGCCCTGAACAACCGGCGGCTGATCGACCAGCTCGAGGACCTGTTCGAGGCGCTGATCAAGCTGATCAACACCGCCATCGACGAAAAATCGCCCTACACCGGCGGCCACTGCGAACGCGTGCCGGCGCTGACCACGCTGCTGGCCGACGCCGTGGCGCGCACGAAGACCGGCCCGCTGGCCGGCTTCGACATGTCCGAGGCCGATCGCTACGAGCTCAAGATCGCCGGCCTGCTGCACGACTGCGGCAAGATCACCACGCCGGTGCACGTGGTGGACAAGGCCACCAAGCTGCAAACCCTGTTCGACCGCATCGAACTGGTCGACACCCGCTTCGAGGTGCTCAGGCGCGATGCCGAGATCGCGATGCTCAGGGGCGAACTGGACCAGGCCGGCTACGAGGCTCGGCTGGCCCAGCTTGACGCCGACCGCGAGGCGATCCGCCAGGCCAATACCGGCGGCGAGTTCATGAGCGACGAAAAAATCGCCGCTATCGAGCGCATCGCCGCGCATGCCTGGCGCGGGCCCGACGGCCGGGAGCAGCCCTTCCTGTCACCCGACGAGCTGGAAAACCTGTGCATCCGCCGCGGCACGCTCAACAACGCCGAGCGCGAGATCATCAACCACCACATCACCATGACCATCCGCCTGCTCGAGGCGCTGCCCTGGCCCAAGCACCTGGTCAACGTGCCCGAGTACGCCGGTGGCCACCACGAGCGCATGGACGGCAAGGGTTATCCGCGCGGCCTGACCCGCGAGCAGATGAGCGTGCAGGCGCGGGTGATGGGCATCGCCGACATCTTCGAGGCCCTGACCGCCAGCGACCGGCCCTACAAGCCCGGCAAGACGCTCAGCGAATCGCTGACCATCCTGGGGCGCATGAAACTGGACCACCACGTGGATCCGGACCTGTTCGACGTCTTCCTGCGCGAGCGCGTGTACCTCGAGTACGCCGAACGTTTCCTGCCGGCCGAGCAGATCGACCAGATCGACTGGAGCAAGATTCCCGGCGTTTCGCCCGAGCTCGCCGCCGAGCTTTCGCGCCCGGCCTGACGCGCGAATCGGGTCCCGGGCCCGACGCGGGCCCGGGACCCCGGCTGCGGGTCGCTTATTCCTTGCCGGCGCGGGCGCGGGCCGAAACGTCGGCATCGGCGTTGGCCGACGCCCGGGCGCCGTCGCGCGACGCCGATGCGTCGGCGTTGGCACCGGCGCTGGCATCGGCGTCACCGCCGGCGAAGACGTCGCCGCGACCCGCCTCGTCGTCCGACGGCTCGCCCGATTCCTCCGGACTACCCGAACCATCTTCGGTCGGGCCCGCGGCCCGGGACGGCGACCCGGCGTCGCGACCCAGGCGGCCCTGGGCGGCACCGGCGAGGGTGCCCAGCGCGTCGCCACCCGCCTGCGCCGGCGGCAGCG